>CAZFNN010000001.1:0-83751 GCA_964520555.1 uncultured Ignavibacteria bacterium
AGCGGCCTCACCTTACCGCAGCTGCAGCGCCCGCTCAACCAATATCCGCAAGCTATCATGCCAGAAGTCGATCGCGGTCAAATCATCCTGCGCGCTTACCCAATGAAACTCCACATGATCGCGGCTCAACGCGGCAACCTCTTGTCGGGTCCGACACAAAAGGAACACGCCGTACATCGGCACGCCCTCGTAAATCCAATTGTCGAGCATCATGATCGACAGGATTTCGACATCATCGATCCCCGTCTCTTCGCGAATCTCCCGCCGCAGTCCTTCGTCCCACTGTTCGCCTGCGTTTAGCCGTCCACCCGGAAGCTGCCATTTCCCCGATGGCCGCCGCAAGATCAGCGCCTGCTTGCGTTCATTGATAAGCACCGCCGTCTGCACAATTTCCGCTCTCAGATGCACCATCATGACCTTCCTCTCCCCGCCGTCCTTGCCGCTAACTCCGCACTCACCGCACTTGCCAAACAACGCTACTCCCCTCTCCCTCTGGGAGAGGGGCCGGGGGTGAGGGCGCTGTAGTCTCCCGTCGCATCACTGCGAACTCTCCGCCTCCGTATCCACCTCCCGCACACACCGATATCCGTGCCGCGGATTGCCCCAAAACTTGTTCTGATACGTCACTGCGCGGCCATTGTATCCCACAAAATACGCCTCCGCCGAATCGTGCTCCGTCGCGGTCCACAAATAGATCGGCCAGTAATCGGTCGCCCACAACGGCGATTCCTTGTCGGGAATTACGTCGCAGTCGGCATAGTTCGACACCGAATCCCACTCGCATCCGGCGTTGGTGCCGTGCTTCACCAGCGAGCGCACCACCTCATGCACCGTCGGCATCCGCCAGACATCCTGCGGCGTCTCCATCAGCGTCTTGCCGTCCGCCGACAAATAGCGGCACAGACAGAGGCTATCCATCTCCGCTTGCGTCGCCATTCGGAATGCGTCCTTCGCTTTCAAATCAAATCCCACCGGCGGCAAGCCGTAGAGCGCAATCTCGTTCCAATTGAGATTGCTTCCCGCACCCTCCGATCCGCGTGCCCAACCCGGACCCTCCGGCGCCCAGATCAGCCGCACGCCGTTCCCCTTGATCAGCCGCTCGGTGCGGATGCCGTCATCCTGCCGCGTCAATAGAATCGGCAGATTCCCGATCGTCGCACCCGCCGCAATCCCCAGCGGTATCGCCGTCGCCACGATCGTGCGCGCATTCCGCCGAAACCAATTGCGCGGAACACTCGCATCCAGCGGATACTTCTTCGCCAGCCGCGCGTCGATCCAGAACAACACGCCGATCACTGCCAGGCCCGCGCTCAAAAACAGCGTCACGAAAATCCCGACCGGGTCCTTCAACCCCCGGCTGATTTGCAATTGCATCCACCAAATACCGAACCACACGCCGATGATGATGATCACCGCCCCGCCGACCCGCGGCCACAGCAGGCATAATCCGGTCAAAACCAAACAAATCGCCGCCGGCGCCACGTAGCGGATCGCCATATGCAGCGGCAGACCCCAGCCCTCGTAGTACAGCTCCATGAAACTCCAGAAGACCCAGAACGAGGTTATGATCGTCAGCAGGATAATCGCGATCCAGCCGGGAATCCGGTGTTTGTCCATGTTCATGCCCCCAAAATATGCTTCTCAAACCTCGATGCAACCGCTCTCGCGCCCTCTGGCTCGGTTGAAATTTCTGCTGCGACCGATCCGGTCAGGAATGTATAATAGATATTATGGATTCCTAAACTCTTCAATCCAACCCCTTTTCGAAGGATGATGTCTATGTCAATGCCGCATGAGACGGTGGAAAGCCACTATGGTAAACGGGAGCTGTACAACAGCATCATTAGCGCGTTTCACGCCGCCGGCCAGGATCCCGACCGGCTCACCTATGAAGATCTCAAACTCGTCGACGAATTCCACATCCGTGGCCGTGAAGCCACCGAGGAACTCGCCGACCGTGTCCAGCTCCAGCCCGGCGAACTGGTGCTCGATGTCGGCTGCGGCATCGGCGGCTCGGCGCGCTATCTGGCCGCCACCCGCCGCGTCCACCCGATCGGCATCGACCTGACGCCCGAATTCATCGCGACCGCCAATCGCCTCACCAAACTCGTCCACCTCGAAGACAAAGTCGAGTTCCGCCAGGGCGACGCCTTGCAACTCCCTTTCCCCGATGCCGCTTTCGATGTCGCCTGGACCGAGCATGCGCAGATGAATATCGCCGACAAGCGCGGTCTCTACGGCGAAATCGCCCGCGTCCTCAAACCCGGCGGCCGCCTCGCGTTCCACGACATTTTCGCCGGCCCGGCCTCGCCGCTGTATTTTCCCGTACCGTGGGCCGATGAAAGCGCCATCAGCTTCCTCGCAACTCCCGACCGTGTTCGCACCATCCTGACTGATCTCGGCTTCAAGGTCCTCGAATGGCACGACAAGTCGCAGCACTCGGTTGAATGGATGAAAGTCGCAATGGAGAAAATGCGCAACGGTGATCGTCCACCGGTCGGACCTGCTCTGTTGATGGGTGACGCCTTCAAACCGAAGTTCGACAATGTCATCCGCAACTTCGCCGACAACCGCATCACCGTCGTCATGGCGGTTGTGCAGAAGGCGTGATCCCTCCGCCGCTTACGCTTCGGTTCCAACTTGATGCGGCTCGCGTCGACTAATCCCGCGCGAGCTGCCTATCGCTTGATGGAAAACTTCTTAATCCGCCGGTCGTGCCGTCCCCTTCAAACTGCGTCTCCAGCCACGCCTTCACGGTTTCATCTGCCCACCCCTGGGTCATGTGCTTGGAATACGCTGCTTATCTCTTAATCGAAAATTTCTTGATTCGCCGCTCATGACGTCCCCCTTCAAACTCCGTCTCCAGCCACGCCTTCACAATCTGATCGGCAACTTCCTGCGTCACCCACTTCGATCCCAACGACAGCACGTTCGAGTCGTTGTGTTGCCGCGACAGCACCGCCATCTCCGTCGTCAACGCCAGCGCGCCGCGAATCTCCGGCAGTTTGTTCACCACCATATTCACCCCGTTGCCGCTCCAACATACCGTGATCCCGCGCTCCACCTCCCGATTCGCCACCGCGTGCGCTACCCGCATCGCATAATCGGGATAATCGGTCGATTCTTCCGAATTCGTGCCGTAATCCGTGACCTGATGTCCCAGCCGCTCCAGCAGCGCCTTCAGATGCTCCTTCAGCGGATATCCCTTGTGGTCCGCGCCAATCGCAATTCGCATGAGTTAATAATAGACTTGTTGAATCCGCCGCGCAAGCGCCGATGTCAAACGCCTGCACCCTCCGCGCCACCGGTAGGTCAGGATCCCTGCAATCCCAACACTGGACCTGATCCTTACAATCCCAATTCTCGAATTTCCGTAGCTCCGACTTCAGTCGGACTCGCCGACCTTCCGCACCAATCGCTCCCCGTAGGGGCGGGGCTCGTCCCCGCCCGCGCCCCTCGCCGCGGCAGGTCTTGTTCCCGCACACCTCTGCCGCTGCGATCTCCTCGTCACCCTCCTGCGCGGGATTGTGACCTGCCGCGTCTCTACTTGTTCGCAGAAACTACAGCCAACCTGGATTCCCGCCTCCGCGGGAAAGACACTCACTCCCCTCTCCTCTTGGGAGAGGGGTCGGGGGTGAGGGTACGCGTCCGCCGCCCCCAGCGCACTCGCCAACTCGATTCCCGCTTAGCAAAGGGGGCCAGGGGGTTGTGTTTTGCATGATCCGTCCTCGCACACTCATCTACTGCTCCACCACGCCTCTGCAAGGTGTCGTTGCGAGGAGCGAACGTATCCTCACCACACCCTCCGCACTCCACCGCGACGAAGCAATCTCCGCACGTCCAAGATTTCCTCTGGTCGAGGGGTCGGGGGTGAGGGTGTTCGCAACCGCTACCGCTTCACTACCAACCGCCCCTGTTCACTACAACATCACTCCAAAAATCAGACCGCACCCCTTAGTGGAGGCACTGATGTCGCCAGCGCCGCCCGACTCGACCTCGATGTTCGCCCACTAAGCCCGCCGACAGATGACGTCCAAGCTGTTGACGGGTCACCGAGTCCTAGGTTTTGTGACTCATCGAGGCGAGAAGCGGGCCGCGCGCTTGAGGCAACTCTCAAGCCGCATCAATGCAATGCCTGATCCGGATTAGGCGCTCCCCTTCACGGGGGCCCACATCATGAAGGAAAGACGAACTCCGCGCCCGCCTCGTATCGCCAAAACAAAAAAGGAGCACGGCGATCCATGCTCCTTCAACATCAATTGTCGATCCGCTGCGTCTACGACACGCCGACGGCCTCGCGGGCGTGCACCCACGTCAGCCAGCTGCGCTTGTCTTCGCCGTCCTCGACGATCGTCTTGAACGCCGCTTGCAGCTTCTTGGCAATCGGACCCGCCTTACCCGCGCCGATCTGAATCTTATCAATCGACCGAATCGGAGTAATCTCCGCCGCCGAGCCAGTGAAAAACACTTCGTCGGCGACATACAGCAGTTCGCGCGGCAAATTGCGCTCGATCACCTTGATCCCCATTTCCTTCGCGAGCTGAATCACCGTATGGCGTGTAATCCCCGGCAAGATTGAAGCGTTGTACGGCGGTGTAATTAGATTGCCTTCATGGTACAGAAAGATATTCTCCCCCGACCCTTCGCTGACCAGCCCGTTGTGATCCAGAGCGATTCCCTCGACATAGCCGTGCTCGATCGCTTCCAGCTTGATCAACTGGCTGTTCATGTAATTGGCACCGCTCTTGGCCATTGCCGGAAACGTATCCGGCGCCATCCGCCGCCACGAGGACACGCAGACGTCCACACCGTTGTCGAGCGCGCCGCCGCCGAGGTAGGCGCCCCAATCCCACACCGCAATCGCCACGTCGATCGGACAGCCGGTCGGATCAACCCCCAACTGCTTGTAGCCGCGGTACACCACCGGCCGGATATAGCACGATTCCTTCTTATTCAACTTGATCAGTTCAATCTGCGCTTCGTTCAACTGCTCTTCCGTGTACGGCACCTTCATCCGGTAAATCTTGGCCGAGTTGAGCAACCGATGCGTGTGCTCTTTCATCCGGAACACCGCCGGTCCCTTCTTCGTCTTGTAGCAGCGCAACCCCTCAAACACGCTGCTGCCGTAGTGAACGACATGCGAGAGGACATGAATCTTGGCATCTTTCCAGTCGACGAACTCGCCGTTCATCCAGATCTTGCCGTTTTCGTCAAATGCCATGCGTCCTCCTCCAACAACCTAAGTCGTCTGAACCGATTTAAGTATCGCGCGGGAAATCACGAGACGCTGAATCTCGGAGGTCCCTTCGCCAATTTCCGTCAACTTCATATCGCGCCACATCCGTTCCACCGGATAGCGCGCCGCCTGCGATTCTAACCCAATAATGCTCAACGCTTCCGATGTTGCGAAGTTGCAGACCTCGGAGGCGTACAACTTGGCCATCGCCGACTGCTGCGAGTACGGCTTCTCCTGGTCACGCAACAAACTGGCTCCGTAAATCAACCCGCGTGCCGCTTCAATCCGACAGCCCATGTCGGCCAGCTTGAACTGCGCCCATTGCTGGTCGGCCAATGGCACGCCGTCTAACTCATGCGTCGCGGCATATCGCGTCGCCGCCTCGAACGCACCTTGCGCCAGACCCAGCGCCATCGCACCAATCGAAATCCGGCCGCCGTCCAGCGTCTTCATGAACTGCTTGAATCCCTCGCCTTCCTTGCCGATCAGATTCGCGCGCGGCACCGTGAGATCGTCAAAATGCAAAAAGGCCGTGTCGGAACCCCGGCAGCCCAACTTGTTCTCCTTCTTCCCCACCGAAAATCCGGCCATGCCTTTCTCGATGACAAAGGAGGATATCCCGTGGACCCCGGTCGACTTATCGGTGCGCGCGGTTACGATCGCGTACTTGCACAGGCCGGCCGAGGTGATCCAGCATTTCGTGCCGTTGAGAATATAATGGTCGCCCCGGGGTTCGGCAACCGATTTGGTTGCCCCCGCATCCGACCCCGCCTGCGGTTCGGTCAGGCCGAACGCGATCAAATATGGTTCCGGATCGTTAAAATGCAGGTAGCGCTGCCTTTGCTCCGGCGTGCCGAAATAGCTGATCGGCCCGGCGCCCAGCGAATTGTGCGCCGCCACCGCCAGACCGGTCGAGCCGCACACCCGCGACAGCTCCTCCACAATGATCGAATACTGCACGGTGTTCCAACCGCGACCGCCGTATTCCGGCGCCACCTGGATTGCCCACCAGCCCTGTTCGTGCAGCTTCTTGATCGCCGTCGGTGAAAATTTCTGCGTCTCGTCAGCTTCCGCCGCCAACGGCGCGATCTCGCGCTCGCAAAAGTCGCGGACTTGATGTCGAAAATCGATGTAGTCGGAATCGGCGAACATTACTTCCCTTCGTGGATGATCGCGCGCGAAATCACCATTTTCTGCGCTTCCGATGTCCCTTCGTAGATTTCCGTCACGCGGGCGTCGCGGAAATACCGCTCCACCGCGTACTCCTTGACATACCCGTAGCCGCCATGAATTTGAACGGCTTCATTGGCCACGTAGTTGGCCGTCTGCGAGGCGAACAACTTGGCCATCGAGATTTCTTTGACGTGTTCCTCACCGGATTCGTACAAAGTCGCAGCGCGATACGTCAGTAGCCGCGCGGCGTCGATGCGCGTCGCCATTTCGGCGATCTTAAACTGCGTGGCCTGGAAGTTGATGATCGGCTGGTCGAATTGCTTGCGCTCGCGGGCGTAGGCTAAACCCTCATCGAATGCGGCCTGCGCGATTCCCAACGATTGCGCCGCCACCCCGACGCGCCCGGCTTCCAGTAGCGAAAACGCCACCCGCAGCCCGTGACTCTCTTCGCCCAGAAGCTGCGCCGCCGGCACGCGGCAGTCGATGTACGACACTTCGCGCGTATCGGAGGCCTTCAATCCCATCTTCTTCTCCGGCTTGCCGAGGTTCATCCCCTTCATCCCCTTGTCCACCAGCAAACACGAGACCCCGTGCTTGCCGCGCGCCGGATCGGAAAGAACGAAAGTCACGAACACCGAGGCGTACGCCGCCGACGAAACCCAGCTCTTGGTGCCGTTCAACACGAAGTCGTTGCCGTCGCGTACCGCCCGGCACTGCAATGATGCCGCATCGGTGCCGGCGCCCGGCTCGGAGAGCGAGTACGCGCCGATGAATTCCCCGCTCGCCAGCTTTGGCAGGTACTTCTGCTTCTGCTCCGCAGTTCCGAACTTCGCAATCGCCTTGATGACCAGCGAATTGTGCACCGAAATCGTGATCGCCAGCGCCGCGCAAGCACGCGCCAGCTCCTCGATCACGAGGGCATAGCTGAGCGTGTCGACTGCCAGCCCGCCGTATTCTTCCGGCGCCAGCAAACCGAAATACCCCAGCTCCGCTGCTTCCTTAAGCAGCTCGGCCGGCATCTCGCTGTTGGCATCAAGTTCCTCGGCAATCGGCTTGAGACGTTTCTCGGCGAATTCGCGTGCCGCATCGCGCATCATGATTTGGTCTTCGTTTAGCGCAAAATCCATACAATTACTCTCCTGAAGATCGATGATAACATTATCGGCACGCACTTTCAAGCCGGACAGGCGGATAATTGACGCCTTCCGGCCGCAGATCGTAATCGCCGCATGCCGTCTCGATCAGCTATGCGTACGTATAGAACCCGCGACCGCTCTTGCGGCCGAGCCAACCCGCCTGCACCATCTTCTTCAGCAACGGGCAGGGCCGATATTTCGGGTCCCCCAGACCGCTGTGCAGCGTCTCCAGAATTGCCAGACAAACATCGAGGCCAATGAAGTCCGCCAGCGTCAGCGGTCCCATCGGATGGTTGGCGCCCAGCTTCATTACGGTGTCGATTTCTTCCCGCCCGGAAACACCCTCCATCAGCGCAAAGCAAGCCTCGTTGATCATCGGCATCAGGATGCGGTTGGCGACAAAACCGGGATAGTCGTTGACCGCTACCGGCGATTTGTCCAACCTGATCGCCAGCTCCTTGATCGTCTCGAACGTTTCATCGCTCGTGGCGATGCCGCGAATCAACTCGACCAGCTTCATCAGCGGCACCGGGTTCATGAAGTGCATGCCGATGAACTTGTCCGGCCGCTTGGTCGCCGCCGCCAGTTGCGTGATCGGCAGAGATGACGTGTTCGAGGCAAAAAGCGTCGTCCCGGGACACACCGCTTCCATCTCCTGCCAGAACTTGTGCTTGGCCGCCATCTCCTCTATGATCGCTTCAATCACCAGTTGCGCCGCCGCGGCATCGCCCGGCTTGACCGTCGTGCGGATGCGCGCATACGCCGCGTCAGCATCGGCCTGCGTCAACACTTCGCGCTTCACCTGCCGCAACAGATTCGACTTCACTGTATCCAGCCCCCGTTTGAGCGTCTCCTGCGACGTGTCGATCAGTAATACCTCAAAGCCTTTTTGGGCAAAAGCATGGGCTATGCCGTTCCCCATCGTGCCGGCGCCGGCGATCGCCACCGTCTTCAGTTCCATAAATACCCGTCCTCCCGATCTGCTCCTAAACGATCTCTATAGCCAGAGCCACGGCGTTACCGCCGCCGAGACACAAGGTCGCCAGGCCGGTCTTTTTGCCGCGGTCTTTCAATGCGTAAATCAAAGTCGTGAGAATGCGCGCCCCGGATGCGCCGATCGGATGCCCGAGCGCCACCGCACCGCCGTTGACGTTGACGCGGTTCCAGTCCCAACCCAGACCCTTGCCGTCCGCCAGCGCCTGCACGCTGAACGCTTCGTTGGCTTCGATCAGGTCGAAATAATTGATATCGACGTTCATCCTCTTCATCAGCTTCTGCACCGCGTAGATCGGCGAGAAAAACAGGTCGATCGGCGGCGTCCCCGCTACGGCATAAGCCACGACCTTGGCCAGCGGCTTGAGACCGTTGGCCTCGGCGTAACCCTGCGAGCTGACCACCAGCGCGCAGGCGCCGTCGTTGAGACCCGGCGCGTTGCCGGGCGTTACCGTGCCGTCCTTCTGGAACGCCGGTTTCAGCTTCGACAACATGTCGACCGAAATATCGCGGCGCGGCGACTCGTCGACATTGACGATGAGCGGATCGCCCTTGCGTTGCGGTACCAACACGTCGAAGATTTCATTCTTGAACTTGCTACCGTCGATCGCGGCGATCGCCTTGCGGTGCGAATTGTAGGCGAATTCATCTTGCTCTTCGCGAGTCACGCCCGACTTCTGCTGGGTATACTCGGCGGCGTTGCCCATGTGGAAATTGTTGAACGAATCCCACAGGCCGTCCTTGATCATCAGGTCTTCCACCTGCTGATTCCCCAGCCGCATGCCGGTGCGCGCGCTCGGCAGCGAGTACGGCGTATTTGACATCGACTCCATGCCGCCCGCGACGATCACATCGGCATCCCCCGCCTTGATCGCCTGCGCCGCCAGCATCACGGCCTTCAGCCCGGAGCCGCACACCTTGTTGATCGTGATCGAGGCTACTTCCGGCGGCAGTCCACCATGGATCGCGGCTTGGCGACCCGGCGCCTGGCCCGATCCCGCCTGTACCACCTGGCCCATAATACATTCCTGGACATCCGTCGGAACCACGCCGGCGCGGCGCACGGCTTCCTTGATCGCAAACGCGCCCAATTGCGGCGCGGAAAATCCTGACAGTCCGCCCTGGAACTTGCCGATCGCCGTCCGGCACGCGGACAAAATCACAGCTTGTGGTTGTGTGCTCATATAACGATTTCTCCTTTATCGCGGAATTGCCAACATCCCTGATTCACCACGGACTCTATGCTTTCCCATTGTCTCGCGGTTTCGATTCCACCAGACGCCCCCTCAGCAATGAACCGAAAACTTACGAAAACCGGAGAAAAGAGGCAAGTAAATCCGGCACCGATTGTGAAAAGTGGAACAAATTCCGATGCCAACAAAAACGGGCGGATTGGCTCCGCCCGTCAGAATGAGATCACTTGAGAATGCCTACTTGCCGGACTCCTCCGCTTGCTTCTTGGTCTCATCGAACCGCTGCTTGATCTCGAAAATCGGGAATTGGCGGTTCGGGTCGAAGCGCGGAATCGTTTGCGAAAACGCCAGCGCGTTGGCCTCCGTAACGAACAGGTTGTTGGTACCGCAGGTGCCGCCTTCCAGCAGCCGTGCGCTCTCCGGCAGGACGGAAACTACCTCCCCCTTATCGAAAACGACATCAATTGGCTGCAGGCTGATCGGATCATAGGTGCGATATTCGACGTGGTGCTTGGGATATTCGGTCGCAACTATAAATAGCGCCTCCTTGGCGCAACCGACATTGATCGGTTTGCCGCCGTCGACGCGGAAGATGTGCTGGCGCAGTCCGAGATCGAAGGTGAAATCATTGACGCCCTGGCCGAAGCTGAAGCCGAGCTTGTTGTACTCATCCGGCGCACCGAGATCATAGAACATCCCCAGCTTGGACAGAAACTGCAGGCGGTCCTTGATGCGCTCGGCCGGAATGTTCAGCGCCGTGGCGACTTGTTCCAACGCCGGAAATTCCTGCGCGCGCTTCTCGTTCACGATGATGTACTCGCCGATCAGCTTTTCCTCATTGGTCAGGACAAACGTGTGCGCGCGATAGCGGACTAGCCGCTCGTGCATCATCAGGCTGTCGGAGAACTTCACAAGGAGATCGGCGCGGATGCTGTCGCTCACCTTAACGCCCAGGATATCCGCGGCCTGATCGACCGAGGCGACATGCCCCTTGTGATCCCACAGGTCGAACAACGTGGCTACGAGCTGCTTTTCCTCGCCGACGAACCGCGCCGGGACGGGCACGGATGAATGAGTTTCCTCCTGCTTCTGGCCGCACGAAATCATCAGCGGAAAGAGGACAAAAGCCGGGAGAAGTACGCGCAAAGCAAAACGATAGATCATTTCTGGCAACTCCTTTAGAGAGAACACGATTGAATTGTGACAAGATTACAGCCGGATTAGCGCGCTGGCAAGCGAAAAGCGGTTTTTGAGGGCTTGCAGCGAAGATGCAAAGCTTTTCACCTACCGATGCCTCCTGGCAAAGGCTTCTCAGTCACTCTTGATTTGAGCGACGGCTACAAGGAACGCGTTAATGCAAACAATGACAATTAGTTAAGATACCTGTAATTGGGCTTGATATATCCTCTCAACCTCGCACGATCTTTGCGTATATGCCTATGCGAATGAAGAAAGAAATCTTCTGGAGGTGCATGTCTATGCCAAGACTGTTCAAGCTGATGGTGCTGTGCACGATGATCGTGGGAATCACATGGATCATTGCACCGGGAGCCCTTTTCGGAGCTAACACGATTCGACTCGAGTGCCCGGTTGATGTTCCGACCGACGGGGACTCCGTCGGAGTTCGCGTGATGATCACCAACGATGTCGCCTTGGGCGGTTTCTCGCTGGGCTTCACGCAAAACTCTCCTGATATCGAAATTACCTCGGTGGAGAAAGGCCCGAACTTCCCGGTCGCGGGATTCGGCCAGTTCCTCTACACGGTGAATACCACGAACAATACCGTACTTGCCGGTTGGATCAACTTTACGCCGGCCGCTCCGTTCCCGGTCAACGCGACGGAAGTTCATCTGATGACTCTCTGGGTGCAGATTCCGAGCGGCACGCCGGCACAGTGCGTAAACTTCGATTCGGTGTTCGTGCCTCCGGCCGGATACTGGACGTTGTCGCCGGCGGCGGGCGGTTCGGTGGAACCGGGCTACACCGATTGCGGCACCGCGGACATGAGCATTATGGGTGGTTGCAGCGGTCCGACCAACACCGCGCCGGTAGTTTCGGATATCCCCGATCAGACGATTAACGAAGGGGCCGTGTTCTCGACAATCATTCTTGACAACTTCGTGACCGACGCCGAAGACGCCGACAACACGATTATCTGGACCGCCAGTTCGGCCAGTCCGAACGGATTCACGGTGAACATCGATGCCAACCGCATCGCCACGATCGCGCATCCGGGCGGCGAGTTTGCCGGCAGCGCGACGTTTACTTTTACCGCCACCGATCCGGGTGCTCTGTTCGCGACCGACAACGCGACCTTCACGGTCACCGCAGTCAACGACCCGCCGGTCGTTACCGATATCCCGAACCAGACCGTGGCCTTTGGCGGCACGTTTACGACGATCACGCTCGACAATTTCGTCAGTGACGCCGACAACAACGACAACCAGATGACCTGGACCTACTCCGGCAATACCGACTTGACCGTTTCGATCGACGTCAATCGCATTGCGACGATCACCACGCCGAACGCTTCCTGGTCGGGTAGCGAGACGATCACGTTCCGCGCCACCGATCCGGGCAGCTTGTTCGACGACGACGCGGCCACCTTCACGGTGCAGCCGTCGGCGGCAGTAATTGTTCTGAACGACGACTCGCTGTTCTTCAACAGCTATCAGGGCGGTCCGAATCCGGCCGGCCAGCAGGTGATCATCACCAACGGCGGTACGGGCGCGCTTAACTGGAATGCGGCCGAGACGACCGACTGGCTGACGCTGTCGGCGACCTCCGGCACCGCGCCGGGCAACTTCACGGCCAGCGTCGATATCGCTGCGCTCGGCATCGGCCGTCACAGCGCGGACATTACCATCACGTCGGCGGAAGCCACCAACTCGCCGCAGACGGTCGTGATCGTAGTCGACATCGTTGATGACGTCGACATCCTGCTGACTCCGGATCATTTGACCTTCAACACCATGGTCGACGAGAATCCGGATCCGCAGTCGTTCACGATTACCAACGCCAGTCCTTCCGGCATCGAATTCATGTGGGGCGCGATTGAAACTACGCCGTGGTTGACGCTCAACCCGACCAGCGGCACGACCCCGTCAACCGTGGATGCCGCAATCAACGTGGCCGGCCTGATCCCGGGCAGCTACGAGGCGCAGGTCATCGTCAAGCAGGTGACGACCATCGCGACCGGCATCCTGGATGACGAAGACACCTTGACGATTTCGCTGGTGGTCGATCAGTCGACCGACGTGGACGATCTGGGCGGCACGCTGCCGATCGCTTTCAGCCTCGAGCAGAACTACCCGAACCCGTTCAATCCGTCGACGACGATTGAGTTCAATCTGCCCAAGCCGAGCCACGTGACGCTGCGGGTGTACAACATCCTCGGGCAGGAAGTGGCGGAGCTGGTGAATACGACTCTGTCGGCCGGCAACAAGCGGATCGACTGGAACGGCACCGACAATAATGGTCGCGTGGTTGAAAGCGGCGTGTACTTCTACAAGATCAGCGCCGACGACTTCGCGATGACACGCAAGATGATGCTCTTGAAGTAAGAGAACGTTGCATCAGGCGCGGGCTTGCGAGCACCTTACCCGCGCCGCGAGAAACCGAAACGGACAGCCTGGCGGCTGTCCGTTTTGATTTGTGGGGCAGGAGGTACCCAATGAAACCCCTCTGCAATCCGGTAGCCCACGCCAATCCGGTAGCCCACCCGCAGCGCCAGCGGAGGGTGGGAGGGCAGACCACTTCCGAATTATGTTGACCACAAATTGCTCGACTTGCGGCGGCGGTTCGTCTTATCATTGGGCAGTGAGGTCGCCGCGACTCCAATCGCGGCGGTCAAGCGAAGACAAAGGAACTGGCATGATTCGAAGTATTCAGAAACTCGTTCGCGGAAAGAGTGATGAGTCCCTATACGGACATGGAATTCCTGTGTTCAGGATTTCATGAACTTGATCGACTACATCTTTCAATCGGTATGTGACTATTTCTTACGGCGGGAGTCGGCATGGCGAGTGCACGATTGAGGAGAAGGCTCATTTTTTTTGTTCTATGGCCCGTTGGTGGGATCTGTATTGTTGTGATTGGTCAATTTGTCGGTGGGTTGCTTGCATTTATTATGATGCTCGTCTGGGTAACGACTATCGTCGTAACGGCCTATCGGGTACGGTGTCCAAGCTGCAAATCGCGTTTGCCGGCGGGGAAATATACCCTCACTCCTCCGAAGTGCCCTCGTTGCGGCAACGAGCTTTGACGTGCGATTGCGAGAAGCCACAACTATTCTGTCATGCTGCTTGATCCGACCCAGCAGCCCACCAGGAGCGCCAGCGGAGGGTGGGTCGCAAATTGACATGTCACGACGAGTAACAAGATCGCGTCAGGTCGCCTCGCGCGAGTGTTGGTGGTGGTTCTTCCAGAACAACGGCGCGCGAGAAGACCTGCCGCAACGGCAATTTCATTCGCCCATGAGAGTAATTGCGGCAGATGCCGCGTGAGGATTTTAGACCATGGGAAGAACAAGAAAGAAACGGATGTTGGTTGCACTTAGTGTATTCCCTGGGTTTTTCACCTTCCTTTTCTTGTCGCTACATGCACATTGGTTATTCGTCGCTGGGTGCCTTGGCTGGACAATTCTCGTTGTAATTGTACACAGCCGAATTCGCTGCCCGAAATGCAATTCACGAGTGGACCATCCCTTACGTCCAATGACGCTGAAGAATTGTCCTGGGTGTGGATTGCGACTCTAAAGATTGTAAAACTAACACCATTGCCGCTTGACAGATCTGGAAGGTGTCAGGTCATTGTCGAAACCCCAAGAGCGACCATCCTAAGTTCATACACGCGACGAGCCAGGGGTTTCGACCTACAGGAATACGGAAACGCGGATGAACAGATTGCTTCGTCGCAGTTGTGGGCGGAGAAAATGGTGGGCGGGCGTTCGATCCTCGCAATGACAGGTGCATGTCGAAACTCCGGGGACGTGTATTCGGCTCTCGAAGTAACTACCCTCCAGAGGTTTCGACCTACGCAGTGCAATTTCATTGACAAAATACTCCGGTTTTGTATTATGAATTCATACGTCTTGACCGATCACACTTCATAGGTCACGCGACGACGAATCTGGCGACAATCCAGACTCCGCCGCGCGATCCGCGCCGCTATTGTAACATTTTGCGACTGGAGCATACATGAAACGCCTCTTCCCTTCCCTCGCTCTGATTGCGCTCTTGACCGCCTCCACCCTCCTGGCTGCGATACCGCAACGCATGAGCTACCAAGGTTTCTTAAACGACGTTTCCGGCAATCCCCTGAATGAGACCGTTGCCCTCACGGCCACCATCTATAGCGATTCGTTGGGTACGAGCGCGCTCTGGACGGAATCGCATGCGAGCGTCGTTGTTGCCGCCGGAAGCTTCTCGGTGGTCCTCGGCAGCGCGACTCCAATCCCGGCGAGCGTCTTCACCGGCGCGATCCGCTGGCTCGGCATTCGGATCAACAGCGATTCCGAAATGCGCCCGCTGCGGCCGCTGCTCAGCACACCCGCCGCCTTTCGGGCACTCAACGCCGACTCGGCGGCTTATGCCAAAGCGGTCGCCGACAACTCCGTCACCAGCGCCAAGATCGTGAACGGCACCATCCAGCTTGGCGACATCGGTCAGAACAGTGCCGCCGCGGGCGAAGTCATCAAGTGGAACGGCACCGCCTGGAAGGCTTCGCCTGAAGAGGCGACCGCCGGCGGTTGGACCGATGCGGGGACGCATATCGGAACGACAACCACGTCCGACTCCGTTGCGATCGGCATCGCGGTGCCGGCCGCCAAGCTCCATGTCGAAGGCGATATTCGCCTTAGCCAAGGCGGCGATATCGTATTCGGGAACACGGAATGCAAAATCAACAGCGGCACCGACGATCTGGTGATATCGGCGACTGATTGCCTCTACCTCACCCCCGGCGGCGGTATTCGGATTTACGATCGCGGCTCCTCCAACTGGATGCTGATCGACCCGGAAGCGAAGGAAGTCGGACTGGGGACGATGGCGCCGGAGGACATGTTGCATGTCGAGAACAGCGCCGCTGGCGGCGCGGCCTTCTTGCGGGTTGAGAGTTCAGCCACCAGCCACGGCGAAACCGGAATCCGGTTCCAGACACCCCAAAATCGCTGGCATCTCCGCATGGACGACTATACCAACAATAATATCCCGGCAGGCGCGCTGAGCCTGCGCAGTCAGGATGCCGCCTTAGAGGCGCTGACGGTTCTCGAGGACGGCAAGGTCGGCATCGGCACGACGTCGCCAACCCGTAAACTTCATGTCAACGGCAGCGCGCAGGTGCGCGACACTCTTTATGCAGGCGCAATTAACCCGCTGCTGCTTTCCGCCGGACGGCAACCCAATGAGGCGGGCATGGCGATGAATATGTCGATCAGCGGCGTTAGCCTCGGTCATTCCAACGTGCTGATTACTCAAGAGACGATCACCGTTCCCGACAGCGGCTATGTGTTGGCGTTTGGCATGGCGACAGGATCGATGGACCACACCTGGGGCGATAATGATGATATCGAAATCACAATCACCAAATCGAGCGCCTACCTGCCGCCCACCAACCGCGCACGCGTGCGCATACCGATGAACGCCGGTTCAGGTTCGTATGTTTTCACTCTGTCTCCGATCGCGACATTCTACGTCGATGAACCCGGCGAATACAGATACAGCCTGTATGGTCACATAAACGGTCCCGCGGCGACCGAGATTTCGTATGCCCGTCTCACGCTCCTCTACGTGCCGACCTGGTACGGCACGACGTACTGGGAGAGCCTTGTTACCGAAGAGAATCCTCCGGCCTCACCTCAAGGTCAGGATCAGGCGCGTGTTGGAGACGGAACGAAAACGCCCCCGCAACTGCCGGATGAGCTGAAGTCGCTGGTGCAAAGGTTGGTCGAGGAAGAGATCCTCAGGATCAAACAGCAATACGAAGCGAGGATCACCGCTCTCGAGTCAAAGGCGAGTCGATAGAGTCCGTAGGTCAAATCCCGTTTTTCCGCAACACTCTGCAATCCAGCGCGAGCCACTTCCGCTACATTGAACTTCTGCTCGCTCGTGACGAAGGGATTTGACGCCTGATTTCCAGGGTCGTTGGTCAAATCCCGTTTCTCCGCAACACCCTTCAATCCGGCGCGAGCCGAAGACTCTGCGACCAACGACCGCCCGCCCGTGACGAAGGGACTTGACGACTGATTTCCTGGCCCGTAGGTCAAATCCCGCCTGCTTATCTTCCCACCAGGCTCGGCGCGAGCCGCAAACTCATCCCTTTTCGGTTGCCCGCTCGTGACGAAGGGATTTGACAATTTCACTTTAAACCCCACCCTCCGCTGCGCTCCGGGTCCCATTGAAATCGACACCGGCGCTACGACCTACGAGGCAGTGCCTTTTCCCTGGTGGTAGGCCAGGAGTTCGTCGACTTCACTCGCGGAGAACTTGTTCAAGGCAATGACGGTTGCTCGAGGCCGGTAAACTGGCGGCAGGATATTTCGTGCGGCCTCTTTGTCATCGACTTCCATGACGATCCAGGCCTTGTGCACGCCGTCATGACAGCCGTAGTCGGCGTTAGTGAGATAGTGCGATCCGGTTTCTTGAAGGACCTTGATAGCCCGGAGGCAGGCGACGGGCTCGGCCTCGTGCGGGACTTCGATCAAAAACTTTGGCATTGCGGTGTACCTCTCCATACGAAATGATTACTTATCTACTTCGGAGTTGCCATGTGTCCGCGATTCCTGTTCTGTCCGACCACGGCGCGGCCACTCCATTAACGCGGGGTAATTGAACTCTGCCATGACTTACCAACAGCCCGCTCTCATCGAGAATAGCGTCAGGCTATGCGAATTTCAAGAATAATTATAGATATACGCGACCCACGTTGCAAGTACGCTTTCGGGCAACTTTCCCCAACTTCACAGTTGCCACATCGCCTTGCGCCGCAGCGAAAGGAGGCGAGTATAATCAACGACTGACGAGATCTTAAGGACTAATGATGAGTTTGGTCCGAACCCCGGTAGCCCACCCGGAGCGCAGCGGAGGGTGGGGCCACTGGCTGTGTGCAGGACGAATGTGGCTGCTTTGACACCAGGTCGTAGTCAAATCCCGTGTTTCCGCAACACTCTGCGATCCAGCGCGAGCCTCTTTCGCTAACTTGAACTTCTGCCGGCCCGTGACGAAGGGATTTGACAAGTCTCCCTAATTCTGAGAAGGCTCATCCAATACGTTCGTCTTCTGAATCAGGAACAGCCGTGATCACGCTAATTGACCGTTGGCGTCAGTTCTGTGAGGTACCTGAAGAGTCCGAACTACAGGGGTTCGGACCTACGCCCTTTCGCAATATACCTCAAGCCCCGGCACCCCAACCGCGGCCAGCGAAAGATGGGGCCGGGTCGTAGGCGGTAGCGGTAGCCCACCCGCAGCGCCAGCGGAGGGTGGGGCGCAGGTCACTGTCGAAATAGCTTGACCACAAATTGCTCGACTTGGGGCAGAGATTCGTCTTATTATTGATCGATGAATCGCCGCGGCTCCAATCGCGGGAGTCGGACGAAGACAAAGGAATTGGCATGATTCAATTTTTCAATCATCCGTATTGCGTCGGGGATGATAAATCCCACCCTTCGCTGGCGCTGCGCGTGGGCTACCGGCCCATGAGTCATCTGTTTGGAGTGCTGTCACTGTGCACGCTCACCGTGTGCATTGGCCTGGTTGGGAATGCGGCGGCTGAAGAGTTGTGTGGATTTCACCAGATCATCTTCCCGGCACCCACAGGTCCAACTGTCGCCCAGCAGTCAGGCGTGACGTTTGGCAGCGTTGAGGCCGAGTGCTTTGCTCCAGCATGGCTGCAGGATACTATCGCTCTGTTCATTCCGTCTTGGGTTGAGTCGGCACGGAAGCTTTCGGACCCGATCGCAGATCCGGACTTTCATTCCGATCAGGAAGCAATCTGGCTACATCGCGTCATTGCCTACGATTCTTTGAGAGCGAATGTTGTTCTCGCTGTAAGGCATACCGGCTTCAAGTATCTCTCCTGGGAAGGTGTTCATTATCAAGTCTATGCTCCGCTCTATGCGGCCGTAAACCTCACGTCAAAGCGCTGGGTGCCGCTTGTGCACGGAACAGGTGAGACCCTGGTTTCACTCATCAATCAGGCAGCGCTCGAGTGTCCACAGGTCTTCCCTTCCGATTTGATCTGCCGCTCGAAGCTGTTCGTGACGCTGGAGTATGAAGATCAATTGATCGTTTTCATCAATTCACAGGCGGACATCGCCAGGGCCTACATGATGTGTCAGCAGGGAGACGAAATCGGCTGGATAACGGGAGAGGAACTGTACCTGGAAGATGTGGTAAGGGACGTGGACAATGAATTCTATGATCGTAACTTGTCCAAACGAGTCCTCAAGGAGCTGAAGAAGATGCCCCAAGAATACGCTTCACGCATCGCGGCACCCGCGATTACAACGGGTGTGGAATCTGACACTGTCAGGCTTTGGGTCTACGCGTTCGACAGCGGTGAAGTGGCTGAATGGATGGTATCGTTTGACAAAACCGGCAAACTGACGGCGCTCACGTACGCTCAGGAACCGGTCAGAGCGGTGTCGGGTGCACTCTATAATGGCGGGCCGTGGCAGCGACAACAAAAAGAAATCCTGAAACGCGGGCGTACTGAAGGTGGGCAGTGAAACCCGGTAGCCCACCCGGAGCGCAGCGGAGGGTGGGGCTGGGTCGTAGGTCAAATCCCGTTTTCCGCAACACCCTACAATCCAGCGCGAGCCTCTTTCGCTACATTGAACTTCTGCTCGCCCGTGACGAAGGGATTTGACAATGTTCTATCGTGAAGTTTGATGGTTACGCTTGCATTGGAACAGCCGCGCGTTCATAATGTAGATGAAAGATGTGAGTTCAGACTCGCCGTGACTTAACACACCTGGCGAGAAACTCTGTTGAGAACACTGATGATCTGTTTCCTATCGTCCACCTTGTGCCGTCTGGCTCTGAGGGCATTGGTTGCTGTGATCGCAGCTTCAATTGTTGGATTGTCTTGTAGTGATGGATCGTCACCCAGTTACAATCAACTCAAGCATGAATACGACCTCGCGTTTCGTAGGCAGCATTGGGATCAGGCTGTCGAGATTAGCCGAAGCTATCAAGCCGAGACAATCAGAAAATGCGGTTACTTCAGTCGTGCCCATGCTGAGCTCTTGATTTCGATCGGCATGGTCTGGGAATCATTAAGACAACTGGATTCGACTGAGATTGCTTACCGACAAGCACTTCAGGTGCTGGACTCACTCGACACCTCAGTAGATTCCGCCCGTTTCATATGTTACTCCAGGCCGGGTGGAGTCCTCAACTACATTGGGGGCCAAGGATTGGAAGCCGAATCGTTGTTGTTGTCAGCCAAAGCCCTGAGAGAATCGGGACTTCAACTCGATCTCGTTGGGTGGGCGACAGTCGAATTCTACTTAGCCCGTGCATATGCAAGCCAAGGTGGTGTCAAAGTACCTGAGGCTCTCGAAGCTTATGATCGAGCCTCCTCTTGGATGGTGGATGCTGCCGGGCTTCAGAGCGCAGCTGTAACACCAATCTTGAGAGAGTATTCCGACCTGTGTGAAGCCGTCGGTGATTCGGCGCGCCTACAAAGCATTAGGAATAAGCATCACCTGCTCAACCCGTAACCCGTGGGTCCTTCCCCCTCACAAACCCCGTCTGCGCAATCTCGTCGATCTCTTTTTGGATATGCTGATCGAGTTCGTGAAGGTAGCGTTCCTGTTGCTTCTCCTTCAACTTCACATACACCTTCTCTTCGCGCGCAGCATCGATCAAATGCTTGCGTTTGATCGACTCCTGCCGCTTCGCCGTGGCAATCGCCTTGCGTTGATTCGCCATGTTGGTGTTTAAGCGATGTTGGAAGTAGACCGAATTTGTCAACCGCCGCACATCGATCTTTTCGACCTTCAGCGGCGCCAGGTCGTTGATTTCATCTTCCAGACGCTCTTTCAACATCTCCAGGTGCGCCTCTTCCATGCGGCGCACGCGCTCCGCCTTGGCGAGGTCTTTTTGCTTCTCGACTTTCTTGTGGGTCTTAAGCTGAAGCAGCTTCTGCAGGCGAAACTGGAACTTCTTCATGGCCGATAATCGTATTCAACCGCGCCAAATCCTGCGCGAAATCGGGTCGTTTCGACGTGATATCCTGCTGGAGGAACTCATTAATCTGCGGCACCTTCGCGATCGCCGTGTCGATTTCCGGCGACGATCCCTTGACATACGCGCCGATATTGATCAGATCTTCATTCTCCGAATGCACCGCCAGCAGTTTGCGCGCCTCCCCCGCCAGGTCGCGATGCTGTTGCGAGACGATGTTCACCATCACGCGCGACACCGATTGCAGCACGTCAATCGCAGGGTAATGCTTGCGATGCGCCAGCCGCCGCGACAACGTCACGTGCCCGTCGAGGATCGACCGCACCTGATCGGAAATCGGTTCGTTAAAATCATCCCCTTCGACAAGAATCGTGTAGAGTCCGGTAATCGACCCGCGCTCCCCCGCGCCGGCGCGCTCCAATAACTTCGGCAGCATCGCGTACACCGAAGGCGTATAGCCCTTCGTTGCCGGCGGTTCACCGACTGCCAAACCGATCTCGCGCTGCGCCATCGCCACACGCGTCACGCTGTCCACCATCAGGATCACGTCGTGGCCCTGATCGCGAAAATGCTCCGCAATCGCCGTCGCCGTCATCACGCCTTTCACCTTAATCAAAGCGGGCTGATCCGACGTGACCGCCACCACCACCGAACGCTTCAATCCTTCTTCGCCGAGATCATGCTCGATAAACTCGCGCACTTCGCGGCCTCGTTCGCCGATCAAGCCGATGACGTTGATCGCCGCGCTCGATTGCCGCGCGATCATACCCAGAAGCACCGACTTGCCGACGCCGGAACCCGCGAAGATCCCCATTCGTTGGCCGCGGCCGCAACTGGTGAAAACGTCGAGGGCACGAATGCCGGTTAAAATCTGTTTATCGACGCGCTGCCGCTTCAACGGGTGAGGAGACTTGGACGTGATCGGTCTCTCCAGTTTGGTGATCAACGGCCCCTTGTCGTCTATCGGTTGACCGAGGCCGTTGAGAATGCGTCCGCGTAGCTCGTCGCCGACGCTAATCTTGAGTACCGAGCCGGTCGCCTCCACCGACGAACCCGGATTGATCCCTTCCAATTCGCCAAACGGCATCAGCAGCGTGTAATTGTCGCGGAAACCGACGACTTCCGCCAATACCGGCTCATCCGATTGGCGGCGATAAATTTTGCAGAGTTCCCCCAGCGAAGCCTGCGGCCCGATCGATTCAATAATCAAACCGATCACCCGGCGTACCTTGCCGTCGAGCCGAATCGTGTTTGTACGCGCAATCAGATCGCGCTCCGCTGAGATATCAACCAGCTTCGACATACGCTCTACGAAATCTCCAGCAGCCTGGTCTTGAGAATCTCAAGTTGCGTCTCAAACCGTGCATCCGCCGAACCGGAATCCGTTTCGACAATACAACCGCCAACTCCGATCCGCGCATCGCCTTCGACGGCAACATGCGTCGTCGAATCGTGCACGGCGTCGGCTTCCGCCAATTGCTTGCGGACGAACTCCACTTGCGCCGGATTGACCTTGATCAAAAGGCGGCTCTTGTCGAGAAACTCCGCAATACAGCGGTCAATCGTTTCCATGACCGTCTGCTGTTCCGCTTCTCCGCGCGTCGTGGTAATCTTATTGGCCAGCGCAAACGCCAGGTCGAAGACCTGTTGCCGCGCTTGTTGGTAAACCTTTTGATGATAGTTGACGAGATTCGTGATCGCCCCGCGCAGTTCATTCTCAACCTGCTGTGCCCGCGCCATACCCTTCTGCAGACCGGCGGCTTCGCCCTGTGCGTAGGCCTTGGCAAACGCTTGTTGCAGTTCCTGCTGGTGCCGTTCCTCCAGCTTGCGCAGCTTCTGCCCTTCCGGCGAATTCTCTTCCTGCTCTTTGCGGAAACGGTCGATAAACTCGCGGCTGCCCACCGGTACCGGCGCCTCCGCGAATTGCACCAGCGAGAGGACCTTAGACGACGACATCTTCCTTGCCTCCTCGGCCGGAGATGACGATCTGGCCTTCCTCTTCGAGGCGGCGAATCACTTCGACGATGCGCTGCTGTGCGGCTTCGACGTCGGACAGGCGCATCGGTCCCATGAACTCGATCTCCTCCTTGATCATCGTCGCGACACGCTCCGAGACGTTGGCGTAGATCTTGTTCTTGACGTCGTCGGAGGCGGCCTTGAGCGCGATCGCGATATCCTTGGTCTCGATCTCCTTGAGCAGGCGCTGGATCGAACGGTCGTCGAGAAGGACGATGTCCTCGAAGACGAACATCATATTCTTGATCTCGGCGGCGAGGTCGGGATTGTCGGCCTCGAGCGTCTGCAGGATATGCTTCTCGGCGGAGGTTTCGACTAGGTTGAGAATATCGGCCAACGCTTTGGCGCCGCCCGATTGTTTGCTTTCGCGGAAGACCGAGCCGGAGAAATGCTGGTCGAGCGTCGATTCGATCTCCTTGAGAATCTCCGGAGAAATTTTCTCCATGGTGGCAACGCGCAACGCAACTTCGGACTGCAGTTCCGGCGCCAACTCGGTCATGACGCCGGCCGCCTGCTGGGCGGTCAGTTGCGTCAGTATCAGGGCGATCGTCTGCGGATGTTCGTTTTGGATGTAGTTGACGAGCTGCTTGGGATCGATGCCTTTTAGTAGATTGAAGCCGGAAGTCACCAATGACGATTCGAGGCGCTTGATGATGTCAACGGCACGGTTGGCGCCGACGGCCTTTTCGAGCAGTTGGCGGGCGTAGTCAATACCGCCGGTGCTGATATATTCGCGCGCGAGGAAGACCTCGTAGCATTCCTGCACAACGCGCTCTTCCACCTCGCCGGGGACGTCGCGCATGTTGGCGATTTCGATCGTCAGGCGTTCGAGTTCCTGATCGGAGAGCGCCTTGAGCACTTCGGCGGAGACCTCGGTACCGAATGCGATCAGCGCGATGGCGGCCTTCTGGACCGGTGTCAGTTGCTCGTACATAATCGGCATACTACTGCGGCTCGGCCATGATGGTGCGGATCACCTTGGCGATTTCGTCCGGTTTGCCCTTGGTTTGGGACTTCATCGTATCAATCAGTTTCGGCTTCTGCGGTTTCTGCTGAATCGTCTCCTCGACCGGCGGCACCAGCGGCAGCGGCGGCGGCGGGACGTATTTCGCGAGCGCGGAGAAGATCTTCTTCACCTTGCGCTTGATATACAGGAAGGCCAAAATCGCGCCGACGATCAGCAGCAGTTTCTTGCCATAGTACCAGTAATTCGTCCACTGCCCCATCGATTCGAGCTCCTGGCGCGAGGTGACCATCAGGCTGTTGTCGAGAGGCACGTCGACAATGGTGAACAGATCGGCGCGGGCTTCGTTGTAACCGACGGCGTTTTTGATGATACCGGCGTAGCGCTCGAGTTCTTCCGGCGTGCGGTTGAGGAACTTGCGTTCGACTTCGCCTTCGGCGTTCGTGGTATCCTGATAGTTGCCGTCGACCATCACGGCGATCGACAAATGCTGAATCGCGCCGACCTCACCGATGATGCTCCTGACAGTTTTGGAAACTTCGTAGTTAGTGATGATATCAGTGGCGTCACTGTTGTTAGCGGCGGTGGTGACCGGCGGCGTACCGGGCAGCGACTCCGATTCGGAACCCTTGGCGGCGGTGCGCTGCTCGGAGCGGACCGCGACCATATCGGGATTGAATTCTTCGATCTGCGTGCTGTTCTGCTCGAAATTGAGTTCGGCGCTGACGCGAACGATCGAGCGGCCGTGGCCGATGACGCTGGAAAGCATCGACTGGGCTTTATTCTCAAGATACGTCTCGACGTTCTTGCGCATCTCGAACTGGGTGGCGGAAAGCATCGCCGACGGATCGCTCGACTGCGCGCCGGAAAGCAGGTTGCCGTCGTAGTCGATGATCGTGACCTCGTCCGGGGACATCCCTTCGACGGATGAAGCGACGATATACGACATCCCCTGCAGTTGGCGCTTGGTCAGCGACTGGCCGCCGCGCAGCTTGACCACAACGGAGGCGGTCGGCTTGTTCTGGTCTTCCTTAAACAGCTTGTCTTCGGGTATCACCAGGTGGACGCGGGCGGCCTCGACTTCGCTGAGCGAGCCGATCGTGCGCGCCAGTTCGCCCTCGAGGGCGCGGCGGTAATTGAGCTTCTGCACGAAATCGGTCATGCCGAGGTTGGTCTGGTCAAAGAGCGCGTAACCGATGTTCTGCGGGCTGGGTAGTCCGGACGAAGCCAGCTTCATGCGCGTTTCGTAGACCTGGTCGGACGGGACGTTGATTGACGCGCCGCCATCACCGATTTCGTAGGCGACTTTGAGTTCGTTCAGCTTCTCGACGATCTTGCCGGCGTCTTCGCTGGACAGGTTTGTGTACAGGGGCACGAAGTACTGCGACTTGGCAAAATTGAAGATCAGCACCGTGCCGACGATCAGGCCGATGACAACGAAAGCCATCATCACGACCTGACTGGGGGTCATGCGGCCGATGATTTGGTAGAAATGATCAAAAATCCTCTTCATGCATCCATGCTCCGAGGTTTAAGCGCCTTAGATCGGCATCCGCTGAATCGTCTGGTACGCCTCCAGCAGCTTATTACGAATTTCCATCAGCAATTCAAACGCCACCGAAGCTTCTTCGACAGCAATCATCACCTGGTGGACGTCGGAGATTTCGCCGCGCAAAAACGCGGTTTCGGCGCCGGCGGCCTGGCTCTGCAGGTCGTTGACCGAATTGACAAATTGCTTGAGCGTGTCGCCGAAGCTGGCGCCGGTGACGTCGGTCTTCGGCGGCTTGGGCAGCGCCTGCGGAATGTTGAACTCCTGATGGAGCGTGTTGAGCGTAATCGGTTTCATGCGCGCACGTCAATGTGGCGGCCGAGATGGGCCGCGGCATCCTTCACCGTCGATTCGGGTTTGAAGTTCTGCAGGATAAAATTCTTCTCCGATGCCGACAGCAAATCGGCGAAGCGGGCGGCCGCGAACTGATTTGGTTCTGCCGGCTGCGCTTCCCGCGGTTGCGGCGCCGGTGTCCGTGCCGGTTGCTGCAGGTTATTGGTATAGATCTGCAGATTGGCGTTGTTGACTTTCATTTCCATGGGCGTCCTATATCTCCAGCGACTTCTTGGTGATATCCTTAATCGTGTTGATCGCCGACAGGTTGGCCTCGTAGGCCCGAGCGGCGGTCATCATTTCGATCATCTCGATCAGCGGATCAACGTCGGGCATCGCAACAAAGCCCTCTTCATTGGCGTCGGGGTGATCGGGATCGTAGACCATGCGCGGCTCCTGTGCCGGGTCGACCAGTTCGCGACTCTGCGCGTGGTTGATGTTGGACTGGTTGAGCAGCGCCACCGGTTTGCCGGAGACATGCTGGGGATCGGTCTGCTGCAGCTCGACCGCGGCGGCGTTGAGTTCGCGCGAAAATGTTTCTTTAACCTTCTTGGCGGTGATCGAAAGGACTTTCTTCTTATAGGGGCCGCCGTCCGGTGTCTTGGTGGTCTCGGCGTTGGCGAGGTTCTCGGCCGCCACATTCATCTTGCGGCGGAACACCGACAGGCCGGAACCGGAAATCTTCAATGACGAAAAGAGATCACTCATAACATGCCTCAGCTTTCACCTTTGATCGCCGACTTGAGCGCTTTGAACTTGCGCGCCAACATGTCGGCGCCGAATTCGAAAGTGATCTGGTTCTGCGCCAGATCGGCCAGTTCCTGGTCGATGTCGACGGAGTTGATGCCGGTGTCGTTGTCGGACTTCTTCACTTTGTCGATTTCGGGTGCGCGGTTGGGGTGGTCTCCGAGCGGGATGTGCATCTCGTCAGTGACCGCTCCCGCCAAACGCGGCTTGTCGAGCGCCTTGCGCAGCTCGTTGTCAAACTGCATGGTGCGTTTCTCGTAGCCCTGCGTGTTGACGTTGGCGATGTTGGAGGCGACCAGCTTGTGGCGGAGCGCCGCCAGGTCAGCCAGCTTGGAGTAAGCCGGAATCAGACCATTTTGAAACAGTGCTTTGTGTACGAAGTTACTCATTCGAGACCTTTCTCCGGGGAGGCATAAATCAAATGCCGTGCCGAAGACAGCCATGGGGCTATCTTGTTACAAGACAGTGTCTTAGATTTTGCGAGAAGCGGGCGTTGGTTTAGAGGCCGGAATTTTCTTCCGCGGCGGCTTGAAGATTGTTCTCAGACGGCGCCGCCTCCCCGATCAGTGGCTTGGGCTCGTAGCGTGAGAGATTGTCGGTCAAGATGACGATATCGACGCGGCGGTTCTTGGCGCGGTTTTCGGGCGTATCGTTCGGCAGGAGTGGCCGGAACTCGCCGTAGCCGAGCGCCGAGACGCGGTCGGGGGTCAGACCGTGCGCGTCGATGAAGTGGCGCACGACGGCGGTGGCACGAGCGGAGGAGAGTTCCCAGTTCGACGGAAAGCGGCTGGTGGTGATTGGACGATCGTCGGTGTGCCCCTCCACGCGGATCTGGTTGGGCAGATCGCGAATTTCCTGCGCGATGCGATCGAGGGTCTCGCGCGCCGGTGCGCCGAGGTCGGCTTGCCCGGAAGCAAATAGCGCCGACTCCATGACGTGAATCACCAGTCCGCGCTCGTTCATCTCGACGGTGAACGGCTGACTCATTGAATCGGCGGGCAGTTCGGAAAAACCGCTGGTCGGATTAATGTTGCTGCTGGGCCCCATGTTGACGCGGCCTTTGACCGGACCGAAGGAGGGGCTTTGCAGGCGCTGGGCGACCAGCTTGAGCTGGCCGATCTTGAGCACGCCGGAGCCGGAATCGGTGAGAGTGCCCTCGCGGCGGGTGTCGTCGCCGGCGTTAAACTCGCCCTGCAAGTGCAGCGACATCTTGTCGAACTTGCGTAAATCGATTTTGGAGATGGCGTACATCATGACGAAAAATGCCAACAGTAGAGTGATCAAGTCGGCATAGGTCATGAGCCAGCGATCGGTGTTGTCGGAGTCGATGTCACCGCGTCGCCGCATAACTATCCTCGTAGCGCTCCTGCGGGTTCAGATACGAAAGCAATTTGGTGCGAATGACGCGCGGGTTGTCGCCCGACTGAATCGCAATCACGCCCTCCAGCACGAGTTCCAGATTGGTCATTTCTTCGAGGTGGCGGTGGCGAAGCTTGTCGCCGACCGGCAGGAAGAACAGATTGGCTGAACAGACCCCCCAGAGGGTGGCGATAAACGCGGTTGCGATGCCGGAGGCCATGCGGGTCGTGTCGGTGGTGTTGGCGAGGGTGTGGATCAGCCCGAGCACGGTGCCGATGATGCCGAGGGTCGGCGCGAAGCCGCCCATTTTCTTGAACAGCTCGATACCGCGGCGGTGGCGTTCTTCCATGTAAGCGATTTCCGTTTCAAGAATGCCGCGCAGCGCGGTGACCTCGGTGCCGTCGATCAGCAGTTGCAGCGCCTTCTTGAAGAACGGGCTGGGGGCTTCGTCGAGAAACTGTTCGAGACCGAGGATGCCTTCGCGGCGGGCGCGTTCGGCGAGATGGACCATCCGCTCGATCGTATCGCGCACATCGATCGGCTGGCCGAAGAAGGCGATGCGCAGGTAGGTCGGGATCAGCAAGACGGTGTTCATCGATGTCGTGATCATGCCGGCGCCCAGGGTGCCGAGCAGGACGAGCATGACGGCCGGCGCCTGGAAGACCGAGGCGAGCGAGCCGCCCTCCATGAGGTAGGCCACGACGATGGCGCCGAGGCCGAGGATGATGCCGGAAACTGTGGCAAAGTCGATGCGCATATTGCTTCGCGCAACGGCCGGTGTTTCTCGATAGGACAGCGAAGTTACACGTCGGCCATCGCCCTATTCCATGAAAGTATCGGCGCGGCAAGGAAATGACTGAAGGGGCGACGGCGGCGCAGAATCGGATTTGGGAAGTCGGCTCCGGAAAGCGGCGGCTCTGCTCCATTCTGAAACAAGCCTCCGCTCCGGCGCCCTTGCCGCACGATTCGGATGGAAATCGTCACCGCTCAGTGCATGTGCGGGCAAACTGTGACGACAAATTCAGAGTGCGAGTCAGGATGACTCGAGCTGGTAGAAGTGCAACTGAGGGAGCAGTTTCGGTAACATGTTCGCGATTATCGGATTAGTAATCGTCTTTGGCGGTGTCATCGGGGGCTTCGTGATGCACGGGGGGCCGATCCCGGTACTGATTCAGCCGTCGGAGTTTGTGATCATGGCGGGCGCCGCAATCGGTTCGCTGCTGGTGATGTCGCCGCTGAAAACGATCAAGGCGATGGTCCCGCAGATGATGAAGGTCTTCGGCAGCGGCCCGTCCAAGAAGCACTTCCTCGATCTGCTCGTGATGATGTATGAAATCTTTAATGTCGCGCGCAAAGACGGGCTGGTCGGACTGGAGAGCCACATCGAGAAACCGTTCGAGTCGTCGATCTTAAAAAAATACCCGGCGTTTCTGAAAGATCATCACGCGGTGCATTTCTTCTCCGATACGATGCGCGTGATCATTACCGGTGCAATTTCGGCGCAGGATTTGGAAGCGCTGATGGATCTCGACCTCGACACGCACCATGAAGAGCAGGCCAAGCCGGCCGAATCGATCCAGACGGTGGCGGATTCGATGCCGGGCTTTGGTATCGTCGCGGCGGTACTGGGTATTGTCGTGACAATGGGCGCGATCGGTGGCCCGCCGGAGGAGATCGGGGAGAAAGTGGCGGCGGCATTGATCGGCACGTTTCTCGGTATTCTGCTGTGCTACGGGTTCTTCCAGCCGATCGCGAAGAACATCCAGGCGCTCAACGATGAAGGCGGCAAATACTACGCCTGCCTCAAGCAAGGGATGCTGGGCTTCCAGAAGGGATTTGCGGCGTCGATTGCGGTAGAGTTTGCGCGGCGCGCGATCTTTGCCTCAAGCCGGCCGACGTTTGAGGAAGTCGAAAACGCCTGCCGTCAGACCCGCGCCAAGTAAGGGGCCTGCGCCATGACCGACGAAAGCCAACAAGAACCGATAATCATCGTCAAGAAGAAGGGCGGCCACGGCGGCGGCCATCACGGCGGATCGTGGAAGGTGGCGTACGCCGACTTTGTCACCTCAATGATGGCGTTTTTCCTGGTGATGTGGCTGATCGCACAGTCGGAGACGGTGCGGGAGAGCGTGGCCGGCTATTTCCAGAATCCCACCGGCTTCAAGAAGGGCGGCGATCAGACGGTGCTGCCGAATAAGGGGACATCGGTCATCGAAATGAAGAGCAAGAACATGATGACCGAAGAGCAAATCCGCAAAATGCGCGAGAAGGAAGCGCGCGAACGGCTGAAGGAAGCGGCGGCGGAGATCATGAAGAAGCTGCGCGAGAATCCCAGTTTCGAGCGGCTGAAGAACCAGATCGAAGTGCAGATGACGGCCGAGGGGTTGCGCATCCAATTGCTGGAATCCTCGGGCGAGTCATTCTTCGAACGCGGTTCGGCGGATCTGAAGCCGTTCACCAAGCAGATGCTGGTCACGGTGGCGGAGGAGATTGCGCGACTGCCGAACAAGGTGATCATCGAGGGGCATACCGACAGCTACCAATACGCCGAGGGAGCGACTTACACCAACTGGGAACTGTCGGTCGATCGCTGCAACAGCGCGCGGCGCTGGATGAAGGAGCATGGCCTGCGCTTCGACCAGGTGGCGGAGGTGCGCGGCTACGCCGAGACGCAGCCGAAGGTGAAGGCCGATCCGGCAAACCCGAGCAATCGCCGCATAGCGATCATCGTGCAAAATGAATTTTCGGGGCTGAATTACCTGGACAAGAACGTGATCGTCGAAGACAAAGAGATCACGCAGGCAGACAGCGCTGCCGCCGGCAGTGCGCCGATTTCGCGGACGGACAACGTCGGTCCGCCGCGGCCGATGTCGGCTTCGAGCGAGTAACTGCGGGCAAAACCTACCCCCGGCGTGAGTTGAACACGCGACCAAAAGTTTAGGAAACTTCTGCTCTATCCACCTGAGCTACGGGGGCAGTCGACTTATTCCGAATCATACTGAACCAGCGTCAGCACTTCGTAGTCCTTCAGTTTATCGCGACCGTTCAAGAACGACAGCTCGATCAGAAAGCCGAGGCCGGCCACGGTCGCGCCGAGCTTCTCGATCAATTTGACCGAGGCCTTGGCGGTACCGCCGGTAGCCAGCAAGTCGTCGATGATCAGCACGCGATCGCGTTTGGTCACGGCATCCTTGTGGATCTCAAGGCTGTCGGTGCCGTATTCGAGCTTGTAGGTCTGACGGACGGTATCCCACGGCAATTTGCCTTTCTTGCGGATCGGGACGATGCCGACGCCAAGCTGGAGCGCGATCGGACCGCCGAAGATGAAGCCGCGCGATTCGACCACACCGACCTTGGTGATACGGTGTTTGGCGAAATAGGTGCAGAACTGGTCGATGGAATGCTCGTAGGCCCGCGGGTCCTGCAGGAGGGTGGTGATGTCGCGAAAGACGATTCCCTTCTTGGGAAAGTCGGGAATACTGCGGATTTTGCTGCTCAGATTCATAATCAGTACTTCACAAAGAATTTATCGTAACTCATTTTGTAGGGCTTCCACTCCATTTGAAAGTCGTTGACCTCCGCGTGGCGCGGTCCGACGCGGACTTCGTTGATGAAATTCATCACGATCTGCTTGTCGCCCTCGACTTCGATCTCGACGGCGCCGGTTTCGAGATTCCGGACAAAGCCGACGATCGGGTAGTTTTCGGCGCGGGTGGTGACGAAAAAGCGGTAACCGACGCCCTGGACGCGGCCTGAGATCAGAACGCGGGCGCAAGCCATTTCGGTCATGAGCGTACCTCCTGGAGAATTCGCTGCACCGCTTCCTGCGGTGAGCCTGCCTCGATAATCCGGTCTGATACCCCCCAGGAACCGAGAGAGACGATCGGCTTGTGATACAGCAGCGCAAACGCGATTTCGGAAAGGGTGCCGTAACGCCCCGGCATCGCAACCACGCCGTCGGCGGTCATGATGATCATGTTGTTGCGCGACGAACCGGCATCGGTACAAATGGCATGGTCCACGAAGTCGTTGCCTTCCTCGTAGTCGGCGCCGGGCAGGATACCGATCGTGGTGCCGCCGGCTTTCTTGGCGCCCTTGCACGCGGCCTCGGTGATGCCGTGCCGTCCGCCGGTAACGACGACGGCACCGGCGCGGGCGAGCAGTTCACCCACCGCTTCGGCGAGCGCGTAGTCCGACCCACTGCATTCGTAGCCGCCGACGACGGCGATATAGGGGTTCTGGCGCTGAGACATCCGGCAGAGATGATAATCAACATTGCGCCGTCGTGCAACATTGTTGTCGGTGCGCGGCGCTACGGCACGAGGGCGATAAACGACTTGAGGTACTTGGATTCGGGAAAGTAGACTGACCACGGATGATCGGGCGACTGCGGGACGTAGCGCAGAATTTCCAGCCGGCGCTCGGCCTGCACGGCGGCGCGGCGCAGCATGAACAAGAAATCGTCCTCACGGAAGAAGGCCGAGCAACTGGAAGTCACGAGAATTCCGCCGGGACGAAGCAGGCGGATTGCCGCGCGATTGAGGAAATGATATGCCTTCTTGCCCGCCTCGGTATCGTTCTGCGCTTTGATCAACGCGGGCGGGTCGAGGATGATCAGGTCGTAGGACGGCGGCTGGCGTTCGGTCAGCCAATCGAAGACGTCGATGCAGGAGTCGGAAATGGCCGACTGATCAAGTCCATTCAATTCGGCGAAGCGGAAGCACTGTTCGAGCGCGGTGTGCGAGCTGTCGATGTTGAGCGCTTTCGTCGCGCCGCCGAGCAGAGCGGCGATCGAGAAGCTGCCGGAGTTAGAAAACAGGTTGAGGACTTCCCGGCCGTGCGCCAGCGCGCGAACGGCTTGACGCAGGTCTTTCTGGTCGAGATAGAATCCGGTCTTCTGGCCGGCGATGACGTCGGCCTCGAACTTGACACCGAATTCGGTGAAGGCAACGGGAGCATCGAGGCTGCCATGCAATACGCCGGTGGTCTGGTCGATTTCTTCCTCGCGGCGCGCGGGCAGATCGGAGCGTTCGACGATGGCGCGCGGTTGGAAGAGGTCGATCAGGGCAGCTACGATATCGGATTTCAAACGGTCAATGCCCGCGACCGAGGACTGAATGACGAAAACGTCGGCGTAGCGATCGACGACGAGTCCCGGGACACCGTCGGCTTCGCCGAAGATCAAGCGATAGCCGGTTGTGGCCGTGTCGGGGCCGAGGCCAAGCAGACGCCGCTGCGAATCGGCGGCGGCGAAGCGTTGGCGAAACCAGTCGGCGTTGATGGCGGCGGTGGCGAACTCGAGTACGCGAACGGCGATCTGGGAGTGCTCAGAATAGATACCGACGCCGCGCACGACGCCGTTAACGTCGAGGACTTGTACCACTTCCCCATTGGCGAGGCCTTCCGGGCGCCGCTGCAATGCGCCGGAGAAGACCCAGGGATGGCGGAAGATCAGATTGTTTTCTTTGCCGGGTTTGAGTTGAACGGATGGATACACGGAAATCTCGAAGCCTCGAAACGGCGCGGCGGAATGCCCCCGAAATTATGGTCGGGGTGAAAGGATTTGAACCTTCGGCCCCTTAGTCCCGAACCAAGTGCTCTACCAGGCTGAGCTACACCCCGACACAGGTGCCGTAGTTTAACAGCCGCCGGCGAAAAGTCAACCGAATTTTGCGGCGGGCGGCGCGGGCGGAGAAAATCGCGGGCGCCGGCTATTTCTGCAGATGGGTGACGATCGGAATTGTGATGCGATCGGTCTCCTGGCCGACGAACTCGACAGTCAACGAGGTTAGAACGTCCGCTTCGTTTGTGACCGAGGCGGTCTGTTCGACCTGGAACGTCGCGGTTTCGCCCGGTTTGAGTTTGGCGGTTTTCTTGTCAATCGCCACGTAATCGGCCGGCAATTCCACGACTTTCAGTTCGATCATTTCCGTGGAGCCGTTCTTGATATCGAGCGCCTTGACCATTCGGCCATCTTTGGCGCCGAATTTTGAGAAGCGGAGTGCATTGGGGGTGGCGCGCACGAAATCGTGCTCGCGGTTGACGACGGCAAAGAAGCGCACGCTGGTTGACGGTTTCTGCGGATCGTTGGAGAAGATCTCCACGTCCTTGACCATTTTCCCGACCATGTTCTTGGAGTCGAACGTCACCTTGAGCAGCGCGGAATCATCGGGTGCGATTTTCTCTTTCGACAGCGGCGCCGTGGTGCAGCCGCAACCGGGCTTGACCGAGATGATCTGCAGCGTGTCGTTGCCCTTGTTGCGGATCCAGTAGCTGTGCTGGACGATGGCGTTCATCGGCATGAATCCGAAATAGAACTGCTCGTGGGAGAGTTCGATTTTGGGCTGCTTCGTCATCTGGCCGCCGGCGAAGGTCGCGGCTGTCAGAGCTAAGAGAACTATCGCAAAGAATGAAAATCCGTGCGCGAATTTAGACATGCGTGGGCTCCTCGAGTTCGAGCGGAAACCGGTGTTCCCGCATCCATTGATCGCAAAAAACCTTCGACATATATCTTATACCACCGTCGCACACAAAAAATACTACGACGGCGTTGTCATCGAGTTTGGCGGCGGCACGGCGAACAGCGGCAAAAATGGCGCCGGATGAGCCGCCGGCAGAAATACCGAGTTGGCGGCTGAGGCGGCGGGTTTCGGCAAAGGCGACGGCATCGTCGACCTGTACGACTTCGTCGACGACCTGCGGGTGAAAGGTCGGAATCGTTTGATCGGTGCCAATGCCCTCGACGTAGTGCAGCTGAGCATCGCCGATTGGCCGGCCGGTGTGGGTCGCCTGAAAGAGTGAGCCGGTCGGTTCGATACCGATGACGCGAATGGCGGGGTTTTGCTCTTTCAAGTAGCGGCCGCAACCGGAGATCGTCCCGCCGGTGCCGATGCCGGCAAACAGGTGGGTGATCTTCCCTTCGGTCTGGCGCCAGATTTCCGGACCGGTACAGTGATAGTGAGCCTGCGGATTCAACTGATTCTCGAATTGGCTGAGATAATAGTAGCCGTGCTCCTGCGCCAGGCGGCGGGCCACGGAATACTGGCTGCGCGGGTCGGCACTTGCGACCTCTTTGGGAGTGATCACGACCTGCGCACCGAAGGATTTCATCAGGTTGATTTTCTCATCCGAAGTCGAGGTTGGTGTCACGAAGATCGCGTGATAGCCCTTGGCAGCGGCGACCATGGCGACGGCGACGCCGGTGTTGCCGGAGGTGGCGTCGACGATGGTGTCGCCCGGTTTGAGGCGTCCGGCGCGTTCTTCGGCCTCCAGGACATAGGCGGCCATGCGGTCTTTGATCGAACCGCCGGGATTGACGAATTCGAGCTTGGCCAGAATCGTGGCGTGTGAGCCGGTGTAAGCGGACGGCAGTTGCAGAAGGGGAGTATTGCCGATCAGGTCAAGAATCGAGCGCGCGAATTGCATGCTTTCAACTGCGCCGCGGCATGGCGGCCGTTAGGGTATAGAAACAGTCCGCCGCAAGGAGTGCTTGCGGCGGAGTGGGAACTGTCCTCTGAATTAATGAGATCGTAGCGGGATCAACACCGGTCATTCCGCGTTCTTGAGGTACTCTTCGATCTGCGGGATCAGCGACTTGGCGGCCTGAATCTGACCCTTGTAAGCGGCTTTGCCGTCGGCGAGGCGGACGAAGTCCTTGTAGGACTGCAGTGCCTCGGGGTATTGCTGATTCTCCTGATAGGCACGCGCCAAATTGTAGTAGGCCGCAAACATGTTGCGATCAGAAGCTAAAGCTTGTTTGTAGGAGCCGATCGCGGCGCCGAATTTTTTCTGGTCGGACAGGAGATTGCCGAGGTTGTAGTGCGCGTCGGCGAGCCTGGGGTCAATGCGGATCGCCGCCTGGTACTCCTTCTCGGCTTCCGCCAGATTCGCCTTCTCCTTGTAAGCCTTGGCCAGGAAGAAGTGGCTCTTGGCATCGGACGAGTTGGCAGAGTTGTACAGCTTGTAATACTCAATCGACTTATCCCAGTTTTCCTGCTGGAAATAGAGCTGGCCAAGCCCTTTCTGGGTTTCGGCGTCACTGGTTTTCAGAGCGAGCGACTTCATCAGCGACTGTTCGGCAAGCTGGTATTTCTTGGCCTTGAGCTGCACCATGCCGAGGTTGTAGTAGGCGCTCTGGTTATTCGGATCCTTAGCGGTGCACTTTTTAAAGGATTCTTCGGCCTGCGGGAGCTTGTTGAGATTGTATTGGACGGTGCCCAGTTCTATGAGAGCAGCCGGGTAATCAGGCTCCAGCGCCAGTGCCGCCTGAAATTCCTTCTCAGCCTCGGCCCACTTGCCGGCCTGCTTGGCCGTGATACCGGCGTTATATTTGGCTTTGGCGTCGTTGCTTTGGCCGAGCGCAAACGCGGCCAGGGCAAGGATACACAAGGCAATGACAAGAACCTTTTGACGCATTAATCTCAATCTCCTCTTAAGTTTAACCTCTACATCCCATCCGGGATTTTCAGTGCTCATATCCATCGAATTTTTCTGAATACTAATACAGTTGGAAACGGCCATTGTTCCCCTAATAGGAGAACTTGAACTTCTTGCTCCCGGCCTTATAGGCGATATCACTCCGGAAATGACGACCCTGAAACTTAATGCGTTCAACGACTTCGTAGGTTTTGGCGACGGCGTCGTCGATATGGGAATCGAGGGCTGTAACCCCGAGCACCCGGCCGCCGTTGGTCAGGAACCGGCGGTTTTCGAAGCGCGTGCCGGCGTGGAAGACGAGGCCGTCGGTTTCTTTGATTTCCCGCAGCCCGGTAATCTCAATACCTTTCTGGTAATCGCCCGGATATCCGCCGGAGGCCATGACGACACAAACGGCATAGGCCTCTTCCCACTGAAGGGTCTCGCTTTCGAGGGTGCCATCGACCGCGGAGCGCAGGAGCTGGGCCAGATCGTTCTTGAGGAGCGGCAGAATGACCTGCGCTTCGGGATCGCCGAGGCGGCAATTGAACTCGATCACCTTGGGGCCGCGTTCGGTGATCATCAAACCGGCGTAAAGGACGCCCTTAAACGGCCGTCCCTCCTCGGCCAGGCCGCGGATGGCGGGTTCCAGCACCAAGTCATGGACGTCCTTGAGCATCGCCTCGGAGACAAACGGCACCGGCGCATAGGCGCCCATTCCGCCGGTATTGGGCCCGGTATCGCCGTCGCCGACGCGTTTGTGATCCTGGGCGGAGATCGTGGTCAGCAGACTCTTGCCGTCGGTGAAGGCAAAGACGGAGGCTTCCTCGCCCTGCAGGAAGCTCTCAATCACGATCTTGGCGCCGGCTTCGCCGAACTGCCGTTTCTGCATCAAATCACGGATAACGTGCTCGGCGTCCTCAGCGGAGTGCGAGATCGCCACGCCCTTCCCCGCTGCCAGGCCGTCGGCCTTAATAACGATCGGCATCCCGGCGCCGCGGACGAACTTGATCGCCTCCCGCATATCCTCGAAGATCATGAAGCTGGCGGTTGGGATATGGTACTTGCGCATGAACTGCTTGGCGTAGGCTTTGGAGTATTCGATTTCGGCGGCGGCCTTGGTCGGCCCGAAGATCTTGAGTTTTTCCGCTTCGAAGCGGTCGACGATGCCCATCGACAGGGGCAGTTCGGGACCGACGACGGTCAGGTCGACCTGCCGTTCTTTGGCAAAGCGGAGGAGATTGTCGATGTCTTCGACCCTGATGTCGACCAATTCGGCATGTTTAAAGATGCCGGCGTTGCCGGGGGCACAGTAGACCTGTTCGACGAACTGACTTTTCGAGAGCTTCCAGCAGATGGCGTGTTCGCGACCGCCGGAGCCAACCACGAGAATGCGCACTTGCGATTGCCTCAACGTCAAAGAATTTGAAGTCGCAAAATTACGTTGCGCGGCGGGGGAATGCAACGGCTTTTTCTGATCGGAAAATCGGGCCGACGGCGTGAACTTTCGGCAGGAGTTTTTGTTGACAAATATGGGGCAGGTGGTATACTAACTGCTGAATGCTTTTGTGGCCCCGCATCAGGGCCAAATCCCGTATCGCGATATACGACGGAATTTCAAAACGAGATCAAACTCACGTTTTCCAAGAGTGAACCTTTATGGACGCCAAAAACCTAATTGTTTGCTGGTCCTGCAAGGCCGAGGTGCCGGTAAGCAGCCGGGTGTCACGCAATGACAACTGTCCGAGCTGCGACCAGCCGCTGAAATGCTGCTATAACTGCAAGTTCTATGACCGCGACGCCCACCACCAGTGCCTGGAGTCGCAGGCCGAGTGGGTGCGGTACAAAGAGAAAGCGAACTTCTGCGAGTGGTTTGTGCCGAAGGGCAAGCCGGAGCCGGTGACGGAAAAGCAACCGGAGACGACGGAGGCGGAGGCCTTTTCGTTGTCGCGGCAGTCGAAGGCGCGCTTCACCGGCAACAAGAAGGATCGCGACAAAGCCGCCTGGGACTCGCTGTTTAAAGATTAGCATTACCGCCGCCCGTTCCCTATCTTCTCGTCATGAGACGAATCATATTCTTTTTCGAAGACGAACAGGTTGAAAATTTCTATCCGTTGAGCCTATCGCACACGCCGGCGGAGTTTTTGTGCGGCATCTTGTCGCTGGGCGACAAGTGGACCGCCCGCCTCGATCACGACGAATTCCGGCTGATCGCGCGCGACTACCTGACGCAGTATTTGGCCGAGAATCTGCAGCGCAAAGTCAACGATTTCAATCTTGTTGATTTCGATGAAGCGCTGTTCATCAACCCCGGCTTCGTGGCAACCGACGAATTGACCGAACTGATTACGGAGCAGGCAGAGGATCAGGTTTTGCGCGCCGGCGGCAAGCTGGTCTTGTTGCGGAAGACCGTCGATGAGCAAGCGGCGGCGCAGATCCGGGAGCTGGGCCAGGACACTTCCCCGGCGGCGGTGCTGCGCGTCTTAAACGCAATGGCGGAGAAGGCGACCGCCCACGAAGCAAAAGCGCGGCGGGTTGACTATTTGTGGGATCTGGTGCACGCCAATTCCAAGGAGATCGAGTACGATTTCCAGTTGTTGATTCCTGATCTGAATTTCAGCGACATCTATCAGAATGCGGAGATCGACGAAGACTGCCTGATCTACAACGAGGATGATGTTTATATCGGCCGCGACACGCGGATTGACGGACAGGTGGTGATCGACGCGCGCTCGGGGCCGGTGTATATCGGCGAGAGCGTGATCATCTCGCCGCACACGCGGGTGGAGGGACCGGCGTACATCGGCGATTTCTGCCAGCTCGTCGGCGGCAAGGTACGCACTGGCTGTTCCTTCGGCCCGCATTGCCGGGTCGGTGGCGAAGTGGAAGAGTCGGTGTTCTTGGGCTACTCGAACAAGTACCACGAGGGCTTTATCGGCCACGCCTACGTCGGTGAGTGGGTGAACTTTGGCGCGTTGACGACGAACTCCGATTTGAAGAACAACTACGGTGAAATCAAGGTGGAACTGCCGCCGGGGTTGCTCAAGACCGGGCAGAACAAGGTCGGCAGTTTCGTCGGCGACCACACCAAGACCGGTATTGGGACGTTATTGACCACCGGGATGGTGCTGGGGTATTCAGCGAACTTGTTCGGTGGTGGCCTTGCGGGCGGGCGCTTTCTGCCGTCGTTCATGTGGGGCGGCAAGGACGGATTCGTTGACTACGCGGTGGAGAAGGCGATCGAGACGGCGCAGGTGGTGAAGTCGCGGCGCGGTCGCGAGTTTACGACGGCCGACGGCGAGTTGTTCCGCAAGATCTTCGCGATGACGGCGGCACAGCGTGCGGGCTGGAAGGCGAAGGAATGACTTGGAGCGAAACGGCGATTTTGCGGGAATAATGGCGTTGACGCCGGCGCCAAATGCCGATAAGTTGCGATAAGGACCAGGGCGGGAGAGAGGTAACAGCGGATGCCGGAATTACGAAAAGACCCGATCGTTGGACGCTGGGTGATTATATCGACCGAACGGGGGAAACGGCCGAGCGACTTCCCGCCGCAGGTGAAGGCGAAGGAGCCGAAAAGCTGTCCGTTCTGTCCCGGCAATGAGGCGATGACGCCGCCGGAAATATTCGCGCTGCGCAACAACGGCGGGCCGCCGAATTCCCCGGGCTGGGAATTGCGGGTGATTTCCAACAAGTACCCGGCTTTGAAAATCGAAGGCGAACTGAATCGCGAGGGCGAGGGGATGTTCGACCGGATGAACGGGATCGGCGCACATGAAGTGGTGATCGAGACGCCGAACCACCAGCACGATTTGGTGGACCTGAGTCCGGACCTGATCAAGCGCGTCTTTTTGGCTTACCAGCACCGGATGCTGGATCTGAAGAAGGATATTCGGTTCAAATATTTGATGTGTTTCAAAAACCAGGGGGAGGCGGCGGGTGCCTCGCTGGAGCACGCGCATTCGCAATTGATTGCGACGCCAGTGGTGCCGATCCGGGTACAGTCGGAGTTGGAGGGGAGCGAGCGCTACTTCGGCTACAAGGAGCGCTGCATCTTCTGCGACATCATTCGCCAGGAGATGGGTTGGGGCAAGCGCGTGGTCTGCGAGACCGACGAATTCGTGGCGATCGAGCCGTTTGCGCCGCGGTTTCCGTTCGAAACCTGGGTGTTGCCGAAGAAGCACGAGAGCCTGTACAGCGCGATCACCGATCCGCTGGCGGGGGATTTGGCGGGGATCGTCAAGACGGTGCTGACCAAGTTGAAACTGGCGCTGGCCGATCCGCCGTACAATTACGTGCTGCACACCGATGCGTTTACCAACGCCGGCAAGGAATACTACCATTGGCATTTGGAGATCATTCCGAAGCTGACCAAGATCGCCGGATTCGAAACCGGCACCGGGTTCTACATCAATCCGGTGGCGCCGGAGGATGCGGCACTTTATCTGCGCGAAATCCAGAGCGCGTAGCAACGGCCTCCATGGAGGGAGGGATTGACCATGGGAAAACTGAAGATTGCGTATGTGGCCTCCGAGGCGATGCCCTATTCCAAGACGGGCGGGCTGGCGGATGTGGCCGGCGCGTTGCCGCAACAACTGGCGGCGCTGAAGCACGAGGTGGCGCTGATCACGCCGAAGTATCGCAGCATCAACGTCGACCGGTTCGATGTTTTTCGCGTCGGGCGGTTGAATGATCTGGCCGTGTGGCTGGGGGGCACGCAGTATAAGTTCAACGTGCTGCAGCGCGACGTGCCGAAGAGCAAGCTGACAACCTACTTCATTGAGTGTGACGAGTTGTTCGACCGGGACGGGCTGTATGTTGATCCGAAGACAGGCAAGGATTATCCGGACAATCATCTCCGATTCGCGTTCTTTGCGCGGGCAGCCCTGCTGCTGCTGGAGCGGCTGGAGTTTCAGCCGGATATCATCAACGCGAATGACTGGCAGGCGGCGATGGTTCCGGCGTACTTGCGCACGGCCGAGCGCGATCACCCGTTCTTTGATGCGACCCGCACGGTGCTGACCATTCACAATGTCGCCTTCCAGGGGTTGTTTCCGGCCGCCAGCTTTGACGATCTGGGGATCAACAAGGCGTTCTTCTATCCCACTTCCCCGTTCGAGTTCTGGGGCCGGGTGAATTTCCTCAAGGCGGGGATCGTGTATGCGGATGCGATCAACACGGTGAGCGAGACCTACGCTGAGGAGATTCAGAGCAGCAACGAGTTCGGTTATGGACTGGAAGGCGTGTTGCACGACCGCCGGTCGGCGCTCTTCGGTGTCGTCAACGGCGTAGACTACGACATTTGGTCGCCGGAATCGGACGAGTACATCAAGGCGCGCTACAGCCACGAGAAGCTGGAATTGAAGGCGGTGAACAAGGCGGAGCTGTTGAAGATCTCCGGGTTAAGCGCTTTGCGGGCGGAAAAACCATTGATCGGAGTGATCAGCCGGCTGGCGGACCAGAAGGGGTTTGATCTGATCGAAGCAGCCGCCGACGAGTTGTTCGCGCTGGATTTCAGCTTTGTTCTGCTCGGCACCGGCCAGGAGAAATACCACAAGTTGTTCCAGAAACTGGAGAAGCTGCACCCGGAGCGGATCAAAATCAATCTGACGTTTGACGAAGCGCTGGCGCACCAGATCGAGGCGGGCGCGGACATGTTCCTGATGCCGTCGCACTACGAGCCGTGCGGGTTGAACCAGCTCTATTCCCTGCGCTACGGAACGATCCCGATCGCGCGCAAGACGGGCGGTCTGGCGGACACGATCGTCGATTTCGATGCGGCCCGAAGCAAGGCCACGGGATTTTTGTTCGAGGAGTATACCGGCGCGGCGCTGTTGGATGCGGTCAAGCGAGCGCTGGCGGCGTATGACAAGCGGCGGACCTGGCAGGCGTTGATGAAGCGGGCGATGAAGCAGGACTTCTCATGGAAGAAGTCGGCGAAGCAATATCTCGCACTCTACGAGCACGCCCGACAAGCCTAAACCCGGCCAAGGCCGCATTTGTGGATCGCGGTTGACGATTTTACCGGCGGGAGCAGCGCGATGATCCCGCCGGTTTTCATTGAACGCCGCTTGCCGACGGACGTCCAAGACGTATATTTGGAGTTGAATGGCCAAGGCGAAAAGTAAACCCCAGGCGCAACGACCGCAGCCCAGGAACGTCGCATCTTACGCGATCATGCTGTTTTTGGTCGCGGCGGTAGCGATTGCGATCTTTCAGTACTCGTGCTTCAAGTATGAACTGACGCAGGACGATGCCTACATCTCGTTCCGCTATGCAGCGAATTTCCTGAAGGGCGACGGGCTGGTGTTCAACGCCGGGGAGCGGGTCGAAGGCTACACCAATTTCCTGTGGGTGATGCTGATGGCGCTGGCCAAGCAGCTGTTGGGAATTGATTTCATCGTCACGACGCGACTGCTGGGGGTGGCGGCCGGCTCGCTGCTGTTCTTGTTGCTGTTGTGGCTGATAAAGGACGAATTCAAGGAAAATCCGGCGCTGCTGTATGCGGCGATGGGGGCGATGATGCTGACCAATTTGTCGCTGGCCTATTGGTCGATCGCGAGTCTGGAGACGGCGGCCTTTGCCTTCATGGCGCTCGCGGCGCTCGTGTGCGAGTACCGCAAGCCGCAGTTGACACCGGCGCTACTGGTGCTGGCGAGCCTGTTGCGGCCGGAAGGCGCATTAGTCTTCGGGGTGTGTTTCCTGAATCGCTGGCTGGCCGGCCGGACGCTGCCGCTGCGATTTGCGCTCACCTACATCGTGCCGCTGCTGCCGTTTGCGGTCTTCAAGCTGGGATACTACGGGTCGCTCTTCCCGAATCCCTATTATGCCAAGAGCGGCGTCGGGCTGGAATACATCGCGACGGGGCTGCAGTACTTCTGGTCGTTCACCAAAGACCTGGGCGGCTACGGCGTGTTGTTTCTCGTACCGCTGCTGGCCGTGAAGCGACTGTGGGGGCGTTTCTCGCTGTTGTACATCTATGTGCTGCTCTACTGCTTCTACATTATCTGGGTGGGCGGCGACGTGCTGTTTGTCTACCGGTTCTTCTTCCCGGTGGCGCCCGTGTTGTATTTCCTGTTCGCGGTCGCGCTGCTGGACTTCGCCGAGCGATTCATCAAGAACGCGCAGGTGGCCAAGGCGGCGTTCGTCGCCGTGGTGGCAGCGTTTTCGATCGCGTCCTATTCCCTGTCGATCAACCATGTCAAGACCTACTGGTTCTTCGAGCAGAACATTGTGCGCAAGATGCACTTCCTCGGCACGATGCTGAAGAAGCACATGGGGAGTGACTTCTCGGTGGCGGTGAGCACGATCGGGATGATCAGCTATCAACTGCTCGGTCATCGCGTGATCGACTTGCTGGGATTGACGGACTCCTACATCGCGCGGCATCCGGAGCAGATTCCGGGGATGACGCCGACCTGGAAGGAGCGGCGGTTCAACAGCAGTTATCTGCTGAGCCAGCAGCCGGATTTTATCATCTTCTCGACCGGATATAAGCCGTCGGCGCCGGCGGAGCGGGCGTTGTTGATGCACTCGGAATTCCGACACAAGTTCAGCCCGATGGGATTTGTACGCGAGGGATCATATAAGGTGTTCTGGATGCGGCACGGGGAGATTGACATGGCGGCCGATTCGGTGCATCACGATTACCAATTCGTCGAGCGGATGGTGGACGGATTCTATCACACCAATCGTACCGGGCCGCAAACGGCGCTGCCGATGTTCAAGGAGGCGGAGCAGCGGCTGGGTGAGGTATACCCGCTGCTGGACTACGCGGTCGGCGACTGCTTCTACCGGTCGAATCAAAAGGACAGCGCGCGGGCGCGGTTTGACCGGGCGATCGCGATGGATGAATATGCCTGGGAGGCGCGAATCCATGCGCAGCACCTGGCGCTGGAGCGCGGCGACACCGCGAGCGTGTATGCCTACGGCAACTATATCATGAAGCGGTTTCCGTGGCTGAAAGATGATTCGTACCGGTCGCCGTTCCCGCCGCTGCAGGCGTTGCCGCCCGACCGGGATTGACGTTTTGAGCTGCAAAACCGGGGCGAAAGCGGCTGCTGAAAATTCTGTTGACACCCGGCGAATTGCCGATATATTGACCGCGCAGATGTTTGCAACGCGGGAATAGCTCAGTTGGTAGAGCTCCACCTTGCCAAGGTGGTTGTCGCGGGTTCGAGTCCCGTTTCCCGCTTTTTTTCTTTTGTAGACGAGAAATTGACGAGGGGCGCCATAGCCAAGTGGTAAGGCAGCGGTCTGCAAAACCGCTATTCCCCGGTTCGAATCCGGGTGGCGCCTCCAAGATGAGACCCGTGATGAAAGTCGCGGGTTTTTTGTTGGGGGGCACCGCGCAATCCACCGTTTGTCTGAACCCACCGCAAGCGGTGGGGCACCGGCAGAGGGGCACCGGGCAAGCGTTCGCGCCTCCGGCAACCTGTCACAGGAGACCTGCCCTGCGGCTGCGTTTTAGCTTGCCCGGCGGCAGTAAACCGCTTCTTTATCATTGAATATCGATATTGAGACTCACGGGAGGAATAGATGAATTTGGTATTTCGAATCACGTTGACCGCCATGCTCATTGGTTTGTTGGCGGCGCCCGCCTTTGCCGGACTGAAGCCCGCAACTCACACCGGCTTCTATATCGGCTTTGGTATCGGCTGGGGCAGTTTGAAATTGGAGCTGGATGACGAAGACGACAACCTGTCGTTCATTACAGATGCCGAGAGTGGCGGCGCCGGCAATTTCCGGATCGGCGGCGCGCTCAGCCAGAAGCTGCTGTTGGGCGCGGAAGGCAACTCGTGGGTGAAAGATTATGAGATTGAGTACAGCGGCGGCGGAACATCCGAAGCCAGCGTCGTGATTTCGAATCTCGCCCTGGCGTTGACGTACTATCCGGCCGAGCAATTCTTCATCAAGGCCGGTCCGGCGATAGCGCAAGCGACGCTGGAATTCGACGTTCCCGGCACGATCTTCGCGGGCAAGGTCGAGGATACCGGCGGCGGGCTGATGGTGGGCGCGGGCGGCGAATTCCGCGTCACCAACAAGTTTGCCATCGTACCGTCGGCACAGTGGACGTGGCAGGCGTTTGAAGACTACAAGATCAACGTGTTTTCGCTCACGCTGGGCGTGGGCTGGTTCTGGTAGCATTCGGGCAGGCAGATCCAGCCCTACGGGGAGTTGGCCGCGGAGATTGACGGAAATGAACAAGTGGTGGCAGGTCTCTGCGGCACAGGGTTGGGGATGTCGGAGGTAGGAACCGAGACCTGCCCTACGCATGCTTCTAGAATCAGGCATGGTACGATAAGGAGGCCTGCCCTACGCGGCTACATGACAATCGCGGCAGCGAATCGCAGATAGGGGCCAAACTCCCCCAAATGCCAAGCGCCCCGTCTCCCGACGGGGCGCTGAGTCTTCACTTGTGTTTTGCGAATTTTCGCTTCCTGCTTCTTTCGAAAACAGTTCGGGAAAATTACTTCAGCATCATCATCTTCTTGGTCGCGGTGAAGTCACCCGCGTTCAATTTGTAGAAGTAGACGCCTGAAGCCACGGTATGGCCGGTATTATCAGTGCCGTCCCAGGTGACGGTCTGGTAACCCGCGCGCATATCGGTGTCGACGAGGGTCTTCACGTGCTGGCCGAGGACATTGTAAATCGAGAGATTCACTTTAGCCGCGGTCGGCAGCGCAAAGCTGACCTGCGTTGACGGGTTGAACGGGTTGGGCACGTTCTGCGACAGAGTAAACTCCGTCGGGAGCGCCAGACCCGGAGTGCGCGCGTTCAGGCTAACCTGACCGCCCACAAATTCCGGAGTGAGATCGCGAACATGCGGTACGCCGTCGACATACTCGTTGTACACGAACATCAGCTCGTGACTCGGATCCGCGCTCGAGAACGTGCCGATCTCGACCGACTGCAGGGTCGGATCGTCAAGTTTGAAGTGCAGATGCGCGACGGTGTTGCCACCGCCGGCGGCCGGTTTCAGGTACGGGTTCTGCTGCGGTGCATTCACCATTTTGACTAAACCGATCGTCACGCGATGATTCTCGCTGTCGATATTTGCGATTTTGACATCGAAATCGGCGACAGCGGTGTTCTCGAATGAAACCTGAGTCAAGGTCACGCCCGCGGAGTAGGTCAGCGGAATATCCATTGCCGCCAGGTCCTCATCATGGCTAATCAAAACCGGAATCACAAATTCCGATTCTGACATGAACGAGGCCTCACCAACTCGGAACAGGTCCCGGTTTCCGGCATCCTTGGCCAGCAGAGCCGGCACGACGAGTAATGAAAGTGCGAGCACCAGCGTAATTAAACGCTTCATTCAGAATCACCCCCTCACAGGGTTAGGGTTAAGGGTTTGCTGGTTTCTGCTACTCATATAGAAACTACTTTGGCTCCAGAACAGCTGTGATGTAAGACGCCGCAATGGCAACATCGTTAAGTACTTTGGTAAATGTGCGAAGTCAGCTATGAGGGCGGTGACGGGGCGGAGAGGTATTCCCGTGCTATCTCAATCTACGAGCCGCCGGAATTCTTGTCAACTGTTTTTATCCGAACCCCAACGCCTTACGGGCGTCCTCCGACATCTTGTCGGGGGTCCAGAGGGGTTCCCAGACGATGTTGACGACGGCGTCTTTGATCCCCTCGACCTGCAGCAGCCGCGTGCGGATATCCTCGCGGATCATGCCAGACATGCTGCAGCCGGGAGCGGTCAAAGTGAAGTCAACTTCCACGATGTCGTCGTCCTTGATCCGGACGTCATAGACCAGTCCGAGATCGACGATATTGACCGGTATTTCCGGATCGTAACATTCGCGCAGGGCATCGTAAACGGCAGACTGGTCAATCAAGGGACTTCCCATCGTTTCGCGGTTCATTGTCAGGGCCGGTTCCATCCGATTATACTTCCCATAACAGATCGCGGCACCGGCGGTTCCGTACATATACGGATGCAGATTTCTGGTTTGCGGACGAATCTTGCATCGTGTTCCTGCCGTTTCGTTAAATCTTTGTTAGTGCTTTCTGCCCTTTTTGTACCCGTCAGAGTTTGACCGGTTTCAAGTTTTTTGCTCGAGGCGGGCCGAGAGTCATCGCAGCGCCAGCGACCCCAGGAATTTTGTCGCCTCGTAGCGATTGGCCCCGCGCATGTCGAAGCGGGTCAGCAGCAGGCGATCGGAGCCGGTAAGCGGCGGCTGGAGCAAGCCCCGCTTCGTGGTAAATCCAATCTCATAGCCGACTTCGGCCGCGAGGGCGGCAACCTCCCGCGTCACTGAGCCGGCCGGGTAGCAGATGGCCCGAATTTTCTTGCCGAGTTTGGCTTCGAGGCCGGCTCTGCTTTCTGCCAATTCGCGACGCACCGCCGCCGGAGTCATTCGCCCCAGCTTGCCGTGCGACATGCCGTGCGACTCGATCTCGATGCCCTTCCCTTGCAGGAACCGTAACTGCTCCCAAGTCATGCACTCGATACCGAGGGTGTAGTCGCTTCCGGTGATCGCTTGCAGTTCGGCCAGCACCGGCTCAATGTCAGGCTCGGCGAGCGTATCGAGCGCGACATTGAACCGCCAGCAAGCTTGGGCGCGGCTTGCGTTAGTTTCAAGGCTCAGGTCATCCAGCCAGTGTCGGCGCGGCTGCGGGAAGTACCGCGCCAACTCCCTGATGCGGGGCCAATCGTCGATCGCCGCGCGATGGAAAGCGTTGGACACGCGCAGATGCCAGAAGCGCCGGTGCGACCCGACGTAATCGGTCGGCGCAAACACCACCGCCGGGCAGTCATGACGTGCCAGTACCGGAAAAGCCTCGGTGACGAATTCCGAGTCGGCGTCATCAAACGTCAGCAAGCAACTGTGCGCTTGGGGTGGCGCGTTGCCGGTGACAATCTCGATAAACTGCGAGAGGTTGAGGACGTCAAAATACCGGCGAATCTGGCCGATCTGGACATCAAACACGGCGCTGGCGGTGCCGCGATCGTAAGTCACGAGATGCTGAATCTCCGGATCGTTGTTAGTGACGCGGTGAAAGGTAAACACTACGGTCAACTTTCGTCCGCGCAAGGCCGGTACGACCGAATGAAGCAGCCGCCACAGCCCGCAGAAGTAGGCCGGGCGCGACAGAAGCCGGCCGGCCAGCCGTCGCAAGGAGTGCGGTTGATAGACCTGCGGTATCGCTTCACGTTCGATTCGTGAATCCTGGGTCGCTGCAGTCGCCATCTTGAGTCTTTACAATAATGCAATGTGGCTTCGAGGCAACGCTTTTTTCCGCAAGTCGCGGTACGTCAAATTGGCTTGACTTGATTTTCCGCCGACTTTAGCTTCGGGCGAACTTCTCTGCCGTCGCAAGGAGCACCCAATGATCGAAACGCGCAGTGAGCGCCAACCGGGCTGTGAGCTCCAATGAAGGCTTGGTGGCAGCGGCTCTGGACCACGGAGAGTTTTCGCTGGTCGCTGTTGGTGTTTGCTGCGGCCGCAGCCGTCCGCGTCATCAATCTGCTGTTCCTGGCGCGCAACGATCCGGCGTTCTACGTTCCGCAGATCGACTCGCTCTGGCATCACCGCTGGGCCATTGAAATTATCTCCGGGAATTTCTGGGGGGACGAGGTGTTTTTCCGCGCGCCGCTCTACCCCTACCTGCTGGCGCTGATCTACTGGATATTCGGCATTAAGATCTTCGTTGCCAAGTTCATTCAGGCGATCGGCGGGGCGCTGACGTGTGTACTCATCTATCAGCTCGGCCGCACGGCCTTTACGGAGCGCATCGGCCGCCTGGCATCGCTGCTGGCGGTTTTCTATGGCACGTTAATCCTGTATGAATCGGAGCTGTTGATCGAGTGGCTGCCGATACTTTTCAATCTCTGGATGCTGCTGCTGATGCTGCGGCATCGTGAGGATGCTTCACCTTGGCGCTGGTTCGGAGTCGGGTTGCTGGGTGGACTGTCAACCATCGCGCGGCCCAACGTCTTGCTGGTCTTCCCACTTCTGGCGGTGTGGCTGTGGCTGGGGCAACGCCGGTCGCACGGATGGCTGGCGGCATTGAGGCGGCCGCTGTTGTATGCCATGGGCATCGCGATCTGCACTCTTCCGGTCACGATTCGGAACTACGTGGTCGGGCACGATGTCGTTATGGTCTCATCGCAGGGCGGCGTGAATTTCTATCTCGGCAATAATCCCGAGGCGGATGGGCTGACGATGGTGATGCCGGAAATCAGGCTCGATTTGTCGATCCCGTGGTCGGAGTTTGTCGACACGACCGACGCCTATGCGCGGCACGATCGAGGCCGTCCGCTCAGGCCGTCGGAGATTTCCAGTTACTGGAACGACAAGGGCTGGAAGTGGGTCTCTGAGCACCCGGTTGACTTTCTTGCGTTAACCGGCAAGCGGATCGTGTATCTCTTCTCCGGCTTCGAGAATTCCGATCAGGCCGACATCTATCGGTTCTCGGAGAACTCGCCGATTCTGCAGACACTCATTTTTGACCGGGGAGTTAAGTTTCCCTTCGGGGTGGTCGCGCCGCTGGCGCTGATCGGCCTTGTCCTTGCTTGGCCGGAACGCCGCAAGCTGGCGCCGATTTATTTGTTTCTGCTCGGATATCTCCCGACGATCGTTCTTTTCCTCGTGACGGCGCGACATCGGCTGGCGGTGATTGTGCTCTTTCTGATCTTCGCCGCGTTCGCGTTCAGCCGGATATTGGATGCGATAATGGAGCGCAGGCGCGAGACGCTCGGGCTGATTGCGGCCTTTGCCGTGCTGCTGGTGCTGCTGAATCTTCGGCCCTTCGATCTCGGTTATGACACGTCGGGGCAATATCTTTATCAGCGCGGACTCGTACTTGAGAAACAGGGTCGTCTGGATGAGGCCATCAACGAATATCGGGAAGCGCTGAAGTATCAGCCGATACCGGAGGCGTTCAATAATCTCGGGTACGCCCTGGCGCGCCGCAACGATTTTGCCGGCGCGTATCAGGCATACCAGCAGGGATTGCGCGCCAAGCCGAACGCGGCGGATATGCTCGCCAATCTGGGCTTGCTCTTCCTCAACGCCAATCAAACTGATAGCTCCGAGCATTACTTGACGCGATCGCGGTCGGTCAATCCGAAGTTGGCGCAGGTTTATGTCAATCTTGCCGAGCTTTACGATCGGGCCGGCGAGGCTGCCCGATGTGAGCAGGCTTATCGCGACGGGATAGCGGCAGTTGAAGGTTACGGTCCACTCTATAATGGTCTTGCGAATTTCCTGCTCAAGAGCAATCGCAGCGACGAAGCGTTGGCCCTGCTTGCTGCCGGAACGGCTGCCGCGCCGGAGTATGCGATCGGCCATGCCAATCTCGCCAACCTGCTTTTGGAGAAGGGCGATCTGAGAGCGGCGCGGAGCGCGTACGCGCGAGCGCTGGAACTTGAGCCGTCGCTCAATCAGGCGCGATTGAATCTGGCGGTGCTGTTCGTGCGCTCGAAGTTCCCCGATTCAGCGCGCGTTGAACTAGAGACGATCCTGCGGCGTGACCCGAATTTTGCCCCGGCGCGGCAATTGTTGGAGAAGATCAGGTAGGGTGGAATTTCGGCGAAGGGGGGGGGTTGAGGATTGGAAAGGGGGACGCATTAGATTTGGGCAGGCAGACCCAGCCCCTATGGTGGATTCGACATAAATTGACGGAAATGAAGAATCGTGGCAGGTCTCTACGACGGAGGGTTGCGAATGTCAGAGACAGAAACCGAGACCTGCCCTACTCCGATTTCAAACCACCGCAATCTCTCGTGCCTCGAGACCCACCGCAAGCCCTCGTGTATCGGGACCCACCGCAATCCCTCGCGCCTCGAGACGCTGCGCAGGCGGTGGGGTTCCGGATTCAGAATCCACCGAGATTTCTCGTGCATTGAACGAGTGTTGGGCACGCACCCTCACGCCCGCCCCCTCTCCCGGAGGGAGAAGGGAGAATCTCCGCGGAGGCAGGAATCCAACTGAATGGCAGGTCGCTGACGCGGAGGGTTGCGAAAGTCAGAGACAGAAACCGAGACCTGCCCTACCCCTTGGAGATTGATGGAGATGAAGAAACGCGGCAGGTCGCTGGGGCGGAGGTCTGCGGATGTCAGAGATCGGAACCGAGACCTGCCCTACTTCTGTTCAACCCTTCGCGGTCAATCGTTCCTCGGGACCCACCGCAATCCCTCGTGCCTCGGGCCCCACCGCAAGCGGTGGGGCACCGGGCGGTGGGGTACCGGCAGTGGTTCCTACTGGCGTTAGTATTTCTTGCGGCGCTCGATGACGTAGTTCGAGCCGGAGAGGGATTTGATATAACTTTTGAGATCGGCGAGCATGTGTGACATTTCGCCCAGATGGGTGAAGGTGCTGTTGGCAATCAGCACCGCGATCGAGATCGTCATGAGTGGATAGACTTCCCGCTCACCACGGCGATTGACCGAGACGATTTGCCCGCGATTGCGGTCATCTTCCTCGTATCGCGACGGGATGATGCGGTCATAGATCTTCACGATGTTCGAGCAGACCGGATCGACGTGCGCTACCGGCAGCAGGAACATAAAATCATCTCCACCGATGTGACCGACAAAACTGGCCGGCGACAGGTCGGCCACGACGTCGCGGATGATATGCGCGACCAGCCGGATCGTGCGGTCGCCATAGACGTAGCCGCGATAGTCGTTGTAGGCTTTGAAATTGTCGATATCGAGGTAGCAGACGGCGAATTCTTGATGCGTGGCCAGCCGGTGGTTAATCTCCTGCTCGATCAAGATCGGCCCGGGAAGTTGCGACGTGGGATTAACGCCGATATCGCGCTGGGTGCGTTCGCGGATCATCTTGACGCGCAGTTGAAAGATCTCGCCGTCCCATTCGCCCCAGATATAGTCGTCCGCCGATGACGCGAGTCCCTGCTTGATCTGTTCGCGGGTTGGATTTTTTTGGTAGATAATCGACGGTGCGGTTGCCAGCGACATCTGCGATTCGATTTGCCGCACCAGCTTGATCGCCTCATTCAGGCTCTTGTCGACGCTGATCAGAATGAAATCAAGTTTGTGACGATGCGTGATCTGGAAGAGGTCGTCCATTTTCTGGAACTTGAAGACGATGGTATCCTGCCAGCCCGGGACGCCCAGCACCAGGCTGGTGGCGTTGCCGACTTCATCGTAGAGCGCGATGCAGTTCTTGGCGGGGTGGGTCAGGCGGACGGTCGGCGGCGGGACCAACAAGGCGGGACCATTAGCGGCGGCTTTCACGGCTTTTCCTCTCACGCGGATGGAATTCTACATGCACAGACTTCAAGTAAGACCGATTCAACTGGGTGTAAATCTGTGTAGTAGATATATCGGCGTGCCCGAGCATTTCCTGCACCGCCCGGAGGGAGGCGCCGCCATCGACCAGATGGCTGGCGAAGCTGTGACGAAACGTATGCGGCGTAACCGCTTTGGTGATCCCGGCGCGCGTGACCGCCTTGCGCACCAGGTTGAACATCCCCATTGCCGAGAGCTTGCGCCCGAAGCGATTAAGGATGACGTAATCCTGCGACTGGTCGTTGGCCAGCAGCGGACGTTCCATTTCGAGATACCGGCGCAGCCAATGGACTGCCTCGGCGCCGACCGGCACCAGCCGTTCCTTACTTCCCTTGCCGACCACACGCAAGTGGGCGACCTCCAGTTCGAGGAAGAGATTATTGCCGGTCAGATTGATCAATTCGGAGATGCGCAAGCCGGAGCCGTAGAGGATTTCCAGGGCGGCGCGGTCGCGCAGACCAAAGCGTGACTCAAGATCGACGGCGTTCATGATGCTTTCCACTTCGTCCAGGGAGAGCACGACCGGCAGGTTGCGGTACAGTCGCGGCGATTCGAGGTGTTGTGTGGGATTGGCCGCAAGTATTCTTTCGCGCACCAGAAAGCGGAAGAATCCGCGTACGGCCGACAAGCGGCGCGCCATCGTGGCCGGCGCCAGACCGAGCTTCCCGGAGAGAGCCAGGTACTCGATCAACGCCGTCTTGTTGACCTCCCGCCACGACTTGATCCCCAGGGTCTGGACAAACTCGGCCAGTTGGTCCAGGTCGTGGCGATAGGACACGATCGAATGCTCGGCGAGATTCTGTTCGAGGGCGAGATGATTGAGGAACAGCCCGATTTCTTCCTTCATGGTCAGAAGTCCTCCGGCAGGAGTGCGTGCAATTCGGCCGGATCGACTCCGTCCTCCAGCGCCATGGCCAACGTCGCGGCCGCCACTTGCCGCACGCCAGCCTGTTTAAGCACGAAAGCTGCGGCATTGAGGGTCGCGCCGGAGGTCGTCACGTCATCGATCAGGAGCACATACTTGCCGTAGAGATCGAAGGGCTCGGCCACGGCGAAGACTTCGCGCACGTTGCGGAAGCGCTCCGCCACCGTCAGGCCGATCTGATCGCGATTACGCCGCACTTGTCGCAGTTGCTCCGGAGCATAGTCGACGCCAAGCTGCTCAGCAACCGCGGCCGCGATGATCGCGGTCTGGCTGAAGCCGCGGCGATGCTCCTTGCGCGGATGCATCGGTACCGCGCAGACGGCTTCGACCTCAGCGCACTGCGGAAACAAACGCAGTTGCTCGCCCAGCAAGCGTCCGAGATAGGTCCCCAATTCCGCACGATTCTCATATTTGAAAGCCTTGACGAGGTGGGAGAAGCGATCGTCGTAGACGCTGAGCGCGTAGAGCCAGCGGTATTGAGCGCGGCGGCGGCAGGCGCTGCAACCACGCTCGGGATCGGGCAGGGCCGTGCGGCAGACCGGGCACAGCGGCGACGGCAGGAGCTGCAGTTGGGCGCGGCAGGCCGGACAGAGCCAGATGTTATCGTCAGTCGACTCAAACGTCGTCCGGCAAATCTGACAAGTCGGCGGGTAAAGAAAGTCGAGGAGGTTGCGAACGATGCTGCGGACGGAGAGTTGCGGTCCGGTGCTCACGGTGCGGCTACAAGTTCTTCAGCCGTTCGCGCACGGTCGGCGCCTGCGGCGAATCGGGCGCCACTTCGAGGAATTTGGTCCACCACTGCCGAGCGGAGGTAGTATCGCTGACGGTCATGGCTACGACACCCATGTTGAAGATTGCGATCGCATGATTCGGCTGCTGAGCCAGAGCGCGGCGGAACTGGAACGTAGCCTCTTCGTAGTCGCCAACGGCATGGTAGCAGGCGCCGAGGTCAACCATGATGTCGGGTTGGAGCGAATCAAGAGTGAGAGCGCGCTCGTACACTGGTATCGCCTGCCCGAACTGGCGGCTATCCATTAGTTGGTGGCCGCGCTGGACGATGCTGTTGAAGTCGTCGCCCAAGGGCATCGTCGCGGTTGGATTCGGTGCTTGCTGTTGCGGCTGTGACTGTTGTTGTGCCGGCGGCTGCACCGGTACGATGTTGTCCTTGGCAGCGGTGTAAACGATGAAGATGATGGCAGTCAGCAGCACGACGCCGACCAACGCCGCCCATTCCCAGCGGCGACGGCGCACAGTCTCCTTCTGGGGCTTGGGCGTTTTGATCTTGTTCAAGGCATCATAGTTGGCGCCGCATTGGGGACAGTATTTGAAATCGCCGGTGCGCGCGGCGCCGCAACGGGGGCACTTGTCAAGATTCGGATTCACTGCTGCTCTCAGTCGTTTCGGTTTCGCCGCCGTAGACGCGCTCGATGCGCACCACGCGCGGAATTTTCTTCTTGATGGCGGCAATCACACGATTGAGGTGGCTGATATTCTTGATCTCAAGCACAAAATTGCCGACCGACACCGGTCCCTTGGTCGACAGCTCCGCGCCGCGCACCTCGGCGTCGCAGTTTGCCATCACTTCCGTAATATCGTACAAAATATTTTTCCGGTACTCAACCACAATCGCCAGCCGCACGAGGAAGTTTTGCTCGGTACCGACATCCCACGATACGTCGACCCGCCGTTCCGGTTCTTGCGCCGCGATGATCGCGTTGACACAGTCGGCACGGTGGATCGACAGTCCGCGGCCGCGGGTGATGAAGCCGACGATTTTTTCGCCCGGCACCGGCTGGCAACAGTTGGCGAAGCGGAACATCATGTTCCCCATCCCTTCGACTCGTATTCCCTTCCCGCCGCGCGCGCGGTCGACGAACTTCTTGATGATCGAGGGCTTCTCAGGCTGGGTCAATTCCCCGGGGAAGAGCTTGGCCATCAGGCTGCCGAGCGCCAGATCGCCGCTGCCGAGTTTGGAGAACATCGGCTCAATGCCGGGGTACGACAACGCCAGCGCGGCGTCGAGCAAATCTTCATCACTGGGATACTTGGCGTTGCGTTTCTTGATCGCGCGCTCGAACATTTCTTTGCCCAGCGCCAGCGACTCCTCGAAACCTTTCTGTTTGCGGTATTTGCGGATTTTCGCGCGCGCCGAAGTGGTCTTGCAGATTTTCAGCCAATCCGCCGACGGTTCCGCATGCGGCGAGGTCATCACTTCCACTTCGTCGCCCGACTTGAGCACAGTGTCGAACGGCACGAGCCGGCCGTTGACCTTGGTGCCGGTGCAGTGGACACCGACGTTGGTGTGGACGGCGAAGGCGAAGTCGAGCGCGGTCGCCCCCAGCGGCAGATGCTTGAGCTCGCCGTTCGGTGTGAACACAAACACCTCGTCCTGGAACAGATCGATCTTGAGGAACTCCATGAACTCCTCGGGGTTGGTCATGTCCTTCTGCCAATCGAGGACTTCGCGGAGCCAGGACAACTGGCGGTCGCTCTCGTCGAGGACGTGTTTGCCCTCCTTGTAGAGCCAGTGCGCGGCAATTCCGTACTCGGCGATATAGTGCATCGAGGGGGTGCGAATTTGAATTTCGACCATCCGGCCGTTGGGTCCGACGACGGTCGTGTGCAGCGACTGGTAGCCGTTTTGTTTGGGCGTGGCGATGTAATCGTGGAAGCGGTCGGCCACGGGCGTCCACATCTGGTGGATAACACCAAGCGTGTGGTAGCAGTCGCGGATCGTCGGCGTCACGATGCGGATCGCGATCAAGTCGTAGATCTCTTCGAACGGCTTTTGCCGCTTGACCATTTTGCGGTAGATGGAGTCAAAGTGCTTGGCACGGCCGGTGATTTCGACCTGCAGACCCTCCTCGCGCAGTGCCCTGCCGAGGGTGCCGCAGATTTCGTCGATATAGCCTTCGCGCTCGGCCCGGGTCAAGTCGATCCGTTCCATGAGGTAGCGATAGGCGTCGCCCTTTAGGTACTTAAGCGAGAGGTCTTCCAACTCCCACTTGATCTTGGCCATGCCGAAGCGGTGGGCCAGCGGGGCGAAGATTTCCCGCGTTTCGGTCGCGATCTCGATTTGCTTTTCGTGCGGCAGGTACTCGAGCGTGCGCATGTTATGCAGGCGGTCGGCGAGCTTGATAATGATCACGCGGATATCGTTGGCCATCGAGATCAACATCTTGCGGAAATAGTCGGCTTGTTCTTCGGTTTTGCTCTTGTAGTGGAAATGGCCGAGCTTGGTCACCCCATCGACCAGCGCGGAGATTTCCGGGGAGAACTCGCGGGCGATCTCATCGATGCTGACCTTGCAGTCTTCGACCACGTCGTGCAGCAGCCCCGCAGCGACGGTGTCGCCGTCAAGATGCTGCTCAGCCAGGATGAAGCCCACATTGAGGCAGTGTTCGATGTACGGTTCGCCGGAGGCGCGCTTTTGCCCCTTGTGCGCCCAGTTCGAGAACTCGTACGCTTTGCGCACCACCGGGATGTTGATATTGGAATTCATAGCTTCGACCTGAATGACGAACTCCGCCAGGTTCATCAACCCGACCGGCGTGCGATAGCGCGTCAGAAGATCACTGGTATTGGGGTATACGAACTTGTCCACAGTGCCGCTCAACTTGCCTTGGTAACATTATCGGCATCGAGGTGGTGGCCGATGAAGCGCGCGACCTCATCCACGCCGATCGCCTCCATCGCTGCCTGTAAATCACCCTTCACAGCATGTACCGGCGGCGCGAACAATTTGTTTGCCTGACCGCGCGGCCCCCAGCGAGTCGCCGCCAGCGCAGATTCCGGAGGGTAGATGCCAACAGCAAAGGTGCCGACGGCCGAGGCGATATGAATCGGTCCAGTACTGCCGGACACCAGCAGACGCGCACCGCGAATCAGCGCCACGAGGGTGGGCAGGTCGGTGCGGCCGGCCAACAGGTGAATGCGGGGGTCAGGGGTACCGAATGCCGCCTCGATCAGATCGCGCTCCAGCTCGGAGCCGGTGACGAGGCACTCGATCCCGGCCTGCGCCAGTTGGCGCGTCAGCTCAGCGTACCGGTTGAGGCGCCAGTTCGGGGCCGATCCATGCGAGAGCGGATGCACGACAACATATCTTCCCCCGATCGTCCCGACCTCTTCCAAGAGCAGGCGCGCCGATTCCATCGCTTCGTGATCCTCGTGCAAGTGTGGCTCAAGTCGCTTCAGCCCCGGAAACACCGATTCCGCGAGTCGATAATTCAACTCCAGTTCGTGCAGGCCGCTGTTTTTGCGGCCGAGATTGACGCGGCGATTGAAGAGCAGGCTGTAGAAGCGCCGACCAGTGCCGATCCGCTGCTCGATTCGCGCCGACCAGGCCGCCAGCGCCAGCCACGGCCGCGGATAGAAAAAGAGGATCCCGTCGGCGCCAAGCCGCCGCAGATCGCGGGAGAACGCATTGACGCGACCGGGCTCGTGCAGATCGCGACCCGGGATGGTGATGATCTGATCCAGATATGGCTCTTTGCGAATCAGCGGCACGACGTAGCGCGAGACCAGCATGGTCAACGAGATTTCCGGGTGCTGCTCCTTGATGGCGCGCGCGACCGGAATCGTCAGAATCAGGTCGCCGATGGCGTCGGTGCGGGCAAGGATCAGATGTTTCACCGGCGCTCCACTTCCCAGAGTTTGGCGAACTTGACCAGTTCGTGAAAGCTCGACAGCAGCGCCAGGATCAGACCCGGGAGGCCGTCGCGCCAACCGCCTTTCAACAGGTACATCTTGACGAAATAAGCCGGCGGCTTCACCAGCAATTGTGAGGTGGCAAAACGGCGGCCGTCCTTGTGGAGGGTCAATGCCGACAACGTCGAATACTGGTCCATTTTTTTCAGGTACTGCGAGATATCGCCGTAGGTGTAGTGCAGCATGTGTCCCGTCAGCTGACCGATATTGCCGTCGACCACTGCGCGTTCATGCACACGGGTGTCGGTGAAGTGCGCCCGCTCGCGCTGGAACAGCCGCAGGATCCGGTCGGGATACCAGCCGGAGTGCATAATCCAGCGCCCGAGAAATTGGCTCCTGCGTACGATCTCGTAGCCGGCGTTTTCCCCGCCGGCAACCGCGGCCTGCACTGCGCGCTGAAGTTCTTCGTCCAGCTCTTCATCGGCATCGATCGACAACACCCAGTCGCCGGTCGCGGCATCGAGCGCCTTTTGTTTGGCAATGCCGAAACCAGGGAACGGCATCTCCAGAATCCGGCAGTTAAACTCGCGCGCGATCTCGAGTGTGCGGTCGGTCGAGCCGGTGTCGTTGAGAACGATCTCATCGGCGAAGCGCACCGATTCGAGGCAGCGCCGGAGATTGCGTTCCTCGTTGAGCGTGATGATGATAACCGACAGTCGCGGCACTCAGGCCGTCCTTTGCAGAATTGACTGCCGGGTCAAGTCGGCAATGAAGTTGTCGACGGCTTCGGCCAGCATCTCGTAGGTGATTCCGTCGACGGCTTTCCAGTTGGGCGATTGCAGCACCCAGACGCGTTTGCCGTAAGGGTGCCAGCGGGCGAGATTGAAGGTGTTGCCGGTGAACATCGCCAGCAACGGCACGTCGAGGTTGGCGGCGATATGGCAGACAGAAGTATCGACCGAGACGATGGCATCCAGATGCGGCATGAGCGCGGCCAATTCCATGATTTTGACGCCGCGCGGGAGCAAGGTTACGTTTTCGCCTCCGGCCGCGTGTGCCTTCTTGGCGAGGTGCAGCTCATTCGGCGCGTACGAGACCATGAACTGGAGGTCGGGATAGCGGCGTGAGACATCGCCGACCAGCCGGATGAATTTCGCCTGGCTCAACGTGCGGTCGGTCTTCCCTGCCGAGACGTTGAGCATGATCAGGCCGCGATAGCGGGGGTCGCGGATTTGCTGCGCCAATTCGGCGCCGCGCCGCTTCTGCGCTTCGCTCAGTGCCAGCTTGCCGTCGAGCACGCCGTCGCGGAGTGGGATTCCCAGCGGCTCGATGGTGGCGCGGAACATCTCGGTAATGTGCAGGCGCTTGGCGTGATTCATCGCCTCGAGCGTGTAGTAGTCGTAATACTTGCGGAACGATTCCTTGCCGATGCCGACGCGGTAGGCACGCGGCGAGCAGAGCATGGCGATGACCAGCGAGGTCACGGAAGTGCCGGTCATGAGATCGACGACCATGTCGTAGTTGACCTTCTGCACTTCGCGGAAGGTTTTGATCATCGCCGGAAGGGATTTGCGGTAAATATGAGTCTTGTCCACCGAGCGGTCGAATTCGACAACCATGCGATTGACCGGTGAAGCGAGCACGCCGATGGTGATATCGGGGCGATGATGTTTGAGCGTGTGCAGCGTCGGCAGCATGACCACCATATCGCCGATTTTGTCCTGCCGCAGGAACAGCACGGCTTTCACCCGGCGCGGGTCGATCGGTTTGGAACGGCGCCGGCTCGGACCCGAGAGCAGGCGCAGGAAGAGCCAGATAAACAGCCACTTAAACTGGATTTCGAACTCTTTGAGAAAGCGCGCCAGTTTAGGCGCTTTCCGTTCTAACTTCTGCTGCATGATTCCTCTCGAATTGCAGATCGTACAGGCGGCGATAGACGCCGTTGATCCGCAGCAGTTCCTCGTGCCGTCCCTGCTCGACGATGCGACCATCCTTGAGCACCAGGATCAGGTCGGCATGCAAGATCGTCGACAGCCGGTGCGCGATCACAATCGCCGTGCGGCCTTTCATCAGGTGATCGATCGCCCCCTGCACCAGCCGTTCCGACTCGGTGTCGAGCGCCGAGGTCGCCTCGTCGAAGACCAGAATTTCTGGGTCCTTCATCAGGGCGCGCGCGATCGCCAAGCGCTGGCGCTCGCCGCCGGAGACCATCATGCCACGATTGCCGATGACGGTATCGTAGCCGCGGGGCATCTCCATGATGAAGTTGTGCGCGTTGGCCGCTTTGGCGGCCTGCTCGACCAGCGCCGGATCATATTCGGATAGCGGATAGGCGATATTGTTGCGCACGGTATCATTGAAGAGAATCGTTTCCTGCGTGACGACGCCGAGCAGACCGCGCAACGAGGCGAATGAGACGGCGCGCAGATCGATGCCATCGATCGTGATGGCGCCGGATTCCGGATCGTGGAACCGGCAGAGCAAGTCGATCAAGGTGGATTTCCCCGATCCCGACGGCCCCACCAGCGCGACGATCTTTCCTTTCGTCAACGCAAGGGAGATATTCTCCAATACCGGCTCACCGGGATTGTATGCGAAGCTGACGTTGTCGAAGCGAATTCCACGCGCGAAGGACTTGAGCTGCACCGGCTGCGGCGATTCGGCGACCTTGACGGGCGTGTCGATCAAGTCAAAAATCCGCTTGGCCGCCGCGATGCCCTCGTTCAGGCGGACGTGCACGCTTGACACCGACTTGGCCGGGGTGATAATCGAGAACATCGCGCCCAAATAGAAGGTAAAGAATTTGGCGTCGAGGAATTCATTGTGGAGGACCAGCCGTCCGCCGAACCAGAGGATGACGGCAAACGCGGTCACGCCGAGCAGTTCGTTGATCGGCGTCGGGAACAGCCGCACGCGGTTAATCTTGAGCATCGTGCGAAAATAGCGCCCGGTGCGTGTGCTGAACTTGCGCGCCTCGCTCGGTTCGGCAGCGTACGCTTTGACGATGCGAATGCTATTGATCGTCTCCTCCAGCGAACTGGAAATGTCGGCGACCGCTTCCTGCGCGCGCGTGGAGTAGCGCCGCGCGAGCTTGCCGATCTGGTAGATTCCGAGCGAGATCAGCGGCAGCACCACCAGTATCACCAGCGTCAACTGCCAACTGATCACGATCATCGTGCCGAGGTAGATCAGAATCAGCAGCGGGTCGCGGATCAGGAAGTTGAAAGTGTTGTTGAAAGTCTCGTGGATTTTGGTGACGTCGTTCATCGCGATCGACATCAGATTGCCGGTGCGATTGCGATGGAAGTACGGCAGCGGCAGTTTGAGCAAGTGGCCGTAAATCTGCTCGCGCAGATCGCGGGTAATGCCCTGCTCGACATAGGCCGCGAAAAATCCCTGGAAGTAGAAAAACAGATTCTTGGCAATCGTGATCAGCACCAGCGCGATGCACAGGTTGAGCAAGGTGGCTTCCGGCGTGGCGCCGTGCAGCAATGTTTCGAGCGCGCGATCGAGGTGACCCCGGAGATCGTCAAGGAATCCTGCCGGCACCGGCGCAGGTGCGGCTGTCGTCTGGGGTGCGAAGAGCGATGTAAACAGCGTGGCGCCCAAATAGATCAGCATCGGCGAGGTCAGCGCAAACAGCACCATAAACACCAGAGACAGAATCAGGTGTTTCCGGTACGGCAGGAAGTAGTGATACAGGCGCAGGGCCGGGCTCATGGTATGACGCACTCCACCATTGGTTGAGTAAGGTAGCCGGAAACAAGCGATTTGTCAAACCGGCAATCGGCGGGTCACTGCGACATGCCGGTCAGCAGTTCGACGACCTCGTCGCGGCTGACGGCGGTGGCAGTCGGGGGAATTTCGAGCGCGAACTTGGCGGCAGGAATCTCGCGGTTGAAGCTGACGCTCTGAAAGTCAAGGCGCGCGCGGAATTGGCCGTCGTGTGACAGAAGCTCGGCTTCATCCGGTTCCAGAGGCGGCGTACGCTCTTCGTCGATGCTGATCCGCGCGTTCAGTGCAAATCCGTGATCGCGATCGATTGCCTGCTGGCGCAGAAGGCTCTTGCTTTGGCGGTAGTCGACCTGCCAGCGCGCCGTGTCGGGAAGCAGAATCGTTCCGCGCAGCAGCGCCAGCAACGCGTCGATGATATGCGCCGACTGCTGCAACTGGCCGGCATCCAGATCGCTGCGGCTGCCGTGGAAGAAGCGGTTTTCGCGCGGGAAATAGGCCGTGAGGGAGTCGCCGCTGATCACCGCTTTTAGCACTGCCTGGCCGAGGAAGCCGCGCAGGTAGAGTGAGGTGCGCGCCGGGGCGGCGCTGAAGACCTCGACGCGGAAATCATCAAACTTGCCGTCGCGCTGACTCTTGACGCGCACCAGCGCGGCGAAGCTTTGGGTTTCCGTTTCTTGCCGTGCCACGAGTTCCTGAAGCTCCAGGGATGGATGGTTGGTGAGGACACCGCGCGCAGCACAGCCACTCAGAATCAGCAGCCCCGCCATGCCCACCCACAACAGTTTGTGCACGATCAGGTCAGGGGAAAACCGGTCAGGAGATTGACGGTGGTCTTGACGAACGGGCCGATGATTGCCCAGATCGGCGAGATCGGAAAGACGAAGCCCATGAAGATGATCCCCAGGAGAATCATCGGGCCATAGCGTTCAAGGCCGATGGCGAAGTTCTCATACTCGGGCGGCAAGAGCGCGATCAGCACCTTGGAGCCGTCCAGCGGCGGCAGCGGAATCATGTTGAAGAACGCCAGCGAGCAGTTGATCACGATCATCAGATAGACAAAGTTGTAGCCCACCGACAGGTCGCGTTCACCCAGACCCACGTGCGGCAGCAAGTGGAATAGTACGGCCGCCAGGATGGCCAGCAGGATATTTGAGATCGGACCGGCCAGGCTGACCCAGAGAGTCCCCTGCCTCCAGTTGCGAAAGTTCGCGGGATTGATTGGCACCGGTTTGGCCCAGCCGAAGCGAAAGCCGCTGGCGACCATCATCAACACACCCATGAAATCCATGTGCGCGATCGGATTGAGCGTCAGCCGCCCGAGCGCCTTGGCGGTGGGGTCGCCCAACTTATACGCCGACCAGGCGTGCGCGAACTCGTGCACGGTCAGCGAGAGAAACAGAATCGGCAAGGCAATGATCGCTTGTTGCCAGTCAATCACAATCGGGTCCTCCGAACATCACCCTCTATAATACGATTTCGCCGCAGCCGTTCCCTATAAAATTGCGGGTAAACGAAGCCGCCGCCCGAATGCGAGCGGCGGGAGTAATCGAAGTGTGTGTCGCAGCGGCTTAAGCGTAGACGCCGCGGATCATGATGACGTCGATCACGCGCTTGAGACCCAGCATAAATGCCGCGGTGCGCATGTTGACTTGGTATTGCTGCGCCATTGCATGGACGTCGTTGAACGCGGCCACCATCGCGATCTCGAGGCGGCGATTGACCTCGTCCTCCGTCCAGTAATAGCCGATGCGATTCTGCACCCACTCGAAGTAGGACACGGTCACGCCGCCGGCGTTGCAGAGAATATCGGGAATGATGAACACGCCCTTCCTGTCGAGGATGGCGTCGGCCTCGGGCGTGGTCGGACCGTTGGCGCCCTCGGCGATGAGTTTTGCCTTGACGTCGCCGGCGTTGTCGGCGGTGATCAGATTTTCCAGTGCCGCCGGCACGAGGATTTCGACATCGAGCGCAACGAGTTCATCATTGGTGACCGGCGTTGTGCCGGGGAAGCCGACGACCGAGCCGGTGGCGGCGGTGTGCGCGATCAGGCGCGGAATATCGAGGCCGCTGGTGTTCATAACTCCACCCATGACGTCGGTAACAGCGACGATTTTGACGCCGAGCGCGTGCAGCAATTCTGCCGCGACCGAGCCGACGTTGCCGAAGCCGACGACACCGGCAGTCGCTTGTTTGAGATCCCGGCCCAGGGCCTTATAGGCTTCGCGCACGGCCAGCATGACGCCGCGGCCGGTGGCCTCGCGCCGCCCGCGCGATCCACCGACGACGAACGGCTTGCCCGTTACCACCGCGGCTTCGGTGTGCCGCACGTGCATCGAATAGGTATCCATGATCCACGCCATCGTCTGTTCGTTGGTATTGACGTCGGGCGCCGGCACGTCGGAGTCGGGGCCGAAGATATCGAGCAGATCAGCGGTATAGCGGCGGGTCAGGCGTTCGAGCTCGCCCTTGGACATCTTCTTTGGATCGCAGGTAATCCCGCCCTTGGCGCCGCCGAAGGGGATGTTCACGACCGCGCATTTCCAGGTCATCCAACTGGCGAGGGCTTGGACCTCGTCGAGCGAGACTTTGGGATGAAAGCGAATGCCGCCCTTGGCCGGGCCGCGGACGATCGAGTGCTGGACGCGATAGCCGGTGAAGACTCGAAACGTCCCGTTGTCCATCTGGATCGGCAGGTTGACTATGACGCTTCGGCGCGGCTGTTTCATAATCTCCACCAGCGCCGGGTCGATCTTCAGCAGCGAGGCGGCCGCGTCGATCTGCCCGAGAACATTGTCGAAAATCGACAGCGGCACGTCTTTGGACTTGATTTGTCCCTGTACTTGACCCACTCTGTTTCCTCCTACTTGCGGGAAACAAATGTACTTTGCGCGTCGCAAAATCGCCACAAGAAATCGTGGCCTTCGGTGATCCCGATCCGCGACGTTTGGCGCAGGCGTGGCGCCGGAACATGATCGTCGAGGACGAAAAGCTCGCGGCTGGTGAGGCTCCGGCCGGTGTCGGCGGTGGTGATTTGGAGCGCGCGACAGAGCATACCGGGGCCGGAAGTCAGTCGATGTCGATCCTGTACGCCACGATGGGCGCGCATGGCTTCGATTCCCTCCAGCGGTTCGAGAGCACGAATCAGCACTGCGGCGGGATTGCCTCTTGGTTCGGTCACGAAGTTCAGCATATCGTACATGCCGTAGATGAAGTAAACGTAAAGATAACCGGCGTCGCCGAACATGATTGCATTCCGGTTGGTCAACCCGAAGCGCGCGTGGCAGGCGGGGTCGTCTTCCCCGATGTAGGCCTCGGTCTCAACGATGCGACCCGACAGCCGCACGCCGCCACGGTTGACGACGAAGACCTTACCGATCAGAGCGCGGGCCACGGTGAGAGTTGGCTGCCGGAAGAACTCGCGCGGCAGCTTAGAGGTCATATCCTTCTTCAAGGCCGCACGGAAGTAATTCGGGGATCAACGGCAGTGCAGATTCAAAATCGAGCGCCAGATGCTCGGGGCTGTGAGCATCCGAGCCAAGCGAACTGATCATCACACCGGCGCGCCGTGCTTCGTTAACGATGTCGATCGAAGGATAGTATTCGCCAAGTCCGTGGCGAATTCCCGAAGTGTTGATCTCGAGCGCCAAGCCGTTGGCGATCATCTTCTCGAAGACATTCGGAAGGAATGGTCGGTGGGCATCGCGGAGCGCGTCGCCGTAGGCTGGACGGCCATAGCGCTTGTAGACATCGAAATGGCCGATCACGTTAAACAATTGCGATTCAGCGACTTCCGAGACTTTATTGAAGTACTTTTCGATCCACGCCTCGATGGGTTTGGACTTGAAGAACTCGGGGCCATAGGGGCGTTCGAGGATCGGCTCATCATCGATGTCGTGGACAGACCCGATGACGAAGTCGAGCTGGAATTCCTTCAGTTCCTTGACCAGGCGATCGTAGAGGCGAATATCCCAGCCGATCTCGAGGCCGACATTGACTTTCAGCCCGGACGGGAAGAATTCCTCGCCGATCACACGAACTTCGTCGATGTAACGCTTGACCGGATCGGGGCCGGAGGGTACGCGTTCGCCGCCAACCATGAAGTAACCCATACGGTCTTTGCGCGAAGGCATTAACTCATAATGGTTTGTAAACGTGATTTCGAAGAGACCCAGCTCGAAGGCCTTGAGGCAGTACTCGCGCAAAGTGCCTTTGGCATCAACTGAATGGTTGGAGTGAACGTGCGAATCGCCAATAGGGTATTTCATGCGGTTTGTCTGACAAAAGCGTTGTGCTTCTTCTCGAAGCCGACGGTTGTGGATTCGCCATGCCCGGGGTAGATGGTGTAGTTATCCGGCAACGCATAAATCTTGCGAACAATTGAGCGTTCGATTTCGTCGAACGATCCGCCGGGCAGATCGGTGCGGCCGATGCTGCCGTAGAATAGCAGGTCGCCGCCAAAGACGGATTGACCGAAGACGAAACTGGCACTTCCCCGCGTGTGCCCGGGGGTGTGCAGGACTTGCAGATTGAGTTCGCCGAAGTCGACCGTATCGCCCTCTTCGAGGAGCCGATCCGCGGGCGGGCAGACGAGGTTGTCACCGGTGAGCGCGCTGAGGTTGATCATCGGGTTGGTCAGGCAGTCAGAATCGAGCCGATGGATCATAATCGGTGCCTGGCAGTGAGCTTTGATTTCACTTACGGCACCGAGGTGATCATAGTGGCCGTGGGTCAGGAGAATGGCCGTGACCAGGGCTCGTCGGCGTTCGATGGCCTCGAGGATGATCGGCGCATCGCCGGCGGGGTCGATGACCACCGCAGCGCGTGTCGTTTCGCAGCCCAGCAGGTAGCAGTTCACCTGCAATGGACCGACTTCGAGCGTGTCGAGGAAATACTGGGCAGCCGGCAGATTCATCGCGTTGTGATTACTTCCGATACTCGCGGACGACGGTTGTTTGGATACCGCCGCGATTGTTGAAGCGGCCTTCGAGACGCAGGCGGCGCGGACTGAGGGCGGCGACCAGGTCGTCCGAGATTTTGGAGACGACGTTTTCGTGAAAGATGCCCTGATTGCGATAGGCCAAGAGGTATTCCTTGAAGCTCTTAAGCTCGACGCAAAGTGCATCGGGAACGTAGGTCAAAATCAGGGTCGCAAAATCGGGCAGGCCGGTCTTGGGACAGACACAGGTGAATTCGGCGGTCTCCATTCGCACTTCGTAGTCGCGGTCGGCGTAGATATTGCGAAAGGTCTCGATTGACGGCGTTTGCCAGGCGCGGATGTGATCCTGACGGCCTTCGTAACTCGGTTCCATGGGGCGCAGTATACGCTGCGCGAAGGCAATGGGCAAGCAGGCATTAGGGGTTGACCGCCGCGTTTGAGGGTTTATATTCGCACCATGACCCCGTTAACCCCGATGAATGAGAACAGTGCCGTGGTGCTGGTGAGCGGTGGCATCGACTCGGCCACCGCGTTGGCGCTGGCCAAGGTCAACGGTTATCAGGTGTCGGCACTGACATTTGATTACGGCCAGCGGCATCGGCACGAGATCGCAGCGGCCAAGCGTGTAGCGGAAGCCATGGGAGTTGAGCGGCATCTATTCTTCCCGATCGACCTGACACCGATTGGCGGCTCGGCGTTGACGGCCAATTTGAAGGTGCCGAAGAACCGCGACGAGACGCTGATCAGCCGCCAGGTGCCGGTCACATACGTGCCGGCACGGAACGCGATCTTCCTGACGGTCGGTCTGGCGTGGGCGGAGGTGATCGGTGCCGGGACGATTTTCATCGGCGCCAATTCGGTGGATTACTCGGGCTATCCCGACTGTCGGCCGGAATTCATCGAGGCATTTCAGATCATGGCGAATTTTGCGACGCGTTCCGGCGCCGAAGGAAATCGGATCATCATCAATGCGCCATTAATTCAGTTGACCAAGGCGCAGATCCTTCAAGAGGGCACGCGACTCGGCGTCGACTATTCCCTGACCCTGAGCTGCTACGATCCCGACGATCAGGGGCTGGCATGCGGCGAGTGCGACAGTTGTATCATTCGCCGACGCGGTTTCGAGGCTGCCGGACTTCCCGATCCCACCAAATACATCCGTTCGGTCGGAGCCGGCTCCGGTCGATGAGTTACCAGCCCCCGCTGGCTCCATGGCCGGAGCAGTTTCACGACAAACTGCCCGTGACCGAGATTTTTTATTCGCTTCAGGGTGAGGGGCGCTATGCGGGAACGCCGGCGGTGTTCATTCGTCTCAAGTACTGTAATCTCGGTTGCGCCTGGTGCGACACGCGGTTCACGTGGGACGCCGGGAAGATCGAGGAAGGCGAATTGCAGACGGCCGACCAGATCGCGGCGCAGGCCATGGCGCTGCTACACGGGGCAAACGGCCAGTTTCGCGATGTTCATGTGGTGATTACCGGGGGTGAACCGCTCTTACATCAGGATCGGCTTCCGGCGCTGATTGATGCGCTGCGGGCCGAAGGGTTTGCGTTTGTTGAGATCGAGACCAACGGCATGTATGTCCCGAGCCGCGCGCTGATCGAGCGGGTGTCGTGGTGGAATTGTTCTCCGAAGCTGTCGAATTCGGGAATCCCGGTGTTGCGTAACCGGGTGCCGGCGGCTTTGGGGACGATCGTGGCGACGCGCAAATGTGATTTCAAGTTCGTGATTCAGACGCCGAAAGATATCGAGGAGCTGGAGCGATATTATATGCCGCCGCTGGCCGCGGAGTTGATCATGCTCATGCCGGAAGGGATCAATGCGGAAGCGCAATTGCGGATCATGCCGTGGCTGATGGAAAAGTGCGCGCGGCGCGGGTTTCGCTTGTCGCCGCGGTTGCAGATTCTGGCGTGGGGGAACGAGCGTAAGAGATAAAGCAAGGTTGCACCGCAATCCCTCGTTCCTCGGGACGCGGCGCAGGCGGTGGGGCTGCGAGTTGGCCTGAGAATCCCACCGCAAGCGGTGGGGCACCGAATATCGGGAGGAGGCGGCAGAGGACTCAATGAAAGTAGCGCTATCACAGCAGTTTGTCTTTGATGCGTCGCATCAATTGACGCATCTCCCCAAAGACCATCCCTGCCACAACCTGCACGGGCATACGTATGCGGTGGTCGTCGAAGTTGCGGGCGAGGTCGATAACGACAGCGGATTCCTGATCGACTACCGCGAGATCTATCGCGTGGTCAAGCCACTGATCGACCAGCTTGATCACAGGCATCTGAATGACGTCGCGGGGCTCGAGAAGCCGACGACGGAAATCATTGCCAAGTGGTTGTGGGATCGGATTGCTCCGGCCCTGCCCGTTCTCAGCAAGATCAGCATTAGCGAGACGCCGTTTACGCGGTGCGAATATCGCGGTCAGTGAGGCCCGCGAGTTGAACCCACCGTGCGCTACGCTACGGGTGGGCTACCGATTGAGCTAGAATCGAAGGGGGTGTAATCACGATTTGCAGATGTCAGATGGTGGCAGAGCGTCGGGGCGATGCATGCACCCTCACCCCCGCCCCCTCTCCCAGAGGGAGAGGGGAGAAATAAGGGTGGCTGCGAGATCAGTGGGGCGGAGCCACGCGGAGATTGCCTCGTCGCGGTAGAGGGCGGAGATAATGGCAAAGGGTACGTTCGCTCCTCGCAATGACAACGACATGCCGGAAGGCAGGCATACGGTGTGCGCAAGTATTGATGGAATTCAGGGCGGCACAGGGGAAAATCAGGATCACGGGGAGGTGTGACCTACGATGCGGAGGTGACGTCAGGATCGCGGGGAGGCGGCGACCTACGGGTCCGCCGGGTGATGGCAGTTGCTCCGGGGCGTCTTCTGCGGGCGCATAGAAACCAAAACGGGAGCGGCGCGGAGCCGCTCCCGTCAAGGATGTATCTGTGAAGTAGGAAATTACTTCATCAGCACCATCTTCTTGGTGGCAGTGAAGTCACCGGCGGTCAACTTGTAGAAGTAGATACCGCTGGCGATGTTCGCCGCATCCCAAGTGAGGTCTACATGACCAATGTTCGTTCCGTTGTAGCTCTTAACCATCTGGCCATTCACGTTGTAAATGTCCAGCGTCCAGCTTGCGGCCACCGGGAGATCGAAGCCGATCTTGGTGGTCGGGTTGAACGGGTTCGGTACGTTCTGAGACAGCTTGAACTCGGTCGGAAGCGCGGTCTTCTCGACGCGGACGTTCATGAGATTGCCGTAGAAGTCGGAAATCTCGACGCTGCTCAGCGTGGCTCCGTCGACAGTAAGGATTTCGTTCGTTCCGAACGCAATGCTGTTGCTCATGTCTTCCACACCGGACCACACAAGCACATGCAGCTTACCGTCACGTTCGGCGTAATCAACCTTCATATTGGTGTGGCTGGACACCGAGACGGCGCCGGTCACATCGAAGGTCATATAGATTGCGCCGATCGCGTCGGAGCTCGAGGTCGAAATCTGGCCATTCAGGACATCAACTTGCGCGTTGGTGGCAAATGGCGAGAGTTTCGGCAACGGAAGAGCGTCACCCACGATCACTCTCAGGAGGTAAACGAGGTCACCGACTGAGAGCGGCGTGCCGTCACCATTGACATCAGACGCAGCGACCTGGGCCTGTTGGTAGGTCGGGTTCGGATCGAGGGCGGCCAGACCGTACAGGAAGTAGTTCGTGTACAGGACGGCGTCCGCGATTTCGTACGCGATACCGTTCAGGTTGATGTCGCCACGCGCGTCAATCGAGTCGGCGCAGACGATATCGATACCACCGTTGTAGAAGATCACAACGGTATCCGGTTGATACTTCTGAGCAAGGAGGCTCATGCAGTTCGGGCTGCCTTCAATTCCCTGCCAGCCACCGACGAACAGGTCGCCAGTGATTTCGCCGCCAAGGTCATAAGCATACACATGGCTGGAAATGAACAGAGTATCACCAGTGATCGACGAGAACGAGTTGTCACCGCAGTCGTACCAGTAGAACTGGATCGGAACGTACTGACACTCATAAGTGCGATCGTTCGTAACCAGGAACTTCAGCACGGCGAGTTCGCTCTCGGGGCCTTCCGGACCAGGACGGCCTTCGCCGTAGCAATCCGGATGGTTAGCGCCGTTGTTCATGTCAGCGAGGGCGACGATGCGCAGCAGACCGGACGGGCAGGAGCCCGAGCAGTTGCCGACGGCACCGAAGCGGTAGGTAAAGTACTCAAAGCCGCAGGCCGTGAGGATATTACCCGGAACCGCATTGATGAACGACAGAGCGGTCGCGTCGTACTTGATCAGCAGATCAAAGCCGCCGAACCCTTCGGTCCAGTGGTTGAGGCCGACCGTGACGTATTCATACATGCCCTGCAAGGTCCCGTGGGTCTTCTCGATCACGACACCAAAGGTCGGGGCAACATGAATGCTGAAGGTGCAGGAGGTGGTCATGCAGCCGTCGGAGACGTCGATGGTGACCTGATGGTCGCCAAGGTACGCATCGTTACCGAACTGCGTCGGCCAGCTCCATTCGCCGGTAGCCGGATTGACACTAAACGGACCAGCCGTGACCGGGCCGCTGAAGGAATTCAGCGAGTAGGTCAGGGCGATCGGGCAAAGATCCGGGTCGACAGCGTTCACGTCGCCGTCAGCGGTCCAACCCCAATAAACAAAGAGTTCGGAACCGGCAGCCGGGCAATCGGTGAACACCGGTGCGTCGGTCACCAACGAAACGTCAAACTGGCAAGTGTCCTTGCCGCCGTATTCGTCGGTCACCGTGACCTTAATTTCGTAGATCCCGCACACACCAGCGACGGCCGGCGGATCCCACACGAAATTACCCGAATTGTCGATCGAGCCGGGGCCGGAAATGACCGCCCAAGCTTCGTCCGGATTCGGGGTGCAGATATTGTCCTGATCCGTGAAGTCAAAGTTGTACTGGACGATCGCGCAGGCGTTGAACACAAGCGCGGCCGGAGGGCAGTTGCTAACCTCCGGGGGACGGTTGAAGACGCGATAGGTGCCCGGGACAACTGTCGTATTGGCCAGGGTCGCATCGGTCTTCACGAACTGGGTCGACGCGATCACGGGATCGACATCCACTACCCAATCGCCACCATCTTCCAGAACGAAGGCACCGGTATCACACGAAGTGGTTACCGTAAAGATGAAATCATAAGTACCGGCCGGCATAATGACCGGGGTCGAGCAATCGAACCCGTAGATACGGGTGGTGTCTTCGGTCGTGCCGTCCACCTTGGAGGTATTGACAGCAGCGCCCGCGACAGCCGCGACGTTGACAGCGGTCACTGTACCGAACGCGTTGGTAACGGTCGAGCGAATCTGCGTCATGAGATCAAACGCAGCAATCGGCTCGGTGGCGTTCACGCGCGCGGTAATGTTGTTGCCGGTGGTATTATACGGGAAACTACCGGGGAGGTAGGTTACCGTGACATCCGCGTAAATAGAGCTAAACGAGAACAGAAGCACTAAGGTCAGTAGCAGAAAGAACGAACTGTTTCTTTGCTTCATTAGAATGCTCCTTATTGCTCCATCATCTAATGTGATAGTTGAAACGTGCTCTGCTTTTCCCGAGCTGTTTGCTTGCATTGTCCACCCTCGCTTACGCGGCTCGGAAATCGCTGTTGATAAATCCCATTTCGCCACTGTCGTAACGACAGGACCAAATGAATAAAGGATCGGTAGAAGAAATTTTTCTAAAGGGCTGTTGAAACGGATGAGCGACGTGGAACGAACGCTAATGTTCCAACGTGGTTCGCAGTGGAGATAAAGTAGCTTGAGACTTTGTGTACGACAAGTAACCCTAGACGCCCACAAGGTAATGCCGGGGGGAGAAAAGTCAATGGTTTTTTTGAGAGGGACGGAAGAAAAAGAGATGTAGACCGGACTGCGAGTGGCAAGGATGGCGGTGGTGGGCGCGCAGCAGGCCAGTACCGACCTGGCGTCAGCAGCAATATATGGCGATATACAGATATGCACATTAATGGACTATTGCAGTAGTCGGCAAGGCAGGCGGGTGCGGCCTCTCCCCTGCCCCTTTGCCATGGCGGGAAGAGGGCTTGGGTCTGCGGCGGCTCCAAGGAAGGCGCCGGATGAGTTGACTCAGAAAACACAACCCCCTGCCCCCCCTTTGCCACTATCCGGTTGGTGAAGTGGGTGAGGAAACGGCGGCGTGGGCGATGAGTCGGGTCAGGCACAGGTCGAGTGACGAATTGCTTTGAGATCGAGCATGACAGGAGATCTAACGGGTTTCCGACTGGAGTAGGAACTACAGGAAGGGTTGAAGACTGGGTCGGCAGGAAGAATCGAGAGCAGTGGGTGTGCCGGGGGTTAAGCTTTGGGTGCCGGCCCAAACGAGCACGCCCCGGAGTGCGGGGCGTGCTCAAGATCTATCGGATTCATTCGGCCGGCCAGCTTCGAGGCAGGCCAGCGAATAGAGCGAGCAGGCTACAGTTGCGTCGAGTTGTAGATATCGAATTTCAGTTTCATGCGATCGTCGAGTCGCAGGAGGGCCTCCTGCGGAATCTGGATGCCGAAGTCGGAAAGCCGGAAATAGATGGCGCCGACGGCATGGAGCAAATCGCCGGGGAGGCGGCCGCGAGTGATTTCGTTAGCCTCGAGGTAGCGTAGCGTCATTTCGACGGTAACGGTATCCATCCGGGAGCCAAGAGTGAGAATACCACGGCCAGTCGCCTGGGTCGCCTTCTCGTTTTCGAGGGCATAGGCACGACCCGGAGTCAAGTCGATCAGCTTAAAGCTCGCCTGCGTGTTGCCTTGCCAGTCCACGAAGCGGGCGGAGAAAGTCTCCAGGTCAAGGGAGGAATTGCCGGTCGAGAGCGTTCCCAAGTCGACATTCAGTTCCATGACAGCGCCATCGGGAATCGAGTCGAGACGGACATCGAACATGCTGCTAAAAGTCGAAGTCAAGGCGAGCGTCGTCTGGAGTTGAGCGGTGTTTTCCAGCATCACGAGGTTGCGATGGTTGTCGCCGTTGCCGCGAAAGATTTTGCGCATGCCGAATTGGGAGAGGGCGGCGGCCGCGATCGCGAGGATCAGGACGGCGGTAAACAGAACGGTTAGATTCCTTTTCATTCCAAGTCTTCCTCCGAGAACATAAGTTCAAATCAGCGCGGAATATAGTCGATCAATTTGCCGGGATGCAAGCGATAATCGCGGGAAGAATCGCCGCCAAGATCGCGGGTGTCGTGAGCGACGGATTCTGGGGCCGTCAGGAAGGATTCCTGACGGCGCACCCGGCAGAGGCGTGTCGGGAGTGCGGAAACTAGGGAGCGCGGCGCAAATATGTAATTATGCAAATATCTAAATCATTGAAATTCGGGTTCGAGGGAGAGGAGCGCGGCGCCGAGGAAACCGGCGTCGTTGCCCAGTTGGGCCGGGAGAATCTTGAGACCTTTGAGTTGGGCGGGAGACGCGTAGTGGCGAATGCCGGAACGGATGGCATCGAAGTAGAGCCGGCCGCCGGCAGCAACGCCGCCGCCGATGACGATGATTTCGGGGTTGAGGATTTCGACGGCGGAGCCGAGGCCGATGGCCAGGTAGTTGGCGGAGGTTCGGATCGCGGCGATCGCTTTGCGGTCACCGGCCCGAGCGCGGTCGAAGATGAATTTCGAGCCGGCGCCGCGAGGGACGGGCTGGCCGTAGAATTTCGCAAAGGAGGCGGCATTCACATACATCTCGAGACAGCCGCGCTTGCCGCACTGACACGGCAGGCCGTCGAGATTGATGATGCTGTGGCCGACCTCCGCGCCGGCATAGCGCGCGCCGCGCCAGATCTGATTGTCAAGGATGATGCCGGAACCGAGACCGGTGCCGACAGTGATGTAGAGCCCGGTGGAGTAGCCCTTCCCTGCCCCGTAACGATGCTCGGCGAGGGCCATGACGTTGGCATCATTGTCGGCGTAAACACGCAGGCCGGTGGCGGACGCGAGGCTGCGGCGGATGTCGGTGCCCCGCCACTGCACAACGTTGGGAGAACCGCCGATGACCTTGCCGCGGCGAATGTCAACAATCCCGGGGCTGCCGACGCCAATCGTCTTGACGGTGTAGCCGCCGGCCCGGGCGAGAACGCGCAGTTCGGCGGCGATGGCCGCGAACTGCGCGAGAATCCGGCGGCGGGAGTCGGCGGTGGCAGTCGAGCCGGAGGCGATGATGTGCGCGCGGGCATCGACGAGGCCGAACTTGATGTTGGTGCCGCCGAGGTCGATGCCGATGTAGGCTGGATTGGACATGAGTGCAAGAAAGGCGATACGGCGAGTGGCGGCAACAAAAACAGAGTGAGCAAGTGTGGGTTGGTTTGTCGGAAAACGGGGAGCGCGGTGCTGGACCCTCACCTCCGCCCCTCTCCCAAGAGGAGAGGGGAGATTTCGTTATTCAACGAGGGCGAAGTAACCTGCGGCAACGACTGTGGATTTCAGGGAGTATGGCCGATGAAGTGAGGAACGGATACAACTCCCTAGCCCCCTTTGCTAAGGGGGAATCCTATTGGCGTTAGTTCGGCCCGAATCGCGCAATTGACTTGAATGGGGAGAGGATGACAGCACCTGGTGGGAAGATCGGCCGCAACACCCTCCCCCCCGCCCCTCTCCCAAAAGGAGAGGGGAGATTTCGTTATTCAACGAGGGCGAAATAACCTGCGGCAGTATGGAGGCCGACTGAAGTCGGCGCTACAGGGCAGAGATCGAAATCGAGGTTGCTTCGTCGCAGTCGAGGGAGGAGAAAGGGTTGGGTGTAGTGGCGCTCCTCGCAATGACAGGGTCGTCGATGTCGAGGGAGGAGAAAAGGCTGGGCGTAGTGTCGCTCGTCGCGATGACAACAGGCATCTCTCGGGGTGTCAGGATCGGGTGGAGATGAGTCGTTCAGATCTTGGCGGCGTCAATCGTGCGGATCGCCGAAATGGAGATCCTGCGAGAACTGCGGGCGGTAGTGGTCGGGGCTGTCGAGGTCTTGCACCCAACCGCGATGGAAGCCAAGACGTGTGAACTCGGCGAGGACTTCTTCATATTCATCGCGAGTGACATGACGGCCAAGTTGTGGATGATTGCGCACGGCGGGAGTGGGCCAGTATTGTGACATCAGCGAGACGTGGACTGCCGGCGAAAGCTCTTCGGCGATGAAGCGCAGAACGGCTTTGCTATTCTCGACGGCGCCCGGAACCACCAGATGGCGGATGATCAGTCCCGACTCGGCGACGCCATCGTCGCCGACCCAGAGGTTACTTCCCTTCTGGCGAAACATCTCCTTGAGAGCGGCGGCAGCCATCTGCGGATAGCGCGGCGCCCGTGAGTAGCGGCGGGCGAGGGATTCATCCATGTATTTGAGGTCGGGCAGATAGACAGCAATGGAGCCCTCGAGTTCACGAATCGTCTCGACGCGGTCGTAGCCGCCGTTGTTGAAGACGTAGCGCAGGCCGGGGCGGATGTTATTCAGGGCGCGGATGAGTACTTTCATCTGAGGGATGAAGTGCGACGGCGAGACGAAACCGACGAGGTTGATGCCACCATCGAGGACCGATTCAACGCGAGCGAGAATGTCGGACAGGTCGGATAGTTCCTGCTCGGGGGACTCGCGATTGTGGCTGATCTCGTAGTTCTGGCAGTAAACGCACTGCATGTTGCAGCGGTTGAAAAAGATGTTGCAGATTCCGCGCGGACCCGAGAGAACGGGTTCCTCGCCGCGGTGTGGAAAGATCGAGGCCACGGAGAAACCGACGCCGCTCTGGCAGAAACCGAGTTGAGGCGACGTGCGGTCGGCATGGCAATCGCGCGGACAGATGGAGCAGTCGGAGAGTTCGGCCAAGGGCGCGAGAATTTCGGGCCAGGGGAGGTGGGAGTAGCGGGGGTGCATTGGGGGAAGGTAAATGTTTCGGAGAGCAAGGGCAAGCAGAGGGCGGCGATGCGATTGCCAGAAGAGCGAGATTCTCGCCGGTTAGTGCCTGCGATGGTTGTATTGGTCGACGGCGCGCACGAGGAGTTGCAGCGCGTGGCGGAGGTCGGCTTCCTTCAGAACGTAGGCGATGCGGACCTCCTGCTTGCCCTTGCTCGGGTCGGCATAGAAGCCGTCGCCGGGAGCCACCATCACGGTGGCGCCGTCGTCCGAGAAGTCGGTCAGCAACCACTGGGCAAAACTGTTGGCGTCGTCGACCGGCAGCTTGGGCATGATGTAGAATGCGCCGGCCGGTTTGGTAAAGACGGCGCCGGGAATGCGCGCCAACTCCTCGCAGACGATATCGCGGCGATGCTGATATTCGCCGATCATCTGGTCGAGGAACTTGTCGATAGTCTGGTAGCCGGCGATAGCGCCCATCTGCTCGATGGTGGGCGGACAGAGTCGCGCCTGGCCGAGTTTGAGGGCGGAATCGAGGACTTCACGATTGTGGCTGATCAGGCAGCCGATACGAGCGCCGCACGCGGAGAAGCGCTTGGAAATCGAATCGAGACAGATGGCGCGCTCCGCAACTTCGGGCATATTGAGAATGCCGGTATGGACGCCGCCATCGTAAGTGAATTCGCGGTAGACCTCGTCGGAGAGAATCCAGAGGTTGTTCTCGAGCGCGATGTCGCAAATCATCTTGATTTCGTCACGGGAGAAGATGGCGCCGGTCGGGTTGTTGGGCGAGCAGTAAAGAATGGCGCGGGTGCGCTTGGTGATGCGCTTTTCGAATTCCTCTCGCGCGGGGAGACGGAAACCGTTTTCGACGCGAGTCGGAATCGGAACCAGTTTCATGGCGGCCATGCTGGCGAAGCCGTTGTAATTTGTGTAGAACGGTTCCGGCACGAGGACTTCATCGCCGGCATCGCCGACGGTCATGAGCGCGAAAAGGATGGCCTCGGAACCACCGGTGGTGACGACGATTTCGTCGCAGGAGATTCTGGTGTCAAAGCGCAGGAAGTACCTGCGGATTTCCTCGCGGAGCGGCAGCAGGCCCTGCGACGGGCCGTAGGCCAAAACGTCTTCTTTGAACTGTCTGACGGCGGCCATGATCTGATCGGGGGTGATAATGTCGGGCTGTCCGATGTTGAGATGGTAGACTTTGGTGCCGCGTTTCTTGGCGGCATCGGCCAAGGGCACGAGCCGACGGATCGGCGAAGCCTGCATTTCGAGTGAACGCGAAGAAATAGTTGCCGTTTGAGTAGCCCGATCACTGGTCTTGAGAGTCATAGATCACCAATCGCCCCGAGGCCGATAGAAAGTGGTTGCGTACGATACACACGGTATTAGTCTACGAGCGAAGCACGCGCGAGTCAATCGAATTGTCGCGCAGGAATTGCAGCCGACAGGGCGAGAAATTCTTGACTTCAATGCAATCAGAGACGATTATCTGCGGGCAAAGGCGTCGAAGATTATGGCAGACAGCAAACAACAGGCACAGATATTCAAAGCACTCTCGGACGAGACGCGGCTCAAGATCCTCTTGATGTTGAACACGCGGCCGCGGTCGGTGGGAGAGATCGTCGATTTCTTCAGCCTGTCGCAGCCGACAATATCGCGACATTTGCTGCTGCTGAAACAGGCGGGTTTGTTGATTTCGAAGCGGCGCGGGCAGCAAGTGATTTATGCGCTCAATGAAGAGGGGCTGCGAGAAGATGCGCTGGGGTATTTTCGGGGATTTGAGTGTCTGAAGGGCATAATCGGGGCGGCGGTTAGCAAGAAGAAGTAGCAACCGGAAATTGTAAAAGAGGCGGCACGGCTGGTACGCACTTTGGGCGGTGCTCGAGGCTGGTAGCGGGCGAGCTATTCGGTGATGGTGGTGTCGTCGTGCTCGTACGGGGGCGAGCAAAGACAGAGGAAGACGAGATCGGTGTCGCCGCAGTTCCAGAGCTTGTGGATGGTGCCGGGAGGAAGCGCGATGGCATCCCCTGCCCTAACCGGGATTAGCTCGTCGGCGGCTGCTGCCGAATCATCGACGGCGGGCAGACTGTGCATGGTCATGCTCAGGGTGGCAGCACCGGCGGTGATGGGTTTCTCGGTGGAGCGCAGTCCGGCAGTTGCACCTTGAGCGGCCGGACGACGAATCCGCATCTCGCCAACGCCTGAGAGGATGAAGTAGATTTCCTCGGCGACGGCGTGAAAGTGTTCATGAGTTGCGCCGCCGACGGGGACGACGGCCTCGGCGAGCGATTGGCGTTCAATCAAGGAATTGCGCGGCGCCATGATTTCGCGGATTTTGGAGCCGTCTTTAGTGACGAACTGGGGGCAGTCATTGAGATTGACTACGCGTGGTCGTTGAGCCATAGGTCAATTTCCTCCTGACACTTCTTGCAGCGGCGACCTTTGATGCCAGTGAGTTCACAGCCAAAACCGTGGCGACGGATCACGGTGCTGTGACACTTGGGGCAGTAGGTATCGCCGGTGCCGGCGATTTCGACGTTGCCGAGATAGACGTACTTGAGGCGGCGGGTGGCAATGTCGTAAGCGCGTTGCAGGCGCTCAAGCGGCGTCGGCGGCGCCGTCATTTCGTTGTTCGGGAAGTAGCGCGAAAAGTGCACGGGGATGCGGTCATTGACGCCGGCGACGAAGTCGGACAGCAATTCAAAGTCGCTGTCGGAGTCGTTGAGGCCGGTGATGATTAGATAGGTGATTTCGAGCGGCACCCGGTGCGCGGCGGTCATACGAACGGCGCGCAGCACATCGGGGAGCGAACCGTTGCAGACGTGGGTGTAGAACTCCGGGCGCATCGACTTGACGTCGATGTTGATGGCGTCGATGTGCAGCAATAGCTCGCGATAGGGCTCTTCGTTGACGTAGCCGTTGCTGACGAGGACAGTCTTGAGACCGCGCTTGCGGGCGATCGGGGCGGCTTCCATGATGTATTCGAACCAGATCAGCGGCTCGGCGTAGGTGTAGGCGATGCCAACGGAGTGGGCGTGGACCGCCATATCGACCAGATCCGCGGGCGGAATGAAACGCGTCGGGTGCGTATGCTGGGAGATCTGCCAGTTTTGGCAATTCTGACAACGGAGATTACAACCGTTAGGTCCCACCGAGAGAATGCGTGCGCCGGGGTGGAAATGATAAAGGGGCTTCTTCTCGATCGGATCGATGGCGAGGGTTACAACCTGGCCGAAGTTGGAGGCATACAGCTTGCCTTCGATATTTTCTCGGCCCATGCAGACACCCATCTGACCGGCTTTGAGTCGACAGCGGCGCGGACACAGATTGCACTGGACTTCCCCACCACTCAGTGGTTGCCAGTGGCGAGCGAGAACGAGTTCACCCATGATTGACGATCCATTCCACGGCCGCGAGGATATCGGGCACAACGTTCGCCGGGCAGTTGGTGTCGGACGCATCGCCGACTTCGACCGAGCCGTAACCGGTCAGCACCATCACGCCGGTAGCGCCGACGTTGCGGGCGAGTTCCATATCAAGGAGACGATCGCCAACGACGAAGGAACGCGCGAGATCGAGATCGAAGGCGGCAAGTGCCTGATCGATCATGCCGCGCGCGGGCTTGCGACAGGCGCAGGGCCCGGAGATGGCCGGAAGGTGCGGGCAGTAGAAGATGCCGTCGAATTGAACAGCGCCGGCGGCAACAAGTTCGTCGAGACGACGATTGACGCGGCGGACATCGTCCTCGGATCCCAGACCGCGAGCGACACCGGACTGATTGGTGACGACGAAGAGTCGAAAGTTGTGAGCGCGGGCAAGCTGGAGTGCCTCGAGCGCGCCGGGGATGAGTTCGACCGCGTCGGGATTGAAGTTATATTCCTTCTCGACGGTAATTGTGCCGTCGCGATCGAAGAAGATAGCGTGTTCGATCATGGTCGGCGGCTCGCGGCAGCGGCATTTTTCTTATCAAGTAACACTTTAACTAAGTCGCAGATCGCATTGTCGGTCATGCGGTTGAAACAGAATTTCTCGTCTCGATGACAAGGGCGTTTCCCGTGTAAGCTGCACGGGGAACAATACTCATTTACCGTGTAATGATCGGCGAAGTTCCCTAAAGGTGCAAAGCCGAGAATCGGGTGGGTTGGACCGAAGAGGCTAAGAGTCGGGGTATCGAGGGCCGCGGCAAGATGTGCGATTCCGGAATCATTGGAGATGACGAATTCGGCGGACCTGAGAACGGCGGCGGCATTGCAGATATGCGGCTCGGTTATGACGGCGGCAGTGCCAAACGAAGCGGCCAGAGAGTCGAGCAACATTCGCTCTGAGGGAGCGCCGAGAAGAATCAGCTTGCGGTCAGAGTCGCGAACCATTGAAGCATGGATTTTTTGCCAGAGTTCAGGGGGGGCCTGTTTGGTGGCGTGGGCGGCGCCGGCGGCAAAGATCATGTACTTCCCCGTCAGGTTGCGCGAGACTTGCTCGCGCGCCCACCAGTCTTCGTTCTCAGGCGGGACGGTGAGGCGCGGCGAAGGTGGATCAGGAAGACTTAGGTGGAGCGAAGTCAGCGCGGCAGCATAGCGCTCGACGGCGTGAGCGGGAGTACGCCCGAGTGATTTCAGGCGGACGGCTGCCACGCGGCGAAACCACTCTTTGCGGGTGCGATGGGCCGGGACGCCGAGAGTGCGCGTGACGTAGTGGCTGCGCAGATTGTTGTGGAGGTCGATGATGCTGTCAAATCGGAGTGACTTCAGGTCGGAAAGCAGGGCGTCCGCCGACTCGGGTCGCCAGGTATGAATCCGGTCGAGACCGGGGACCAAGGCCAGCAGGTGTTGATGCTGGAGCTTGGTCAGGAAATGCAGTTCGGCCTGCGGGTAGGCATGGCGCAAAGCGCGGACAATCGGCTCAGTCAGGACAATGTCACCGAGCGAGCTGAAGCGGATAATCAGCAGGCGCTGCATCTTAGAGGAATAAGATAGTCAATATCCCGACGAGGAGGCAGTAGAATCCGAAAAGATAGAATTTGCGGCCAGCGAGCAGTTTGAGTAGCCAGTGGATGGCGAGTAGGCCGACCACAAAGGAAACGACGGCGCCAACGGCGAAGGCGGAGACGTCTTGAACTGGCGCAGCCTCTTCCATGAGATCGAGACCTTTGAGGAGAACGGCGCCGGCCACGGCCGGAAGCGAGAGGAGAAAAGAAAAGCGCGCGGCCTGTTGCGGTTCGATGCCCTGAAACAGCCCGGCAGAAATCGTTGAGCCAGAGCGCGAGATGCCGGGGAGGATGGCGCAGAACTGCGCGACGCCGATCAGAAAGGTGTTCAGGTAACTCAAGGGTCGCTGCGCGGTTTTGACGAAGTGGGTGGCGATCAGGAAAGTTGCGGTGACCAGCAGCATCGCACCGCTGAATTTGGTCGACTCGAACGTTGCCTCAAACCAGTCCTTGAAGAGCAAGCCGCCGACGGCGGCCGGGATCGAACCGATGATGATAAAGAGGCACATGCGGAAATTGTCGCGGTGCTGTTCGCGGTTGGTGCCGGCGAGATAGGCGACGAACGAAGTCAGCAGTTGGGTGACATCTTTCCAGTAGTAGATCAGCACAGACAGCAAGGTTCCGAGGTGCAGAGCGACTTCGAGAAAGATGCTGGGTTCGTTAACCTTGAGCAGCGCCTGACCGATGACCAAATGCGCCGAGGAGGAGATTGGCAAGAATTCGGCAGCCCCCTGCAAGACTCCGAGGATGATGGCGTCGGTCATGGTCATTTATGTGCGCCGAGTCGTCCGCTACCACATGAAGAAGCTGATGCCGCCGATGAAGCCGAGTTCGTCATCGATCAGCAATTCGCCGACCAACTTGATCTTATCGGTGAGGGAGAACTCGGAGCCGAGATTGACGGCGATGTTGAAGTCGGAATCGTCGGCGGACGAGGCGGCTTGGCCGATTCCGGGGATGGCGTCATAATTCCAGCTATAGCTGTCGGAGCGCAGGTTGAGGCGGCCATACGGCGTGAAGGCGAAGCCGTTTTCGAGTTTGACCGGGCGGCTGATGATATAATTGGCGCCAAGTGACCACTGCTTCAAGTCGGATGCACCCAAGTCGAGCTTGTAGTATTCGAAGACGCCACCGAAGGCCATGTCGAGGGCCCAGCCCATTTCGGAACGCATAAACTGATATTGCAGGTCGAGGTTGATCAGGAACGCGGGATCATCGGCGGATTCGGCATCAACAATGGCCAGTGAGGCGGAAACATCGAGCGGCGCGGCGAGTCCATAGCGAACCGTACCGTAGATGTCGCGAGAGTTTTCGAACAAGCCGATACCGGTACTGAGACTGAGGCTCCCCATCCCGAGGGTTTGGGCGGAGCGCATCTGGCCGATAAACAAAGCCTGCGACGAGCCGGCGAGAGTGATTACCAAGAGTGAAACGATAAGCGCAAATCTCTTCATCTTCCTTACCTCCTCAGTAGAGTTTGTCAATTATTGCAGCGCGGGCGCAATGTCAACCACAAACTAATGGATAGTATACTCTGGGATCAGTTGAAAGTTCGGATTGAACTTTGAGTGAGGAGTGTATCGCCAGATCGCGATGAATGGTAGAGGAGGTGGTGGCGCCAGTGGAGATCACCTTCACCCCCGTCCCCTCTCCCAGGGGGAGAGGGGAGAAGACAATGCACGCAAGAATCGCGAGACGGGGCCGAGAGGAGATTGCTTCGTCGCGATGGAGGGCGGAGGGAGTCCTGAGGGTGTGGGCGCTCCTCGCAATGACACCCGACGACAGATCAGCAGTCAATTCCCGGGAGGCGCTGCTTCGACGACGCCAACCAGCGCAGGCCGGGATTAGAGATCTCGGCAGGTCTCCTTGACGATGCTTCAAGATTTGAGTCGATCCGGGTGGAGACCTGCCCTACGAGTTGTAGCACCCTCACCCCCAGCCCCTCTCCCAGAAGGAGAGGGGAGAAAACAATGCACGCAAGAATCGCGAGACGGGGCCGAGAGGAGATTGCTTCGTCGCGACGGAGGGCGGAGGGAGTCCTGAGGGTGTGGGCGCTCCTCGCAATGACACCCGACGA
>CAZFNN010000001.1:83851-488948 GCA_964520555.1 uncultured Ignavibacteria bacterium
AACAATGCACGCAAGAATCGCGAGACGGGGCCGAGAGGAGATTGCTTCGTCGCGATGGAGGGCGGAGGGAGTCCTGGGGTACGTTCGCTCCTCGCAATGACGCGTTGCAGCTTGTGACGGGATGCGGGCAATTGTGACGGGGACAGATGACGAGGAATACAACCCCCTTGCCCCCTTTGCTAAGAGGGAATCGCTGACGGCGAGTGCGGTGGGACATCGGCGGTCGGAGGTGTCCGGAGTTGGAGGGCGATAGGTCGATCTGACGGCTGCTGTGGCGCGCGGAATCAAGACCTGCCGCAGCGATGTGCCGCAAGGGGTGTGTGAAATCGACGCTTGTTGCGTTTGAAGTTGGGACGGATGGAGGTGTTGACGGGGCCGGAGGCAGCGTCACTTGCGTTTGAAATTAAGGCAGATGCGGTTGCCGACGAGACCGGAAAAGGGTGCTATTTGCGTTTGAATTTGAGGCGAAGGGAATTGCCGACGAAGCCGAAGGTGTCGCGGATACGATTTTCGAGATAGCGGATGTAGGAGCGGTCGACCTGCTCAGGATGATTGACGAAGAACACGAAAGTCGGCGGGGCGACATCGGTTTGTGTGACGTAATTGAATTTGATCCACATGCCGCGATGGGCGGGCGGATGGCGTTCGGCCAGGGCTTGCTGCAAGAAATCGTTTAGTTGTGAGGTCGGGATGCGCTTGAGGCGGTCGGTGTAGACGTCGATGACTTTATCGAGCACCTTGGCCACGCGCTGGCCGGTTTTGGCGGAGACGAAGATGAGCGGAATGTAGCTCATGGTGTGGATGCGTTCGGCAAAGGTGCGGGTGAATTCGTCGACGGTCTTCGTGTCCTTCTCGACGAGGTCCCATTTGTTCACGACGATGACGATGCCCTTGCGTTCGTCATGTGCCTCCTCAATGATCTTGATATCCTGATGATTGATGCCTTCCGGACCTTCGACAAGCACGAGGGCGACGTCGGCGCGCTGGAGCGCGCGGATGGTGCGCATCGCGGTGTACATCTCGAGGTTGTCCTTAACCTTGGCCTGGCGGCGGAGGCCCGCGGTATCGACGAGAACGAATTTCCGATCGGCGTACTCGAGGAACGTATCGATGGAGTCGCGGGTAGTGCCGGCGATCTCGGTCACGATCAGGCGGTCGTCGCCCAACAGTCGATTGACGAGTGAGGATTTGCCAACATTGGGACGACCAATCACGGCGACGCGGATCGCATCGGCAGCGGGTTCCTCGGCGTCGCTCGTGGCAGGTAGACGGGCCAGGATTTCGTCGAGCAGGTTGCCGGTATTACCGCCGGAGATCGCCGAGACGGTGATCGGTTCGCCGAGACCGAGCGAGTAGTGCGCGCTGGCTTCGAGGTGCAGGTTGAAGTTGTCGGCTTTGTTGGCGACGAGCATGGTCGGCTTGCCGGACCGGCGGAGGATTCTTGCGATCTCCTGATCGATATCGACGGGACCGACTTGAGCATCGACAAGGAAGAGCACGAGGTCGGCCTCGGCGATCGCCAGTTCGGCCTGCTCCCTGACCTTTTGATCGAACAGCTCGTCGGAACGCGGCAGAAAGCCGCCGGTGTCGACCATGAGGAAGTAGCGGCCGGACCATTCGACGGTACGATAGAGGCGGTCGCGAGTAACGCCGGGGGTATCATCGGTAATGGCAACGCGATCGCGGCCAAGGCGATTGAAAAGCGTCGACTTGCCGACGTTGGGGCGACCGATTATGGCGACAACAGGCAATGGCATAACAATAAATATGAGCGGGTGATGGGAGTCGAACCCACGACATTCAGCTTGGGAAGCTGACGTTCTACCACTGAACTACACCCGCAGCTGACCTGCAAGCTACGGGCGAGTATCGGGGGAAGCAAGGGATTTCTTGGCAACGGGGTCGAGCGGGCATCCAGGGCGGCAGATCTCCAACACGGCTGAATCGGCCTACCGCAATCGGTGCGGCGGAGGGCGAAGTTGAAGGTGGGTTTCCGTTCGCTCCTGGAAGTGCAACCGGCAGCAAAGAGGAATCGAAATCGTGAGGACCGCGGGTGTTTGCAGCTACATCGACAGGTCTCTGCGACGATGCTTCAAGATTTGAGTCGCTGCGGGTGGAGACCTGCCCTACGAGTTATAACACCCTCACCCCCGGCCCCTCTCCCAGAAGGAGAGGGGAGAAAACAGAGATTACAGTAACGGCGAGATAAAATTGGAGACAGATTGCTTCGTCGCGGCGGAGGGCGAAGTAGAAGGTGGGTTTCCGTTCGCTCCTGGAAGTGCAACCGGCAGCAAAGAGGAATCGAAATCGTGAGGACCCCGGGTGTTTGCATCTACATTGGCAGGTCTCCTCGAAGATTCTTCAAGATTTGAGTCGCTGCGGGTGGAGACCTGCCCTACGAGTTGTAACACCCTCACCCCCGGCCCCTCTCCCAGAAGGAGAGGGGAGAAGACGATGCACGCAACAATCGCGAGGCGGGTCCGGAGGAGATTGCTTCGTCGTGATGGAGGGCGGAGGGAGTCCTGAGGGTGCGGGCGCTCCTCGCAATCACACCCGACGACAGATCAGCAGTCAATTCCTGGGAGGCGCACCTTCGACGACGCCATCCGGCGCAGGCCGGGATTAGAGATCTCGGCGGGTCTCCGCGACGATGCTTCAAGATTTGAGTCGCTGCGGGTGGAGACCTGCCCTACGAGTTGTAGCAGCAACCCACCGCAAGCGGTGGGGCACCGAGGGTCACCGATCTGAGGAACTGGCGATTGAAGCCGGCAGGGCTCAGGCAGTGACCGGCTGCGGTGATTCGGCAGCGGTCGATTTCTGCTGCTGCTTGGTCTTCTTCCACTCGTCTTCGAGCAGGCGTTCGCGATTGGGGTCGAGGGTAGACTTGGTGATGGCATCGCCGAGCTTTTCGAAGACGACCGGACCGGCGACTTCTTCCTGAATCTCTTTGTAGATAGGACCGAAGTGGATGACGACACCGGGGTAGACGCGTTCCTCGACGACGATGCGGGCGCCGGTGAGTTCCTGAAGCTGGCTCTTGAGCTCATCCTGCTCGCGTTTGAGGTCGTCGAGCAAGACCGGCAGATCGCGCATGTACGCCTTGAACTGGTCCAGCGCTTGTTTCTTGTCGGGTGGGAGTTTGCCGTTGAGTTCGAGTTTGTAGAGCACGACCATTGCCTCTTTGATGCGTTTTTCATCGGCGGAGATGCGCTCGATTTCGTGGGCAACTTCGCGGAGACGCTCAACAGTTTTCATGTCGTAGGCAACGCGGATATGGGTCGGTACTCCGGCGGAATTGCCGATGACGCCGGCCTTGACGAGATGTTTGGCAGCGACGGAGCCGCCGACGATGTTGCCGGGCCGGCCGACGACGATGACGGAGTCATCGGCGTAGACATCGGCGTTATGGCATTCCCCGCCGATATAGCAGGAACCGCCGGCGCGGATTTTCTGATTTTCGACATATTTGGCGGTGACATCGCCGCCGGCCACGAGGCGTCCCTTGCCGCCGCCGAAGAAGCCGCCGCGGATGAGGATGTTGCCGCCGGCCTGGACGACGGCGTCCTCGACGTTGCCGCCGACTTCGAGGTCGTGGGCCACAGCGACCTTGAAGTCGCAGGTGATATTCTTGCCAATCTTGAGCGAACCGGCGGCATCGAGGTTGCCGGTGGAGGCATCCACGGAGTCGTGGATACTTTGATTCGGCTGGACGCTGACGACGCCGAATTTGACGGCGAGGGTGCCGTCGATTTTGGCGACCAGAGCAAGGCCGTCGTGACTGACCTCAGTATTGGCGCCCTGCCCCAGTTGGCGATCGCGACCGGGCTTGGCCGGAATTTCCGTGCCGAAGACCGACTTGCCGGGTTGTCCGGGGGTCGGCGGACGCTTGCGAACAAGGATCTGCCCAGCCTTGGCGTTCTGGATATAGTTCAAGTTCTTGTAGTCGATGCGGCCGTGCTCGTCTTCCTTCGGCTTCCGGTTGAGATCCATGTCGAAGAGGTAATCGAGTACGGCATCCGACCCGGGATGCGCTGGCTGGCCGCAGGCGATGCGAATCGTGGTATCGACCAGGGTCTGATTGGTGATGTCGGCGATGGCATCCTCGTCGATGCCAGAGACGACGTTGTTCTCGGCCAGCATCTGCCTGATTTCCTCGATCGAGGGCAGACGCCCTTCAAGTTCAGCAGCGACCAACTGGATGAAGGCCTCGGAGGCGTCGGCGTTGGTGGAGAGGATGATGCCTTTCGGCGCCTTGAGGTACTTTACGTCGCTGCTCATAGGGTGTCCTACGTGTTGGTGTTCGGGATTTGATTGCGGCCGGCCTGGGTTCGCCAGTAGGCCCGCTCAATGACAACTGTGACTTCGTAATGCTTGAATGGCTTGGTGATATACTCATCAGCGCCGGCGAGCAGAGCGTCTTTGATCGTGAACGCATCGGCGTAAGCGGTCATCATGATAACAGCAATATGCGGATAATCGGCTTTGATTTCGCGGAGGAGATCAAAACCATTCACGTCCGGCATTTTGACATCCGTTAGGACAATATCGATGGGCTGTTCGGCGAGAACACGCTTGGCCATCACGCCGCCGCCGGCGGTGGCAACTTTGTAGCCAGCCTTCTCGAGAATTTTGATCATGAGGTTGCGCATGACTTCTTCGTCATCAACCACGAGTACTCGAATCGGATCGAATTCTTCCATCAAATCTGCTCCCGTATTGTCTAATTTAGTTATCGGCAAGGAAATACCGGGGTTCACATCCGACCGGCTTTCTGGCGAGCCGGAGCGGCCAGTTTGTTCTGGTCGGTAACGAGACAAGCGATAATCTGCTGCGCGGATAGTTCGCGAGCAGCCGGATGATGCGCCAGGACGCTGCGGCCGAGGTCGGAGACGACGGACTCGGCGCTGCTCAGGACAAGGGTATCGCAGCGATGATGTTCCAGAGCGGAACAGGCCGGGCAGGTATCGGCGTCATCGCCGCGGCCGGAGAGAAAGACGACCGTCAGGCTGGCACCGAGTTGCTCGGCGAAGCGAGAAATGCTGGAGCTAATCCAGCGCTCGTCGGCACGATCGGGCTTGAGCGCCAGGCGCTGTCCCGTGTTGTTGAGCGAGCAAGCGCGACCACTGATGGCGAAGTAGACATGGCCGGCCCGAAGATCGGTCTCAGACTTGGCCCGGTGCAGTTTGAGCGGCGTAGTGCGCTGGAGCGCGCTGATCGACGACTCGTGCAAGAGCGGGTCGGAGGTAAGGAGAATCACGATCGGCAGCCGGAAGTCGGCGGGGAGTTCCGACAGCAAATTGTGAAGTGCGACCGGACCGCCGATGTCGGCGACAATCACGATCAGGCGCGGAATGTAGTTGCGAGCAGTAGAATCAGGCTTCACGATTGATTCGTTGTCCTTTCTTAATCGCCAGCACAGTATTGATGATGCTCTCCGCCGCTTGGCGGATGCGGTCGAGGTTCTGGTCGAGTTCCTTTTGGATGTAGAGCTTCTCGTCGTCCGACATTTCGTCGCCGCGGGCGCGTTTGAGTGCGACCTCGGCGGCATTTTGGGTGTCGGTGGCAGCGTCGATCAACTGCCGGAAGCTGCCGCCGACGGCCTGGAAAGCGTTGTCGGTCAAGCGCAGCCGGGCGTTGGCAATGGTGAGGTTAAGGTTGACGAGTTTGATTTCGTCAACCAGCAACGCCACGCGTTCGACGAGGGTCGCGAGGTCCGGTGTCTGCGGTATGGTGGTCATTCGAGGAACTTCCCGATTTTGGATCTCAGTTCGCGCATGTCGCTGCTCTTGATCAGATAGTCGTTGGCCAGCCAGCTCTTAAAGTCGGACTTGTAGGTGTTGAACGCCGAGTGCAGGATGATCGGCAGCGTGGGGTCGCGGCGTTTGATTTCGGCCAGAATATCAAGGCCGTTCTCGGTACCCATCTTGATATCGAGCACAATCAGGTCGATCGGGTAGAAGCGCATACACTCCAGGGCTTCATTGCAGGTACAGGCGGTTACCACCTGATACCCTTCGTCGGTCAAGATCTGCTCGTAGAGCTTGAGCAAGTTGGCTTCGTCATCGACGCACATAATCGTCTTAGACATAGAGTTCCTCCAGCGCGGGATAGGCGATATAGAGAGCGGCCTGGCCATCGGCGCAGACGCCGATCCCGGGTTCGCCACCGTTATAGCGAATGGTTTCGAAAGCCAACATCATGCGCAGGGAGCCGCCCTGCAGCTCGTTTTCGTAGAAGGCGGTGACCAAGTCGCGCAGGCGCTCGTGGGAGTGGGCACCGGAGCAGACGGCAATTTCGATGCGATAGGTTCCCGGCTCGGCGGCGATGGTGATGCGCAAGGCGACGTCGGGCGGAAAGACCTGATCCATCTGACTGAGCAGGTCAAAGAAGACCTGGATCGACTGGTCGTGGTTGATGCGAACGGTAGCGGCAGCGGGAGCGTCAACGGCGACCTCGAGCGGCCGGCGGCAGCCGCGCTGCACGAGGACCTCGACGGCGGCCGTCACGACCTGCCGGAGATCGACGAATTCGCGCTCCTGGGCAAAGGACTTGGAGAAATTCAGGACGTCGGTCATGGCCGTTTCCAATCGCATTGTCTCATCCATGATGATTTGCGCATGCTCATTCATTCTATCGGCAGAGTTGAGTTTGCTTTTTAGCAGCGCGGCGAAGCCGCCAATGATGGTGAGCGGATTGCGCAATTCGTGGGCGATTTTGTAGGTTAATTGCGCAAGCAGGGAGCTGCGTTCGATGGCGGTAATCTGGCGCTGGACCTGCTCGATCTTGCGGTGGGCCGCTTCGAGCGAAGAGGCGCGGCGTTCGAGTTCCTCGAAGAGCTGCGCGTGCTCAATCGCCGTGGAGGCGTGCGAAGCGAAGACCTGGAGCAAACGCACGGTGGTGTCGGGAATCGGTTTACCGGTGATCAAATTGTCGGCCACGATGACGCCGAAGGCGCGGCCGCGCGACAGCAGCGGTACGACGGCGCAGCGGGTGGTATTCAGCTCGCGCAATGCGGGCGATTGGTGGGCGAAGGCATCATACAGGCCGGCGTCGACGTTGCACCACTCGCCCTGCTCCATGACACGGGCAAAGAAGGGATCGGCGGCCAGATCGATCCGCAGAGAGCGGACGCGGCCGGTGACCTCGATGTCGTAGTGTTCGACGTTGCGTAGATAGCACTGAAGGACCTCATAGAGCGACCGGGGCGCAGAGCTGATGCCGGCCCAAATGCGCCCAGCTTCTTCCGGACTGGAAGGACCGATCGCGAGTTTGCCGACGAGGGCGTTATCCTCCGGACTGAGAACGAACAGGAAGGCGCGATTAAGACCGAGTCCTTCGCGCGTGGTTGCGCCGGCGAGGATCATGCGCAGGATGTCGTCGGTATGCATCGACGAGTGCAAGGCGCGGGAGATTTCTTCGATAATTTTGAATTCGCGCAAGTGGCGTTCGAGACGCGCTGTGGCCTCGGAAGAATCGGTGAGATCGTAGAGGACGATGACAACGCGATCGAGGCTGTGGCGATCGGGTGCGAGCGAGCCGGCCAGCGAGTAGAGGCGCCCAGTGACATCGGTGAAGGCGAGCGGCGGCAAATCGAGCGGCAGACCGGAGGCAATGACATTGGCCACGGAAGCGCGAATATTATAGTCCAGCAGTCCATCGAGCTGGGACAAATCGTCAAGCACTGATTGCCCGTCGGGGGAAAAGAGGCGGCTAAAGGCTCGGTTGGCGTAGACAAGTCGCCCTTCCCGATGCCCGACGGCCACGGCGAACGGGACGTGGTCGAAGACGGCAAAGACGGCGTCGGCAGCAGACACGGCCGAGTCGGAGGCGGCGGCGGACATAGATTTCCCGACGCGGCTAACGTTGCCGCGCCAATTCCTCGACTTCGGCGGCGACCTGTTCGACGGCCTCGGTCTCGAGGCGGTCGAAAAGCTCTTTGCGGCTCTCGTACGAAAGGTAGAGGTCAGGATCGGCGTCGGTGAAATCGAGGTATTGCATGGAAGAGGGGCCGTAGCGACGCAGTTTGAGCCGTTCGGAGGCTACCGTGCGGCCCCGCAGGCAGTCGAAGATTCGATAGTCCAGATTGAGCCGTGCCGTCACGCGCCGCTGTTTAGCCAGGAACGGAAAGGCGAATCCCTGCTCGACGCGTACCTGCTCGGACACGATTTCGCACCAAATGATATAGCGGTAGCTGTTGTTAAGTCCGGCTTCGACGACAACCTGTTTGTCGAAGCGCGGGCCAATGCGATCCTGCACGCGGCGAGCATCGGCGCTGTCGGCGACCAGAATGCCGTTGGTTTCGGCGATCCGGTCGACGAGCAGTTCAGCGAGCGTTCCGTCGGGCCAGGCACTGGAGACAGTGTTGACGATGACGACGACCGATTTCTCGACCTGCCCGGAGGCCGTGCCGAAGGCGGCGACAAGTAGCGCGACCAGCAGGATGACGCTATTCAGCGGTCTGGCCATGGTCCGCCTCTTTCATTCGCTCCTGCACCTTGCGCGCGAAGATATAGCGCAGCAGGAAGCGTTTGACGCGGTCGTCGAAGCTGGAAATGACGCTGCCGATGTTGGCCTGGCCGAAGACCTGGTTGAGTTCGGTGTCGGTGCAGAATTCGACGCCGACCAAGTATCCGCCTTCGCCGTCGTCATCGACGCGTTTGACCTTGCCGGCGATGCCGGTGAGCAGGTCGGAGCCGGCGAGTTCGAGGCTCATGGTGAGATAAGCGCCTTCGTCGAGTTTGTGTTCGCAGACCATCAGCACGCCGCCGCCGGAGATGTTGAGCATGGTGGCGTTATGCTGACTGGCGTGGGCGTCGCCCAGCGGACGATCGAGATCGAGCACCGAATAGACGATCGGCGCGGCGATTTCGAGGCGGACGTAGCGGCGCTTCTTCTCGCGATAGAGCTGCAGCGGTTGCTTGATAACGAGATTGTCCGCGGCGGCTTTGCGGGGTTGCTGGTGTTTGCTCATGTGCTCCTCCTGTAGTTTCCTATATGATGCCGCGCTTCTTCATCGCCACTTGCTGGGCAAAGATGTAGTTGAGCAGCGCGGTGCGTTGGGTTTCGGTGAACATTTGATAGCGGCGCGGGACGCGTTGAAGTTCGCGCTGGGAGAGCAGCATTTGTTGCTCCTCGAGCGTGAAGATCTCCAGGCCGTAGTAATGCCAGCCCTCGTCGTCGGTATCGACGCGGCGGGCAACCGCCAGCAGCGCTAATTCCCGCGGGAAGTCGTTCGGCTTGAGGCGGACGAAGAAGCGTTGACCGGCGCTCCCGGAATAGCGCGATTTGACGAGCAGGCCGTTGCCGGAGAGGTTGCGGCAGGAGCCTTCGAATTCGCCCAGATCATTTTCTTCGCACTTGCCGGTGAGAAAACTGTCGCACGGGATGAGTACGGCGACGCCTTCGACCTCGATCCGGTAGTAGCGGCGGCGCTGGTTGCGCTCGATGTTGCGCGGATATGGGATCAGGTAGGTATCGCGGCCGTCCGGATCTCTGGACATGATCGTGCCATTAAAGGTGTAAGCGGAATCGGGTTTGAAGAAGTAGGCCGTGAAATCGGCGCCGACTTCGAAGAGGGCATCGCCGGAGATCAGGCTCGGGCGATCGATGACCAGGCTGGTCTCGGTGATGTCCTCCAGTCGCGTCCGGTAGCGGCCGGTGCGGCCGTGGTCCTCAAACACCAATTCCAGTTTGTCCCAGAGGTCGAGTAGTCCACCGACACTGATTTTTTGACGAGTGGTTTTCTCCACGTCATTGACCCCGGGCGGCCTCAAGATTGAGCTTGCCTTGCGCGACGGCGAGGTCGACAATTTTGCGCGCGAGCGCGGTACGAGTCTGGTCGCCGCGGTTTTCGAAGATCATCTGCTGACCGGCCTTGATGGTGTTGTTGAAGTAGAGCTTGGCTTCGACATTGCGGCCGGCGCGACGCGAGAGTTCGGCGATGAGATACATCGCCTGGATTTCCTGGTTACCGGGCTGGATTTCGTGGCCGTCTTCGAACGCGGCTTTGTAGAACTCCACGGCGAACAGGAGCGCCTCCTGCTCATTGAGCGGCGCATATTCCCATTTTACTTTGACCTCGCGCAGGAATTCTTCGAACGAGGCGAATCCGCCGTAGGCGACGCTGCCGGTGTTGGCGCTGCCGGTCGGAATGCGTTGACGCATGTTGTTTTCGATGGCTCCCGCGAGGCCGGCCATGCTGGCGTTGAGTTGGTCCTGCAGTTCGCTGATGCGCCGCAGGTGGCTCTTGAAGCCTTCCTGAATGGTCAAGAATTCCGAATTGTGCGGCGCGGCACTTCCCTGCTGACCGAGGCTGTCGTCGACCAACTGCGAGATCGAGTTGACGTTGAGCGCAAAATAGTCGCGCGCCTGCCGCAGCTTGGCGTAGGCCTTGTCGATGTCGAAGGCGAAGTGGGCGACCTCGTCGGCGGGGCGGGAGGCGGCGCCGTAGTATTCGCGATAGAGCCAGGCGATGCGCAAGAAGAAACGACCGAGGTCCAGCTTGCGTGGATGTTCGTTCAACAGCTCGTCGTAGATGCCGAGCAGGAACTTGGTGACCGCAGTGCCGAAGGGATTGGACTGGGGGTTGCGGGCCTGGCCGAGCATCTTGACGACCGAGCCGTCGACGGCGACCGCTTCGAGATGGCGCCCCTGGATCGAGCGTTGGCGGTAGGTGCGGAAGGCGGTGTCGTTCTTCCAGTCCTTGAAGGCCTGATTAAATTCGCGGGTATAGAAGCAGTTGTCACAGGTGGCCATGAAGAAGAGGAGCGGATTGAAGATTTCGTACTTGGGATTGCGCCATTGGCGGCCCTGGGGACAGAAGTCGGTGTCGTGATCTTCCTCGATGTAGGCGCCGACCTTGATGTTTTCGAATTCGTTGATGGTCTTGCAGACCGGACACTCAACTTTGGTCAAGAAGAACGGTGATTCCATGGCCATAATTGCCTTCCTGTGCTTAAAGTCCCTTCCTTATTTCAACTGTCCCAGCAGCTCCAGCTCCATGAAAGAGATGCCGAGGGCGCGCTCAATGTCTTCGCGGCGGCTGCCCTGGCGGTACATGCGGACGGCCTCCAGATATTTCTCGGTGCGGCTGAGTCGACGGCGACCGCGCGACGGCGGTTCCGCCACAAAGGCGCGCTGTGGTTCGTACTGTGCCACCAAGCCCGAGCGTGGCGCACGCGGCGCAGCGGGCGCGGCGGCGCGGACGACTTCGATCGGTTCCGGCACCGAGACCGGTTCCGGAGCGGCGGGCGCGGGGGCGAGATTGTTGAGAACGTGTTGCGCGATCAGCGCGCGGAGGCGTTTCTCGCGGCGGTAAAGGAAAAAGCTGACCACCGCCGCGATGATGACGATGAATCCGAAGTCGATTGCCAGTCTTGCTACCATCCATGTATCCATGCTGACTCCTGTCCTATGCGGTTACATCCAGACCGCCGGGATTCTCCTGTTCTTTGGGTTTTTCCTGTTTGTGCTCTTTCTGCTGCTGCTTTTGGTTGCGGTCGCGGTGAATGATCGCTTCATCGGTTTTCTCGGTCGGGACCGCCTCGCGCTGTTTCTGAGCGTTGTGTTGTTCGACGACCTGGGACGCTTGCCGCTGATCGGTATCGGGCGCAACCTTCTGGAGCTGGTTGACGCGCTCGGCGAGCGGAGTCTTGGCCAGATTGTCAACGACCGCGATCGGTTGTACCAACGACCATCACCATCCTTACAGCGCGAACTTCTCGTGCACGAGATTGCGCAGCTTGTTCACGGCTTTGGTATGAATCTGCGAGACGCGCGATTCGGAGATCTGCATCACCTCGCCGATTTCCTTCAGCGTGAGTTCTTCGTAATAATAGAGCGCGATCACAAGGCGCTCCTGCTCGGTCAGGTTGGAGATGGCGACGCCGAGATAGGCTTTCAGTTCCATCTCCTCGATTTCGCCGAGGACGGAATATTCGGCCGGACCTTCCACGGTTTCGATGCGGGGGATCTGGCGGTTGTCTTCCTCGCGGTAGATCATCTCGTCGAGGGAGAGCAAGGTGGCGCCGGAGACGTCGCTGAGGGTGGCGCCGAACTCGTCGATCGAGACATTGAGGTGCTTGGCGACCTCGACGTGCGACGGTTTGCGGCCGAGCTTGCCTTCCAGTTCGGAGACGGCGCGGTCGAGTTCGCGCGACTTGGCGCGGGTTGAGCGCGGAACCCAGTCGAGGCTGCGAAGTTCGTCGAGGATGGCGCCGCGGATACGGGGCACGGCGTAGGTTTCGAACTTGATGCCACGGTTGGGATCGAAGTTGGCGAAGGCCTCGATCAGGCCGATAACGCCGGTGTTGACGAGATCGGGGAGTTCGACGGTCTTGGGAAAGCCCATGGCCAACCGGCCGGCAACGTTGCGCACCAAGGGGAGGTAATGGGCGAGCAGACGCTGCCGAATTTCCGGGTCGCCGGTGTTACGATAGGATCGCCATGCATCTCCAACGTTGATCATAGGATCTTTGCGCCTTTCCTGGAATATTGATAACATGATCTATTTGCTTCTCTTAATTGTTAGGGCCTGAGCTATCAGTCGGGTATCGTCAAAGTCGATAGCGGTTTTTAAGGAATTCGCGTCGGCGAGGGCGTTCCAGAGGGCGGAAGCGCGTCGGGGCGACGTTATCTGATTTTCGCGTAAGGTCTTAGTCAGCTTGTCCAATTTTCTCACAGCGGGGTTGGCGGCGCCGGAAAGTGCCACGAGCGCGTGCGTTTCGGCGAACTGCCCCAGCAGCGGGCTTTCCTCAATGATTCCGAGTGGCGCCACCGCGGTTTGAAGAAACTTCTCGACCAATTCGGTGAACTTGGCAACAGCCTGGAGGCCCTCCGGTTCCGATTCGACGCGGTTGACGACAAAGGCAGCGGTGAGACGCGGATTGAGCTGTAGCGCTTGCTTCAATTGCGTGTAGGCGTCGGCGACGGCGGGAATGCGTGGTGTCGTGACGACGACGCTGAGATCGGAATAAGCCATCAATGAAAGTGTCAGGGCATCGAGGCTGGAGGGGGTGTCGAGAATGACGACGTCAAAGAGCGCGTCAAGTTCGCGGCAGGTGTGCAGACCGCGTTCGTTCAACATGACGAGGTCGCGAGTGGCGCCGGCCTCGGTGCCAATGAGCCAGAGGTTTGGCGCAATCTTGGTAACGGCGGCATTCAGGTCGGCCTCGCCGGCGAGCACGCGCTCGAAGCCACAGCGGACGACGGCGTTGGTCATGACGGCGAGATCGCCGAGGCCGGTATCGGCGTCGAGCAAGAGCGTGCGGTAGCCGGAATCCGCCATTTGGGCGGCGAGGATCATCGCCGTGGTTGATTTGCCGACGCCGCCCTTGCCGGAGCAGACGGTCAAGTAGAACGCGCACGTCTTGGTCTCAGTCATTGAGGCCTCCCGTGAGCTTGGCGAAGAAGTTCTCGACGTTGAATTGGGTCACGAGTGCGGTGGGCAGTCGCGAATCGCTGATACAGAGCAGCGGCGGGTATTCGCCGACAACGAGGTTCAACAGGGCACCGCAGCCGGCCGCGGCATCCAGTTGCGTGAAGGCGACAGCGTCAACGCCGAGCGGACGGACGAAATCGAGAAAGTGGCGCATGTGCCGCCAGCCGGTGGTCAGGGACAACACGGCGATTGTGAAGCGCTGCGGAACTTCGGCCAGTTGGCGAGTCAGGGAATCCAGGGAATCTTGATCGCCGTTGACCAGGCCGGTAGTGTCGATCAGATGTCGCGACTGTTTGCCTGCGGAAGACTGTCTGGGTTCCACGGCGAGTTCGAGGATGTCGGCGAGGTTGCTGATTTCCTCATCGGCGCCGGGACGGAAGTTGTCAAGTGTCTCGAGAGTCACGCGTTCTTTGCGGTTGAACACGAAGTGGGTTGCATACTTGGCCAGCAGTGAACTTTTGCCGGAGCCGCAGGGACCGATGAAGACGAGGTTGGCGGCTTCGTCCGGCAGCTCAATTGCGGTCGGCATGAAAGCGGAGATGATGCGGATCAGGCTCTCATCGGAAATTTGCTCAGAGCGCTGGAGGAGGCGACAGATGTCAAGAGCGAGGTTGGCTTCAACATCGTGCAGGCGAAGCGCCAGGTAATAGTCGCGCACCTGGCCCTTGAGCAATTCGGGCAGGACGACGTCCAGCATTGCCGATTCGAGGCCCGGGTCACCGAGACGTGCGGTGCCGGGGTTTGGTGCGGCAGGCGCGGATGGAGTCACCGGCGACGGAGTGCGCAGTGGCCGAGCGGCCGGCGCGGCGGCAGAAGCCTCCTTGGCGGCAGTCACCGAAAAGAGGCGCGTGCCGTTATCGCGAATGACGTCGGTCTTGAGAATGACCGCATCAGTTCCGAACTCACGGCGGACGAGATCGAGCGCGTCCGGAATCGTCGGGGCTTGGAAGTTCTTAATTAGCATCGTATATGCTCACTGCTTCTTTTGAGAAAACTTCGATATGAGGGAGAATCTCCGAGTAGGAGAGTACGACGAGACCGTTGACGGCACCCTGCAGGTAGCGCTGGAGCGCCATGCGGACGTTCGGGCTGACGAGCAGCACCGGTGTGAGTCCTTCGCGGGTCATGCGCTCGACCGCCTTAGCGATGCGCAGGGTCAGCACTTCCCCGTTGTTTGGCGGGATGACGAGCATCAAGCCCTGCTTAGTCGCCTGGACGTTGTCGGCGAGGAACTTTTCGGTGCGTGGTTCGAGCGTAAAGACGGTCATCTGATCGTTGTCGCCGGAGTAGTTGCGCGTAATGCTGCGGCGCAGCGCCATGCGCACGTACTCCGTGAGCACGTCGGCATCCTTGGTCTGCTGGGCGTAATCGGCGAGCGCTTCGAGGATCGTCACCATATCGCGGATGCTGACGCGTTCGTTAAGCAGGTTCTGCAGGACTTTCTGCAAGGTCGCGAGCGGGACGATGTCCTCGACGACACCCTCCACCGCCGCCGGGAAGTCGCGCTTGACGCGCTCGATGAGGTTCTTGACATCCTGGCGGGTGAAGACTTCGGCCGCGTGAGTCTTGATGATTTCAGTCAGATGAGTGGCCATGACGGCGGCCGGTTCGACGACGGTGTAGCCCTTCATTTCGGCGAGTTCTTTGTAATTCTGGATGATCCACTTGGCGGACATGCCGAAGGCCGGCTCCTTGGCAGCAAAGCCTTCGAGGTCGTCCTCGATGTAGCCGGGATTGATGGCCAGCAGGTGGTCGACCATCAGTTCGAAGTTGGCGATCCGGTTGCCCTTAAGTTTGACTTCGTAGAGGTTCGGGCGCAGTTGAACGTTGTCGCGAATGCGGATCGGCGGCACGATGACGCCGAGGTCCTGCGCGATCTGGCGGCGCAGGCCGGAAATGCGGTCGAGCAGATCGCCGCCTTGCTGGGTATCGACGAGCGGGATCAGGCCATAGCCGATTTCCAGTTCCAGCGTGTCGAGATGTAATGACTCTTCGGCCTGCTCGGACGGAGTTTTCTTCTGCTCCGGCTCGATGCGTACTTCGGTGGACTTGGCTTCTTCGCGGCGCTTGATCGCTTGCATTGTGATGAAAGCGGCGGCACCGACGATCACGGAGAAGACGGTGAACGGGACAAACGGCATGCCGGGGACGACACCGAGCAGGAAGACGATACCGGAAGCGACGGCAAGGGCCTTGGGCTGCAGCGTCATCTGCTGCGCCATTTCCGTGCCGAAGTTCGAATCGCCGGCGGCGCGGGTGACCAGGATACCGGAGGCGGTGGCAACGATCAGCGCCGGAATCTGGGTGACCAGGCCGTCGCCGACCGAAAGCAAGGTGTAGCGGCGGAGCGCTTCTTCAATCGGCAGGCCTTCCTGCGCCATACCGATGATGAAGCCGCCGATGACATTGATCAGCGTAATGAGGATGCCGGCAACGGCGTCGCCGCGGACAAACTTGGAAGCACCGTCCATGGCGCCGTAGAAATCGGCTTCCTTGGTGATGTCGGCGCGACGCTTGCGGGCGTCGTCTTCCGAGATCAGGCCGGCGTTAAGGTCGGCATCGATCGCCATCTGCTTGCCGGGCATCGCATCCAAGGTGAAGCGCGCGGCGACCTCGGAGATGCGGCCGGCGCCCTTGGTGATGACGACGAACTGGATGATAACCAGGATGATGAAGATGATGAAGCCGACGACGTAATTGCCCTTGACCACGAAGTTGCCGAAGGAGTTGATGACCGAGCCGGCATAGCCTTCGCCCAGGATCAGGCGGGTTGAGGCGACGTTGAGCGACAGGCGAAAGAGCGTGACGACAAGGAGCATGCCCGGGAAGACGGAGAATTCGAGCGGGCGCTTGATATAGAGCGTCGACAGCAGGATCACCAGCGACAGCGAGATATTGGCGGCCAGCAGCAGGTCAAGGAACGGTGTCGGAATCGGGATGATCAGGACGGCAATGATGCCGACGACCGCGATGGCCAGAATGACGTCCGAGTGCTGCATGTACTTCGGCATGGCCTACCTCCGCGACTTCCCTTTCAGGCTGTAGACGTAGGCGAGGATTTCGGCAACGGCCTTGTAGAGGTCAGCCGGAATCTGCATGCCGATTTCGACGGTCTTGAAGAGCGTGCGGGCGAGCGGCTTGTTCTCGATAATCGGGACGCCGGCTTCAGCCGCGATTCTCTTGATGGCTTCCGCAATCAGGCGTTCGCCCTTGGCGATCACGGTCGGCGCATCCATGGCGGCGGTGTCGTATTTCAGTGCGACGGCAATATGGGTCGGGTTAGTGATGACGACATCCGCCTTGGGTACTTCTTGCATCATGCGCTTGCGTGCCTGATCGCGCTGGATGGCGCGGATGCGGCCCTTGATCAGCGGATTACCTTCGGTGTGCTTGAGCTCTTCCTTGATGTCCTGAATCGACATCTTGAGACCCTTGATGTAGTCCCACTTCTGATAAGCGTAGTCGAGGATCGCGATGACGGCGAGCGCGAGCAGGATCTTGAAGGAGACGCGAACCGCGATCGCGACCATCGACTTGCCGATTTCGCCGGTGGACATGTCCGTAAAGGCGGCCATCAACGGGACTTCCGCCCTGATGGCATAGAAGGCGATGACGGCGATGATGGTCAGCTTGATCAAGTCGCGGACGGCGGTGAACGCCGACTTCATGCTGACGAGGTTCTTCATGCCCTTGATGATGTTGAGCTTTTCGAATTTGGGTTCGAGCGCCTGCGTCGAAAAGAGACTTCCGACTTGCACATACGAGACGCCGAGCGCTACAACGACGAGCAGAATGATCATCGGGCCGACCATCTTGACCGAAATCCAGGCGACCTGACCGAGGAGGGCCGGAGCGGAATCGGCCGTGATCGAGAAGTGCGCGGAATTGGCGAAGAGCCAGGTGAACATCTCGCGGCTGGAGGCGGTCATCAGCGAGCCGAGGGCCATAACGCCGAGCAAGCCGGTGAACATGATGGCGATCGAGCTGAGTTCGGTGGAGCGGGCGACCTGCCCTTTTTCGCGCGCCTCCTTCAGCCGTTTCGGTGTTGGTTGTTCGGTTTTCTCCTGGAACGATTCGTCCGCCATGGTTTATCCCGCGAAGCCTTTCGCGATCGAGAAGGCTTCGAGACTGATCTGGTTGAAGACTTTCGCGAACATGAAGTTGAACAGCGGCAGGCCGAGGGCGAGCATCAGCAGGCCGACGCCGATTTTGACCTGGAAACCGACGATGAGGATGTTCATCTGCGGCATGGTGCGGGCCACGATGCCGAGGCAGATATCGACGATGAAGAGCGTCACCAGCACCGGCGCCGCGATCTTGACACCGATGGCGAAGACCGCGCCGGAGAGGCGCAGCACCTGATCGAGCGCCAGCGGATTGAATTGCACGTGTCCGAGCGGCACGACCTTGTAGGACTCGAAGAGCGCTTGCAGGATCGTGTGATGACCGTCGATCAGGAAGAAGACCAACGTCGCGACGATCATCTTGAGCTGGCCGATGATCGGGACGTTTTCCGACGTGGTCGGGTCGATGACATTGACCAGCGCGTAGCCAATCTGGTAACCAAGCAGACCGCCGCCGTATTGGACGCCGAGAAATATCAGTTGGAAGAGAAAGCCGATGATCAGGCCGAAGGCCATTTCGCGCAGACCGAGCATGGTCAGCGGAATCAAGCCCGGGTCGAGCTGAAGCGGTTGCGTGCCGACCAGCGGGAAGAGGAAGTAGCCGAACAGCAGGGCCAGCATGATCTTGACCTGCGCAGGCACATTGGCCTGACCGAACACGGGGGCGGCAATGATCAGCCCGGCAACGCGGAAGGTCGCCAGCAGGAAGACCGTGATGTTGTCAAGGGTTAGACCAAAGATTGCCTGAGTGTGCACGAGTTAGATTTCTCCTCTTCGCCAGAGCTTTAAGCAAGGCTTGTGCCGAAGGGGAACAGCGATCTAACTCATTGTGGTATAATGCACTAATTAACGACCCCGCATGCTCCTGTCGAGGCGATGGGAGTATTTTTCCAGCGGCGTGGAAAAAGATTCAGCCAACCAAGGTCGGAATCTGCTCGAAAAGCCGGGTCGTGAAGCCCACCAACAGGTTGATGATCCACGGAAAGAAGACCAGGAGCGCCAGTCCGACGGCGATGATTTTCGGGACGAAAGTCAGGGTCATTTCGTGAATCTGGGTGACGGCCTGGAAGATAGCAATCACCAGGCCGACGATCAGGCCGAGAATCAACATCGGCGCCGACACGGTCAATGTGAGCAGAATGGCTTCCTTCCCTAACGCGATGACATATTGCGGCGTCATGTTATCCTCCGGCGACGGCAAAACTCTCGAGCAGTGATTTGACGATCAGATACCAGCCGTCCACCATCACGAACAGAAGAATTTTGAACGGCAAAGCCACCAGAATGGGTGGCAGCATCATCATGCCCATCGACATCAAAACCGAGGCGACCACCATATCGATCACGAGAAACGGAATGAAGATGACGAAGGCGATCGTGAAGGAGGTGCGCAGTTCGGACAGGATGAAGCCGGGCACCACCACATGAGTCGGGACGTCGTTGATCGAGGCCGGCTTTTCGAGGCCGGCGTATTTGACGAAGAGTGCGAGGTCTTTCTCGCGGGTTTGCTTGAGCATGAAGGCGCGCAGCGGTTCAACACCGCGATCGTACAGCTCCTTCTGACTGATTTCGCCTTTCAGGTATGGTTGGAAGGCGGTTTGGTTGATTTGATTGGCGACGGGCGACATCACGAAGATCGTCATCACCAACGAGATGCCCATGATCAATTGCGAGGGTGGCAACTGGTTGGTGCCGAGCGCCTGGCGCAAGAAGGACATGACGATAACGATGCGGATGAACGAGGTGGTCATGACCAGAATCGACGGCGCCAACGCGAGGACGGTCAGAAGCAGCAGAATTTGCAGCGTGGTGGACATCGACTTGGTATCGTTGCCCTGGCCGAACTGAATCGAGACCGACGGCAGCGCCTGGGCGAATGAGCCGGCTGAGAACAGCAGCACGAGGGCCAGCGACAGGATGGCAATAGTCCGGGCGTTCATAGTTTGGCCTCGGATTCGTTAACGGCGGCGCGCGGCATCAGGGTCTCTTTGGCCTGGCGCAGAAATTGGCTGAATTTGGAGTTCGGGGTATTGACGGAGCCGAGCGTGCCGGTGACCGGCGGTGCGGGCAAGTCGACGTCACACAGCTTGTTGATGCCGGATTCGGTGGCACCGACGAGGATGTGCTTCTCGCCGACCTTGACGACGTAGATGGCCTGTTTGGGAGTGAGATGGCGGCGGTCGATAACTTTGATGAGATCGCCGCCGGCGGGAGACTTCCCGACCGTATAGCGTTTCATCAGCCAGACCGAGGCGTAGATGATGATGATGATCAGCAGGAGCGCGCCGGCCAATTGCAGAAGCGTGGGGCCGATATCGCTGCCGAAGTCCGGAACCGGCTCTTCCTGAGCCAGGACGGAGGCACTGCCGAACAAGATCAGCGATCCGATGCTGAACAGTGTTCGTTTCATACTACAAGCTCTTGAGTCTGTCTTCCGGCGAGATCAGACTGGTGACACGCAGTCCGAAATTCTCGTCGACAACTACGACTTCTCCTCTTGCGACGATTTTGTTGTTTACCAGCAAGTCGACCGGTTCGCCGGCGAGTTTGGTCAATTCGACGACCGAGCCGGAGCCGAGTTCAAGGATTTCCCGAATCGTCATCTCGGTACGGCCGAGTTCGATCGAGACCGGCAATTTGACATCCAGCAGGATATCGATATTGCGGGGTTGCCCCACCGGCGCGGTGCGCGCGAAGCGGTCGAACTCGACGGACTGGACGGTGGCCGGCTGGGCCGTCGTGGCATCCTGAGCCTCGGCGCGCGCCAGTTCCTCGAGCATTTGCCGTTCGACCTCGTCGTCGATCGAACCGGGCGAGGCCAGTTGGTCGGCGGGGATCGCCGGCGGCGACTGTTTGGCCGGGGGAGCGGCCTCCGGTCCGCCGGGGACACGGCCAGCGAGGTTGTCTTCCTCGCCGGGCGGGAGTCCGGTGTTGAGATTATCAGCCATTTATCTGCTCCTGTTCTTCCGTCGTCCCGACGACTTGAATTCCCATTTTCTTGCCGACAATACCGGGACGGGCCAAGAACTTTTTTCTTCCACGCACAGAGATTTCCAACGGTTCGGCGATGCGCTGATCGAGCTGGATGACGTCGCCGAGTTTGAGGTTCATGAAGTCGCGGACCGTCAGCGTGGCGGTTCCGAGCTGGGCGGCGATTCCCGCCGTGACGTCCTGCAGATTGTTGATGTTTAACTGACGGCTTTCCTCGTAATCGCCCTTCTTGGACTGATCAACCCAGGTGTTGCCGATCAAATCCTTCATGATCGGTTCGAGGGTGACATACGGATAGCAGATCGTCAGCAGCCCGGAATTGCCGAGCATCTTGACCTGCATGCCGATGACGATCACGGTTTCGCCGGGGGGGACGATTTGCACGAATTGCGGGTTGGTTTCGAAGGAGTGCTGGCGCACTTGCAGCTTGATGACCGAGGTCCAGGTTCGCTCCAGCTCTTTGAACACATTGCGGGCGATCTTGGACAAAACGGCGCGCTCGATTCCGGTCAGTTCGCGCTCAGACTCGAGGATGCGACCGACGCCGCCAAACATGCGGTCGATAAAGAGGAACGCGAGCGTCGGATTGAAATCGATCAGGCAGCGGCCTTCCAATGGTTCAAGGTTAATCGTGAAGACGTTCGACGGATTCACCAGCGACATGATCAGTTCGGAGTAGGTGATCTGGTCGACGCTGACGAGTTCAATGTCGACCATGGCGCGCTGGATCGCCGACAGGCTGGAACCGAGGTGGCCGGCGAAATTGTCGTGCAGGCTTTCCAGTGTCCGAATCTGGTCTTTGGATACGCGGTTCGGATGCTTGAAATCGTAGGCGACGATCGAGCGGGAGGCGTCGTCAGCCGATTTCAGTTTGGAGTCGATGTCCTCGGTCGACGAAACCGTTGAGAGGAGGGCATCAATTTCATCCTGTGACAGAATTTTCGCCACGTTCGGTCCTCGGTTCTACTGCAACACAAAGTCCGTCAGAAACACGGCGTCGGCCTGGACGGGCGCGACGTAGCGGTTGACGACGGCCAGTATCTGCTTGCGCATATCATTGCGCTGTTTGACGTCGGCCAGTTCCTCGACGGTCTTCGAAGAGAGGATCGTGATCAGGATGTCCTTGATCTTGACCTGCTTCTCCTTGAATACCGACAAGGCGTCCTTGGCCACTTCGAAGCTGACGCTGCACGACAAATAGCGCGTGCCGCCGGTTTCGGCGGGGTTAACGACGATGCTTTCGATCGTAAAGAACTCCGAGGCGCCGTTGCCTTCGCCCGAACCGTGTTCGCCGCCACGTTCCTCGGCCGTGGTGACTTTGGCCGGTTCGACTTTGGCGGGCGCGGATTGTTCGACTGCGGGTGCTTCGCTGGCCAGCATCGGCTTGAGTACTTTCAGCGTCACGACGTAGGCTGCGACGATGGCGACCAAGCCGATGACACCGAAAATGGCGACCTTGGTCAGAAGCGCCGTCAGGTTGGACGGGAGTTTCACCTTGGCCGCGGCCGGCTGATGCTCAGTCGCTTCGGTTTTTTCTTTGACTTCCGGCATCGCTATACTCTCTCGTTCTCACGGAAGGCGGCCGCCGGTACGACGCTGTGGGTCGCGCGGCGGTACGCCACCGTCTTCTCGACAATTTCCTCGGTATTTTCCCGCACCATGATCTTCTTGCCCGTGGTCAGGCTGATGATCGTGTCGGGAATCTCCTCAACGAACTCGATCAGATCGGCGTTGACGACGATCTGCTGTCCGTTGAGTCGTGTGACCTTAATCATGATGCCGCCTCAATCGCTTATCTCTTCAGGTTGACCAGATCATCGAGCATGTTGTCCGACGTCGTAATGACCCGGGCATTGGACTGGAAGCCGCGCTGGGCGATGATCATGTTAGTGAATTCCTGGGCCAGGTCGACGTTGGCAGATTCAAGCGCGCCGGAGGAGATCGTCGCGGAGACGGTCTCACCGGCGGTGCCTTCAATGCCTTCGCCGGAGTTGGCCGAGGTCTGATAGAGCGACTCGCCCGCCTTGATCAAACCGGCCTCATTGTTGAAGTCGGCGAGAGTGACCTGAGCAAGGCTGCGGGAGACGCCGTTGGTGAAAATGCCGATAATCAGGCCGGTCGGGTCGATGGAGATCTTGTCGAGGATCCCCATACCATAGCCGTCCTGATTGATGGCGGCAACGGTCTCGACACCGGAGAAGCCGGTCAGACCGTCGTAAGCGCCGGAAGTACCGGCGAACAAGTCAATTTGCGCCAGTCCGGCGCCATTATTCGGATCGAACTGCAGGTCCGTTGCTCCGCCGTCATAGGCCCAGCGCAACAGCGAACCGTCGGGGTTGAACGTCACCGTGCCGGAGCCGCCGGTCTGGATGGTCTCGCCGCCCTGCATAGTGACTTCCCAGTACCATTTGTTCGGCTCATGCGACTTGATGAAGTTAGTCATCAAAGTGTGCGTGCCGCCGAGCGAGTCATAGACGGTGATCGAGGTGGCTTTCGACGTGTCGGCCGTGGTGATCGATGCGGTTCCGGCAATTAATCCGGCGTCGCCGGTACTGACCGTTACTCCGCCACCACCCAAGCCGGTCACACCGGTCGCCAGACCGGAGCTGGCGGAAATGGAGATGCCGAGGTTAGTCGTCACGCTCGCACCGCCGGTGGAAGGCGTGAAGGTGTCAGTCGCGGCAAACGTGTGATCAAGGCCGTTATTGACGCTGAACGCAGCTCCGGCCGCGGCGCCGAAGATGCGGTTGGCGATATCATCGGCCACTGCCGTGTTGGTAACGACGTTATAGGTCGAGCCGGTCCCGGCCTTGGTGCGGGAAATCTCGACTTCCCCACCAACGATGCGGGCGTCGACGCCGTCGATTAAGTCGATCGCAGCGACCAATTCGTTGATGGTCGAATTGATGGTCAGGCCCGTAATCGTGATCGGCGTGGCGCCGTCGACGGTGAGCGTCAGTGTCGGCGAGGTCACACCCAGTGAGGTCAGGGTCTCAGTTCCATCAAGTACGTCGTTCGGAATGTTGTTGCCGACAGCGGTAGAGAAGGTGGCTTGGTCGCCGAGGATCGAGATGACATGCGTGCCGCCGGCGCCATCACGGGCAACGCCCGAGACCAGCGACAGGTTGTTGGTGACCGGAGCACCCTCCGTCAGACTGGCTTCCGAGCGCGTCGCGGAGGCGTCGAGGTTGTTACCGTATTCAACGCGCGAGGTCGGGAGCGCCGGATCCTGCTGGCCAAACGGCAGCTTGATGTTGCCGACGGTCGCGGTCGACGGAATCTGCCCGGAGGCGTCCGCCATCTTGCCCTGCACGTAAAGTCCGCTGGCCGGATTCACCAGAAAGCTGTTGGCGTCGAAGCCGAACGCTCCGGCACGGGTATAGAACTTGGAGTTGCCATCGGAAAGAATGAAGAAGCCGTTGCCCTGGATCGCCATGTCGGTGATCTGGCCGGTCAATTCGAGACCGCCCTGGGTGAACAGGTTATCGATCGAGGCGACGTTCATGCCGAGTCCGAGCTGGACCGGGTTGGTACCGCCGGAGACGGCCGAGGGACGCCCGGCGCCGCGCAGGGTCTGTACCAGCGCTTCCTGGAAGATCGAACGGCCCGACTTGAAGCCGACCGTATTGATGTTCGAAATGTTGTTACCGATGACGTTCATGCGCACCTGATGATTTCTCAGGCCTGCGACACCGGCGAAGAGTGATGCTAACATAGTTTCATAACCTCCATATCCAGGCTTCCTCAAAGGAGGTCCGGCCTGTACACATTTGTTGCTATCCTAAAACCACAGAATCGATATTCGTAAACACGCCATCCTTCATGCGCGAGGTGGCGATGGCTGTCAAGACCGTGCGCGACGGTACGTTGACCAAGAGTGCGAGGTCGTCGAGCAGGACGACGGAGTCGCGCGCGCCTTTGCCGGCGACGCGATCGACGGCATCGGCGAGACGGGAAATCCGATCGGGCGACATTTCGAGCTGGCGACGCTCGATGCGCTCGCTCAGGTGTTTAGAGAACGTCAGGCCGTCACTGTCAGCCGGTTGAAATCGAGAAACGGGGATTGCGGCCGGTTGTGACGTGTTCGGACGGACTTGCGAAAAGGCATTCAGGAATTCAGTCATCGTCTATCCTCCTGCCACGTGGCGGACAAGCGCCAGCGGAATCATGCCGCCGTCGATCAGCAAGTAGGCCTGGCCGTCGACGTACTCGACGCCTTCGACCACGCCGCGGGTGAAGCTTGAGGCCGGGACCGACTGGCCCTTGGCATCGCGCAAATCGACGCGGAAGCCGTAATTGCCGGTGGCCAATTCGTTGCCGTTGGCATCGCGGCCGTTCCAGGCGATGCTGTGCTCGCCGGGACCGAGTTGGGAGACCGACAAGGTGCGGACGACTTCGCCGGCATCGTTGTAAATCGTGATGGTGCCGTTGAGGGCGAAAACGCCGGTCGAGAAGGTGATTGGGCTGACGGTCTCGTCGCCCACAGTGGTGACGCTGGCGTCAGCCGTAATCGTCTTGCCGATCAGCGAGGTGGCCATTGTGTTATTGATGGTTTGCGACAGAAGCATGTTCCACTGCGTGTTTTGCGACAGCAGATCGTTCATGTTCTGCAGTTGCTCAAGCGACGAGAATTGGGTCATCTGCCCGATGAATTCCGCATCGTTCATCGGCTCGAGCGGATTCTGGTACTTCATCTGCGCCGTCAGCATCTTCAGAAAGTCCTCCTTGCCAAGTGTCTCTTTCTTGACAGAGGACGATTCCGTCACTTGCGGCTGCAGGATCGAGCTGACTGATTGCGGTTCCATGGCGATCTCACGCTAATAGGTTGAGTCCATTGACTAAGGCCGTCAGACCCGTTGTCACGGTCGCGGCGGCCGGGCTTTCGGCAACGGCAGTCGGGATAAATTGGCGGCGCGGCTGTTTCGGTTGACGCGCAAACGCTTGTGAATGTCGCGACAGGGCATCGTCGCTGACGATAACTTCGATCTGGTTCAGTTTGAGTCCGGCGCGTTCAAAGCTCTCGCGCAGCTGGGGCAGGTTGGCCTCAACCAGGCGGCGGGCATCTTCACTGGAGGTCTCCAGGCGCGCAGAGGTTTCGTGCGGCGTCGTGACGAGGCGCACTTTGACGGTGCCGAGGTGCTCCGGTTGGAGTTGCAGCTTGATCTCGCCGCGCTTGATCAGAGTCTCGATTTGGACGCGCTTGAGCGAAACGTGGACGCGTTCGGTGTCAGGAATCTCGATGGCCGCAGACTTCGACATCTGCCCGCCGTCATCGGCCGGCAATTTGTCGACTTCGGCAACAGTAGTTTGACCGGTGCCGGCGCTGACGGGTATATCTTGCTTGAGCGTCTCAGATGGACGAATAGCTTCGGCGCCGACCAATGGCTTCGGGCTCGTCTCGGGAAGTGGTGCCTGCACGGGCTTCACAACGACCGACTCTGCTTCCACTTCGGATGTTGGCGGTTGCGATCCAACTGCAGCGACAGGCTGTGCCGACGGTTGACCGCTCTTCTTGTGACCGACAAAATTGACCACCGGATGACCACGCAATGGCAGCGGCAAGGCTGCGACCTCCGCGACAGCCGGTTGGGCTGTGAAATTCGGCGCCGCGGTGTGCGGCTGAAGCTTGACTGTAGCTTCAGCCTGGAGCTGCCCATCCAGAGACTGGATGCGAAGCTCGGGATACTGCTGCTGCAACTGGGATTTCAGTTGATGGATGGCGGCCGGCTGCGCGCCTGCGGCAAAACGATCGACGCGAGGTGTGTCGGATAATGCCACATCGGCGTCGGCAGTTGGGGTCTGCTGCGTCAGGGCAGCCATAATTTCATTTGCCGCGAATGGCTGATCGATTTTCACATTTACGGTCGACGGCAGCGTAACGGCGATCGCGGTCTGGCTCGGGACCGGCGCGGGCTGTCCGAGCATTTCGACAAGCATCGCCGCCAACTGCTGATCGGCAAGCGGAGTCACGATATCTGCAATAACGGCGTCTTGATGCATCGGTCGATTCGACTGAGTCGGCAATGCCTGCGGCGAAGTGATGGCGGTGTTCGGATCCAACAGCGCAAGGAGCGGCAGACCGGCGGAAACCGCAGCATTGACGGCTGCGGGTTCAGACTGAGGAGCCGCCGACTGTGGCTGCGTGTCGATTTCTGTTGGCGATTGCGGCTGTTTCGATATGACGGCTTGCTCGGCGAGAGCGGGCGACAGAGGCGCGGGCGCAACGCCCTCGATGAAAGCCGACAGGATTGCCTGCTGCACCGCGGCATTCAGCGCCATGGCGAAAATGCCATTGGGAACGACACCCGCTGGTGTGGATGGCGCCAGTGGGCCGGCCGGGTTCGCGGTGGTCGGAGCCAGATTGAATATGTTGAGCAGCGGGTTCATTTCGTCCTTAGTTGTTCATCGAAATCAGGTACTGGGTGATGCGCGCGGCGCGCTCCGGCGGGAGGTGGCCGAGTACATCGGAAGCCTTCTGCTTCTTCATCTTGCTGATCAGAATGCTGACCTGAGCGTCTTCAAGGTTGGCCAGGATCGGAACGAGCGCGGATGTCTCCATGCCTTCATAGAGCTTGGCCATCTGGGTGATATTGCCCTCTTCCGCAGCCTTCTTGCGGTCAAGCAGGGCTTCGACCTGGGCTTTGAGTTGTTCCAGTTGTTTGCGTTCAACGTTGAGTTGAGCCACCTTGCGATCGATTTCCTGCCGCTGTTCTTCGTACCACTGGACCTTCTGGAGCGAATCGCGCACCATCGCCGAATCGGTGACTGGCGTTTCTGCGGAGCCGCCGTCGAAGCCGTCAAACAGCTCGTCGTAAGCGCTGGCGCTGGTGGATTCTTCGGAGTGGTCCTCTTCCTGGGTCACAGAGTCGCTTGCGGTCGCTGCCGGTTCGGTTGATTGCGCTGACGGTTTGACGTTGGTGGAACTGAAGACCCCGAATTTCAGGGAGAAGATGATCACAAACACGACGAAGACGATCAGTCCGCCGGCGATGGGCGCCAGATGCGACTTACTGCCGGCTTTGGCCTTTGGTGTCGGCTCGGCTTGCGGTGTTTGTTCTTGTTCTTTTTCCGGCATGTCTGCTCCTATTCAAGCGACAAATGCTTTTCTGCCGCTCTGCGAAGATGCAAGGGGGATGCCAAACCTGCAGGCGAACTCCCAAGCTCTTGCAAGTCAGGGCCTTAGTCGCGAGCATCGATTTCGCAAGATGAGATCGAAGTCGACGGCATGGAAAGTTTTTCTTGGCAGGAGGAACGAAGTTTCGAGCCGCGTGGACGACCGAGTTCGTAGCGGCAGACTACGGCCGAGTGAGTCGGCGCAAGTGATTCAATGTCGTGTTGGGGTCGAGCAATCCCAAATCGAGCTGTGCGGCCAGTTGACTGGCGCTGAGGCGGCGGCCGAAAGACCAGAGTTCTTTCAACAAATTGCCGTAGTCAGGATGGCGGAAGTAGTCATTACCGATATTCTCTGCCGCGAAATCCTGCAACGCGGCAGCCAAGCAGAGTCCCTGAAGGTACTCGGCGGCAGTTTCCTCGCTGATGCCGCGAAGATACATTTCGCGGTCGACGGCGCTCCATTCAAAGCCGAGGAGTTGTCGATGCGATTGCTCAAATTCCGCCTGGATGTTCTCGGCTTCAGAGAACAGCACCCGTTCAAAGAGCACGTCGGCGCAAAGACGCCGCATCAGCAGCAGGCGCTGGAAGGCCGCCAGGCGGGCGTAGCGACGGGCGGCGGCAGGCGCCATGGTCAGGGTCTCGGCGAGATAGCGCGGTTCCAACAGGAGGTCTTCGAGAGCAAAGGCGGAGGCCTCGCTTACGGCGACGCTGCCGAGTTGCGCCAGCTCTAATTCCCGCTCCTGCGAAAAAAGGTAGCCAAGCGCATGACCCAGCTCGTGGTAGTACTCGTGAAAATAGGAGGAGCCGTGCTGACGAGTCATGATGATGCGGAGGTCGTTGGGCGGCGCGATTGCATAGGTTGATGAACGCCCGCTGAAGTCAGAGCTGTCGACAACGACTTGGAGGAAGCTAAGAGTGTCCGGTGGCAGATGCCAGGCCCTGAGCGTGCGAGCAACAATCGGCGGCAGCGAATCAGGGTGGAACAGCGCCGCCAAGGGATCGGCGTTCATCAGGTAGGCAATATCGTAGCCACGCAAATTGTTGAGTTTGATGCCGGCAAGTTGCGGAGCCGAATCTTCAGCCAGGGCGCGAAAGAGCGAATCGCTGGCGGTTAGAAAATTCCGGGCCTGGGTAGCCAAAGCGGCATAGTCGACATCAAGCTTCTCTTCCACGAACGACAAAATCGAGCCATAACCGAAGTGGTAGAGGGCAGAATCGGTGAGTTCGAGCACGCGCCGGCGTACGGCATTTTCACGCTGCAGCAGCGGGAGAAGATTCTCGTAGAGCCGCTCACGCAAGGTGCGATCGGGCGACTCAGCCAACAAGCGCGAAGCCTCAGGGAGTGAGTACGTTCGATCATCAAGGTTGAAGCGATAGCCGGTCAGCATTTCTTCCAAGTACTGTCTTTCCGGCAGCAAGGCGGCGCGAATGCGGGATTCGATCAGAAAGAGGCGGAGGCGGCGGAACTTGCGTTCGTCCGGTCCCGGCTCGAAACTATCCTCCACCCGCTGCAGAAGTTCAATATTGGCTTCAGAAAAGAGGTTCTCGTAGCGGCCGAAGACGTCGGCGCGCTCGTCCGGCCCGGCACCGGTGCGGCTGTTGAATTCGTTTTTCTGCAACTCGCGCAGGAAGTCACGGGCTTCGCCGCGCAAGGCGATCACCTGTTCCCATTCGCTCTGGGCGATTTCCGATTTACGTTCGGAAGCGCAGCCGCTGAGAAGCAGACCAGTTGCGGCAATCAGTACGGCGAACAATCGTTGCATCGGGGTGACGGTAAACGAAACGAAGCCGCTTGTCCAATAGAAATTGCTGCAGCGGAATTTCCACAAGAGAAAGCGGGCGCGATGTTGATCGCGCCCGCCGGAGTAGACACAACGATGAGGGCGGCCTACGCTTCGGGCGCGGCGGCCTCCCCGGAGCCGGTGGTTTCCACACCGGCATCTTCGAGCGCCGCGGCCATCTGCGAGGTCGTGATGGTCGGATGCTTGGCGGCAAAGGCCTCCAGCTCGGCGTGCTCGCGGCCCTTGTAGTAGTCATCAACGGAAAGGACGATCTTGCGCTGCGTCTGATCGAATTCGATCACCTTGAGCGGTATTTCGTCGCCTTCCTTGAAGGCATCACCCGGTTTGGTCAGGTCGGACACACCCAGGTGATGGGTGGCCACAAAACCTTCGACCTCGTTGCCGAGTTCGACAATGACGCCGCGGTCAAGCACGCGCGTGATGATGCCGACCGACTCGGTGCCGACGCCGTATTTCAGGGCGTAGGACGGCCACGGATCGTCGAAGAGCTGCTTGTAGCCCAGCGAGATGCGGCGATTGGCGCGGTCGATCTTGAGCACGATCACGTCCACTTCCTGTCCCTTCTTCATCACTTCCGAAGGATGCTGGATGCGGCGATTCCAGGACATGTCGGAGATGTGCACCAGGCCGTCGATACCCTCTTCGAGTTCGATGAAGGCGCCGAAGGTCGTCAGGTTGCGCACTTTGCCGCGCACCTTCGATCCAATCGGGTACTTCTGGTCGAGGATGGTCCACGGATCGGGTTCCATCTGCTTGATCCCGAGAGAGATCTTCTCATTTTCTTTGTCGACAGCCAGCACGACGGCATCGAGGCGATCGCCAACGTTCATGATCTTCGACGGGTGCTTGATGTGCTGAGTCCAGCTCATTTCGCTGATGTGGATCAGACCTTCGATGCCCTTCTCCAGCTCGACGAAAGCACCGTAGTCGGTCAAGGAGACGACGGTGCCGCTCACTTTGCTGCTGACCGGGTACTTCTCTTCAATGCGTTCCCACGGGTACTCCGTGAGTTGCTTCATACCGAGCGAGATGCGGCCGGTATCTTTATCGAAATCGAGGATTTTCACCTTAATCATATCGCCTAACTGCACCAATTCCGACGGGTGGGAAATCCGGCCCCATGACATGTCGGTAATATGGAGCAAGCCGTCGAGTCCGCCGAGATCGATGAAGACGCCGAAGTCGGTGATGTTCTTGACCTGGCCTTCGCGCACCTGGCCAACCTCGATATGTTCGAGCAGTTTCTTGCGCATCTCTTCGCGCTCATGCTCGAGGACCACGCGGCGGCTGACGACGATGTTGCGGCGGCTCTTATTGAGCTTGATAATCTTGAGCGGCAGGGTCTTGCCGATCAATTCGTCGAAATCGGGCACCTGGCGCAGAGCGATTTGCGAGCCGGGCAGGAAGGCGTCGACGCCAAAAAGATCGACGACGATACCGCCCTTGATGCGGCGCATGAGGCGGCCCTGGACAAGTTCGCCGGCGTCGTGGGCGTCGCGGATGCGATCCCAGACGCGCATGAAATCGGCCTTCTGCTTGGACAGAATCAATTGGCCATTTTGATCTTCGACCGATTCGAGGTAGACATCAATCTGGTCACCGACCATGATGTTGATCGGTTCCGGGAACTCGTCGATCGGGATGATGCCTTCGGATTTGAAGCCGACGTCGACAATTACGTCTTCGCGGGTGATGTCGAGGACGCGGCCCTTGATGATTTCGCCCTCGCGGATGTCCTGCAGCGTGTGGTTGTACATCGCCAGCAGTTCATCGTACTCCTTGGACGAATACTCTTCGTCGTCCAGCTCAGTCTGCTTGATGGCGTCGACATGGGCGAACATGGCGGCGGTGTCGAAGCGACTCTGGGCGCGTTCGGAGACGCGGCGTTGCCGCTCCGTGGAGATGGAGCCGACTTCCTGGGCCAGGGTCGTCACCATCGAGGTGCCCTTTTGCTCGGCCTTACTGACCTTCTTGACGATGGCGCCTTTGGCGCCGCGCGAAGTTGATTTTCTGTCCGGGGCCTCACCTCCTGTCTTTGAAGTTAACTTAGTGGTTTTTGTGGTTTCGTCAGACATTACTGTCTTCCTCCTTACGAACTATCGCTAACCCTTCCGGGCTGTTTTTCCATTTTGGCTGCACGACACCTCCTGTAGTGAAAGTTACTCGTGACTTTGGTCGAGATTGCACCCGACCGTTTACCAGCTGAGTTGCGCCACAGGGACGCTTCAGATCTTTTCCAGTTCGGACTTCAGCCGACCAATTTCGCGCATGACGGTCTCGGTCAGATCGTCGTATCGCGGTTTGCCGTCGCCAGGCGCCGTGAAGCGGCGGACATCCAGCGGCTCGGCGAAGCCGACGCGCAGCTTCGCGCGGCGGAACAGCACATCTTTCAGCCGGTTGGAGCCGACGATTGCCGTCGGGACTACCGGTACGCCGGCGGAGAGCGCCAGCCGCGCCATTCCGGGCTGAGCCCGTTGTATCTCACCCGTCTTCGAGCGTGTGCCCTCCGGAAAGAAGAGCAACTGATCGCCCTGACGGAGATGATTCAAAGCGATTCTCCAAGCCGTCCGATCGGCTTCGCCGCGCCGTGCCGGAAAGGCATGAAAGAATTTCAGCATCGCGCCGATCAGCCGGTTTTCGAACAACTCGATCTTCGCGAAATAGTACGACCGCCGTGACAACAACGATCCGAGCAGAGGCGGATCGAAGTTGGACAGGTGATTCGACGCGATCACGGCCGCACCCGGCGGGACGTGTTCGCGTCCGACAACTTGCCAGCCCAGGAGTCCGCGCGCCCCGCAGCGGATCAGCAACTGGACAAGCCGGTACACCAAAATCAATCGACCGCAACCTGGCGAGCCAGCTCGACGATTTTCTGCACCTGCTCTTCGAACGTCAGGTGCGAGGTATCGAGGTCGATGGCGTCGGCCACTCGCGTTAACGGCGAAGCCGCGCGGCTCGAGTCGGCGTGGTCACGCCGCGCCAGCAGTTCGCTTTGTTCCTGCGACGAGGTCGTGACGCCAAGCTTGTTCATATCCTTTACGCGGCGCACGGCGCGCTCGCGAATATCCGCGTGCAGATAAATTTTCAGATCGGCGTCCGGGAAAACCACTGAGGTTGTATCCCGACCTTCGGCGACAACGCCGCCGCCGGCGCCGATTTCTTGTTGCCGCCGGACCAGAATCTCGCGCACCTGGGGGTGCTGCGAGACCGGGGTGGTCCCGGCAGTGACCTCCGGTGTGCGAATCTCGGAGGAGACGTCCTGCCCGTCGAGAAGAACCCGCTGGCTGCCCGCGACGATTCTGAACTCAATACGAGCCGTTCGCGTCAGGTCGACAAGTCGATCCTGATCGTGCAAGTCAAGTTCCTGGCGCAAGGCCTTTAGGGTCACCGCGCGATACATGGCCCCGGTATCGAGATAGAGCAATCCGAGGCGACGGGCGACTTCCCGGGCCGTCGTGCTCTTCCCCGATCCGGCCGGGCCGTCGATCGCGATTACGAGCTGCTGCAGTGACTTGTTCAATCCCTTGCGCAATTCAGGCACAGCCTTATAACAATAAACATAATCGCCGGATAATCAACAGAAAAGTCACCGCTATAGTTCAGCGCAGTCCGACCTTTTTCTTGAGGCGATCGACTTCGTGCGGGCTGAGGAAGCGCCATTTGCCGCGCTCGAGGCCGGTCAGGGGGATTTCGTCGTACTTGATGCGGGTGAGGGCGATAACGGGGAAACCGATGATTTTGCACATGCGGCGAATTTCACGCTTGCGCCCTTCTGTCAATTCAATCGACAGCAGCGTCGTATCTTCTTCGCTTTCAAGGATCTTCACGCGCGCCTTCGCAACGTGGCCGTCTTCCAACTGGATGCCATCGAAGAAATGACGCAGGTCTTCCTGGCCGAGGCGGCCACTCACGCTGACGTGATAGAGTTTCTTGACGCCGTAACTCGGGTGGGCGAGGCGGAACGCCAGTTCGCCGTCGTCGGTGAGCAGCAACAGCCCTTCGGAGTCAAGATCGAGCCGACCGACCGGATAAACTCGATGTTTAAGCCCGCGCAGGAGCCAGCGAATCGTTCTGCGCCCAAAGTCATCCTTTAAGGTAACAAGGTAACCTTTTGGTTTGTATAGGGCTAAGTACACATGCTCCGAGGGCCGAACGCAGGGTTTGCCGTCGACTGTGATCTGATCAGCGTTCTCGTCGATATTCGTTCCGAGCTTGATGATGGTTTCTCCGTTGACTGTGACCTTGCCGTTGGCGATGAGCAAGTCAGCGGCACGACGTGAGGCAAGCCCGCAGAGTGAGATGTAACGGTTTAGGCGCAAGATCAGTTATTGGGGTTGGTCTGCTCACCGTCTGGCTCGTCAAGATCAAGCTCGGCGGTGTCATCGTCATCTGTGGCATCGGGCGCAAGATCGTAGCGGGAGGTCAAGGCGCCGGTGGCGGCATCGGCCAGGTCAGTGACAGTATCCTCCGTGTCCGCGGTCGAGGCGCCCAGCTCGAGCTCGGGCTGGCGGTGTGCCAACACCTTGTGGGAGGCAACCTCTGCGAGCCGCGGCAATTGCTCAAGGCCGGCAATGCCGAAGTATTCCAGAAACTTCGGTGTCGTGGCATAGAGCAGCGGCTTGCCGACCTTCTCTGCCCTGCCGGCCATCTTGATCAATTTGCGCTCGAGCAGAGTCTGGACCACACCATCGGCGGCAACACCACGGATTTGTTCGATCTCGCCCTTGGTAATCGGCTGTTTGTAAGCGATGATGGCGAGCGTCTCCAGCCCGGCCGGGGTCAGACGACGATCGCGCTGAACCGAAAAGTACTTTTCGACCTGCACCGCATAGTCGAGGGTCAGGTAGTATTGAAACCCGCCGGCGATTTCACGGATGCGGAACGTATTGTTGTTCGCCGCGTATTTCTCGTTCAACTTGTCGACGATACCTTTGACACCGCCCTTGTGACGCGAAGAGAGAAGCTTCTTCAATTCGACGGTCGGCATCGGTCGCGGCGACGAAAACAGCACCGCCTCGATCAGATTGACTTCTGCCTCGGTATATCCCTGCGGATTAGAGTCGGACGACATAAATCTCTCCAAAGTGTTGGTGCTGGCGAGCGGCGATGCGCTGCAGTTTGACAAGTTCCAGCAGCGCCAACAACGTCACGACGTAGTAGATCCGCGCCTGGTTGCGCTCGACCAGTTCGGTCAGAGTCGTCTCGTCCTTGCGTTCGAGGACCGAGAGGATATACTCGATTTGGTCTTCAATCGACAACTCGAAATTTTCCACCTCGTGGGTCGGTTGGTCGGCCGCGGATTTCATTACCTCGGCAAAGGCGCGCACGAGGTCATAGAGCGTGGCATCGACGGTAAACGTCTCGCGGACTTCCGGGCTGAGATAGGAGAAATCACCGCGTTTGAGCACTTGCCGCTCGCGCACCTCCATCAGTGCCATCTGCTCAGAGGCTTCCTTGTAGCGTTTATATTCGAGCAGCGCCATGATGAGTTCTTCGCGCGGGTCTTCGCCGTCGCCTTCGAGTTCCGGATGGCGCGGCATCAGCAGGCGGGCCTTGATGCGAATCAGCGTGGCGGCCACCAGCAAGTATTCACCGGCCACTTCGAGATTCAGCAGTTTCATCATCTTGATATAGTCAAGATACTGGCCGGTAATGCGGGCGATGGGTATGTCGTAGATGTCGATCTCTTCGTTGCGGATCAGATAGAGCAAGAGATCGAGCGGGCCTTCGAAGCCCTCGATTTTGATCGGGAAGCTCTCATTTTCGGCTACGGATGAGATATCGTCAAACAGGTTGTCGTCGTTCATCGCAGATGCATTTTCTCGCGCACAATCGCCATGGTCTCCTGGGCCCGCTCCCGGGCTCGTCTCGCGCCGTCGGCGAGAACGTCGTTGACGAAGGACAGATTGCCCTCGAGTTCGCGCCGCCGCGCCCGGATCGGTTCTAACGCTTTATTTACGTGATCGGCAAGCTCTTTTTTGCAGGCCACGCAGCCCAATTCGCCGGTGCGACAGGTGCGGTCAATGCGGTCGATGTCTTCCCTGGCAGTGTAGAGCTGATGCAAGGCGAAGACGGGACAGATTTCCGGGCGTCCGGGGTCGCCCTTGCGCAGCTTCTGCGGATCGGTAAACATCTTTTTGATCTTGGCAGCAGTTTCCTCCGGTGACTCGGCGATGGTGATTTCATTGCCGTAGGACTTGCTCATCTTCTGGCCGTCGGTTCCCGGCACGACCGGAACCTTGGTCAGGAGCGCGTCGGGGTCGGGAAAGACGTCGCCGTAGAGGAAGTTGAAGCGGCGGCCCACTTCGCGCGTCAATTCGATGTGCGGCAACTGATCTTTGCCAACCGGCACATAGTCGGCGCGGTAAAGCAGGATATCCGCGGCCTGCAGGAGCGGATAGCCGAGAAAGCCGTAGCTGTCGAGCCCGAGCTTGTCGGCCTTCTCCTTGAATGAGGGCACGCGTTCGAGCCAGGAGGTCGGCGTAATCATCGAGAACAACAGGTGCAATTCGGCGTGTTCCTTGACCTGCGACTGGATGAAGATGGCGCACAGTTTGGGGTCCAGGCCGGCGGCAAGGTAGTCGATCGCCATCTGGACGATCTTGTCGTCGAGGTCGGCAGTCTTGTCATAATCGGCGGTCAGCGCATGCCAGTCGACGATACAGGCATACATCTGGTATTCGTGCTGGAGGCGCACCCAGTTGGAGAGCGCGCCCTCAAGATTGCCGAGATGCAGTTTTCCCGTCGGCTGCATGCCGGACAGAATGATCTTCTTCTGATTCATTGATGATTGACTACCCGACAAAGAGATACTTCTTCCAGACTTCATCGCCTTTGCGCACCAGTTGGCGAATGAAGGTGAGGTGGCTCGGTTTGCGCGGCCGGTTGATCAGCGGCAAGCCGGCTTCCTCGGGCGTGCGGTTGCCCTTCTTGTTGTTGCAGCGCTCACAGGCGCAGACCAGGTTCTCCCAGGTATCGCCGCCGCCACGCAGCTTGGGGATGACGTGATCGACCGTCATGTTACCGGTGGTGGACCCGCAATACTGGCAGACGCCGTTGTCGCGCCGGATGACGTTTTTGCGATTCAGCATCACCTGTCGGTACGGAACGCGCGTGTAAAGTTCGAGGCGGACGATCGACGGCTCGTCGATGGCGCGCGAAATCGAGCGGATTTTGCGCCCGCGCCGCGCTTCCACCATGGAGGCTTTCCCCATGTAAACCATGACAATAGCTCGTTTGACGCTGGTAGTAATCAACGGTTCGTAGTTCTGGTTGACAACGAGTACGGGGTCACTTAGCATAAACAAACCAAAGTAGCCTCTAAGTTAGCCCGTCACGGGCGGAGTGTCAAACTAAAAACTCGGTTTCCCCCTTGAAATTCGCGGCTGCGCGTCTGGTTGTTTTAGGTTGACAGCCCGGCGAGGAGCGCGGAGATTGACATCATGAAGAAACCTGCGATTACGTACCGAGCCGCGCGCGCGAGCGATCTGGTCCCCGCGCAAGAAATGATCATGAGTTCGTTCAACGATCTGCGAAAGAAGTCAGGGATGCCGCGCATCAAGTACAAGATCACCGGCCCCGACCCCTGGATGGCCCACTTCATCAAGACTGATCCGGAGGGCGCCTTCGCCGCATTTGACAAGCAGAACCGCCTCGTCGGCTACTCGCAGGCGCTGATTCGCGAGGAGGAGTGGTACCTGGGATTTCTTTTCGTGTTGCCGGAGTTCCAGAGCGCGGGCGTGGGCGGCAGGCTGCTGAAGCGGGCGATGGATTACGGGCGACGAAACCGGGAGATCAAGCGCTGGGCATTGGCAACGTTTGCTTACAACCCGCAGGCGATCGCGATATACAGCAAACACGGCATGACGCCACAAAGTCCGCTAATCGCGATGGTGCGCAAGTGGGACGAAAAGCGCCCGCCCCGGCCGATCAAGGGCGGCTGCACGGCACGGATCGTGACCGAGATCGACCACAAGCTGATCAGCCGACTGACAGCATTTGATCGCAAGGTACGCGGGATCGCCCGGCCGGAAGAGCACTTCATGTGGAGCGATACCAACACGGTCTATCCGTTGGTATTTCTCGAGGGCCGAAGTATCCTCGGGTACTGCGTCGTCACCAAGGGCGGCTCGATCGGCCCCATCGCGGCGTCACGGCCGGAGTTGTTGAAGCCGATTCTGATTTCCGCTTTGAACTACGGTCTGGTGCTCGGCCATACGCGCCAATTGATTCAGGCGGTCGGTGAGAATGTCGAGATCGTCCGGTTGCTGATGGCCAACGGCTTTCGCATCGAGGAGACCTCGCTGGTGATGGCGAGCGAGCGTTTCGCCGATCCGCAGCGATACATTCCGGGGCATTTGGCCCACTATTAGTCGAAGCGCGCCCCGCCGAAGTGAACCCCCGCAGCGGAAATATTCGTATATTCTTGAGAAGCGCAAGCCGATAGCTGCCTACAGAAGGCTACTGCAACGACTTAGTTGAAGTGAAATTCGCCGTGGCGTCAAAAATGAGGCTTGGGGAACCGCAAATATGACTTCAGGTTATCATAGGTAAGATGAGGCAATTCCAGTTAGCCGTAGCCGCCGGGATGTTTGTGTTACTGCTCGCTCTGGGTCAGGTGATCCTGCTGCGAGTGATGAACACGATCTGGTGGCGCAAGCGGCCGATCAAGCGGGTGTCGCTCGGTTTGTTGTTTTTCACACTGGCGGCCGCCGCAGGGTGGGCGATCGTGGCTTACTTTCGTGTCTCGCCGGCGTTAACCTACATGTTCGCCACCGCGACTTCCCTTGCAGCGATCTTGAGTTTTGCCTTGTTAGTTTCGCTGCCATTCTCCGGGGTCCTGAACACGATTGAGTACTGGATCGCGCGAATTCAGACCAAGCGCGCACCGGCGGCTTCCGACGAACCCGGCTCGAAGCAGCGGCGCTTAGTCCTGCAGACCGCGGCGGCATTCTTCCCCTTAAGTGCCGTGGCGTTGGGATCGGGCGGGATGAGTAAGGCGTTCTCCGGCGTCGATGTGCGCGAGATTCCATTCTACTTCGAGGATCTGCCGCCGGATCTGGACGGATTCCGGATTTTCCACTTTTCCGACAGCCACTTGGGACCGTACGTCGACAATGACGACGTGGAAGCACTCTTGCTCAAGGCTGAGTCCTTTCAGCCGCACCTGATGCTGATTTCCGGGGATATCGCAGATGACTTGACAATGTTGCCGACCTGCGTGCGGCAGTTCGAGCAGTTCAAGACGAAGTACGGCGCCTATGCTTCGATGGGCAACCATGATTACTATCGGGGCGCACCGCAAGTGATCGCGCAGTTTGAGCGTTCGAGTGTGCCAATGCTGATCGATCGCGGTGTGACACTCAAGGTCGGCGGGACCGATCTCTATGTCGGCGGTGCCGACGATCCGCGGCGGATGGGCGAGCCGGTCGATGACTTTCTACGCGTGTCGGTCGAGCGGACGCTCAACGGCGCGCCGAGCCAGAGTTTCAAGATCATTATGAGTCATCGCCCGAGCGGATTTGATCAGACGGCTGCGCAGGGCGTGGACTTGACACTGGCGGGTCACACGCACGGATGCCAGATCGGATTCATGGGCGAGCCGATTTTTAACGAGTGGGGTGGCGAGCGCTATGTCTGGGGCAAGTACCGGAAAGGCAGATCACAGCTGTACACGTCCAGCGGCGTCGGCCACTGGTTTCCGTTCCGGCTGGGCTGTCCGACGGAGGCGCCGGTCATTGTCCTGAAACGTGGGAGAGACCTGAGGGCCGGGTCCGAGCAAGCGGTTTAATCCAACATCTGCTTAGAACAAGAACGGCGAGTCGGAAGACTCGCCGTTTGTATTTCGCGAGACTTCCCTTACACACCGACCGGATCGCCGCGCCGTGCCTCCTGGATTGCGCGGACTTCCTTGACGATCTTCTCCGTTTGCCGCTTGATGGCGACCAGATTGGTCGAGGCATCCTCGTCGCGCACGCCAACGGTAGTGATGAGATGATCGGTCCGGGCCATGATCGAAGTGAGCGGCGTGGCCAGCCGGATTGGAAGATCGACGAAGACCTCGCCGAGGGTCTGCGTTCGCTCCAATTGGTTGACGCGGCGGCGCAAGGCATCGACTTGCAGGGTATCGCCGATCCGTTCGAGTACATGCGCCATCACACCGGCCATGCCGCGCGCAAAGAGCGTATCCGCGAGTGAAAAGTGGCTGCGTTCCCAACAGCGCAATTCCGAAACCGTCAGCAGCCCGAGGACGCGGCTGTTGGCGACGATCGGAATGATCAGGGCCGATTGCACGCCGGCAACCGTAGTCAGGGAGATTTCGCCGTCATCCATGCTGATGTGTTCCTCGCGCTGATTGATCACGATTAACCGCCCGTGCTGGACAGCGGCATTATGCCAGCGCGCCGTGTTTAGCGGGACGCTCGTAACGGTGGCGGCTTGCGAAGAGACGTCGTGGCTGGCCGACTCGCCGACCAGCTCGATCGTATCGGCGCGATGATCGCAACGCCAGAGTCGGCAGAAAGTGGCGGGAAGCTTGTGGACCAGGAGCGACATCAATTCGGCCAGGAGGCGTTCCGGGGTCTTCTCCTGCGCGACGATGCGCAGCGCGCCGGTCAAATCGAGCAGTTGGCGATTGAGTGTCACCAGTTGATGGTTCAGTTGGTCAACGCGGATCGCCGGCGCCAGGGTGGTGATCAGGTCGGCCGCGATTTGTTCACCCAGTTGATAGGGCAAAGTCGGGGACTCCGCGGCGAGCGTGATCGCGGCGATAACCAGATTGTTGTGCAAGACCGGGAAGGTGAGCGCGTAATTGACGCCGCACGAACTGAGCCAGCGGTCATCTTCGAAATCGCTGCGGGCGAGGTCGTCGGCGGCAACCAATTGCGGGCTGGCGAAGACGCGGCCAAGCTGGGTCGAGTGGGTTGCGATCGCCTTGTTGCGTTCGCTGATCAGGTTGCGGCCCTTGCCGACGCAATACTGCGTCATCTGAAATCCACGCGGATTAAAAACGGCGATACGCAGCAGGTCGAACGGCAGTGCGCGTCGCAAGGTATCGTAGATGAGCAGCAGCTTGTCCTCGAGGAGATCCGCGTCTACCAGTTCACGGCGAAGTTCTGCCAGGCAGGCATTGAGGGTGCGATCGGCAGCACTGGCACCTATTGCCGGCTGCATGGCGAAGAGCGCATTTGCCGATTGCAGGAGCGCCATGTGACGGTCGCCCGGAAATTCGCTGCTGTCCCATTCCAGGAGCGCCAGGGTGAGATCATCGCCTTCGCGACCAGTCGGCATGATGACGGCGGGACAGGCGTTATCACGCAACCCGTCGGACAGAAAGACGAAATTGGCGGAATCGAGGAGTTGCCGGTATGGCCTAAGCCGTCGCGAGAGGAGTTCCGTATCGAGGCCGGCAGAGGCAGGAACGCTGACAACGCCGCCGGGTGACAACTTCAGCCAAAGTGCCGGTCGGCAGTCGAGGTATCTTGTAAGCGTGGCGGCGACTCGCGCGGCCCGTTCGGCCGGCGCAACGGAAATATGCTGGGCGGCGGATAGCCCGTGAATCAGTTCCAGTTGCGATTGCACGAGAGCCGCGGATTGGCGCGTAGCCGCGATGGTGGTCAGCCAGTCGTAGAGTCCCGAACCGAAGATGACCGCGCCAGCCGCCAGACAGACTGCTTCTGCGGCAATGACGGCTGCTGGTGTGATCAGGTAGGCGATTTCGGCCACCCAGCCGGCGCGCACACAGACGTGGATGAACAGCGCAACGAGCCAAAAGAGCTGTCCCAACATCAACTTGTTGTAGGTTGCGGGCACCTCGGCAAAGAACGTCTGGCGGATCCGCGAAAAGCCGAAGGTTGAGACGATGAGCACAATCAGCAGCAGATATTCAGTCACAGTTCTCCTCCTTGAGAGGCATACTCTCCCCTGTACTCAATGTATCGACAATTGGGGGCTAACGATTACCGCCGGGGCGACGGTCAGAAACTGCTGAGATTGTCGTGGATCGCGTCCGGAAGTTGCGCCGGCGACAGGACGCCGAGATCGGTGACAAAGCCGGTGACCAGGCGATTGGGGGTTTCTTCGAAAAGCCGGTCGACGCGGGTGATCCGGTCGGCGATCGGGACGGCCGATTCCTGGCGCGGCGGCCGCAGATCAGCCGGCGCCAGCTTGCTGCGATCAGCCAGGACATAGACCGGCAGGCGCAGATCGGCGGCAAAGCGGCAGAGGGCGTGCGTGCCAACCTTGTTGGTGAAATCGGCTTCGGCGATCCAGTCGGCACCGAGCAGGACGGCGTTCACCTCTTTCAGGAAGGTGAGGCGTGCATCATCGGGGAAGATAGTGACGGCGAATTTGTCGGCCGCCAGTTTGGTGGCCAAGCGCATGCCTTCGACATCGGGACGCGCCTCAGACAGGAAGATTCTGGTCTTGCGATTGAAGATTTCGGTCACGGCCTGTTCGAGGATGCCGGAATTGCTGTGGAGCATGATCGCCTCCCAGTTGGAGCCGATCGGCCAGAAATGGCTTACGATCTGAGCGCGGGCTTGCTGGTGGTCGGTGGTCAGGCGCAGTAATAGTTCGCGCAGGTGAGCCGTGAGGTCGCCACCGCTACCGGCAGTAACAGCGGTGGCCAGCGCTGCGCCGGCGTAATGGAAACAGGCCATTTCACGACGCGTTGTAGTGACCGCTCCGGGCAGAGCGACCAGGTCGGGGACGACTAATTCCGGCTGACGCAATGCGGTCGTCAGGATGCTCAAGAGTTGTTGGTACAATTGCGACGAGCCGCTGGTGCGATCGGCGCGCAGCGGTTCAAGCAGTTTGGCCCAGTCGTGCATGGATCTTGCTCGTGTTTTTGAAGTGCGTTTTGGCGACGTCCGCCAGTTTCTTTTCGCCGTGTTGGCGGACGAACCGGGCGCCGGCTTGGTCGACGATGGCGCCGCCGCCTTTCGGCAGTTCGATGGCATATTCCGTTGACAGTCGTTGCAGGCGATCGAGAAATTCGGCTCGCGCGATGATGGACGCGGCCGCGACGGCCGGCTCGGCTTCGCCACGTACCCGTTGGACGATTTCGACATTGCGCCCCTTCTCCATCAACGCGCCGTCGAGCACATGGGCTTTGGCAAACTGATCGCTGACAATCCGGGAGCAATCGACCTTTTCCAGCAGGTTTTCGATGGCGCGGGCATGCCCCCAAGCGAGCAGTCTGTTGAGGTTGCCGATGCGGGAATAGAGCTCGTTATACTTGGCGGGCATAATTACGACGAGCGCGTGCGGGACGTCGCGCCGCAGCCGCGCGGCCACGGTGAGCGCGCGCTGGTCGGAAAGCAGCTTGGAGTCGCGGACGTTGAGTTCATCGAGCAGCGGCCGCTGCAAAACGCTGATCGCTGCCGCCACCACAACCAGTGGGCCGAAATAGTCGCCCTTGCCGGACTCATCGACGCCGCCAACGTAGTCGCTCAAGCGCCGCTCCTACGCGCGCTCGAGATATTTGCCGGTACGCGTATCGATCTTGATCATGTCGCCGTCCTTGATAAACAGCGGCACGCGGACGTCGAGGCCGGTTTCGACCTTGGCGTTCTTGGTCACGTTCGAGACGGTGTCACCCTTAACGGACGGCTCGACCTCAATCACCTTGAGGATGACCGAAGTGGGCATGTCGAGATTGATTGGCCGGCCTTCGAAGTAGAGGATCGTGTACTCGGCATTCTCTTTCAGGTAGTCGGCGTAGCCCTCCAATTGCTCCTTGGTCAGGAAGAACTGGTCGTAAGTGGCGGCGTCCATGAAGTAGTACTCGTCGTCGCTGTGATACAAGTATTGCGTCTTCTTGTGCTCGAAGTCGGGGATATTGAAATTTTCTCCGGAGGCGAAGGTACGCTCCACGACCTGGCCGGTCTTGATATTTTTCAACTTAGTCCAAACGTTGGCGCGGCCGCGGCCGGTCTGCGAGCGCAGAAAGTCGATGATGTAATAGGGTTCACCCTCGATGGCAATCTTCATACCGATTCGAAAATCGCTGGTTGAAATCATTAGTCCTCCGTTGGCGCCAGTCGGCGCGATCGCAATCTAACAAAGAAAAATATAATACCTCACCCTCCCTACTTGAGGCAAGCGAATAAGTGCCCGCGGCGGCATTCGGGAGTCCGGTGCTGGGCGTGATCATAGCTCGAAGTATGCCATCTTCCCGACCCGCGTACCTATCGGTTGAATCCCACAATCCACCGCAAAAGCCGCCGTTTCAGAGTGCACCGATCCTGCTTAATCACAACAGGATCGCCAAGTTAAGGCGGCCGTAATTGTCGGCACGTCGATTGCGCCAACCAGGGGGCAAATCACCTGTTCTGGGGAGGTAACAAACCGATGAAGGAGCAAAAGACGGCCCGAGGCCGGCGACTGGCTGTTGGCGCGTTGCTGATTGCGACGGCGGCCATTGTGGTCGGCTGCGGCATAGAAGCACCGAAGGCCCCCAGCTGGGATACCACGCTGACGGTGCCATTGATCAATCGCACATTCACGTCCGGCGAGCTGTTTGATAAACTCGCCAGTGCGAATATCGCTACTGACAGTCTCGGCAACAGCATTTTCCAGGTAATGCAGCAGCTCGATACGGTGCGGCTGGAATCGATCCTGGAGGTGGATCCGATCGCGGACGATTACGCCAAGGCTGTCGGCTCAATCAAGATGGCGCAACCGGCGGATCTGACGCAGAGCATCAATTTGGCGGACCACGTTTCGCTAGTCCTCGGCGAGGTCCCGGATACCGGGATGGCGGTCGCCACCGAATTTGGTCCGGCGGACTCCTTTACGGAGGCGGTTGTTGATCAAGGGACGCTATCGATTACGGCGACCAATAACACCGGTTTCGATCTGGACTCTCTGACCGGCGAACTGCGCCATCCGGTAAGCCATGCGCTGATCGCTCGTTTTGTGGCGCCGGGAGGTTTGGCGGACAACGCCAGCTACGTGCAGCAATTTTCGCTGGACGAGCAGACGATCGCGGCAGACGCGGATTTTGACGTCTATTTCCACACGCCCGGCGGTCCGGCGCTGTCGCTGGCCGATCGCGCGATTGATTTTCGACTGCAGTTCGGCAGTGAGATTTATGTCAGGTCGATTACCGGCGCCGTGGTGGAATTCGAGACGGAGCTTGATCAACGGATCGGGCTCGACGAGTCAGTGGAAATTCACTCGGCGCAGTTGAGTGGCGGGCAACTGCACTTTGCGGCAGTCAATAATCTGCCCGTGGGCGCGCAGTTAACGGTTACGGTTCACGAGCTGACCCAGGGCGGGCAGCCGCTGCAGTTTGCCATCAATCCGGCAGCGCATTCACAGCAGCAATACCAGCTCGATTTGTCGGGATGGACGTTGATTCCGGTTGACGACTCACTGCAATCCGCCATCGAAGCGCGGATTTTGAGCAGCAACGGCGGTTACGTTTCGATCGACGAGAACGATGGCTTTGATATCCACTTCAGTGCCGACGCTATCGAGATCGCCCAGGCAACCGGTATCGTGCCGCCGACGCAAGTCGAGTGGGAGGCCACCGACGTGGCCATTGAAGTGCCGACGGGCTTTGAGACGGCGTCGCTCGAAGTGGTCGAACTCGTGATCACCATTGCCAATCGCAGCGAGCTTTCCGGCGATATCGAACTTGCGTTGAACGCCTCCAACGGCAAGTCGCTGACGGTGGACGGAACGATCGCTTCGGGAAGCGCACAGAGCGCCGCGATCAGTGAAATCTATTCCGACCAGGTGGCCGATCTGCTCTCGCCGCTCCCGGATCAGATTCATGTCACGGGCTTCACGCTCCTGGGCGACGGCGTTACCACGATAGATTTCTCTGCGGATGACTATATCACCGCAACAGCGCGGTTGACGGCGCCGATGGCATTCAGCCTGACGGCGGCAACGGTCGATGGCGACCTTAACGAACTGAAGATCGACGAAGAGATTTCCGATCGGGCCGACCGGCTGCATAGCGGCCGTTTCGAAGGCACGATCACGAATCATCTGCCGCTGGGAGCGACGATTGAAATCCACATCGCCGCCAATCCGGACGACGTGCTGGCACAGCCGCAGGTTGTGATCGGGCCACTGGAGTTCACGACGGCGCCGGTGGACGGCAACGGTCTGGTGACCCAGGCGACGAGCAGTGACAATGAAATCGAACTGACGCAAGAGGATCTGGGGGTTTTTGCCAACCGCACGCTTTATGTCGCACCGGTCCTCGTCATTGCCGGGACCAACGGTCAAGTCGTGCGCATCCGCGCCAACGACTACCTCACGATATCAGGCACTCTGGAGATCCAGGCACGCGTCGGCGGGGAGGATTTCTAATGAAGCGAAACAAAATCAAAGCAATTGCGGTCGCAGCGAAACGCTCGCTCTCGGCGACCGAATTGGGGTTGCTGGTGTTGTCGGCCATCGTGCTGGTGCTCATCCTCAGCCTGAGCGCCCACGGTCAATCGACGCGCAGCGCACGCTCGCTGGGAATGGCGGACAGCTACTTCCTGTTGTCGGCCAACAGCGACGGAGCGTTACTGAATCCGGCCAACCTGGCGCTGGCGCGCGAAAAGACGCGCTCGTTGAAGCTGGTTTCGGTGGCCGGATACGCAGCGAACAACGCGTTCTCGCTGTCGGACTACAAGAAGTACAACGGCGAGTACCTGGACGACAGTGACAAGCGCGACATCCTGAACAAGATTCCAACCGAGGGATTGCTGTTTGACGCGGCGGCTACGGCCGGCTCGATGTCATTCTCGGTCGGGACGCTCGCGCTTAACGCCGAAGTCATCGGTGGCGGCCGCGGCAACCTCTCGAAAGACCCGATCGAGTTAGCGCTGATGGGCAACAAGATCGGTCAGGTGGTGACGGTTGCCGGATCAGACGGCGAGTCTTGGGCAGCGGCTTCGATCGGGCTATCGTACGCGCGGCCCGCCGGCCGGATCTTCGGACGCGACTTTGCCGTGGGCGGTACGGTCAAGTACCTGCATGGGCTGGGCTACTTCGCTGCGACAGAGATGACCGCGCAGGCGGTCACACTGGCGACCGGCATTGACGGCGAGGGCGGCCTCAAAACGATCAGTTCCACCGGCGGCAGCGGCTATGCCTTCGATCTGGGCTTCGCGGCACAGGGTGCTTTGGCGCAATACGGTATTGCCGTGCGCAACCTGATCGGCCGAATGAACTGGACGAAGGAAGTCGAGCACACCGAGTACACATTTCACATCGATAACATGACCATCGACAACGCCGACGACGACACGATTGTCGTGAGCGACGAGGTCAAATCGTCGTTGGTCTCCTACACCACCCGACCGCCGGTCGAGGTCGAGATCGGAGCGGCGCGGCATTTCGGCAAAGTTCTGACGGCGGTTAGCCTGCGACAGGGCTTTACCGAAGCGGTTTTTATTTCGAAGACTCCGCGCCTGGCGGCCGGATGCGAGTACCCGCTGGCCGGCTTGTTGGAGCTGCGCAGCGGCATGGCGTTCGGCGGGGTGGATGACTTCTCACTGGGGCTTGGGCTGGGATTGAATTTCGGTCCGGTCAATATGGACTTGGCTTACGCGTCCTCGGCGAAATTGCAGCCGTGGGACGGCAACGGCGCCAAGCTGGCATTCTCGACAATACTTGAGTTTTAGCTAAGGAGGATCTCGTGAAAATCCGCAAATCGCTGCTTCTGTTCCTCGGCCTGGTGCTGATCGGCGCGCTGATCGCCTCCGGCGTCGACGCCATGCCGCCGCACCCCAGCTTGCTGGACAGCCAGGATCGTGACGGGCGGCCGGAGTTGTCGCCGTTGCACAAAGTGTGTCCGCAGCCGGCTCCGGTAGTCGGATCGCCGGACGGGCGTGGTTTCGGTACACCGCTGCGGTTCGGCGGTGCAGCCCCAGCGGCAACCGGCAACATTCTGTGCATCTTAATCGAGTTTTCGGACAAGGCGGCGCAGGCAACTGCGGTCTCGTTCGACAGCCTGATCTTTGGCAGCTATCAGGGCACGGTAAAGCACTATTACAATGAAGTCTCCTACGGCTCGTTCGACGTGGTGACGGTCAATTACCCGTCGGCGATCGACTGGCAGACCGCACCGCAGACCTACGCGTATTACTGCAATGGCAATAACGGCCTCGGTTCGTATCCGCAAAACACGCAGAAGCTGTTCGAAGACGTGATCGATCTGGTCGATCCCGTGGTCGATTTCGCCAATTACGACAACAATGGGGACGGTTTCGTTGATGCCGTGATGCTGGTGCATACCGGCCCCGGCGCGGAACTGACCGGTAGTGATTTTGACATCTGGTCGCATGCCTGGGGCATCACGCCGAAATCGAAAGACGGCAAATGGCTGTCGCGCTACGCGATCATGCCGGAGTATTGGATGTCGGTCGGTGACATGACTTGCGGCGTATTTGCCCATGAAATGGGCCATGCCTATTTTGAGTATCCCGACTTGTACGACATCGACTACACGTCACGCGGCGTCGGCCGGTGGTCACTGATGGCGGGCGGTTCGTGGAACGGCACATTGGGCAATTCGCCGGCACATCTGGATGCCTGGTGCCGTCTGCAGGCCGGCTTCACGACGGCCACCAACGTGCTGGCCAACCAGATCAATCAATCGATCCCGAATGTCGAGCAAAACGCCTCCGGCGCGATTTTCCGGCTCTGGACCAACGGCAGCGTTGGGGACCAGTATTTCCTCATTGAGAATCGGCAGAAACTCGGCTACGACGCGCAGCTTCCGGGTGCGGGTCTGCTGATCTGGCACATTGACGATGGCGTGAATCCGGGTGACAACAGCGACAACTCCGACGAGTGGTATCCGGGTCACACCAGCTCCGGGCACTTCCGCGTGGCGATCGAGCAGGCGGACGGGCTCTATGAACTCGAGAAGAATCTGGACAACGGTGATGCCGGTGATCCCTTTCCGGGAACGACCAATAACACCGCATTCACCAGCCTGGCGACCCCCAATTCGGACGACTATTTGGCTCTCGGCACGCTGGTGTCGGTGACGAACATTTCGGCATCGGCCGCGACGATGAGCGCCGATCTGGCGGTGAGCCTGATCGCCGATGTCGATGACTATGCCTACGATGGTGTGTTGCCGGATGAGTATGCGCTCGACCAGAACTGGCCGAATCCGTTCAATCCGGTCACGAAGATCTCATTTGATCTGCCGAAGACCGGCGCGGTTACGCTGGCGGTCTACAATCTGTTGGGTGAGAAGATTGAGACGTTAGTCGACGGCGTATTGCCGGCTGGCCGGCACTCGTTCAACTGGCGGGCAGATCAGAACGGGCGAGACTTAGCCTCGGGTGTGTACTTCTACAAAATGAATACAGAAGGCGCTTCGCTTAGCCGCAAGATGCTGCTGCTGAAGTAACATCGCGGAAACAGTGCGGGGGACTCGGCTGCTCCTTCCGAGTCCCCTACATTGGACCAACCGGTTCACCGCCACCCGGACCGATGGAGCCATTCCCGATCTCGCCAATCGGCGGCAGATCGGGATCGAAGTCGGGTGGAAAGCCGCCATTGGACTTGCCATTGCCACCACTTCCCCGGCCCTTCCGCTTGTACTCGGCGTAACAAGTCCGGCATCGTTTCGGGTCTTCGGTAAAACCCTTCTCGGCGAAATATTCTTGAGCGCTCTCGGTGAAGGCGAATTCCTCTTTGCAGTCGACGCAAATCAGGATTTTCACCCTGTAATGTTTGTCCATAAATCCCCCCGTCCCGGATTATGGATTGTTAGTTACTACACGAAGTAGCTGCTCGATTCCATCCTCACTAATGGCGCGCATCCATGCGCGATGAATGATTGCCCAAGGGGTATTTCGCCATACCCGCTCGATTATATCTTAGTCCACGATGTGAAAGTCAACTAAAATTTCTGCAACGGCTTACGGAAATGTCGCTGTCGGCGTCCCGGCTACTGCAGCTTGAGCATTTTGCGGATCTCCGAATAGCTGCCAGCCTCGAGCCGGTAGAAGTAGACGCCACTGGATACCGAACGCCCGAATTGATCAGTGCCATCCCAGGCGACGCTGCGGAATCCGGCCTCCTCGTAGCTGTCGACGAGAATGCGGACGGTCTGGCCGAGGATGTTGTGCACAGTCAGGCGGACATTGCAGCCCTCCGGGAGCGCATAGCTGATCTGCGTCTGCGGGTTGAAGGGATTCGGATAATTCTGCAGCAGGGTGAAGTCCTTCGGCAGCACCGATTCTGCGGCCAGCGAGCTGACGATGGCCAGCATCCGATTGCCGCTTTCGCTGCCGGAAAGCGCTTCGAGCGCCGGCCGCAACTGGCGGAAGCCTTCGGCATACAGGCGGAAGTCCACGGCATCGGTCAAAGTCGGCGCAGCCAACTGGTGCGATGAACTCCAGTTCTGAGCGATAATCAGGAGGTCGGCGATGTCAACCGCGCCATCACCGTCAGCATCGGCATAAGTTGCCCGCGGGTCAGCCCATTCTTGCGCCTGCTTGGGCGCCCAGCCGTTGCCTTCTCCGTAGAGGTTACGCGCCGGTCCCTCCTGTGCGAAGAAGACGCCCAGCGGTAAGACGTCGGCTTCGTTAACGCTTCCATCGTTGTTGCAGTCGCCCGGGTAGACCGCCGGCCCGGTGACAAAGCGGAAGACGTAGTCGTCAACAGGAGAGCCTTCGGCGATATTGTTATCGTTGCCGTCGAGCGAATTGCCGGACTGGTCGCGCACGCTGCCGAGGAGACGAACAATGACGGTGTCATACGGCGGCAGCTTGGCGGTCGGCACGAACCGCAGGCGGGTGTTGTCGTTCAGGACTGTAAAAGCGCCGGTGATTTGCTGCTGAGCGAGCCGGGCCCGCGCGTCGATGCGCCCGGCATCGAGCGTCGAATCGGCGAGGGGCTCGTTCAAGTCGATAACGATGTCGCTGCCGATCAGCACCTGGTCAGCCTCGTCGGCGGGTAGTGTCGCTGACACTTTCGGTGGTTTCTGTTCGGGGATCGCTTGTGCCGTCAGCGAGACATAAAGCGTTTCAGCCACCGGGTCGTTCGAGACGATCCGCAGAGTTCCCTGCGCCGATCCGATCGCGGTGGGGTCAAACAGCACCGGGATTTTGAAGACGCCGCCGGGCTGAATCGCCGTGCTGGAAGTGGCCAGCGGCGTAAACTGCGGCTCATCGCTGAGCACATTCGATACGGTAAAACTCAGAAGCGGGTCTTGGGGGAACTGCAGCTGATTATTGACATAGACGGTATCGATGTCGGTTTCATCCTCCTGAACAAGGCCAAAATCGAGAATCGCCGGAGTCACCGCGGCAATCGCCCGCGGAGATGAATAGAACTGCAGGCGAATCGTGTCGCGCGGCGCGTTCCGGGCAGAGACCGCGATGACCTGGAGATCGTAGGCGCCCTGGGCCAAGTCGTTGGACATGGTCACGGTCGCCGTGAAGCTCTGGTTGGCCTGGACTTGCGCCGAGCTCAATTGCACGGTAGCCGTGCCGCGCCGTGGCGTTTGCAGGACCGAGGCGCTCAGATTGATGCCATACTCGTACGGCCCAAACAAGGTGTCGACGTTGATCGTAAAGAGGCGCTGGAGCGGTGCCGTGAGCGAGTCGACGGCAAGGAGACGCAGGTCAAAGCCCGACGCCCGGATATAATCGAGGCGAATATCGCGGTCGCCAGTGCCGCATTCGTTGGAGGCCACGAGATCGACCTGGTAGATTCCCGGTCGCAGATAGGTATATGTCGGCGATTGCTGGGTCGAAGTGCCGCCATCGCCAAACGCCCATTCCCAGCCGGTAGCCGGATAGTCGGAACTGCCGGTGAAATTGACCTGCAGTGGCGCGGAGCCGGTGAGGGGTGTGCCGGAGACAGCCGCGGCCGGCGCATCGATCACGTTGATCGCGAGCAGCATAGTGTCTTCGCCACAGCCGTTGGCGGCAACCAGGCGCACGTTATTGGCACCGACAGCATCGAATTGGTGTGACGGATTTGCCTCGGAGGATGTGCCACCATCGGAGAACTGCCAAGCGAAGGTCAGGTCATCTCCCAGCGAAGTGCTGGTGAAGTTTACAGTAGCGCCGACACAGATGGTCGTGTCGCTCGCCGTGAATGCGGCCTGCGGCGCTGCCAGCACCGTGATCGGCCGCGTGATGGTCACGGTATCGGTCTCGCACATGAAGGTCGCACTGATCGTCAGGTCACCGGCGAGCAGAAACGCCTTCGGGGCCATGATCTCGTCCCAGACATAGAACGTGTCGATATCCCCGTCGCCGAAATCCCAGATCGAGGTCTGCCAGTAGGCGTTATAGGCGGGTGTGAAGTCGACCAACTCGCCGATGCAGGGCGTCAGGGGCAGCCAGGTGAAGTCCTCGATTGCCAGCCTGCAATTTTCGTACGGGCCGATGTCGTTGGCCGCGCCGACGAAACGGGAGCTGCCCGCGAAGTCGTTGAAGTGTGCCCAGAACGGCAGATCGCGACCGGCATCAATCAAAGGCGAATTCGAAGTCAGGCGAAAATCGCCGGCGGCGAGGTTGACGAAGAGCGGATCTACACCCTCCAGATTGCCCGTCCCTTGCGCACAATTGATCTGCGGAAAGTCGAACGGGATGTTCTGATAAAACGCATTATTAAAGACGTAACTGGTGTCGCCATTGAAGCAATTCGTGGCCGTGCCGTAATTCTCGACGAAGATGTTGTTGTAGATCAGCGCCTGAGCGAAGAGTTCGCGATAGATTGCACCACCGCCCTCGGCGGTGGGTATGAGACTGCTGTCGCGGTAGAACAGGTTATTGAAGAGATTGGCGTTGGTGAAGTCGGACAGAAAGACGCCGCCACCATGCCCTACGACAGCGGTGTTACCGATGAAGATATTGTTCTGGATCAGAATTGCTGAATCCTGTGCGGATGACGTACGGCCGACGACGTGGATGGCGGCGCCGTCACCTTGCAGGGAGCGGTTATCCTCGAAGATATTATTGATGATCTGAGGTTCGGAGAACTGGCAATCAATGGCCGCGCCGCGCGCGTTGGCGAAATTCTGTGCGATGTAATTGTTGTTGATGATGGAGCGCGAGTACTGCATGGCGATTCCTGCGCCCCAGCTATCCGATTCCACCGAACCGTTCTGGTAGATGCGGCAGTTGCGAATCTGCGGCGAGGAGTAAACGCCTTCCAATCCCTGCATACTGAGCGCGGTTGGCCAATAGCGCGTAATCGTAAAGCCGTCGATGATCGTCGATTCCGTGATGCCGTAGCCGAAGTAGAACGCCGTGCCGTCGCCGTTGCCGTCGAGGAAGGTGGAATCGGCGCCGCCGCGGCTCATGATTACGATCGTGCCAAAGGTGATGGCGATATATTCCTGATACGTTCCCGGCTTGACCATGACCGTATCGGTGCCGTTGACATTACGCTGGTTGTAGGCAAACTGGATCGTGCGGAAGGGATTGGCCTCGGTGCCGAAATTGGCGCCGACGGCATCGGTGCCGTTGGTCGCGACCCAAAGCATGCGCGCCTGCGATGATGACGAGAGCAAGACCACGACAAGCAGGATGAAAATGATGATGTTGATTCGCCGGTTACGGTGCGCCAATTTGGACCTCTCCATTCTCGATGTACAAGACTCCATCCAACGGCAGCAGATCGCCGCGCCAGTTGACCAGTTGCAGTGTCGCCGGATCGATCTGGAGATTCGCCAACCCGGATCCGACAGCGGTGAATGTGATTTGCAGTAATGTCGCGTCAGCCGAGACACCTTGTGGCTGCTGGTTGCCCTTCAAGGTGTAACCAACGGCCAGGTAGTTGCCGCGCTCGACCGTAAAGAAGATTGGATCACGACCGGCAAAGAGATCTCCGGCCTCGAAGGCAGCGACAGCCAGCATCGTGGAGTCGAATTCCAGCCGGAAGCTCGCGCCGAAGAGCGAGTCAACGTTATAAATCCGCACCTGGAAAATGGCCGAGTCGGTCTCCGCCAGGACGCGATAGATCGGCGTCACCTTGATCATCGGAACCTGCGGTTCAAGATCGATGATGATTTCGGTGATCTGGCCGCCCAGAACATCCGCCGTACGGCTGCCGCTATACAGGGCGACATCCTCGGCGTCGAAGGCGGTCATGGTGAAGACGCGGTCCTCGCCGATCGGCACTTCCAGCTCTAGCGTCGCCTCACCGTTTACCATTTCGGCTTCCTGCGTGATGGTCTCCATGTCCGCGGCCGTCACGGTCAGGACGATGCCGGTGACATTGCTGCCGACGCCCAAGTCTTTGGCGAGGGCCGAGACCACGACTTCCCGGGTATTGGACGAGGAGGGCAGATTTCCGGAACAGCCGGCAACCAGGAGCGCCGCACCGCCGAGCAGGATCAGAAGAAGATTGCGCATTAGAAGCTAAACCTCCCTCCAAAAGTAAACTCGGTGCCGGAGACGTCGATCTCCCGATCTTCGGTAGCTTCCTTGTTGGCTTTGCCGTCGTGGAGCAGTAGTCGGCCGAAGAAGGTGTAGTGCTTGTTTGGAGCCGTATACTCCAGGCCGGCGCCGTAGGAGTAGACATCCGACTTGCCGAAGAAATTGGTGGAACTTGATTCGTAATCGTTAGCGGACAGTGTGCGGTAGCCGCCGGTAACCGAGGCTCGCACCGTCGGGGCCAGCAGGTACGATAGTGTGCCGCCCAGTACGACCTTGTTGCTGTTGGAATTCTGATCTTCTGTGGTCAGCGAATTGCCGAATAGAATCGAGTTCTTCTGGCGCGCGATGTAGCCCAAATACGCCTGGATTCCGGCCTTGCCGAACTGATTGCGCTGACCAAGCAGAATTGACATCACCCCACCACTCTTGAAGACTTCGCGGCTTTCGACCTTATCCGCGAGGTAGTAGCGATACGACAGGTCGATATCAAAGCTCGACGTTTCGGTGGCGGAGGCGGTGGCGGAGAACTGGAAACTGAATTCGTCGCCGGGATTGTACTTCGCGCCGTTCTCCTGATAGGTAAAACCGCCGTTGAGATTGTAGCTGACCGAGGCGCCATAGGCTAGCCAGGCATTCGCTTCGGTGGCGAAGCCCACCTGCCCGATCAGGCCGAAACCTTGCGTTACTTGCTTGACCGGCGTAGTCAAATAATCGTCCGAAATCAATTCCGCCAGCCGGACCTCGACCGTGTCCAACTCCGAGGTTCCGGAGGGAAGCTGGAGGCCCAGCGAGGCAAACATCCGATCGTCAGCGAATGACCGATAGGCGCGCAGCGTGGTGCCTGAGAAGGACGTCAGGGTCGCGTCGAAGTCAGCATAGTCGTAATTCGAGCGGCTGATGGCGCTGTTAAAGTGGACTTCCCAATTGTCCTGCAACGGGATCATTACCATGAAGGGGAAGGCTGACTGGGTGAGGTTAGTTTCCTCGCCGCCGGAAGTCAGTTTCCAGCTTTGGTAAACGACGCGCGCTGAAATCACTTTCGACTGGCCGTACACGATTTGGGCGGACAGATTCGCAGTCGCAAGCAGAGTCAAAGCGCAGATCGTCGGAATCAGGTAGCGATAACCAGGTTTCAGTTCGGCCTCCCTCGCACAATCACGGTGCCGCGGCTTTCGCGCGGCGCGACGTATGGATTTTCATTTTCCGGAGCCACCCCGCGCGTCGATTCTTGCAGCCGCTGCATTACCTCGCTGCGGTCCACTTGCTGCGACTGCTGCTGTTCTTCGGTGCCGAGGCTGGTCAGTTCGACAACCTGGCTGATCGGCTTCAACTGGCCGTTGTAGTCACTCAGGCCGCCGAATTCCTGCAATGCCTGCTGCGCCATGCCGAAGTTCGGATCCTCCTTGGCGGCCTCCTTGAACTCGGCCTCGGCAAGGGCATAACGTCCCTGGTCGACATATTCCAGCCCGCGCGAGTAAGCCACCAGCGCCAGCATCGATTCGGTGGCGGGTTTGGCGATCGCGTGGCGCAGTTCGGGGGTGATGTCATAGCCCATGGTCTGAATCAGGTCAAGGCTAAGGCGCTTTTGGAGCTCGAAGAACTCGTTGAGCTTCCCTTCCTGCTTCTGCGGATACTTCGCCATCCCGGGGCCGACGTCGATAATGCCGGCATCGATTTCAAGACCGCTCTCAGAGCGGCCGGCGAGTTTGCCGGTCACGACGCGCGCGGCACCAACCAAGCGGCCGACGCGGGGCGAGTGATATTTGTCGGCAAATTCCGTCTGGCTGAGTGATAATTCCTTGCGCAATTGATCCAGTTCCAGTCGTTCCACCAGGCTGAGGCCCTCAACCTTGGCAAGATCGGCGTAAACCAATTCGGCGATACCGCGGCCCAGCGGTTGGTATTGCGCGGGCAGCGAATCGGCGTCAAAGCGAATCACCGCGACGGCGTTTGACGGAATCTGATCGGTGTTGATGTTCTTCTCATTGGCGACGGCGCCGCTGACGATCGTTTTCAGATTTTGATCCTCCAGCCAACGCAAGCGCTGTTTGATCTCCGTGGCGATGCGCGGATCATTCTTGCCGGACACGTAGGCCCGGTACAGCGCACGCGCTTCGTCATTCATCCCGAGGCGCTCGAAGGTCATGCCTTGGTAGAGCGTTGTGGTGGCATCGTCGGCCTTCAAGGCGGCCGCCTTGTCCAGCGCATTCTGCGCCTGAGTCAGGCTGTCGAGATTGAAGTACGCGATCCCCAGGGAGCGCCAGGCCTCGGGTTTGTTCGGCGAGGTTTCGGTCTCGCGTCGATAGTCAGCGAGTGCCTTCTCATAATCGCCCCGCGACAGGGTGCGGGTGCCGGTATTTTGCCTGCCGGCGGCACAGCCGGCCACCAGGCCGGCCAGTGCGATCAGGATTGCAGCTTGGAGAAATCCGTTTCTCATTGGGTATTCGACTTAATCTCCAGTTCAACGCGTTGCTTTTGTTCCGAGGCCAACACGAAATTCGGGGAGATTTCGAGCGCCTGGGCGAAGCACTTGTTCGCTTCTTCCAGCTTGCCCGCTTCGCGGTAGGCCAGACCTTGACCGTAGAGGATCGTCGAAGCCAGGCTGACGTCGGGAACACGCCCGGATGCTTTCTTGATCGCCTCGGCCTGAACGTTGAAGTAAGTCAGGATCGAGTCGGCGACCTGGGTGATCAACTGGCCGATCTTGCCTTCCTTACCTTCGATATCAACAACTTTCTTCGGCAGGCTGGTCTCAGTGTCGATGATGCGGGCGATGATCTTGACCTTGTTGCCGTCCATTTTCATGAAGGTACCAAAGACAAAGTTCTGCACGCCGACCAGCTTGCCAACCTGAACGCGGTTGTTCTGATCGGCCAAGTCACTTTGCGAGAGTTTGAGTTCGTCGAAGATGTAGTTGAAATTCTCGCGGGCCGGCACGTCGACGACACCGGACTGCGTCAGCGAACTGTTGATCAACGCGGCGATGCCAACGCCAGCGGTAGCATACTTCTCGGCGTCCATGATCGAGCCATTGTTGAAGTCGGAGGCGAACACGGTAACCGCCTTAGCCGCCTGCCCGGGTTTGAAGCCGGTGTCGTTCACGAACTTGATCCAGGCGTGGCCAACCAGCTTTGGCTCTTTGTCTGGATTGAACGCGGTGGTTGGGTCGATTTTGACCAGTGCGGCCAGGTAGTTCTGCGCCAGATCGGGCTGTTTCGCCTGAGCGGCAGCGCGCGCCAATAGCTGAATGATCTTGACGCTGTCGGGCGTAGTAATCCCCGGCGCAGCCAGTAGATCCTTAGCCTTCAGCACTACCTGATCGAATTGCGCGTCGTAGTAAAGGTTCTCCAATTTCTTGAGATCGTCACTGACGGCGGCCGTTGCGTTTGCGATGAAGCAAACGGCGAGCCCCAATGCGATCAGCGTCGTAGTCAGAGTCTTCATACTGATTTCCTTTCTTCAAAGATCAGAAAGTTGACAAAATCACGCAAATCATTTTAACGCTTGCGCAACGTAAACCGGACAACGTCATCCTGCCGAAGATTGACAAATTGGGCGCGGCCGCCGGTGCTATAGCCCGGGTGTTCGACCCAGACCTTATGGGGCCCGGCTAGCAGCTTAAGGTTACAGGGAGTTTCTGTATCCTCAATCTTGACGTTGTCCACAATGACCTGCGCCGCAACGCCGGGACCGTCGTTGGGTTCACGAGCGCCGATACTCAGTTTATACTCTTTATTCTCCAACACGAATACTTTGCTGGTTTCTGTGCCGGTCACCATCACCACGTCGGTTAGCCTCCCCATATCGGTGACGATTCCGACTTCATGATTACCTTGAGCCAGATCACTAAATGTCACGGGTTGTCCATCATATTTTACGCTTTTTCCGTCGAAGACTACCTGAACCGGTTCGAAAATCTTGTAGTTTTCGATGGCAACACGGACCGAGCCCAGCGCGGCCGGGGCTATCCCTTGTAATGTCAACGACTTGGGTTCGATCGAGTTGCCAATCCGGATCGTTTCGTTAACTGGCTTCATCTCTTTGCCCGAAACCTTGATCGCGTAATCACCGGCGGCAAGTCCGGTGTAATCGAGCGGTGTTCCCGTGTAAGCCTGACTCTGCCCGGCGAATTCGACGGCTACCGGCGCAAAGGACTGATAGTTGTTCAGAGTAAGTCTTAGGCCGCCTGTGGCAGGCGTCTCCAGGAAGCCGCGCCAGATCTTAATCAGCGCCGGCGGGAAGCGACCCTCGGCAAACTCCAGCTTCGGGTTGGAACCGTAGAGGCTACGCAGCAAAGCCGTGGCTTCCGTGATCTTCTGATTCATCAACATCACTGACGCCAGGAGCTGGGCGATTTCCTGCTGCTGTTGCGGTGATGCGCTCGCGGAGTTCCGCAGGTCCGTCAGCAGCGATTCGGCGACGGGATACTGCTTGTCGGAATATCGATCCATCGCCAATTGCAGCGAGTCGGCAAAGGTGGCTTGCGTGGGGAGCTTGCCGTCTTCCCTGCCGCTCATGAGCAGCACGCCCACAACGACCGCGGCAACAATGACCACGCCGACCAAGGCATACAGCCATTTGCGCGAACCGCCGGGCCTGGAGTATTCGACGGCGATCGTCTTGTCGAGGCTGGCGGTGTCGGTGCGCACAGTTTTGTCGTCGGTGACCGTCAGCCCCAGAGCGCGGAGAGCCTGCGACATTTCGCCGGCGCTCTGGTAACGTTTCTCCGGTTTCTTCTCCAGCGACTTCATGATGATCTGTTCAAGCGGACGCGGCAGATCATTACGGTATTGGAGCGGCGACGGCGGGTCTTTCTCCAGATGTCCCGACATGATTTCGTAGTCGGTGTTCGCCTCAAACGGCGTATGCGCCGTCAAGACCTGATACAGCGTGACGCCAACCGAGTACAGATCGCTGCGATTGTCGATGTCCTTGCCGCGAATCTGCTCCGGTGACATGTAGAGCAGCGAGCCGGCGCCGGTTCCGGTGCGGGTGAGCTTGGCGCTACCGGCGACCTTGGCGATGCCGAAGTCGGTGATCTTGACCGTGCCCGATTTGGTCAGCATGATATTGGACGGCTTGATATCCCGATGGACGATCCCGTTTTGGTGGGCGTAGCCGAGCGCCGAGAGCAATTGATCAAAGATCGGCACGACTTCCGGCGCCGACAGAAAGTTCCGGTCGCGCAGAATCTTGTCGAGAGCCGTGCCATCGACAAATTCCATCACGATGAAGTTGAGGCCGTCGAGTTGATCGTAGTCGTAGACGCGCACAATATTGGGGTGTTCCAGCCGCGCCAAGGCCAGTGCCTCGCGTTCAAAGTAGGCCGCCAGCATCTCGTCGGAGGCGACTTGCGGGTGGAGGATTTTCAGCGCCACCTGCTTCTGCAGCTTGGTGTGATATGCCAGAAAGACAGCCCCGAATCCCCCTTCGCCCAGCTTATCAATGATGTCGTATTTCCCGACGCGCTTTAAGTCCATTTAAGTTTTACGCTTCCAGCTACTTAGTCATTACGGGTCCAACATTAATTGTTATCGGCATTTTGCCGCAGGGTCAACAAAAAATCACGACCTTTCTGCGAGCTTCAATCCGTCGCTGTGCAGAAAAGGAATCACCCCGATCGGCTGCGACCGGGGTGAGATTTCCAACAATCGTCGTTTGGCTCAGAAGGGATTGCAGGGGGGATACGGTCCGCTGCCGAAGATGTACGAGATCAGGGCGACTGCATCGGAGATATTCACGGGCATCGCACAAGTGGCATCGCCGGCTTCATCAACCGGTACCGGCGCGGGACCGCCGGCAAAGATGTACTGGATGATGTAGACGGCGTCGCTGACGTTGATCGCGCCGCTGTTGTCAGCGTCCCCGTGCAGGACCAGCACAAGCAGATCGCCGGAATCGGTATCGCTGACTCCAACGATGCTGGTGGCATCGGCAGTAACGCTGACCAAATTGACGGTCGCAGGCATGGCAGCGGCCGGTGCCGTTAAGTTGACTGTAACGTCGGCCTTGTCGCCCGCCGCCACGGTCACGGACGTAGGCGAGAAATTCTGTACCCAGCCCAAGGAATTGGTCGCGCTGACATCGAAAGTCTCATCGAGGAGGCCGGTATTTTCGATCTGGAAGAGCATCGACGTGCCGGTATTCGAGTAAACGCTATCGTCGGCCATGGCGATGACTTTGACGGCATAGTTCGGAGCGGTGGTATACGAGGCGCCGTAGGTGTAGCTGCGGTCGTTGATCGATTGCGAGACATTGGTGATGACCATGATCAGCGCATCGTAGTCGCCGGCGTCGGGCAGCGTGAAGGAGCCATCGCCGGTGACATTAAGCGACATCTGGTTTTCGAAGTAGCTGTGCGACGGCGTCATTTTCCAGGCGAGCAGGTGGACGATCCAGGGCACCGAATTGTCGCCATTGAAATCGACCGTGAAGGTGGCGGCGCCGGCCGGAATGTTAAAGCGCACGTAGTTGGAGCCGTAAGCATCGGGGAACTTGCCGGCAATCGGCGTCTGCCCGGAGGTCGGATAAGTTGTATGGGTGCGCACCAACGGTACCTGCAGATAACTGGACGCTTCGACGTAATGCAGTCCGTCGTTGCGGCTGCCGGTGATGAAGTTCCACATGGTAAACCGCGCTACCTGCTGGTTGATGTTCTGTCCGTAGTTGTTGGTCAGGATATTGCCGGTGCCGACATAAGAGGTTGTAGTGCGCAGTTCGTCCCAAATTTGCGGCATGATTGCCGAGCCGAAATTCTCTTCCAGAAAGGTCGGCCAGATAAACGCTGCGTACATGTGCAGACCGGTATTGGAATTCAACGCATAGTCCGGGACGCTAAAGAACTCCGTCATGTAGTTGTAGTTGTCGTTCACCGGATCATAGACCACATCTTCCATCCAGGTCGAAGAAGCCTCCATGAACCACGAGTTTTCGCCGACGTCGTAGGCAAACTGCACGGCGTGGTAATACTCGTGAGCGACAGTCACTTTGGCGGCGCCCTTCTGGTCGCCGTCGGGGTCGTCGTTATTCGGGAAGCCGAAGAAGTTGCGATGAACGGAGATGTAACTGAAGGCATCGTTCCAGGCTTCAGGCCCGGCGCCTTCGGGCTGGGTGTAGCCGTAGTAACCCATTTCTTCCGTGTAGATGTCATAGCGGGAATCGCCGCCAGCCACGCCATCCGAGGGCGGCTTGCGGTGGCCAAGGTTGGTGATCTCGGTGCGATAGGAGCTGTCGGCGTAGGCGGCGAGCCACTCCACGTAGTCGGGGATGCCATTGGCCGGATTAGTATCCGCAGTGGGCACGGCGTCGGAGCCGGCGATATTGTAATGAATCTTAAACTCGCCGCTGGGCGAATTGTAGTTATGGGTCGCTGACGGCCGGGCCATGATCTGACGAAACAGCGCCTGTCCTTCCGGGCCGAACTGATCCCAGTTCTGGCGGACTTCGACGATGATTTCGGTAGCACACTTGACGACTTCAATGACGTCGGATTGGAAATCCGCCGGCAGTGCCTGCGGTTCGCGGATCGACATCACTGCGTAAAGCATTTTCTGTTCATAGTTCAACTCGCCGCTGGCATAGGCATCTTCGATCAGACGATAGGATGACTGGTTGGCGGCCGATGACGGCACCGCTGCCGCGAGTATGAGTATTGCCAACAGCAGCAAGGTACGTTTAAGTCCGATTTGCATTGAGTCTCCCGGGGTTAGTATTGGCATGGCGGCGGACCGCCGGCAAAGATATACGAGATCAGGTGGACGGCATCGCTGATGGAGCTGATGCCATCACAGTTGACGTCGGCGATATAGCTCGGATATGGTGTGGCGCCGCCTGCGAAGATCCAGTTGATCACGAAGACGGCGTCGGAGATGCTGATCTGAGTGTCGCCGTCAATGTCGCCGGGGCGGCGGAAATGCAGATGATAAGTGAAATTGTACTCGGTGCCGAAGTGCGCCGCGACGGCGGGAATGAACGTGACGCGCAAGACATTCTGGAAATTGGCGATCCAGATCTTCGCCTTGCCCCCGGAGAGCGGCACGATCAGAGAGTCGAAGTAGTTGCCGTCGCCGTAATCCACCACGTAAGCCATGGTCCAGGTTGTGGCGCTCAGGCCGGTGAAGTCGAAACCAACAATGCCGTCGTAGCCGTTAAGATTTTCGAAGACGATGTAATTTGAGGCATATGGCTGCGGCGGCGATACGGAAAAGTTGCCCGAATCGGGGAGGACGTAGTGGTAGGCCATTACTTCGACCGGGGGATAATCGGGTGCGGATTCGTAGTGCGTGCCGGTGGAGCGGCTGTTGGTGTAGTAATTCCACAGCACGAAGCGCGTAAATTCGCGTTCGAACGAGCTTCCGGCCGAGTCGATGACGTCGCCCCAAGCCACGATGGCTGAGGTCGTGCGGCATTTCGCCCACAAATCGCGCAAGATGATGGCACCGAAGCGCTCCTCGAGATACTTGGGCCAGACGAACGAAGCGTAGCGATGAAAGTCGCCGGCCTGCAAACCGACTTCCGGATAATCGAAGAATTCCGGCAAGTAGTTGTAGTTGTCGTTCACCAGCGGATACACCATCTCTTCCATCCAGGTGGACGACATCTCCATGAAGTAACTGGCCTCCGAGACATCGTAGGCGAACTGGACCGCGTGATAAAATTCGTGGGCAATGGTGACCTTGAGCGCGCCGAGCACATCGCCTTCGGGATCGTCGTTCGGCGGAAATCCCGGAGTGAAGGTGCTGTGGACCACGATGTGGGAGGCAAAGTCGTTCCAAGGGTCAGGACCGGGTGATTCGGGAGTCGTGTAACCGTAGTAAGGAATTTTCTGGAAGTAGATATCATACTGATCGCTGCCGCCCTGGCCGTTGTCAACCGGCGGTTTGAGATGCGCCAGTTGGTCGAGTTCATAGGACCATACTGAGTCGGCGATGTTGGCGGCACGTTCGATGTAATCGGGAATTCCCGACGAATCGGCATCCGCCGTCGGGACTGCGTGCAGGCCGGTGAGGTCGAAGAAGATTCGAAAGTACCCTTGCGGCGACTCGATGTAGAATTGAGTCTGCGGTCGAGCCATAAACATCTTGGCATACGAGCCATAGACTTCGGGATTGGCGTTGATCGCGATAAAGGCATCGACCAGGACATCGGTCGCACACTTTGAAACGTCAGAGGATTCAAGCGAATAGCGCTGGGGAAGAGATTCCGGGTCAAGGATCGCCATGGCTTGGTAGATCGTGGCCATCTCGGCACTGATGAGGCCGGACTGCTGATCGTCCGCAAGCTGCCGCTCGAATAGAGATGGCGGGGTTGAAGAAACGTCAGTCGCCACCAGCGCCGGGCTGAGCAAGACGATGTAAAGAAGTGACAGGAATCTGCGCAATTCAACAACCTTCAGGACAAGACGGTTCGGTGACTGCCACGAAGTACACTTCGACAAATGCAATATACTCCCGCCGTTGAGGTTTGTCAAGTACAGTTCCGGCAATAGCTTAAGGGCGGTGCCTTAACATCTACGTCGCCGGGGCTGTCAGATCGGCAGATCGCTACAGCGATCTTACCGTGCTACTTACGTGCAGGAAATGTGCCGGAATTTCGCTCAGTTAGCGACAGACAGGTCAAGCTTCAGGCGGTAGTTGACTCCTCCACGGAAACTCCTATTTTGGAGCGTGATTCGGCCGCAAGTTTATATCACACTTTTCCTTGTCACGACGGCGACCATGCTGTTCGAGCTCTCGCTCACGCGGTTGTTCTCGGTTGTCATGTACTATCACTTTGCTTTTCTGGCAATCTCGTTGGCGATGTTTGGGTTAGGTGCTTCTGGGTTATGGCCCTACTTCCGCCGTCGACGCCACCTAATGGACAACCTAAGCCGTGACCTGACGCTGCTCACAACTGGATTGGCGGTGACGGCGGTGATCGCAATCGTGACGGCGTTGTCGCTGCCGATCGCAATCAATTACAGCTCCGGCAATGTGATTCGACTGGTCGTGGTTTACCTCGCCTGTGTTCTGCCGTTTTTCTTTTCCGGTCTGACGGTTTCGCTGATTCTGTACCTTGGCGCGAAATCGATCTCGCGGCTCTACTTCGTCGATCTGATTGGCGCCGCTGCCGGCGCGCTTCTGACAGTGCCGGTGCTCAATTGGGTCGGCGCGATCAACGGACTCCTTATAGCCACAGCGCTGGCTGCAGTCGCGGCTTGCGTCAGCGGTGAGCGGACTCGCGGGCACTGGCGTTGGATCGGCAGAGCGATCGCAATGGCGGCAGTTGGTCTTGTTATCATCAATTCGACGTCACCGCTGCTCAAGGTGCGTTATTTCAAAGGCCAAGAGAAACAACTCGTTGAATTCCAGAAGTGGAACGCGTTGTCATGCATCACCGTGCAAGGCGTCGAAGGGGAGCAAACCGCAAAGGCGATGGACATCGATGCCGATGCGCGGACGTACATCTTGCGCGACCCGTTCCGCCTGTTTGGTCTGGAATTGATCAAGACCGAGATCGCGCGACGCTGGATATCGCATCTGCCCAATGTCCTTCGGCCCGACGGTGATGTCTTGATCATCGGCCCGGGGGGCGGCATCGACGTCGTCTTCAGTCTGGCCTGGGGGGCGCGGTCGATCGATGCCGTCGAGATCAATCCGATCATCACCGACGATGTGATGCGCGATCAATATGCAGAATTCTCCGGTCGGCTATTCAGCCACCCGGCGGTGCGCGTCCACACGGCGGAAGGGCGCGCCTTTATTGCCCGGAATAATCGGCACTATGATCTGATTCAACTGACGCTGGTGGATACCTGGGCGGCGACATCGGCGGGGGCGTTCAGCCTGTCGGAGAGCTACCTCTACACGGTCGAGGCGTTCCGTGAATATCTTCAGCACCTGAATCGCGCGGGGATTGTGGCGATTACCCGTTGGCTGTCCGTGAAGCCGAAGGAGGGACTGCGGCTGATGGCGGTGGCGCTGGAAGCTGCCGGCACTACCGCAACCCAACACGGCGGCAATCTCGTGATCGTCGGCAGCAATTCGCGGGCAGGTGGGGAGTCCGAGATGATAACGATGCTGCTCAAGCGGGAAGCGTTCACGGCCACAGAGATCGCACTGATCGAGAACCGCTTGAATGAAGTTGGCGGACGCTTTGTCTTTCGACCGGATGGCGCGGGCGATCCGGCATTCGTGCAACTGGCAAACGCCGGCGACCGGGAGCGATTCTATGACACTTACGAATTTAATATTCGCCCGACCACCGACAATCAGCCGTTCTTTTTTTCAACCGCCAAGAGTGCCGAACTGACGCAGATCATGGCTTTTGAATATGAGTCGAGAAAGAACAATCTCGGGTTATTCAATCTGTACCTGGCAGCCGTGCTGTCGGCGACATTGGTGCTCATATTCCTGGTAGCGCCGATCGTCTTCAGCGTTGACGGTCGCAGCGCACTACGAGAACCCGGTTCGCTGCGTGCGCTGGGGTATTTCATCGCAATCGGGCTGGGGTTTATCCTGGTCGAAATTGCGGTGATGCAGAAACTGATCCTCTACCTGGGCCATCCCATCTACTCGCTGACGGTCGTATTGAGCACGATTTTGGTTTGTGCCGGTGTGGGTTCAATGGCGACTGCCCGCTACACGCCAGAAACAGGCGCCAAGTGGCGCCGCATTATTTTTGGCGGAATCATCGCCTACACGCTGGCGCTGCTCATTGGTCTGGCACCGGTAACTCGGGCCACTTTTGGCTGGCCGGAAGGAGCGAGAATCGCGCTGACCGTTTTGCTCCTGGCGCCGATGGGATTCCTGATGGGACAGCCGTTCCCGCTGCAGTTGAAATGGGTCGAGAAGAACCACAGCAGTTTCATCCCCTGGGTGTGGAGCTTGAACGGAGCCGCCTCGGTGCTGGGTTCGGTGGCGGCGGTCGTGTTGGCGATGACGTACGGATTCAACACCGTCATCCTGCTGGGGACGGTGTGTTATTTGGCCGCGTTCGGTCTGGGAGCCACTGTGGAAATCAAACGGGGCTGAGTTTCCTCAACCCCGTAACAGCGGGAAGGTTCGCCCGAGGGAGCGAGATCACATTGCCCCGGGGACGTCGCGATACGAGAAGACGGATCCTCTCAACTTGGCAATCGAGCCAAGGCGACTTCCCTGTCGCGCACGCGGTCGTTACAGCTCGATGGTGCGAGCACAATGCGATGTGTCCAGCATCGCATATTCGCCCTTAAGGATCTTGTTGACAATCGTCACGAACTTGCGGGACACGAGCGATTGCAGCTCATACGGATGCCAAATGTCCTTTTCAAGGACCGGAGCGAACTGCTCGTTCTGCTTGCGACGTGGCATGTAACACCTCCAATCAAGAATGATTGAAGTCAGCACCCACGGACGGACGGTGCGTGGTTTATGCCCGATTCCAGGTGATTTCTTGGAAATACGTTGGCGGCTCAGTGTGAGGGCGAACCTTCCATCTTTTAGTCGTTTGACATACAGCTCAAAGTCTAAACTTCTCGTGTAACCGCTTGATAGCGCGCTGCTTATAAATATGCACAACTTGTTGGGTCACCCCCAAGAGAGAGGCAATTTCGCGCTCAGTCTTGCCGGAAAGTATCATCATCAGAGTTTGTCGTTGTCGCTCGGACAGGCTGTGACGGATATGCCAGAGCAGTTTGTTGCGGAATTTCACATAGCCAGTGCGTTTGTCAGCGGCGGCGGCAGTCTCGTAATAAGCGGACATCTCCTGCGAGAAGCGCTCAAGGACGTCACGATCGACGATGACTTCGGCAAAAAGGTGTTCGCGTTGTGCCATGCTGGTTGCGGTTGAGCTTTGATCGGGAGAAGAATAATATCCAGCGTCGGCGCTGCAAATCAAAAATTGAAGACGAGTCGCACAATCAATTGTCAGAGAGGTGGTACAGCAGGCCGAAATAGACCGGAAAGAACAGCATGTTTTTGTGCAGCGGGCCGATCGATGCGCCATCGGTATCCCACGCAGAACTGAAGGAATTGAGCCAGACGGCCTCGATGGCGAAGCTGCCGCTGATTTGCGGTGAGAAATCGGCGTGGATACCAAAGCCGATGGTGCCGACCGGCTTGGCGCCAAGCGTGTAGTCGCGATACTCCAGTGAATCGTTGTCGAGATGTGGCATTGAGATGCGGCTGGCATCGAAGAGCCCGGCGCCAAGCCGCATGAAGGGCCGGTACTTCCCGGTCGGCAGCAGGCTGTATTGCGTAAATACACCGGCGCGGCGGATGCGTACATGCGACTCGTCGGAGTCGCCGAAGACCGAGACTGAACGTGGCCCAAATGTGGAGTAGGAGATCTCCAGCCCGGCGACGGTGGCGTTGGTGACGAAGTAGCCGAATTCGCCGGAGAGTGTGTAGCCTTGCCTGCGCCAACTGGCGGCGGCGACCGTGTAGTTGGCGTCGGCCAGAGCGCCGACGGGAAAGCTGATGCCAAGGCGCGGTGAGATGTACACCGTGCCGGAGCGATCCAGGTCGTCGGGCGGCGTCGCAGCGGCAAGAGCCGAGGTCATGACAACAAAGAACAGAAGTGTTCGCATCATAGTTTGTTATCGACAATGCGAACGCAGAATTTAGGTGCTCCGTAAGGGAGAGGTCGGCGCGACTACTTGCAGTTGGCGCAGGGGGCTTGTCCACCGGCGAAGATGTAATTGATCAGGTAGACGGCGTCGGAGATGGAAACGGCGTGGCTGCAGTCGGCATCGCCCGCGAGCACCGGATTGGGCGGCGGACCTCCGGCAAAAATGTAGTTGATCAGATAGACCGCGTCGGAGATGGAGATGGACTGGCTGCCGTCGGCATCGCCGCACACATATTCGGGACAGCCCACTTGATCGGGCGAGACGTACTGGCAATTGAAGAACAGCGCCTTGTCGACGACCGCCTTGAGGGTCGTGGGCGTGCCGTTAAGCTGGCCGGCGAGAATGAAGATCAGGCTGAGAGTATCACCCGTGCCGACCAGGGTCTCATGAATTGCGCCGACGCTAACGCTGTTGAGATCGCCCGGAAAGGGTGAAGACTCGAATTTTGCAACGCCGTTCATCTTGTTCCAGATGCTGTCAACTTGATACACGCGCAGCGGGACCACGTACTTGCTGTCTTCCCAGACAAAGCCGCCGGGAGCCGGGGTGCCGTCCACGCGCAGGACGGCCAATCCGGCGAGGCGATTAGAGCTGGGAGGAGTGGCGGTTCCCTGCTGGTAAACCAACTGGTGGCTGTCAAAGCCGCCGCCAAGATTGTCAAATCCGTTATCGGACGGAAGATCCCAGTCGGCAGCGAAACCGACGGTGAGGTCGTCAATGCGTCCGGTCGCATTATGCGGTCCCAGATAGAGGTCGAAGCGCGCAAGCAGGAACTCGGAATTGCCGGCGTCTTTGGCGGCGTAGTAGCGCACGTCAAAACCGATTGTCGAGTCACGGCTGACGCCTTTGCCGAAGGCACGCCGGAAAGCCGGCGACCCGGTGGAATCGACGGTCAGCGCCGAGACGGCAAAGAGGGAGCCATAGGGGTTGGCGGCAGTCGGCGAGCCCCCGTCGCTGCCATAGATCAGCCAACTCAGGGAATTGCGCGAAGTGCCGAGGATCAAGGAGGCGTCACGCAGGTAGCTGAGTCCGCCGCCGCTGAAAAACGTGAATTGATTGCCGGTCGAGTAGCAGCCGACGCGGCCGGCCTGGTTGACGGCAGTGCGCACCACCGCCGTGCGCAGTGCAAAGTTCTGGGGCTGGAAAAAGGTCGCGAAGTTGTAGAGATCAAAGGGAATCTGTTCGGTGATTTCGCTGTCGCCGTCGCTGTACGTGAAGGCAACCAAGGCCTGGTAGAAGCCCTCGACGACGGGACCGGTCAGGCGGATTGCCAGCGTGTCGAAATTGATGCATCCGACGGGCACCGATCCATTGGGGGGGTGATTCGGAAAGATCAGCCAATTGGCGCCCTGCTGGAAGGTGATGCCCCGCGTGTAATTCGCGACGGCGTTGCCGGTATTGGTCAGCACCAGGAACGTATCCAGCTGTTGCCCCGGAGCGGTGTGGAGTGGGTAGCGGAACTCCGTCGGCTCAACCACAAGGTGGCTGTAAGATTCAGTCGCAAAACAGGGATGGCTGAGGTTCATGACCTGATTCAGCGTCCAGGTTCCTTCAGAGTAGGCAACGGCGCCTGGATCTTTGTCGAGAATGTACTGCAGGCGCAGCGAGTCGGTGACATAGGGTGCGGCGGACGACCAATGTTCGGACATGCAGGAGCCGGCGGCGCAGTTGTCGGACATCGAATTGGTCAGGTTCACAGGCGGTCCCCAGGAGGCGCCGCCATTTTGCGAGACCTGGGCAAAGAGCTCGCCGTTGGCAAAACCGGCCTGAGAACAATCGTGATGGGGCGGAGCGCTTTCGTCGTCGCCGAGGAAATAGGTGTAGGTGGCATACAGTCGCGGCGAGCCGGCGACAGTGCACTCGCTCAAAGCCATCTTAGAGACGTTCTTGTTCCAGATGCCGCGCTTGCAGGCGGGTTCATCATTGTCCGCAGCGAGCACCAGGGTCCGGCACTGACTGCAGTCGCTCCAGTGATAGAGGCGCGCGCCCTGATTACCGACTTGAGCTGTCGACGAATCGAAATAAGAGGTTGTCCAAAGGATTTGCAGACAGCCGTCGGAAGTGTACAGCGCATTTAGGTCGGTGTAGGCGCGTTCGTCATCGGCACCGGTGTAGTTGGTGATGTTGACGGCGGCCGACCAGTTCGTGCCGAGGTTGGTCGAGTACTTGTAGACAACATCGTTGTTGCGCTGCTGGATTGCATCCGCGTGAGCCCAATCGGCGGGCGCCGGATAGACAATGGCGACGTCATCGGAATTCGGGTCCTGAACGACGACGGCGCCCACGACAGTCACCGAGTCGATCCAGGTCGCGCAAGTCGCGGCCTGAGCGGTGATGCCGGGGTTGGTGCGGTAGTACACCAGCGAAGTCTTGACTTCGGCGGGACGGTACTCGGTGCTGACGATGTGCGCGATCCCCTGCCCCGAGGAATTAACGTCCACTGCGAGTTTGGGCCAGAGATACGGACCATCAATCGTGCCAAGCCCGGAGACGATATTTTGACAATTGACTCCGGGGCCGGAAAACGAAAAGGTGCGGAATGACGCAGCCACCGAACCGGTGTCGCGCGCGGCGCGGGTGAGATTATCGCTGAGACGATGGTACGTGACGACGGGAGCGCCGGCGCCGGTCGGGTCGAAACCGATACTGGAGAAGCCGCCGCCGCCGGTGACGGGATCGATCTCATTCTGGCTGCGCACGCCGGGACCGCCGATCTGCCAGGCATAGTAACGGGAATTGCGGTTAGAATTCGAGGCCCCGGGAAGGAAATTCCAGACGTTGTGCACCCAGCCATTGCCGACAACGATTTGAAACCCCATCGAGCCATTCTGCTGCATGTCGTACCAGGTATCGCCGATGCTGAGCGAATTAGTGGCGAGAAAACCGAGAAACTGCGGCTGTGCCGATTCCGACACGGCCGAAACGGCGGCTTCGAATCCGATCAGCGGTCGATCGGGAGATGTCGGGTGAGTCGGATCAGCCCCGGAAGCCGCGGCGCTCACTGCGAGACTTAGAAGGAACGCACAGGCGATCACGATGCGGCAGATCTGATTGATAGGCGTGACGGTGCGTGTCGGCATCATGAACTCAGTTGCAGTTAACAAGAAATGACGGCGGAAGCTTCGCGCGGCCCAAGCCCGGCGAATCTTCAACAGTTGTTACTTCGACAGACGATGCGATCAACCTTATCCGGCTGATGGAAGTATTCTTACAACCACGAAGATAAGTCGGGAAGGGGTTTTCGGCAAGCCCTGTTTTGGCGCAGGCTGCGACTTACGGGCAGCCGGCACAGGGCTGCGGGCCACCACCAAAGATGAAATTGATCAGATAAACGGCGTCGGAAATAGTGACCAGGCCGTTGCAATCGACATCGGCCACGGTCAGTGGATCGGGTGCCGGACCACCGGCGAAGATATAATTAATCAAGTAGACGGCATCGGAGATGTTCACCGCCTGGCTGCCGTCGGCGTCGCCGCACGCGGCAGCCGGCGGCAAGACCGTTATGGAGAGTGAGACCGTGTCGGCGATGGCGGGAGTACCGGAGTCCTCGCAGGTGAGCGTGAAGTAGAAGGGCGCAACGTAACTGGGCGTGCCGAAGATCGTTGCGGTAGCGGTGTCAAATTCGGTACCGAAGGGCAAATCACCACCGAAAAAGCGCCAGTGGTAAGGCGCGGTACCGCCGACAGCCTGCAGGGTTGTCGAATAAGGTTCGCCGAGGTAGCCGTCGGGAAGATCCTGAGTGATTACTTTTACACCGAGCGGAACTGCCTTCCAGTCACGAAGGATCCACTGCTGGGGATCAAGCTGGAAATTGAGAAGAGAGTCGGCAAGCGTCATCTGGTAAAGCATGAACTTGCCTTCATTCCAAACAACGGTATCGCGGACGCCAGCAGTCGTGGTCAGCCGCAGGCGAATCGGCATTTTGAAGAGAGTCGGATAGGTTTGCACCTGTTCGATAAAAAAGGTCAATTGATAGTCGCCAAGTCCGTCGGGGCGGCACTCATAGCCGAGGTCGTAATACGGGTTCCCTTCCCCGTAGATCCACTCATTGATGAACCACGAAATGTCCTGACCGACCGCCGGAGAGACAACATCGATGAAGTCCTGCGTGTTGGCGGTGCCGTGGCGGAACTGGGAATTGGCGAAGGCACGGGTACCGGCAAAGAAGAGCGAGTCACCGAGGACGCCGCGCAGCATGTGGAGCACCCAGCCGGCCTTATTGTAAGAAAGGTTGCCATCGTAGATTTCGGCATAGGTGAGGTTCTCGACATAGATCGAGCCGGGGCCGAGGTATTTCATCGTCTGCATGTAGTTGTGGTAGGCACTGGTTCCGGCGGTGGCCTCCATGAACAGAGCCTCGCAATAGGAGGCGAAGCCTTCGTTGATCCAAATGTGGTTGAACGTACGACAGGTAATCATGTCGCCCCACCACTGGTGGGAGGACTCATGCGCAATGACCCAATCCGTGTGAAAATCGGTAGAATACATGCAGAAAGTCTGATGTTCCATAGCGCCGGTCCAACCGAAGTCGGCGTGTCCCATTTTCTCAGTGCTGAACGGATAAGTTCCGAAGTGGTCGCTGAGAATCGTGAGTGATTGTGGGCCATAGGTCTGAAAGGCGGACATGGCCGCAGGGTTTCCCGGAAGCGAATAACAGAGGAACGGAATCGTGTCACCGTCGTGACTCCAACTGGAGACATTCATGACGTAGTCGGCGACGCTGAGAGCGACCAGATAGGTGACGATCGGATAGCGATGTTGCCAGTGTTCGACTTTGCGGCCGCCTCCGAGCGAAGTGGTTGAGACGCGAACGCCATTAGTGGCGACATCGTAGATCTCGGGACACTCGATATAGAGATCGAGCGAATCGGCCTTGTCTTCGGGGAAATCCTTACATGGCCACCAATAACGCGCGCGAAACGGCGTGGCCTTGGTCCAACAGAGCTGCGTGCCGAACTCGAAGGTGAAATCCATGCCGGCGGCGCCGTCATAGTACGGCGCGCCATGGTAGAAGACCACGGCGGTGACCAACTGGTCGAGACCGACGGGAGCGGGGAGCGCTATCGACAGCAGGTGGTTTGTGTGCGCAAATGCGACATTGGCGCCCGCGACCTGCACCGAGTCGACGGTCAGTTCGTTGCGGAGATTGAGATCGATGGAGCTCAGTGCAGCGACTAACGAACGGACCTGGCAAGCGACCGAGGCGTTGATGGATTCGGTGGTGAAGTCGAGATCGAGATTGATGGCGTAGTGCTTGACGTCGAAGTCGACCTGATTGCCGTCAAGACGCAGACCGGCACCCTGGTTTTCAGCGATCGCCTCGCCGCGCCCGCGGGTGTGCTCGGCAAAGAACTGCAGGCGCTGAGCCTTGATCTCCTCGATCTCTTTGTCACTGAGGTTGTTCCAATCGTAGGCCCGGACCGCGATCGAGAATAAGCAGACGAGAGCGAGTGCGAGGACCAGTATGAACCGAGTAGTTTTCATGAGCAATAAGGCTTATCAAAAGTAAGACGCCTGAACTAATGTAGTGTGAAATCGCCCGTTGTCAATGACAACCGCAGGAAAGCCGGCGCCGATCGGGATTGGCTCGATCCCGACCGGTGCAGCGCATGACTCTACGGGCAAGCGGCGCAAGGCGCCGGGCCGGCGCTAAAGATGTAGTTGATCAGGTAGACGACATCAGAAATGTTGACGATGCCGCTGCAATCGCAATCGGCGATGATAGTCGGCACCGGCGGCAAGCCGCCGATGAAGATATAATTGACCAGGAATACGGCATCGGAGATGTTGTGCAGGCCGTTGCCGTCGGCATCGCCGCAGAGATCACAGGCATCGCCAATTCCGTCGGAATCGGAGTCCGTTTGGGAGGGGTTGGCGGAGTATGGGCAATTGTCAGTCGGGCAAGTATTGGCCGCAAACCCGGGATTGCCATAGCCGTCGCCATCGGTGTCGGTGCAGGTGTCGCAGAGATCGCCGATAGCGTCGCCATCCGCATCGGCCTGGCCGGGGTTGACGATGCTCGGGCAGTTGTCACAATCGTCGCCAACGAGATCAGCATCGAGGTCCGCTTGCGATGGGTTCCAGACGCCGAGGCAATTGTCGACGTCGCCGCAGGCGCCGTCGGCATCGGCATCATTCAGCGAGTCATTCGGACAGAAATCACAGACATCCCCCATGCCGTCGCCGTCGGCGTCTTCCTGTCCCGGGTTGGGATTGGTCGGGCAGTTGTCGACCAGATCGATCACGCCGTCGATATCGGAATCGGGAAGACCGAGATCGTATTCGGCCAGTTCAATGTCGACGGCGGGATTGCCGACAACATGGCGCTGCGCGAAGACGCGGCCGCGCAGACCGACGTTGAAATGCGTGGTGCGGTATTCGGAGACGATCGAGTCTCCGGGAGCACTCACCTGTATCGGGGCAGTCCACGTGGCACCTTTGTCAAACGACCACGAGGCGTAAAGCTTGTTCAGTCTCTCGAAAACGCAGCCGACCGTATCACCGACGATGTCGGTCAGGACCGGGTAGTTCTCCGGGTCCGGGGAATCGGCGATGACGGAGATGCTACTGAGGTTGTCGACATCGCCATCGGCAGTGCGAAAAGCGACAATGTCAAAATCGGCTGCGGCCGAATCATGGTAGACTGCGGCAGCCACAACGATATACCCGCTGTCGGCCGAGATGTCGGGATAACGCAGATGCTCGTCGTCATCAGTAAGTTCCTTGACGGCGGCATCGGTGGGCACAGTCCAGTTGTTCAGTTGGTCCTGCCGCAGGAACAATTTGTACTGCAAGTCGGTCGAATCGACATAATCGTAGACCGCGTAAGTCTTGCCCGTTTCATGATCGACGGCGGCGGCGGTCGTCTGGCAATTGGGGAATTGACCAAAGTAGCTTCCGAACGGCATGTTGTTTTGGCGGCCGAACAGTGTCGGGATGTTGTTGACGGCGGGGTCGGACACGTGGCTGAGAATCGCGGATTGAAAGCCCCAATTCCAGGATTGCTGGCCATTGTCGGCGGCCAGATCCGCCGCCCGCATCGTGTTCCAGCCGAGGCCAAAGAGGCTGAAGTACGTCACCGACCAAGAAGCGGAGTTGCCGGGATCGGGGATGTTGACCAGCATAAAGGCCGCGCCGCCCTGAAACGACGACGGTGGAACGAAGGTGCCGTACATCTGTGTGGCGGTGCCGTAGTAGTCGACCGATGGATAGCTCCCGCCATACAGGTCAAGGAAGCAGCAGCCACTCCAGGAGGTACCGAAATTCACGGAGCCGTTGAGATAGGTATAACTGGAATCAAAAACGCCATCATAGTATTCGTACAGGCGTGCCATGACGCCAAGGCCGTCGGCTGCTACCGTCGGATGACGCCATTGCTGGGCGGCCAGAAGATTGCGGGCAGACCATTGGCGTTGGAAGTCGTTGAAGGAGACTGTCTGTTCGGGCGCCACCGGCAGAAGCTGCGGCGGCGCGGAGACATGCCGTGAACGTACATTGGCTGAGCGGTAATTCTTTGCGGCGACAAGTGCGGTCGAGCCGATTAAGACGGCCGCTGATAGAAGCAACATTGTCGCGATGCGAGGGCCGGACATCGCTGTAATCATCCTTGACTCCTTGTGGTATACCGGGCGCGAACTCTAGGCCAAAACGGTGTCGGCGCGCGAATCGACAGGAGTTCGCGGCGTCGGCAGGAACACCGAAATTGGACAAGGTTTGGTCGTGAATGAATCTAGACCATTTTAGGCCGACTCCGGTCAAAAGTCAACAACAATTCGACCGAGTCAGGAGCCGCTATCCTGAAGAGTTAACCGGCAGTCAATTATGGCTGCCGGTCGAGGCATCGTGTCCTGGTCTATTTCGATGTCAGGTGCGAGGTGTGCCGAGTCTGAGCTGAGCCTCGTGCAGCTTGAGGCGGCGGGAGGCAATATCCTTCTCCTTCGCGGCAAGCTTCTGCGCCAAGCTGGCTTTCTGCTCGTCGATCTTGAGGTAATTGACTTCGAGTTCACGGATCACCTGCCCGGCGGCAGTCAAGGTTAAGGGTTCGACGCCGGCCGAGGCAAACGAGTCGTATTCCGCACGCTTGCGCAGTAATTCACTTTCGGTCTGAAAGAGACGCGCCGCAAGGTCAGCCGCCTCGATTTCGATTTCAGCGGCTTCTAATTCCGCTTTGCGCAAGTCCTTGAGCTTCTTGAGCAGGTCGATGGCCTGCTTGTTGACCTGCGCTTCGATTTTCAAGGCTACCGCTTCGGTGTCGCGTTTGGCCTTCTTGGCATCGTCCATACGCCGCTTAATGTCCTTTTCGGAAGCCTGGCGCGACTCAATGGCGCCATCGATTTCGCGCAGGCGCACCTCGGCCTGCGTGCGGCGCTCCTGTGCCAACTGCTTGGTTTCCTGGGCGTAGGCCAGGTCGCTGCTGACATAGTCGAGATTGCGCGACGGTATTACGACGAGTCGTGGGTCGGTGAGTACCGGTTTAGTGAGTGGCTGCGCACTGGCGATCGACGCCGGTAACAAGATCGCTGTCAAAAGTGCGACCGCGACAAGCCACAAGAAGCCCTCTGCATGTTGCCTCATCATTGGACAATCCTCCTCTGGTCTTCCGACATCGTTCGGCCGGATGATCATGGTGAGTAGTATAGAGGGTTTTCACTAGATGATCAAGGACTAATCGACCCTGCTATCCTGCTTGTCAAATGGTGCGAACCGGCGGCGAAAAATGCGGAGTTTGGAGCTGTCCCTCAACGTCGAAGGGAGTTAAGCAGCGGCAGCGATCAAGCTGCGAGGCTCAGTGCCGCGGAGCATAATTGCGCGGACTGCGTCACAAGTTCTGTAATAGCGACCGACTCGGTTCCGGGAGCGAAGATATCGATCGGCATCAATCCGGCCACGATGGCGACGCTCTTCAAGACCGACTTGATAGCCCGGCGGAACGAGAGCAGTCCCTTGGTAATACCACCGGGAAGTTGTGCCAGCAAGCGATAGGAATGCGGCACATCATGGGTAAGGGCGATCTCCTGGCGCGCTTCACGGGTTTTGCCCTGCACCAGGTAGCCGCCCACGCGCACCATGCGATCGGCGCGCAACTGCTGTCGATAGTAGTGGCCGTGGTTCTGCAGGAAACTGTGGTCTTTCCCCCAAATCCGCTGCATCACTGTGATGCGCGAATCGGCCATGTCGAACCAACTGTGATCGACCAGTTGATCGCCTTGGTGATGGTGTACCAGCGTGCTTTCATAATGCACGTAGAGCCCCTTGCCAGCGATAGCGAGCCGCGCGCCGCACTCCAGTTCTTCCGCGACCTTGGTGTCGTCGGCAAACCAGAGGGCCGCGCCGGCTTCCTGTTTGCGGACAATCATCGTATCAGCCGACATGTAGCTGGTGCCGCAAAGCGAACGATAGAGGTTTTCAGTCTCGTGGCAGGTGTAGTCGTCGACGCCGGGCGGAAGCGCCATGAAGGAAGAGAGCTTGCGGGCCGGGCCGACGATCTCTTCCCAGTCGAGATCGCGGCTGTGTTGCGATTCGAGCGAGAAGTGGCGGGTAGTTCCATCGCTGAAGCGGGTGCGGAAATTCGTGAAACAGAAGAGCAGATCGGAACGGGCCGCCATGATCGCACGCAGTATCAGATTATGATCCGGCATCCACTCGTCGTCAGAATCGAGAAAAGTGAGCAGCGGACGACTGGCTTCCTGCACGCCGCGATTGCGGGCGGCGCCGCAGCCACCGTTGCGCTGGCGGACATACTTGATGCGCTCGCCATACTTAGCCACCACTTCCGCCGTGTTATCGGCGGAGCCATCGTCGACAATAATCAGCTCATCATCAGGTCCAAGTTGTGGCACGACCGAATCGATCGCACGGCAAATAAGATGGGCACGGTTGTAAGTCGGGATGATGACTGAGATGGCGTTGGGGTTCATTGGGACAGTCTCCTCAGCAATACGGGACTCGTTCAGCGGTTATTCGTTGGGCCGTCGTCACAGGACGATTGTCATTTAACATAAGATACATCTATCATCTCCACTTTGTTAGTCAAATTCGATGCCTAAGGCGAGATTCCCTCATATCAAAAGGGTGAGGATGGAACGTCTCAGAGCTCCAGAATCGCTGAGGCGGCACTTCCCTGCCCCATTTTTGAACAAATCGTTGCAGAGATCGGCATCGGCAAACGGACGGAGCGAATCGGAAGTTCGGAAAGCAAGAAGCCGGTGAAGGGACTCGAACCCCCGACCAGCTGATTACAAATCAGCTGCTCTACCAACTGAGCTACACCGGCTTGGAGTTTGCCCTGAGTTGGAAAACTGTGTCCAGGCGCGCGGTAAAATGTGCCGCTCCCCGGCGAAAGTCAACAGCAAAGCGACAGGGCCAGCGGCGGGCGGAATCGGCGCGCTAACGAACAAAGCGGCGGCTGCGGTCGTAGGGGGTGATGTCGACCACTTCCCCGGCGCGGACGCGCCGCTGCATGTCGCGCCAGAAGTCGGCGGTAAACAAATCGCCGTGCACCTGGCGAAACGCGGCGCGGAGGCGATCGGGCATGCCGGAGTAGCGTTCGATTTCGTCCATGAAGTAGTCATCCGGCATGGCGACGATCCACTCCTGCTCCGATTCCATCTCCTCGAATTCGTCGCGCGGCTGCGGCTTGTCGCGGAAGTTCGGCTTTTCCAAGGGCCAGACATCATCGTAATCGAAGAGCACGACGCGGCCACGGCGGGTAACGCCGTAGTTCCAGATGTTGAACAGATCGCTGGGGAAAATGCCGGTGGCGGCCAAGTCCTTGAGAAAGTAGCCGAAATCGAGGACAACGCGCCGCACCTGCTCGGGGTCTTTCTCCTGCATCAGGTACATCAGCAACGGCGTGACTTTGCGTTGGAGGTAGAGGTGATGAATGACGACGTGATGCGGCTCCAGGCTGACGGAATCGTGGGCGGCCGCAGCGAATTCGGTCAGGAGTTGTTCGGAGAAACGCCACTTGCGGAAACGCAGGTTCTCAAATTCCTGCGTGTCCACCATCCGGCCGACGCGGTCGCGGTGACGCACCAGGCTGTAACGCTCCATGACATCCTGGCGGTCGGTCGTTTTGGAGGTTTCGTCGCGCGAGCGCAGATAACAGGGATAATCCTTGACGACTTTGAAGACAAAATCATAGTCGGGCAGCGTGAACACGATCATGACCGAGCCTTCGCGTCCCGGCGCGACCACGAACTGTTCGTGCGAGCGGTGAACGAAGCGATGCAGGTCGCGATAGAATTCGGTCTTGCCGTGGCGGTTGTAACCGATGGAGACGTAGAGCTCCGCGACCGGTTTTTCGGGCAGGATGCTGCGGATGAATTGGATCAGCGCATCGTGGCGATTGATTTCGACGAGGAAGTAGGAGAAGGCAAAGCTAAAGACCACGCTGACATCCCGTTCAGCGAGGAGCGCGGTATCAACATAAATGCCGCGATCGCCGTGATAGACCGGCAACACGAGGGGCAGACAACTGCGTTTGCCGATACAGATGCGGCCGACAAGATAGGCGACCTTGTTGCGGAAGAAGGGGGCCTTGATCATCTCAATAGCCTCGAATTCACCGTAGCTGATGATCGGCCAAAGAAACAGGTCGATTTCCTGAGCGACGAGGGCGGCATCGCGGTCGAGGTCTTCCCAAGCGATGCTGAAATTCTGGCCAATCAGCAGCTCGCGAACTGCTTCGGCGGTGGGTCGGCCGCCGGGATGGCGCGTGCAGACTTCCGTCATCGCAACGGCCGCCCGATGCGGGGCTGTGAGGCGGAAGTACTCGATTTCGCGGTCAACACCGACGGTCAGAAAGACCTTCCTCGTGACGGAGTTGAAGAAGGTTTTGGCTAAATCGCCGTCGTGACGGCCGGTCAGGAGTGCCGGAAAGGCGCTTTTCATTTCGAGCCAGAGTGGGCGCTCGCGCAGACGACCGCGCAATAGCGCGTCGAGGCGGGACGCGGTTTCGGTGAGACAGACTTCGTAGAGGTCCATGCGTTCGACGGAATCGGCACGGATGCCGGGCCAGTCGCGCTCTTCGAAGCGCTTGCGGGCACGGCGGGTAATGACAACGAAGCGCTGCTGGTAATCGATGAAGGAGTTAAGTACGATCTGGGCGGCGGCACCGGCCAGGTCGGCAGGGGTGGAGGTCTCGGACATTCTCACATGCAACTCCCGGATCTGCAACGCAGTCCTGATAGGGATGCCGCTGTAAACAGGCTCCGGAATCATGATTTGGCAAGGGAAAAATCCCGGGGGAGCGAGTGAAGACTCGTCGCAGCTTGTCGTGTCGGGCTTGGCGCGAGCTGAAGGGTTCGGAGACGTCCGGAATTAGGGACGATGGAATTCGGTTCTGCGTCGCCTACAGCTTCTTCTTCCAGACCGTGCCCTGGGGGGTGTCCTCGAGGACGATCCCCATGGCGAGCAGTTGGTCGCGGATAGCATCCGACCGCTTGAAATCGCGGGCTTTGCGGGCCGCGATGCGCTCGGCGATCAGAGCCTCGACTTCCTGATCGAGGGAGACCGATTCCTTGTGCAACACGCCGAGGACGGAGTCGAAACCTTCCATCGTCGCGATCACCTTGGCCGCATCGTCCTTGGAAATACCGCCTTCAACGATGAGGCGGTTGATGTCGCGCACGAAGTCGAAAATGGCCGCCAGCGCGGGAGAGATATTCAGATCGTCATCAAGGCCGTCAGTGAAGCCCTGTTTCACGCGCTCAACGTATTCGTCAACTTTGCCGGAGGGGACGTTCTTGATGCCGTTGGGTACGTTGTCTATGAAGTCGCGTAGGCGCTGAATCGCCGCCTTGGCGCCGTCGAGGCCGTCAAAGGTAAAGTTGAGCGAGGCGCGATAGTGGGTGGACATCAATAAGTAGCGGATTGCGACCGCCGGATGACCTTGGTCGAGCAATTCGCGCACCGTATAGAAATTGCCGAGCGATTTCGACATCTTCTTGCCGTCGACCACGAGATGGGCGCAATGGAGCCAGTAGTTGACGAACGGTTTTCCGGTTGCGGCCTCCGACTGCGCGATTTCATTTTCGTGGTGCGGGAACATGTTGTCGACACCGCCAGTGTGAATGTCGAACTGCTCACCGAGGTACTTCATCGACATGGCCGAGCATTCCAGATGCCAGCCGGGACGGCCCTTGCCGATTTCGGTCTCCCAGAAGACGTTGCCGTCGGCCGGATCCCAACCTTTCCAAAGCGCGAAATCAGAGACCTGCTCTTTCTCGTACTCATCGGCAGCGACACGCTGGGAAGCGCCGGCCTGGAGTTGCGAGAGGTCCATGTGCGAGAGCTTGCCGTAGTTCGGAAACTTGGCGATCGAGAAGTAGATGTCGTTGCCCGCGCGGTAGGCGACGCCGCGGTCGAGCAACTTCTTGACCAGTGCCACCATCTCGGGAATATGGGTTGTGGCCGGCGGATAGTGCTCGGCGCGCTCGATGCGGAGGGCGTCGATGTCATCAAAGAAACCCTTGATATAGACGGCCGTGTATTCGTCGAGACTGACCCCCTTGGCAATCGAACCCTTGATCGTCTTGTCATCAATATCGGTCAGGTTCATCACCTGCGTAACCTTGTAGCCGCGATACTTGAGGTAACGGCGGAGCAAGTCCTCGAACATGTAAGCGCGGAAGTTGCCGATGTGCGCATGATTATAAACGGTGGGGCCGCAGGTATACAGACGCGCCTCGCCGGGGTGGATGGAATTGAACTCTTCCAATTTGCGAGTCAAGGTATTGTAGAACTTGAGTGCCATAATCTCCCCGGCCGCTGACGGTCCCCCTGGTGACGAGGAGACCGCCCGGTGAAGTTGCTTAAACCTGCGTGAACGACTTGACGGTCTTCGCGTCAAGCTTCTTGATCAATTCGACGACGAGCTTGACCGAGGCCTCGTAATCGCCGCGGTACATGATGGCGTTGTGGCCATGGATGTAGCGGACGGCCGGACCGATCACTACCGTCGGGACGCCGACGCGCGACATGTGAATTCGGCTGCCGTCGGTGGTGCCGCCGCGAATGCTCGACAAGTGGTACTTGATTTTGAGTCGATCGGCAGTGGCCTGGACAAAGTGACGCAATTTCACATTGGGAATCATGCCACCGTCGAAGACCAGAATCGAGGGGCCGTTGCCGACGCGTTCTTTCGGCTCGCCGGAGATGCCGGGCGTATCGCGGGCAATGCCGGTGTCGAGAATGATGGCCAGATCGGGATCGATCATCCAGGCGGCCGTGCCGGCGCCGCGGCAACCGACTTCTTCCTGCACCGTGCCGACGGCGTACACGGTGTTGGGGTGCTTCTGCTTTTCCAGCCGCCAGAGCGTCTCAATCGCCGCGGCGCAGCCGAAGCGATTATCAATCGCCTTGGCCATGATCATGTGGGTGTCGGCCATCAACGTGAACTTGGAATCCGGAACGATGACGTCGCCGACGCCGATGCCGAGCTTTTTGGTCACGTCCATCTTGCCGCGCACACCGCAGTCGATGTACATGTCGGTGACTTCAATTACCTTCTTGCGCGCTTCCGGTTCAAGGATGTGCGGCGGCGTTGAGCCGATGACGCCCAGCACCGGTCCTTTCTTGCCCATCACCAGCACGCGCTGGGCCAGGGCGACGTGTCCCCACCACCCACCGAGGGGCAGGAATTTCAGGAAGCCGTTGGGGGTAATCTCGGTGACCATGAAGCCGATCTCGTCGAGGTGGCCGGCTACTATGATCTTCGGATCGGCGGCCGTGCCTTTGCGTTCGGCGATGATCGAACCCATCTTGTCAAATGAGACTTTGGCAAGTTTGGCGACATGTTTCTTAAAGATCTCGGCGACGGCCGATTCGTGCCCCGGCGGACCATAAGCATTCGTTAGTTCTTCGAGCAGCAGATCAGTCTTGTCCACGACAATACCTCCAACGGTTGAGTCAAGCAGTCCTCTTTTCCCTCCCCACCATGAGGGAGTGCGGTCACGATAATACTTGGAGTTACGATTATCAAGGCGGAAACGTTGCGTCGCGGTGGTCGCGAGCGTGCCGGTGCTGCCATTCGGACTAATTCGATCTACTTCTTGAGGGCGAGGTCGACAATCCGTGTCAGCAATTGCTCAAAGGAGATTCCGGCCGCCTTCGCCGCCTTCGGTACCAGCGAGGTCGAGGTCATGCCGGGGAGCGTGTTCATTTCGAGACAGAAGAGTTCATTTTTCGGATTCAGACGAAAATCGGCGCGCGCATAGCCGTGACAGCCGAGCACCTGGAACGCGGTCAGGGCATACTCCTTGATGTCGGCCTCAACCTGCGGATCCAGCGGCGCCGGGCAGATATACTCCGAGGCACCAGACGTATATTTGTGTTCGTAGTCGTAAAAGCCGTTCTTGGGCACGATCTCGACCACGGGCAGCGCCTTGTCGCCGAGCACGGCAACGGTCAATTCGCGGCCGGGGATGTATTCTTCAAGAAGAATGAAATCATCGTAATCGAGGGCTAGTCGAATGCCGTGAATCAGTTCCTCGTAGTTTCCGGCGATGGTAATGCCGACTGTTGAACCTTCGGAATTTGGTTTGACAACGATGGGGTAGTCGGCCGCAGTAATCTCGTCGCCGCCACAGAACTGGAAGAGATCAGCCTCCTTACCGAAGAAGACGGTTTGGGGGGTGGGGACGCCGACCGCATCCATAATCAGTTTCGCGCGTTGTTTATCCATTGCCAGTGCCGATGCCAGCACGCCGGAGCCGGTGTAAGGGATTTTGGCGAGATCAAAGAGCGCCTGCAGAGTGCCGTTTTCGCCGAGTCCGCCGTGGAGCGCAACGAAGACGACATCGCAGTCGTCCAGCGATTGCGGCAGTGTCAGATCGAACCGGCTACTGCGTGCGAGTGCGGATGTCGACCGCGTCTGCGTCTCGACTTTAGCCACGGCGCCGCCGCCGAGCAAGTCGCGGCCGTTCAAGGTGTCGACAATCTTGACTTCGTGGCCGGCCGCTTGCAGGGCCGCGGCGACGGCCTTGCCGGAGTTGAGCGAGACCTCACGCTCCTGTGACTCACCCCCGGCCAATACCAATATCTTCACGCGTTCTCCCGTCGTCGTCTACGCTGAACAATTTTGTAAGCCACAAAGGCAAGCACAATCAAAAGAGCAGCAATAATGACGGAATTATAGGTGGCCAGCCAGGCGTCGATCTTGTGCCAGTCGAGCCGCAAACGCAGCGCCAGGTAGAGCACGATGAAATTCCAAGTCAAAGTTGAGATGGTGCTGTAGATGAGCATGCGCCAAGCGCCGACGCGGCCGACGCCCGCCATCACGGCGATCAGCGCGCGGACGCCGGTCAGGTAGCGCGAAGCCAGCAACACCTTGTCATGCCAGCGGTCAAACCAGTGATCGACGTGCTCCAGGCGCCGCACGCCGAGCCAGCGCATGCTGTGGCTGGAGAAGGCCGAGCGGCCGTGCGTGCGGCCAAAGTAATAAAGCGCCATCACCGAGGCCAGCGTGCCGATCACCGACAGCCCGTAGATCGACCACCACGAGGCGTTGCCGCCGGCGGCATAGACGCCGCAAATGAAAACGATAGTATCGCCCGGATATGGCGGAAAGAAGTTCTCGATCAGCATAGAGACGAAGACGAAGAGGTAGATCCAGAGGGGACTGTGAGCCGTGACGAGATTGAGGATTTCGTCGGCTTTGGAAAAGAAAACTTCCATTTAGCGTTGAACGAGCGCGACCGCCATTGCCGCGATTCCTTCTTCGCGGCCGGTAAAACCCAGTCTTTCGGTTGTCGTGGCCTTGATCGAGACAGCGTCGTTCTCGACGCGACAAACGCGGGCAATATTGGCGCGCATCTTATCCACATAAGGAGCAATCTTCGGCTGCTCACAGATGATTGTGATGTCTGTGTTGACCAGCGCCCAGCCGTCGCTGCGCAGGATTTCCACGACGCGGTTCAAGAGCAGAGTTGAGGACACGTCTTTGAATTGCTGGTCGCTCGGGGGAAAATGTCGCCCGATATCGCCTTTGGCGACGGCGCCCAAGAGCGCATCGCAGAGGGCGTGCAGAACGACATCAGCGTCTGAGTGTCCCTGCAGACCCAGCGGATGTTCGATCAGCTCGCCACCCAGAACCAGCCGCCGTCCGGCGACGAAAGGGTGCACGTCAAATCCAGAGCCAACGCGAAAAGCCGGCATACAATCCTCTTAGGTTGCGGTCCCGACCAGGAGCCGGCGCGCCAATTCGAGGTCCTCGGGGGTGGTGATCTTGATGTTAACCGAGGAGCCCTCCACCACCCGGACACCAATGCCGAAGGCTTCACAGACGGAAGCATCGTCGGTAAACGTACGGTTTGATTCCAGTGCCTGAATATAGGCCGAAATGATCGCCTCGTACTTGAAAACCTGCGGCGTCTGGGCAACCCAGATCTTATCGCGGTCGAGGGTGGCAATCACGAAGCCGTCCTCGACCCGTTTGAGCGTTTCCGTCTGGTGAGTGGCGAGGATGGCGGCGTCGTGGGCTTCGGCCTCGCGCCCGACCGCCTCGATCTCCTGTACGCTGACAAGCGGCCGGACACCATCGTGAATGAAGACCAGATTGGCGTTTTCGGGAACGGAGCGCAGACCACAAAGGATAGAGTCGAAGCGCGTCTTGCCGCCGGCAACGATCCGCTCGACTTTCTTGAAGCCGTGGCGGACTACGATGGACTCGTAGGCGTAGTTGAGGTCATTCCCTGCGACAACGAGATGAATGGAGTCGATACAGGGCGCCTGCTCGAAGCGCTCGATGGTCCAGGCCAGGATTGGTTTGGAACCGACAGGACGATATTGCTTGGCAACCGCACCCGGCAGGCGCGAGCCCTGGCCGGCGGCAGTGATAATGGCGTAGTTCTTCATGTAATCAACATCGCATCGCCATAAGAGTAGAATCGATACTTGTTGTCGACGGCATGGCCGTAGGCGGTAAGTATCTGCTCCGGCGAAGCGAATGCCGCCACCATAGCCAAAAGCGACGACTCCGGCAAATGGAAATTCGTGATCATGGCACTGACGACTTTGAATTCGAAGCCGGGGTAGATGAAGACGTCGGTCTCGTCGTGCGTGGCCTGGACCGTATTGAACTTGGCGAAGCTGCCTTCGAGCGTGCGGACAACGGTCGAGCCGACCGCCACAATGCGGCGCTTTTCTACCATCGCCTGGTTAATTCGCGCCGCAGATTCCGTGCTGATCCAGAATTCCTCCGGATCCATGACGTGCTTTTCGTAGTGTTTGGCTTCGATCGGCTTAAACGTACCGCGGCCGACGTCGAGACGGACGTAGGCGATTTCCACGCCCAGTTTTTCCAGGTCGGTTATCAACTCCTCGGAGAAATGCAGGCCGGCAGTCGGCGCGGCGATCGAGAAGCCCTCGCGGGCGTAGACGGTCTGGTACATCTTGCGATCGACCGAGGTGTCTTCCCGCTTGATGTACGGCGGCAGCGGCATGTGCCCGTATTTCTCCATCAGCTCGGTGGCCGAGCCGCCGTAGAAGCGAACGTGGCGTGAGCCGTCCGGCAGGACGGCGACGATCTCGGCGTATTCGCGGGCCGAAAAGTAGAACTTGTCGTGCTGATGCGCCTTTTTGCCGGGACGAACCAAACAGACCCATTCGTCTTCTTTGAGTTTGTCCATCAAGAAGATTTCGACTTTGCGACCGGCCTGGCCGCCAACCCCGAAGAGGCGGGCACGCGCAACTTTGGTGTCGTTGAGCACCAGTAGATCGCCGGCGCGCAGAAGGCTGACGACGTCGGCGAAGACATAGTCGGCAACCGCGCCGCTGGCACGATCGAGGTGCAAGAGGCGACAACGTTCGCGCTTCTCCAACGGATGTTGCGCGATCAGGTCCTCAGGAAGCTCGTAAGTAATTTTCTCCATAACCCATCTTTGAGAGCGTGTTACCAAGTGGCTTCGGCATCAACCGATGCTAAAGCAATTTACCCTGACGTGACGGTTTGACTTCGGATTTGAGGTGTTTGAACGCGGCGGTCGTCGCGGTCCGTCCCCGCGGCGTGCGTTCGAGTAGTCCCTCCTGTATCAAGAACGGTTCGTAGATTTCTTCCAGTGTTTCCGCTTCCTCGCCGACGGCTACGGCCAGCGTGCTCAGCCCGACCGGGCCGCCGCGGAATTTTTCGATCAACACATTGAGAATGCGTTTGTCCATATCGTCGAGGCCGAGTTCGTCGACGTCGAGGCGTTCGAGGCTGTCGTGGGCCAAGGCCTCAGTGATGCGGCCGTCACCGGTGACCTCGGCGAAATCGCGGATACGGCGCAGCAGGCGGTTGGCGATGCGCGGCGTGCCGCGTGAGCGCGAGGCGATCTGGCGGCAGCCGGGATCGTCAATCTCGACTTTGAGAATGCGCGCCGAGCGGCGGATGACGTGGGCAATGTCGTCGGCGCTGTAATAGTCCAGGCGGCCGACGACGCCGAAGCGCGCGCGCATCGGCGAAGTCAGCAAGCCGGCGCGCGTCGTAGCGCCGATCAGCGTGAAGGGTTTGAGCGGCAGTTTCACCGATCGTGCCGCGGGACCGCGATCGATCATGATGTCGAGCGTGAAATCCTCCATGGCCGGATAGAGGTACTCCTCGACGACGCGGTTGATGCGGTGGATTTCGTCAATGAAGATGACATCGCGCTCGGCCAGATTGGTGAGAATGCCGGCCAAGTCGGCGGCTTTCTCGAGGATCGGACCCGAGGTGGACTTGATCCCGACACCGAGTTCGTTGGCGATCACATAAGCCAAGGTTGTCTTGCCCAGACCCGGAGGACCGTAGAAGAGGACGTGATCGAGCGCCTCGCCCCGCTGCTTGGCGGCTTGGATGAACACTTTGAGATTCTCCACGACCTTGCCCTGCCCGATGAACTCGTCAAAACGGACGGGTCGCAGCGTCGCGTCGAAATCGCGTTCGCCCTGAATGATCTCAGGATTGGTGATCCGCTCTTTCATGCCACGTTAAAACGGGCCGACCGAAGTCGGCCCCGACCTTTCTTCACTAGTAATGCACTGCCCCGCCGACACTCTATCGGACGCCAGCCTGCAGGGCGGCGCGAATCAAAGCATCCGAACCTTGATTCGAGCCGACGGCGGCAACGGCAGCTTCGACCGCCTTGCGCGCCTCATACCGGCTGTAGCCGAGCGCCTCCAATGCCAGCACAGCTTCCTCGACGTGACCCAGTTTCTGAGTCGCACCGATGCCGCTGGTCGAGATAATCTTGGTAACTTTATCCTTTAACTCAAGCACTAATCTTCCAGAAGTCTTCGGTCCGATTCCGGAGATCGTGGATAGCAGCGACTTGTCCTCTTCGATAATCGATCGTAACAGGTCATCCACCTTGATCCCCGATAGGATCGTCAACGCCAGTCTGACGCCGATCCCCGACACTTGGATCAGCATCTCGAAAACCTCCCGCTCAGATTGGGTTGCAAATCCGATTAAGTCAATCGCATTTTCACGAACCTGCATGGATGTGTACAGTGTGACTTCTGAGCCGTTCGGCGGCATCGCCTGCGCGGTCGAGATCGGCACCAGCAGCTTGAAGCCAACACCGCCGACGATGATTTCCAAGTGATCCGGGTATTTGGAGTTAAGTCTGCCGGTCAACGAAGAAATCACAGTCGCTTCTCCCGTCTCTGGAAGTGGCAATAAGCAACGGCGAGGGCGTCGGAGACGTCCAAGGCCGCCGGAAGTTCCTTGATGTTGAGCAGAGCCTTCACCATGTAGTTCACTTGTTCTTTGGAGGCGGCGCCGCGACCAACCACCGACTGTTTGACTTCGCGCGGGGCATACTCAAAGATCGGAATGTTTTTCAGACTGCAAGCAAGCAGTATGGCGCCGCGCGCCTGTCCGAGACTGAGCGCGACCTTGACGTTCTTGCCGTAAAACCCTTCTTCCAAAGCTACTTCGTCCGGACTTTCGCGCTCCAGTAATTCCGACGTACGACGGAAGATCTCGCGCAATCGCTCGGCCATTTTGCCGGTGGAGGTCGAAAAAGTCCCCGCGTCAAGCAGCCGTGTTCCGCGTTGGTCAATCTCGACAAGTCCGAACCCAGTCACGGCCAGGCCGGGATCGAGGCCGAGAATTCTCATTGAACGCTGAGTTGCTCCAGAACGGCGTCGTCGATATCGAAGTTGGCGTAAGCCTTCTGGATGTCGTCGTGATCTTCAAGTGCTTCGTAGAGTTTGATCATCGACTCGGCGTGTTTGCCCTCGAGTCGGACAGAGGTCGATGGAATCAGCGTGATTTCGGCGCTCGCCATCGCAATCCCTTTGGACTCCAGCGCCGCGCGGACGGCCTCGAACAATTCCGGCGGCGTGGTGATTTCGAACAAGTCGCCCTCGGTCGTCATGTCGGACGCACCGTGCTCCAGTGCCAGTTCCAGCAGCGTGTCTTCGTGTGCCTTGGCGGTCTCGACTTCGATCAAACCCTTCTTGGAGAAGATCCAGCCGACCGAACCCGATTCGCCGAGATTTCCGCCATACTTGCTGAACAAGTGGCGGATCTCGGCAACGGTGCGGTTCTTGTTGTCAGTAACGACTTCGACCATAACGGCGACGCCGCCGGGTCCATAGCCTTCGTAGGTGATTTCATCGTAGCTGGCGCCTTCAAGTTCGCCGGTACCCTTCTGGATCGCGCGCTTGATATTATCAGCCGGCATGCTGTTGGACTTGGCATTCAAGACGGCCGTGCGCAGACGCGGATTGGCCTCGGGATCGCCACCGCCAAAGCGTGCGGCCACGGTGATCTCTTTGATCAGTTTGGTAAAGAGACGCCCGCGTTCGGCGTCCGCTTTGCCTTTCTTGCGCTTAATCGTCGACCACTTAGAATGACCGGACATTCACTCCTCCAAAAGCATTAATTCAAACCGGTGGATAAATAGCAAATCGGCTGTAATGAAGCAACGGAAATCAATGGAGCGGGATGCACCCGGCCATTTCCGTGTCCTTTAATTTCTTGTCAGCGATGGGAGGCGGCATGAAGCGGCCCCTCATCCGAAAGCACTTCGGTCTCAGGACGATATCTTCTCGGCCAGTCGCCGCACCGACTCGGCCAGATCGTCGACCTTCTTGCTGAGGTCCTCCAAATCCTTCTTCCGCGCCACCTTCATGTTCTCGATGGCGGTCTCGATGTCTTTCGAGACGCGTTCCTTGAAGTCCTTGGTCGAGGACTCCGCCTTGTCGAGCAGTTCCAGGATCGCTTCCGAACGCTTCGACTTGGCGACCTCCCCCTGCTTGATCAACGTGTCGACGATTTCTTCGGCCTTGCTCTTGGTGATTTCAAAGACGCCGATTGAAGCCAGCACGGTCTTCTTGAGAATATCCATGTCCAATTCTCCTCCGAGGGCGATAAAGCCCCGTAAAGTCTCGATCACTGATCGTTTATTGGGTTTCTGCGTGATTTCATCCACGAATAGCTGGGCAAGGACGGCAGCCGTTTGGTCCTCGCCGGAGCGGCTGTCGACGACGGCAAAAGAATCTCCTGCGCGGATGTATGCTCTCAGGTCCTCGCCAGTGACAAACCGACTGACGGTAGTATCGTAGAGCAGACGATTGGGATAGCGACGAATAGTCCGCATAGGCGTAATTTGTGCACCGCACAAAAGATGTCAAGTAAAAAAGGATGGCTGCCACCAAACAACCATCCTTCCAGCAACCCTTAAGTTTCAGGTATAGGAGCTATACCTTAGCGAAACTTAGGAGCACAACGTTGACGATTTCCAGAAGTCGTTCGCAGACAAACGGTTTCTTGATAAACATATCGCCGCCAGCCTTGAAGCCGCGCCCCTGATCATCGGAGGTGTCCTTGCCGGTCAGGAAGATGACCGGGATGTTCTCGGTCTGCGGATCCTTCTTGAGTTCGTTGCAGATCTCATAGCCGTCCATTTGGGGCATCATGATGTCCAGAAAGATCATGTCCGGCTTGAAGGTCTTGGCGCGCTCCAACCCCATCACGGCGGAGTTCTCGGCGACGACGGTATGACCGGCATTGGTGAGGAACGCCTCAAGGATGTCGGTGATCTCCGGCTCGTCGTCGACTACAAGGATTTTTGCTTTCTTAACAGCCATGCTGGCACTTCCGATTTGTCATTGTTCCTTGAAGTTATCGGACACGGGGAGTCGGGTCTTTAGCAGAAAAGTGCCAGGCAGACTAACTGTCAATCGCCATGGCAGCAGCCGGTTGTGTGGCAGCGCAACTGGCCGCTTCAGAAATGAGCAGGAAGTTGATCTTGTTATAGATACAGGTCGGGGCGACGATCGGACAGAATGTTGTTGAGGGCGGTGACGGATTTGTCGCGGGCCCGGAATGGGTCAATGTCGACAAAGGAGGCGATTTCGTTTTCCGATTCAGCGCGAGCCAGGATTTCCCCCGTGGTGGCCGTGATTTGGCTGCGGCCGGTGAACAGGAATTCATCTTCTCCCTGCTGATCCGCGCCGACGCGGTTGCAGGTAACGGCAAAGACGCGGTTTTCCAGGCAGCGAGTAACCATGGCGTCCTGACAATAAGGCAAGACCAGGTTTGAAGGATGGCAGACGATATCGGCGCCGCGCAGCATCAAAGTGCGCATCGCTTCCGGAAAGACCCAATCGAAGCAGATCATGAGTCCGATGCGGATGTCCTGGTAAGAAACAACGTTTAGGCCCGTGTCGCCCGGATCGAACCACTCCTTCTCGAAGTAGAAAAGGTGCGTTTTTCGATACAGCGCACAAGTGCCATCGGGACGAACCAGTGCGGCGGAGTTGTAGACCTTGTCGCCGGCACGCTCCGGGAATCCGAACACGACCGCGCCACCGGCGTCTCGAGCGATTCTGCGGACGAAGTCGAAGCTCGGGCCGGTCTCGAACGGCTCGGCCAGCCTGAGGGCCTCGGCGCGGGAGGGCATGAAGTAGCCGGAGAAACACAGCTCCGGCAGAACCAGCAGGTCGAAGCGCTCAGCGCCAACGAGGCTGGCGACACGGCGATAATTGCGCTCCGGTTCACCGAAGCAGACTTTGAATTGCAGAAATCCGATCTTCATTAGCACTTTCGCGACGTCTTGAAAAGGTATAAAATGGGCGCGATGAACACAAATGGAAACCCGGCGGAGCACGCGGCATGATTCAGCGGCGACTGGTGCTGGCGCTGACGGCGATCGTCGGCGTGATCATCCTGGTGCTGGCCTATTCCGGCATCGAGTCCAGCCGCGAAAACATGCTCAAGCTGATTGCCCAAGAAGGGGAATCGATGATGCAGGCGCTGGTAACTTCGGCCGGCAACAACCTGTCAGCATCCACCATCGTGGAAGAGATTTCCTCCTCGCGGCTGGCGGAGATCGCCGAGTTGATGGGGCAGATCCTGGACGGCTACCCGCGGCCGGCCGATTCGCTCGGCGTCTGGGAGCGGCGCTATCAGTGCAGCCAGATCAGCGTTGTGAATGACGGGCGCAAGATTGTCTTCTCATCGTGGCCGGAAGCGGTCGGTACGGTCTTCGCGGACAGCAGCGTCCAAGCGCTGGTGGTTGATTCGATCATAACCGGCGACAAACCTCTCGCAATCGCATCGCCGCTGCCTTCCGCCCTGCCGCGCGACGACGAGGTTTATGTCGCTGTGCGGGTGAAGGCGGGGGCGTTATTGGTCACTGCTCCCGCGCGTAAGCTCTACGACTACCAGGAATCGCTCGGTATCGGGTTTGTTGTGCGGAAGATGGGCGGGCAGAGGGCGATTGACTACGTGGTGCTCCAGAATGACTCCGGCATCGTGCTGGCTTCGCGCGACATCGGCCGGATGATGGCGATTCAAGCCGATCCGTTCCTCGCCGGCGCGATGGAGCACGAGGAGATCGTCCATCGGCTGTATGAATTCGAGGACCGGGAAGTGCTGGAGGTCGTGCGCTCGTTTAAGTCGGATGTGATGCCGTCGGGCCTCTTGCGCATCGGCATGGCGCTCGATGCCTACCACGAGTTGTATGCCGATTCGCTGAAGCAGTTGGCGATCCTCTCGGCCGTTTTGTTTGCACTGGGAGTCGTAGGGGCTTACGCAGCAACTTCACTAAAGAAACTTCAGGTAACCGCCGGCAGTCTCGAACAATTGCGTTCGCTGACGGATGAGATCGTGCAATCGCTGGAGGCAGCAGTCGTCGCAGTCAATGAGCAGGGGCGAATCACCGTCTTCAATCCCCAAGCGGAAAAGCTCTTTGGCAAGACGGCGAAGGCGTTAACCGGCCAAGCTTATGCTGAAGCCTTCCCCGATGACGCCCTCGTTTTGACGCAGATATCTACTGACGTCTCGCAGCGGTTCCGAGGCGAGATTCACTATCAACAGTCGCAGGGAGACAGCAGACAACTGCTGGTGTCGTCGACACCGATCGTGAGTGCCGAGGGCCGATACTCTGGTGCCGTAGCGTTGGCTTACGACCTGACCGAGTTGAAGAAACTCGAAGAAAGTGCGCGGGCGGCGGAGCGATTGTCCGAGTTGGGGACGCTGGCGGCCGGCGTCGCGCACGAAATTCGCAATCCGCTGAACGCCATCGCGATTGCTACACAGCGGTTACGGCTGGAGTTCAGGCCGTCAGAAAACCCCGCAGAATACACTGGATTCCTTAAAACGATCGGCGAAGAAATCGACCGGCTAAACTCGATCATTAAGGATTTCCTCTCCCTCGCTCGCGGACAACGACTTGGAAAAGTTTTGGTTGATTTGCAGGACTTCGTTAGCGAGATAGTCGCATTGGCGCGATTGGAAGCCGAGAAGCGCGGTGTCGAAATTCGCACTGAAATTGCCCCGGGATTAAAGGCGAATCTTGACCAGGACGAGATGAAGAAGGTTTTTCACAACCTGATTCAGAATGCCCTACAGTCCTTTAGGGGAGCGGGCGATATAACCATTAGAGGGAAGAGGGCAGACGCCAACCGCGCTCAAATCGAGATCTCGAATTCGGGGGAACCGATTGTGCCGGAAGTGCGCGCACGCATTTTCCAGCCGTATTTTACCACGCGGGCCGATGGAACCGGCCTGGGGTTGGCGATTTGCCGACGGATTGTCGCCGATCATGGCGGTACGATTGAGTTGCTTGAGGGTGAACCGACCACGTTTCGACTCGTGGTGTAGGAGGCACGGATGCTGATGAAGTTGTGGCAGTTGAAGGGGGTTTTCGTTCTGGTGGGTTTGTTCGTCGCGTTTGCGGCGTGCGTGAAAGAGAAAGACCCGAATCTTGAGCGCAATCAGATCAAGGATGCCCTCGGAGCGATTACGACTGCCATCAACGCCGGCGACCTGGCCGCGCTGGACAAGTACTTCGCCAAGCCGGTTACGGAAGGTTCCGGGCCCAATCGCCTGGTTGCCCTGCTGGCGCACGGGGACTCGGCGTTCGTGATGTATAATCGCAAGTTCAGCATTGACGAGAAGAAGGCGACCGTCTCGTTTACACGCTCGTCCGATCCCGCCGACTCGAATTTCTCGTTCCTCTACCTCATCAACGACGGCGGCTGGAAGATAACCAAGTTCGAAGTCAAATAATCCGTCCGCAATTTCCGCGCTGCCGCAGCAGCCAATCTGTCTCAGAATCGAATTCCCAATCGCGTCGTAAACTTGTGCGTGTCGTAGTCGGAAAGTTGCCACGTGAAGAACGCGGCAAAATTGAAGACCGACAAGAAGGGGGTCAGATTCCCCAGACTGAATCCAATCTCCTGATACGGACGCGCAGCCGTCAGATAAATGTTGTCGCCGGAATTGGCTGAGTGATTCTTGAACTCGGACCAGAAAACTCCGCCGTGAACACCCAGCGTAAACGGCAGACGCTTAATCAGCGGCAAGCCGCTCTTACGGAACAGATATTGCCCGAAGTCATGACGGACATAGACGAAGGCGGCACGATTACCGGCGAAGAAGTTTTCTCCAATCGTCAAGAACTTGGATTCCTCGGGGGCGAGTACTTCAGAGTAGTCGCTGAGGTAATAGTAGCGCTGCGTCGGAAGACTCCGCGTAGCAGCGCCGGCGAAGAGATCAATCTGAGTCATGCCCAGGCCGGCGGTACGCTGACGACGGCTGAAGGAAGCCCAGTAGCGACGGTATTCGAAATCACTGGAAAGAAGATCGGGATCGCTAAGTTCGGCACCGACTTTCAACAGGCTGTATTGAACTGTCTCGAGTTTGCGCTCACGGCCCTTGTTGCGCCAGAGTTTGCGCGAGTCCAGCTCTAACCCGGCAGAGAGCAGGCGCAAATTCCCTGCAACGACCGGCGGATTTTCGCGAAACGGGTCTTCCCCACCGAACAACGAGTAATCGGTATTCTGCGACAACGAACGATACTTCAGGTCGTGAACCGATGTCTTGAGCGTTGCAAACCAAGTGGGGTTCAACGTCAGCGACAGCGAGCCGCCGCGCTCGTAATGGTAGTTGGCCGGATCGATCTTGAAGAAGAGGCTGGAGAAGGTCGGATTGCAGCGATCAGCGTTGACGATCGGCGCTTGTTCAACGCGGCGGTGGTATTCACCGCTGATGGTGAACTTGGGTCGACCCGGAACGCGATAGCGCGCGCTTGCCTGATATTGAGATATTTCCGCTGCGGAAGCGAAGCCGCTCCCTACCTTTACTTCGAGATTGCGGTGCGGGGTCAGGTCGGTGGCGAGTCCGACGTAGGCGCCCTCGACACGGTTGAAGCGGAACAGATCCTCGGCGCCGAAAGTCACAATTGCAGCCGCACCAAGCCCGAGCATCGCCAGGCGTTTCCCCAGCGGCTTGGGCGCCCGTTCGACCGAGTCAATCCGGGCGTAACCGCGCAGTTCTTCAAGCGACAGCGGGATCGACTGGCCGGCCGACCAAGCGAGTGAGTCGATGCGATCAGCACTATCCGCAACCTCAAACACGAACTCGTCGAACGTGTGGTCCGGATGATCGATCTCAAAGCTGTAATCGTAGATCGAAGCGGCCAGGTCGATGCCGATCTCATCGGGGATGCCCGGGAAGTCGATTTCGATGGTGGCGCCGAATTTGATTTCAACCGGCATCCAGTAGTGGTCCGCAAACGGCGCCACGCGCTGGGAATACTTCAGCCCGGTCACGAAGGGCAGCCGCACGCCTTCGTTGAAACCGACTTCCACATCGACGACGTCGTATGTCGAGTCCGCGATGAAGATGTAACCTGCGACCAGCGCGTCGGCCTGGTTTTTGGGTTCGGCCTCAAGCTTGAAGACCTTGTTTCCGTCGACCCAGGTCGAATCGAGCAGGTAGTAGTTGTAATACTTCAGCGCGTCTTCAGCGACGGGTGAGACCACGGAATATTGACCGATCTCGAGGCGGTTTTTGTTGAAATTCAGGAATTCACCAATAGCAACCAGGTTGTCGACGGCGTCCAGATTGGCACTCTGCCGGCGGGCGATGATGATCTCCTTGTACTGATGGGGACGTTCCCAAAACGATTGCGATTGCGACTCCGTGATCGCCATGATCTCGACCGAATCGGGGCGACTCAGGTCGCGAACCACCATCTTGGTGTAAGCCCGATAATCGTAGGCCCCGAGTCGATTCAGAATCTCTTGCTTACGTTTAATCGCCTCGAGAATGATCAATTGCGCCGGGTCGTACTGGCGGGTGTAGACTGTCGAACCCGGGACGATCACCGTCGAGCTGCGGAGAGAAACATCGAGCACCGCCCCGGCGGAGGTAACATCGATGGTGTCGACGAATGAGAAGTAACCGATATGGCTGAATTTGATGACCACTGGTCCGGGCGATGCCAGGATTCGGTAGTTGCCGTCAACATTGGCGACCGTCGACTTACCCGTGCCGGGTAATTGGACGGTCGCAAAGGGCAAAGCTTCGCCGGATTCAGCCGCCGTGATCTTCCCGGTGACAGCCTGCCCAAAGAGCGGCCCGCCCCAGAGCAACCCCACCGCCAAAGTAGCTGAGATTAGAAAACGAAACACGAATCGACTCCCTCCATTGCGAGACCCCGTCAGGCCGCCTCAAAGCAACTACCGTACCGAACGGCGGAAAGTTGCGCCGAATCAATCGCCGTCTCCTGCAGGCGGCAAGCCGGTGCACAGGATCAGTTCAATTACGAGAGTAGAGTTGCATCGGAGTTGTGCGACCGAAATCGACCCGAATAGTCAGACTTTGCAGCAAGCTATTTGAGAAAAGCGCCGATTGTTGTAGATTCCCGCCATGGCATTCTACGGCGACGAAATCGTTGATCGCGTGCGCGAAGCCACGGACATCGTTGATGTGGTGTCCGGCTATCTGCCGCTTAAGCGCAAAGGGCGCAATTACTGGGCGCGCTGTCCGTTTCACCAGGAGAAGACCGCCTCCTTTTCGGTCAGCGCCGACAAGCAGATTTTTCACTGCTTTGGCTGCCATAAAGGCGGCAATGTATTCACGTTCGTGATGGAGTACGAGCACGTGCCGTTTGTCGAGGCGCTCAAGCTGCTGGCGGCGCGCGCGAATATCACGCTGCCCGAGAAGTCAGCGCAACGTGACTCACGCGAGCACGAACAGCTCTACTTCGCGCATGAGATCGCGATGAAGTTCTTTCACGAGCAACTCAAGGACTCCCGCAGGACGCTGCAGTACCTCAAGGAGCGCGGAATCGTCGATGCCACGATCGCGCGCTTCGGCCTGGGGTATTCCCTCGACAGCTGGGATGCGTTGATGACGCTGGCGAAGCAGAAATCGATCAGCGAAGACGATCTTGAGAAAGCCGGACTGGTTGTGCGCAACGACAGCGGCCGCATCTATGATCGCTTCCGCGACCGCCTGATGTTTCCCATATTCAACCTAGCGCAGAAGCCGATTGCCTTTGGCGCGCGCACGCTCAACCCGGCGGAATCGGCCAAGTACATCAATTCACCCGAGACCCCGCTCTATCACAAGGCGTCGGTGCTGTATGGGCTGGCGCACTCGCGCGGCGAGATCCGCCGTGCGGAAGCTGCCATTGTGGTTGAGGGCTACTTTGATTTCCTGTCGCTGTATCAATGCGGAGTCACAAACGTGGTCGCATCCTCCGGAACGGCGTTCACGCCCGAGCAGGCGCAGTTACTGGCGCGTTCAGCGGGAAGTGTGATTCTGATGTTCGACTCCGATTCGGCGGGACAGCAGGCGGCAGTGCGGTCGGTAGACTTTTTGTTCGAGGCGGGATTGGATGTTCGGGTCGTACTGCTGCCGAAGGGCGAAGATCCGGATTCGATCGCGCGCAAAGGCGGCAAGGCGGCGGTGCTGGAGCAATTGGCGCGAGCGCAGTCGTTTGTCGAGTTCTCGCTGACGCTGTTGGGACGCAGGTTTGACGATTTGACGCTGGATGACCGCGATCGCGCCATCAAACGGTTGGCGGCATTAGCAAGCAAGATCGACGACGCGATTCGGCGGGAGTTGTTTCTGCAGGATGTCGCCCGGCACTACAACATCGGCATTGATTTGCTGCGGCGTGGAGTGCGGGTAGAAGTGCGCAAGCCGATTGCCCGGCCGCGTGAGCAAGCGCGACCGCCGCTCGATCGCGACATGATTGCGCTGTTGCTCCAGCGCGAGGATTTGATCGATGCGGCGGCAGAGAAGATCGCTCCCTCTGACTTCGAGGATCAGGACCTGGCCGAGCTTTACAGTCTGATCCAGCTCTTGCGCGAGGAAGAACTGCCGGTGTCGGCCTCACATCTCATCGACAAGGTTGACAGCCTGGTTCGCAAACAACTACTGGCCGAGCTGGCCGCGCTCGACTTCCACAACGCTGATCTCGATACCCTATTCACCGATCTGGTCAACGGCTTCCATCGCCGGCACCGCGATCGACGGATGGCCGAGCTCAAGCGCCTGCTGGTGCAAGCCGAAACGGCCAACGACGACAAGCAGATTGAATTTTACCTGAAGGAAATTCGTCACTTGCGCCAAGAGGGTTGATGACGCTCACGATTTCAGTTTGACGACCGTGACCCCGTAAGAACCCTCGTTCCACTCGCCCAGTTGGAACGACTCCACCATTTTGTTTTTGGAGAGATATTCGCGCACCAGTCGGCGCAGCGCACCGGTGCCTTTGCCATGAACGATGCGCACGTACGGTGCGTGCGACAGCGCCAATTCATCGAAATACTTGTCGAGGCGGTCGCGGGCTTCGTCCACAGTCAGCCCACGCAGCGAAATCTCCAATTCGACATTGTCCTTAAACGGCTGGTAGTTCACGCCTTCGGGGAGCTTGGGCGCAGCGAGATCGCTCTCCAACTTGCGCAGGTCGGCCAGTTCCATCGTGTAGAGCACCTTGCCCACCCGCACCTTGCCGCGCTTGCCGCCCGGAAAGATTTCGAGCAGTTCGCCGTCGGTCTGCAGCCGTTCGATGAACACCTGGTCGCCGGCAGCCGGCGGCGCGCCGGCTTCGCATTGCGGCTCCATTCGCCGTGCGCCTTCATACAGCTCCCGGCGCAGATCGTCAATCGACTTCTGTGTGCGCTTCAAATCGGCTTTGGTCGCGGCCTCGGATTTGATTTCGGTCATCAGCGCTTCGAGGCGCTTGCGAGTGTCTTCGACGAGTCGATTAGCGTCGTCATAGCCCTCCTTAAGCAACTGCTTTTCGCGGGCATCGAGCTTGTCCTTTTCGGCGCGGCGTGAGCTTTCCAGGGCATCGGCCCGCTGGAGCCGCTCGCGCAGTTCCAGGCGGTCAGCATCAGCTGCCATCAGTTCCGCTTCGAGCTTGGCAATCAAATCGGCCAATGAGCGTTCTTGCGAACCGACCAGTTCATGCGCACGCTGGAGTACGGTCGACGGCATACCGAGTCGCGAGGCGACCTCCAGGGCGTAGCTCGATCCGGGCAAGCCCGTGCGGAACCGGTAGGTCGGCTGCAGCGTCTCGCGATTAAATTCCATCGAGGCATTCTCCACCTTGGGATTGCCGACGGCAATGGCCTTCAGCGCCGAATAGTGGGTCGTAACGATACACTTGGCACCGGAGCGGACCACATGGTCGATGATGGCCTCCGCCAGCGCAGCGCCCTCCTTGGGGTCGGTGCCGACGCCGAGTTCGTCAAAGAGCAGGAGCGTGTGGGGGTTGGCGTGTTCGAGCGCCTGGGTTATGCGGGCGATGTGCGCCGAATACGTGGAGAGCGATAACTCGATCGACTGCTCATCGCCAATGTCGGCGAAGACGCGCTGGAAAATACCCAGCTGCGATTTGGCGTCGGCAGGAATCAAGATCCCCGACTGCGCCATCAGGATCAGCAGTCCGACGGTCTTCATGGCCACCGTCTTGCCGCCGGTATTCGGGCCGGTGATGATGATCACGCTGTGATCGAAGCCCAGCTCCACCGACAGCGGGACAACCTCGGATTTCTGCTTCGCACCCAGCAGCAAGAGCGGATGGTAAGCGGCCTGCAGGCTGATTTGCGGCTCCGGACGCAGCAGCGGCATAATTCCGTCGATCTGTGCCGCAAAGGCTGCCTTGGCATGAAGGAAATCAAGCCGCGAGTACACCGCCCAGTTTTCCGTCAGTTCCTCGGCGTGTGAACGCGCCAGCTCCGATAATTCGAGCAGGATCCTCTCGATCTCGTGGGTTTCGTCGATCAGCAGTTGCTTGAGCTTGTTGTTGAGTTCGATGGCCTCGGTCGGCTCAACGTAGAGTGTTGCTCCGGTGCGCGAGCGATCGTGGACGACGGCGGTCTTGGGATTGAAATCGCTGTCGAGGATTGAAATGACGTAGCGGCCGTCGCGAACGGTAACGATATCGTCCAGCCGGTCGGAGCGATGCGATTTTGCGCCGAGGACTTTCTGCAGTCGCGTCAGAATCTGTGCCCGGGCATTGACCTTTTCGGCGCGGATGCGGCGGAGCCGGTCGGAGGCCGAGTCCTTGATTTCGCCGCCGCGATCGATGGCCTGGTCGATCCGGTGGATCAGATCCGGCAACGGCTGCAAGCGCTGAAGATAGGCACAGACGCGCGGGTATTTTTCGGCTTTGTGCTGGCGATACTGGGACAAAGACACAATCGTCCGCTGGAAGTCAGCCACGCGCTTGAGCTGCTCGGGATCGAGGATCGAGCCGGCCACGCGAATTTTGTCGACGAGGGGCTCGAAGCGCTCGACACTTTCCAGCGGGAAGACCTCCTCGAACTCGCGAATCTCCTTCATCTCCAGCGTTTCGAGCAGATTGGACTCGATGATCAGTGCTTCGAGTGAAGGCTTGAGTTCATCGACAAGTCGCCGACCACCGTCACAGAGGCAGTGCCGGGCGATAGCGACTTTGATGCGCGGAAACTCGAGCGACTCGAGCGTCCTGGTGTCGAGGTTGTTCATAGCGCCAAGATAGTGGAAATCTGCGATTGGGCAAGAGCTTGCGCGACAGCGGTCGATGGCATACATCTTGACATCGCCGCGGCGACCTGTTACCATTTGCGCCGGTAGCTGCTCGGCGGATCGATTCGGCCGGCGGTAATTCACGGAAATTCAACCTTCCTGGACTCGACAGGTCCATTTGAGAAATTGCACGGAAGCGACGATAACAATCAGGTACAGCTTGAAGAAGTGATGATGAGACCAATCTATTTCCTGGGAGTATGGCTCCTCGCCTGCGCGCTGGGGTTTGCCGGCTGCGGCAGCTATGACGAGGAAGCGCGACGCTACGAGGTCGAACAGGCTTACTTCCTGGCCGACAAGACGGCGAAAGACTATTCCGTCAAGCCGGAGCTGCGCACGCAGCAGGACTACCTGCGACTGGTGGATGTCTACGTTAACGTCTATGACATCTTCAAGCGCAACTTCCCTAACGCCGATGCGCGCGATACGACTTCGAAAGCGAGCGCGGAAGCCTCGTTTTTGGCCGGGCGATCGCTGTTGGCGGCTTCAGCTCTGTTGCTGTCGGCGGAAGCGATCGACAGTGCCCGCTCGATTTTCGACCTGCTGCTGACCTCGCCCGCAATCCAGCCGCGTCACCGCTATGATGCACTCTATGCCGCCGGCAAGCTCGCCGAGCGGGATGAGCGCTGGGCGGCCGCCGAGTCGTTGTACAATACGCTGCTACAGGAGGCGTATCCGCCGTTGGAGCGCGGCTACTACCCGATCGAGTCCGTGATCGAGTTGCCCAAGTACATCACCGATCATTACGTGCAGCTTCAAGATTCCGTCAACGCGCGCACCCGTGCCCGCCGCGCCATCGCCTACTACAAGGGCATCGTCGATTCTTTCCCGAAAATCCCGATGACCATGATGGCGACCCGGCTGCTGGCGGAGATGTATGAATCGATCGGCGACTACCGCGCGGCGGTGGCGACGCTGGAGACGGTCGTCGATTCGAGCGGCCGTATTTTCGATCCGGCCAAGGCGATGATCGCCGACCTGTATCTGACCCAACTAAACCGCCCGCAGGACGCGATGCGTATGTACAACGAGATTATCAACGGCGGGATTGACTCCAACACGATTGCCGTCGCGCACCTGAAGCTGGCGACGCTGGCCTTCGCCGATGGCCGCTATCAGGAGGGTCGCAACTATCTGGACCGGCTCAAAGAGCGGTTTCGCACCGTTAGTGGTTTGCAGGCACAAGCCCAATTGGCGCGTGCGCGCAGCTTCGAGGAGGAGGGCAACAATGAGCGTGCCCGGCAGGAGTACGTTGCATTGTTAAACGAATATCCGATGACGTCCCAGGCGCTCGACGTCCTGGTCTATCTGCCCGACTATTTTGAGCGCATCGGGCAGGCACGATTCCAACAGGAGTGGACGGAGCGCGCCGAGCAGGAATTGCGGAAGATCGTCGATTCGCAGAAAAACAATCAGCTGGGGTTGCAGGCTTCCAGCTATCTCGGCACGTTCCTGATTCGGCAGAAGCGGTTTCACGACGCGATCGTTCAACTTGAAACACTGCGCCAGGATTTTCCGAATACGCAGGAGGCCGCGACCGCCCTGATGAAGATCGCTGTAACGTACGACAAAGATCTCAGCGACAAGGTGCGGGCGCTGGAAACCTATCGCGAATTCCTGAAACAATACCCCCAGTCGCGTGTAAGAACGACTGTTGAAAACGAAATTCGGAAATTGGAGCAAACTCCATAGAGCGACTTGTAGCACAGGGAGGAGATTAATGACAAAAGCTAAAGTTCTGGTCATGTTGGCGTTGGTGATGCTGGTGGCGTCGGCGATGCTTCTGGCCGAGGGAAAACCGCGCGATCCGTTTGGTCGCCCCGACAAGGTCGATGTCGTTGTGCATCAGGTAAAGCCCAACCACTTCGCCATGGACTTGAATTGGGATAATGACCAGAAGCTGGCGGCGTTTGCCTTCCCGCTCGTTGTGCGCGGGAATGGCTTCCGCATGCACTACGACTCCGTGCAGTGGACGTCGCGGACGGACTATTTTGCGGTGAAGTCGGTCCGACCGATCGACTCACTACAGCAGGTGCTGGTCGGCATGTTTGCCAGCCTCGGCGATGGTAAGCCGCCGTTGGCAGAGGCCAAAGGCAAATTGGCCACGTTGTATTTCAGTGCCGATGCCAAGAGCGCGATTGACGTCTGCAATGTGTTAGTCGACACTTGCTTCATTGCCCCGTCGAATTCGCTTTACGGCGTGACTCCGGACGGAACCGGGAACGTTTTCCCTGCCTTCTCCGTCCAGAAGAGCGGTCCGAACGGACAGCCGGCTGGCTGCAAGTGATTAATTAACAATCACTTCAGGAATTTGTAAGGCTCCTCGATCGGGGAGCCTTTTTTGTTAGCGGATTCGACACTAACCGATACCCTTCAAGCCTATGTTGTTTAAGAGGATATTGCATTTGATGATTTGGAGACACCTCCAGGTGTCGAGAATGACTACAGCAAATCAATTCCCCCCGAAAAAAGTATTTGATCACGGAGCCTCTCGTCGTTGCAATCAATTGTCGCAATTGAGGTTACTGCCTGTGCAAAATGCGCTCATCCGGCACACCCCTTGCTTGCTTTCAGTCTAGAGAAATCCTGTCTTTGTGATTTGGAGGTTAAAATGAAGATAAACAAGCTTGCGTTGCTGGTGATTATGGCGGTTGCGTTGATCAGCGCACCAGCCTACTCTTGGGCAATCTATGACTTCGGCAACAACTACTTCGATGAGCACAACAACACAGCGGACATTCCGGCGCCGGGTTATCCGGGTCAGCCGAATCCGTTCCAGCCGAATCCGGGTACTGCCGGACTGGGTGGCGAGCGGTTTGACATCGAAGGACTCAACTTCGCCATCGACGGCAGCAAGATGTACGTGTCGCTGACCTCCAGTTTCGGTTACGGCGCGTATTCGTCGGTTTGGAATGTCACGTATGGGGCCGGCGACCTGTTCTTCGGTTTCGACGGCAGTGATCGCCAGTATGCGCTGCGGGCACAGTCGCAAGCCGGCGACGGCGGGCTCTACAGCGTGCAGAGCTACCTGGATATTCCAAACGTGCCGGGCGGCTTTGGCAACAACGCGGCGATCCGTAATGCAGTTGGTCCGTGGCGCGTCAGCGATGGCCAGAACCTGGGAATGGACTTATTCGAAGCGACTTTCACAGAAGACCTCGAGCCGAATCCCCTGATTCCGGCCAATCCCAGTCAGACCAATGGCAATACCTGGGTGTTTGAGTGGTGTGTTGATTTGAGCCTGTTCGGCCCCGATTTCAACATCTTCGACCACTCGTCGATCAACTTCACCAATACGCTGGGTTGCGGTAATGACGTGTTGAAAGAGACCCACGCATTGACCGTGATACCGGAGCCGGGCACGATGATCCTGTTGGGCGCCGGTCTGCTGGGTAGTGGAATTTTCCTGCGCCGCCGCAGATAGATTGAGATCTTAAGCGATTGCGAAAGGCCGCACCGACGTGCGGCCTTTTTTGTTGTCGGCCGCGCCTCAATCTGGTTACCATGGCTCGACTGGAGGTTAATGGAGAACCGATGAAGCCGACTCCCGCCGCGATCATCCGATTCATCCGTCGCTGTTCCGACGGCAACCGCAGTCTGGCCAAGCTTGACCGCATCAGCTTCGTGAAGCAGCTCTACGAGGTCTCTCGCTTACAGCGTGAGAACGGACTGGAACCGCATGAATATTACCGGTACGAACTGTGCCGGCGCGAACTGAACTGGGAGCAGAAGCGGCGGTACTTGAGCAAGAACCACGCCTTCCTGATTCACCGCACGATTAATCCCAAATTCGAGTACGGCTTGCTGCAGAAGATGGTCGCGCAACGGTTTTTCGGGGCGATGGGCGTGCGGATGCCGGTGCTCTACGGCTTTTATGATCGCTTCAGCGGCCACGATGCTCAGGGCGCGCCATTGCAGACGCGGGAGCAATTCGTCGCTTTGATCGAGGCGGGACCGTTCGCGGACTTTGTGCTGAAGGCAGTGGGCGCCAATCGCGGCGAAGGAGTGCGCGTCTGCCGCAAACTCGAGGGCGGAAAGATCTTCTCCAGTGTCGATGGCGAGATCAATCTCTTCCAGTTGTTCGATAAAATAGCCGTCACGCAGTACGACGAAAACGCCGGCGCGGTGGCGGATTCATGGCTGATCCAGGAGCGCGTACGGCAGCATCCGTTTCTTGATCGCTACACGACCGACGCGACGCAAACCGCGCGGATCGTGACCTACATCGCCCGCTCCGGCCGTATCGAAGTGCTGATGCGCCTGCTCAAGATTGCGCGTGCGGGGAAATTCATCGACAACGTCGGCACCACGGGGTTTGCAGCGCCGATCGACGAGAACGGCGTGCTGGGGAAGGCGGCGCAGATTACGAAGGCCGGCATCGTGCACTATGCGGCACATCCGGAGACCGGCGCGGCGATTGAAGGAGAACGACTTCCCTACTTCCGCGAGATCATGGCGATGGCCCAGACGTGTCAGAGTCTGGCACCGCAGTTGCGATCGCTCGGCTGGGACATCGCGATCACGCAGGACGGACCGGTGCTGTTGGAAGGCAACATCTACTGGTCACAGGTGCTGCAGTTTGCGACGGGTGTGGGGGTGATGAGCGCTGAACTCTTCGACGAGTTACGACAAATCCTGCAGAGTGAACCAAGTTAGTCTCCGCATACTCAGAACAAGGCCACTGCGCGAAAATAGCAAGCGGCGTCCGGTGAGGGGGTGGACGCCGCTTGCCTTAGCGTAAGTGTGTGGGGGCAAACGTAGTGGATATTGTTTGTCTAAGCCATTAGCCCAAGAAACGATTTTGTAGCTATGCGCATCAAACCGGGCGACGCTTGACGCCGCCCGGCATGGTAGGCTATTTCATCAAGACCATTTTACGGGTGGCACTGAACTCGCCGGCATCCAGCCGATAGAAGTAGACGCCGGTCGCGGCGGTAACGCCGTTCATGTCAGTGGCATCCCACGTCAGACTCACCTCGCCGGCCAGTGACGAACCGCTAAATCGCTTCACGATCTGCCCGCTGACATTCACGATGGTCAGTGTCCAGTCGGTGGTCTGCGGCAGCGAGAAGCTGATGGTCGTTGACGGATTAAACGGATTCGGATAATTCTGGCCGAGCGCAAACTGCTCCGGCAGAATCTGCTTGCCGAACGTTGCGCGCAACATGTTGCCGTCGTAGTCGGCCGCTTCGAGATGTTCGATCTCAAGCGGTGCATTGATGCGCAGGATCGGCGCTTTGCCGGCGGCAATCCTGGCGCCCTGCGTGTCAGAATACAGCAACACGTTTAACTGGTCGCTCTCAATTGCGTAGTCGAGTTTCAGGCCGGAAGCCGCCAATTCGGACACGACCGCGGCAGCCGTGGTGCCCTGGGGCAGGCGCGCCTGAAGGAACAGGCCGCCGATGTCAGAGGTCGACTCCGACCAGATCGTGGTTGCGCCGGATTCGGCGGCCACAAAGAACGCCGCCGTGTTGCCAAACGGAGACAGCTTGGGAATCGGTTGGACATCACCGACGATGATGCGCAGGAGGTAGATCAGATCGCCGACGGTCAAGGTAATGCCGTCGTTGTTGATATCGGACGCTGCGACCTGGGCTGCCAGACTGATGTTAAAGACGCCGATGCCGCGCAGGAAGAAATTCGTATAGAGGACGGCGTCGGCAATCTCATTCGCGATGCCGTTCAGATTCAGATCGCCGCGGGCATCAATCGAATCGGAATCGATTATGCAGATATAGCCGTTGCGCAGCTCCACGCAGCGCAAGGGTTGGTATTTGTCGCCGATCAGACACGAGTCGGGCGCACCGAGGTGCTCGTAGCGATTGGCCTCCGGGAAGAGTGCATCATCATCTTCGTCCCAAATCGTCACATCGTAGGCATCGATGATGATCTTGTCGATCAGCAGCGTATCGCCGGAGACTGTGGAGAACGCGTTGTCGCCGCAGTCGATCCAGAAGAAGCTGACCGGGTAGACCTGTCCCTCAAAGGTCGCATTCGAGGTCGCCCGGAACGTCAGCCGCACAATGCTGCCCGTCGGGGTCAACTGCGCGGTCGGCGGATGTTGCGCGCCGTTGTTGGCGTCGGCTATAGCGACCACCTTGACCAATCCCGATGGACAGGAGCCGGTGCAGTTGCCGAAGGGTCCCAAGCGATACGTGAAGTACTCCCAGGCATTGACCGCCGGGCCCAGCGAGGCGTTCAGGAAGGAGAAGGCCGAGACGTCGTAAGTGAACATCATGTCGAAGCCGCCGATCGGGAAGCGTCCTTCGTAGTTCACGTTGACGGTGACAGTCGATCCCAGATTGATGCACTCCGTCTTGTCAATTTCGAGCACGATACACGATGAATCGCAATTGACCCATGCGATCGTGAAATCCCACTCGGCTATGGTTGAATCACCGCATTCATTTTTGCGAACAAAGGCAAAGGTATAGGAGCGGTCGATATTCGGTAGCGGGTCGAAGCACAAGGTGCCCGTGCCGGCCGAATGATTGAAAGTATAGTTGACGCTGGCGCCGACCGGATATGCCGTAAGCGTCGTGTTCGGGATCACGTTGTACGAGATTGGCACGCAGATATTGGTCACGAGCGAATCAAAACAGACGACAGTATCGCGAGCGGGACCGACAACCACCGGGGTCGGCGGGTCGATGAAGTTAACATTCCAGGTCGTCTGCGCGGTGTCGGCCTTGCCGCAACTGTCCTGGACGACGATCGACCAGGAGTAATTGCCGTCGACCGTCGGGGTGAAGCACACCTGGCCGGTCGTCGGGTTGATCGTGCCGGGACCAGAGAGCAGGCTGTAGGCCAGTTTGGCGATGATCGAGTCAACGGTAGTGACATTGAAGCAAAGTTGTTGCGGATCGCACAGCTGCTGCGGCGTCGGCGTCGGCACGGTCAGAATCGGCACCATGTTCACCTTGACGTTGACCGTGTAGAGTGCGGTATCGGCAAGGTTGCAGGAGTCGCGCGCAATCACTTGATAATTGAACAAGCGCGTACCCGGACCGCCGGAATTGATGCAAACCTGATTGCCCTGGACGGTGCCCATGGTCGTCGTGAATGTCAGCGGGTTGCCGTCCGGATCGGTGGCGTTGATCGGCACACAAATCAGTCCGGGCTCGCAAAGCACGTAGCTGCCGCCGCCGGGCTGAACATCGGGGCGGCGATTGACGGTCACTACGGCGTAGCCGGTATCCCAATCAGCCAGGCCGCAGGCATCGAGAGCGCGCACGACAAAGCGGTAGGTGCCGGAAGTGTCGGGAGTGAAGCAAATCTGGCTTCCGTCGTAAGCTCCCGGGCCGCTCATAAGATAGCAAGAGGTCAGGTCGCCGTCAGGATCACTGCAAGAGGCCGGCAAACAAACCGATTGCGGCTGGCACAGGCTTAGCGTCGTATCGGCCACCAGCGCAACCGGAGGCTGTTTGACAGTCACATCAACAATCGCCGTGTCCAGATCAATGTTGCCGCACAGGTCGGTGGCTTGGAGGACGAACGTGTAGATTCCGGTCGCGGCGGGAGTGAAGCAAATCTGGCTGCCGTTGAAAGTGCCGATCGGAGAGATCAGTTCGCAAGTTTCCAGGTCGGCGCCGGAGCAACCGGCATCCCAGCAAATCGGCTGGGGCGCGCACAAGCTCAGCGTCGAATCGCGCCCGGCGTTGGCGACCGGCGGAACTTCGTCGATGATCACGTTGACATTCGCGGTGTCGCGAACGAAACCGCCGCAAGCATCGGGCACGGAAAAGCAGAACGTATAGCTTCCCGATGAGGGGGCGTCAAAGCACAACTCTCCGTCGCTGATCGCACCGGGGCCGCACTCGAGAGTCACCGGAACCGGCTGATTTTCAGTCGCGGCGGTCACGGGGAAGCAGATTTGGCTCGCGGTCGTTGAGCAGTGCGCGATTGTCGTATCGGGAATCGTCGTAATGATCGGTTTGGCTTGGTAGCGCACGATCACGTACAGGGTGTCACGCGGACAGGGGAGGATTTCGCCCGGTTCCGCCGGAAAGCCAAACGACTGGCAACAGGAATCAAAGGCGACAATGATGAACTGGTAGAGCGCCGAATCGGCGGTGGTTGGGAGGAAGCAGATTTCGCCAGTGGCCGAATCAATCGACGCCGGCGGGCTGTCAAAGAGCGTGAACTGCAAGAGATCGTTGTCGTAATCAAGCGCCTCGGCGACATCGATGCAGATCGAATCGAGATCGCAGATGGTCGTATCAACGAAGTCGTCAGTCAGGGTCAAGATGGGATTCTCGCGGAAGTTGACGGTCACAGCAAACGTGTCGACGATGGTGTTGTTTTCCGCATCCGTCGCCTTGAAGACAAAGCGGTGCACGGAGTCGACCGGCCACGGCAGGAAGCACGACTGATATGAAATTGGCGCGAGTCCTGACTGGACTGTCAGGAAATTACCGCCGATTTCCTGCTGCAGGGTGACTTGGCCGATACCGCCGGTAACGTTGACACCAAAGCAGATTTCCTGCTCGGTGCAGAACAAGTACTCGGTCTGCCCGACAAACGACAACTGGAGAGCATCGGGATTGACGAAAAGCAGATCATAGACTGCATCCTCATAGTCTTGATCGCCACCGTCGGCCAGATCTTCCCAAGCGATCACATAGTGACCTGCTTCGCCGGTAGCGAAGATTCGGGCGTGCTTGAAGCCGTCCCAATTCAAGCCCTCGGTCGTGTACCAAGTATCATCGAATAAGGTCGGGCCGAGGTACAACCCCACCGAGTCGAACTCGGTCGGAACCGATACCATCGTGCCGACCGGAGCATCGGCGGCAATCAGCAAGGTTTTGGCCGCCGGCGTCGTTTGAGGATACCAGCCGAAATTCGACAGCGAGGCCGAACCGCGGTACTTCAAGGTCACTTCCGCCGACGTAGCACTCGCCTGCGGTTTGAAGACCGTGAGGTTGACTTCGTCGGTCGCAACATTGATCGAATAACCCAAGGTGCTCAAGACTTCCTGAAGGCTTGGTCCCGCCAGCGCCGTTTTGGCGGCCAACGAGTCGCTCCAGGGATGGTCTCCACCAGCGGCTAAGGCAAATGATGGGAGTGCAGCCAGGCAGAAGACGAGCGTCGCAATCGATCGTAGGATGCTCACAAAAGCTCTCCGTAACTTGAGGAAGAACTCATTCTCGCGTGAACCGGCCTTGCGTGGTCAAAAGCCGATACCTTTCAGTTCAGTCAAATAAATTTCGTTTAGCTCGGCTCCATTTCACTGAATAGAGCAACGCGAGAAGTACACTTACGCAGACGCTTGGAATATAGAGAATACCGCCCCAAAGTCAAGGTGAAAGCAAGCAGCGAACATGTATCAAAAGCGAACAGGGATGACGTACTCGCAGAGTTCGGCTCGGGCAGGACTTGTATAATCTCTTGTTCCACACAAACTTAGAGATCAGCACTTCTCTGTGCCCACCCATATTCTTGGAAGTAATAGTCGAAAGCGGACTTACATCTCGAAGTTTTCGTCGTAGTCCTTGGCAGAACCGATTCGAACTCGTTTTTCGACAGTTGGAAACAGGAAGCGAGACAGCTCAGTTTTGACCCGATCGGCCAGTTCTCCGGTCTCATAGAGCTTGACCAATCGCGCCGGTGTCAACTGGGAGACCTCCTCCCAAAGTTTGGTGTTTTTGAGGTATTCCTCCAGTTGCCTGCGCACCGGTTTCTCATCCTTATCGTCGCTCGCGGGCAGTCGCACGGTGGGTTTGATGGTCACGTTGACATGGCGGCTGGAGCCGTAGATTTTCGTCATCATGAACTGCTGGGCGTAGCGGTAGATTTCTTCTTTGATGCTATCCAGCTCTGCTTCGATTTCGCGGATTTGCCGCTGCAATTCGGACTTCCGGGAATAGGCTTCGGTGAAGCGGTCGGCAAGTTGAACACCGTCGTCCTTCTTGAAGACCTGGGGTTCCAGCAGGCGCACCTGGGCCAAGTGGCGTTTGGCCGGACAGATGTCGAAGAAGTCGCACCAATCACAAAGGGCGGATTCGCGATACGGGAAACGATCGGTCTTGATCGACTCCTCAACCTCTTGTATCAAATGGATCGTCTCGATCTTGAGTTTTTCAAGATCTGATCGCTCGCGAACCGACTTGACTTCCTCGTCAAAGAGCAGGTAATGCCAGATCAACTCGATTTTTTCGGCCTGGGGGAAGCGCCTCCGGAGGCCGATTTGATAGAGCGCCAATTGGCGATCCTGATCGGCGTCCTGTTGGGTTGCCAGCCGCCGCTTGGTCTTATAGTCGCGGATTTGCCAGACGCCGTCTTTGGTCTTGGAGATGCGGTCGATAAATCCCTGAATCTTGAACGTATCGGCGTCATCGAGACTCAGGGTCACACGTTCTTCGAGGGCGATCGTCTGCTCGGCATCGAACGGATGGTAGCGTTCCCAGTAGTCCGAGAGCGCCTTTTGTCCCTGGCGGAAGTAATCATCGATTGTGTACTGCTTGTTGACGATGAAGATGTCGTCGTGTTGTTCCTTTGCCCAAACGTCGGCGTAGGACTTAAGGAATTCCTCTTTCGACCAGATCTTCCCCATCAGGACGCCCCGGTAGAGAGCCTCCAGGGCATCATGTACACGTGAGCCCAGGAACGCCTCGACGGAGTCGCGTTTGGGGACTTCGACTTTGTCGATGTACTGGAATTTGAACTTGAGCGGGCACGATTCGTAGGTTTCGAGCCGCGAATGCGAGAAGGTCATTCCCGAGGAAGTCATACTACAACTTTCCTGATCGCAAGATGGCGATGACCAGCCAGAACCCGAGCACGGCGGCGGTGACGAAGCCGATCAGGCCAAGGATCGGAAAGCCATAGACCGTCATGCCGATCTGGCGGGTCATAATCAGTGACGAGCCGACGATAATCGCGGCGATGATCATAGCGAAGGCGATGCGATTGGATGCCTTTTCGAGTTCGAGGATCAGCCGTTCCAGTCCCTTGTGTTCGAACGCAATCGAAAGTTCGCCGCGCCGGAGATTGCGGGCGATTCGCCGCATTTCAAACGGAACGTTGATCATCAACTCACGCAGGTCGGCGAAGTACGATCCGATTTCCGACACGATTTGGCGCGGCTCGAACTTACGCGAGGCCAGCTTCTTGATTGCGGGACTCAGTTCTGAGACGAGATTGTACTCGGGGTTGAGTTTGCGACCGACTTCCTCATAGGTGCCGAGCGCCTTGCCCAGCATCAGCAACTCCGGCGGAAATTTGATGTGGTGGGCGGTGATGATGCGATAGGCGTCGAGCAGCATCGAGCGCATATCGAGCTTGGCGAGCGGCACCCCATTGTAGCGGTGCAGAAACATCGACAGATCAGCCTCCAGCACGGTGGGCACGATGTCATCAGTGAGGAGTTCGTGATTCTGCAATACGCGCACGAGCCGGCGCGAATCGTCGCCGGTGGCAGCCACCACCAGATCGGAGACCAGTTCCAGCGAGCTACGGGAGAGGCGCCCCATCATGCCGAAATCGACAACAGCGATGCGATTCCCCGGCAAGGCGAAAAGGTTACCCGGATGCGGGTCAGCGTGGAAAAAACCGTGCTCGAAGATCTGCCGCGCGACGACCTGGCCGCCGATGCGGGTGATTTCCGCTGGATCGATACCGGCGGCACGGAGCTGGTCGATTTCGGAAATCTTGATGCCGTCGATATAACTCGTCGTCAAGACCTTGCTGGTACACAGTTCCCAGTGGATTTCCGGCAGAACGACGCGGCTATCGTCGGCGAAATTGCGGGCGAAGATTTCCAGATTGCGCGCTTCGACGCCGAAATCGACCTCCTGTCGCGCAGTCTTCCAGACCTCGTCGACGATGGCCACCGGGTCGAATGGGCGCGTCTCCGGCACATAGCGCGCCAGCAAGCCGGCCAGATCGCGCAGGATCGCCAAATCCTTCTCCAGAATCTCCGAGACGTTGGGCCGCTGCACTTTGACGGCCACGGGCGAACCATCCTTCAGAGTAGCGCGATGGACTTGCGAGAGCGACGCGGATGCGCTCGAACTTTCGTCGAAGGTGGCGCAGACCTCATCGATGGGTCGTCCCCACTCATGCTCGACGATCCGTTTGACTTCCGCGAATTCAAACGGTGCCACCCGGTCCTGCAATTTGGTCAGTTCGAGGGTCAGTTCGGCGGGAATCAGAAAGGGACGCGTCGACAGGATTTGTCCCATTTTGACAAAAGTCGGACCCAATTCTTCGAGCGCCCGGCGAATCCGTTCGGCCCAATTGAGCGAGGCGATTTCGTGCTGGCGCGCGAACAACTTGCGGCTGCCGATCTGCAGGTAGCCGATAATATTCATGCGGTCGAGGATTTCGCCGAAGCCGTATTTCACCAGGACGGCAACAATTTGGCGATAGCGGCCGAGGTTGCGATAGGTCTTATGCAGATCGATTTGCGGCATGTTTTCACCCGGTTTTACACCGCGCAAACCTAATCAGATTACAGCCGCGAAACAATCACAAAATCGATTTAGCCGTCTGGTCGGGCAATGCCGGTCAGAGGAAGTCGACGCTAATGCCGGCTGAGAGCGTAGTAAAATCGGTGTCGGGATTGCTGTTGACCTTCTGGAACTTCCCTTCAACGAACACGTCAACCGGCAAAACGCGCGTATCCAACTTGACGCCAGCAACGAGGTGGTAGCCGAAGTGGGTCTTATCGGCAGGAATCGAGATCGTAACATCTTCATAATCGCCCAACGGACCGGAGTAACGGTAGCTAACCGAGTGCGAAGCCACGCCAGCGCCGACGAAAGGCTTTAGCAGCGGAAACGCAAAGACGAACTTCCCGGTCGCGTGCACGATCCAGTCCTTGGTCTCCGCCTCGACTTCTTCCCCAAACAGCTCCAGCTTCTCACGGTCATCGAAACGTTCGAAGCCGACCTCCAGGTCGAAAACGTTGCGCCCGAACTTGGCAAAGACCCCGAAGAACTTGAAGTCGTCAAATCTCAAGTTCGAGATCTTGATGTCCGGGTTGTCGTATTCCGTGACTTGGCCTAACTTGGCGCCAAAGCCGAAGCCGGTTACTGCCGATGCGGGTACCGCCGTTGCTGCGACGAGGAACAGCGCGGTCACGAGAGTCAGCAAATCCTTGAATCTGACAAAGCTCACAAACCGAATTTTGAAGGCAACAACGCGGTCGGCAATCAAAAAGGATCAGGGAGAGCCTGGGAAGAGCGAATCTAATACTTCCGTTGGACGAGCAGGACCAGACAGGAGTCGTCTTCACGCAAGGTGGCATACCTCGCCCGATAACACGTTGCCGTGGTTGCGGTGTCGGGAAGGAGATACTTGTGGATGACGACATGCGTGACGCCGGCGGAGTCAAGCTGTCGTTGCTGGTGGTCGAGGTCCGCGAAATCAAGACGGTCGAACAGCGACCGGCCGATCTTGCGGGTGGCTGCGCCCTCAACGATCGGAATCCTGTGAATGGTCTGTTGCATCATGTAGTTCATGGTGGGCACATAGTCGTTTGGCAGATTCATGTATGCGCGTGGCGCCGGTTCGTCGGCGCGAGGCACGAGGATCGAGGGCGACGTGACCGGCGTCGTCTCACGACAGACTGAGAAGAAGTCGACTCCAAGCATGACAACAAGAACAGCCAATAGCACTCGGCCCTTGGAGGAGCCGCTAAGCCGACGCCAATGAATCGAGAGTGCAATGGCGACGATAACTGCCCAGAACAAGTAGACATAGACGATGAAGCGCGCCGGTGCACGGAGGTTCGCCAGGAACGGAATATAAGCGATGACAGTGTACGGCAAGCCGATCGGCTGTGACTTGCCGAAAAGATGCAGTTGCGGGCCCAAGGCCAGTACGGTGAAGGCGAAGAGTCCCAGCCACCAACGCGCCGCCAGCTGAAATATCTTCTTACCCGCGAACAACACGAGCAGAAGCGCGGCAATTCCGAGATAGGCAGCTGCCTCGTGATAATTCCCGGTGTAGCTGGCATTCGCTGTTTCAATCGGTTCCCAGTCCCCGAGCGGATGCGCCAGACCCGGAACGACAAGACCGGCGAAGTCAGTCACGAAGGTATTGCGGCCGCCGACGTCGGTTTCGGGGGTTGAAAGTGCAATCTTTACCATCGGCACCAGCCACGGCGAGAGCAGCAACACGGAAGTACCGACAATGACTACTGAGCGCTTAAGCAAGTCTCCCAACCACCAGCGACGATTGCGAAGCGCCAGATAGAGATAGGCAAACGCCATGAAATAGCCCGCCATGATCATGTAGGTCCAGTCACAAAGCGTATTGAGGAGGAAGAAGACAGTGGCGAGGACGAGACTTGAGGTCTTGCGATACCGAACAGCATCCCAAAAGGTCAGGACGAAAAACGGAATGAACTGAATTGAGTTGATATGAATATGGTGCTGCGAGTGCTGAAAATGATTGGGATTGAAGGCGAACAAGAACCCGCCGACCAGCGCTGCGATCGAATTGCCGGTAACGCGTTTGACCAACAGGAAAACTCCCAGTCCGGCCAGCGGATAGCCGTGAAGCAACACAAGATTGAAGACGGTCACGCCATCGAAAAACAACCGCATTAAGAAGGTGAACAACAGATTGTAGAACGACCAGGCGAAGTAGTAGAGTGTCGATCCTTCGGGGAAGTAGATCGAATTGCTGAAACTCAGCGATTGGCTACCGTGCAAGACCTGATCGTTGGCCCACCACAAGCTCCAATAGCCGGCGAGATTGTCCTCCGGCGGTCCGATCAGGGCGGAGTTGATCGTGCCGAGCGTCGGGAAGAAGTAGATCGCCGTGAGCACGCAGTAGGCGAAGCATGCCACCAGCCAATCGTAGCGGAAGGAAGCGCCGGAATCAGGGCGCTCCAGACCGGTGCTCGACTGCGCCAACAACCATTTGGATGCACGCCACAAGCCGTACCAGAACAACAGGGTGAGTGGGATCCCGAAGAAGAGATATTGCCAGAAGATCAGGTCAGCGCGCGCCAGATAGTACGGCAGGTCGTGACGGGTAGGGTCGATAAACGCAACCGACTTATGTCCCGCCACGCTGGCCTCATAGGCCGCTCGAATCAGGCCGTGCGCGAGGAGGACGTAGAGCACCGCCAGTACAAAAAGGGCAGAAACGGTGACGGCCAAGTAGCGCAGAGCGCGCTGTGACCAGATGAAGTGCAACAGGGACGAGACGGTCACAAGCGCAACTCACCGACCTGCCGCGGCCAGCAGGCGGCAGTAGTAGTCTTCATGGTTGCGAGCCATCAACGGCAGCGAAAATTTCTCCATCACCAGAGCACGGCCTTGCCGCCCCATGTCGCCGGCTACCTCGGGGTGGTTGAGCAGATAGAGAATCTTCTCCGCGAGGGCGGCGGGATTGTCGACCGGAATCAGGTAGCCAGTGCGACCGTCGTCGACGACTTCCCGATTGCCGCCGACTTCGGTGGCGATCACCGGCAGCCCCTGGCGCATGTATTCAAGGATCGAATTCGAAAACCCCTCTGAGCGAGAAGTCAGGACACCGATCGTGGCGGAGGCTATTTCGGCGTTGACATCGTTCAAGCTTCCGAGGAACTGCATTTGACTGCCGAGTCCAAGCGCTTCGACCCGCGCCGTCAGACGGGTTCGTTCCGGCCCATCGCCGATGATCTTAAATGCCACATCATTGCGACTCCGACTCACGATCCTTGCGGAATCAATCAAGGTGTCGACAGCCTTGATTGGCCGGAGGTTTGCCGTCATAATGACAATTGGCCGTGCGGGACGCGGACGGGGCGGCCCCGGCGCAGGGTCGACGCCGTTGTAGATAACATCAAAGCGGTCGCGCGGCAGTTGCTCCAAACCGGCAATGGAGTTGGCCACAGCCTCGGAGTTCGCCAAAAAACGATGGGGATAGCGATTGGCGAGGCGCAGGTAGCACCGTTCCTTCCAACCATAACCATAGCCAAGATTGCGGCGGGAAGAGATGATGACCGACACCTGTGCCCGGCGCGCAGCATAGCCGCCCACCAGGTGCGCCTCGGTGAAGAACGTCTGAGCCACGGCGACGTCACGCGACCGCATCAGGTCGGCCAGCTTGCGGCGTTGACGAAAGTACCTCGGGGTGAGCATCCGGTCGAGATGGAGGCAGTGGGTTTCGACTTGGGCTTCGCCGGCGCGGATGAAATCGCAGTCCTGCAGGCTGACGATGATTGGCTCGAAGCGAGCACGATCGATCGATGACGCGAGTGTCAAAAGGCTGCGTTCGGTACCGGCGCGGCCGTTCCCAAGCGAGCCGATGACGTACAGGACGACGAACTTGCCGGCACTCATCTTGGCCCTTTGCTCAGGTGCGGCTACGCATAATGCCGGTCAGGAAGCCGTAACCCAGGGCAAAGTGGATCACAAAGAAGATCGTGGGCAGGTAGAAGATCAGCCATCCCGCGGCCTTGCGGCGGACGATGTTCAGGGATACGATCAACAGGATCAACAGGTACAGCACAACCAGCGCGCTTGCCAGGGCACCAAACGTGGGAGAAAGCATCCAGGTGAGCGGAAAGAACAGGACGCCGAACGTAAAGGCAGCCGTGATCAGGGCGCCCTCACCAAGTGTGCTGGGGTGTTTGCGATAGAGCCGCCAGCGGCCCAGGCCGTAACGATAGAGCTGTTTAAATAACGAGGCCAGATTGCGTCGGGCAACGTATTCGACAGTCAGCTTCGGTGAGATGTAGGCCTCCAGTCCCGCCTTGTCGGCGCGAGTGTTGAATTCAACGTCCTCGCAGGCATCGAAGGATTCGTCGAAGTAGCCGATTGATTTGAAGACCTCGCGGCGATACATGGCGCCAGAGGAGGCGGCTCGAACCGGGCGCTCGCGATTGGAGTAAATGGTCGAGTCAAGTGCATGGCCCAATTTGGAGGCTCGCGCCAGAGCGACGGCTCTTTGGAACGTCGATTGCGGGTTCATCGTCAGCGGCTGCGGGCGACAGAGGACATCGGAGCCGGTCCGTTCGAAAAGTGCGACCATATCAGCCAGCATTGTCGGCGAAACGATATGGCAATGCCCGTCGACGAAAGCGATGTACCTGCCCAGGGCGGCGCGAGCGCCGATATTGCGGGCTTTGGAAGCCAGTCGACCGGGATTGTCAAGAATTCGAAGATGAGGAAAGACGGCGCCACAGTTCTCAGCGACGGTTTTGGTATTGTCGGTCGAGGCGCCGTCGACAACGAGAACCTCGACCTGATCGAGCGATAGCGACTGCCCCGCCAGATCCTCGAGAATTGATTGAATGTAGCGCCCTTCATTACGCACGGGTAAGACAACTGTAACCAAGATCGTGTCGTTACCAGCAGATACCATGATAATTGTCACCCAGAGCCGCGGGGTTGTCGGTAATGCGCACCAGATCGACGATCCGGCGGTCGCGCGCGGCCTTGAGGGCCGAGGCGTACTCGGGGTCGTAGTTGCCGACAATGATGACTTCCGACCCGTACACGACTTCGTCGATCGAGGTGGCAAACAGCTTCTCGATATGGGGAATCTCTTTCTCGATGAACGCCTTGTTGGAGCCGAAGATGCGCGCGAGATTGACGTGACGATCGTAAATCAGCAACTCATAGCCCTTACCGATCAGACGTTCGGCGAGCCGCACCAGCGCCGACTCGCGCAGATCGTCAGTGCCGCCCTTGAACGCCAGTCCGAGAAAGCCGATCTTCTTCTTCTTGAATGAAGTCACCAATTGAAACCCTTCGTCCAACTGTTGGTCGTTGGACGGTGGAATGGCAGCAATTAGCGGCGCCGCGTAGTCCATCTTCCGGGCTTGATACAGCAAGCCGCGCACATCTTTGGGCAGACAAGAACCGCCGTAAGCAAAACCGGGCTTCAGATACATCGGCGAAATATTTTGCTTGGTGTCCAGGGCGAACAAGCGCATCACCTCGTGGCCGTCAATTCCGAATCGGCGCGCCAGCGTGCCGACTTCGTTAGCAAAACAGATTTTGAGCGCGTGGAACACGTTACAGACATACTTGACCATCTCGGCGGTGCGGATCGTTGTGACTTCAAACGGCGCGTTCACGAAGGAAAACAACTGCTTGACTACCTCCGCGGCACCCTCGGATTGAACGCCCACGACCGTGAACGGCGGATGATAGAGATCGTCGACGGCCGAGCCCTCCCGCAGAAATTCCGGATTGAAGCAGACATCGAAATCGAGATACACGCGCTTGCCGGAATGCTCCTCCAGAATCGGGATAACCACTTCTTCGGTCGTGCCGGGCGGAATAGTCGAACGATAAATCAGGGTATGGAAGCCCGACTTGTTCTTAAGAACCTGGCCGATCTTCTCACTGACGCGGGTAACGAACGTAAGGTCGACATCGCCGTTCGGACGCGACGGCGTACCGACGCAAATCATGGAGACATCGGTCTCGTTAATTGCAGAACGAGCGTCCATGGTCGCGGACAGCGTACCCTGGCGCACCACATCGCCGATGATCTCAACGATTTTATCTTCTACGAGCGGGCTCTTGCCTGCGGCGATCTGTTCGACCTTATCTTTGCTGATTTCGACACCGATGACGCGGTGCCCTTCCTTCGCCAAGCAGGCCGCCGTGACCGCACCCACATAACCCATGCCGAAGATCGAGATTCTCATGACCGCCTCAATGCCCCCGCGATTCAGGACGAAGTTTTGGACGCCACCAGTGCTTTCAGGGCGTCATACATCACACTTGCGGCCCGGCTCCAGGAATAGTGTTCCGTAACCAGCCGGTATCCGGCCTCGGCAATTCTACTACGTTTGTTGGCGTCATGCAACAATTCCTTGACGGCACGGGCAAAAGCTTCCTCGCCGTCAGCGATAACCAGGTGTTCGCCATTGACTAACGGCAGTCCTTCGGCACCGATCGAAGTCGAGATGACGCACTTCTTCATGGCCATCGCCTCGAAGATCTTGATCCGCGTTCCGCCGCCGACCCGCAGCGGCACCAGATAGAGTTGCGCTGCCGCGACATACGGGCGCACATCATCGACTGTGCCGGTAACTAAAGTGTCTTTGTCGGCGTGCGTAGTGGCCACTATCTCCGGTCCGGGACGTCTCCCAACAACTGCAAAGGAGACCGCAGGAAAGGCCTTTCGGATTCGCGGGTAGATTGACCGATAGAACCACCAGAAGCCGTCGATATTCGGCATCCAATCCATCGATCCGCAAAACACCAGGCGTCCAGCGATCTCGCCGGCCTGAGGTTGAAAATACTGGACGTCGACGCCGGTCGGCAACATCGTGTAAGTTTTCAGACCAAATTGCTGCTTGAGTAGTTCGCCGTCATCTCTTGACACCGTCAGTACGGAGTCAAATTCGGCACAGGCCGCGCGCTCCGCCCGCGCAACTCTGCCCTGCTCGTGGTCGAAATAGAGCCGCCTGAGAAAATTCGACTCCACCTGGCGGTACCTCCGCCAGATCATCGTCTCGACGTTGTGCTCAAATAACACCGTCGGCAGTCCCTGGACGTGCTCAGCGCACCAGGCCATCTCCAGGAAATCACAGAGAACGACATCGTGTCTGTCGGGAGTCCCCAGTTCACGGACACGTGCAGTCATTTCCGGGGACATGTATTTCTTGACAATGTAAGGCCGCTGTGAAGCCAGATTGCGCAAGACGCGGAAATAGAAACCGGGGCCGGACTTGATCTCCTCAGCGCGCGGAATCGCGTCCACGCGCACACCGGTCGCTTCCAATTCGTCGATATACCGCTTCGGATGGTCGGGCGGGACGTAGCAGAGAAAGGTGACGTCGGCGCGCCGGGCGAGTTCCACCAGCAGGTGTTTGGTGCGAATTTTGCCGCCGGTATCGGCGGGGAGCGGAAAGTCGGACTTGATCCAGAGGACTCTCACGGACGGATCCTTATGGCTTGCGGAGTGCCGCCTTTGAAGAAGATTGAGTGCCAAATCTCGAGATTCAGAAGAGTCCAAATCTGATCAGAGTAATTGTACTTCCCGGCTCGATGCATCTGGAACATCTGCTCGATGGCACTGCGGTCGAAGAGCTCGAGGCAGAGCGAGTCATCACCCAGGATCACTCGACGAGCTGCCTCATGATACTGATTGGCGAACCATCGTCGAATCGGTACCGGAAAGCCGGCTTTGGGACGAGTGAGGATCGGTTGCGGGATGTCGGTCCCGAAGGCCCGCCGCAGCACGCGTTTGGTGCCAAAGCGCTTGATCTTCAGCCGATCGGGCAGTTGAAACGCGAACTCGACCAATTTGTGATCGAGAAACGGTACGCGCGACTCGATCGAGGCTGCCATCGACATCTGATCCTGTTTCATCAGCAGTTCCACCAGGTAGGTTTTGACATCGGCGTAGAGTATGCGCGCCAGCGGCGAATCAGAGCTGGAGCGGCAATAGTGTTCGAAGTAGGCCGCGTAGACTGCTCCGGGGTCGATGCCCTGCCACAAGGGGCCGGACAGAAGTCGCTTCAGCCCGGCGCGCGAGAAAGTTGAATAGTTGTCGAGCAGAAGCGATTCCAAATCGGCATCGAGGTACATCACCGTGCGGACGGCCTTGTTGCGATATGGCAACTTGTACGGCAGCACGTCGATCATCGGCCGGATCACTCGCCGCCGGAGCGAGGCCGGCAGGACCCAGCGCAGCAGGCGATCGGCGCGGAAGTTGTACAGGGTCTGATAGTACCGCTCGTAGCCGCCGAAGAGCTCATCGGAACCTTCCCCGGTCAATACCACTTTGACGTGTTTACCGGCCAATTCAGAGACCTTATAGAGAGCGACCGACGACGGGTGAGCAATCGGTTCGTCTTCGTGGTAAATCATGCGCGGGAGGAGCTGAAAGAAGTCCTCGGTGGACATCGTGACTTCGTGCTGATCGGCACCGGCGTGGCGGGCGGCGAGTCGGGCGTATTCAAGCTCGTTGGCCTCCCGTTCCGCGAAGGCAACGCTGAAGGTAGCGATCGGACGTTCGACCATTCGGGCCATGCGGGCGGCGATTATCGTGGAGTCGATTCCGCCGGAAAGAAACATGCCGAGCGGCACGTCTGCCATTAACCGGAGATTGATCGATTCGTCCAGCAGTTCGCGTAAGCGCGCGGCCGCGTCCGCCTCAGTGATGGCTGGATCGATTTGAATCTGCCCGCAATCCCAATAGCGGACGATGCTGACGATCCCGTCCTTGAGCTCCAGATAGTGGCCCGGTTCGAGTTTGTGGATACCGCAGAAGAGCGTCGTGTCGTCGCAGGTGTACTTGAGCGCCAATACCTGCAGGAGCGCCCGGTGATTCAGCTCGCGGCAGATTCCCGGCAGCTCCAGCAAAGCTTTGATCTCGGACGCGAAGGCGAAAAACTCCGGTGTGTCGACGTAGTAGAGCGGCTTGATTCCGAGCCGGTCGCGCGCGATGAAGACGGAATTGGCACGCCGATCGTGCAGCGCGAATGCGAACATCCCGCGCAGCTTGTGCAGTCCGGCGCTGCCCTCGGCGTCAATGGTGTTGATGATCGTCTCGGTGTCAGACTGTGTGCGGTAGCGATAGCCGCGGGTTTCCAAGTCGCGGCGCAAATCGCGGTGATTGTAGATTTCGCCATTGTAGACAATCCAAGTCGTCTCGTCGGCATTGGACATCGGCTGGTGTCCGCCCGCCAGGTCAACAATGGAGAGGCGACGGTGACCGAAGCCGACATTGCGGTCGAAGTAGTAGCCGTGGTCGTCCGGACCGCGATGGACGAGTTTTGCCGTCATGCGCTTGACGGTGTCGGACTCAACGTGCCGATCGGGATCTTTGTAAACCAGTCCGCAAATACCGCACATGACTGCTATGCCTCGTTTCCAACGATAACGATGCGGCTCATGGTCGGGTCGGGCGCGATGATGCCGTCGGCACGACTGACGCGCAAGACCCAGACGGCGCCGTCGAAGGTCAGGTCGACATACTGCAGCGGATGAGCTGCGCGAAAGAGTTCGTGGCCATTGAACTGGAGCCGCGAAGCGTTAACGAGGACGATATGCGCGGCTTCCAGCGGGCCGAAGGAGACATAGCCAAATTCCGCGTCGGTGTCGAGGCGCTGGTCCGGACTTTCTTCAAAGCGGAAGAGATAGAACTGCTCGGCCTCGTTCTCCGGGGCGTTGGTTTGCGTGCGTTCGTAGAGTTGTGCCGGTTCTCCGCCGGTCCGCCGGCCGGGCGCAGCAGTTCCGGGAAGCATCACCCAACCGAGGCGAGTCTCGGTGGCGAAGTGGGCAATGACGCGCAGCGATCCGCCCCAGTGTCCGCGGCCATAGTCGATCGGTACCCAGGAATTCGTCATCTCGACATCGCAGGAATAGAGCCCAACCGGAAGTATGGTCAGGCTCGATCGCCGGCCGGCAATGATGCCGGTTTTTTCCTTCCATTGGATCGGTTGCAGCGCACGAAAATCCCATGCCGCCTGCACCGGCTTCTGGGCAACAACAGAATCGGCAACCAGCCAGCATCCTTCGCTCAGGAAGATTACCGCGCGCTCCAACTTCACCAGGTTCTCGCCATCAAGAATCAGCGAATACGCGGCCCGGAAGTATTCCGATTCGTCACAGCGAAAGTAGGCGGACAGTCGACAAGCCGGCTGGGCTTTCCAGGCAAATATGTCCTCCGGATCGTAATACTCGGCGCCAAAAATGCGGGGACCGTTGTGGGCCAGGCAGGAACGAAATTGATTTCGGCCCGCCCGATTACCGGTGTAGCTATAAGTACCGGGATCGATTAACAGCGCATCTTCGCCGACAGCGATCTCCAGGTGCAGGTGATCGGCGTGCGAATGCGGCGAATCCAGATAGCCAAAGCGGCCGAATTGAAACACCGAATAGCAATCTTGAGCGCGTGACACTAATAAGCCGCTGTCTTTCAGCAGAGTTGACCCGCCCGGTTCGCCGCCTCCAACCGTCTCCGTTTTAGGGGCAAGCCAGAAGACTTCGAGCGAAACCGCTTCGTCCGCCCGATGAATGCCGAGATAACGTGAGGCGGCGGCCAGCATGGGCGAGTAGTCTTGAGCTGTCGGCCGCGTGAGAAAATAGAGGCGGCCGCCGTCGTCATCGCCGATTGCCGGCCAGCGGCCGTCGGGGCGCTGCAGCACGCGCAGGGTTTCGACCATACCGGCCAACCGCCTGCGGACGTTTGGCGGCAACTGGTCGCCGTTACGCTCGGCCAATAAAAGGAACGACAGCGTGAATTCCAGCGCATAGGCGTGATAACAAACCGCCAATTCCGCGTGCATGTCGTCGCGAGTGAATTGTCGCTCCAGCTCTTCAAGGAGCAGCCGACGGCCACAAGAGCGCCATTCAGCGGCTTCGCGAAATTCGGGAAACACCGTACCGAGGAGGTAAAGGCCGTAGGCTTCCCCCAGCAGATGCGTGTTGGGTGCGAAATACACGGAGAGGTGATTGCGCAGAAAGCGGCCGCTTACATCGAGCAGCCGATAGATCCCTGCCGCGGCGTCCGCCGTGAATGACTCGCTGTTGCGGAAAGTAAAGACTGCCCAGGCCGCGGAGTGTGCGCGAAACGCAAACTCGAGGGCGGAGCAGAAGTTGATGCCATGGTAGTCGCGGTTTTGCCGATTCCAATCAGACAACAATGCCCAAAAGTGTGCCGAATACTTTTCGTCGCCGGTCAGGAGGTAGGCTTGCGTCAAGTCATACACAAACTGGAGGCGAGACAGCTCCCAGATGTTCTTCGAATCGCCCGCAAGATCTGAGTCCAAATACGGAATCTCGGCATAGAACATCTCCGGCGCGGACCGGCGCGAGTCGGGGTCGAAATTCCACGAGGTCGGCGACCCAAAGGAAATCGGCGGTCGATGAAAGACCGGAAGGGAGCCTTGAAGAATGCTGTGCGCATAGTCCTGGATTCGCGCCAGATCATCCGGCGCGTGACGACGGACGAATTCCGGAAACTCGGTCAATCGCGAGAACCCGGGAAAGAAGCGAGCCGGGTCTTTGTCTCGCAGCGCTTGCCGGAGATCGAGGTCATCGGCGCCGCCGTAGGCGCGCATGAACTCCTCCGTGAAGATCTCACGATAATTCTCGGGACAGAACCACGAACGCGCAGCAGCATGATGCCGGCGTTCGCGTCGGCGAGTCAATTCTTCTCGCGCCCGAAACGTCAGTTCGCGGAAGTTGCCCGCGGCGACCTTGCGCAGTATTTTGGTGAATTTGCTCATGTCCGGCCGAGCACTTTCCAGTAGACGCCGGCCCATTGCTCGCGCACCTGCTCCCAGCTGAAGCGGGCGGCGTCGGAGCGGCCGCCGGAGATAACCGTTGCGCGCAAGTGATGATCCTCCATCACCGCGACCAGCGCTTGCGCCAGCGCCTCGACATCGCGCATCGCGCAAAGCAGACCGTTTTCGCGGTCGCGCACGATATACGGGATGCCGCCGGCATTGGTCGTAACAACCGGCAGGCCGCAGTAGAAGGCCTCAATGATCGCGACCGGCATGTTGTCGATGACCGAGGCGTTCAGAAAGATATCGGCCTCATCAAACAGGCGCGCCATATCCGCGCGCTCGACCCGACCGGTGAATGTCACACCCTCGATTCCCTCATCGGCAGCCATTCGGCGCAGACGCTTTTCGTCGGAGCCGCTGCCGACAATCTTGATTGCGGCCTGTGGATAGCGATCGCGAAAGCGAGCAAACGCACGCAGTGCCGTTTCGATATCGTAGAGCGGTTCGAGGTTGCGCGCCACCAGCACCCGTGGCGCGACGCTCGCGCGATCACGGAATTTGAAGATGTTGAAGTCGGAGATGTTGAAGATCGCCTCCGCTCGAAATCCGTGCTTGGCGAATATTTCAACCAAATATCGCGAGGGCACGACGATGAGGTCGGCCTTGGGAATGATCCAGAGGCAGCTTCGCCGCCAGCGCGTAAGGTGATCGTCGGCCTCGCCGGAACGGTAGTTGAGAATGCACCTCTTGCCGAAGAGCCTGGCGATCAAAATTGCCGGCGCCGGCGCCAGCAGAAACGACAAGTACGAAGCGCTGAAGACGTGGATGACATCATGACGCGGAATGCGCAACAGCAGCCCTCCAAGGTAGAAGACCGAGACGATCACCGTGCGCAGATACTTCACGTGAGTCAGATAGTTCAGCGGCCACCACGGAACCGGATCGTGCGGCTGAAAGCTGACCGCCACGCCTTCGTTCCGCAGATTTCGCAGCAGAAGATCGGCCTGTACGGCCTGGCCGCCCATAATATTGAGCGACGGCGCAACAATGAGTATGCGCACGCCCTGCAAGCGCTCACTGAGCGGCCTAACGGCGGACATGGCATTCGCTCGTAACATAACGGTACTTGCCGGACTTGTCGTACTTCAACTCCCCAACCGCCTGATATTCAATCGTTACAGCTGCCCCCAGAAGCTTGTCCAGCCGTGATTGAAAGCGGTCCTTAATGTCAGCCGCGATCACCGCACCAGACAAATGGCGAACCCGAAACACCTGCGGAGCGGTCTGCACAACCTGGACTTTCTGTTGGAATCCGCTGGTGCGGAGCGCCATGATGATTGCTTCCCCGGCGATCCGGGCACCGTCCGGACGGACAATCAGATCAACAACGCGGCCGCCAACTGTCGTGATCCGCCGCCAACAGGATTCAGCGGCGGGGGTGGCTGCCTCGATCCTGACCAAATCGCCGGTACGGTAGCGAATTAGCGGCATGGCGCAATTGTAGAGATCGGTGACCACCAGCTCGCCCATGCTGTTGCCCGCGACCGTCCGGCCTTGCTCGTCAAGGACTTCCAGATAGTATGTCGGCTCGAATATTACCATTCCGTTGTGTTCCGACCCCTCGGCAGCGACGGTGCCGATCTCGCGCGAGCCATAACGCTCGTAGGTGTCACAGCCAAAGATCGCGCGAAACAGCTCGCGCTGCCAGTCATACGTCGGTTCGGCGGTGGTAATGACGCGCCGCACCGCCGCCACGTCAACGCCAGACTCGCGAATCTGCTCGGCAATTACGGCGAGCATGTTCGGATAGGCAAAGATGGCTTCCGGGCGATACGACTGCAGTCGCCTGATAAACGCGGCTATCGCCTTTTGATCGGCATCGAAACTGTAGAAATAGATCGCGCGCTCGGACAAGTAGTTGGCCAGCCGCGCTTTTAGCGAGGTAAGTTGGTTAACATCAATCGGGGACCCCCAGACCCAGGCGCGTTTTGTTCCCGGGTAGATCTCGAGGCGGGCATTGAAGAAATAGTCCTGCGCCCGTCGCACGGCCGTCACCTCGCGATCGCGATAAAACGTCAACGGCACGCCGCTGGAGCCGCCGGTGGAAGACTGGATCAATTGCTCGCGCGGAATGGCGTCCGAGAGGATGCGATCCATGTGCTGATTCAGATCATCCTTGTCGAGCAGCGGCAGAACGCGAATGTCGTCGCAGGATTGGATCGTGTCCGCGCTCAGCCCGGCGGCAGCCAAACGGTCGCGATGGAATGGCGACGTAGCCGCTGCGTGGCGCAACAGCAGGCGGAGCCGCTCAAGACGATGGCGTTCGAGCTGTTGCGGAGAAGCGCTCCAGAATCGCCGCAGATCTCGGTGATGGCGCCGCAGAGCGGACTCCCCGCGATACGCCAGTAGAAGTGGGTACCCGATTGAGCGCACGAATCGACTCGCCAGGCTCATGCTTGCGGCTCCGGTTTGACTTCGCAAATCGAGAATCGGTACTTCCCTGATGCTTCGCGCAGGATCTCCGGCACCTGGTGAAATTCAATCGACATGTCCGCACCGAAAAAGTGACGTACCTTGTCCCGCACCAATTGGCGCGATTCTTCGGTAAAGTCAGGTCCGGTCACCAAGTTGAATTCCAGCCGATCCCTGACGCGTTGCACGATCTGCGCTTGCCTGATCCCCGGAACCTGCGCGGCCAGATAGATGGTCAGCGCTGCTCCGGAGACTCTGCGGCCGTCGGGAGCGAGCAGGAAGTCAGTAGTACGGCCGGCCACCATTTTCATTTTCGGCAACGTCATCCCGCAAGGGCACTCTTCCTCGGGGGCCGCTGCACCGACGTCACCGATCTGGTAGCGAATGAAGGGAAACGCCAGATTGCCGAGCACCGTGACCAGGACATCACCCGACTCTCCGGGTGCGACCGACTTCCCGCCAGCTACGAATTCCAGATGCAGAAATTCGGCGCCGATATGCATCCCATTGTGAGCCGAGCATTCCGAGGCAATGACCGAGGTCTCGCGCGATCCGTAGCGATCGAAGACTTTCACGCCGAAATAGCCCTCAATGAGTTCACGGTTCTCCGACATCAACACCTCCGCCGACGTGATGATCGTGCGCGGCGGCGGCAGTTCAATTCGATTGGCCTTTAGAAAATCGACCACGAGCGCCAGGGAGTTGGCATAGGCCAGGATCACCGAGGGTCGAAACCGTTGGAAGCGCCCGGCGAATTCACGCAGGCGCGCGTCGGATAGATCGGAGCTATCAAGAATCAACTGGCGGTCGATCAGCGTGTTGCGCAGACGGGCTTTCACCGAGTTCAATGCCGACAGGTCGGTCTGGTGGCCCCATATCAGAGCGGTCTTGTCGCCGCGGCGGTAACCGGCCCAAAGATTGTGGCGGAGCGTGGCGGCCTGCCGTTGCTCCCAGCGTTCTTTCTCATGATAGAAGACAATCGGCGCGCCGGTGGAACCGCCGGTGCGATTCTCGATCAGATCCGATCGCTGGAAATGATTGGAAATCAGCCGCTCGCGATTTGCCTGGATGTCGGCCTTGGTCAGCGGCGGGATGACTGCCAGATCATCAAAATCGCGTAAGGTCGCGGGATCGAAGCCAGCCGCGCGGAAGCGGTCGCGGAAGAAGGCGACATGGCGGTCGGCATGCAGGAGCACTCCGCGCAAACGTCGCAGCCGAAGGTCCCGCAGGTGGTCGCGCGAGAGGCGTTCGCTCTTGCGCAACTCCTTAAGTATGGCCAATTCCCGACTGCCGCGTCTGAACGCCAGGAGCGGGTAGAGGATGTCAGAGACGACTTTTTGGTACACTTGATGTTCGACCGTCCAAGCACTTATTGCCCCCGGCGGCATTGGTAATCGACCGCAAACTCATGCCGCCAGAGATATAGCACGTCCCAATGCCGTGCGGCAAAGGCAAAATGCAGATTCAGGATGCGAATCGAGGGAGCTGGATCAGGCTTTGAAGCCGAAGGAAATCGATTTCTTCGGGCAGGTGGGGATGCACTCGCCACAGGAAGTGCAATCCGGCAAGCCAATCGTATCGCCCTTGAGCAGCGGTTTGATCGTCGGACACGGGGACTTGATCACGCAGACGCCGCAATCGTTGCAGGTTTGCCGGTTGATGCGCACCCGGGCCGGCGCGATCTTCTCCAACAGCCAACTGAGCGCACCGATGGGGCAGATCAGATAGCAAAATGGCCGATAGAGTGCCAGGCTGGCGAGCACCAGGATCGGCATAGTGATCCAGAAAAGCGTGTTGAAGGTCCAGTGCAGGTATTCAAAGTAGTTGATCGGGTCGTAGACGCTGTAAGCCGAATAGGCCTTCCAGAGCGGTGTGCCGGCCATGCCGGTCTCCGCCCCGAGGGCATCCATGTATGATTTCGCCCAGAAGAACGTCAGGAAGAACATCGCCAGCAGCATGAAGCGCACGGCATTAAAGGCGGTGAAGTTGAATTGTTTGATTCGCCACTTGACCGGAATCTTGTTGATCAATTCTTGAAACGCTCCCAGCGGACAGACCCAGCCGCAGAACAGCTTGCGGCCGATCAGGCTCGGCACGAATATGATCAGGAAGAAGGTCAGGAAACCGATAAACCACTCACCGTGCGTGAACCGGAACATAAACAACTTGGTCACGGCGCACATCGGGCTTGGATGCAGCGGAAAAATCTGATCGCTCCCAAACACCACGAAGATCACCGCCAGACCGACCAAGCGCACCCAGAGGTTTATTGCCCGCGCAAAGAGCAGGATCAAGCCGGCCGCCATCAAGCCCAGCATCGTCAGATACTTCGGCGCCGACATAATGGTCCAGATCGTCGGTTCTGATGCTTCTTGGTCGCCATGCGTTGGACTTGCGGTAGTCGCGGGTGCAGCTGTCGTGTCTGCGGGCGCTTGGAGAATGTGTTCGGCCGCAGGATCGCTCTGCGTGGATTGCCCCGTTTGTGCCAGGAGAGCCGGCGCGAGATTCACGAGGAAGATGGCCATCGTGAGGATTAGGGCAGTACGTGCGAGAAGTCTGATCACATTGACAAAAATATCAATATTGATGCTTTGGTCAATGCAAAAATCGAGGAATCTGATATGCGCGTAAGCACGTCAGTGCACCGGCGTGGCTGATGTGGCGCTCTCGGACACCCGATCGCTCAGGATTTTGGCCGTCAGAGTCATCAAGACCAGGGTCAGGGCCGCGGAGGAGTACCAGTGACCGCGAAACAGTGAGTGGCCGAACATCGCTGTAACAAAGAGGATATAGGTCGCGGTCGTAATCGAGTGCGATACCCAGACCAGGAAGTGGTCAGGCTTGCCAGCTTTGGCCAGCTGCCGCCGCAATCGGATATTGGAGGCGATCATGTACCATACGAGTGAGCCGAAGGTGACAACTCCCAGAATTCCCATCTCCGCAATCAACTGGATGTACATGTTATGCGAACGCAGGTAGGCGCGCGTCTCGGAATATTCGCCGGAACCATAGGCATAAGGAAAGCCGTCGACGCCGATGCCGGTCAGGGGATTGGCCTTAAACATTCCCCATCCCGCTTTCCAGGCGTCCAGCCGCCCCTGAGTCGAGGAATCTTTCTCTTCGGCAAAAATCGTCGAATAGCGTTCTTGATACTGAGGCGGCAGCGCGAACCAGCCGGCAATCAGTACCAGGACGGCAATCACGCCGCTTATCGCCTTCTTCTTAGACAGCAGCCAGATAAACAGCGCCGCGGCGACAAGCCCGATCACACCCGACCGCGAGCCAGTGATCGCAATTGTAAAGATGGCGGCGGTCAAAAACGCCAGCGGTACCAGGCGCAAGAGAATATTGCGCACCCAGAAGAGCGAAAAGTATAGAAACGGAATTCCGAGCAGCAAATTAACTGCCAGTGTGTTCGGATCGGTCCCGGTCAGGCCGGCTGCACGCTCGATTCCCTGCGCAATCACCAACGTGCCGGAGAAGTAGCCGATTGCCGAACTGATGGCATTGTAGCCGGTCGCCAGCATCATCAACCACACGAACCCCTTGAGTCGAAACTCAGTCGTGAGAATGTTGATCAGGAGCAGGTAGTAGACATATACCCACAGGAAATCGATGATGAACTGGAGCGAATCCGATTTCCAGAAGGCCAGCGGAACGGTGGCAAACATTGCGGCGATGAAGAACAGGAAATGGCGCGACATTCGATCGCGGCCGAAATTGAACGCCTCGCCGCTGTATTTCTTGTGGATCAGAGTCGACAGCAGCAGGCCGGAAGCGATGGCTCGCGCCGGATGCAGGGGGGCTAACGAGGTAAACAACTCCTCGGGGCGGACGACGATATCGATGTAGTAGCAGATCAGCCCGATATAGGGATAAAGCGCGATCAGCACTCCGACCAGGAGAGCCGCCAACGCGCCGGCGATGAACGCCGGTTTGGCAAACAGCACCAACACCCCGACCGCGACCGCCACCAGCGCATAGCCGGCGATGATGACTCCGTGTCCCGTAATCAGCCGCGGCGGCGGTTCCGGCACGGAGTAACTCCCGGTTCGCTCTTGCTCGTTTTGCATCAGGTAGAATGTAAGTCAGACGAGAAGCGATTGGCAAGAAACAAGTGGCCTCGGTTCTGAACGGAGATCGCCGGCTACGCTGATGGGGCGGCGACCAGCCAGTTGCGCAGACTGACCAAGGCCCGCGCGCGATGCGAGATCGCGTTTTTCTCCGCCGCGCTCATCTGGGCGTAGGTCTTCTGCAGCGGCGGATAGTAGAACACCGGATCATAGCCGAATCCGTTGCTACCCCGCGTGCTATCGGCGATCACGCCATCGACCTCTCCGCGATGACAGACTTCCCCGCCGAAATAGGCGATGGCGATGACGCTGATGAACTTCGCCCCGCGCTGTTCGAGCGGCACGCCCTCCAGTTCGGCCAGGAGTTTGCGGTTGTTGTCTTCAAACGAACACTGCTCGCCGGCATAGCGCGCCGAATAGACACCCGGAGCGCCGTTGAGGTAAGCGACCTCCAACCCCGTGTCGTCCGCCAGGGCGGGCACTTGGTAGCGCTGAAAGATCGTGCGCGCCTTTAGCAGCGCATTCTCCTCGAGAGTAGCGCCGTGTTCTTCAATCTCAGGAAAGTCGGCGAATTCTCTCCGAGTCCTGATTCTAACTCCCGTGGCAGCGAGGATCGCAGCGATCTCACGAATTTTGTGCTCGTTGTTGGTGGCGAGAAGTAGTTCGGTGAGTTTCATCAGGATTACGGAAGCGGCGATCCAAGCGCGGCCTTAGTACTTGGTGATGTCGACCCGCATCGCATTGCGGACGGCGTCGCCGAGGAAATGCCGCGCCTGCTGGGCAAACTGATCGGGAACATCCGACACGTAAAATTTGTGCGAGCCGTCGGTGCTCTTGGAATTGAGGGCGCCGGAGGCAGCCAGCCGCTTGGCGACAACGCGCGCCGTTTCGCGCGCCGAGTCGATCAGTTGCACGGTCTCGCCCAGCACCTGCTGAATGACCGGCTTGAGGAGCGGGTAATGCGTACAACCCAGGATCAGCGTATCGATGCCGTTGTTCTTGAAGGGTGACAAATATTCCTCGGCGATCAGGTAAGTTGCCCGCTTGTCAGTGTAACCCTCCTCCACGAGCGGGACGAAGAGCGGACAGGCCATGCTGAAGACGCGTATTTTGGGATCGATTGCCTCGATGGCCCGCGCATAAGCATTGGAGTGAACCGTGCCGGTAGTTCCGATGACCCCAACGATGCCGTTCTTCGTAGTCGCGACGGCGCTCACTGCGCCCGGCTCGATGACGCCGACCATGTCGAAGGCGAATTCCTGCTTGATGGTCTCGAGCGCAATGGCCGAAGCCGTATTGCAGGCCGCAACCACCATTTTCACGCCCTGCTCAATTAGAAAGCTGACGTCCTGCCGAGAGAACGCCGTAATGATTTCCTTGGAGCGGCCGCCATAAGGATAGCGACCGACGTCGCCGAAGTAGACGACGTCCTCCGAAGGCAGCAACTGGAAGATCTCACGCGCGACGGTTAATCCGCCGAGGCCGGAATCGAAGATGCCGATGGGACTATTGGGAGCCGGCACTGGCCTTGGCCTCCTTCGCGTATCGTTCGACGAATTTCATGACACCTTCGTAAATGCCTTCGGCAGCCGTCTGTCGGAAACTCTCCTGCCCAAGCAGGCGCTCTTCAATCTTGTTCGAGATGAAGGCGACCTCGACGAGCACGGATGGCATCTTGACTTTGTTGAGCACACGAAAGCCGGCCTGGTTAACTCCGCGCGACTTGATGCTCAGGCTCGTCCGCAAGAATTCCTGAATCGATTCGGCCAGTTGCTGCGATTGCGCGAGGTATTCGGTTTGAAATACATCCATCAAGATGAAGTCGAGTTCGTCTTTGCCTTTACGCGGCGACTGCGGAATCTCCACTTCGAAATCGGAATTTTCCAGCATTTCGGTAATTCGCGCCTCATCGCTTTTCGCTGCTGCCAGGAAGTAAGTTTCCGAACCGCCCGCGCCCTTGATTTCGGAAGAATTGGCGTGGATCGAGACGTACAGATCGCCATGGGCGTCATTGGCAATTTTGGCGCGCTCCTCGAGTCCGACCGTGACATCGTCACGTCGGGTCATGACGACTTTGAAGCGTTTGTCCGCCGCGAGCAATTCTTCCAGGCGCAATGCGATATCCAGGGTCACTTCCTTCTCCCGCAGCCCGTTGCGGCCGATGGCGCCATCGTGCTCGCCGCCGTGGCCGGGGTCGATGACAATGACGTCGATCGGGTTGATACTGTCATGCCGTGGCGCCTGCGTGGAGTCGGTCGGTTGGACGACAAAGTTAGTGCTCTCCAGTGAAATCTGAATGCGGTGGGGATCGGGAGCGTAGTCAGAATGGAAGCGGCCCACGTTGATGCGCATCTGGATCGAAATCTGCGCCGAACCGGCAAACTGAAACGCGCGTACGGCGATTACCTTGTCCGAGCGGCGGTCCAGATCGAATCTGCCGGCGTCGACCAGCCCGTCGGGAATGGTGATATTAATCCAATTGCCTTCACTGACGAAGACTTCGTACTCGAGCTTGCGCGTGAGCATGATCTCGAGCAAATCGCCATTGACCTTCTCCTGCAACGTCGCCCCGACGACATTGTATTCCTTGCCGATCGCCGAAATCGTCCCCCGTCGGGCATCGTAGATCAGGACCCGCTCGAGCACATCCGACAGCAAGTAGACGATCTGATTAACCGGCAAGTAGAGGTCGCCGTCACGAAACACCGGCTCGTGCACAAGGTTGTAGAGGTGGGCGTCGACCCCGCAAAAGACATTATTCGGCTGAAAGACCAGGTGATGGCTGAAAAGCGTTGCCTCCAGCTTCTGCTCTTTCCCATTCCATTTCGCGCGGCTCTGTAGCGCCGAGAACAGCTCCGAGCCGGCCAGGTAGTCGATTTGACCGACAGTGATCTTCTTGATCTCGCCGCCACGGCCGACTCCTTTCAGCACAATCGATTGCGCAGAGAGCGGCGCGAGGGCGAGCATCAGCAGAATCAGGAGTGAACCGAATAGACGCATGTCCGCAATTATACAGAGGCCTATTGCCGCCGTTCCTTCAAATTCCGATCGATTTCCCGGCGCGCATCACGATTGGAGATTGCTTCGCGTTTATCATGTAACTTCTTACCGCGCACCAGCGCCAACTCGATTTTGGCAACCTTGCCCTTGAAATAGATGCGGAGCGGCACCAAGGTCAAGCCGCGCTCAACGGCGCGGGCATACAGCTTACGCAATTCTTGCTTGTGCATCAAGAGCTTGCGTTTACGCGCCGGTTCGTGGTTATAGATATTTCCATGCTCGTAGGGCGTGACATGCATGTGATAAAGCCAGAGTTCGCCGGCTTCGATCACGGCATAGCTGTCGGCAAGCTGCACCTTGCCGAGCCGCAACGACTTCACTTCGGTACCTGATAAGACTAATCCAGTCTCATATGTATCGAGGATTTCGTATTCATGGCGCGCCTTGCGGTTTTGCGCGATGTTCTTGATTGACACTTCCGCCATAGCGTTTGATGATACGCTGCCCGCTGTTTATTTACAAGCGCTCATCTTGCCGTCATGCCGGCAATCGACAGCAATTCGGCGCAGCCACCTGACTGCTCCGGCCATCAGACGCAGATTGACTTGACCGGTTCCTTCAACTGAGTTATTGTTCGCCGATTTGACGCGCACCCAGCCGCTGCGTCTTAATCGATGACATGAGAAAATTCCCGTTATTTGCCCTCGCAACTGCAGTCCTGATGACGGCAGCTCTACAGGCCGGCAGCATTACCGGCTTTGTTTTCGATCGGACTACCGATCGTCCGGCGGTCGGTGTTCGAGTTGCCATTCTGGGACTGGAGTTTGTTCAGACGACGGATAGCCTCGGACGATTTCGCTTCGCCGACATTCCCGGGGGAATTTACGACCTCGAAGCGACCCTGGCGGACTATCATCCGTCGTATTTAAGGCGCCTGCGCGTCGGCACACGGCAAGATCTGCAGGTGGAGCTGCGGCTGAAGCCAATCACCGCCGAAGAGCGGGCCAAAAATCCCAACCCCGAATTTCGAACCGGCAGGCTCATGGGCACGGTCAAGAGCACCAACTCCGGAGAACCGCTGCCGGGCGCTGTCATCAGGATCCACGAACTGGCCCGTGGTGCTCAGACCGACATTTCCGGCAACTATGACATTGTCAAGGTCAAGCCGGGACGCTACACCGTCGAAGCCACATTGATCGGCTATAAGCAGGTGCGCAATTATTCGATCGATATCTACGCCGGTGAGGACAGTCACCTTGATTTTCATTTGGAAGAGACCGTCCTGCCGCTGGGCAGCGAAGTCGTGGTTTATGGCGAGCGACCGCTGTTAGATCCGACGGTGCCGGCGGCAATCCGAACAATCCAACCGAAAGAGATTTCGCGCGGAACCGTCCGTGATCTGGGTGAGATTCTGAAGGAACTGCCCGGCGTGGTCGAGATCGACAAGGAACTACATATCCGTGGCGGCCGCACTTATGAGACGCAGTACATGATTGACGGTGTCTCGGTCACCGATCCGTTGATCCGCCGCGGCTATGGGCTGTCGTTGAACGCCAATTCAGTGAGGGAACTCAGCCTCTATTCCGGTGGCGCCAACGCCGAATTCGGCCAGGCGACTTCAGGAGTCGTCGAGGTGCTGACGAAGGAAGGCCAGGAGCGGCTTTCCGGCACGTTGAACTACCACAACGACCACCTGTTTGGGAAATCCGGTTTTAATACCGATATTGTGGAAGCGAGCCTGTCGGGACCGGAACCGGCAACCAGCAAGCTGCTCAAGAGCGTCGGCCTGCCGGGCGAGACCTACTTCTTCTGGTCGGGCAACTTCATGCTGACGGACACTTATCTCCCCTATTCGCGCGATCTGTATTCGACGACTTTTGGCGGCAGTTCGCTGGCGCCGCGATCGGACAATCAGTTTTCGACGCTGCTGAAGCTGACCTGGAAAATCACGCCCCTGGTCAAGCTATCACTTTCCCACTCCGGCGCCGCCAACATCAACCAGGATCGCAGCATCCTCGAAACGCGCATCCGGACGATCGATTATTCCTATGGGTATCCGTTCGAGTACGAGAAGATTCTCGACAATTTCAACACTTACACGCAGAAATCAAACCAGCAGATCGTCAGTCTTGACTATCGCATTTCGCTGGACAAGCAACTCCGCCTGACTGCATCCCGATTTTTCACGACGCTACGCTCGGATGTCCACGGGAAGAAATGGACTGACTACATCCGGCCAGTCGACAACTTGCCCGACACCGTCATCGCCGGCCCGGACAGTTCGGTTTTCACGGTGATCAAGGGCGACGGCTTCTGGGACTCGGGTGACGGCGACAGTTGGTACGATCATTACATCGAGAACTACGGTTTCAAAGCGACTTACGAAACCAACGTGGAAGAGAACTACAAGCTCAAGCTCGGACTCGAGAGCGAACACCAGACCGTGCAGGTGCTCGACATCTACAAGCCGTGGCTGGGTGAGTCGGGATTCGGGCTGAACTACGACGCCTATCGCGTTCGCCCGTCGACCTATGGCGGCTTCCTGCAGAACAGCATCAACCTCCAAGGGATGGTCTTCGATTTCGGTTTGCGTTATGATCTGTGGTTGGTCGGCAAGTACGCCGAGGATGCCCTTGAGAATGACAGCATCTCGGTGCTTAGTCAGGTTCTGCGGGACAAATTCAAAGATGAGACGCAGGAGATCTTGGGTCGGCGCGCCCGCGGTTCCTTTTCGCCGAGGTTCGGCGTTGCCAATCAAGTCAGCCGCAGCCTGACGCTGTTCGGCTCATATTCGCGTTTCGCGCGCAAGCCGGCGCCGCAGTATCTCTATGCCAAGCTGTACACGCCGTCGCAGGCTGCCTATCAGCTTTACGGCAATCCGGCACTCGACTACGAAAAAGTGACGAACATCGAGGTTGGGGTGAAGTACTTGCCGACGCAGCGGGCGGCGCTCGGAATCTCCGGCTACATCAAGTACATCGGCGACTACATCGCGGCGACGGCGGTGTCACCCGATCCGCGATTCCCGGACGAAACCTATTTCCTCTACTTCAATCTCGACTACGCCACCAGCCAGGGTGTTGAGGTGGAGTATATTCACGAATACTCGGAGTTCTTCGATCTCTCCGTCAGCGCTGCGTTCAGCAAGGCACGGGGCGAGCGTTCCCTGCCGGCGGATATTCTTCGCGGTCTGAAGGCCCGCTCGGAGGGAGAAATCTACAACGATGTTGCCTTCGACTGGGACAAACCCTGGCAAGGAGTGATCAAAGCCAATTTCACCGGACCACGCGACTCCAATCCCCGCCTGCTCGGCATTAGTCTGCCGCGCGACTGGAACCTGAACGTTAAATTCTGGGCGCAGGCCGGCAAACGCTATACCCCCTATCGGCAGACGACCGACGATTTCGGCTTCACGGTCTTCGTTCCGGACGGCGCAAGTAACTCCAAGATCGGCCCGTGGTGGAATTCGTTCGACTTCTCGTTCCAGAAGTATTTCCGCCTGAAGCGGTACACGCTGACATTCTTCCTCGAGGGCACCAATATTCTCGATCATAAGAACGTGACGCTGATCAATCCGCTGACCGGCAAGGAGTACCGCCCGGGCGACACGATTCCGAAAGGCGGCAACTTGTTTGAACTGCCGCCGCTGGCGTACGAACTGCCGCTGTGGAACAATCCGACCAAGTACCTGGCACCGCGACAGATCAAGATGGGTTTGGGGGTGAGCTTCTGATGAGCATGCGAGCGGCCCTCAGTTGGTGCTGTGTTTTCGCGGTCTCAGTGCTGGTCGCATTCGGTTGCGGCGAGAAGACCCCGTTTCCTTCCGACTTGCCCGCACCGGTCTACGGCGGCATCGACACAAACTACGTTCAGGTGACGCCGATTTGGACATCGGCCAATGGCGTGGACTTCCAACGACCGCAGGACGTTTACGTCGGTTATGACCAGACGATCTACATCTGCGATACCGACAACGACCGCATCGTGCAGGTTGATGTCGATGGTTCGTTCTTGGCCGAGTTTCCGGTTGTGCATCCGGTCAGCATAGCGCAGGATCGCGGCCTCGACCTGTTGGTGGTGTGCGGCGATTACGTGGTCGTTCAGGGCAGCGGCGGTAGCGTCGATTCGACCAAGTATGGCAACGCCGTATTCCGGCGCCGTTTCCGCAGCGGCGGCAATTTCGAGAAAGTGTGGCAAGCCGACTCGCCGTATCATTCGGTGCCGATCCAGGGTGGTGTGCGCTGGGTGGATGCCGCCTTCTACGGGATTGCGGCATCGCCTTTCGCGACCAAGGAGTACTACCTCACCGATTTTTGGAAGGGCCGCATTATTGCGTTCACGATGGATGATCAACCCGCCGCGACCCACTTGCAGGAGGGCGTGGGATTGGGACGAACGAGTTTTCCGACCGATCTCGGAGTCTACACCATTGCGGGTCAGAGCTATGCCGCCTTGGCGCAGGGCACCGGCAACCTCGGCGTCCAATTGTTCAGCCTGCCCGACTTCGTATCGTTGTACGATGACAGCGACACCCTTCCGGCTCTGATCACCTTCGCCGCGCGGGCTTACAAGGACATTGCGGTTGACGAGCTGTCCAATTTCTACCTGCTGCTGGATTCCCCCGATCCGCTGTTGAACGTTCACAATTACTTCTACAAGTTCAATCGGCGCGGTGACTTGCTGCTCTCGTTCGGTACGCTTGGTTCGGGCGAGCGACAGTTTCGCAATCCAACCGGCATCGCTCATCTTGAGGGTGTGATCTACATTGCCGACCGCGACAACAATCGGATTGTCCGCTACCAGCTGGCGACGGACGCCCGCCAGTAGCGGCTGAATTTTCGCTTGCGCCGGCAACCAACGCCGATATATTGGATATCCCAATTCAATGCCGAAGTGGTGGAATTGGTAGACGCGCTGCGTTCAGGGCGCAGTGTCCGTACGGACGTGGGGGTTCGAGTCCCCCCTTCGGCATTTTTTTGTTTCCCTATCAGCGCAAGAGCAGAAGCTTCGTCGTCTTGGTCGCTGTCGCATTCGTCACCCGCAAGAAGTAGACCCCCGTAGCAGCGTGCTCTCCGGCGTTATCTGTGCCATCCCATTCAAAACTGTGGGTGCCGGCCGGAAAAGCCCTCGCTGCAAGCTCTCGCACTTCTCGGCCCAAAATATCGTGGATAGTGACACTTACGCACCCGGCTTCGGAAACATCGACCTGCCACGAGACGCCGGAATTGAATGGATTCGGGTGGGGCGGTGTCAATCTTAGCGCAACCGGTCGTTCGTTCACATTTTCAGAGTCGCCCACCCCCATGCAACGAATGAAAACCGGGAGATCGTTAAGTGGAACGAAGCTCATGCCCATCAGCGGATAAAAGCGACTGCTCTCAAAGTGCCATAACGAACAAGTATCCAGTACCAGCCCCGAACGGCAGAACTCTAAGTCGGTCGTTCGGAAGTAAACGGTGGCCAGGTGCCCTCCGGACGCAGCGACAAGGTGGTCTTCGAAGCCAATCCAGTTAACGGTTACAGCGCGCTCGGACAGATGGTGGGTAACAAGAAACACAGATCCCGCAAGGTTTTCGACAAGAGGTCCGGCGCTGGCTGAGGTAAACACCGCATGATCGGACTGGTAACGGAGCGTGAAAGTCGCTGCACTGAGCGTGTCGTCACTCCAGACGTAAACAAACACGCCAAAGCTATCCGGAGCGAAGACCGGCAGTTCATGGCGACCGCACCGTAGGGTGTCGGCCTCACCAAGGTCTTGCGCACTCAGGCTGTGTAGAGTCAGCAGTGCCGACAGGAGAAGGTGCATCCCGAGACAGACGGCTGCATTTCGGCGAAATCGGCTCGTTCGGTGGTTGCGCATAGCATTCCCCTTCCTCCAATACTCTTCGAAATAATGTAGCCACGGATTACGATTTTTGGCAACCAGATTTGGGAAATTCTCTATTTTGCAGCGCGGAAGTCTATGCACGAGTTGTCCATCGCCCAGAACATCATTGACGCCGTCGTGGCTGCCCTGCCGGAGCACGGGCTCACCCGCGTCGTTCGCGTCGGTGTCCGGATCGGCACGCTCGCCAGCGTTGATCCCGAGGCGCTCACCTTCGGCTATCAGGTTCTGATCGGTGATACGCCGCTGGCCGGCAGTGTTCTGGCGATCGAGAGTGTGGAAACCTCTGCCGTCTGTCGCAAGTGCCGCCACACGTTTGTGGCGTCCGACTTTGTGTTTGTCTGCCCTAAATGCGAATCGTCGCAGTGTGACTTGGTCAGTGGACAGGAGCTGGAAATCGCGTATCTTGAGGGAGAGTGAGGATCGCGCCATGGTTGAGAAGGTTGTTCTTGAGAAAAAGGTACTATCCGAAAACGACAAACTGGCTGCTGCCATCCGGACCGACTTGAAAGCGCGCAAGATCTCTGCACTCAATCTGGTCAGTTCACCCGGCTCCGGAAAGACCAGTCTGGTCGAGAAGACGATCCAGGCGCTCGGGCGCGAAATCAACCTCGCTGTCGTCGCCGGCGATGTGCAGACGGAAAACGATGCCAACCGCATCATCAAGGCGGGCGGCAAGCTGGTGCGGCCGATCATTACCGGCGGCGCCTGTCACCTCGATGCGCGCATGATCACCCAGGCTCTTTCAACCCTTGACCTCTCCGGTGTGCAGCTGCTGATCATCGAAAACGTCGGCAATCTGGTCTGCCCGGCGTCCTACGATCTGGGCGAAGATATGAAGGTCGTGATTATGAGCACGACCGAAGGCGACGACAAGCCGCTGAAGTATCCGGCCATGTACCGGCGTTCATCGGTGGTCGTCATTAACAAAATCGATCTGCTGGGAACTTCCGACTTTGATTTGCCGCGCGCGAAGGAAAACGCGTTGAAGATCAACGGCGATTTGAGGATTTTTGAGACCTCGTGCCGCGACGGCCGCGGGCTGACTCAGTGGTACGACTGGCTACGACAGTTCGTCGCCGCCCGATAGACTTCTCCCAGGCCTCACATAGACATTTCTTCCGCTTTGAGTTGCCCCGCCAGCTGTCCGCAAGCCGCGGCGATGCTTCTTCCCTTCGGCGTCCGCAAGGTGACTGCCGGACAGCGCGGATAGAGGTATTCCCGAAAACGGTCAATGGCGTCCTGCGTCGGTGTGCGAAAGTCGTACGGTGAAAACGGCGCCGGTCGCTTGGGGTCGCGCGCGGTTGTGCCGCGAATTGCCGCCACCCGGCCCTTCTTGCCCTCCTTGATCGGCGCGAGCGGTACCCCATCGGGGCGAATGATCGGATTGTACGGAATCAGATTGATTTTGCACGGCAGGCGATTGGCGATGCGTGCGAGTTGCTGGGCGCAAGCCATGGTGTCGGTGATTCCGGCAATGAGGATATACTCCAACGTCACGCGATCACCCGCCTGCAAGACGTAGGCGCGGCAAGCTTCGATCAACTCGTCGAGCGGATTGTCTTTCGCGGCCGGGATCAGCCGCTCGCGCAGCGCTTGATTCGGTGCATGCAACGAGAGCGCCAGGCCGGCTTTGAGCTTGTACTCCGTCAATTGCCGAATTTCGCGGATCAACCCGACCGTTGAGATTGTGAATCGCCGCGCCGAGAAGCCGAGCCCCAACTCGGAGCTGATGATCTCGATCGATTCCAGTACGCTGTCGAGATTGAGCAGCGGCTCGCCCATCCCCATCATGACGACGTTATTGAGTTCAAGATCGCCGGTCAGCCGCTTGGCCAATACGAACTGGCCGACAATTTCAGCCGGCGAGAGATTGCGCTTGAAGCCGAGCAGGCCCGTCGCGCAGAACTTACAGCCGATGGTACAGCCAACCTGGCTGGAGATGCAGAGAGTCAGCCGGCCGCGGATCGGGATCAACACCATTTCGACGCCCGCGCCATCCCGCAGCTTAACCAGAAACTTGCGCGTGCCGTCCTCGGGGTCTTGTTGTTCGCGGACAATCCCGGGCAATTCGATTTTGTAGTGATCGGAGAGCTGATCGCGCAGCGTCCGGTTGAAGCTCGACATCTGCGCGAATTCGCCAACCTCTTTCTGGTAAACCCATTGGAAGAGCTGACGGCCGCGGTACGGTTTTTCGCCGTGACGCGCCATTAGTTCTTGCATTCCTTGAAGCGACAGGCCGAAAATGTTGATCTTTCTTGAGGTTGACATAGTTCTACAAACAATTATACTTACGCGACTTGACCAAGAGGTTTTTGGAGGAGAATTGGCGGAAGTCACTACCATTGCGGAAATGTCTGAGCGGTTTGGGCGGCTGAAGGAGTTTCTTTGACCTCGACAAGAAGGCGGCGCGCGTAAAAGAGCTCGAGCAACAGACGGTTGCCGAGAATTTCTGGTCGAATCAGGCAAAGGCCCAGGGCATACTCAAGGAGATCGCACTCGAGAAAAAATGGCTGGATGAGACCGCCAAGCTCGAAAGAGAGATCACTGATCTGAGTTCTCTCGAAGAAATGGCCGCCGAAGAGCCGGAACTGCGCCGCGAATTCGAGGATCATTACCAGTCAGTGCAGCAACGGCTGGACGAATTCGAGCTCAAGACCCTGCTTTCGGAACATGACGACCCTAACGACGCCATCCTCTCGATCCATCCCGGCGCCGGCGGCACCGAGTCGCAGGATTGGGCGCAGATGCTGCTGCGGCTCTATACCCGCTGGTGCGAACGGCACGGCTTGACGGCCGATTTGATTGACTACCAGGATGGCGAGGAGGCCGGCATCAAGTCGGCGACGCTGGAAATCAAGGGCGACTACGCCTACGGCTACCTCAAGGCCGAATCGGGCGTGCATCGGCTGGTGCGCATCTCGCCGTTTGACGCCAACCAGCGACGGCATACATCGTTTGCATCGGTGTTTGTCTTCCCCGAGGTCGGTGAGGATATTGAAATCGACATCAAGCCGGATGATATCCGCATTGATACGTTTCGCGCTTCCGGCGCCGGCGGCCAGCACGTGAACAAGACTTCATCGGCCGTCCGCATTACCCATCTTCCCACCGGCATCGTCGTCCAATGCCAGACCGAGCGCTCGCAGATCAAGAACCGCGAGTCAGCCCTGAAAGTCCTCAAGGCTCGATTGTATCAGCGTGCGCGGGAAGAGGAGGACAAAAAGCTCGCAGAATATGCCAAGTCGAAGAAGAAGATCGAGTGGGGCAGCCAAATCCGCTCATACGTGTTCCATCCCTATAACCTCGTGAAGGATCATCGCACCGCGCATGAGACTTCGGACACCAGTCGGGTGATGGATGGCGATATTGATGGTTTTATCACTGCCTATCTGAATTGGAAAGATCGGTAGTCGGGAGGTTCTATGTCGGTGTTGCAGAATTTTCGTGATAAATCGAAAGCCTTGAAGCGGACGGTGGTCTATCCGGAAGGCGAAGAGCCGCGCTCAATCCTGGCCGCCAAGACGGTCTTGGCCGAAGGGTTGGCGCAGGTGATTCTGGTCGGCGGCAAAGACAAGATTGCCGGACTGGCCAAGGAGCACGGCCTCGACCTGTCCAAGTGCACCGTCAGCGATCCGAATACCTCTGAGCACTTCAAGGATTTCGCACACGAACTGTACGAGCTGCGCAAGGCCAAGGGGATGTCGCCAGAGGGCGCAGAGAAGCTGATGCGGGAGCCGCTCTACTGGGGGGCGATGCTGGTGCGTAAAGGCATGGCGCACGGCTCGGTTGCCGGCGCGATCAATACCACGGGCGATGTCCTGCGCGCGGGGATTCACGTCGTCGGCCTGGCGCCGGGAATTACGGCTGTATCAAGCTTCTTCCTGATGGTGCTGCCGGAGTTCATGGGCGAACAGGAGAAGGTGTTTTTCTTCGCCGATAGCGCGGTGATTCCGAATCCCGACGTCGATCAACTCGCGGCGATCACGGTAGCGACCTCCCGCTCCTATCGCGCCCTGATGGGAGAGGAGCCGCGCGTAGCAATGCTGTCGTTCTCGACCAAAGGCTCGGCCAAGCATCCCGATTGCGACAAGGTTTTGGCCGCGCTCGCCAAGGTCAAACAGATCGAACCCAAGCTCATCGTCGACGGCGAACTGCAAGTTGACGCCGCAATCATTCCCAAGGTGCAGCAGTCGAAAGCGCCGCAATCACCGTTGGCCGGCAAAGCCAACGTCTTGATCTTCCCCGACCTGGACGCCGGTAATATCGCTTATAAGCTGGTGCAGCGGATGGCCAAAGCCGACGCCATCGGCCCGATCGTGCAGGGCATGGCCAGGCCGGTTAATGACCTGTCGCGCGGCTGTTCGGCGGAAGACATCGTGAATGTCACAGCGATCGCCATGACCATGAGCGGGATCTAACCGGCGCGAACGACTTGCAGGTCGCTGCGTCGGCCTCACCGAAGAACTATGCGGCGGCTCGTGCTTGCGGGCCGCCGCAAACGTGCAAGTTCGTTGTGCGTAGAATACGTTTGAAGGAGAACTCATGCCGACTTACTGGTACCGTTGTCAGACGTGCAGTCACGAATTCGAAGAGTTTCAGAGGATGTCTGATCCTCCCCTGCGTGAGTGCCCGAAATGCGGCGGTGTGGTGATGCGCGTTATCACCGGCGGCGCGGGGCTGCTGTTCAAGGGGTCAGGATTCTACATCACCGATTACCGCAGCGAATCTTACAAGAAGGCGGCCAGTGCCGACAGCAGTTCGGCAAGTTCGTCTTCAAGCGCGAGCGGCGATAGTAAGCCCAAGAGCAAATCGGAGTGACGCTGGCTTCCCGTTACGTTGTCGATGACCAGTTTATCCTCGAACTGGCGCAGGTTGTCGGGATAGAGAACGTGCACCGCGAAGGAGCGTTCTTTGATGAGTGTTCCCACGATGCGACCGAGATAATCCGACCGCCGGTAGCCGCAATCGCGGTCAGCAAGGCCGCGCAGATTCCAGCCATCCAGCAGATCTCGGCCCGGTACGGAGTCCCAGTAATCGCTCGCGGCGCCGGCACCGGCTATACCGGGGGTGCCGTCGCTGAATACGGCGGCATCATCGTCTCGCTGGCGAATCTCAATCGGATCCTTGATCTCGACACTGGGCGGAAACTGGCCGTCGTCGAGCCCGGGGTGATTACACAGACTCTCGCGGATGCAGCCGCGGCCACCGGATTATTCTATCCACCCGATCCGGCCAGCGTCAAGGAATGCAGCCTCGGCGGCAACATCGCCGAATGTGCCGGCGGTCTGCGCTGTAAGAAATACGGCCTGACCAAGGATTACGTTCTCGGACTTGAGGGCTACTCCGCTGACGGCGAACTGATCCAAACCGGGTGCTTCCTGCCGCAGGAGACCTACGATCTCGGCTCCTTGTTGCTCGGTTCCGAAGGGACGCTGGCATTCATCACCCGCATTGCCCTGCAGCTAATTGAACCACCGCAGACTCGTCGCACGTTTTTCGCGGCCTACGAAAACCCTACCGCCGCCGCCGAGGTCGTTGCCGCCATCATGGCCGCCGGAGTCGTTCCCGCCGTGCTGGAGTTCATGGACGGCGATGCGATCAAGTGCACCCACGCATACCTGCAGTGGCCCGAAACGAGCCCTGTCGCCGCCGCGCTGTTAGTGGAGGTTGACGGCGATGCGACCGAAGTGGAACGCGATGCTGCTGTCGTCATTGAAGTCATGCGGCGCCTTCGGCCGACGCAATTTGAAGAGACTGCCGACCCGGCGCGCCGCGATCATCTTTGGACCCTGCGGCGCTCGATCTCCAAGGCCATCACGGCGGCAGCGACGTTGCGCGTCTCCGAAGATATCGTGGTGCCACCTTCCCAACTGCCGACGATTGTCACTGCCCTGCCCGATTTCGCGCGCCGCCACTCGCTGCGGGTGAATTCCTTCGGGCATGCCGGCGACGGTAACCTCCACGTCAATTTCCTGGCCGGCGATGACCTACCCGCAACTCGAGCGTGCATCCATGAAGCGGTCGTCGAGCTCTTCAAGCTAACGATCGCGCTTGACGGCACGATATCCGGCGAGCATGGCATCGGTACGACCAAGAAAGATTATCTGCCGCTTGAAGTCGCTGACCCAACGTTGGAGCTTTTTCGTCGAGTGAAGCGCGCCTTCGACCCCACCGGCTTACTCAATCCGGGCAAAATATTCTGAACCCATAGAGTTTCGGCGCAGCATTTTTAATAGCTCGTCACCGGTCATTTAGTATCTTTGCCGAAGCGTGAATCGCCGCCTTGGAGGTGTTGATGCGACGGCTGATTATTATTCCCATCTTGATCGTCCTCTCACTCGTTCTCGTCTATCTCATCTACAATCGCCAGCAGTCCAGTTTGCTGCCGCCGGACCTGATCTACTCCTCAGGAACCGTCGAAGCCAACACCGTCACGATCGCCGCGCAGATCGCCGGCAAGGTTCTCGAGAAGCGCGTTGACAAGGGTGATTTCATCAAGCCGGGAGATACTCTCGTCATCATCGAGCGCGAGTTGCTTGATGCCCGGCGCGCAGAGCTGGCTGCAACGAGAAGTGCCACGCAGGATGAGTTGGCTGCCGCCCGCATCGATTGGGCGAATTCGCGCCGCAATCTTGACCGTCTGCGCCAAGCTTATGATGCCGGTTCGATCCCCAAGCGCAACTACGATGACCTCCAGACCGCCGTCGAGGCCGGCACGCGGCGTATCGCCGCGCTCGAAGCCAAGCTGCAATCCATCGACGCCCAGGAACAGTCGCTGAATGTACAGATCGGGTATACCACGGTGGTCTCAACCGTTACCGGCTTCGTCCAGTCGGCGCCGATTGAGGTCGGGGAACTGGCGGCCACCGGCGCGACGCTATTCGAAATCGTCGATCTCGGAGATACCTGGGTGGAGATTTACGTCAATGAGACGGAAATTCCCAATGTTCACCTCGGCGACAGCGCCAAAGTTCACTTGGATTCGCAACCGGAACAGCCGGTCACTGGAACCGTCTCGTTTATCTCGCAGCGAGCGGAGTTTACACCTAAGAACGTGCAAACCCGCAAGGAGCGAATCAAGCTGGTGTTCGCCGTGCGAGTCAAAGTGGACAACCGCGACGGCCGCTTCAAGCCGGGATTGCCGGTCGACGTCTATCTGAAGAAGTCATGACCACCGCCGCGATCGCGGTGCGCAACCTGCGCAAAGACTACGCACAAACGCGCGCCCTCAAGGATATCAACCTCGAACTCCCCGCCGGCGAGATCGTCGCGATCGTCGGCCCCGACGGCGCCGGCAAGACGACGCTGCTGCGCATCCTCGCCGGTATCCTGACATTCGATGCCGGAGAGATCGCGCTGCAGGGGGAATCACTCGCGGCGCAAAAGCACAAACATCGTACGGCAATCGGTTACATGCCGCAACGCTTCGGGCTCTACGAAGACCTCACGGTTCAAGAGAATATCGACTTCTTCGCCGATTTGTTTCTGGTACGCGGCGTGGAGCGACGCACTCGCATCAAGCGCCTGCTCGAGTTCTCGCGCATGGATCGGTTCACCGAGCGCCTGGCAAGGAATCTCTCCGGCGGGATGAAGCAGAAACTGGGGCTGGCTTGCGCTCTCGTACATAACCCGCCGATCCTGCTTCTGGACGAACCAACAAACGGCGTCGATCCGGTTTCGCGTCGTGAGTTCTGGCGGCTGCTCTACGATCTGAACCGCGAAGGCACGACCGTCGTCATCAGTTCCTCATACATGGATGAGGCCGAGCGGGCCGGCCGCTTCGTGCTGTTGCACGACGGGACGATCATCAGTGCGGGCATTCCTACAGAGGTTCGTCGCGACTTTCCCCGGGCGGTCTATGAATTGGCATCGGACAACGCCCGCGAACTGAAGGCGGCGCTGGTCCAACAGTCCGAATTCGAGTCGGTGGTGCTGTTCGGACGCAGTTTGCATCTGGCGGCCGCCCCGGGAATCTCTGCCGAGCGGATCGCTGCCGCCGTTACAGCTGCCGGCGGGTCGGTCGAGCACTTGCGTCGCATCACGCCGTCTTTCGAGGACATCTACATCGGCCTGGCCCGGAGGCCGCATGAGTGATTGGGCGGTTGACGTCACCAATTTGCGGCGCACCTTCGGCAAGTTTGTCGCCGTGAATGACATCTCCTTCCAGGTTGGGCGCGGTGAGATTTTCGGTTTTCTCGGTCCCAACGGTGCCGGCAAGTCAACGACGATCCGGATGCTGTGCGGGCTGCTCAAGCCCTCCGGCGGTTCCGGCACCGTCGCCGGCTTCGACATCATGCGCGAATCGGAGCGCATCAAGTCGCGCATTGGCTATATGTCGCAGAAGTTCTCGTTATATCAGACTCTGACCGTGGAAGAGAACTTGAACTTCTATGCCGGCATATACCTAATGGACCGCGACCGGCACGAGCAGACCAAGCAGCGTTTCTGGAGCGAAACGACGCTGGGCAATGTGCGCGAACGCCTGGTGGCGGAGCTGCCGGCCGGAACGCGCCAGCTGCTGGCGTTGTTCTGCGCAATTCAGCATGAACCTGAGATCATCTTTCTCGACGAACCCACGGCCGGGGTTGATCCGATGTCACGCCGCTATTTCTGGGAGCAAATCAATGCCCTCGCAGCGCGTGGGGTCACGATCTTCGTGACGACACACTATCTGGATGAGGCGGAAGAGTGCCATCGCATCGCCATGATTTTCAACGGCCGGCTGGCAGCCATCGGACGACCGCAGGAACTCAAGCAGGAGCGATTCGCCGGAACGATCTACAGCTTCCACTCGGCATCGCCATGGGAATCGGCTGACCGCTTGCGCCAGTTGTCCGGGGTGGATGACGTCGCGCTCTTCGGTTCGGAGTTGCACGTGACATTGGCTCCGACCGCCGACATCGAGAGTCTTGCCGCCCGGATTCGCGAAATCGATGCCGGCGCCGCCACGATGGTGCGATCCGACGCAACCTTGGAAGACCTGTTTATCGCACTGATCAAGGAGGGCGCGCAGTGAGCCTGATCCGCATCTGGGCGCTCGCGCGCAAAGAGACGATTCAAATCCTGCGCGATAGGCGCTCGCTCATTCTGGCGTTCCTGCTGCCGCTGGCGCTGATCTTTCTGTTTGGTTACGCTATCACGCTGGACATTCGCAGCATCCCGACCGTCGTGCTCGACTACTCGAATTCCACTCATTCGCGCGAACTGCTCCGCAAGTTCACCAACTCCGGGTACTTTGAGGAGATCGAGCGGGCATCAGCGGAGAATCGGATCACCGAGCTGATTGACCGGAATCAGGCCAAGGTCGGCATCATCATCCCCGCCGATTTTGCCGACCGCCTCGCGACCGGCGGGGCTGAGATCCAGACGCTGGCCGACGGCTCGGATGCCAACACCAGTCAGTCGATCCTGGCCTACACCACGCTGATTGTCAATGAATTCAACCTGGAACGACTGCGCCTGCAACTGGGAGCATCCGCCAGGCCGGCGCAGGTCAATCTGCAGCCGCGCTTCTGGTTCAATCCCGATCTCGACTCGCAGAATTTCCTCGTACCCGGTCTGATTGCCCTGATCATGACGATTCTCGGTTCGCTGTTGACATCGTTGACGATCGCCCGCGAGTGGGAGCGCGGCACGATGGAATTGCTGATTTCGACGCCCGTCAAACCGCTGGAGATGGCCATCGGCAAGCTCGCGCCCTACTACGTGATTGGCATGGTCGATCTGTTTCTGGCGGCCTATGTCGGCGTTGTCATCTTTGAGGTTCCGTTCAACGGCAACCTGTGGCTGTTGACCCTGTTTTCGACCCTATTCTTGTTGGCCGTTCTGGCCAACGGATACTTGATTAGCGTCGTGGCCGGTTCCCAGCAATTGGCCTATCAGCTATCGATGCTGACCTCGTTTCTGCCGGGATTCCTGCTCTCGGGATTGCTGTTTCCAATCAGTTCAATGCCGCTTGCGATTCAGGTCGTGAGTTTCATCGTTCCCGGCCGGTACTTCATCGAAGCGTTACGCGGACTTTTCCTCAAAGGCAGTGATCTGACCGTGCTCTGGCCGCAATTGCTGGCCCTGGCGGTCTTCGCGCTGTTCTTCTCGGTCGTTGCCGGCCGCAAGTTCCAGAAGAGGGTCGCATGAGTTGGCGGCGACTGTTTACCGTCCTGATCAAGGAATTCCAGGAGCTGTTTCGCGACCGGAAGATTCTGGCGATCATCTTCGTGGCCCCGGTCGCGCAGTTGATCATTTTTGGGTATGCGGCGACCTATGACGTCAAGGACATCCCGATCGCGATTCTCGATCACGACCACTCGTCCTTGAGCCGCCGCTTGGTCCGGATGGTTGAGGCGTCCGGCTATTTCGAAGTGACACGTTACCTCGACAACGAGTCGGAAATTGACGGCCTGATGCAATCGGGCGAGGTCTGGTGTGTGCTCGCCATTCCGACAGGACTAGGTGAGCAAATCGCTGCGGGCCGCGGCATGAGTCTCGGTGCGGCCTTTGACGCGTCGAATTCCAACAGCGCCGCCATTACCGCAAATTACCTCGCCGGAACTGTCATGCGCCTGAACGATGAGTTGCAGAACGAGCAGCTTGCCGCGTTGCCGGCGGGCACGACTCGTTCTGTTGGTACGGTCAGCAACGAGGTGCGGATTTGGTATAATCCCGACCTGGAAAGTCGCAACTTCAATGTTCCGGCCATGGTTGTGCAAATCCTCGTGGTGATCACTCTGATGCTGACCTCGATGGCCATCGTTCGCGAGAAGGAGTTCGGCACCATGGAGCAATTGATCGTGACCCCGATCAAATCGAGCGAGTTGATCGTCGGCAAGGCGTTGCCTTACGCCTTCATCGGCATGGTTGATATCGCTATCGTGTGCACAGTCGCTGTCTACTACTTCAATGTCCCGCTGCGGGGCAGCATCACGCTGCTGTTCGTGACATCGCTGCTATTCATGCTCTCCACGCTGGCGATCGGCCTGCTGATCTCCACAATTTCGATCACCCAGCAACAAGCTATGATGTCTGCGTTCTTCGTCATGATGCCGGCAATCTTGCTGTCCGGCTTTGCGTTTCCCATCGAAAATATGCCACAATCGATCCAGTATCTCACCTATTTGAATCCTCTGCGCTATTTTGTGGTGATCATTCGCTCGCTCTTTCTCAAGGGTGTCTCGTTCCGGCTGTTGCTGGACCAGATTATTCCTTTGGCAGCCCTCGGCATCGGCGTGCTGGCTATCGCCGTCCTGCGATTCCGCAAGCGCTCTGCGTAGCTCGATTAAGCATTTGCCCTGAAAGTCGATAATTCTACTGAAGTTCGCCGGCGGCACTTTAGGCCCAGCCGGCAAATGACCGTGGGGAATGCAAACGGCCAGTGAGGACACCATTGAGGGTTAACGCCGCACTCATTCTGGAAAAGTATGGAGGCCTACGGCCGGCCCGCTACTTCATCCGATCACCAATCGATCTGGCTGACGTCGCGGAGACGGTGTTTCGGCAGATTGGCTACTACTCGTCAGTTCGAGAAACACCGTTGATCATGAAACTCTCCCGCTGTTCGGCAACGCCAATACCAAACACGCTTTCGAGCATGATCCTGACCATCTCGCTGCCGGAACGCATTCTGGCCTGCAGCAGCCCTCGCAATCCGGATTCACGAGCAGCCGAGATGGAGTCCGACCTGACCGACGCCCCGGTAATCACGCATCACGACGGTCTCACCTGCCTGTCGAAGCGCATCGCCAACTTTTTCGACCTGTATATGTTTTACTGGAACGTCCGCCAGATACTGCAATCAACCGCTGAAGGTACCAAACTCTGGACGGCCAAGAGGTCGGCGTCGCTGCGGCTCGAGGTCAATGAGTTGGCCGGGTTTTTTGAATTGGCTGTGACCATTCCTGGCGCCTTCTTTACCGGATCTACAGCTGTGCGGCCGGGACAATAGACGCAAGGGAGTTGTTCGGAGGGCATGATATGAACTCGAAATTCACCCGGATCATGATTGTCGACGACGAGTCCGCCATCACGGAAACCTTCGTCGAGTATTTCCAGGCTCGCGGCTTCACCGCCCGGGGATTCACCAGCGCCCAGGCGGCGTTGCTGGCGATTGACGAATTTCGCCCGGACTTGGTGCTGCTGGATATCATGATGCCGGACATGAACGGCTACGAATTCTGCAGCCGGCTCAAGACCCGGCATGATACCCGCCATATCCCGGTCGTCTTCGTGAGCGCCAAACAGCGGTCCGAAGACGAGATGCAGGCGGCGCGAGTCGGCGGCGAGGTTTTTGTCAGCAAACCGGTACCGCTTGGGGAACTGGAAGGCATCGCGCGATTGATGATCGAGCGGTCGACGGTAGCTTGAAGGGGGAGTGGGCCGGCTATTCGCCGGTAGCCAAGTACGGCTGGATGCGGTTGACCGACTGGGTCAATTCGATGAATTGCTCAGACTCTTCCGGAAATGAGGCGTCGCGAATCGTGACCGCCGGCTCAAACGGCAACTGCAAGGTTCCACGCAAGTAATCAATCAAGAAAGCGCTAATTCGCTGCTTGACGATCTCCAGCCCGCTGCGGGATGTTTCCATAAGTAACACACCGACTCGGCTCTGATCGTAGGCGGCGACGACGTCGGAGGCCCGCAACGCACTGCGGACGCCGTCCTCAATGTGCTGACGCAATTCTTCAGCGCCAACCTCATTGCCCGGGGTACGCGCTGCCAAGGCGCGGGTCAGTTCATTCATGTCAATCAACATCAGGGAGAGGAAGAGACAGTAGCGTTCAGCACGACTCATTTCCTGGCGGGCTCGTGTCCCGAAATTGTGATTGACGGTGGTGTTCATTCTCTTTGTGACCTTGAATTTCGACTGAGGATTCTCGCTTGAGTTGCGACTTCTCGTTAAATCTCGCACAACTCCAATTCAAAGCAATTCCAATGCCGCGTTAGGCTTATCTCTTCCACCACCACCGCTCCATGAAGTTTAACAATAACTCACTGATACATATTTCATACGCCACAATAAGTTACAAATCAATACCGCTGTAGTTCAATTTTATAGATCGCTTACGTTACCTTCACCAGACTCGGACTCTGTGCACGCCTGTTCATATTTCGTGCACACCGCTACAGACGTCGCTTACTCGACCTCGTTTAACCGGTATTCCTTGATCTTGTAAAGCAAAGAGCGATAAGAGATTTCAAGCATCTGTGCGGCCTTGCGTCGATTCCAGTTGGTTCGGCGCAAAACCTCGGCGATCAGGCGTTTCTCCTCGCTCTCAATCGTGCGGGAGAGGCGGTCTTTGAGCGAATAGTTCTTGTCATCCGCCACGGCCGTCTGCGACGCCGATCCCTGATTGACAACGGTTGGGGCCGCAACCGCGTTGCGCGGTGTACGCTCCGGCATAGGTGTTTCCGGGCTGTTGCGAATTGTCTCAAAGATAACGGCTTCATCTTGCCGAACGACCAATTGCTTTAGAAGATTCTCAAGTTGGCGTACATTTCCCGGCCAATTGTAGTTGGCAAGGGCTTGCATGCACTCCGAGCTGACGTGAACCTGTTCGCGCCGGTAGAACTCGCCGTACTTTCTCAGGAAGTGATTCACGAGCAGAGTGATATCCTCCCGCCGCTCGCGGAGGGGGGGCAGTTGGATGGTAATTTCATTTAGGCGATAGAAAAGGTCGTCGCGGAACTGGCGTTCGTAGATCGCCTGCTCTAGATCGCGGTTGGTCGCGCAGATGATACGGACATCGACCTTGATGCTGTTAATGCCGCCGACGCGGACAAATTCCTGTTGTTCCAGTACCTGGAGAAGTTTGGACTGCAGTTCGAACGACATATCGCCGATTTCGTCGAGAAAAATCGTTCCGCGATTGGCCGTCTCGAAGCGGCCCGGCTTGTTCTTGTGCGCTCCGGTGAAAGCCCCCTTCTCATAGCCGAACAACTCAGCTTCCAGCAGTTCCCGCGGAATGGCAGCACAGTTAACCTTGATGAAAGGGTGCGACCGACGCGCTGATAGCTGATGCAGCATGCGCGCGACGATTTCCTTGCCGGTTCCGGATTCCCCGCGAATCAAAACCGAAAGCTCGCTATCGGCCACCTGCTCGATCAAGTTCTTGATTTCGATCATGCGCGGGGAGTCACCGATGAAACCCTCCCAGGCGCTCTTCTCAACGAGCGTGCGCTCCATATCGTCGATCTTCTTCATCAACCCGCGGCGTTCGAGCGCCCGCTGGAGTTGCAGATCGACCTCGCGCACGTCGAACGGCTTATTGATGAAATAAAACGCTCCGAGTTGAACCGCCTCGACGACCGTATCGGTCTCACCCTGGCCGGAAAGCATGATCACGTCGGCCTGCAGGTCGGACTTTTTGAGCTTCTTGAGGACTTCGATGCCGTTCATCCCCGGCATCTTGATGTCGAGCAGGATCAGGAGCGGCTTCTCTTTGGAGGCCACCTGGATACCTTCGATACCGTCGGAGGCCGTGATTATGTCGTAGTGCGACTCGAGACTCTCGCGCAGGATCCACGATACCTTGGGGTCATCGTCGATGATGAGAAGCTTTGCCTTTTCGTCTGCCATGTACTCTCCCTGTACTACGCTGATCGGCAGAAGCGCACGGTTAGTTTAGCAATCCCCTGCCAAATTCCTGCAAGGGCTTGCAATCCGATTATTCAACTCTTGAGCCTTGAGTGCAAGGTGTTTCTACTTGAAAGGTCTCCCTTTGCAGTCGAATCGCCTCAGTGAAACAGCGGCTCGACTCCAGCCAAGTTCCGATCCTCCCCCACCAGTACCACCACGTCACCGGCCTCAAATCGCAGTTGCGGGTCCGGATTCACATGGCTCTGCTCGCCTCGCTTGACCATGAGTACGGTCACGGCGTAGTCGGATCGCAGGCGCAAATCAGCAAGGCTCTTGCCGACAACTTGCGCTTCCGGTCCGACTTTGACGGTCGTCAGGTGGACATTTGCCAGGTCGCTTTCAATGCGGCGGACCGCTGACTCGGATTGCGGTGCGCGGAAGATCTGGTAATTGTCGGAGCGCACCTCGTGAACGATCTGGTCGATTTCGGCTTCCGGAATGAGATAATACCTGAGAACACGAGTAAAGATCTCGACCGAGGTCTCGAATTCCTCGGGAATGACCTCGTTGGCACCCAGGTCGTACAGATTCTCAATCTCACTCAAGTATCGGGTCCGCGTGATGACTTGCACGTTCTTGTTAAGGCTGCGCACCATCGCCACCGCCCGGCGGGTGGCATCGGGATCGGAGATGGCGATTACGACGATACGTGCCTCCGCGATATTGAGCAGGCGCCAGACTTCGGCCTGCGTGGCATCACCGAAATAGATCCGTTCACCGGCCGCCCGCGCCTGCTTCACGGTCTCCGGATTCATTTCAAGAATCACGTAAGGAATTGACACCGCCTGTGATGCCCGCGCCAAGTTGGCGCCGTTGACGCCGAAGCCGACAATAATCAGATGCTGCGTCAAGTCCTCCCCCTCACCCGGCTGTTCGGGGTGCCGCTTCCCCAGCGATTTCGGTACCGGCAGGCGCGCCGCCTTATTAGCCAGATACGGCGCCAGACGAATCAGGAAAGGCGCGATCGCCATGCTGACCGCCGCCACCGCCAGCAGCAGTTGATAGATATCCTCCTGTAAGAGGCCGGCGGTGAAGCCCGCGGTAAGGAGGACAAAGCCGAATTCACCGACATTGCTCAGTCCGATGCCGGTCAGGACAGCCGTGCGCATCGGGTAACCCAACAGCAACCCGGCCGGGATCACCACCAGCGCCTTGAGAACCATCACGCCGAGCGCCAGCAGAAGAATCGTCAGGGGCTGCTCGAAAACGATGCGGAAATCCACCAACATGCCGATGGAAACGAAGAACAGACTTAGAAAGAGGTCGCGAAACGGTGTGATATTGCCGAGCGCGTGATAGTTGTAGTCCGATTCCGAGACAATCAGGCCGGCGAGAAATGCCCCCAGTGCCAGCGAGAGACCGATGGCCGAGGACAGCCAGCCGACGCCAAGACAGATCAGCACTACCACCAACAAGAACAACTCGCGATTGCGGGTCGCCGCCACCGCTTCAAACACATAGGGGACGATCCAGCGCGAAGCGATGAAGACGAATACAACCAGTCCCAACCCATAGAGAATCAGCTCCATTCCTCCACTGCCCCGCATTCCGGCCGTACCCATTAAGAGCGGAATCGAAAGGAGCATCGGCACTGAAGAGATGTCCTGAAAGATTGAAATCGAAACGACGGCATGAGCGTGCGGGCTGTCGCTCTGGCCCAGTTCCTGGTAGCTGCGGACGGTGATTGCCGTGGACGTGTGGGAGGCGATCATGCCGATGTAGATCGCGACCGGCCACGGGTTTCCGACCCAGGCGGCAATGACAGCCACCACGACACCGGTCACGACGATCTGCAACGGCCCGCCGATGAAGACCGTGCGCTTGATGCGCAAGAGCTGCCGCAACGACATCTCGATGCCGATCGTAAACAGCAGCAGCACCACGCCAATGTCGGCGACGCGAGACACTTCAGCAGTGGCGCCGATCAATTTGAGACCGTGCGGGCCGGTAATCATGCCGGTAATCAGCAGTCCGACGACCACGGGGATTTTGAGCCGGTGGCAGATGAATAATACCACGACCGAGGCGGCAAGAATGATCAGGATATCAGTCAACAGCGACGCTTGCATTATCCACCCACGCCTTCTGATGAAGTTCGATGCCCCGCTGGCATCTTAGGAGATTCGTCGGGATTGCGCAAAGATTTTCGGACGCAGCAATTATGCCGAAGGCAGGCGCACGATGAAGGTCGTGCCGGTGCCGGGTTTGCTCTCCACTTTCAACTCGCCGTTGTGCGCCATGACGATGCGTTCACAGATCGACAGGCCGAGGCCGGTGCCGGTGTCCTTGGTGGTGAAATAACGATCGAAAATGCGGTCCAGGTGTTCCGGCGCGATGCCGACGCCAGTATCGGTAATGCGCAGGGCGACCAGAACGCGGCCGGTCTCACCGTGCGTTTCGCGGTTGGCCTGGATCGCAAGTTTGCCGCCGCTGGGCATGGCATCGACCGCATTGATGATCAGATTGAGCAGCAGTTCGACAATCTCGTTTTCATTGACCAGCACGCCCGGCAGATCTTCCTCAAGCGTCTGCGCGAAGGACACACTGTGTTTCCGCAGATCATTCTCAACCAGCCGGATGACGCGTTTGATCAGATCTTCGAGCTTTTTTTGCTCTAACTGGTACTTCTTGGGGTTCGAGAAATCGACCAGTTCTTTCACAAGTTCATTGAGCCGCAGCAACTCCTGCTCCGCGGTCTGGAAAAAATCGTCGCTCTGCGCGATTTCCGGCCAGCGATCGCGCATGACCTGCAGCGAGCCGCGGATATTGGTCAGCGGCTTCTTCAGATCATGCGAGATTTCCGACATCATCTTGCCCATCGTCAGCAGGCGCGTGGCGTTGAGCACGGCGCGCTGCTGCTCGTAGATCGAAGTCGCCTGGGAGGCAACGATCGAGGCGATATACTCGTCGTTTTCGGCAAATGCCTTCTCCCGCCGCGAGCCGAGACAGAACAGCCCGTGCAAAGCACCCTTGGTGATGATGGGCACCGCCGTAAACGATTTGAGATTGTCGCGGAAAAAGGGCAACTCGCAGATCAGGTTCTTGACGGCGGTGGTGCGTGCTGCCGCGGAGTACACCGTCTTCTCCTTGAGTTGTACTTCCCGGCCGCGCAAGAGATTGGCTTCCTTCTTGCCGAATCCCTCCCAATAGTTAATGACGAGAGTCTCAGAGCGCTCGTTCCAGGCCAGCCAGACGGTGAAGTCAACTTCGATAATCTGCTTGAGCGACTTGTAGATCAAGTCGGTCATATCCTGCGAGTTGTCGACGTTGGTGATTTCGGTTGCCAGGTTGTAGAGGACGGCGAATTCATTCAGCTTCTTGTTGAGCGCTTCGAAGTTCTCGGCGTCATCGATGGCGATCGCGGCTTGCGAGGCAAAGGTCTCCAGCAGACGCAGGTCGTTGTCCTCAAAGACCGTGCCGTGTTGGGGATCGGACAGATTCAGCACACCGATAATGCGGTCCTTGATTTTCAGCGGCACCGAGATGAGCGAATTGGTCTCATAGTTGCCTTTGTGGTACTTGGCAAAGCGCGGATCGGCCTGAATATCCGGCACGAGCAGCGACTGGCCGTTCTGGGCTACATAACCGGCGATCGAGTCGCCGACGCGCACGCGCGTCTCGCGACGAACGGCTTCCGACAACCCGACGCTGGCGGAAATCGTCAACTCGTTTCGGGTTTCGTCCATCAGCATCACCGAACCGACGTTGGCGCCGATGACGTCCAGCGCCAGCCTGATAATGCGGGTCAACAGCGGTTGCAGCTCCTGCGACTGCGACAACACGACGCCGGCCTGGTAAAGAGCGTCGACCTCGGCGATGCGGCGATTGAGCAAATCGTTCTTGACCTGCAATTCCGCCAGCAGCTTTTGGCGCGCGATTTCCAGTTCGCGCTTCTCCAGTGCCCGCTTGGCCGCCAATTTCAACTGCGTGAATTCAATCGGCTTGAGGAGATAATCGTAGGCGCCCATGTTGATCGCGGCCACGGCGGTATCCAGCGAGGCGTAGGCTGTCATCATGATCACCATGGCATTCGGATCGTCGGCGCGTATCTGCTGCAGCAGCTCGATGCCGCTCATTTCCGGCAGCTTGATGTCGCTAATGACCAGGTCGAAATGGCTCTGGTCGTATAGCTGCAGTGCCTCGCGCGCGTCGCCGGCGGTCTCAACGACATAACCGGCTTTGCTCAGGAGCGAGTCGAGCGAGTCGCGCATCCGCCGCTCATCGTCGACGACGAGAATGCGGGGAAGATCACTCAAAGCAACACTTGTCGGCATGCACTAACCTCGTACCGGCAACCGAATCGTGAAGCGCGCTCCAACGCCCTCGGCATTGGCGGCGGTGATGTCGCCGCCGTGCGCGCGGATAATACTGTAGCATACGCTCAGACCGAGACCCGTACCCTTACCGCCGACCTTGGTCGTAAAGAACGGCTCAAAAATCTTCTGCAGGTTCTCCGGCGGAATACCCGGACCGGTATCGGTCACGTGCAGCGTGAGCTGATGATCGTCCGTCTCGCCGGAGATGTCAATTTTGCCCCCGGCCGGCATGAAGTCGCAGGCATTGATCAGCAAATTCAGAAACACCTGTTTAAGTTGTTCGGACGAGCCGTGGATGCGCGGCATCGGACTGGGCAGGCGCTTGGTAATCTGAATCTGCCCTTTCTGCGTGTGCAGCGACAGCAGCAGCATGGTTTCATCGATCACCGCTTCGACGTCGGTGTCGGCGAAGCCTTCGTGGCGCGGTTTGAACATATCCAGCAACTGGCGCACGATCCCGGCGATGCGATCGACCTCCTCGGTGACGATCTGCACGTGCTCGACGGATTGCTGCGCGCCGGTCAAATCGTCGTGAATCAGTTGCAGATAGTTCTTGATGATCCCCAGGGGATTGTTGACCTCGTGAGCAACGCGCGCCGAGAGCTGGCCGAGTGCCGCCAGTTTCTCCGCCTGCACCAACTGCAATTGGGCACGCCGAAGCTGCTCCAGCGCCTCTTTCTCCGAATCAAACAGGCGCGCGTTTTCGACCGCCACCGATAACTGGTTGGCCAGAATCGCGAGAAATTCCAGGTCGTCCTCGAAAAACTCCGTGCCGGAAATCTTGCGCGTCACCGACAAGAGTCCCCGCACCCGGTTCTGCAGCGACATCGGGATCAGATATTCGCACTCCAGTGCCCCGAGAATCTCGACTTCATTGCATTCGCCGAGGCGATCGCGCAGTTCGCGGTAGGAAATCGGTCGACTGTGGACCGATTGAAAGAGCCGCAGCACCGGGCTATCTTCGGCGATCGTCATTTCGCGCGTCGGCTCGATCGGCAAACCCTTGTGCTTAGAGAGGTAGAGATTGTCGTTTTCGTGGCTGCGCACAATGAAGATGGCGGCACCGTTGACACCCATCTGGCCGATGCAAGTCAAGATAATGCCGTCGAGCAGAGTTTCAGTATTCAGCACCGAGTTGAGATGCTTCGAGATCTCAAAAATGGTGTAAAGATCGAAGATCTTGCGCTTCAGCCGTTTGTTGGCTTCGGTCAGTTCCGCCAGTTGGGTCGGCGGGTTTACGCGCTCGGGATCGGCGCCGGTCTGATTCGTCTGCTTAGCCATTCATTAAGGTTATATCGGCAACCGCCAGCGCAAGTTGCCCGCGGTCGCGCAGTTTGTGCAGGCGCTGGATCGCCGCGCCTACGGTATAGTGTGATCCGCAGATTAATACGAGGTCATTGGCACCGGCTAATTGAAGGATTCGATCGACAGCGTCGGCAACGGACAGTTTGACGTCAAAGTCGATGCCGGCGCCGACCGCCGCCCAGATGACACCTTCGATCTCAGCGGCACGATGCGACTCCGGCCGGGTCAGAACCGCGCGGTGCGTGATGCGCGCGAGTATCTTCATGATCACATCGTGATCCGGCCGTTCCAGGAAGCCACACAAAACCAGGGCCTTGCGACCGGGAAACGCCCGCTGAAACGTTCGCGTCAAGGCCCGCATGCCGTCGGCGTTGTGCGCCACGTCGAGCACGATCATCGGCCGGCGACTGACGATTTGGAAGCGCGCCGGCCAGCGGCAGCGCTTCAGTCCCCGTCGGATCGCCGCATCCGAAATCTTCAGACCGCGGTGCCGCAGCTGCTCGATGGCCTTCAGGACGACGGCCAGATTCGCCAATTGATGTTCGCCCGGCAGACTCAGCACGACGGGCGTGGGCGCGTGACCGTTCAGCGCGATGCGGGCGAGCATGTCGCGGCCGCGATACTGCACTCCCGCAGCCGCCGGACGCGCACGCAACAGTCGCGTGCCGCGTTCCCGGCAGACGTTACGGAAATACTGGAGCAATTCGGGTCGCCGCTCGCCGGTGACGAGGGGAATGGCGGTCTTGATGATGCCGGCTTTTTCCCGCGCGATTTCGGTAAGCGACTTGCCCAGGATCTTGGTGTGGTCGTAGTCGATGTGCGTAATGACCGACACTTCGGGCAACAGCACATTGGTCGCATCGAGGCGTCCACCAAGGCCGACCTCAACCACCGCGACCTCGACGCGCTGCTTGCGGAAGTACCAGAGGGCGAGCGCCGTCGATAATTCGAAGAATGTTACGCGCGCGTCGCGGATGAACTTCTGCTGTTCGCCGACAAATCTCGCTAGCGAGCGCTTATCGATGTTGCCGTCCGAGGTGCGCACGCGCTCGCGAAAGTCCACCAAGTGCGGCGAGGTGAAGACGCCGCAACGGTAGCCGGCAGCATCGAGAATCGCAAACAACATCGAGCTCACCGAGCCCTTGCCGTTGGTGCCGGCTACATGTACGGTCTTGTACGAATTCTGCGGATTACCCAGGCGCGCGAGGAAACGCGTAATATTGTCCAGTCCCATCTTGATCCCGAACAGCTCGAGATTAAAGATGAATTTGATGGCGTCGTCGTAGCGCATAGCTTACGGCGTGAAGTAGTCGATCAGGAGCGAAACGGTGCGCCGCAGTTCGTGCCGGTGCACGATCTTGTCGAGGAAGCCGTGATCGCGGAAGAACTCCGAAGTCTGGAAGTTCTCCGGCAACTTTTGGCCGATGGTCTGCTCGATCACGCGTCGACCGGCAAACCCGAGCAAGGCGCCCGGTTCGGCAATGATCGCATCCCCCAGCGAGGCATAGCTGGCCATCACGCCGGCTGTGGTGGGGTTGGTCAGGATCGAGATAAACGGCGTTTTGGTCTCGGCGAGGCGCGCGAGTAGTCCTGAAGTCTTCGCCATTTGCAGCAGCGAGAGTATGCCTTCCTGCATGCGGGCACCGCCGGAACAGGAGACGATGACCAGGGGAATCTGCCGGTTCAGCGCCCGTTCGATGGTGCGGGCGATCTTCTCACCGACCACGCTGCCCATGCTGCCGCCGACGAAGGCAAAGTCCATGACCGCAAAGCTGATTTCGCGGCTTTCGATTTTGCCGATGCCGCTGATGACGGCGTCGTTACGGCCGGTCTTCTTGCGGGCTTCGGCGATGCGGTCGGGATAGCGCTTCGAATCCTTGAACTGCAGCGGGTCGAGCGATACCAGTTCGGTATCGAGCTCGACAAAGCTGTCTTTGTCCAGCAGGATATCGATGTAGTCGGTCGAGCGGATCCGGAAGTGATAACTGCACTTGCGGCAGACCCAGAGGTCCTTCTCGAGCTCGCGGACGTAGATGATTTCGCCGCAAGAATTGCATTTGGTCCAGAGGCCGTCGGGGATTTCCTTGCGCTCGGTCGGTGGCGGCGCCGGTTTGCGTTTAAACCATTCCATTGTCACTTCGTTCCTATCCGCAGCATCGTGAATGAATCCTCCGGCGGTTTGGAGTAGAAGCCCTTGCGGCGCGTCAAGACCTGAAAACCGTACTTTTCGTAGAACTTGATCGCCTGCTCATTCGAGACGCGGACATCCAGCAGCATGCTGTCGATCGACCGCTGCCGTAATCGCCGCTCAAGTTCGTTCAGGATGGCCTGCCCGACCCCGCGCGAGCGGAAGTCGCGATGCACCGCGACGTTGGCGATATATCCGTAATCTTCAAGCGCAATGCAACTCAAATATCCGACGCAGCGGCCCTGCGTGCGGGCAGCCAGCGTGATCACATGCTCGTTGGCCATGTCGGCGGCGAAATTTTCCTGGTCCCAGGGATCGCTGAAGGCGTCCTGTTCAATCGCCATCACATCAGCCATATCGGTGGCGGTCAAGTCGACAATTTCCAGCTGCGAGCGGTCGCGGCGCATTTCCGGTTGCGACTTGAGAATGTAATTCACATCCAGATTGACCGGATCCAAATCCGGCCATTGCGCTCCCTCGCGCGCGATCGCGACAGCCATGGTGCCGGCCAACCAGGTGACCGGTGTTTCTACACGCAGGGGCCGCTGCAAGTGAGCCGCCGCGTCGGCTAATCTCGTCGCGCCGGCGCCGACAAAAGCCTTGTCACCAAACTCGCGGGCTGCATCAGCCGCCGACATCAATCGCAGCTCGCGGTCGAAATCAGCCACGTAGTACTCGTCCCCACGGCAGTGAATGGCCAAAACCGGTGTCTCCGGAACGGAGCCCCACACCCGTCGCGCCAGTTCGACATTGCTCACTGCGAGGATGCGCTTTCGCCACGTCTGCGCCAAACCGAGCGCCGTGGCGACACCTACACGCAGCCCGGTAAAGGAGCCGGGCCCGGTCAAAACCGCCAGCGCATCCAGGGCGGTCGGATCAATATCACCTTCTCGCAGAACGCTGTCAATAGCGATGACGATCCGTTCGGAATGGTTGCGATCGACCATGCCGTTGTGTTCGGCGCGAATCCGGTCGCCCTCGGCCAGACCGATCAAGAGGCGGTCACTGGAGGTGTCAATCGCCAGAACTTTCATGTCCGTTTTCTTCGATCCTGATACTTCGCTCCGTGGCGGCCGAGATCGCAATGCGAACGGCGTAGGCGCGCTCCGGCGTCAACGAGCCGCATTTCTCCGCCCATTCGATCAACGTAATTCCGCCGGCGTTGAGATACTCGTCAATTCCGAGGTCGAAAAGATCGGCTTCGCTCCCCAGTCGGTAAAGATCAATATGGAAGATCATCGGGTCGGTCGGGTAGACGTTGATTAACGCAAACGTGGGCGAAGAGACCGCGATATCGGATGCGAAGTGCCGGACCAAACTTCGGATGAAGGTTGTCTTGCCCGCACCCAACTCGCCATAGAACAGCACGGTGTCTCCCGCCTGCAGTCGGGCGGCAAACTGCTCGGCGACCGCCGAGGTCTCCGATTCCGAATTGGTGACAGTATCCAGCAGCAGCATCTACTTCTTGGGACGCAGTGTCGCTACCGGCACAATCATCTCTTCGAGGGTAATCCCGCCATGCTGGAAACTGTTCTGGAATTGGCGGTTGTACTCGTTGTAGTTGGTCGGATAGACAAAATAGAAGTCTTCGGTCGCGATCAGATAGGTCGTCGCGAGATTGAAGCGCGGCAACCGGTAAGCATCGGGATTCTTGATCAGCAGCGCCTCTTTGGGATCGCAATTGAGGTTGTCGCCGTACTTGTAGCGCAGATTCGTCGATGTGTCGCGCTTGCCGTAAGCGACCGTTCCGCGCGTGCCCAGCACGGCGCCGTGGTCGGTCGTCAGGACACAAGTGGCGCCGATGTGCGCGACGTACTTGATGATGTCAATCAGCGTCGAGTGATTGAACCAGGAGAGAATCAAGGACCGGAACGCCGCTTCGTCCGGCGCAATCTGTTGCAATGCCCGCGATTGCGAACGGCCGTGCACCAGGATATCGAGGAAATTGAAGACGACGGCGATCAACGGGACGTTTTGATATGACGACAATTTCTTGACGAAACCCTCTTCCTCTTTCAGGTCGCTCATTTTGAAGTACTTGGGCTCACCGCCGGCTTTGATCTTCAGCCGCTTGTATTGTTCAACCAGCAACTCGTCTTCAAAACGGTTCAAGCTGCGCTCGTCCGCCGTGCCGCCCTCCCAGATTTCCGGCTTCCGCTTTGCCAGATCGTCCGGAAACATACCGGAGAAGATGGCATTGCGCGCAAACGGCGTCGCCGTTGGCAGCACCGAAAAATAGTAGTCGAGCGAGATCTCGAGGTACTCGGAGATGATCGGGGCGATCACCATCCACTGATCCAACCGCATGCAGTCGACGACGATAAAGAAGGTAGGCTTCTTGTCGTTTATCAACGGCGCCACAAACGTCTTGAAGACATGCGGCGACATTACCGGTCCACTCTCGGTCTTGACCCAGCGTGGATAGATCTTATCGATGTAACGGAAGAATTCGGCGTTGAATTCGCGTTTCTGACTTTGGTGGCTCTGCTTGAGGCCTTCATCATTGATCTTCTCGAACTCCACGTCCCACTGCGACAGCGTCTTGTGGATTTCCACCCAGTCGCCCGGTTCCATCGGCCCATAGAGCTTCGATCGCAGTTGATTGAAGTTTTGCACGTAGCCGCGCGTCGCGGTGTCGGTCTGCAGTTTCTTGGCGTCGAGAATCTTCTTCGCGACCGCCAGCACCTGCGACGGATTGACCGGCTTCACCAGATACTCGGCGATATTGCGCCCGATCGCCTGGTTCATCAGGTGTTCTTCTTCGGACTTGGTCACCATAACCACTGGAATGTGGGGCTTGATCTTCTTGATTTCCTCCAGGGTGGTCAGTCCATCCATGCCGGGCATCATCTCGTCAAGCAGAATCAGGTCGAAGCTCGATTTGGCGACCTCTTGCAACGCATCTTCGCCGGAAGCCACCGGCGTGATCTTGAACCCCTTGCCTTCCAGGATGATTCGATGCGATTCGAGCAGATCAACCTCATCATCGACCCACAAGACTCGCTTCACATCGACGCTCATGAATGCTGTCCTTTCTCTGTTCCATCCGGGCTCGCGGACTGCAGAGTAATCCGAAAGGTGGTACGTTCGTGCGGCACCGATTCGGTAAGTTCGATGCGCCCGCGGTGGTACTCCTGCACGATGCGGCGCGCCAGAGTCAGCCCCAACCCCCACCCCCTCTTCTTCGTTGTAAACCCGGTCTGAAAGATCTTTCCCTGATTTTTCGGGGGAATTCCCGGGCCGTTGTCGGTCACACTAACCGTCACCTGCCCTTTGTTATCAACGCTTCCAGTGCGGATGGTGATTTCGCCGGTTTTCTGATCGCATGCCTGCATGCTGTTCTTGATCAGATTCTCCACCACCCAGGTAAAGAGCTCCGGATTAACGCTGGCGTAGATTTCTGCCGCCGGTTCGAACTTGATGCAGATGCCCTTCCCTTGATGCGGCAAGCGCTGGCAGTAATAGTCGACCACTTCTTGAATCAACGGGTTGATGGCATGTGGTTTGGTCTCCGGGACTGAGCCAATTCGCCCAAATCGATTCGCGACGCGATCGAGGCGGCTGAGATCGACTCGCATCTTCTCAACCACCGTGCCGAGATTGGTGCCGGTTGCACCGGCGTATTTTCCCTCGCGATACTCCGTCTCCAGCAGCTCGAGCCAACCCATCAACGACGTCAACGGCGTGCCCAGTTGGTGCGCCGTCTCCTTGGCCATGCCGACCCAGATATTGCGCTGCTCGGAGCGCTGGATATTGCGGAAGCCGACAAACCCGACGATCAAGAACACCGCCACGACCGCAATCTCGATGACCGGCATCAACTGCAATTGGCGCACCAGCGGCGGATAGTCGTAAAGAATATACTGAATCACTTGGCCGTGCCACGCCACGGGCGTTTCACGGCTGTCCGCCACTAATTGGTCGCGATATTGCTTGATCCGGGCCAGCGCCGCCTGCGTTGTATCGTTGTCGGAGATCCCGGGTATGCGCGCCCACAGCACCGGATTACGATGGTGGTCGGTGACAATAATCGGGAAGTACGCCTTCTGAATGATCTCCTCGAAAATCACCGCATTGACGCGCGGCGAGGAATCTTCGGCTCCCGCCAACTCCCACAACTTGGCCCACATCCGGACATCCCGCTTGATGTTCTCCTGGAGGCCGTTGATCAAGAACTGCGTGTAGATCATGAACAACGCCGCTACCGCGATGGTGCCGAAAAGGATGAAGGCCTTGAAAACACCCGGCAACGCGGTAAAGCCGGCCTGGTTACCGATCGGCGTGCGGATCATCCGATAATCTCGAGCCCTCGCATGTACGGCCGCAGAACCTCCGGCACCACGATCTTGCCATCAGCCGTTTGATACGTTTCCATGATCGCAATCACCGTTCGCGGCAAGGCCAGCCCGGAGCCATTGAGAGTGTGTGGGAAGATCGGCTTCTCTCCTTCTGCCGGCCGGAAGCGCAAGTTCATCCGCCGCGCTTGAAAGTCCCCGAAGTTCGAGCAGGAGGAGACTTCCAGATACTTGCCGACCCCCGGTGCCCAGACTTCCAGATCGTAGCATTTGGCCGCCGCAAAGGACAAGTCGCCCGAAGCCAACTCGCAAACTCGATAGTGAAGCTCCAACATCTGCAAAAGCGTCTCGGCGTGCGACGTCAAGACTTCCAAGTCATTGAGCGAGCCTTCCGGCCGCACGATTTGTACCATCTCGACCTTGTCGAACTGATGGACGCGAATCAGGCCGCGTGTGTCTTTGCCGGCAGCCCCCGCCTCGCGGCGGAAACACGGCGTATAGGCCACCAGTCGCTTCGGGACATCTTTCGGGCCCAGAATTTCATTCGCATAGATGTTCGTCACGGGCACTTCGGCGGTCGGCACCAGCCACAGCGATTTGTCCGCCAGTTGGTACATGTCCTCCGCCATCTTCGGCAACTGGCCGGTACCGGTCATCGTCTGCGTGTTGACCATGAACGGCGGAAAGACCTCGGTATAACCGTGTTCGGTGACGTGCGTGTCGATGAAGAAGCTGATCAGCGCTCGCTCCAGCAGTGCGCCGGCAGCGGTATAGAGAATGAATCCTGATCCCGAGATCTTCGAGCCGCGCTCGAGATCAAACATGCCCAGCTTGGCGCCGAGATCCCAGTGCGCTTGCGGCGCAAAGTCAAATTGCTTCGGTTCGCCCCACGAACGCCGAATGACGTTGCCCGATTCATCGAGTCCGATCGGCGTCGACAGATCGGGCAGATTCGGCACCCACATCAATTGGCTGTTCAGTTCGTCTTCGACGCCGCGCAGCTTTTCTTCGTCGGCGGCAATCTGGTCACCGACGGCTTTCATGGCCGCGATCTGTTCGGAGGCATCCTGCTTGTTCTTCTTCATCACGGCGATTTCGCCGGTGACCTTGTTGCGCTTCTCACGCAGCGCTTCCAGCGCCGTCAACAATTCACGCCGGCGCCGGTCGCTGTCGAGAATTTGGTCGATATCGACTTTGCTGTTTTTATTGGCCACACCGCGCTTCACCAGGTCGGTGTTTTCGCGGATGAACTTGAGATCGAGCATTCTGCTTTCCTTTAGTTGGACGATTAAACCTGAATTACTGCCGACTGGTAAACCGGGACGATGTCACGAAAGATCTGGATGATCTGCGCGCGATCCTGAGCGCGCACGGCCGCTTCGAGCCGCCGTAACTCGCTCTGAATTGTCTCCCAGTCAAACTCGGTCGCGCGCGCGACCAGGATATTTTCGTGCTCGGAGGAGGTCAATCCTTCTTCTTCGAACAGTTCTTCGTTCAATTTTTCCCCGGGCCGCAGGCCGGTAAAAGTGATAGCGATATCTTCGTCCGGAACGGCCCCCGAGAGTGTAATCATAGCGTTGGCCAAGTCGAGGATTTTCACCGGCTCGCCCATATTCAACACCAGAATGTCGCCGGAGCGGCCAATAGTCGCCGCCTGCATGACCAGGAGCGATGCCTCTTTAATGGTCATGAAATAACGAGTCATGTCCGGATGGGTGACCGTTACCGGACCGCCATGTTCGATTTGGCGGCGGAAGATCGGCACTACCGAGCCGTCGGAGCCCAGAACATTGCCGAAGCGCACCGTTAGGAACGACACACGCGAATGTTGGGCAAAACACTGCACCAGAATTTCGGCGATACGCTTGCTGGCGCCCATGACGCTCGACGGCCGCACGGCCTTGTCGGTGGAGATCATGACAAACGCGCCGGTGTCGTACTTGTCTGCCAGTTGAATCAATCCGCGCGTGCCGAAAATGTTATTCCGGGCGGCCTCTTCGGGGAACTGCTCCATCAGCGGCACCTGCTTGTAGGCGGCGGCATGGAAAACGACGTGCGGCCGGAGTTGTTCGAAGAGCCGTTCCATCTTGCCCAGATCGTTGATATCGCCGACGTGCGGCTCCATCACTTCGCTGCCGCTCTGCTGAAATTCCAGCATCATCTCGTAGAGGCGATTTTCGGCCCGATCGATGACGGCGAGCCGCTCCGGGTGGAAACGCATCACCTGTCGGCAAATCTCCGACCCGATGGAACCGGCACCGCCGGTAACCAATATCCGCTTGCCCTCGATGAATCGCGCCAGCCGCTGGGAATCGAGCCGCACCGGCGTCCGGCCCAGCAGATCTTCAACGCTGATGTTGCGCACCTGACTGAGCGCTACCTGGCCGCCGATAATCTCGCGCAACGGCGGCAGCGACTTGAAGCTTAAGTGTGCGCGCCGGCAAGCATCGATCAGACTCCGGATCTGCTTGCCGGTGGCCGACGGGATGGCGATGATCGCGTCGGTGACCTTGTAGCGGCCGGCCAAACGCTCCAAGTCTTCGCTGCCACCCAGGACCGTAACGCCGTGCAGCCGCATGCCGTGTTTGTTGGGGTCGTCGTCGATAATGCCGACCGGTTTGAAGCCCATCGGCGTCTTCCGCAATTCGCGCAAGACCATCTCTCCCGCCGAACCGGCGCCGATCACGAAGGTGCGGCGGCCCGGCAAGAGCACCTGCGGCATCAATTCGCGCGCCGCGCGCAGCAGAAAGCGCGAGCCGCCGAGCAGAATGACCTGCAGCAGCCAATCGATGATGAACACGCCGCGCGGGACTTCGCCGTAGCCAAAAAAGTAAGTCGGGATCGCGATCAGGATGCTGCCGGCGGTCACGGCCTTGAGAATTTGGGTCAGATCGTTGATCGATGCATAGCGGTAATAACCGGAGTAGAGCCGGAAATAGAGCAGCATGCTGAAGCGCAGAATAATGACGACCGGCATGCTGGATCGAAGACTGGCGAGAACCTGCGGCTGCAGCGATCCTTCGAAGCGAATCAGGAACGCAAGGTAATAACCCGCCGAGATGATCAGAATGTCCAACGCTACGATCAGCAGCCGACGCGGAATTAAAAGCGGCGAAACGATCTGCTCGGCGTTTTCACTCATTGCCCCCGAGGGCGAACGAAACAGCAGCAACCGATTCAGGCTGAGCGTCAGAATGAGCGAGATCCAGTAGGTGAAGATCAGTATTTTCGAGGTCGAGAAGAATGAGTTGGGATCGGCAGAATCGACCGTAACGAAGATCAGCAGCACCACGCCCAGCGATACGACATTGAAGATGCGGAGAAACTCGCCGTAGAGCCCCTGGGGGAAAAACTTTCGCAGCAGGCGCGACAGCCACAAAAGACCGAGCCAATAGATCGTGACCACCAGGTTGGGCAGGCCATAGAAGTATCCGAGGGTCTCCCCTAACGACTCGCGCACTTCGCGCAGGTTGTGGAAGAGCAGAACCGCCAGGAAGAAACACAACTGGATCGCGACGAGATCAGCCGCAACCAGCACGGCTTCGCGCCGAACTCTCGCCATTTTCTCGGACTTGTCATTCTGCATAACTATATAGTCTACCGACGGCCGCAGGCGCAGTCAATGCCAATTTCGGCATCGAAACGACCTGCACGTCTATCGAACAGCCGCTGCCAACTTCCGAGCAATACGCGCGGCCGCCCCGGTCCGACAGATTGCGCGGTTTGAGAAGGAGAACCGATGCTTGGTCAGAGCCTTGCGAAGTTTCGCCGGGTCGAAGCCGACAATGACGCTGCCGCCGGAGCGAACGATCTCCACCCACTCGGTGACCTCGCGTAATAGCGCCGTCGGTCGCCGCAGGAAGTACGCCTCCCGCTGCAGGCCGCCGGAGTCAGTCAGGAGCATCCGGCAGCCACCGATCAGCGCGAGCATCTGCCGATATCTGACCGGTTCCACCAGCCGCACAGACTTGTTTTGTCGCAGCCGGCCCAGCAACTTGAAAGCGCGCAGCCGCTCGCTGGTGCGCGGATGCACCGGGAATATCGTCGGCGCCGGAAGTGCACACAACATCTCCACCAAAATTGTCAGTTTCGCGCGATCATCAACGCTATCAGCACGGTGCAAAGTGGCGACGTAGTAGGACTGCGGTGTCAACTTCAGCGATTCCAGAATCGCGCTGGTTTCACGTGCGCCCGGCAACGTGTCAGTGAGGACGTCATACAGGAGGTCGCCGGTCAAACTCACACCGGCCGTAAGCCCTTCGGACGTCAAGTTGGCGACCGCTTGCGGTGTCGGGCAGAACAAAGCCTGAGCCATACGGTCAGTGAGGAGGCGGTTGAGTTCTTCCGGCGTGCCCAAGTCAAAGCAGCGCAACCCGGCCTCGATGTGCGCCATCGGCAGATGCAATTGTGCGGCGGCCAGCGCCCCGCCCAGAGTGCTGTTGGTATCGCCGATGACGACGACCAGATCGGGACGGAGCCGGCGCAACTGAACGGCGCAGCGCTCAAGAATGCGTGCCGTCATCTCCGCGGCGTCAGCCGATCCGACCTCAAGATTGGCTGTCGGCTTGGGCAACCTGAGTTCGCGAAAAAACACGCCCGCCATCTGATAGTCGTAGTGCTGGCCGGTATTGATGATGCGATGATCGAGGCCGAGCGGCGCCAGGGCCCGCTGCAGCGGCGCCAGCTTGATGTACTGCGGCCGCGCGCCGACAATCGTGACGATCCGCGCCTTACGAGACAAATTTGAGGACCGTCGCGGCGACATAGTCTCGTTCCGCCTCGCTCAGTTGCGGGTAAATCGGCAAGGAAATGATCTGTCGGGCACAGCGCTCCGCAACGGGCAAGTCACCCGCGCGATAGCCAAGGTGGTGAAAGCACGCCTGCAGGTGCAGCGGCAACGGGTAGTAAATTTCATAGCCGATACCGGCCTGTTTGAGCTGATCGCGCAGACCGTCGCGATTGTCGATCAGAATCGAATACTGGTTATAGATGTGGTACGCGTACGGTTGCTCGGCCGGTGTACGCAAGCTTGATCCGGCAAACCGCTGGCTATAGTAGGCGGCATTCGCCCGCCGTGCGCGCGACCACTCATCCAAGTGTGGCAGTTTGACCAACAGCACCGCAGCGTGAACTGTGTCGAGCCGTGAGTTGTAGCCAACAACGTCGTGGTAGTACTTCACCTTGGCGCCGTGCGCTTTGAGACTCCGCAGCTTTGCCGCCAAGTCGTCGGAATTGGTCACGACCAGCCCGCCGTCGCCCGCACAACCGAGATTCTTGGTCGGATAGAACGAATAGATGCCGATGTCACCGATCGTCCCCGACATCTTGCCCTTGTACTTCGAGGACAGGGACTGGGCCGCGTCTTCGACAACAGCGACCTGATGGCGCTTGGCGATCGCGAGAATCGGATCGAGATCGGCACTCTGTCCAAACAGGTGCACGGGAATAATCGCCTTTGTCTTGCCGGTAATTTTCGCTTCGATTTGTGCCGGATTGAGATTGAACGTGCTCTCGTCGATATCGACAAATACCGGCGTCGCTCCGAGGTTTGCCACGGTTCCCGCGGTGGCAAAAAACGAGAAGGTTGTCGTGATAACCTCGGTCCCCGGGCCGACCCCGACCGCGCGCAACGCCAGCAGCAGTGCGTCCGTACCGGAGGCCACTCCGATCGCATGCCGCACTCCGAGGTACGTAGCGGCCTGCTCTTCGAAAAGCTTGACCTGTGGTCCGTTGATGAAGTGCGTCTCGGCCATGACATCGAGCACGGCCCGATCCAACTCCGAGCGCAGTGCCGCGTATTCGCGGCGCAAATCCAGAAGTGGAACCTGCAAAGATCGTGTCCTTTGTGACCTATTGATTTTCGAGCAGCTGTTCCGGTGGCACTCGTTTCAGCGGTTTCGCCGGCGAGCCCATGACGATCATCTGGTCCGGTGCATCTTTAGTCAGCACCGCGCCGGCCGCCACCAACGCATCCTCGCCGACCACCTTCCCCGGCAAGATGGTTGCATTCAATCCAACGCGGCCGCCGCGCTTGACGGTTATACCTTTAAAATATTTGAAGCGTTCCTTCGTGCGTCCCACGAAATTGTCGTTGGAAGTTGCCACACAGGGCGCCATGAACACGCGATCCGCCAGTTCGGAGTAGGCCGTCAGGTAGACGTTGGTTTCGAGTTTGCAGTACGCACCGACTTTACAGAAATTCTCGATTGCCACGCCGCGGCCGACGATCGTGAAATCGCCAATTGTAACGTTTTCCCGTACCGTCGCCTGATCGGCGATCAGCACTTTCTTGCCGATCGTCGCGCCGGTGTAGATCACGACGTTGTTGCCGATGATGCAGTCGTCACCGATCGAAGTCGGCGGCAGTTCCTGCTCTTTGGTGACCGCCGAGTTGGCCGCCCGCATCGGCTGCTTGCCGATTGAGGCCCCGTCGTCAATCCGCACGTTCGCACCGACCGCGGTACCGGCATAGACGACAACATGTGCACCCAGGACCGAGCCGGCGCCGATGGTCACCCGCTCGCCGATCACGCAGAAATGCCCCAGGCGAACGCTGGGATCGATGCGGGCCGATGCGGCCACAATTTGACTATTCATACGTTTCCTTTGCGAATGTAAGCCTCAATTGACCGCCTGATCAACGACGATGTAGATCGTAGCGATATTGGCCAGGAAGAACCCGGTGTCTTTGAGGAACTGCCAGACGTTGATGCCTTTCTTCTGTGGCACCATGATCCGGTCGCCCATCGCCACGCGCGTACTGCTCTCAGACTTGACTACCGCGCCGGTATTGGCCTTGATGATGCGAATGTCACCGCGATTGGCCTTGTAGCCGTATCCGCCGGCCGCCTTGATGTAGTAATCGACCGTTGCCTCCTCCCGGTATGGCACGAGCCCCGGATTGACCACACGGCCCATCACCGTCACGGCGAAGCTCTTCGACGGAATTCGCACGAAATCGCCGTCCACCAACGGGATATCCAACTCGGTACGACCGCCAGTTAGGAGTTGCTCGAAGTCAACGGCAATCTTGCCGGGCTTCTCCGAGGAGATTTCCTTAAGGTACTGCAGCTCAAATTCCGACAACTTGTCGGTTGACAACTGCAGGAGCTGTTCAAAGCTTGTCTTCTCAGTTGAGACGAACTGCGGTTTGCGGAACATCTCAGCCTCGGATAATGACGCCTTGTCCAGGATGCCACCGGCTTTTTGCAGAAGCTGCAACAGTGTCTCGCAGCCGGGTTGAATCGGGTAGACGCCCGGGTACTTGACCTCTCCAGTCAGCACCACCTGCTCTTTGCGCCGATATCCGGCGAGCGCGCGCACGAACAGCCGGTCGTCGGGCGCCAGTTCCAAGTTGCCGGCGGAACCCGGGTTTTCGAGAATCTCAGCCAGATCGACCTTGATCGAATTCTTGTTGCGACCTTCGGTACTGAAACGAATCAATTCTGCCGTCTCGCGATCGGCGTCCGCCGAGAGCCCAAAGCCCAACTCGACCAGGTCGGAGATGCGGTCACCGCGACGGTACTCGAACACTCCCGGCGCGTTGACGGCGCCATAGACCTCGATCTTGTCAAACGTGTCGGACACGACGGGCACAAAGACAACGTGGCCCTCGTTGAGATAGGGATTGGCGGCGACGGCGCCGGTCGCATAAAAACGGGCGATGTCCGCCTGAGTCGTGTCCGCGGCCTTAATCAACTTGATGTTGCGCTGCGACGCCTTCTTCTGCAAGCCGCCGGCACGCTGAATCGCCTCGGTAACCCGATCGGCACCCGAAACGACAACAACACCGGGCTCCGCCACCGCCCCGGTAACGCTGACCTTGAACGATCGCACGGCTGCCAGATGCACGTCGAGCGAGCGATCGCGGACGCGACCGGCCACGGCGGCGCGGATTCGCTCCTTCGCTTCTTTCAGTGTGATCTGCCCAAGCGTCACCACCCCCACCTGGGGGATTGCCACCACGCCTTCCGGCAACACTTCCACCCGTAACGGCTCAGTTGAGACGCCGTAGAACTGGATGATGAACACGTCACCGGGCCCGACGATGTACAGATGCTCATCCACTGCCTTGTCCAGCAGCTGTTCGGTTCGGGCCGTTGCCTGCCGCTCTTCTACTGGTGACTTCTCCACCTCCGGCTGCGGTTTCAACGCTGGGTAGTCCAAGGCATGTGCCGGCACAGCGGTTAAAACCAGGCCAAGCAGGATTATCCGTTTAAAGAATGTACTTGCGGAGGTCTTCATCTTCGATGATTTCCTTCAGGGTACTCTGTACCCGCGACTTGGTAATCTTGACCTTGCCGACTTTTTCATCGGGAACGTTGAACATGATCTCTTCCAGCAAGTTGGACATCAGCGTATGCAGCCGCCGAGCGCCGATGTTTTCTGAGGATTCGTTCAGCAGAGCCGCCAAATGCGCGATTTCCTCGACCGCCGCCGAATCGAACGTGATGTGGACGCCCTCAGTCTCCATCAACGCCGAGTACTGCTTGAGCAGCGCATTCTTCGGCTCTCGCAAAATGCGCACGAATTCCTTCTCCGTCAGTGGATCAAGTTCGACTCTGATCGGAAATCGCCCCTGCAGCTCCGGAATCAGATCGGACGGCTTGCTCGAATGAAAGGCGCCCGCGGCGATGAACAGAATATGGTCTGTCTTGACCATGCCGTATTTTGTTGATACGCTTGAGCCTTCGACAATCGGCAGAATGTCGCGCTGCACCCCTTCGCGGGAGACGTCGGGACCCGATGCCGGCCCTTCGGCGCCCGCGATTTTGTCGATCTCGTCGATAAAGACAATTCCGGAGTTCTCGACTCGCTGCAAAGCCTCGGCAACCACTTCATCCATATCGACGAGCTTGGCAGCTTCCTCTTCCTTCAAATACTTCTTCGCCTCAGCCACCGTGAGCTTGCGGATCTTTTTCTTCTTGGGCATGATCCCGGAGAACATTTCCTGGAAATTGACACCCAACTCCTCCATTCCTTGCGGCGTGAAAATCTCGACGACCGGATAGCGGTTGGCGGGAATCTCGATATCGATGGTGCGCGTATCGAGGAAGCCTTCGTGCAGTTGGCGCCGCAGTTTCTCCAGCGTCCGTTGGTACTTCTCTTCGATGAGCGGGTCCTCCGCGGTTTCGGCGTTGCGCGGTTGCCGACGCCGCGGCAACAACAATTCGAGGATTCGTTCCTCCGCCATCTCCTCGGCCTTGGCTTGCACCGATTCCGACTTTTCCTTCCGCACCATCTGCACAGCCAGCTCGACCAGGTCGCGAATCATCGATTCCACGTCGCGACCGACATAGCCGACCTCCGTGAATTTCGAGGCCTCGACTTTGACAAACGGCGCGCCGGCGAGGTTGGCCAGCCGGCGGGCAATCTCCGTCTTTCCGACGCCGGTCGGGCCGATCAGGATGATGTTGTTCGGCATGATTTCTTGACGGATGTCGTCCGTCACGGCCTGCCGCCGCCAGCGATTGCGCAATGCGATCGCGACCATCTTCTTGGCTTTGTCTTGTCCGATGATATATTTATCGAGCTCCTCGACGATCTGTCGGGGGGTCAGATGCTTGTCCAATGCTCCTCCGCGGTCACTGAGATACGAGAGCGGGTTAGTATAACGTCGCCGATCTGCGAAATCAAACCTATTTTAGGCTCTCGATCGTGATGAACTTGTTGCTGTAGATGCAGATATCCCCTGAAATTTCCAGTGCCCGTTTGACGATCTGTTCGGCTGAAAGTTTCGTCTCTGCCACCATGGCGCGGCAGGCCGCCAGGGCAAACGGACCGCCGGAGCCGATAGCGATGATGCCGTCGTCGGGCTCCACCACGTCGCCGGAGCCGGAAATCACAAGCGCATGCTCCTTGTCGAGCACACCCAGTAGTGCTTCCAGTTGACGCAGGTATTTGTCGCGGCGCCAATCCTTGGCCAATTCGACCGCGGCCCGCGGCAGGTTATCGGAGAATTCCTCCAACTTTGCCTCGAAGCGCTCAAACAAAGTAAAGGCGTCGGCCGATGAGCCAGCGAAACCCGCCAGAATGGTGCCTCCGGCCAGCGTTCGGATCTTCTTGGCCGTCGCTTTGACAATGGTATCGCCCAGCGTAACCTGGCCGTCACCGCCAATCGCCACGTGCCCCTTATGTCTAAGTCCCAGTATCGTTGTAGCGTGAAACACTGATTCTCCTTGTCATAATCGCAGCACCCCCGCGAAACGACGGGGCGTTGCCTTAATAAGTGAGAATTGGCGGGGGAAATCCAGTAAGATATTGACCGGCTACGGTCGCCGCTTGGACTGCTTGGCCGCGCGCGGGTGTGCCTGCAAATATTCTTTTTTGAGCCCCGCCGTCGAGACGTGCGTGTAGATTTGCGTCGTGGCGATCGAAGCGTGGCCCAGCAATTCGGAGATCGCCAGCAGATCGGCGCCGTTGTCCAGCATGTGCGTTGCGAATGAATGTCGCAATTTGTGCGGGGAAACACGGTTGCCTTCCCGCAATTGCCGCGTGTACTTCTCGACGACGCGGGCGATTGAGCGCGCGGTAATCGGTTCACCGAAGCGATTCACAAATAGTCGCGGTAGTCCCTTGCCGAAGGCGTGATCGCGCACCGCCACGTAGTCCTTCAGTCGCTGACCGGCGATGGCGCCAAACGGCATCAGGCGCATCTTCTTCCGCTTGCCCAGAACCCGCAGCAATTGCGCGTTCCAGTCGATCGCCGCATCCGTCAGTTCGGTCAGCTCCGCCAGTCGTAGACCACACTGATAGAACAGCTCCAGAACGGCCCGGTCGCGAAGCGCCTGCCAGCCGTCACCCTTCGGCAGATCCATCAACTGCGTTGCCTCCGCCTCCGACAGATACACCGGCAGCGACTTCTCGATCTTGAAGCCGCGTAACTCCAGCTCAGCGCTCTCCTTCAGATGTCCTTCGCGCAAGAGATAGGACAGATACTTGCGAATGGCCGAGAGCTTGCGCACGATGGTGCGATTCTTCTTCTGTTCCGCCTTAAGTTGATAAAGATAGGTTCGTACGACCGGATAGAACGACCGCATCAGCTTGTCCTCTCCAATCGACTGCCGATCAAGGAACTGCACGAATTGTTCAAGGTCGCTGCGATAGGCGCACACGGTATGCGGCGAATACTTCCGTACTTCGCCCAAATACTTCGTGTAACGCCGGATATTGTCAGCCAACACGCCGGGCATACGCAAGAATGTCAGGAATTCAACGGTGGGCCGCAACGCCGTTTCGGCGGCGGCATCAGGCCGGAGTTACTTCCGGAGTGGTCTCGAGCGAGTGCTTGTGATGGCAGGTTGGACAGTAGAGGTGGTGGCCGTCGCGCTTCGTCTCCTTTTCCACCATGTAGGCAGCGCCGCAGGACGGACATTTCTGCGCCACCGGCTTATACCAGGAGGCGAAATCGCACTTCGGGTAGTTGCCGCAGCCCCAGAAAGGCTTGCCGTAACGGCTACGCCGCTCGACGACATCCCCGCCGTCTTTCGGACACTTGATGCCGGTGGAAATCGGCTTGGTGTTTTTGCAGTTGGGATAGGCCGAACAGGCCATGAACTTCCCGAAACGACCCGTCTTGATGACCATCGCTGAACCGCATAACTCGCACTTTTCGTCAGTCGGCGCGTCTTTCTGCGCATCCAGCGGCTGCGTATTCTTGCAGTCCGGATAACCCGAGCAGGCCAGGAATCGTCCGTTACGCCCCCACTTCTCCACCATCGGACGACCGCACTTGTCGCAGTTGATATCGGAGACTTTCTGCATCGATGCCTTGATTTCGTGTTGCGTGCTTTCGACCTCGGTCAGCCGCGTCGAAAACGGGCCGTAGAAATCCTCGAGAACCTGCTGCCAGGAGAAGTCGCCCTCCTCCACCTTGTCGAGTTCGCCTTCCATCTGGGCGGTGAACTCAACGGAGAAGATGTCGGGAAATTCCTTGACCAGAATCCCATTGACAGTTTTACCCAGTTCCGTCGGGAACAAGCGCCGCTGTTGCACCTCGACATATTTGCGAGCTTTTAGCGTCGTGATGATCTGCGCGTAGGTCGACGGCCGGCCAATGCCGTTCGACTCGAGTTCTTTCACCAGCGAAGCTTCCGTAAACCGCGGTGGTGCCTTGGTGAAGTGCTGAGTCGGAGTGATTTCGCTGAGTTTGAGGTTGTCGCCGACGGCCAGCTTGGGCAGCTTCTTGGCCTCACCGTTGCCATTGCCGTTTGGATCCTCTTCGGCCGTCATCGAATAGACTTTGAGGAATCCCTCAAAGGTAACCCGCGTGCTGGTAGCGCGAAACTGGTACGGTCCGCCTACCACATCAACCGTCAACTGATCGAATTCGGCCGGAGCCATCTGCGACGCCAAGAACCGATTCCAGATCAATTCGTAAAGTCGGAACTGATCGCGCGATAGGTACTTCTTCACCTTTACTGGCGGATACTCCAGGTACGTCGGGCGGATCGCCTCGTGCGCATCCTGAGCATTTTTCTTGGTCTTGTAGACATTAGGAGTCTCCGGATAGAATTCCGGGCCATAATTTTCCACAATGAAGTTCTTTGCGGCGACCACGGCTTCATCCGCGATCCGAACCGAATCGGTTCGCATGTAGGTGATCAAGCCAACCTGTCCTTCATCGCCGATTTCGACGCCTTCGTACAGGGATTGAGCAACCTGCATTGTCTTGGCCGAGGCAAAACTCAGCCGAATCGAAGCATCCTGCTGCAGCGTTGATGTTATATAAGGAGGAAGCGCCCGCCGTGTCTTCTTGTCGGTCTCAACCTTATCAACGGCGAAATTCTGCTTGAAGACATCGGTTTTCAGCCTCTCAGCTTCTTCAGTCGACGAGACTTTGAAATCTCCGCCATTGATTTTGAAGAGCCGCGCTTCAAACTTCTCCTTCTTGGCAGTGACGAACTCCGCCAGTAGTTTCCAGTATTCCTCCGGCTTGAACGCGTCAATTTGAGCTTCGCGCTCGCAGATGATTCGCAGCGCTACCGACTGCACGCGCCCGGCGGAAAGACCGTAATAGATGGTCTGCCAGAGTACGGGGCTCACCTTGTAACCCACTAAGCGGTCCAGGATTCGGCGCGCCTGCTGCGCATCAACCAGCTTCTGGTCGATTGCGGTCGCATTCTCAATTCCGGCTAAAACGGCTTTCTTGGTAATCTCGTTAAACGTGACCCGCCGGATTGGAATTTTCAGCCCGCTCAATTTGGAGGCAATATGATAGGCGATCGCCTCGCCTTCACGATCCGGATCAGGTGCCAGGAAAACAGCTTTCGCCTTGGCAGCCGCTTCTTTGAGCTCCTTGATGATCGGGGCCTTCCCCTTGATCACCTGATAGGTCGGCTGGAAGCCGTTGTCCAGGTCAATGCCGAGTTTCGACTTGGGCAGATCCAGAACGTGACCCACCGAGGCCTTAATGGTGAAATCCTTACCAAGGAACTTGGCCAGGGTCTTGGACTTTGTCGGCGACTCGACGATGACGAGATTTTTTGCCAATGCTTATTCCTGACTGCGATAGACGTACTTGATGCGGTCGTTCAAAAGGTCGTCCAGCGCCAGCGTTGTGACCTTGCGATAATCGAAATTGTACTCGCTGTCTTCATTCATCATCTGCAGCTGTTGCAGTCGCTTGAGATTGACGAAGCGGGCGCGCTTGGCGGCGACCAGGACAGCCTCATAATGGTTGAGCGTAATCTTGTCCAGGTTGCTCATCAGCAGCGTTTCATCTCTGTGGCGATCCATCGGTTACTCCATTAGGTTGATTGTTCCGCACCGGGTCACCCGCTGCGATTCGGCTCGGATGATCTGATCGATCAGCGCCACCGTCGCTTCGAGGTCGTCGTTGCAGACAACGTAATCATATTTCGTCCAAACTTTCATTTCCTTTAGCGCGCGCCCCAGGCGCTTGCGCGCCGACTCTGACGATTCGGTCCGGCGACCCAACAAGCGCCGTTTGAGAACCGCTAAGCTGGGCGGCATCACGAAGATCAGGATCGCATCCTGGCGCCAGCGTTTGATCGCCCGGCCGCCAAGGATGTCGATATCGAACAACACGGTACGGCCCTTGGCCATCGCATTCAACACCGCCTGTTTGGGCGTACCGTACCAGGCATCGAAAAGACGAGCCGTTTCTATAAACTCGCCGCGGCGGAGTTTGTTCCGGAAGGTCGCCGGTGACATAAAGAAGTAATCGCGACCATGCCGCTCCCCTGCTCGCTTGATACGCGTGGTCGCCGAAACCGACTCAACAAAATTCCGGTTGCGTTGAAGCAGCCACTCCACCAGCGTCGACTTGCCGACCCCGGACGGGCCCGACAAAACGACGATCAACGGCTTACGCTTGTTCAGCCGGCGCAAATTGCTGGCGCTCACTTCCATTACTCGATGTTTTGTACCTGTTCGCGGAGCTTCTCGATCTCTTCGCGGATGCGGATGACTTCGGCGGAAATCTCATACAGCGCCGCCTTGGAGCCGATGGTGTTGGCTTCCCGATTCATCTCTTGCAGGATGAAATTCAGTCGCTTGCCGGTATCGCCTTCAGCCTTGATTGCCGCCGCAAAGGCGTCGCAGTGACTGCGCAGTCGTACACACTCTTCGGTGATGTCGGCTTTGTCGACCAGCAGCGCCAGCTCCATATCCAGTCGCAGACGAGTCTCGTCGGCGCTGCGCATGGTGCTGCTATCGTCAAGCAACTTCTTCAGCGTCTCCTGGAAGCGCTGGCGAGAGCGACTGACCGTTTGCGGATAGAGCTTTTCGATTTTGTCAATCGCCTTCGAGATCAACTTGACCCGCATAATCATATCGTCGCCCAGCGCTTTGCCCTCGCGCTGCCGCATCTTGTTCAGAGATTCGACCGCGTGCCTGACGCCATCAACCAGCTTGGCCACCTCCTCTTTCGACAGCGCCGCCGCGGCCGCCACGTTAAACAGCTCCGGCAACCCGGTGAAATCGGCGAGACTGATCTCGCCGGCCAACTTGAACTTCTTCTTGAGGTCGGCGAACATTTTATAATAGAGAGCGGCGTTTTCTTCGTTGAGAACCAAGGTCTGCGGCGAGACGTTGTTGTCCTCCATCGTTACCAGCACTGACAGCTTGCCGCGCGACACCATCCCGGTAATCGCCTCGCGCAAGTCGCTCTCATACTCCGCGAAGACACGCGGCAGGCGCAGTGACAATTCGAGGAACCGGTTATTGACCGAGGTGATCTCGATCGAAACCTTCTTCTTGTTAACGCTGACCGCGGCTTTTCCGTAGCCGGTCATGCTTCTGATCATACTTGCCCTCGTGCAGAATTCAAGTTTCGCAAAAAACACCCCAGGATTGCCGGTGTCAACGGAAAAGTGTCCTTGTTGACTTTGGTGCCGGCAGAACGTAGCTTCGACAACTGCATGATACCCAAGAGCGCCATCATCACCTATTTCCTTGCGCGCGAACTGGATCGGGCCGTCGCGGGCGCGCTTTTGCATAAAGTCGAATACAACAAGAGCGGCAAGAGTTTTCGATTCCTTTTTGCCTCGGCGCCGAAGCTGCACTTGCTGTTCTCCTTCGCGCCGCCCAGTTTCCTGCCGGTGACCAACTGGCCCGATAGGTCCGAGACCTTCGCGATTTGGCAGGAGGCGACACCGGCGACCGTGACCGCAGTTCAGGGCGATCGTCGCAATCGCCTCATCACGATCGAGTTATCGCGCGCGTCTGACGAGGTCGCGCAGCAGAATTTCCGCATTGTCTTCGAACTCTTTGGCGGTCAGAGCAATGCCTTTTTGCTCGATGCGTCCGGTACCATCGTTCAGGCGTTGCGCGTGATTGACGACAAACGAAAACTGCGACCACGCGCGCTCTACCAGGCGCCGCCGCCGCTGGCTGAGCCACCGCATTCCGGCGAGGTCGTGGTCTATGAAGACCATCGGCGCAGATACACGCTGCGCTTCGAGGGTGATCGATACGAAGTTCATGACGCCAACAGCAGTCTACCGCTCGCAACGTCGCCGTTGATCGAACTGTTTCACTCCATCGAGGTATTGGGTGAATCGGAACGGAAGTTTGCCGAAGTCCGGCGAAGCTGGCGCAACCGCATCAATCGCGAGATTGGTCGGCTGAGACAGTTGATTGGCAAACTCGAAATCGACCTTGCTGGATGCGCTGCCGCCGAGCAGTATAGCCGCTGGGGGGACCTGCTGATGAGCAATCCGCAAACGACCCCGAGGGACGGAATGGTCACGGCTACCGACTTCTATTCGGGCGCATCGGTCGAAATCGAACTGCTGCCCGGCAAGAGCGTCATAGAGTCGGCGGCCGGCTACTACAAGACTGCGAAAAAGCTCCAGCGCTCCAAGCCGCTCCTCACCGAGCGCATTTCCGGGGCTCACGCCAAGATCGATGCTTTTGGAGAGGCAATTGCAGCGATAGACCGAGCCGGTTCGCCGGAGGCACTCAGCGAGCTTGTCAGGGTCCTGGGGCTTTCCACCAAACTGAAGCGGACTGATGATGACGCTCCCGAACAATCCAAGTACTACCGCACACTGCGCAGCAGCGACGGGGAAAAAATCTTGATCGGCAAGAACTCCGAAGGCAATGACGAACTTACATTCAAGGTAGCCCGCAGTTACGATCTCTGGTTTCATGCGCAGCAGGTCCCGGGGTCGCACGTTATCTTGGTTCTACCCGACAAGAATCGCCAGCCTTCACGACGCTCGATCGAGGAGGCGGCAGCGGTTGCGGCGTTTTACTCCGAGATGCGCAGGGTCACGCAGGTGCCGGTAATCTATACCGAACGACGTTATGTGCGCAAAATGCGCAAGGGCGCCCCGGGACAAGTAATCTATCAAAATGTCAAGTCGCTCTTCATCGATCCGGCACTGCCGCCATCCGCCCAGCGCGACGATTGACATTCACTCAGGAAACAGTGATCTTTGAACTATGCGCCCATGGTCGACCGTTGTTCTCGCCGCCATCGCCGTCGCTGCATTCGCGTACTTCCAACTGCGGCCGCATCCGACTCATCCCCGCGAAATTGACTTCGTGAACTGCTACGTGGAATTGTCCTTGCTGGCCGCGCGCAGCGACACAGTGGGCAGCGTGTTCTACCGTGAGCGTGACTCGATCCTGACCGCCTTCAGTTTTACCGACTCTTCGCTGCTACAGGTGAAGTCGGAACTGAGTCTTGAACCGGAACGGCTGGTAGTGATCTGGGACATGATTGAAGCCCGCCTGAAGGAACGCCGCGCTGAACTGGGTCTCAAGCCGCTGGAGACTAAAGAGTAAAGGCGTTGGGGCGGTGTTCGATCCGCTGGTGGCCGTTACGCGCTTCCGTTACGATCACCACGTCAAACCGGAATCCCGCCACTTCACGTCGGAATTGCTGAATAAAGCCCTGCGCCGCGGCGATGAGCGCCTGCTGTTTGCGCTGGTCGACCTTGTAGACCGCGTCGCCAAACCTATCCGAACGCGAGCCCTTAACCTCGACGAAGATTACGACCTCGTCGCTCAGGCAAACCAGGTCGATTTCGTTGCGGCCGCTGCGATAGTTCCGCGCGATGATTTCATAGCCTTGCTCTTCGAGAAACTTCGCTGCGCTCGCCTCGAAGCGTGATCCGGTAGCCCGCCGGTTCATTTATCTGCCGCCGTCGTCAGACGTACTGAACGCGAGTTCGTACTGGGGGTCAAGCAGGTTGAAGCTCTTGCGGTGGATCGGCAACACGCCGAAACGCGCGATGTTGGCGCGATGCTGCGCGGTAGGATAGCCTTTGTGTTGGTCGAACCCATACTCCGGATGCTGACGGTGATATTCACGCATAATCCGATCGCGCGTAACCTTCGCGACGATCGACGCACAGGCGATCGCCACGATGCTGCCGTCCCCTTGAACAATCGTCTGCTGCGGAATAAACAAATCGGGGATCGGTTGGTTGCCGTCAACAAGGACGATCTCCGGCGTGCGTGAAAGCTGTCCAATCGCCTGGCGCATGGCGTGAAAGGTCGCCTGAAGGATATTGATTTCGTCAATCACCTCCGGGTCACAACGACCGACGCCAAAGCTGAGACATTCCCGCATGATTCGTTCAAGGCAAGCTTCGCGCTGAGGTTCCGTGAGTCGCTTGGAGTCCGCGATCCCCCGCGCATCAAAATCGGCGGGGAGCATCACTGCCGCCGCCACTACCGGTCCGGCCAGTGGCCCCCGGCCGGCTTCGTCCACGCCGCAGATCCAGCTTGTGCCCTGCTTGCGCAATTCGATTTCCTGTCGCGAACGCCGCATGCAAAGAATCTTGGCGCTTCAAATCGATCCGGCAAGCGGAACTTCGGCGCTGCCCGCCGGCGGCAAAGGGCAAAAGAAAACGGCGCCCGGTTCGCGACCGGACGCCGTCGTGTTCTTCTCCAGACTGCGGGCTATTCCGTCGCCTGTTCCTCGGTGCGTTTCTCGCCGATGCGAGCCGCCTTGCCGGACCGGCCGCGCAAATAGTTGAGTTTGGCGCGCCGGACGTGGCCGGTGCGTACCTTCTCGATCTTCGCGATATTCGGCGAATGCAGCGGATAGACTTTTTCGACCGCAATTCCCTGCGTGACCTTGCGCACGGTGAAGCTCGCTCCGGTACCGCCGCCGCGGCGGCCGATCACGACGCCCTGGAAAACCTGGACGCGCTCTTTGTCGCCTTCCATGATCTTCTGATGTACCGCCACCGTATCACCCGGCGAAAAATCAACTTTCTGCTCGCGCAGATATTTCTCCTCGATCTTGCGCACCAACTGATTCATTCTATCCTCCAATCAAAAATCAATTTTCGAATTCACGGCCGGCGACGATGCTTTCCAACATGGTGCGATCCTCGTCGGACAATTGCGCGCGCCGTAACAAGTCGGGGCGATGTTCGACTGTGCGCTTCAGGGCGCACCACCGGCGAAATCGCTCCTGGCGGGCATGGTCGCCTTCCACGAGTACGGCCGGCACCCGCTGGCCGAGAAATTCGGCCGGGCGAGTCCACACCGGCGCTCCCAGAAGCTCGTCGCTGAACGAGTCACTTAAAGCCGACTCAATCTTGTGGATTGAACCGGGGAGCAGCCGGAAGACCGACTCCAAGATAACAAGGGCGGCCGTTTCGCCGCCGTTGATTATATAATCACCGATCGAGATTTCATCAAGGTCGAAAAATCGAGAAATACGCTCGTCGACACCCTTGTAGCGTCCGCAAACAACGATAAGATGGTCGAGGAGCGAGTATTTCACCGCCGTCGCGTGGTCGTATTTTCTGCCCGCGGCGGAGGTTAGCACGATCCGACGGTTTTGGGTTTCGCTTTCATACAGCGCGGCAGCCAGCGCATCGTACAGCGGTTCAATCTTCATGACCATGCCGCCGCCGCCGCCGAACGGGGTGTCATCCACAGTGTTATGCTTGTTGGTTGAGTACTTGCGGATATCGATAAGCTCGACTTCGAGCACGCCGGAGTCGATCGCCTTCTTCAACAGCGACTGCTGCAGCGGACTGTCGAAGAACTCGGGAAAGATCGTGAGAATGGTGATCTTCATTACTGCAAATCCAACAGCCCCTCAAGAATCCGAATCGTGACCACGCGCGCTGTTCGGTCGACCTTCAAAATGATATTGCCGCTGGCCGGCAGGTTGAACGATCGATGTCCCTCAACTCGCCAGATGTCATTGGCCGGCATTTCGATGATCTCCACAATCTTACCCAGAACCTCGCCATCTTCCGATCGAACTTCCATGCCGACGACATCGAACTGAAACAAAGTCCCCTCCGGCAGTTCCACCAACTCGGCGCGCGTGACGGAGAGAAATTCGCCGATGTGCGCTTCGGCGTCATTGCGGGTATCGATGGTTTCGAGGGCGATCAGCAGCTGCTGTTTGTGCGCCCGCACCGAGCGGACGGCCAGTCGGCGCGGTTGCGGTGCTTCGAGGACGACGGATTCCAGGTCGTCAAATCGATCGACAAAGTCCGTCAGCGGGGTTACGACGAGTTCGCCGTTGATGCCGTGGGCGCGGACAACTTTACCGATCGCAATTAGCTCTTGATCTATTCGAGTATCTCCAATACTGCTCGCTTGCCGTGCTTGGCCGAGACGGCCAGCATAATCGTGCGAATCGCCTTTGCCGTATTCCCCGCCTTGCCGATCACCTTACCCAGATCACCCGGGCCGACGCGGAGTTCGAATACTGTCGTGCGCTCGCCTTCAATCTCCCGTAATCGAACGGCGTCCGGGTTGTCTACCAGTGCCTTGACGATCGTCTCGACGAAATCCTTCACGTTCCACCTTCCAGTCTGTGCAGATTACCAGTATCTACCTCGTTTGACAATCGCACTCAGTGAATCGACCGGCCTGCGCCAAACTTGGGGGAGTGAAGCGATTCCCTTCACTGCAATAGAATTGACCCGAAATCTATGCCGAAGCTTCTCCCGCCGCCGGCGCAGCCGAGGCCGCCTTCGCCTTGCGTGTGCGCTTTTTCCTTTCCGTGATCGTTGTCTTGATTTCGACCCCGGAACCGTCTTTGCCGGCGCGCAGCAATTCCCACTTCTCGTTAATGCCGATCTGCGAGAACAGCGTGTGCACCGTGTCGGACGGTGTCGCGCCTTGCTTTAACCACTTGAAAATCTTCTCTTCGTCAACCTTCACCAGCGCCGGCTTGACGATTGGGTTGTAATACCCCATCATGTCGACAAATCGTCCCTCACGGGCGCGGCGCGAGTCAATGGCAACGATGCGATAAATGGGACGCTTCTTGGCGCCCATACGTCTGAGTCTCAGCTTGACTGCCAATTCATTCCTCCAATACAAGATACGTAAAGTTAATGTACTTAACTAATTGAAAAAGTTGCCTGGAATCATCCGCTTTAGTTTACCGCCCCGCATTTGTTTCAGCATCTTCTGCATCTGCTGGAACTGCTTGATCAGTCGATTGACCTCTTGAATCGAATTCCCCGAGCCGTCAGCGATACGCGCCCGGCGCGAGCCGTTCAGAATTTGCGGTCGATTGCGCTCTTCCGGCGTCATCGATAGGATGATCGCCTCGACGCGCTTCATCTGTGATTCATCGATATCAACGTTGCGCATAGCACTCGAAACACCGGGGATCATCTTCAGAATCGACTCCAGCGAGCCCATCTTCTTGAGCTGCTGTAATTGTTGGTAGAAATCATCAAAGGTGAACTGATCCTTGCGCAGCTTCTTTTCGAGCTTCTCGGCCTCTTTGATGTCGATTGTCTCTTGCGCTTTTTCGACCAGCGATACGATATCGCCCATCCCGAGGATGCGCGAGGCCATCCGCTCCGGGTAGAAGAGTTCGAGGTCGCTGAGTTTCTCGCCGATCGACACCAGCTTCAGCGGCTTGCCGGTGACGTGGCGGATTGACAGCGCTGCGCCGCCGCGAGCGTCACCGTCCAACTTGGTCAGTGCCACACCGGATATATCGAGCGCCTCGTTGAACTGCTGGGCGACGTTGACGGCATCCTGGCCGGTCATCGAGTCGGCCACGAGGATAATCTCATCCGGAGTTACCCGCCGCTTGATCTCCTTGAGCTCTTCCATCAATTCCAGATCGATGTGGAGCCGGCCGGCAGTATCGAAAATGACCAGCGTCAGATTGTTGGCACGCGCGTATTCCAGCGCTTCTTCGCAGATCTGCGGCGGTTTTTTGTCGACGTGGAATACCGGCACCTCGATCGACTTGCCGAGCACTTGAAGCTGCTTCACCGCGGCAGGACGATAGACGTCACCGGCCACCAATAGGGGTCGCTGACCTTTCTTCTGATAATGCAGTGCCAGTTTGCCGCAGAGGGTCGTCTTGCCGGAACCCTGAAGACCGCAGACCACCAGTTTGCCGGGTGTCGCGCGGAACGCGATCGGCGCATTTTCGCCACCAAGGACGGTCACCAACTCGTCATGGATGATCTTGACGACCTGCTCGCCCGGGGAAATCGAGCGCAGCGTTTCCTGACCGTAGGCCTTGGCTTCGACAGCGCCGATGAACTCCTTGACAACCTTGAAGTTGACATCGGCTTCGAGGAGAGCGCGGCGAACTTCCTTGACGGACTCGCGGACGTTATCCTCCGTCAGCTTGCCTTGGCCGCGAAGATTCTTGAAAACCTTCTCTAATTTTTCCGATAACGAATCAAACATACTATCGTCCAGAGACTTGAGAGTATACGTTCCCTCCTGCCGAATTGCAAGGGGGAATTAGTCCCTCCCCATCCCGATGGTGCTGTCAGATTTCTAATACACTCGGAACCCGATCACGGCAGGACGCCGCCCGGGTTCCAGCAGCGACAAGCTGCCATCAGCCTTCTCGACCCCAAGAATCAGCACTTCCGACATGAAGCCGGCGATGTTCTTCGGCGCGAAGTTGACCACGGCGATCACCTGCTTGCCGACAAGTTCCTCTGTGCTGTAAGCCGTCTTTGCCTGAACACTGGACCACTTCTCGCCCAATTCCGGCCCGAAGTTAACACGGACCTTGTAAGACGGATTGCGCGCGCGCTCAAAATCGAGCACTTCCAGAATCTCGCCGACGCGCATGTCGACCCGGCGAAAATCGTCATAACTGATCTGCGGTTCACTGGCCATACTCTAACCCTGTCGTTTCGATACCGTCTCTGCCCTTCCCGAAAGTCCAGCGCCCGCGCCGGAATTTCGTCCAGAAAAAAGCAACCCGCCCGGCACATCCACCGGGCGGGTCGCATTGATCATTCTCGATCGTCGTTTAGCCCGCCAGTTTGGCGGCGATTAGCTCACGCACACGATTGCCGTCGACACGACCCTTGATCTTGGGCATGATCTCCTTCATCACCTTACCCATGTCGCCCGGTGCTTTGGCACCAGTGGCGGCGATGGCCGCGGCGATTATCGAATTCACTTCCTCGTCCGAGAGCTGCTGAGGCAGATAACGGGTAATGATCTCAAGCTCGTGGCTCTCCTTATCCACCAAATCCTGGCGCCCCCCCGCCCGAAACTGCTCGATCGAATCGCGCCGTTTCTTGGCGGCGGTTGAAAGCACGGCGACCGCATCCTCATCAGTTGGCGGCCGCTTTAGCTCGATCTCCTTGTACTTGATGTCGGATTTCAGTCCGCGAATAACTTCGGCTTTAGCCCTGTCCCCCGCCTTGAGTGCTTCCTTCAAATCGTTATTCAGCGTCTCCAGCACGGACATCGTCAGTCTTCCCGATTGAACCTGCGCGCTTTGCGCTTGGCTGCGTTCATCTTGCGCTTGCGACGATCCGACGGCTTCTCAAAATGCTGATGCTTCTTGATGTCCGAAAGAATCCCCGAGCGCTCGCACAGCTTGTTGAAGCGCCGCAACGCTTTCTCGAATGACTCGTCGTCACGAACTTTGACTCCTGTCAATCCTGGCTCAACCTCCTCTCACGCTGGATAAGGGTTCTGCCCCAAAATCAATTAAGGCTAAATAAATTAGCTCGCGCTCCCCCCGCTGTCAAGCGATTCCTTGACACCGTGATCCGTTATTCGATACGGCTCCCCAGCGGCGCTGTTGGCTGATTTTCCCGTCCGCCTTCGACCCAGTCGATTCTTGTCGAATTTCCCCTCGCTGCAAGCTTATTTTTCCGGTGCGCTGACGGCGATTGTCAGACTTTTAACGATCGGTAACAGAACTTCTATGTAAGTACTTACGTAAATCGAAAATGAGCGGAGGAAGACCATCATGACCGCGACAGGTCAAGACACAATTCGAACCTTGGGCGCTCTGGCCCTTGCCAGCCGCTTGAAGCGGCTGAGCGACCGCCTCGCTCGCGACATTTCCCGCATCTACGCCGAACACGAAGTGAATTTTGAGGCGCGCTGGTTTCCGGTCGCTTTCCTGCTCTTCGAGCGCAGCCCGCTGGCGGTGACGGAAATTGCCGAGCAATTGAAATTCACCCATCCGGCGGTCAACCAGATCGCCGGCCAGATGGAGAAGAATGGCCTGCTCGTTTCTGCGCGCGACCGGCAGGACGATCGTAAGCGCCTGCTCAGCTTGAGCAAGCACGGCCGCCAGACCGTCACGGCACTGCAACCAATGTGGGAAGTCATCCGCAACTGTAACGAAGAGCTGCTGGCGTTGGTCGACCGCGACTTCCTGGGCACTCTGGACCGAGTCGAAGATTCGCTGGCGGAACGAGAGATGTACGACCGGGTGGTCGAGCGGCTCTATCCGGAGTTATACGCGCCCGTCGACGTCATCGACTTCGAGCAGCGCTACCAGAAACTATTCAAGCAGCTCAACGTCGAGTGGCTGCAGGAGTACTTCCGGGTCGAGCCGGCCGACCTGAAGGTGCTCGATCATCCCGACCGCCACATTCTCGCGAACGGCGGCCGGGTCTTCCTGGCCCGCGCTGGCAGTACAGTCGTCGGGACGGCGGCGCTCGTTCGGCACAACGATGACGTTTACGAGATTGCCAAAATGGCCGTGACGCGGCGCTTTCGCAGCCGCGGTATCGGTCGCCGACTGGCGCAGCACTGCATCGAGCAAGCTGCTACGCTGGGGGCCCGTGAGGTTGTACTCGCGACCAGCCCAAAGCTGACCGCTGCCAACCTGCTCTATCGCAAGCTTGGATTTCGCAAATTGAGAACAACCCCGCCCTGGGCCACGCGCTATGCCCGCGCGACAGTCTACATGCGCCTACGGCTACCGAGCCCCTAACAATTTGGAAGAGGAGATGACATGAGCTTCCGGTCACACCCGCATCTGGTTTCTCTGATATTGAGCCTCGCTTTCATGCTGGCGCTTTGTTCAAGTGAACGCGCCAATGCACAGCTCATAATCTCGACCGAAACCAGCGATCGGACGCTTGACGCCAAGGTGCAAGCGGCGATTATCGACAGCGTCTCGAAGGCTCTGGTCGACGAATACGTCTTCCTCGACAAGGCCCAGGCGATGAGCAAATTCATCCAAGATCAATTCCGGAAAGGCGCCTACAAATCCATCACCAGCGGCCGGGAGTTTGCTCTGCGGTTAACGGAAGATCTGCGCTCGATCTCAGACGATCGCCATCTCGGCGTCCACTTTGTCAGCGACAATCAACTCAAGGAAATGGCAGCCGCACGTGACTCGTTGGCCCCAAATCCGTGGTACGAGGAGATGAAAGCGAGCAACTACGGCTTCCGGAAGCTGGAAATCCTTGACGGTAATGTCGGCTACCTGGACCTGCGCGGCTTTGTGCCCGCCGAGATCGCCGGCGGCACCGCCATAGCCGCCATGAATTTCCTCAGCGGCTGCGACGCGGTGATCTTCGACTTGCGCCAGAACGGCGGCGGCGATCCGTCGATGATCCAGCTCATCACCAGCTACCTTTTCGAGACGCCGGTCCACTTGAACAGCTTCTATATCCGCGCGCAGGACACGATCCAACAATTCTGGACCCAGGCGTACGTCCCCGGCAACAAGATGCCGGGTACCGCTGTGTATGTGCTGACCAGCCCGTTTACTTTCTCCGGCGGCGAGGAGTTCACCTATAATCTCAAGAGCCTCAAGCGCGGAACGATCATCGGCAAGACCACGGGCGGCGGCGCGCATCCGACTAACGAGCGGCTTTTTGCGAGTCTCAATGTCCAGATTGCCGTCCCCTTTGGTCGCGTCATTAACCCGATCACCGGCACCAATTGGGAAGGCGTTGGTGTTGCGCCCGACATCGAGGTCGATCCGCAACAAGCCCTCGATGTTGCGTACTTGGCGGCGCTGCAGGCGATCTCGGAAAAATCGACCGATCTCCGCAAGAAAGAACGGCTGCAGTGGGCGGCGGAAGCGATTGCGGCTCGCGTTCGACCGACGCAACTGGATGAAGCCAAGCTCGCCGAGTATGTCGGCACCTACGGCCCGCGCCGGGTCTGGTTGGAAAACGGCAAGCTACGCTACCAGCGCGAACAGAATCCCGCGTCTAACTTGGTGCCGCTGGGGAATGATCGCTTCATGATTGAGAATGTCGATTACTTCCGTGCGCAGTTTCTGCGCGACGAAAGCGGCCGCGTGGTCACTTTCCTCGGGCTCTACGATAACGGCACCAGCGACCAGCACGCGCGAACCGATTAGCGACCGGCTAAAGCGCGATGGCGTATCGCAGCAGGAGGTATCCGAAGGTTGCGTTGCCGGTGCTCGTCGAGGCTTTCACCAGCCGCAGTTCCGTCGAGACGTTGGAGGATTGACGGTCGTACAACGAGACCGATACGCCGAGATGTCCAGTCAGCGCGCGGTTCGACTTGGACCATTCGCGCATGTCGGAAAACCCGATACCAATCCCGCCGCCGATGGCGAGTTTGACCTTACCTGAAATTGCGAAGTGGCCGTTCAGAGAGAGCGGCAGATCGACTAGGTAGCTCCCGCCCGAGCGTCCGCTTGCCACAATTGCGCAGAACGTAGGAGCAATTGCGAGGTTGAGGTCGGCTCCGATGCCAATCGCCATCCCCACGCCGGTCATTGTATGGAAGTTGCTTCCGGCGCCCTTCTGAGCTCCAGCACCGAGCGATAAAGCCCAGGAAACCTGCCCCGGTTCCGCAGAGTCGAACCCGCTAGCGCTCTCGTGTGTTAGCGTCACGATCAGTATCAGGAAGATGGCTCTTGTCGCAATCGACCGCATCGTTACTCCGTAGTTAGTCCCCCCTGCCCGCTCTGATCAGGATCGGAATCTTGCTCTAAGTGGCTTAGCCCCACGCCAGAAAATGATAGTGGAGGTGAAAGACGATCTGCCCCGAACCGGGACCGTTGTTGATCTGGATGCGGAAGTCCTTGCCGCGCTCGCCCAGCATCTCACTCACCTTTCGGACCGCAGCGGCCAAATGCCCGTGTACCTCCGGCGGCGCGCTTAGGAAATTCTCATAGTGTTGCCTGGGGCAAATGAGTAGGTGGATCGGAGCTTTCGGCGCAATATCATGAAAGACGATGACATTCTCGTCCTGATAGAAGATCTTGGTCGGCGCTGATCCTTCGATGATGCGACAGAAGATGCAAAGCATGGGGTCGAGATTAGCGAATTGGAATTCTCCGTGCAAGCCGATAGTCTCTTGGCAACAGCATCGTAAGATGCCCGCCGTCTCACCGACTACGCCCAGAACTGACTTCCCACATACTTCCCTTTCCGACTTGTCTCGCGGTGCCCCATTCTGCGCAGTGGAACGCCTCTAATTGCGAAGTTTTGCAGCACGGGCAATCGCTACTAATTCGCCAGAAATCCCCAAATAATTCTTGACAAGATTTGCCTTCATCTATATATAGGACAGATAGAATTGTGAATTAATTCACATAACTACGCCCGGAGGGGCGATATGACAGCGGCCTCGCTCCTGCCATTGCTCAGTCCGGCAGATAGAGGTACATATGGCAACCGTAGCACAAGAAGTGAAAATGACAGCATTAAGAGAAAAATTAGCGTCCGAATTCCCGAAAAAGGCGACGGAAATTCGGGAAATGGTGAAACAATTCGGCAATCTGAAAATCTCCGAGGTGAGTATCGAGCAAGCCTACGGCGGCATGCGCGGCGTGAAGGGGTTGGTCTGCGACACGTCCGAGGTTCCGCCGGATAAGGGTTTGATCATCCGGGAGATTCCGGTCGGCCAGCTCGTCGACAAGACCCCCGAAGAGACCTTCTGGCTGCTGCTGACCGGCGAACTCCCTACCAAGGAACAACTCGCCGATCTCGACAAGGATCTCAAGGCTCGTGCTAAGGTGCCGGAATACGTTTGGAAGGTCCTCGAGGCGATGCCGAAGGACTCGCATCCGATGGCGATGTTCAACACTGCCATTCTCGTCATGGAGAAGGAGTCGAAGTTCCGGTTGCATTACGACCAGGGGATGCCGAAGAGCGACTACTGGGTGTGGACCCTAGAAGACGCTCTCGACATCATCGCCCGCCTGCCCGAAATCGCAGCCGGCGTATACCGGATGCGTTTCGGTAAAGGCGCGCGGATTGCCTCCGATCCCAAGCTGACCTGGTCAGAAAACTACGTGAAGATGCTCGGACTGCCTGATCCGCAAGGCAAGTTCGCCGATTGCATGCGCCTGTATCTGGTGCTGCATTCCGATCATGAATCGGGCAACGTCTCGGCACATACGACGTTCTGCGTCAATTCGGCGCTGTCCGACCTCTACTACTCGCTGTCCGCCGGCCTCAACGGCCTGGCCGGTCCGCTGCACGGTCTGGCCAATCAGGAATGCCTGCACTGGATTCTTGATGTGAAGAAGAAGTTCGGCGGCGTTCCGAGTGAAGAGCAACTCAAGCAGTTTGCATGGGAAACTCTGAATTCCGGCAAGGTGGTTCCGGGTTACGGCCATGCCGTGCTGCGTATCACCGATCCGCGCTTTGCGGCCTTCCTCGACTGGGGCAAGAAGCACATTGCACAGGACGAGGTCTTCCAGATCGTTGAGCGCGTGTTCAATACCGTGCCGGGAGTGCTGCAGCAAGTGCAGAAGATCAAAGATCCATGGCCGAACGTTGATGCCGGATCGGGCGCGCTGCTGTATCACTTCGGTTTGACCGAATTCGACTATTACACGGTCCTCTTCAGCGTTTCGCGCGCTCTGGGCGTTTGTGCTCAGGCAGTCGTGGCGCGGGCGATGGGCTGGCCAATTGAACGTCCAAAGTCTGTAACAACCAAGTGGATGAAATCACAAATCAAGTGAGACGCTTGGAACTTTGCAGCAGTGCAGACGTTAGAATTGGTAGATGACATTGAAAACAGACAACATCGCCAGATGTTGACGATTTAATAGTAATCCTACCGGAAGGGCCTGAGGTAAATCGCTTCAGGTTGCTCCTCGGGGACCCTTCCTTATCCTACCCTGTACCCAACGGACCGGGGTTGTCGTCAGACGGCCCCGGTCATCCTTTTGTAGCAGTTATCTATCGGACTTTGTGAAATAAATCTCCATTGCTCAAGCACGGATGAGTGCGCGCAACGGCCGGAAGCTTATCAGCCGAAAGGCTCCTGATTCCAAGCGTTGACGCAACTCAGGGGATGTCAAGATACGGTAGTCCCAACTACGGACCTGCCAAATCAATCCCGCCCCGTCGTCGACGTGAACTCCGTCTAACTCGCTGAGCCAGGCGGCGCGGGCAGGATGGAAATACAACTCCGTGACTCCTGCTGGTAAAGCATCAATAAGTCGCAGCGTGTAGGACAGCTTGTCGTCAAAGCTTTCGAAAGCATCGATGGGGACATATACGAAGTTGTCGGGAAAATGCAGCCCCAGATCATGTGCGTGGCCAATCCAGTCGTCTTCGTGTCCAAGTTCGCGCACCAGCATACGTGAGCCCATCCGCATGGGCAGGCGGAAACGCGCGCCAAGACGGATGTAGACCTCCGCGAATTCCGGACGTAGCTGCAGGGTACCTTCGTGGCTATCAAGGTGCGTCAAGTCCACACCAACAGACAAGACTCTCTTGATTTGGGCAATCGCCTCGCGCTCGGCCTCTTCAGGTCTGGCGTTGGCGAAAAAATCGTCGCGATTCAGGTAAAAGTGACCGTTTCTGTCTACCAGACTTGGAATTTCCGCGGCCGGCAAAATCGGTGTAGCCGGCGAATCTGGCAACGACGACGTCAACGTCAGGTGCAAGCCACAATCGGGGATCGACCCGTCCTTGACCAGCCTGACAGCCTCATCATATGCCCTGCCGGTCGCCATAAGCGTTGTGGAACTTACCAAGCCGAGTTCAAACAGCTCGGCGATTGACCGGTTGACTGCCGGAGTCAGACCAAAATCGTCAGCATTTATGATGAGCAGCCTCTCGTCACCATCGTGTCCAAGATGTTGGGCCAACGTCGCGTTTCTCTGGCCAAGAAGGTAAGGCTCTGCCTGTACAAGTGGAATCATCGCAGGATAATACGCTCGAAAGCGAGTGAGAGCAAGCTAAGCTGGACGGGGAAAATAAAAAGGGAGTGGTGGAGGGGGGATACCCGAAGTCAACTTCGGGCGGCCGGTTGGTCCGGCGCGCACCACTCCCAGAATTCCTGGCGAGTCGCGGTCAATAATAAGAGTCCGCAACCTCAACTTCGGAGCAATTCGAGTGCCGAAAACGCTGAAGAGTCACTTAAGGACAGCCCCTCAAGATGATGTCTTACAGTAGCTTACTGTAGCACGAAGAAACTGGACTTGTCTCGCCGGCAACGAAGACAGAATTCACCCCTTTCGATGAGCTTTTTATGCAACTTGATGCATAGAACCCTGGGCCAATATCCAGTGTTCGACTTCCAGTTAGTCAGCGCAGCCACAAGGCGGCGGACCGCCCGCAAAGATGAAATTGATCAGGTAGACCGCGTCGCTGATCGAGAGTGAACCGCTGCAATCCGCGTCGCCGGACCCTTCGACCTGCGGTTCGGGGCCGCCGGCAAAAATGAAGTTGATCAGGTAGACGGCATCCGAGACCGAGACCGTCCCGGAGTTATCAGCGTCACCCTTGGGAACAAAGCATTCAGGGGACTTGGCCGCCACAGCCGGACCATCGCCGACATCGAACGCCTTCAGTACGTTTCCCTGAGCGTCGATCTCAACCAAACGATCATCGGCGAAACAGCACGCGGCCACCGTTGAATCAGTAACCGCCGTCGCCGAGGTCACGCCCCAGCAAGTAATGATGGGGTTGGAGGGTCCATGCATGATGCTCCAGCTCGCGAGGTCGACTGTAAAGACGAGTCCGCCCGAGAGCTGCGCTCTGGACAACCTCCGCTCCACGATCTGCAATCCCCCGGAATCGCGTTTGACCGGCGGCGGCCAGCCGCCGGCGGCGAGAAATGCTACCCCCGTCTTAGTGATGGCAAGCCCGCCCGGCGAACCACCGATGTCAAGCGAGTCAATAAGATTCAGGGTCGCCGGGTCGAACTTGAAGAGTCTGCCCCCGATATCGGCATAGTTGCCAGTACAAAGGATATACAAGTATCCATCGTAACCGAAGCGAGCAAGTTGGGGATTGATGCCAACCGCTACGCGCTTGACCAGCGTATCGGCGTTCAAGTCCCAGACCTCAAGCTTGCCTTGATCGTACTCGAACAACTCGTTGAAACTGGTGAGGCAGATGTAGGCGCGGCGCCCTCGGATGACGATTCCTTGCGGGCTATCGCTGTCCAGATTATCCCCTACGGGAAACTCGGTTATGACCGCGCGACTGCCGGCATCAACTTTGGTCACTGTCGAAGCGACCAAATTCGTCACATAGATCGTGTCGGTGCCGAGAAATGCGCCGTTGTAAGGGTTCCGGCCGGCGCCGACAAAGAGCTGTCCGACTCGCGCCAAAGTGGTCATGTCGTAGAAGTAGAGATCATTGCTGCCGGAATTTATGGCAATACCCCGGCTGGCACTGACAACAAAGTCATTGGGATAGAGACCAAGTTGATCGACACCGAGCGTAGCAGCGCTATCACTCAAGTTGACTAAATCGAACGTCTCACCCAGCCCGTCAACGACGACGAGATTGCGTTCGGCCGCCGCCACTGAGCCCCAAACCAGGATTGGCAAGAAGATCCAGGACAGATTTCGAAGAAGCATAGTTGATTCTCCCCGTTGTTAGATTGCGATACGAAATGAGAGCACCAGGCTGCGCGGAGGCATCGGCATGCGCTCCAGCAGCTCGTAGCGCTGATCGAACAAGTTGTAGGCGGCCAGGCGAATCGTGCTGCTCGTCGGCGCCACCGTAAACGTGTATTCCAAAACAAGATCATGCAGCGCGAAACCCGGTTGAGCTTTGGAATTTGCCTCACGAATGTAGCGCTCGCCGGTGAAGCTGTAGCGATAGTCCATCCGCACCTTCTTCAACATCGCCGAGACCGTGAGTCGCTCGGTGCGATTTGGTTTGAAGGGAATAGTGTTCCCGGCGTAACCCGAACCCGTTGACTCGTTCACGGCGTTAAGAGTGTTGCGCGTGTAGCTCAATTCCAGCCGGTGATTGTGAGTCGCCAATTTGATCTCGAACTCAGTGCCGGAATGACGGGCACGATCGAGATTCACCGGCCGGTACTTGCCGTCAAACTGCCGCCGCCAGACGATCATCTCGGCCAGACGGCTGGAATACCAGGTGTTCTTCAATTCGAGGACAATCGGTGCTTCGTGGCGAAAGAAGATTCCGAGATCGCGCGTAACTGCGGTTTCGGGCTTGAGGTCGGGATTGGACTCGACGAAGACGTCATCGCGCCAAAACAGCGCATCGAGCGGCGGCAGTCGATACGACTCAGCATAGCTCGCCTGCACACCAAGAACGAATGGCCGGCGCACCTGCACGGTTCCGCCCAAATACGGCGAAGTATGGCTCTCTTTATCGACGCGATCCAAACGCCAGTTGCCCTCAAGCAAGGCAGCAAGCCACCGATAAGCCGGCGACAGCCTGATCCCGCTCACAAAGGACTCGGTGCGCTGACGCGTTCGCGGCAACGAGCGGCCCGGCGCGACGAGATCGTCATTGAGAAATGTCTCGCCGGTGACTTCCCCGCCGACGTGCGGCTCGAACCACGAGGCGACCGACGGACTCCAGTCGACATCGACACGCCGAAGAATCTGGAGGTAGTTCTTTTCGTAAGGCAGGTAAGCCTCACGATCGCGGAAGTACTGACCGATTTGGCGTAATGCGACGCCGACCCGGAGGTTGGACGCATCGTAATTGGCTGCAAGAAGCAGGTTCTCCCGCTTGGCAAGAGTCGCGCCGGTCGTCTCTTGAAAGATCGCCCCGGGCAGGCCGCTGTGGCTGTTGGCTTGATGGATGATTGCCGACAGCCGCTGCCACCGTCGGGGCCGAAGTGAAGCAAACAGCGAATAGGCGCGACGGAAATTGTTGCGGCGCTCCAGATCACCGAGGTACGGGTGGGTATAGCTGTAGTCGTTCGCTTGCTGCGAGTAGTCATAGCTCAATGCCACAGCAGTGCCGAGCAGTTGTGCGCCCGCCGTTGTAGCGGCGGCGGTCTGCTCGAAACTCCCACGCTGGAATGAAACCTGCAGCGACGGATCGCTGAGCAAGAGCGGCCGCCGGGTCGTGACACTCACCGCTCCGCCCAGGCCGTTCGCACCGAAGCGCGCCGAACCGCCGGTCTTGACCACCTCAACCCTCTCGATGTTCTCGACTGGGATCGTGCTGAGATCGGCGGCGCCGCCATCGGGATTCAGGGGAACACCATCAAGCAAAATGAGTACGCTTTGCGGAGAGAAGCCCCGCAACGAAGCATATTGTGTGCGGCCATCGGATTCCAACTGCACACCCGTCTGCGCCAGGAACTCGCCGAGCGTATGCGCCACTGATGCCGCAATCTGAGCACGACCGTACACGACACTTCCCGGCGAAACGGAACGGGTGGAGGTAATCGTCTGCGTGGGCAATTCGATGGTGGTGGTCTGCACCCACAGCGACAGCCCAATGCTTGTGCCCTCTCGCAGCAGAATGCCCTCCCATTGCTTTGACGCAATGAAGGCTGATTCACAGCGTACCGACATCACCCCCGGGGTAAGCCGCGAGAGTCGAAAACGACCCTGGGAATCCGTGGTGGCAGTGACTCCCTGCGGGAGCGCGGTCACCAGCACACCGCCAACGGGTACTTCCAGCAGTGAATCGCGGACGACGCCGGTGATCTCCCCGAAGTCCTGGCATCGAACCGAGGGGGCTGTCAGCAGTGTCAGTAAGACATGGCAGGCGGCGAGTGCAGCGCAAAGATGGTGCAGACGGAACCGCTGCGGCGATGAGCGCGCCGCCAACGTGCGTTGCAGAAAAAAGGCCCGGAAGAAGTCTGTCATACAACAACTCCACGGGCGGGCATGAAAAAACCGACCTGTGTCAAGTCGGTCAGGACCAACTCCTGAACCCGCGCAGGAATAAGTGAACGATGATGACTTTCGGCAGGTCTCCTGACTTGTCAGCTTCCAACCTACTCTCCCGCGCCTTCCCGGTTTCCCAGTGGCATGGTGGGGATTTCGTAGCTGCTTACAGTAGCGGGGCTGTGTGGGAATTTCACCCACTTCCCGATTAAGCAATTGCGCCGAAAATCGTTAGCGATGTCGAAACTGAACCTAAACCGTCGAATTAGCATTGTCAAGTTGATTTTTATTTCGGAATCCGCAACCAGCTAACCCAAGCAGAGTATACTCTGACTCAAGCTTTTGGACTTGCCTCCGACAGATGTCGGGTGTATTCTCGACGGATATTCGCCGGCACGTCCAAGCGGAGATGAGTGGAGATCAATGACGGAGACATCAGCCAAACCAGCCAATCGGGAACGAGCCTTCTCCCAGAGTCGGCTGAACTACATTGCCGAGCTGCATGACCAGTTGCGCCCGTTTCTTGCGGGCGCCTCCCTGGCAGTACTGATCTATCATCGCAAGCGCCTGGAACTTGAGGTTCATCTACTCAACGCCGATGAGCGCAAGCGCTATTCGCTGCGGGACATCATTTCGGCCGAATACGAACATCTTGCGGCGGAGCCGGAGATCGGCGACAGCCCGATCATCAGGGAACTGAAAAAGCACTCGGCCTTGGACGTCAACCGCCTCCGCAGGTTTCCCTTTGAGGCAGTCGAATCAATCCCGGCAATGTTCCTGGTGTATGGCGGTGCGGGCTTCGAGCATCTGGTTGAGCAGGTCATTGAGAATCTCAGCGAGTACCAATTGCGTCTGCGCAATGCCGTGCTGATCGATGCTCTCCACCGGATCGAACTCGAGCTGGAATTACTCCAGGAGACCGGCACAATCTTGTCGATGTCGATTCGGCTCAACGAGGTCTTCAAGAGCATCGTGGCGGCGCTGGAGAAGCTGATTGCGTTTGACGCCGTCGGAATCTACATCCTGAGCCACAAGGGCGAGATGATCGACGAGCTGTTTTCGCAGGGTTATCACGAGGACGACACCCCGGCGCTGCTACGTCTGAAGGCGGGCAAAGGTCTGGTCGGCTGGGTGGCCAAGACCGGCGAGCCGGTGATTGTGCCGAATGTCGCCGAAGATCAACGTTACGTCAAAACTCGCCAAACCACGAACTCGGAACTCGTGGTACCCCTCTTCTCCGGCAATGAGGTGATCGGCGCCTTCAATCTCGAATCCGACCGACTCGACGCCTATTCCCCGTCCGATCTGGAGATGGTGACCGCTTTCGCCAATCAGGCATCGGTGTCAATTACGCGCGCCAAACTGATTCAGGAGACGTTGGAGAAGAACAAGATCAAAGACCAGCTCCAAGTGGCGCGGGAAATTCAAAAGTCGTTCATCCCGGCGGTGCCGCCGCGCTATCCGGGTTTCGATTTCGATGCCGTGAACATCTCGTCCGACGAGGTCGGCGGCGATTATTTTGACTTCATCCCGATTGTCGATCACCAGTTGGGAGTCACGATTGCCGATGTCTCCGGTAAAGGAGTTCCGGCGGCACTGATCATGGCCTCCTACCGGGCGTCCCTGATCGCCGAAATCCGCAACAACTATGCGATCCGCACGATTCTGCGCAAAGTAAACAACCTGATCTGCGAATCGGTCGAACGCGGGAAATTCGTGACAGCGGTCTACGGCGTGTTGGATGCCAAGAACCGGATCTTTACCTTTGCGAACGCCGGCCACAACCCGCCGATTCATTTGCGGGCGACCGGCGAGGTCGAATTCCTCACGACCGGCGGCTGGACGCTGGGAATCCAGTCGGACAAGGAATACGAGGAACGGCCGATACATATAAGGAGCGGTGACATCCTGGTGCTCTACACCGATGGGGTCACCGAAGCCGAGAATCCCCGGCAGGAATTATTTGGAACTGACCGTCTGGTCGAGTTGGTAAAATCGAATGGTAATCGCTCTGCCCGAGAAATTCGCGAGACGATCGTTGATGAGGTGATCCGGTTCCGCGATCCGGAGACGCAGCCGGACGACCTGACCCTGATGATTATCAAGGCCGAATGAATTTGACTAAACTCGACCACCGTGTTAGTTTCCCCTGGTTACCATCGAAATAAGCGTCGTGAGAACGGAGAAATAATGAATTTGAGAAAACTCTTGTCCCTCGGGCTGGCCGTCGTGCTGGCCGGATTCATGATGATCGGCTGCGGCGAAGACGATGAGCCTGTCGTCGGGGCGGGCGGCGACCGCGAGGTCAAGGTCGCGGCGGTGACAACTCCGCCCAATACCGGCGACATCATAAACGACCCGGTCTGGGACAACATCGACATCGCGTCGATCTGGATTGGTTCCGATTCAACGTACGGCGACTACTTCGGCGTCGGTGTGGTGCGGGTGCAAGCGATTCAGGACGGCCAGAACCTCTACCTGCGCTTCAACTGGGTCGATTCGTCCGAGTCGCGGCTGCCGGCACGCTGGATGTTTCAGGACACCTCGCAAGCTCTGCCGATCTGGTATCTGACCGCAGAGGCGATCCGGGGCAAGGCGGGAAATACTCTGCTGAACGTGGGCGAAGCCAACCGGAATCTATGGGAAAATGAGGACGCACTGGCGCTCTTCATCGACTACGGCAATAACGGCGGCGAGCGTGCCAATTGCGCTTCAACCTGCCATTTCCGCGAGCCGAATGCGAACGGCGATACGCATTTCACCACGGGCGGCGGCAATATCGACGGCTGGATCTGGCGTGCGGGACGTACCGAGCCATTCGGGATTGCCGAGGACTACTTCTGGGGTGCCGACCGCAAGTACGACCAGTTTGACCATGCGCTTTATTCGCGCAACTCGCGCTTGCCGGAGGTCGACGATTTCCAGGACACAGAACCGCGCCTGATGCACTCCACCGGCAGCAACTTCACCGGCGAACAGCTCTTTGCGCAGGATACAGTACCGCTGCAGTTCGTCGGTCAGAACTGGCAGAGTGGCGATCACATTTCCGGCTACATCTTCGACCAGAATTACAACACAGGCAACAAGTCGCGCTATGACGTCAACGCTCAGGCGGAATATGACGCGCAGATGAGCCGCTGGAACCTCGTGCTGTGGCGCACGCTGGCGGCGCCGAATCCGGCGGAGGATGTCGCTTTCGAGGCCGGGCACTCGTACGAAGCGACCCTCGCAATCATGCGCCAGAACATGCAACGGCATTCGGGATCGCAGCCGTTCACGCTCACATTCGAGTAGGCCCGGAAACACGCGAACCAGCGATTCGTCCTGATTACGGCGACAACGCCGCCGGCTGAAACGACCGGCGGCGCTCTTATTGCCGGCCACCCGATCATCCCTGCCCGCTTCTGTCCGCCTACCTCGGACTTCATCACTCCACCGAAAGGTGATTGCCAACGCCAGGATCGCGCACTAACTTCAGGCAGTCAGTGTCTCCCTTGGCTTGACAACGTACACGCAGGAGGAACAAGCGTGCAGAAGCATAAAGTATTCTCGATGAAATTCGGGAGCGTCTACCCGATGTATGTTCAAAAGGCGGAACGCAAGAATCGCACCAAGAAGGAAGTTGATCAGATCATCTGCTGGCTGACCGGCTATGACCAGGCGGGATTGAAGAAGCAAATCGAAGAGGGGAACGACTTTGAGACCTTCTTTGCTCAGGCACCACGCCTACATCCCAATAGCGCGCTGATCAAGGGCGTGGTGTGCGGGATTCGCGTGGAGGACATTGAAGATCCGCTGATGCAGAAAATCCGCTATTTGGACAAGCTGATTGATGAACTGGCCAAGGGAAAAGCGATGGAGAAGATTCTGCGGCAGTGACGCGGCTGAAGAGTTTTCGTTGGTCAAGATTTCTTCAGCAATCTCCGAAGACAATCCAACGCCTGATGAATGCGCTCCTGACTGCAAAAGTTGATATAGCCGTCCGTTGCCAGCCGTGCAGCAGTCTCACGCAAGAAAGATCAACGCAAACGACAGAAGGACATAGAGAATCACCAGGAATCCGCCAATCCGCCAGCTTCGTTCGGACTCGCGTTCGTACTGGCTCATGATCTTCTCAACCCGGTTTATATTTAGGAACAGGATTGAATTTGTGACAAAAAGGGCCACGATTAGCGCACCAATTACGATCTTGTGATTAATCACAGGGCCCGCTTGGGAGGGAGGAAACACCTGCGAATAGGCAGCGACAGCATACCATCCGTTAAACCACGTCATGGCCCCTATGGGCCCCCATTCGTTATTGCCTTTCCGGTTCAAAAAGCGTGACAGCTTGTAGAACAAGTAGTAATAAGGATTTATCATAGTAAAGACCCATCGCCAACGTAAGTTCTGCAGCTAGTCAAAGCTTTTGAGATGGCAAAGGGGTTTCGACGTCTTCCTTTTTTCTCATCATTAAAACCCACCTTGATGAATTATCACCTCCCGAATCGAAGGCGTCAAGCGGTTTGACGAAACCTCACGAAAAGACACCGCCGCCGGGTCGGATCGACCGGGCGGCGATTTTGTGTGCGTCAGATGGCGGTAGTATTCAACCCTGACATTGCGGTATGGATGAGATCAAGATCAGCCGGCCGTCGCCGGTATTCTTGATCTGGTGTTCCTGCTCGGCGGGAATAAAAAGAACGTCGTCGGGTGCGAGGCGGCATTCGCGTTTGCCGTCGGTCACCAGTCCTGCCCCTTTCGTGACGAAAATCGCCTGTTCATGCGGTTCCGTGTGCATCGAAGTAAATCCACCCGGATCGATCTCAATCACCCGCATGGCAAGCTGCTGAGCGCCGTCCTCAACGGAAATGGCCACCCGGACAGAGACTCCGGTGGACTTCTCATTGCGGAAAGCATCCCGCTTTTCGACCTTGTTGTAGTTGCGGACCTTCATTACGACTCCTCTCGCTGGGCGAAAAGTACACGAGCAGCGGAAGCAAGTCAATTTGTTCTTGACTCCATGGCACCGGCGGGCATAATGGAGCCAATGGAATTCTGTATATCGACCAATATCGACCGGCAAATCAATATTGCGGACTGGTATCAGGCCGTCGCCGCCGCCGGTTTTCGGGCGCTGGCGCTGAATCGGGATACCACGCACTGCAGCTACGAGGAGGCCACCGGTCGACTGCAGTTGATTGCTGAAGCGAAACGGCTGGATTTGCGCTACTCGCTATTGTTCGTGCCGGTCGGAATCGACTACGATATCACCTGCAAGCACGGCGAAACGCGCATGGGCGCGGTCTGCGCAATCGCCAATGCCATGCATGCCGCGCAGGTCCTCGGCTGCAGCGCAATCGTCTTGAGCGTCACGCATGCCTTGCCGACCCGCCATGGCAGCGACACGAGTTCGGCACTCGCTGCGCTGACCGATCTGGTCGAAACCGCCGAGAATATGCGAATCAATCTGCTGCTCAAGAATCTGATCGACTCCGCCTCCCTGGCGACGCTGGAGGCGGCGTTGGCGGAGTTTCCATCACCGCGCCTCGGCGTCTGCTATAATCCCGCACTGGATCTGCTCTCGGGGAAGCCGCCGTATCGTTTTCTCGAAACGCAGGCGAACCGAATTCTGGCGCTGCAGTTGGCCGACACCGATCGGCGCACGCCTCGTAATCGCATGATGTTTACCGGACTGGTGGACTGGCATCGGCTCGCAGCATTCCTGTCGATCGCGCCTCGTATGCCCCTTCATCTAGATATCGATGTGACGCCGGAAGTAACCGCCGGCGAGCACTTAGCGTCTTTGCGAGCTGCCGCAGATCGGCTGGTCGAGTTAATGCACGCTGTCTAGTCCGCGATCGTAACTCGCACCGCTCACCCGCGTTGGGTCAGCAACACGCCGATGATAACCAGCGCGCCACCCAGATAGAAATCGAATCCCAGCGATTCGCCGACCAGCACAACGGCCAGGATCGCAGCAATGATCGGCTGCAGATTCTGGAAAATCGCCAGTTTGGAGGCTTCCATGCGGCCGAGCGCCCAGTACCAGATCGTGTAGGAAATCACGGAAGTCAGAATTGCGATGTAGAGGAGCGACAACCATCCGGTCGTGGAAACGCCGGAGTAGTCAAAGCGAGCGGCGAAGTAGGCGCCAAAGGGCAAGTACTGGAGCGTTCCGATGGTTAGCGCCCAAGTGGTCGTCGTGAAAGCGCCGTACTTCTGGATCATCGGTTTGCCGAGAATCGTGTAAGCCGCCCAGGCGATCACGGCGAGAATGACCAGAACATCGCCAAGCAAGATCTCGGCATCGAAACGCCCGGCGCGCAGTATCACAGCGACACCGGCAAACGAGACGACAATCCCCAGCACCTTGCGGATCGTCGCCTTCTCTTTCAGATACCAAAGTGCCAGCAGAAAAACGAACACTGGTGTAGCACCGTAATAGAGCGCCGACCGGCCAGCCGTGGTGTATTTGAGGCCATACAGAAATAGCAGTTGATTCAGTGGTATTGCCAGCAGGCCGATGAAGAACAGCTTCCACCAATCCGCGCGTTCGATCCGTCTCAGGCGGCCGGTCAGGCGGGCGATGATCAGCATGGCGCTGGAGGCGATCAGAAAGCGAGTAAACGCCAGCGTAAACGGGTCGAAATCGTTGAGCGCAAGTTTGGCGACGGGAAATGTGCCGCCGGCAATCAATTGTCCGATGACGATCACCGGATAGAGGAAGCGCGTCCTATGATCGGTCAAGTTGGTCCGCGATCAGATACATTTGACAAACCCGCCGTCGATATTGACAGCGACGCCGGTGATGTAGCCGGCGCGCTCACTGGCGAGGAATGCCGCCAGATCGCCCAATTCCTCGGGTCGACCGAGACGTCCAGCTGGGATCATCTGCTCCCAGCCGGCATAGACGCTCTTGATCGACTTCCCGGTCGCTCTGTTCGTCGCAGCCGCCAATTCCTCCAGCCGCTCGGTACGGGTGTAGCCGGGACAGATGACGTTGACCGTTATGCCATGGGGTGCCAGTTCGTTGGACAGAGCTTTAGTGAATCCGTGGACCCCCGGACGCATGGTGCTCGACAGCATCAGCGTCTCGCTGGCCTGCAGGGCTACGATCGAAGTAATGCTGATGATCCGACCCCAGCGTCGCTCGATCATCGACGGCACCGTCGCCGCGCAAAGCATGATCGTGGACTTCAGGCTGAGCGCATAGGCATTGTCCCAATCGGTGGTCTTCATCTCAAGGAATCGACGCATCGGTGGCCCGCCGGCGTTGCAGACGAGGATGTCAACCGGTCCAAGCTTGGCGTTGACCTTTTGCGCCGCAGCTTCAATGGCCGTCTTCCGTGTAACATCACACACCAACGGCAAAACGCTCACGCCGGTCTCAGCCAGAATCTGTCTTGCGGCTGCCGCCACATTTTCCTTCCGCCGCGACAACATCGCGACACTCGCCCCTTCGCGTGCCAGCGCAGCAGCAATCGCCTTGCCGATGCCTGCTGAGGCACCGGCAACCAATGCAACTTTGTCCTTAAGTCCGAGATCCATGCCCGAGAAGCCCAAACAGATGCGCGACGGTGACGATGCCCTGATGGAAATCTATGAGGGAGAACTTCTCATTCGGTGAATGGGCATTGTCGTCCTGCTGGCCGAAGCCCAAAAGCAGCGTATCGAGCCCGAGTTCTTCCTTAAACGTGTTGACAATCGGGATCGACCCGCCCTCGCGAATAAACACCGGCTTGCGGCCGAAACCCTTCTCAAGCGCGTCTACACAGGCCTTGACCATGAAGTTATCGCGCGCGACGATCGCCGGCTTGGCGCCACCCAACTTCTTCACCTCGACCGTCACCGTGGCCGGCGCGATCTTGTGAACATACTTCTCGAATTTCGCAAGGATATCCTCCGGCGTCTGATCCGGCACCAACCGCATCGTGACTTTGCAGCCGGCCCAGGACGGCACAATGGTCTTGCTGCCTTCGCCGGCATAGCCGCCGTAGATGCCGTTGATCTCGCAAGTGGGACGCGCCCAGACGCGCTCCAGGGTCGAGTAGCCCTTCTCGCCGACTGTAGAGGGCGAACCGGTCTTGCGCAGATGCTCACTCTCCTCATATTTGAGGGAGCCAAACATATCGCGCTCCCAGCCTTCGACCTCGCGCACTTTGTCGTAGAAGCCGTCAATGAGCACATGCTTGTTGTCGTCATGGAGCTTGGCGATCATCCGCGCCAGCTCCACCACCGGATTGGCAATCGAGCCGCCGAACGATCCGGAGTGCAGGTCCTTGTCCGGCCCGACCACCTTGATTTCGGCTGCGGCGATGCCGCGCAGTCCGTAGGTGATGGCCGGGATTCCGCGGCCATACATCGCCGTGTCGGAGACGATCACGCCGTCGGCCTTGAGCAATTCATGGTGATCTTTGATGAAGTGTTCCAGGTTGTTGGAGGCGATCTCCTCTTCCCCTTCGATGAGGAACTTCAGATTCACCGGCAGTTCCTTGCCGGCTTTCAGATATGACTCCGCCGCCAGCAGATGGATCAGGAACTGACCCTTATCATCGGTGGCACCGCGGGCATAGATGGTTTCGCCGTCGATGTGCGGTTCAAAGGGCGGGTTCTTCCAGAGATGGAGCGGATCGACCGGTTGGACATCGTAGTGGCCGTAGATCAGGAGCGTGCGCTTGTTGCCCGGATTGTTGTATTCGGCAAAGACAATCGGGTGACCTTTGATCGGAAAGATCTGCGCCTTCAGGCCGGCGGTTTCAAAACGCTCCTTAACGTGTTCGGCACATCGCTGGACTTCTTCCTTGAATTTGGAGTCCGCCGAGACCGACGGATACTTGAGCAGATCGACGAGATCGGTGACGAACTTACCGCGATTTTTGTCGATGTATTCCAATACCGGTTGCATATACGCTCTCCTTGGTTTGCGTCAATCGTGCAGGGAAAGCTACCCCGACCCGCCGTTTTGTCAAGCGGATTCGCCCCGGTTCCTCCGCCGGGAAATCGGCTTGACTCCAGCCGCCTGCCATGCTACGTTCTGGGCGATTGGCACGCAGCCAATGATTCGGAGGCAAGATGCAAATTGGCGAAAAAGCGCCGTTCTTCAAAGGCGTGGCCGTCATGCCGGACAAAACCTTCAAGAAGATTACCTTGGACGATTACCGGGGCAAATGGTTGGTGCTCTTCTTCTACCCACTCGATTTCAGCTTCGTCTGCCCGACGGAGGTGCGCGCTTTCTCGCTGGCCTTCAACAAATTCAAGGATGTCGGCGCCGACCTGCTTGGCTGTTCCGTCGACTCGCACTTTGCCCATCTGGCCTGGATTGAAAAAGAGCTCGGCCAGGTGAAGTTTCCGCTCCTCTCCGATATCACCAAGAACATCTCGCGTTCCTACAATGTACTCGTGCACGGCGCGTTCAGTCTGCGCGGCACGTATGTCATCGATCCCGACGGCGTACTCAAGTCGATCGTGGTTAACGACACGTCGATCGGTCGCTCGATTGACGAAACCCTGCGCACGCTGAAAGCGATTCAAACCGGCGAACTGACCGGCGCCGGCTGGCAGCCGGGCGACGAGACGCTTGGCCTCGATGGCTCCAAGCACTACGACTCCGGAACCGACTGAGGCGATGGCTTCTGTCTAATACCTGCGCCGGTCTTCATCGACATTCCTGTACAAGTTCGACTTGACTGAGAGTCTCCGACTGTCTATGCTGATAGTGCAGTTGCGGTATTACTCTGCACCGGAGGTAACATGCAAATCGGTCAACCCGCACCCGAGTTCTGCGGAGTTGCTGTCATGCCGAACAAGCGGTTTCGCGAACTCCGCATGACCGACTTTCGCGAAAAGTGGCTGGTGCTCTTCTTCTACCCGCTTGACTTCACTTCCGAATTTCCACGTGAGCTGCAATCATTCGTTGAGATCTACCCGCGGTTTCGAGGACTGAATGTCGAAGTCATTGGCTGCTCGGTTGATTCGCATTTCACGCACCTGAATGCGATCGAACACTACTTCAGTCAAATCAGCTTCCCCCTGATGTCTGATCTTAACAACGACATTGCGCGCAACTACGAAGTGCTGACGGACGGAGGATTCAGTCAGCGAGCAGTCTTTATCATCGACCCCGCCGGCACCCTGAGAGTGGCCTGGGTAACCGACAGTGCCCTGACTGGGTCTGTTGATGAGATCCTGCGAATCGTCAGTGAACTCCAGACCAAGGATGGGCTCGGGTTGGAGACTCCGGCAGACCGGCACACTCTTGGGCACTCGCGGCCCGAGTCCACTTAGTTGCAGACAGTGAAATGGCGGGGCTTCAAGCTACAAATACGCGGTAAAGAAAGATCCCGATCAGCACGAACGACACGATAAGCTGAACTACGGCGCCGAAGACAAACCCGACAAATGTCCCGGCACCGGCTTTGAGAGACGCCGTTAACGATTTGCCGACCAGCAGCTCGACGACGACGGCGCCGACGAGCGGCCCGATGATCACACCGACGAGCGAGCCGACAAAGAGTCCGATCACCATGCCGACAAAAGCGCCGAACATTCCCCAGCGCGAGGCGCCCCACCGCTTGGCGCCATACACCTGCACAAAGTGTTGAAGTATCCAGATCACGGTAACCGCGATGCCGGAATAGACCAGGAACTCGCCCGAGAGATAAGCGTAGCCGGTGAAATAGCCGAAGATGGCCATCGCCGCCCAGATCAGTGGCAATCCCGGGATGACCGGCACGATGACTCCGGCAGCGCCAACCAACATCGTTAGGAAACAGCCGACGAAGAGCAGGACTTCCGCTGTCGTTGTTTGCAAGAGGAGAAGCGAGATCACGGAATCAACTTACGAAAAACCGTGCCAAATGTTAAGAACTTAGCGAAGGTACGACGGCCGCCGCCGACCACAGATCAGGTAGACCAGAAACGATGCCGCCAGACCGGGAAAGATCGGCTCGATCCCGAGCGCGTAGGTGCCGTCCGGTATCAGCTGCGTCGTACTGAGCCAGACTGTGGAAGCGAGTCCGCCGAGCACCATCGCGACCACGGCCGCTCGACCACTCATGACGCGATTGCCGACAAAGGTTGTCAGCAGCGGAACCAGTAGAATCGGCGTCCCGACCGAACCAAAGCCGTACCAGACCGTCACCACCGATTCAAAAAGGGCGGAAACCATGACCGTCAGAACAGCCGACCCGATCAGCGCCCATTTCGTGTAGCGATTTATGATATCATCGGTCGCATCCCGCCAGCGCGCAAAGATGTCCTTGCCAACAGTGGACGCGGCGATGAACAGGTATGAGTCGGCGGTAGAGATGACGGTCGCGATCAGCGAAACGGCGAAGATCCCGAACAACCCGGCCGGCAGGACTTGCTGCCCCAGCAGCGGAAAGGCGGAAACGGGATCAATGTCGGGCGGCAGGATGGCTCGCGCATAGAGCCCGCAGGTCGTGGTCAGCATATCAAAGACAAACCAGCAGATGATCGAGACGAGAATACCCCGACGGGCGGTCTTCTCATCACGGGCGGCATAGCAGGCCTGGAAAAACGACGGCTCCACCAGAGTCGACAGTGCGATGAAATACCAGACGATAATGAACCAGGCGCTGTTACCCCCGTGCCATTGAAAGTGAGTTTCCGGGAGCCGGGCGGTAAGAAAATCCTGGCCGCCGTAGCCGGTGACCAGTACGATGAAGATCACCGCGAAGCCGAGATACATGAAGAGAAAGTGCCAGATATCGGCGCGGACGAGCGTACGGAAGCCGCCAATGAAGGCATAGATTGTGACGATGACCGCGCCAACGATGATGCCAATCGACTTCGGCCAGCCGAAGAAGGTTTGTCCGAGCACTCCTAAAATCAGAATGTAAGCTGTTGGTAGCGTCCACCCGAATACGACCACGGCGCCGAGAATCGCCGCCGGACGGCCGTAATACTGGTTGAGGCGATCGGCAATCGTAATGAACTCGGTGCGGCGTGCCTTGGCCGCCAGCAGCCACGCAAAGAGCAAAGCGCCGAGATAGTAGGGTAATCCAAAGACGAACCAATTGGAAACCCCGTAGCGATAGGAGTATTCGCCGACACCAAGTATCCCGCCATACCAGTTGCAGACCAGTGTGGCGACGAATGCAGGCAAGGTCAGACGGCGGCCATCCAACATGTATTCGACGGCGGTATTGCCTACCGTCGGTCGGCGCCAGAAGCTGAATACAATGATGCCGAGCAAATACGCGGCGATTATTAGTGTGTCGACGAGCTCCAATGCCTACTCAAGTTCCAATCGCAAGGTGGTGAAAATCGAGCGTCCGGCAGCGGGGATGTACTCCGACCAATGCTGGTCAGGTGCGTCGCGGAATCGAGTCACGCCGCCGTAGCCAGAAACCTCGTACTTGTGATCGAGCACGTTGTCGACCCGTGCTGCGAGTTCGAGGCGACCCAGATCGGCGATCTCTCCCAAAGTAATTCCGGCGGAAACGGCCGCTACGAAATACGGATCGATCGAAAGTTCGCGCACGTTGTCATTTTCGACATAGATGCGCCCAACCATGCGTCCACGACATGCGAGATTGAAGCGCTGGTGGCGATACTCGGCGATCAGATTTCCAATGTAGTCGGGAAAGCCGGGGATCGTCTTGCCGTCGTAAGAAAAAGAGCGGCTTTCGAGATAATTCCAGTCGGCGTCATTGTCGTAGACGGCTTCTGCGATTTCAAAGCCTTTGATCCGATTGTAATTGTACGAAAAGTTGCCGCTCAGCTGGAAATTGCGACCGACGGTGTTTGTAGTCGAGAGTTCGATCCCGGCATGCACCGATCGGTCGGCGTTGGTGGTGATCGGGAGACCGAGATCATTGAGTCCCCCATACGGCACGATCTCGTTGGCGAAGTCCATCCAGAACAGGTTCAGCGTGTGCGCACTGGATTGAGTCCGCCAGCCTAACCCCAATTCGAAATTATGAACGCGTTCCGATTGGGCGGTCGGATCGCCGAAGATAATCGTGGAATCACTGCCGCTACGTCGGATCTCCTGGATATGTAGCGAGGGGAAGGCGTACGGATCGCCGGCATCATAAATCTCCCAGTCGGCCGGAACACGCGAAGACAGCGAGTAGCTCGCCAGCAAGTTCACCGCCGGTGCAACCGCGTAGCTGAAGCCCAGGCGCGGCGAAAGAAAAGTCCAGTCAATGTCATACGCATAACCGGCAAAAGCGCCCAGCCGGTTCTGTTTAAAACTGTAGTCTTGATGACGCAATTGCAGACTGACATTGGCAGTCAGCCGCTCGCCGAGGCGGCGGCTCTGTACTGCATAGAGTGAGCCAAACCACTTTTCACCAAAATATTCGTAGTAGCGATGACGCGGATCGATCGCGTTCGTGACGCCTTCGGCCCAAACCACTTGTCCCCAGTGGTCGGATTCGAAGTAGTAAAATGAGCCGCCGATGCTGAGAGCACCCTGCTTCTGCTGGAACTCGAGCCGCGGGTTCCAGCCCCACTGATTCTTGCGAACGTGCTGCTGCCGGACGAGATCGCCGGAAATGATGGCCTCAATCGAATCGCCGTCAGGACTGGTAATGATCGTCGCCGGAATGTTGTAGTCGGCAAAGCTGCGATCGTCGCGATACTGCTCGTAGTAACCGTCACCGTGGATGTGGAAGAGCGTGTTTTGCAGCGAGGCATTGGGACTCAACTCGTAGGTATTGTGCAGCTCGTAATGCGGTTGACTGAAATTGTCGGTCTCGTTGTCATAAGTTAACGGATTGAAACGGCGGTCGCTTTCAAGTTGCTCGCGCGAAACACCGTAGTAGGCGAGGTGCATCTGCATCGGACCGCCGTAGACATTGACCGTCGTCGTCATCCGCGGATCGAGACGCGACAGCGAAAGCTGATACGCCCAACCGTCATACCACGCATTGCTGCGGTAGCCGTCGGAAAGCTGGCGGGAGTAGCGCCCGGCAAAATTCCAGCGACCATCAATGAGGCCGGAACGATATTCAACCGCTTGCTTCTGCATATCGCCGACCCAGCGGCCATCGTCCCAGAATCCGCCGTAACCGGTGGCCAACGAAATGCTGCGCGACTGCTCGATTCCCGCCGAGACGATATTGACTGTGCCCCCAAAGGAAGCATCCCCGTAAAGCGAACTGCCGATCCCCCGCTGCACCTGGACGTCTTTTACGCCGGCGGCAAAGTCAGGGATATCGACGAAATAGGTCGCCTGATCCTCAGGGTCGTTCAGTGGAATTCCGTTGATGTAAACTGAGACCCGTTTATCGTCGAAGCCACGGATCTTCAGATAGCTGTAACCCAGCCCGCCGCCGGCATCGGCATAAGAATAGACATTGGGAGTGGTTTCGAGCAAGAGCGGCAACTCGCCGATCAAATAGTCCCGTTCGATATCCTGGCTCGTGAAATCGGAAAAAGCCGTCGGCGTACGCCCCACTTCGGCTCGATCCGCCGTGACGGTCACACCCTGGCTGCGAAATACCGTCGGCCGCAACTGCACGCGCACGGGGGCGCCATCGCTAACGGAAACCATCACTGGCTGGAAGCCGATGTGCTTGATCGTAATGCGTCGAGTGACGCCGGGGTCGACCTGGAACCCGAATGCTCCATCTTTGCCGGTTACGGCGACCACACGATCGCCATCGGCGATGATGGCTGCACCTTCCACGGGTTGGCCACTCTCGTCAGTAATGAGTCCGGTCAGTTCCAAGCCGACAACTGTTGCCGACAGGACGAGGACAAGAAATGCGGAAAGAAGGAAGAGCGATTTCATCACGGCACCTCACTATTTGCCTGCGCATAAAAAATGCCGCCTGATCTCCGCAGGGATGGCAGCAACGCAAATCGCGTCCGTGAATCGGTCGCTGCCGTTTCCCTACGCCGGTATTATCCGGATCAGGTATTGGGGGTGTGATCTCAGACGACTGGATGGTCGCCACTCCCAACGGCAATTATGTCTTCGCAATTATTACGCAGGAGAACTGTGAACGCAAGAGGAATTTCTATCAACGCAGTCTACGCCACATTTGCCCCCGGCCGACTTCCGAAGAGATGATCGCAACCCCAGGTACACGCCCTCGTATCATCTACATTGTGGGCAACGTTATCACGCCGGAGGACAACAAGCCTCCACGCCGTCAGCGGGTGTGTCCCGTTGAACATGCCGGCATCTTGGATGGTGTCTGGCGACGATTGCTGCAGAATCCCCGAAAGATTCTGTCTCCCTACATCCGCGATGGTATGACCGTCCTCGACTTCGGCTGTGGTCCCGGATTCTTCACGGTTACCATGGCAGAGCTCGTAGGGCCAACGGGGCGGGTCTTAGCGGTAGATTTGCAGGAGGGTATGCTGAGACTGTTAGGATCACGGATTCGCGGTTCAAAGCTGGAATCGCGCGTCACACTTCACCGCTGCAGCCCCGATTGCATTGGGGTCAACGCGAAGGTCGATTTCATCCTTGCCTTCTATGTCGTTCATGAACTCCCTGACCAGCACCAATGGTGCCGTGAGGTCGCTGATTTGTTGCGGCCCAAGGGTCTACTTCTCATCGTCGAACCGAGACCGTTTCACGTCTCCAAGGCAGACTTCGAGCAGACGATCCTCGCGGCAAGAACTGCCGGATTGGCGGCTACTTCAAGTCCACGCGTGCTCCTCAGCCGGACCGCCCTGCTCAACAAAAAAGTCGTTTAAATCCCCCGGCCGGGTCGATGAAGGCTCGCTCCCAGCAGCGCTTGCTTTGTGAAAAGAATCACTTGCTTTTTTATGGGGGATTTCCTTACCTATTCAGTTAGATTTAGGGCAATGATGACGGTGAGACTTCAGACTTCCGGCAGGTGGACAAGATGGTCAAGATAAAGGCATTCAGGGGTTTACGGCCAAAGGTGGAACTGATAGACAAAGTTGCTACTCCTCCCTATGATGTGCTCTCCAGCGACGAAGCGCGCCGAATGGCGGCGGGCAATGACTTCTCATTCCTCCGGGTCACTAAACCGGAAATCACTTTCCCGCCCGATCACTCTCCTGCCGGCAACGACCTCTACGAACGCGCTCGCGATAATCTTCGCCGCCTGATCGAGGTCGGCGCGATGGCGCAGGATCAAGAAGAGTCCGTCTACGTCTATCGTCTGCGCTGGCGCGATGTCGACCAAACCGGCTACATGATCCTCTCTTCATGCGACGACTATCTGGAGGGCCGGATCAAGCGCCACGAATTCACTCGTCCCGACAAGGAGACCGATCGCACCAATCTGAACGACATTGTCAATGCCCAGACCGGTCCGGTCTTCCTCTTCTATCAGTCGGACTCCGATCTGGATGCGATTCTTGCCGCCATCGCCAAGACGGCGCCGGTATACGATTTTGTGGCGGCGGACGTTCGTCACGAATTCTGGATCGTCAACGACAAGGCCAAGGTGAACGAGATCGTGGCGGCCTTCGCCGGACTGGAAGCAACTTATATCGCCGATGGCCACCATCGCTGTGCTGCCGCGGCCAATGTCTGCAAGCAGCGTCGTGCTGCGAGCGGCGGGCCGGGACATGACGAACCTTACGCATACTTCTTGTCCGTGGTGTTTCCGGAGAACCAACTGAAGATCCTCCCCTATAACCGCGTGGTCCGGGATCTCAACGGTCACGACCCCTCGGCGTTTCTCAACCTAATTCGCAGTCGCTTCGAGGTAACCGCCATGCCCGCCGGCAAGACAGTTGAGCCGGAGGTTGACCGCGTACTCGGCATGTATATCGAAGATCGTTGGTATAAGCTTCAGCCATTGCCGAACAGCTACAACAAGTTTGATCCGATCGAATCGCTCGACGTGAGTATTCTCCAGAAAAACCTCCTGGAACCGATTCTGGGCATCACCAAGCCGCGCACCGACAAGCGGATTGACTTTGTCGGCGGCATTCGCGGTACCGGTGAGCTGGTCAAGCTTGTCGACTCGGGAAAATTCAAGGTGGCATTTGTCGTCCCACCCGTCAGCTTGCGTGCTCTGCGGAATGTGGCCGACACCGGGCAGGTGATGCCGCCAAAATCGACCTGGTTCGAGCCAAAATTGCGAGATGGGATAGCCGTTTATCTCCTGTAACCATAGAATCAAGGTTCATTTGAGGATGATGTTATGAAGATTCTAATCTGTGACGCTTTTGATCCGACGCTTCCCGAACTGCTCAAGAAGCACGGCGAAGTGACCGCGGACATGAATGAGCTCCCGAATGCTGCTGTCGCGCTGGTGCGCTCCAAGACGAAAGGCGACCGGGATTTCATCGACAAGGGCAAGTCACTGAAGATGATTATTCGCGGCGGCGTTGGCCTCGACAATATCGATGTCAAGTACGCGCGCGAGAAGAACATTGAAGTGCGCAACACTGCCGAGGCCTCCAGCATCGCGGTTGCCGAACTGGCCTTCGCCATGATGATCGCAGTTCCGAATCGGCTGGTTGAGGCCAACACCTCTATGCAGGCCGGCAAGTGGATGAAGAAGGAGCTGAAGCGCACCGAACTGTACGGCAAGATTCTCGGCATCATCGGCTGCGGCCGCATCGGCACCGAGTTGGCGCGGCGCGCCAAGGCGTTCGGCATGATGGTGGTCGGCTACGACCCGTCGGTCGATGTCTCCGAGGACATCCTGATCAAGCCGACGCTCCATGATATGCTGCCGATCTGCGATTACATCTCGATTCATACGCCCCTTACCGACCGAACCCGTGGCTTCATTAATAAGGATACCATTGCCCGGATGAAGAACGGCGTCGTGATCATCAACACGGGGCGCGGCAAGTGCGTGATCGAAGCCGACGTGGTCGATGCACTGAAGTCGGGCAAGATCGGCTTCTACGCCAACGACGTCTGGTACTCCGATCCGCCGGAGAGTACTCCCCTGGTCGGGGCGCCCAATACCCTGCTGGCGCCGCATATCGGGGCTTCCACCAATGAGAACTTGCTGCGCATCGGCAAAGCCGTTGACAGGATTATTACCAAGGCGGCCGACGCCGGCTTCTTTGGTAAATGAGAGGATAAACAGCCATGAAACGCGTCTTTAATTTCAACCCCGGCCCGGCGGCGTTGCCTGAAGAAGCGCTGAAAACCGCTGCGGCCGAGATGCTCGATTACAAAGGCACCGGCATGTCGGTGCTGGAGATGAGCCACCGTTCGAAGGACTTTGAAGCTATTCTTGCCGAAACCAAGAGCCTGGTCAAAAAGCACCTGGCCGTCCCCGACAACTTCCAGATTCTGTTCATGGGCGGCGGCGCTTCCCTGCAATTCGCGATGCTGCCGATGAACTTCCTCTCGCAGGGGCAGTCGGCTGACTATGTGATTACGGGAGCGTGGGCGCAAAAGGCGGCATCCGAGGCCAAGCTCTTCGGTACGGTCAATGTCGCGGCCACCTCGGAACCGGACAAGTTCACCTGGGTGCCGAAGAACGACCAGATCAAGTTGAATCCGGCCGCTCAGTACGTGCACATGACCTCAAACAACACCATCTTCGGCACGCAATTGCGTGAATACCCGAATACCGGCAATGTGCCGCTGGTCGTGGACATGTCGTCGGATATCATGTCAAAACGCGTCGATGTCTCGAAGATGTCGTTTGTTTACGCGGGAGCACAAAAGAACATGGGACCGGCCGGAGTGACCGTGCTCCTCATCCGCGACGACTTTCTGCCAAAACAGAAGACCGGTTTGCCGAAGATTCTGAGCTACTCGACTTACGTGAAAGAGAACTCACTCTACAACACGCCGCCGGTGTATGCGATCTACATCACGATGCTGACCATGAGCTGGATCGACTCGGTCGGCGGATTGGGCGAGGTCGAAAAACGCAACAAGCGCAAGTTTGATTTGCTGTATGGCCAAATCGACGGCTCCAACGGCTACTATCGCGGTACCGTCCGTCCCGACAGCCGCTCCTGGATGAACGCCACCTTGCGTCTCGGTTCCGAGGAGCTGGAAGACAAGTTCATTAAAGAGGCGAAGGCGGCGGGATTCGTTGGACTCAAAGGCCATCGTTCGGTCGGCGGCGTGCGGGTCTCGATGTACAACGCCGTGTCGGTTGAAGCGATTGAGAAGCTGGTCGAGTTCATGAAGAACTTCCAGAAGAAGAATTAGCTGATCGAACTCGAGATGCCCGGCAACTTCAAGCGCCGTCGGCCGACCGACGGCGCTTCGTCTTTTCCGGTGCTGCAGAAGTTAGGCGCGGGCGGCGACGGCCAAGCCTTCGTCCAGCGCGGCGATGAGGTCGTCGGGGTCTTCCAAACCGATCGACAGCCGTACCAGTTCGTCGGTGATGCCGATCTTCTGACGAACTTCTGGCGCAACTCCGGCGTGCGTCATCGAAGCCGGATGCTGGATCAACGAATCAACGCTGCCGAGGCTGACCGCGAGAGTGAAGATCTTGAGGTTGTTCATCAGCCGGCGTGCGGCTTCATAGCCGCCGCGCAACTCGAAGGCCAGCACGCCGCCAAAGGCATGCATTTGCCGTCGCGCCAACTCATGCTGCGGATGGCTGGGCAGACCCGGGTAGTAGACGCGCCGGATGGCCGGATGTCGCTCAAGATGCTGCGCGATCCTGAGGGCGCTGGCACAATGGCGATCCATCCGCAGCGCCAGCGTCTTCAGACCGAGATAGATGAGCCAGCTGTCAAACGGCGACGGGCAGCCACCGAGGTCCTTGATGACGCCGTACAGCTTGTCCTTGAAACTCTCATTGTCGGTGACCACGGCGCCGCTGATCACATGACCGTGCCCGGAGATGTATTTCGTCGCGGAATGCATCACGACCTCGGCGCCAAGTTCGAGCGGTCGCTGCAGATACGGCGTTGCATACGTGTTGTCGACAATCACCAAGCATTCGGGGTTGTAACGTTTGGCGATGTCGGTAACGGCGGCAATGTCGGTTATGGTCATGGTCGGATTTGTCGGAGTCTCGAAATAGACGCCCTTGGCCCTGGGATTCGCCTGTATCGCCCGCTCGACCTGGGCGAGATCGGAGGTATCGACAACGACGACTTTGACACCGAAGCGGGGCAGCACGTGGGTGAAAAGGCTGTCGGTGCAACCGTAGACGACTTCACCGCGAATCAGCGTGTCGCCCTGCTGCGCGAGGGCGAACATGATACTTGAAATCGCCGACATCCCCGAAGAAAACAGCAGCGACGAAACCCGCACCCCTTCCGGATCGCGCAGCTTGACACCGCTCCCCTCGAGGGCATTGAGCTTGGCCTCGGCAGTGACCACTGTCGGATTGCCGAGGCGAGTATAGATGAAACCATTGTCTTCGGCCGCGAACAGTTTTCTCCCCTGCTCCGCATCATCAAAGACAAAGGTCGATGTCTGATAAATGGGGACGGTGTGCGCGTTGGAATGGTGGCCGGCGATATGTTCCCCGGCGTGCAGGGCACGGGTGGAAAAGCCGTGTTTGAGGAAGAACTCTTCGACGGCATTCAGGCTTTTTGAATCTTCCATAGGTCATCTCCGAAATTGCAGGAAGCGCTCAATCGTATCGGTGGGAATATAGGTGCGACCGGTGCCGCGCGTAAGCGGTTATTCGCGCTTACGCAATTTCCGGGCGATCCGGCATCTCGTTGACATCGCCGGGTTGAATCGGAAAATACTCCGCCAATTTGGCGCCGATCTCGCGAATGGCAACGATCAACCCCTCGCTGTGGCGGTCGTCCTTCATCGAGGCCACCAGCAGAGCGTGCGGATGATCCCAATAGCTCGCCGGTAGCTTATCGGCGATGGCCTTGTCCGCAATAATGGCGGCTTCGCATTCGGCCAGCGAGATCAGAATCAAAACGCCGGTTTGCCCCTTGGTGGCGGTCAGATCGCGGAAGATCTGCAGCCCGCGCCGCCACACGAATCCACGCCGGCGGCCGGCCGTACGCAGGAGCGGCGCCAGGCCGAAAAAGCCCAGGAGAAACGCGATCAGTCCCCAGAGCGTCGCCTGCGAGAAGTCGTAATAGACGCCCCAATTGACTTCGCGCGTCAGGCACAGCGAAATGGCAACGCCAACCAGCGAGGCAAAGCTGGCGACAAGGATTCGTTCGGACAACCACGCGTGCGATTGCGGCGAAATGCGAACGACGATCTCACCGCTGGTGCGCGTCTCAACTTCAGCCACTGCGGCTTTGATCGCCTCGAAGTCAACCTCGGAGAAGTACTGATTGATGATTCGATGCGTTGCCATCAGATCACCAGCCTCCCGAGGCGCCGCCGCCGCCGGACGAACCGCCGCCGAAACTGAAGCCGCCGCCCGAACTGTGACTGCTGCCGCCGCCACTTCCCCAGTGCCAATCGCTGGAGCGACCCGAACCACTGAAAATCGATCCCCAGCCTGCCCCTTTCTTCGTAGCTTGCCGGATTCCCGAGATCACAATGAAGAGAACCCAGATAATGAAGAAGACCGGGAAAGCTAAGGGGAGAAAGTCGGGAAAATTGTCTTCCGGGGGTGGTGCAGGATCGTACTCGCCGCCAATGGCGATGATGATTCCGTCAACCACCGCCCCAATCCCCTCGTCCCAGTTACCGGCGCGGAAGCTCTGTGCCATCGGCGAGTCGCGGCGCACCAACCGCCCGGCCTCGAGGTCAGTCAAGCTTTCTTCGAGTCCGTAGCCGACCTCGATTCGCGCCTGCTTATCTCCGACCGCCATCAGAAACAACACGCCGTTATCGCCTTTGGCCTTGCCGACGCCCCAGGTATTGAATACCTCGTGGGCGTAGTCCTCCAGCGACTCGCCCTCCAGCGAAGGAATGATCAAGACGGCGATTTCGTTCTGCGACTGATCGCGATAGGTGAGAATCTTCTGTTCGAGCGCTGAGCGTGCGTCGTCACTGAGCAGCCCGTCAAGGTCGGTCACGGGTGAGGTGTAACCGGGCACCTCGAGGGCGGCCGCCAGGGCAACCAGCATCAGAGCCAGCGTTGCCGCCCAGCCGGCGGCGTATCGCGAACGAAGATATCTACTCAAAGAGCTGCTTCACATTGGGCGCCTGCTGTGCCTCAGCACTGGCGGCGAAATACGGTTTTTCATACGGGTAGCCGAAGACCGTGCCGGCAAGTAGCGCTCCGATGCCCTTTTGACGGAACGTGTTGTATTCCCGCACCGTTTCGTTGTAGACCCGCCGTTCCTGGGCGATGCGATTCTCGGTGCCTTCGAGCTGAGTTTGCAGGTCGGCGTAGAGCGCTTCACCTTTGATGTCCGGATAGCGCTCGACCACCACATTGATGAAAGAGTTCAACTGCTTCGATAGCTGTCCCGACAGCGAATCGAGCAGAACGGGGTTGCCCTGCTTCAACGCCGCTTCGGCCGAACCCTTCAGATCCAGCACCTTTTGCCGCATACCGATCACCTCGGTCAGGGTTTCCTGCTGTCGTTTCATGAAGTTGTCAACGCTGGCGACAAGATTGGGGATGAGATCGAAGCGTCGTTGATAAACATTCTGGACTTGCGACCATTTCTCGTCAATCGCCTGCGAACGGTCAATCAAGCCACCGCGATTGCTCCAGACCCAGCCGCCGACGATCAGCACCAGGATCAGGAGTACGGCCAGGATGATACCGAAAACTTTCATGAGGACGTCTCGCTTTCCGTGAGATGTTTGTTCGCCGCAAATCAATGCCTCGCGGTCGACTTTCGCAACCAGATTCTGTGACTATTACGAAGATTCTGCGGGAGGGTTGCGGTTTATTGCCGGCGCAGCTTGTCCGGCACGGTTTTGTTGTCGGGGTCGAGCGCCAGCACGGTCTTCCACGCGTCGCGCGCGGACTCCAAATTGCCGAGTGCGTATTGAATATCGCCGAGATGCTCGATAACGATGGGATCGTTGTTGGTCAGTCTCACCGCTTTCTGAATCTGGATCAATGCTTCGTCATACCGCCCCAGCCGGTAAAGCACCCAGGCAAAGCTGTCGAGATAGGCGCCGTTCTCCGGCTCCGCGTTCACCGCCTTCTCGATCATCGTCAGCGATTCTTCCAGCCGCACGCCCTTATCGGCCAGCATGTAACCGAGGAAATTCAATGCCTGATGATTGTCGGGATCGATCTTCAACACGGCGGCAAATGACTCGACCGCGCGGTCGAACTCGCCTTGCTTCTCGTATTCAGCGCCCAATTGAAACAAGGCGCGGATCGAGTCGCCGCCCTCCGCCAGGACGCTGTCCAATATCGTAATCGCGCTGTCGGATCGGTTCAATTGTGAGAGCAACTGCGCATAGAACAACTGGACATTGCTTCGATCTTCCTTCACCACCGCCAGCGCGGCTTCGAGCGTCTTGAGTGCGCTGTCGGGCAACTGCTGCTGTTGTCGGATCAGCGCCAGATTGGTCCAGCCGTCCGGCATCGTCGAATCCACGGCGACCAAACGGTTGAAGTAGCCCAGGGCCGGCACCCACTGCTTGCGCTCGATCTCAATGCGGCCGAGATAAAACAGCGCGTAGCGATTGACCGGGTCGCGTTCCAGCAGTCTGCTATACAGTTTCTCGGCCAGGTCGGCCTGACCGGCACGCATCATCACGATCCCGATCCTCTCAATCACCAGCGGTTCGGGCTCCTTTGCGGCGGCCAGCATTTCACCATAATACCGCAATGAGTCAGGATTGCCTTCGGCGTTGAACGTTTCAATCAACTGCGCGATCAATCGCGCGTTGGTGCTATCGGCGGCAAGGCCCCGCCTCAGGGCATCCTTCGCGGCCTCCGGCTTGCCGGCATTGTAGTGGTAGACCGCCAGCGCCGAGTAAAGTCCGCCATCCTTCGGATTCAGCCGCAACGCCGATTCGATCACGACGGTGGCAGAGTCATAGAGCTTGAGATCGGCGTACATTTGAGCGATCTGCACAAACAACTCGGTATTCCGGGACAAGGCCGCTGCATTGCGCAAGTACTTGGCAGCCTCGTCGATGCGGTTGGCGCGTGCGGCATAAGCACCGAGCTGGTAATTCAACGCGACGTTGGCAGAATCGGTAGCCCAGGCGCGGCGATAGGCGTTTTCGGCCTCGGCATCCTGGCGCAGCGACCGGAAGCAATCGCCAATCAAGCGATAGGTGTCGGCGGTCTTGTCGGCGATTGGAAGAAACGTGTCCAGCGCTTGCGCGGGGCGGTTCATGCCGAGATAGAGCTGCCCCAGCGCCATGCGGATGTCGAAAGACAGCGGTTCGTACGTCAGCGCCTGCTCGTACTCGTGGGCCGCCTCCTCGACCATCCCTTCTTGCTCGTAGATCACGCCGTTGGTGAAATGATGATACGCCTCTTCGTTCATTTCACGCTCCGGCAGTATTTTTACCGGCTTCGTCGTCGCCGCAGTCGTCTGCTTCTGCGCTGCGCACCCGGCAACGGCAACAATCAGAAACAGTCCTGCAATCAGGTGATGAACGAGCAGCTTCTTCATACTACTTTCGCGCCAGCGTTCCTTTCACACGATAAAACCCGCGCTTGCCGACCTTCAGCAAGTATTCCCGTTCGACCTTTAACTGCGCGTTCTGATCCGAGACACGCTCGTTGTCCACGGCAATTCCTCCCTGCTTGACCAACCTTATCACTTCACTGGTGCTGGACATGATCTGCAACTCGACCAGTAATTTAGGTAGCCAGATCGTATCCTCCCCCCAAGCGTACTGCAGTGACGGAATCTCGTCCGGCAGCCCCTTCTTGGCGAAGATATTTTCAAATTCCTTCTCCGCCTGCTCGGCAGCCGTCACATCATAGTACATACGCACAATCGTCCGCCCCAGTTCCTTCTTGAATCTGACCGGGTTCTCACCCGCGGCGATCTGCCGGTCGATTTCGTCGATCTGGGCAAACGGATAGTCGCTGACGAGCCGGAAATACGGAATGATCAGCCGATCCGGAATCGACATCACCTTGCCGAAGATTTCTTTCGGCGGCTCGGCCACGCCGATGTAGTTGCCGATCGACTTGCTCATCCGCTGGATACCATCGACGCCTTCGAGGACTGGGAGCGTCAAGGCGACCTGCGGTTCGACGCCGTAAGCCTCCTGAATCTGGCGGCCGGTCAACAAATTGAATTTCTGTTCGGTCGCACCCAGTTCGACGTCCGCCTTGATCGCCACTGAGTCGTACGCCTGCATCAATGGGTACAGCAGCTCGTGGATCGAAATCGGCGCCTGCTCCGCCCAGCGTTTGGCAAAATCCTCGCGCTCCATCATTCGTGCCAAAGTCATCTTGCCGGTCAGACGCAGAATATCGGCAAAGGCCATCTGCGCCAGCCACTCGCCGTTGCGGCGCACCTCGCACATCTCGGCTGGTATTACCTTGTAGAATTGTTCGAGATAGGTATGTGCATTCGCCTCAACCTGCTCGAGCGTCAACTGCGGCCGGGTGACCAAGCGGCCCGAAGGATCACCCACTTGGGCGGTATAATCGCCGATGATGATGACAATGTGATGTCCAAGGTCGGCAAATTGCCGCAGCTTGCGCAGCCCGACTGTGTGACCGAGGTGGATATCGGGCGCGGTCGGATCAAAACCTTGTTTGATCACCAGCGGCTTGCCGGTCCTGACCGCACGCTCCAGCTTCTTTTCCAGCTCCCCCTCAGGAAGGATTTCCACCGCATTCTCACGAATTTTCATCATCTGTTCGGCAACAGAGAGCATCGGTCCTCCGCAGTAGCAATAAGATCATTATCGGCAACAAATTGGCGGCCATTGGTGCCGCCAACCCAAACAATACGCGATCGGCCGTACTGCAACAAGCGATAAAAAGTCGCCTGAAAGTCCGCCGACACCGGAATTACGCTATGCGACCGGCCTGTCCATTCGTACATTCCGTCCTTCGTGGCGGCTGTGTGCTGAGGCTGTAGCAATGAGTTTCCTGGGTGAAATCCTGGCGTTGACCGCGGCGCTGTGTTGGGCGTTCGGCAGCCTGCTATTCAGCTTCGCCGGCCGGCGTGTCGGAGCCTTCACGGTCAATGCCGTTCGCATTCCGATTGCCGCAATGGTCTTGGTCTTGATCAGCCTGATCGCCCAGGGCATGATCTGGCCGGCCCGAGCCACATCAACGCAGTTTTCCTGGTTGGTCTTTTCGTCACTGGTCGGCCTGGTCATCGGCGATCTCTGCTACTTCAAGTCCCTCGTTATTCTTGGACCGCAGATCGCCTCGTTGTTGTCGGCCTCCTCGCCAATCTTCTCGGTGTTCATTTCGTGGGTTGTTCTCAACCAGAGCCTGCGTTGGTACTCCCTGCTCGGAATTGTCATCACGCTGGCCGGCCTGACCTGGGTCTCCCTCGAGCGCAATGTCAAGACCTTCGGCGCTCAGGAAAACGGGTCGAAACCGTGGGGGTACTTCCTCGCCGGGATCGGTGCGGTCAGCCAGACGGTTGGGCTGGTCGCGGCCAAACTCGGTATGCTGGACAACGTGACTGCCTTGAGCGCCGCCACGGTGCGCATGCTGGCCGCTGCAGTCATGACCTGGATCATCGCCGGGCTCCAGCGGCGAGTCGCCGGTGTCCTGCGCGGCATCGCCGACCGCCGGGCTCTGACGGCGATGTTCGTTGCGGCCTTCGTCGGCCCGGTCGCCGGCATCTGGCTCTCTCTGGCTTCAATCCAGTACACGAAAGTTGGAATTGCGGCTACCCTGATGTCGACCACGCCATTATTTGTTATTCCCCTGGTGATGTTGATCCATCACGAACGACCTTCCGCCCGGGCCGTCATCGGGACCGTCATTACAATTGCCGGGGTCGCCGTGCTGATGTTGACATGAAGATTGACAAATTTGACCGCTGATAGCTTATTACCTGTAACTGTAATCGCAATTGAACAATCCGCGAGCACGAAAGGAGCGCGATGAGCTGTATGGCGCTTGGTCTCGAATTTGTACTATCGCTGGCGGTGACGCTGTCGCTCGCTGCGGTTTGCTTTGTGCGCGGCGACGACATGCCTCCGACACCGACAGAACTCATGGCGCAGGCGGACAACCAGTTTGACGCCCGCAACTTCCCTGCCGCAATCGATCTTTACCAGCAGGCCCTTGAGGGCGCGACCACGATCTCCGATACCTCGACTCAACTCGAGGCAATGGCGCAGTTGGCGCGCTGCCACCTTACCCAGAATTTGTTTGACGACGCGAAAGAGTGGCTCCGGAAAGCGGAGGGGTTCGCATCAAAGAATTACCCCGCCGGCTACGCACGCTACCTGGGAGTGCGCGGCCGCCTCGAGTGGCGCGAAGGCCGCAATGACAATGCCCGCGAGCTTTTTATGCAGATGTATGACCTGAGCAGCGCCCAGAATCTTCCCGCTCGCGCCATCGATGCCTGCCGTATGATGGCCATCGTCGGCACGCCCCAGGAGCAGATCGATTGGGGCCGGCGTGGTATTGCCGCAGCCGAGCAAGCCGGATTGCTGGATAACCTCGCGTCACTTTGGAACAATCTGGCGGCCAGTCACGGTGATCAGGGCGACTACGTGAGCGCCTGTGACGCCTTTCTCAAGGCGCGTGAGTACCACTGGCGTTTCGGCAACGAAGTCGGCAAACTCTATGCGGATTATCAAGTCGGCTGGGCGCTGCGAATGAAGGGCGACTTCGACCAGGCACTGACGTGGCTACGGCCGTCGCTGGCGTGGGCCGAGCGACTGGGCAATGACGATGTACAGGCGCAAGCTTGCGAAGACCTCGGTGAGATCGCTTTCGTCCGCAGCGACTTTCATTCGGCCGCTACATATCGGAAACGCGCTTTGGAGCATTTCCTCAAAGCCGGATACCGGGACCATAGCCCGGAGAAGGTGGCTGCACTTGAGAAGCGAATCAATGAGGCTGAACAGCGGCAGGAGTGACTCAGGGGCGGCGCAATTCCGCCAGTTGCTTGCGAAGCTCTTCCACCTCGGATTTGAGGCGTCTGAGCTCGTCCATGCGCTGCGGAAGGCGGTGAACATGCGCCTCGATCTCGCGGTACTCGCGAATGGGACGTGCCGGTATTCCACCGTAATCGCCGCCGGAATAGGACTTGGTGACGCCGGATTTGGCGCTGACGCGAGTGCCGCTGCCGATCTCCAAGTGCCCCACGAGGCCAACTTGACCGGCGAGCACAACATAGTCGCCCAGGACGGTGGAACCGGCAATTCCCACCTGCGCCACAATGATGCAACCCTTTCCGATACGGACATTATGTGCGATTTGCACGAGATTGTCGATCTTTGTGCCCGACCCGATGACGGTTTCACTGAGCGCGCCCCGGTCAATCGTGCAATTGGCCCCGATTTCCACGTCGTCTTCTATCCGGACGCGGCCAATCTGATAGACCTTGTGATGTACACCGGCGTGAGTCGCGTAGCCAAAACCATCGGAGCCGACGACGGTACCGGCATGGATCGCCACACGACTGCCGAGCAAACACTCATCATAAACTACAACATGGGGATAAAGCTGCGAATCGTCGCCGATCCGGCAATTGCGGCCGATGACACAACCTGTCAAAATGCGGCTGCCGTCACCGATTGTGGTGCCCGCTCCGATTTCGACAAAGTCGCCGATATGCACACCGCGGCCGATTCGGGCGCTGGCATCGACCCGTGCCGAAGCGGCGATGCCGGGCTGAATTTGCGCGCCCGGTGCCGGGTAAAGCAACTTCAGCGCCTGCGCCACGGCAGAGTAAGGATCGTCGTGAACCAGGAAATTCCGCTGCTGACCCGCCGGAACCGCCTTGACAATCACGGCCGACGCGCGCGTGGTGTCAAGCCGCGCCGCGTACTTGGGATTCGCGATAAATGTGAGCTCGCCGGGGCCGGCCGCCTCAATCGTGTTCAAACGGAGGATTTCGGTCTCGCCGTCACCGATTACGGCGCCGCCGATCCGCGCCGCCAAATCCTTAAGCTTCATGCTTACTGCGTCTTTTCCAGCTCCTCGAGAACACGGTCGGTGATGTCGAGCTCCTTTTTCGCGTAAGCGATATTGCCATTGATGCTGTCGAGAATCATTGCGTAGCCTTCCTGCAGCGCCAGTTTCTCCAACACGGTATTGATCTTGTCAAGCAGGGGCTTGGTCAACTCGGCGTTGCGTTTCTCGGCGCGCCCGTCGGGGCCGAAGATGTCGTTGGCCAGCTTCTGCCACGTCGCCTTCTTGGTCTCGATCTCGGTCTCGCGCTCTTTCTTTTTCGCCTCGGAGAGGATCAGCGACTGCTTGGCCAACTCGGCCTCCATCTTCTCAATATCCTTCTGTCCGGTCTCGACCTCGGCATTCCAGGTTTCAACTTCCTTGTTGAACTGCGCCTGCGCGTCCTGAAACTCCTTGTATTCGAGGCGAATGCGATATGAGTCAATGTACACAATCCGATCCTGGGCTTGCAGCGTCACTGGCGCTGCGAGAATCGCTGCCAGGGCAATGACAAGAACTGCCATTGTACGAAACACCATTTTCTCCTCCATGGGCGAGCTATAACTGTTTAGAACGTAGTTCCGAGTTGGAAGTGTGGTTTCCATTCGGCACCGCTGGGGTTATTATAACCATAACCAAAGTCAAATCCAATCGTCCCGAGTCCCGGAATGACGATTCTGAATCCGGCGCCGACTGATTTCTTGAGGCCGTCGTAGCGGTCGAGATCGAACGGTTTCACCGCCCGACCTGATTCCCAGGCATTGCCGGCATCGGCAAACAGCAAAGCGTAGATCTGCTGGCTGACGATCGGCACCTGCAATTCCATATTATATACAATCTCCGAACGCCCTCGCATGTAGCCGCCCCGCGAATTACGCGGACCGATCGACGCATCGTCGTAGCCGCGTATCACGCCGTCCTGGTAGGTGCCGCCCGGCGCGAAGCGCTCGCCGTAGGGGATGCCGTCGTAACCATACGGGCTGTCCACCCAGCCGATCCGAACTTTCCCGGCCAGCACGACATTCCACCATACCCGTAGATAGCGAGCCATATCAAAGATGTGCTTGTGATAGCGGTAATCGCCACCCAGCGCCCAGCCGGAGACTTCCGACGACATCTGATGCAGCGATCCTTTGGTGGCGAATTGAGAGAGGTCGCGGCTGTCGCGCACAATTGTCAAGCCAAGCGTTGATGTCGTCGACCAATCGTTTTCGAAGCGCAACAGACTGAGCGGATCATCTTTATAGCGATCGCGATAGGTCTGGTTGAAATCGTAGTAGCGAAACTCTTCGAGGCTATAGCGCAAAGAGGCACGGAAGTAATCGTCCGGCCAGCGCAACCGGCGGCCAATCCGGACGCCGAGTCCCCGCGTCCCTTCGGTCCACTCCTCGTCGGTGTACTGAACATTGCGATTGATGCTGAAGACGTCGAAACCCAGAGTTGTTGGCGTATCCAGCAACCAGGGCTCTGTGAAAGAGAGCGATATCGAGTTGCGCCGCGAGCCAAAGGACCAATCCAGATTGACATTCTGGCCCTCCCCGCGGAAATTTGGTATCCCCAATCCCAGCGTGCCAACCAGCTTGTCCTGGCCGGAATAGCCGGCGCCGGCCTGTATCTGACCGGTGGGCTTTTCTTCCACTTTAAACACCAGATCAATATCACCGTTCGGCAAATTGCGCACGTCCGGCTCGACATTGCTGAAATAGTTTAGCAACATCACATTGCGCAGGGAGCGCATCAGTGTCGAGCGCTGAAACGTCTGCCCCGGCCGCGAAAACAACTCGCGACGGATCACCTTTTCTTTAGTTTTCGAGTTGCCCTCGATGAACACCTTGTTGATGTGCGCCGGTACACCCTCGGAGATTTCCAACTCGATATTCAGAGTCGAATCGACGGTCTGCACATTGTCGATCATGCGGACGTGGATGTAGCCGTCCTCCTGATACACCGAGTACAGGTCGGACATCGACTCTTCGAACTTCTCCTGATTGTAGACATCCCCCTTCCTGAACTTGATCTGATCCTGCAGCAACTCTGTCTTGTAGATTTCGTTGCCCTTGAACGTCACGTCGCCGAAGTAATAGCGGTTCCCCTCGTTGACCCGCACGAACAGCACCATTTTCTTGCCGTCCGGGTCGATCGCGATGCTGTCGCCGGTTACGGACGCATCGATGAATCCACGCTTGCGGTAGAACTCGACGACCTTGTCCTTGTCGTCCTCAAACTGCTCGCGTTTGAATGAACCGGAGCGCAGGAACCCGCCCGCCTTGGTCTTCATTTGGCCGCGCAGTTTGCCGTCGTCGAAGAACTGATTGCCTTCAAAGTCCACTTGGCGGATCTTGATTTTCTCGTTTTCTCTAATCTTGAACCGCAGCGCCACGCGATTGCTGTCGAGCGGCTCCGACTCGGCTTCGACGTCAGCGAGAAAGTATCCCTCCTCGCGGTAGAGCTTCTTGATGACTTCGATGTTATTGCGGATTTGACTGGGGCCGACGGTTTGCTGCTCAAAGACCGTGAGCTTCTCTTTGAGCTTCTTGTCCTTGATCGACTTATTGCCCTCGAATTTCATTGCCGCCAGACGCGGAAATTCGACTACCGTGATTTTGAGGTTGATCCGCCCGCCGCTGAATTCCCCGGCAATTTTGACGTCCGAAAAAAGACCAAGGCCGTACACGCGGCGAATCGCCTCCTGCACGGCCGTTGACGAAAGCTTGGTTCCGGATGTCAGACCGGCGACGGCGGCGATCAGCGATGACTCGACCGCCGAGTTCCCTTCCACCACCACGCTGCCGATTTCGTATGACTGCGCCGCGCTCGGCGTCGCTCCCACCTGCAGCAGCAGAAGGATCAAGCCGATCACCAGCACTGCCCGTGATCTGAACATCACTTCCCGTCTGTTATGCGACTACGATCTTTGCGACTTTCAGGTCCGTAAAATCCTGACGGTGTCCGCGCATCTTGCGGTATTTGGTGCGGCGCTTCTTCTTGAAAACCAGCACCTTTTCGCCGCGACCCTGCGCCACCACCGTCGTTTCGACACGGGCGCCTTCGACGTGCGGCTTACCGATCCGGCTCGAGTCGGCGTCTCCTACCAGCAGAACGCGCTCGATCGCGAAGGCTTCACCCGGCTGCGCGACGTGCATCGGCACCCGAATGACATCGCCTTCCGCGACGCGATACTGGAGACCGCCGGCCTCAACTATGGCATACATATTCTCTGCGTTTCTCCTCTCAACAGTCTCAAAATTAGCCACTTATGATAGTCGCGGCGATCCATTTGTCAAGGACATTCTAACCTGAGTGTCTCTTCCATCTGACTCTCTTAAAATCTTGTGCGCGTGAAAGTTCCTAAAATCTTCCGCATGCATGCTTCCGGCATCCGGGGATTCTCACCTCCAAATCGCTAATGTTATTGACCTCACCCGATTTCCGCGTACTTTCAACGACATGGCGAAGTTCAACCTGGTCTCAAAGTATGAACCACGGGGCGACCAACCGGAGGCAATCCGGCGTCTTTCGGAAGGCGTGCTCAATCGCGAGAGCTACCAGACTCTCCTGGGTGTGACCGGTTCCGGCAAGACCTTTACTGTCGCCAACGTCATTGCCAACATCGGCAAACCGACTTTGGTGATCTCCCACAACAAGACACTGGCCGCCCAGCTTTACGGAGAGTTCAAGTCTTATTTCCCTGATAACGCGGTTGAATTCTTCATCAGCTACTACGATTACTATCAGCCGGAGGCGTACGTCCCGTCGACCGACACCTACATCGAGAAAGACACCTCCATCAACGACAACATCGACCGCCTGCGCCTGCGCGCCACCAGTTCCCTTCTGGAGCGCGACGATGTCATCATCGTGGCTTCGGTTTCGTGCATCTACGGCATCGGCTCACCATCGGAATACAAGAATCTCCTCGTGCTGCTCCGCACTGGTGAAGAAGTTGACCGCAATCAGATTCTGCGCAAGTTGATCGAAATCCAGTATACCCGCAACGACATCGACTTTTCGCGCGGCCATTTTCGCGTGCGCGGCGACACCATCGAGATTTTCCCGGCCTATGAGGTCAACGGCGTCCGTGTCGAACTCTGGGGCGATCAAATTGAACGCATTCGGACATTTGATCCGGTCAGCGGCGAGATCAAGGGCGAGATCGAGCGGATCGCGATCTATCCGGCGCGGCACTTCGTCAGCTCGTCCGAGACGGTCCGCAAGGCGATCTTCGGTATCGAGCAGGAATTGCGCGAGCGCCTGGCCGACTTTCGCGAGCAGGGCAAGCTGCTGGAAGCTCAGCGCCTGGAATCACGCACGCTCTACGATTTGGAGATGCTGCGGGAGATCGGCTATTGCAGCGGCATCGAAAACTACTCGCGCTACTTCTCCAACCGCGCTCCCGGCGAACGACCTTACACGCTGATCGACTTCTTCCCGGAAGACTTCCTGTTGGTCGTTGACGAATCGCACCAGTCGATTCCGCAGATCAAAGCGATGTATGCCGGCGACCGCTCCCGCAAGGTCGTGCTGGTCGAGCACGGGTTTCGGCTGCCCTCGGCCTTTGACAACCGTCCACTGGTCTACGACGAATTCGTGAAACTGATCCCGCAAACCATCTACGTCTCCGCTACACCGGCTGAGTTGGAACTGGCCAATTCCGAGGGCGTGGTCGTCGAACAACTCATTCGTCCGACCGGACTGGTCGACCCGGTGATTACGCTCAAGCCGGTCCAGGGGCAAATCGACGATTTGATCGGCGAAATCCGCAAGCGCGTCGAGCAACACGAGCGCGTACTGGTCACGACTTTGACCAAGCGCATGGCTGAGGACCTGGCCGACTACCTCGGCCGCCTCAATATTCGCGTCCGCTACCTGCACTCGGAAATCGACGCCATCGACCGCACTGAGATTCTGCGCGACCTGCGACTGGCGGAGTTTGACGTGCTGGTTGGAATCAACCTGCTGCGCGAAGGACTCGACTTGCCGGAAGTCTCCCTGGTCGCAGTGCTGGATGCCGACAAAGAAGGATTCCTGCGATCCGAGACTTCATTGATGCAGACCGCCGGCCGCGCGGCGCGCCATGTCAGCGGCGAGGTCATCATGTACGCCGACAAGACCACGGATTCGATGAAGCGGATGATCTCCGAGACCAATCGGCGCCGCAAAATTCAAGTGGCATACAACGAACAACACGGTATCGTACCGGAGTCAGTGCGCAAAACGCGCGAAGAAATCCTGGCCGCGACCCGCTTCGCTGACAGCAAGGAAGCCGAGGTCGAGGAGTCGACGTTGCCCGATTTCTGGGAGGTTATGCCGCTCGAAGATCGCGTGGACTTTCTGACCCAACAGATGGAAGCCGCTGCCGAGGAATTGGAGTTCGAACGGGCGGCCGCACTGCGCGACCAGATTCGTGCGCTGAAAGAGGGTACCAAACGCAAACGCGCCCGGCGGTAACCCGTTGCACATCCTGGCCGCTTCTGCGTACTCGTATTGTAGTGTGGAGGAAGACTGAATGAAGGAATTCCTGTGCCGGCTGGTAGTCGTCACTGCTTTGCTGACGGCGATTCTGTTGTTTGCCTGCAGCGAGAAGCGCAGCACCGACCTTGATCTTACCGACCTGTCTCAGATCACCTCTTATATCAACAATGACGTCACCGGAGTTTCGGCCTACCCGTTAGTCTGGATTGACACCGTCAGCCGCGCTGACCGCTATTCCAAACCGACGGCCGCAGTCGCAATCAATCCACTTGACTACTGGGTCGAGCTGCTTCATTCCGGCCGCAGCATCGAAATCGCCGATTCGTGCGCCCGCGACGAATTCAACGAGGGCGCCGACTCCTGCGATCTTATCCAGCTCGATTCGGGCGCGCGGGCCCGGACGCGTATTGCCCGCATCTTGGATTCGCTGGTGTGTCGCTATCACATTGTGGATCGCAGCGACTCCAGCGTCACCATCAAGAACGTCAAATTCAAAGAAATCCAATATGCCTTGATGGCGAAGCTGGATAATAATCAGGCTGCCTATCGTGGCTGGCGCATGTATGCCGTTGGCCGCCATCGCCACGGTCTGGGGTACGCTGCTGATGCCTTCCCGGTCGCTGATTCCGTTGTCCTGGAGTCGCGTGCCCGCGCCGAGCAACGCGTGGTTACCTACCCGACCCAACGTATCCGCTACTCATCGCTGGTGAGCATCCCAACCTTCTACCCCGGCGAGCCATTGCGCCTGACTGCCTTTACCCGCGCACGTTTCGGCAATCCGCCAATTCAGGATGCTTACGCGCACATCAACGTCGATGGATCGATCCTTCACGACTGGATGGGGCCGGATGTCTCGACCGATGCGGGCAAGCAAATCTTTGAATTTGATTTTGACGAAAGCTCCGGACTTGCCCCCGGACTCTATGCCCAGGTGGCAGTCGAGTTGTTTCAGGAACAGTCGCTTCGTGAAGAAGCGCCCAACGTGTTTGCGAATATGATCTGGGGTATCACCTACCGTGTCGAGCAGTAGGCACTAAAGCAGTACGGCCTTGGGCAAATCGGCGAGCTTGTCAATACCAATTAGGCTGATACCGTGTATCGACTTCAATCCCTTCAGATTCTTCTTCGGCATCACAATCCGTTCAAACCCCAACTTGCCGGATTCTGCAATCCGCCGCTCAATATAGGGCACGGCCCGCACCTCACCTGACAGGCCAACCTCACCGATGATCACCGTCTTCGGCACGATCGGAATCTCCTCGACCGAGGAAATCAGCGCTGCGATCAGGCCGAGGTCGAGTGCTGGATCGTCAATCTTGAGCCCGCCGGCCAGATTGACAAAGACATCTCGCTGCCCGAACAACACCTTCTGTCGTTTCTCGAGAATCGCCAACATCAGAGCCAATCGGCGCGAATCGTAGCCGGATGTCACCCGCTGCGGAAATCCGAAGTTGGTTTGCGTGGCCAACGCCTGCAGTTCGAGCAGCAACGGCCGCTGTCCCTCCACCGCCGTCACAACTGCGCGCCCGGGGACATCATCCGGGTATTCATCGAGGAAAAGCTCCGAGGGGTTGGCCACCGCCGACAACCCCGCTTCGCCGATCTGAAATATGCCCAGCTCTGCCGCCGGTCCATAGCGGTTCTTGCGGACGCGCAGTATGCGAAAGAGATTGTGGCTCTCTCCTTCGAAATACAGAACCACGTCCACAAGATGTTCCAGCACCTTTGGACCGGCAATGGCGCCGTCCTTGGTGATGTGACCGATCAGAATCAGAATCTTGTCGGAGCGTTTGCAGAAATCGACCAGTTCGGCCGCGGCCGAGCGAATCTGGCTCACGGTGCCGGGCGCCGACTCGAGATCGGGATCGTAGAGGGTTTGCACCGAATCGACGATGACCAACGCTGGACTCACCTGATTGATCAGCGCGTAGATCTGCGGCAACTCGCGGATCGCGCCAACCTGAACGGCGTCGTTGGTAACACCGAGCCGCCGGCCGCGCAAGGCTACCTGCTGCGCCGATTCCTCGCCGGTCAGATAGAGGGTAGGATAACCGCGCTCCGCCAGCGCACCGGCGACCTGCAACATCAGCGTTGACTTGCCGATTCCGGGTTCGCCGCCAATCAGAATCGATGAGGCCGGAACGATTCCGCCGCCGATCAAGTGGTCAAATTCATCGAGCCCCGTCTTGATCGCCGGCTCCGCTTCCAGTTCATAACGCGTGATCGGGACTACGCGCAGATCGCCGGCGTCCGATCGCGAGCGCGACTGTCTCGCGGGAACGATCTTCTCCTCGACGATCGTGTTCCACTCGCCGCAGTCGGGACATTTCCCCATCCAGCGCGAATAGCTGTGACCGCAGGCGGAGCAAACAAAAACAGTTTTTTCGGCTGATTTCCCCTTCACGGTCACACCTTAGAAAGGAGTGGGATTATTGCGAGAATCTTCGCGATTCTCGAAGCGAATAAACTCATCGAGGAAGGTCAGTTTCACCGTACCGGTCGGGCCGTTACGCTGCTTGGCCACGATGATTTCGGCCAGGTTTTCCTCAGGGGTCCCCTTCACTTGCTCGCGTTCTTCATCCGTCAACTTGTACGCCGACGGCCGGTACACAAACATCACGACGTCCGCATCTTGCTCGATGGCTCCCGATTCGCGCAGATCGGCGAGAATCGGTCGTTTCTCGCCGCCGCGAGTCTCAACCATACGGGAAAGCTGACTGCACGCGATCACAGGGATTTCGAGTTCTTTGGCCAGCCCCTTCAACGATCGCGAAATCAGCGAGATTTCCTGCTGGCGGTTTTCAGTCCGCTCGCCCGCGTTCATCAACTGCAGGTAATCGACAACAATCAACTGCAAATCATACTGGCTCCGCAGCAGCCGCGCCTTGGTGCGCAAATCCCAGATCGTCATCGTCGCCGTGTCGTCAATGAAAATCGGCGATTCTGCCAGCGGTCCTGCCGCCAAATTCAAGTTCGTCCATTCATGATCGCGCAGTCGCCCGGTGCGCAGTCGATGCGAACCGACCCGCGCGCGCGAGCTCAACAACCGCTGCACGATCTGCTCGGCCGACATTTCCAGAGAGAACAGCGCCGCTGCCTTGCCTAGATCGACCGCAACATGTTCCATCATGCGCAAGGCGAACGCCGTCTTACCCATACCGGGACGCCCGGCAACGACGATCAATTCGCCGCCATGCATACCCGCCGTCATCTCGTCCAACTGCGTGAACCCCGACGGCAATCCCGTTACCTGGCCGCGCAGTTGCTCCATCAGTTCCATCTTGCTGAAGGCGACCGGGATCAAGTTTTTGATCGACTCGAAGCCCTTATCCGAGCGATGCATCGAAATCTCGAAAACCTTGCTCTCGGCAAAATTCAGCAGCTCGGTAACTTCCCCCTCCATGTGCTGGGCCTTCGAGAACAGCGTGGCCGAGAGCTGCATCAACTTGCGCAAGATCGCCTTCTCGCGCACGATCTCGGCATAACGCTCGCAATTCGCCGCCGAGTAAATGTCTTCCTGAAGTTCGACCAGATACGCGCGCCCGCCGATTGCCTCCAACTGGCCAAGCGTGACCAGCTTGTCGGTCACCGTGATGATATCGACTGCCGTGTTTTGCTCGAACAGCTCGACGATCGCATCAAAGATCATCTGATGGCGCTTCTCATAGAAGTCGTCGCGATTGACGATCGTGCACACGTTGGAGATGTAGTGACTGTCGACCATCAAGGCACCGAGCAAGGACACCTCGGCCTGGCGATCGTGCGGGGGGGTTCGGTCTGTTTCGGGTGCGTCTATCCGTTGCATCTTATCCCGTTTTCGCAAGCAGTACTGGATCTGTTCTAACCACGTCAAAATACAATGCGGCGGCTGTCTCGGCAATTGAATCAGCCTGATTTTGACCACAAGTTGTGAACATTGACTTGTTAATAACCGACGATTCCGTTCTCTCGAAGCTTAAACGCAATCCACCGCAGAAATGCAATCACATTATCGGCTTGCAGCGAATTCCACAGGTGTGAAGCGCGGTTGCCCACAGGATCGGGCTAAGAAGAACTACTGCGATTGGGCCAACAGAGCGTCGTACTCGCGGCGAAGCATCTGCACATCTTCCCACGTTTCGCGCTTGTATTGCGGAAAACGCAGCAGCGCCGCCGGATGGTATGTGACCATCAGCTTCCTGCCACCAAAATCGAACCAGCGTTGGCGCATCTTTCCGAGCGGCGTTTGGACACCCAAAAGCGCCTGCGCGGAAATTCTGCCGAGACAGCAGATCAGCTTGGGGTTAATCAGCTCGATCTGTCGCTTCAAGTATGGCAAGCACTCGGCCATTTCGTCCGGTTGCGGATCGCGGTTGTTGGGTGGACGACACTTTACCACGTTGGCAATGTAGACCTGAGTTCGATCGAAGTTGATAGCCGCCAGAATCTTGTCGAGCAATTGCCCCGCGCGGCCCACAAATGGCTCACCTTTGAGGTCTTCATCACGGCCGGGCCCTTCCCCTACAAACATCACGTCCGCGTTGGGATTGCCGACACCGAAGACGAACTTGGTTCGCCCCTGGTGGAGACGACACTTGGTGCAGTTCTTGATCTGTTCACAAAAATCGCTCAGCGATCCGGAGGTCGGTACAGCCGGCGCTGACTTGGCCATCTGCGCGGTCATCGTAACCGCCTCGCGCGCCACGCGGATTCCCCCGAGGCCGAGTTCATCCTGTTGGCGCACCGCTTTAACCAAGAGGTCAATGACTTCCTGTCGATCGGCCATACCCTATTTCTTCCTCAGCTTCTCGATCTGATCGAGTATCTTCGCCGCCAATTGGGACTTGCTCATGCGCTCCAGCACGAGTTCCTTGCCGCTGCGCTGCAAGATCGTCGCCTCATTGAAATCGCTTCCGAACTCGATTCCCGGCTTAGTCGGGTTATTGAGCACGATAAAGTCAAGATTCTTGCTCTTCAGCTTCTTGACAGCATTGGCCTTGTTGGAGTCGACCTCGAGCGCGAAGCCGACTGTAATCTGCTTGGGCTTCTTTTGCTTGCCCAGAGCCGCAAGGATATCGGGATTGGCCGCCAGGTCGATCGCTTCCGGTGTGGGGTGCGAAATCTTTGTCTTTGCCACCTTCGCTGGACGAAAATCCGCCACTGCCGCCGCCATGATGAGAATGTCGCAACCGGTAAATCGCTTGCGCAGCGTATCGTGCAATTGCTGCGCTGATTCGATGTCGAGGCGCGTGACGTCCGCCGGTGTCGGCAGCGTTGTCGGCCCGGAAATCAGCATCACCTGCGCGCCACGCGCTGCTGCTTCTGCTGCCAGTGCGTATCCCATTTTGCCGGAGGAAAAATTGGAGATGAAGCGCACAGGATCAATGCGTTCGATCGTCGGCCCCGCGGTCACGATTACCTTCTTGCCGGCCAGCGACTGCTTTCGGCCAAAGTACTCAACAATGCGTTGGTAGATGTTCTCCGGCTCCTCCAGACGGCCGACACCAACCGTATGACAGGCCAGCTCGCCCGATTCCGGCATGACGAACAGATAACCGAGCTTTTGTAGCTTGGCGATGTTTTCCTGCACGATCGGATTATTGAACATCTCGGTGTTCATGGCTGTGGCAATCATCACCTCCGACTGCTTGGCCATCACGATTGTCGTCAGCAGATCATCGGCGATCCCATTAGCGACCTTGCCGAGGAGATTGCCAGTTGCCGGCGCGATGACGATCAGATCCGCCCATTCCGCATACGAAATGTGATGCGTCGCGACGTAACGGTCGTCCGGGAACATTTCGACGGCCACCGGATTGTCCGAGAGTGTCTCCAGTGTTGTAACCGTTACGAACTTGGTCGCTGACGCGGTCAGGACGACCTTGACCTCGGCGCCCGCTTTCCGCAGAAAGCGCACCAGATAGCAGGCCTTATAAGCCGCAATGCAACCGGTGATACCGAGCAGGATTTTCTTGCCTTTGAGGGGCATAAGCTCTCGAAGTTATTAGTTGACGACTTCGGAGCCGTCAAGATTGAAGAGGTTGAGATCGACGGCCGTACCGGACGAGAAGACGTAGCGCGCCGCAATGACCTTCATGACCGGCAGGTCGATCTTTTCCGAGCCCAGGAGAAATGCCTTGTCGACGATCTTCTCAAACTGGCCCGGACTGATCAGCCGAAACCGCAGCAACTGAATCAGGAAACCGGCGGCGTCCGGAGTGAAGTGCTCAAGTTCCAGAGGACTGAGAACCCGAAAAGACTGAGCGGAACCGACCGTCGGACTGATCCGGCCGCCTTCCTTCTGCATCTCCTCCAGAAACCAGCCGTAGGCCGACGAAATCTCCGAATCGGTGAAGCCGCGGCTGCGCAGGTCCTTGGAGATCACGTTAAACGGACCAATCTGGCCATTATGACTGCGGAGATGCTCTACGAGGTAAAACACGATTTCGAGGATACGTTCTTCCACTGCGCTGCCTTTCGCCCGCGGCCGCGATCAGCGGCCACTGCTATGGGAAAGGTAAAATCGGCCGTAAGGTTCCGCAAGGATAAAACATCGTTTCCTTGCGCTAAAATCGCTGTCGTCGCGAGCTAATGTTTGAAATGGCGGATGCCGGTGAAGACCATCGCGATACCGGCCTGATCGGCTGCCGCAATCGCCGCCTCATCGTTCTTCGATCCACCCGGTTGAATGATCGCCGTTACACCGGCCGCTGCGGCAACCTCGACGCCGTCCGGCATCGGGAAGAAAGCGTCCGATGCCAGCACAGCACCGCGCGCGCGTGCGCCGGCCTTCCTCACGGCATTCTCCACCGCATCGACGCGCGATGTCTGCCCGCAACCCTGCCCAAGCAACGCCGTGCCCTTGACGATGGCAATCGCATTTGACTTCACGTGCTTAACCAACTGAAAGCTGAACAGCAGCGATTTGACCTGCTCGGCTGTCGGCTTCATCTTCGAAACGACCTTCAAGTCCGTCTCGGCAACGACACGGTGATCGGCAGTCTGCATCAGAAACCCGCCATGGATCGCCCGCAGCCACAGGCCTTGGCGCGCGGCCCGGCCAATCGCCGGCAGCCGCAGCAACCGCCGCTGCTTCTTCTTCGCCAGCAATTCCAGCGCTTCAGGCGCGTAGTCCGGTGCGATGATGCACTCAACAAACTGCGTATCGTGCAGCAAATGCGCAGTCTCGATGTCCACCACGCGATTGAGGCCGATGATCGATCCAAAGGCGGACATCGGATCCGCCGCCAGCGCCGCTGCGTAGGCGTCCGCCAGCTTCGGTGCGCAGGCGGCACCGCAGGGGTTGGTGTGCTTTACGACGCAAGCGAACGGCTCGGAAAAGTCGGTAATCATTCCCAGACAGGCGTCGAGGTCGACGTAGTTGTTGTAGGAGAGTTCCTTCCCCGCGAGTTGCTCGGCATCAACCAGAGACAAACCGCTACCGGTGGTGTCTCGATACAGCGCCGCCTGTTGATGCGGATTTTCGCCATAACGCAGACTGGAGACTTGCTGCAGATGGAGATCGACAGCTGTCGGTAGTTCGGTGTCCGTTGTCTGCCCGGCGTGGCCGAAGTAGTGGCTGATCGCGACATCGTATTCGGCAATCACCGCGAAGGCCCGCGCGGCGTAGGCACGATGACGCTCCGCCGAAATCGTCCCCGTCGCGCGATACTCTTCCATGAAGCCAGCGTACTGCGCCGCCTCGACCAGGATGGCGACATCCGCGAAGTTCTTCGCCGCGGCACGCACCAGCGTCGGACCGCCGATGTCAATGTTCTCAATAATGTCGGCCTCGGGCTTGCCGCTGGCCACCGTTTGTTGGAACGGATAGAGATTGACCACCACCAGGTCAATCGGCTTGTAGTCGAGACTGGTCAGTTGCTCGAGATCCTCGGCATGATCGCGACGATACAGGATACCGGCGGCAATCTTCGGATGCAGTGTCTTAACGCGACCGTCCATGATCTCCGGCGCGCCGGTAAAGGACGACACCGGCACCACCTTGAGGCCGGCATCCTTAAGCGTTTGTTTAGTGCCGCCGGTCGAAATGATCTCGATGCCGTGTTCCTGCAGGAACCGGGCTAGCTCGACCACGCCGGTCTTGTCCGATACGCTGATGATTGCGCGTTTTATCCGCCCCTCCGTGCTTGCCTTGCCCATCGTCCTCCTCACTGCTTCAGCAGGATCTTTTCGATCTCTTCGTAACGTTGGCGCGTGCCGTTGATAATGTCGGCCGGCAGATGCGGCGGCTGCGAATTGCGATCCCAGCCGCACGTCAGCAAATAGTCGCGCACGTACTGCTTGTCGAAGGACTCCTGTCCCCGGCCAATCTGGTACTTGTCCTTCGGCCAGAAGCGCGACGAATCCGGCGAGAGAATCTCGTCGATCAAGATCAGGCGACCGTCATGAATCCCGAATTCAAACTTCGTGTCGGCCAGAATGATGCCGCGGCTCTCGCAATAATTGGCGGCTTTTAGGTAGATCTGCTTCGAAACCTGGCGCAACTTTGCCGCCAGATCGATACCGACCATGCCGGCCATCTCTTCGAATGCGATATTAATGTCGTGCCCCGATTCTTCCTTGGTCGCCGGTGTGAAAATCGGTTCGTCGAACTTCTGCGATTCCTTGAGATCCCTGGCGAAGTGAAAGCCGAGAACGGTCGTATCACCCATCTTCAGCTTCTCCTGGTAGTCCTTCCAGAGCGATCCGGAAATGTAGCCGCGAACGACGCACTCGATGTCGATGCGTTCCGCCTTCCGCACCAGCATCGAACGCCCCTCCAGTTGGTCGCGATACTTGCGCACCGGCTCCGGGTACTCGTCGACGTTCGCCGTCAGGAAATGATTCGGAACCACATTCTTGGTGTACTCGAACCAGAACAGCGACATCCGCGTCAACACCTTGCCTTTGCCGGGGATGGCATCGGGCAGGACATAGTCAAAGGCGGAGATGCGGTCTGTGGCGACAATCAATAACCGGTCGTCCAGATCGTAGACATCGCGCACTTTTCCGCGCGCGAACAGCTTGACATCGGGCATCTCGGTCTGCAATACACTTTCCATGAATTACTCCAACTTGATCTGACCGGCCGCGATTTGGGCTACGGTCTCAGGATACAGTTCATGTTCAATGGCGAGCACGCGCTCCTGCAAGATTTGCGGCGTGTCGCCCGGCAACACCGGCACGCGCCGCTGCGCCAAAATCCGGCCATTATCGTAGACCGCGTCCACCACATGGATCGTGACGCCGGTCTCGGTATCGCCGGCGGCAAGCACCGCCTCGTGCACGTGGATGCCGTACATCCCCGGCCCACCGTACTTCGGCAGGAGCGCCGGATGGATGTTAATGATCTTATTACGATAAGCGGCAATAATCTGTTGTGGAATCATCTTCATGTAACCAGCGAGGCAAATCAGTTGTGTGTCGCACATCTGCAGCTGCCGCAGGAGTTCTGCGGCATATGCCGCCGCGCCCGGAAAACCGGATTCACTGATGACCAGCGTGTCGATGTGATGATTGCGGGCGCGCTGCAGCGCAAACGCCTTGCGATTGTTGGAAACGACGAGCACGATGCGGCCGTCGATCTGCCCCGCAGCACAGGCATCGATCAGCGCTTGAAGGTTGGAGCCGCCGTGCGAGGCCAGGACGGCAATCCGAAGCGGTTCATTCATTCCGATTGCGTGAGCTTACTCCTTAAGTGCTCATTGGTCAACGCCGGGTCCGCCCTGCCGCCGGTGGCTTTCATTACCTGTCCGATGAAAAACGCCAACAACTTCGTTTGACCGGCGCGATAGCGGGCGACTTCCTTGGGATGATCGGCGATGACCTTGTCGATCAAACCACTAAGATCGCTCGAATCGGTAATCGGAGCAAGACCTTTCTCCGCGGCGATGACTTCAACCGGGCGCGCGTCGGCAAGCATGCATTCGAATAGTTCTTTGCCGATCTTGCCGGTGATCTCCCTGTCTCTGATTTTCTGCAGCAGCTCTCCTAAGCGCGCCGGCTCGATAGCAAAGCCGCCGATTCCGGCCGCGTCTCCTTTAATCCGTGCCAGTACCTCGGTCATGATCCAGTTAGCCACAAGCTTGGCGTCAGAGCAGACGGCCAGCGTTTTCTCAAAGTATTCCGCCAGTCCTGGCGATGTTGTCAGGACCTCTGCGTCGTAACGCGGAAGACCCAGTTCCTTTGCATAGCGCTCCTGCCGCTGGAGCGGCAGCTCCGGCAACTCTTGTTGCACGGTCGCGATCCAGTCCTTCGTTAGCTGAAGCGGCACCAGATCCGGATCGGGGAAATAGCGATAGTCATGAGATTCCTCTTTGCTGCGCATCGGATAGCAGCGGCCGTCGGCATCGGAATACAACAGCGTCTGCTGTTCCACGCGATCTCCGGAACTGACGATGGCGATCTGCCGGTCGATTTCGTACCGCAGCGCTTTCTCAACGCCCCGAATCGAGTTCAGATTCTTCACTTCAGTCTTCGTGCCCAACTTCGTTTCACCGACCGGACGAATGCTGACATTGGCGTCGCAGCGCAGCGAGCCCTCTTCCATATTGCCGTCGCAAATGCCCACGTGTTCCACAATCCGCTTGAGGGCATGCAAGTACAAATACGCTTCGCGCGGACTGCGAATCTCCGGTTCGGACACAATCTCAATTAGTGGCACGCCGCAACGGTTGACATCGACACGCGTGAAGTCTTCGCTGTGCCCCTCTGGATGCAGCGACTTGCCCGCGTCCTCCTCGAGGTGGATGCGCGTGAGTCGAATCTGCTTACTGATGCCGTTGTCTTCGAAGGCGATGCTGCCGCCAATTCCGATCGGACGGTCGAATTGGGAGATCTGGTAGCCCTTCGGCAGATCGGGATAGAAATAGTTCTTACGCGCGAAGACGGACGTCATGCCGACGCGGCCGTCAACCGCGAGGATCATTTTGACCGCCATATTGACCGCTTCGCGATTGAGCACCGGTAACGCGCCGGGAAGCCCGAGACAGACCGGACAGGCGGCGGAATTCGGCGGCTGGCCGAATGTCGTCGAACAGCCGCAGAAAATCTTGCTCTTGGTCAGAAGCTGCGCATGAACTTCCAGTCCGATGACGGCTTCGAAATTCATCGGCTGCTCGCTTCGATCACGGCCGCCGCCCGGAACAGCGTCGGTTCGTTAAAGGGTCGGCCCATCAACTGGGCGCCGATCGGCAGCTTGGCTCCGTCGACGCCGCAAGGGACTGAAATCGCCGGCAGTCCGGCGAGATTCGCGCTCACGGTGTAAATATCGGACAGGTACATCGCCAGCGGGTCGTCGGTCTTTTCTCCAAGCTTGAAGGCTGTAGTGGGCGTAGTCGGAGTCAGCAACAAGTCGACCTCGTCCAGCCCTTCCAGCATATCTTGCTCGATGATCCGACGCACCTTCATGGCTTTCGCGTAATAGGCATCGTAGTACCCGGACGACAGAACGTAAGTGCCGAGCATGATGCGCCGCTTGACTTCGGCCCCAAATCCGGCATGGCGCGTTTCGGTGTACATGGAGAGCAGATCTTGGGCGGCCGCTCGCTGACCGTAACGCACGCCGTCGTAACGGGCGAGGTTGGAGGAGGCTTCCGCATCGGCAATCACGTAGTAGGCGGCGACCGCATACTTCGTGTGCGGCAGCGCAACTTCCCTGATATCAGCTCCTTCGCGCTTCAGCAAGTCAGCAACGCGAGCAATCGCCGCGGCAATTTCGGAATCGAGCCCGGCTGCGAAATACTCGCGGGGCAGGCCGATCTTCAGTCCCTGAACGCCCGACTTGAGGGTTGCGCGCACGCCGTTCACTGGTCGCGCCGCTGAGGTTGAGTCACGCGCATCGTGTCCGGCAATGACTTCGAACAGCAGCGCCGCCGACGCCACGTCGCCGGCCAGCGGACCGATCTGGTCCAGCGATGACGCGAACGCAACGAGCCCGTAGCGGCTGACGGCACCATAGGTCGGCTTGAGACCCACCACGCCGCAAAACGCCGCCGGCTGTCGCACCGAGCCGCCGGTATCCGACCCCAATGCCAGCGGAACCAGCCCGGCCGCCACGGCCGCCGCCGACCCACCGGACGAACCGCCCGGCGCGCGCTCCGGATCGCGCGGGTTGCGCACCAAGCCCAGGGCCGAGTTCTCATTGGAAGAGCCCATCGCGAACTCATCCATGTTGGCCTTGGCGATGATCACCGCATCTTCTGCCAGCAGGCGGTCGATGACGGTGGCATTGTAGGGCGGCACGAACCCCGCAAGAATTCGCGAAGCACAGGTGGTCGGATAGTCTTTAAGGCAGATGTTGTCTTTGACGACGATCGGCAGGCCGAAGAGTTTTCCCTTCGGCCGACCGGATGTGAGTTTCGAGTGCAACTGGGTGAGCGTCGCTTCCGCCAATTCGGGCGTGACGACGTTTAGGCAATTCAGTCTGCGGTTGACGTCCTCACAGCGATGCAGTAACTCATGATAGTACTCGCCGAGGTTGCGTTCACCATCAAGGAATTGCTGCCGCAGTTGAAGCGCCGTCTCCATGGCCTACAGCAACGGATAGTACTTCTCGATCTCGTACTTCGTCACGTGGACGCGATAGCGATCCCATTCGTCACGCTTGTTGGCGATCAGGCTCTCGAAGATGTGCTCCCCGAGTGCGGTCTTCAACAGCTTCGAGCCGGCAAAACTGTCAATCGCCGCTTCCAAGGTGCCGGGCAACGAGTCGATTTTGTGCTTCTTCAGCTTCGCTTCATCCATGTGGAAAATGTTCTCCTCCACCGGCGCGCCCAGCGTGTACTTGCTCTTGATGCCCTCCAGGCCGGCCGCCAGCATCGAAGCAAACGCCAGATACGGATTGCAGGCCGGATCGGGTGAGCGCAACTCGACGCGCGTCGCCTTTTCCTTACCATAGCGGTACATCGGGATACGCACCAGCGACGAACGATTCCGCTGTCCCCAGGAGATGTACACCGGCGCTTCATAGCCCGGAACCAGCCGCTTGTAGGAGTTGACCCACTGATTCGTCACCAGCGTGAATTCCTTCACGTGTTTGAGAATGCCCGAGACAAACTGCCGTGCGGTGTCCGACAAATGGTACTCTCCGTTTTTGGCAAAGAAGGCATTGTTGCTGCCCTTGAAAAGCGACTGATGCACGTGCATCCCCGACCCGTTCTGCCCGAATAGCGGCTTGGGCATAAACGTGGCGTACACGCCCATGTCCTGCGCGACTTCCTTGACGATCACGCGGTACAGCATCGCCTGATCCGCCATCTTCAGCGCATCCGCGTACTTCAGGTCGATTTCGTGCTGCGACGGCGCCACCTCGTGATGCGAACACTCGACCTGGATGCCGACCGATTCGAGTGCCACTACGGTTTTCTTCCGAATCCGCGCGCCCAAGTCCACGGTCGAGTAATCGAAATAACCGGTCTGATCAATCACCTCGGGTGATCCGTTCTGCCGGAAGTAGAAGTACTCCAACTCCGGCCCAACATAATAGGTGTATCCCATGTCGGCCGCCTGTTTGATCATCCGCCGCAGCGCGTGCCGCGGATCGCCCGGGAATGGTTCGCCGGTCGGAGTCTCGACGTCGCAGAACATCATCGCGACTTTCTCGCCTTCGATCAGCCACGGGAAAATCCGAAACGTCGACAGGTCGGGGCGCGCGTTGAGATCTGACTCCTCGATGCGGACATAACCTTCGATCGAGGAACCGTCAAAGCCCTGACCGTTCTCAAGGACTTCTTCGATTTCCGAGCGCGTAATCGACATCCCCTTCAACGTGCCGAGGATGTCGGTAAAGTACAGGCGGATGTAACGGACCTTCTCCTTGTCCATTAACTTGAGGATTTGTTCAGCGGTATAGCTCATCCCGAAGCTCCTTGAATAGGAATTTATTAATCAGACTTTGTTCTTCTTCGACGTCACTGGATTCTTGGTGATTGGCTGGACTCTCCGACATCATGGATATCCACAATCCCAGAAAGCGCCAAACAATACATATTTGAACGCCTAACACAAGGAAAAATCTTAGTATCGACAAGAATTGTCGACGAACTGAGGCTTAGGCTTAATGACGATACTTTGAACAGCCAATGGATCAGGGTGTGAAATTATCCATTTTCACGTACCGCAAGTGGGAAGCCACGCATGACATTATTAGACAATGGGTTACGCCCACACACCAAACGGTCTTACGTTAGTTGAGCCTTCCCCTCGATTCGGTAGCCCACCCGCAGCGCTAGCGGAGGGTGGGCCACCAGCTTCACTACATGCATGTTAGCCCCACTAGAACAAAAACGGACAGCCTCTTGAGCTGTCCGTTGCTGTATACCATTTGCAGCTGTCGAAGCAATTCTCTACTTGGTAGTCGTCTCCTTCGGCAAGGTCCTCCGCATCTGCTCGATAAACGGCGTGAACAAATCGATCGGCAGCGGGAAGACCAACGTCGAATTCTTCTCCGCCGCCACCTCCGTCAGCGTTTGCAGGTAGCGTAATTGCAGCGTGTAGCTCGATGACTCCATCACCTTGGCGGCATCAGCCAACTTTTGCGCCGCCTGATATTCGCCCTCTGCATGGATGATCTTCGACCGCCGTTCGCGCTCGGCCTCCGCCTGCTTGGCGATCGCGCGTGTCATCTCCTGCGGCAGATCGACGTTCTTCACCTCTACGACCGACACCTTCACACCCCACGGTTCGGTCTGGTCGTCGATAATCTTCTGCAGCCGCTGGTTGATCTCCTCGCGGTTCGACAGCAGGTCGTCCAGTTCCACCTGCCCCAACACCGATCGCAGCGTGGTCTGCGCGATCATTGAGGTCGCATAGAAATAGTCCTCAACGTTGACAATCGCGCGCTGCGGTTCCATGACCTGGAAGTAGACCACGGCGTTCACTTTGACCGTGACGTTGTCCCGCGTGATGACGTCCTGCGGCGGCACGTCCATCGTGAACGTGCGCAGCGACACCTTCACCATGCGGTCCACGATTGGAATCAGCAGAATCAGTCCCGGCCCCTTGACGCCGATCATGCGGCCGAGCCGGAAGATCACGCCGCGCTCATATTCCTGCAGAACGCGGATCGCGTTCAGCAACAGGAACAACAAGAAAACGACGACGACTATGAGTGGCACATATCCTGCGGGCATTTATCCCTCCTTGGAATCAGACAACTTTTCGACTTTCAGAATTTGGTGTTGACCGGAGACAATCTTGACCGGCGCGCCCTTCTCGATCGCTTCATCGGCGACCGCCTTCCAGAGCGCCCCGGCAATATAGACCATACCCTCGCGATCGATCCGTTCCGCGACCTTGCCGATCTGGCCGATCAAGCCTTCATAGCCGGTCGTTACTTGTTTCCGATACGACTTGATGACATAACCGACTGCGAAAACGAGAAATCCAGCCACACACAACGTAACCGTTATGATCACCGACAGCGAGATGCGCAGGGTCGGTTCGGGACTGTCAATCAACATCAGCCCTCCCAAGAAAAGCGAAACAATGCCCCCGACAGTTAACATGCCGTAGCTGGTGACTTTGATCTCAAGCAAGAAGAGCACGATCGCCAGAATGATTAGCGCCAAGCCGGCGTAGTTGATCGGCAGCGTCTGCATGGCGAACAACGCGACGATAATGCAAATCGCGCCGACGACACCCGGGAAGATCGCGCCCGGATTGTACAATTCGATCGCCAGTCCCAACGAGCCCAGCGAAAACAGAATGAAGATGATGTTGGGATTAGTGAGGACTTCGAGCACCTGCTCGGCGAAGGTCTTGGAAACATCTTCTGGCGTGGCCCCGGCGACATGCAAGGTGTCGCTGCCGTCCCGCGTCTCCACGATGCGGCCATCGGCCTTGGCCAGAAGCTCTTCCATGTCTTCCGCCAGAAAGTCGACGACGTTGGAATCGACGGCGGCATAGTAGGGCAAACTGGCGCCCTGCCGCACGGCATGCTCGATCCAGGTCTTGTTGCGGCCGCGCTTTTCCGCCGAGCCCAGCAGATTCGCAACCGCGTCGTTGACTACTTTCTTCACCATCGCCGAGTCCATTTCGGCCCCCATCGCCACCGGTGTCGCCGACCCGATGTTCGTCGAGGACGCCATCGCCGCGACGTGCGCAGCATAGGTGATATAGACGCCCGCCGAGGCAGCTCGACCGCCGGACGGAGCCACCCAGACGATGACCGGCACGGTCGAATTCATGATCGCCGTCGTGATGCGCAGCGTCGTTTCCATGACGCCGCCAGGCGTATTGAGTTTGACGATGAGCGCGGCGGCATCATCGGACTCCGCCTGCTTGAGTGCGCGCTCGAAGTGCTTGAGGGTAATCGCGCCGATCGGTCCGTCGATCGTAATGACTTTGACGCTTCCGGCGCGCAACACCGGCACCCACAATAGCAGTGTGGCAACCAACAAAATGAGAAATTTACTGAATTTCATGGCACTCTCCGCGCAGAAGCCCGGCTTGGCCGGATCGGGATTGCAGTCACGGCTTAAGAAAGCTAAACTGGAGGTTCGCGTCAACAAAAACAGCCCGACTCCACCCCTGCCTCCCATAATACGCACCCACCATCGCGTATGTTGCCTCGCCCCGTCCCAGCCTTACCGCTCAATCAGCCCAAACAACAGCGGATCCGCTGCCGCGCCGGGATCGCGCGTCGGCTGCAGAAATCCGAGCGCCTTCATCAGCGCAGGACTATCGGCCAAATCGTAATCCAGAATTTCGACACCGAGGCCAAAACTCTTGGTATTGGAATTGAACCATTGGCCAAAGGCCGCGAGCGGAATGCGTGCCTCGAAGGTGTAGCCACTGATTGAGGACACGCTGCCGATTTCGTAACCCGCGTTCGTGCTCATGCGCAGACGCGCCTTGGGGATCATCGCGGTCGGCGCATCGATCGTGATTTTAAAGCAGCCGTCGCCCCAATCGCTCCGTCGCGTAAACAGACTGGCCGATTCCGGGCGCAAATCAATGAAGAAATTGATGCCGTCGCCCTGCCCGCCCGTAAACGAAACCAGCGCATTGTCAAGAATGTTGCCGGCAATCAGCAGATCGGTGCGGGTCACCGCGAAGTAGAGCGAAGCCGACAGATCGTTGACGCCGGTCCAGAGCGCAGGGCCGTAGACATAGCCACCATCGCCACTGAGCGCCAACGCCCGCGTCTTCTGCCACTCGTCAATCAGCCCGTCGATGACCGGCGCATCACGGCGATCGCGCAGCCGATACACTGCCGCCGCATCGCCGTTGACCAACGCCAGCTTGGCGGAAAGCGTCAGCATGGTCATGCGATCCTGAATCGCGCCGATGCGGTTTTGGGCTTCAAGGAAGCAGCGCTTCGCCAATTTGCTGTCGTCCTGAAGCTGCAACTGATACCCGAGGTTATAGAACATTTCCGGCAATTGTGAGTTCTGAGCCGAGATCTTTAGGAAGCGTTCCGCAATCTGCTTCAGATAGTCGCGCTTTGACTCCTTAGCGTAGAGCGCGATGCGATCAAGCGTGACCAGCACGTCATTCTGCGGCGGCGTCCGCTTGTCTTCCGAAGAGGTCAGATACTCCGCATAGTTCTGCAGCGCCGTCATGCCGTACTCCGCCGACTGGGCATACAAGGCCTCGCGATGCGTGATGTCGCTCATGCGCAGACCGGCGACAATCGCCGCCAGGCTCTGCGGATAGGACGAGATGACCTTATTGTAGCTGGCAACGACATCGTTGGTTCGCCCGGCCGTGTTGTGCAGGTACGCCAGATCCAGATAGCTGTCGGCGACCTCGGTTGCCTCCAGCATGGCGGCCATATTGGACTGCAATTCCGCGATCTGGGCGTCAACATCAATGCGCACGACGGCGACTCCACGCGGCCGCGCGGCTCGAATCACTTCCGGCACCGCTTCTGTGCCCTCGTCGGTCAGATCAAGCCAGGCCAGTCCGGCATCGTGATCGGTGCCAAGCCATGAATTCGCGACGCCGATGATGACGCCGTTGGCCGGAACCACGCCGTGGAGAAAGCCGCCGGCCGGCGTAAATTCAAACTGATCGTCGTTTCTCTCGATGTGGAATATGCGCACATTTGCCTGCGGCCGCGTTTGCGGCTCGGCGTAAGTGATCACCATCCGACTGATTGCCGGGTCAAGCACCAGCGAGAGCGGCGCGCGCCCGATGTCATTGTAAATCCAAGTCGGCCGGTCGGTACTGAGGTCGACGATAACCAATTGTGCTCCGCCGCGCTTTCCACCGGCCAATCCCTGGCACAGCACAAACAACAGCTTGCCGTCCGAACTCATCTGCATATCGATCGGTTCTTGGCCGACGGCAATCAGCTTGACGATCTGGAAGCTGGGAATCGCCACCTTCGCAACGACACCGTCGCTGCGAGAAGCCACGTAGAGAAAACGTGAATCTGGTGCGACCGTCGCCGCTGCCGGCTCGCCAAAGCCGCTGATCGCATACAGCGCTTCGTAAGTGCCGCGGTCAATTGCCATCAGAACCGGATCCGGCTTGTCCGCCGCGCGACCAATAGCGAAGCAGTACTTGCCATCGGGACTGAAACAGGCCTTGGCAGCGATCAGTCCGGCGTCAAAGGTGCGCACGAGGCGATCAGAGAAGGTGGTAACGACGTTGCAGTAATAGCTGTGATCGCCGAAGAGCCAGACTTCGCTGGAATCGGCATTGGCAACCGCCAAGCCGATTTCGAAGTTGCTGGAGAATTGGTTAATCAGCATGGCTGACTCGATCCCGAGGATGGCCGTCGCGTTGTTGCCGACACTGTATGGCACATAGAGCTTGCTCACAGTCGCGGCTTGGACTGCTCCCGTCAGGCAGAGCCCGGCCAGCATCAACATCCTGATTCGTGACATTGGAGTCCCTCCCAATCTATGATTCACTGAGAAATCCGCTCTCAGCGTACTTGAGCTCGCCGCCAATAAACGTCGCCACAACTTCGGTGCGCAAGAGGTCTTCCGACCGACCGCGCAAGATGTCGCGGTTGAGGACGACAAAGTCCGCCAGTTTCCCGGAAGCCAGGCTGCCGCGGACGGCGCCGTCGCCGACGGCAGCTGCGCCCGCAATCGTAAAACCGCGCAGCGCCTGCTCAACGGTGACAGTCTCACTGCGATTGAAACATTCGGCTCCCCCGATCGGCTTGCCGGTCACCGCCGCGTTGATGCCGTGCAACGGGTGCAATTCCTCAATCGGCGCATCGGAACCATAACATTGGGGCACGCCGAGGCGCGCTAACGTCCGCATCCGATAAGAGTCCATCCGGCGATCGCCGAGATAGCGTTTCATAATGTCTATATCGGCCGTGGCGTGACTGGGCTGCACCGAAGCCACCACGCCCAGGCGCTTGAAACGCGGCAAATCGGCGGAATTGACGATCTGACAGTGCTCGATGCGGTGACGGTGACGCGCCGATACATGCCGGCCCACGGCCGCGTAGGCATCGAGAACATTGCGATTGGCGCGATCGCCGATGGCATGAATCGCACACGCCAGCCCGGCGTGCGTGGCTCGCCGGATCAGGCTCGTCAATTCAGAGCGCGAGGTGACCTCGATGCCGCAGTTGTTCCGCTGTCCGCGAAATGGCTTGAGCATCAGCGCCGTTTGCGATCCGAGCGCGCCGTCGGAGAAGATCTTGATCCCGCCGACCTTCAGAAACTCCGAGCCGAATCCACTGCGCAACTTCAGCTTGATGACCTCGTCCAGCGAAGTCACTGGAAAGTAGTAACTGACCCGGACCGGCAGATTCCCGCCTATGTCAAGGTACTGCAGCATCTCATGGCCATTCAGCGAATCGAATGACGTCACCGCAACACAGCCGCGACGATAGAGCTCCTGAAATGCGGCTTGCATGACCGGCTTCATTTGCGCCGCCGACGGCTGGCGGTAGACGCTCCAGATGGCGGCGTCGGCCTTGTCTTTCAGCACACCCCTTGGAGTGCCATCAGGGTCGCGCATGATCTCGCCGCCGTCGGGGTCGGGCGTCATTTCATTGATACCCGCCATCTTCAGTGCCATGCTATTGACCCACATCTGATGCTCGTCCTTGGAATAAATCGCAACCGGGTGGCTGCGGACAATACGATCGAGATCGCGTCGATGCGGCCAGCGAATGGTTTGCCACTGCTCTTTCTTCCAACCTTTGCCGATGACCCAGGCGCCCGGGCGCGGCGGGTTCGCCTTGAGGAACCTACGGATACGCTGCAAAGCCTCCTCGTATGACCGCGCACCGTCCAAATCAATCTGCACGCGCGACAGCGCCCAAAAGACCAGGTGCGTGTGGGAATCGATGAAGCCGGGAACGACCACGCGTCCGCCCAGATCAATTAGCTTGTAAGCATCCGACGGCACTGCCGACAATTCGGCAATGCTCCCGATCCACTCGATGCGATTGCCGGCGACGATCATGGCGTCGCCGACTGGCAGTCTCGCTTCCATCGTGTAGATCCGCCCGCCAAAGATCAGCGTTTTCAGCGGTTTCATTCGCATAAGTACCGATAATCTCCGACACGTCTTGTGATCTTGCGTCGATCCAACTCCTCGAGCACCGGCAGCGCAACTTTGCGGGAAGAACCGGTCAAATCGCGCGCCTCGGCAACCGTGATTTTGCCGTGGGCCTCAAGATAACTCACGATCGTGTCGGCCAGCCGCTCAAAATTCGCTCGCAGAAACACCGTTCCCCCGGCGTCAATGATTAGATCGTTCTGCCGCAGGAATGTATACACTTTGCGTGCCTCCTTGTCGAGGCCAAACAACTCGTCGCGGGTGAGTACGGCAATCTCGCTGGCGCCTAACAGTGATTCCACCCGCTGCCGCAGGGCTTGAAGTGTCGAGCTTAGTTCCGCGCTGTAGGCCGCCAGTTTGACGCCGGACTCGCGGCGCAGAAGCTTACCGCGCGCAATCAACTCATCCAGCGCCTGACTGAGCAGCTTGCCGGGCAGAACAACCTTGGAACTCAACTCCGCCAACGCGACCGCAGCCTGATGCGGATTGGCGCGGTGAAATTCCTCCATTGCGGTCAAGATCCGGCCCTGCGCCGCCTCCCACTCCCTCGCCAAAGTCACCTCGTCGCCCTGTAGCATGACTTCATGCTCGCGTAACATCTGTTCCAATGCAGCGGCAACTTCTGGTTCGGAAAACACTGATTGAACCAACAACCGCCGGCGATCCACGATCAGTTGTCGCGATAACGAATATTCGAGCAGCGCCCGCACATCAAGCCCTGCTGCGCGTTGCAGACTTCGCCACAACTCCTCATTGCGTCGGCGGTAGTTTGTCAGCAAGGGATCGATGATCCGCCCGCCGCCGACCAGCAGCGACGGCGTCACCAGCCGCACAATAAATCGATCGCCGGCCTTGAACAGAAGCGGCTGCTCCAGCTTGAACACGGCAATCAGGCCGCCGCTGCCGTCATAGATTGGCTCCGCCGGCAACTGCAGCGAAACTGCGGACTCCGTGGTCCCATGCAGTAATGTCAACTGGCGTCCATGTTTGACGTGGCGCGCGGCGCTCGCCTCAATGCTCAGGACCGCCCCGACAATCGACCCCGGTGTCATATCCGCCGGATAGTACAGCATATCACCGCGCTCGATCTCAACGCGCTCCAGCGACTGCAGGCCGACAGCGAGGCGGATACCGGGATCGGCGATATTCAACTGCGCATTGAAACTCTCCAGGCTCTTCACGCGCGTCTTGCGTTGGCCGGGATGGATGAGGATCTCCTGCCCAACTGCCAGAGTCCCCTCACGCAAAGTGCCGGTCACAACCGTGCCGGTTCCTGCAACGCTGAACACTCGGTCAACTGCCAAACGCGCGGATCGAGTTGGTTCGCTGCGGCGTGTTTGGTGCAGCATCTGCTCGATAGTCGCCTTGATGAGATCAAGGTTGCGATTGTCGGTCGCAGAGAATTCAATGATCGGGCAACCTCTGAGAAAACTGGAAATTGTCCGCTGTGCCAGGTCGACCTTCACCATCTCGCTCCAATCCGCCGCGACCAAGTCGACCTTGGTCAGGACGATGAAACCGCGCTCAACGCCGAGATACTTGAGGATAGCCAGATGTTCTTCCGATTGCGGCATCCACCCGTCGTCGGCGGCGATCACGAACATCACCAGGTCCAGCGCGCCGACACCGGAGATCATGGTCTTGATGAAGCGCTCGTGGCCGGGAACATCAATAATCCCGACCTCTTCCCCGCTCGCCAGGCGAAAGTGCGCGAAACCCAACTCGATGGTCATCTGGCGCGCCTTTTCTTCCGGCAGGCGATCAGGGTCGATTCCCGTGAGCGCGCGCACGAGCGATGACTTGCCGTGGTCGATATGCCCCGCAGTCGCTATGGTATACATGCGGCGATCTGTTGGAGAATGGCGATTACGTCCTTGTCCTCAGCCGGATCAATTGTGCGCAGGTCCAGGAAGAACTCGTCGTTGTTGATGTACCCGATCAGCGGCGGAGTGGCATCAAGGAGCAGGCGCTGCAATCGCGACATTCTGACTGGAGGCTTGAGAACCAGAGCAATCGAGTTCAGGGTTCCACCCGGAAGCGATCCGCCACCGGGTGTCGCTGTTGACGCTTTGATCGACACGCCCAGCTTCACTGCATCGATCGCGCCGGCAATCCGCCCGGCCCGACCGCGCAGATCGGCAACATCAGTCGCAATGGCACGCCAGAGCGGCAGAACTTCACTCTGTTCACCGCGCAGGTAAACCAGAGCAACTTCTTCGAGCAAGGCCAGCGTCAGCTTGTCCAGACGCAGTGTGCGATAGAGTGGATTGCGATGTAAGGCGCTGACGCCCTCGCGATCGCCCAGAATGATCCCGGCCTGCGTCCCGCCCAGAAGCTTGTCGCCGGAGAAGCAGGTCAGCGTCGAGCCGCTGCCGATTGCCGACTGAATCGTCGGCTCCGCTTCCATGCCGAACTTCTCCGTCTGCAAGAATGCCCCGGATCCGAGATCGAATACCGATATGAGACTCCTGGTCGAGGCCAGCTTGGCCAATGCCGCCGGAGTCACCTCTTCGACGAAGCCTTGGATACGGAAATTCGATTGATGGACTTTCAGGATGATCGCCGTCTTCGGGGTGATCGCCTCTTCATAGTCGCGCAGCCTCGTCTGATTTGTGGTGCCGACCTCGACCAGCCGCGCGCCGGCACGACGTATGATGTCGGGAATCCGGAAGCCACCGCCGATCTGGACCAGCTCGGAACGCGAGACGATCACCTCTCGTTTGTTGGCAAATGTGTTGAGGATCAGAAAGAGCGCAGCGGCGTTGTTGTTAACCGCCATCGCGGACGTGGCGCCGGTCAGTTGCTCCAGCAGGAATGACAGGAACGAGCCGCGCTGACCGCGCTTGCCCGAGATCAAGTCAAACTCCAGGGTCGAGTAGGCTTTGAGGTTGTCGAAGGCGCGCCGCAAGAGTTCTTCACCAAGCGGTGCCCGTCCCAAGTTCGTGTGAATCAACACGCCGCTGCCGTTGATGACGCGCGTGAAGCGGCGCTGCTGCAACCGGCGACAGCCGTCGTGGATTCGCCTCTTGATCTCGGTAGTAGCCCCGACAGGTTTACCTTCCTCCGCATCTTCCCGAACCTCCTGCAACACGACTCGGATTACATCGGCTACAAGCGGACGGGAGAGCGAACTGATCTCGGCGTCAAGTTCACCCGAAGTCAACAACTGCTCGACTGAGGGCAACTCTCGAAGGGGATTTGTATCACTCATTACGATCAGATTTCCCGTGTCCAGAGATCGCTCAATTCAACCTTCCGCGGACTCAGCTTCGCTAATTGTATCACTGATTGCTGCTGAGCTTCCAGTCTCCGGACGTCGCTGAATTCAATGTTCCAACTAGTCAACTTCGCCGTCAGTTTCCAAGCACGCCGTCAGTTTCCACGCCGTTGGCGCGATTACTATTGCCCGCCCCAGAAACAACCCCTCCACAATCGACGGGTTACACACATCAATACCTATATAATGTAGAAGAATATTGGCGGAAGGGGTAGGAGTCGAACCCACCGCGGATGGCAAGCACCCGCCAACGGATTTGAAGTCCGCGGAGACCACCGGATCTCATCCTCTTCCGCACGTCCCAACCTGTTGACTACCAGTATATTAACAAATCTGCCCTTCCGGCGCTCCAACTTTTTGTGCTAAATTTGTGCCAACTTTGTGCCAACTCCATTTCGGCAGACACGCAATCGCCTCCCGTTTCCGCTTTGCGGCCACGCTGACATAACGCAACTTCTTCGCCAGTATCGCAAAACCCAGAAGCTGCTTCAACTTCAGTCGCCCCGCCTTCTGATGAACGCCCAAGATGCAGCTTGATGGTTAGGTGCCAAGCAACAACGGCAGATGCAAACAACGAAATCTCGGTTCCCAGGCTTATCTTCAATCTCTTTCTGATCAGGACTTGGGGACATGTGCAACGCTCTGCCGGTTGCGGCTAATGCCGTGAACCCGGTGTGACGAACAAGTGGCGCGTGCAGACTTTCCGGTCGGAACACCAATGCTTCGACAGGCCACATGAGCCACTCGCGTGGAAAGCCCCCGACGAGGTCTTGAACAAAGAACTTCACGATGGACTATCACCATTTTCTGAGGTATGATACACCACAGCGGAAGCGAAACGATGAAGACTACATAAAGCCGAAGGGTACCTGTGAAGCGACCGATTCAGATTGCTGCATTCATGTGGGCAATAGTTTTCTGGTGGGAGTCATGCTACGCAGCCCCCGAGACCTCTATTCGAGGAACGAGAGCAGGCGCCGTGCTGAAGCTGGTCTGGCAGAGTGAACTCGCCACCGCTGCCGACAGCAGCTATCGGATCGTCGCGGCAGAAAGCCGCAACCCGGTGGGATACTTCCTCCTGGGCATGGTTTACTATTCTATCTGTACGCAATTTCGAACTGACCGCTATCTTGACTCGGTCACCTGGAATCTGGACCGAGCCATTGAACTGGCAAAGATGCGAGTCGACAGTGTTGGCGCTCCCGCGGAGTCGTACTTCCTGCTCGGATCAGCCTATGGTTGTCGCGCTCTCTATCGTTCGATGCACGGAGGTTGGTGGAGTGCGTTTAGGGACGGCCATCACAGTTGCGTCAATCTGGAAAAGGCTTATCGCAATGATAGCTCATTCACTGACGCGCTGATGGGGATCGGCGCTTATCACTACTGGAAGTCCGCGAAATCGAAGTCCATCACTTGGCTTCCCTTTGTTGGTGACAAGCGGGAGGAAGGATTGGCGGAGCTACGCCGGGCGATTGACGCACGCGGTATGATGTCTCCCGATGCATACCGGGCATTGCTACCCATTTACTTTCACGAGAAGCGATATGAAGATGCGCTGTTGCTTAGCGACACTCTTGCGGCAGCGGGGCTGTTCGACACGAATTGCCAGCTCCACACGATCCGTTGCCTGATTGAGCTCGAGAAGTGGGATCGGGCCGAGGAATTGCTCCTCCAAGTCCGGGTCAAATGGGGTGCATCGCCGTATGCCGATAGTTGCAGCTTCAGCGAGCTGCAGCTGCTCAGGGCACAAATACTCGCCGGCAGCGGCGATGTCAGCCAGGCGCGTGCTCTTCTCAAGGATTTGCTTCAGCTCAAGAAATCGTGTGATCATAACGCCTATTTTCAAGACACTCAATCCAGAGCCAAGAAGGTCCTGCGCCAATTGAGCTGGAACCCGGAAATTACCCCGATAACGGACAAGATTGTCCTTGCTACTTTCGCTGGGCGGAACGTAAGTTAGAGTCATCATCTGTGAACTGAATGACGTCTGAAAATCACCAACAACTCCTCGTGCTCGGCTCGTCGGTGTGATCTAGAGCGAAGGACTAGCCTTCATGGCTGTTGCAGTCGGTGAAGTTTCGAGTAGAAAAGAGCTGGACCGGTTCCTTAAGTTCCCATGGCAAATCTACGGGAACGATCGCGATTGGGTTCCTCCGCTCCTGAGCCAGATTCGTCGCGAACTTGACCCCGATAGCAATCCTTTCTGGAAAAACAGCGACCGGAAGCTCTTCTGCGCCTACGACACCGACAATCGGCTGTTGGGTCGGGTGGTGGCGATTCACAATCTCGTTCACAATCGTCGCTGCAATGAAGCCCATGGTTTTTTCGGCTATTTTGAATGTGTTGATCAGAGCGAGGTTGCTCAGTCGCTGACCGCCGCCGCGCGATCGTACCTGAGAGAATGTGGTTGCACGAGCATGATCGGCCCGGTGAATCCGAGCACCAATTCGGAGTCTGGACTCCTGCTTGGCGACCACTCCGGCCGTGCGACGTTCATGACCAACCATTGCCCGGAGTATTATCACCGCCTCCTCGTGGATTGCGGCTTTGTCAAGGCGATTGACACCTACAGCTATCGCGCGGAGTTTACCCATGAATTCCCGGCAAAATACGAACGTGTGCTCGAGCGAATCCTGAGGAATCCCGCCATCGAGTTGCGTGCGTTCAGCCGCCCGCATTCGCAGCGCGACATCACCATCATCGAAGAACTTTACAACGCCTCTTTCGAGGATACCTGGGGCTTTGTCCCGATGACCGACGACGAGGCTGAAGAATTGGCAAGATCCTTCCTGCCCTTTGCGGACCTGGAACTGGTCTGGATCGCTTACTACCACGGAGATCCGGCGGGGTTCATTCTCGGCTTGCCTGATCTCAACGAGATTCTGCCTGCGCTCAACGGCCGCCTGTTCCCGTTCGGAATCCTTGCCTTTCTCGCCGGACGCAAACGAATCGCAAACATGCGGGTTCTCGCCTTTGGCGTCCTGCCCAAGTACCGCTCGATCGGAATCGAAGCGGCTCTCGTCATGAAAGAACGCGAGCGGATCGTGACCAGACCTTATCGGTATGCTGAGTTCTCGGTTGTCATGGAGACCAACAACCGCATGCGCAATTTGATCAGCGCTTTCGGCTTTCAACCTTATCGAAGCTACCGAATCTACCAGCAGCCGATCGGATAGCCGGGAAGATTATCGATGACCATTCAGGACAGATACCGGGTTCTGCTTATCGCGCCGACGGCGCTGGATTTCTCCGGCCGTCCGATTAAGGAAAGACGCCTGCACCTGCCGGGCCTGACGCTGCCCATGCTTGCCGCGATCACTCCGGAAGGTTGCGAAGTGCGGTTGATCTATGAGACAGTCGAAGACATCCCATTTGACGAATCCTGGGACATTGTCGGCGTCACGAGTATGGGATCGGGAATCGTTCGCGCCTGGCAGATCTGCGACCAATTCCGCACCAAGGGAGTCAAAACTGTAATTGGCGGAATCGGTGCCAGCCTTGGCGAGCCGGACTGGTCGCTGGCTCACGCCGACGCTGTCGTCCAGGGCGAAGGGGAATCCATGTGGCCCGAGACTGTGCGTGATGCCATCGCCGGCAGAATGCGGCGTATCTACAGATCGGAAACATTGGCGTCGGTGGTCAAACTCCCGGTTCCACGCTATGACCTGATGAACAGAAAGGCACTGGGATTCTGGCGACCTGTGCAGGCAACGCGGGGCTGTCCGTTTGCTTGCTCTTTCTGCTCGGTGACATCGTTCTTCTCGAGAACATACCGCAAACGGCCAATTCCCGACGTCTTGCGCGATGTGCGCGCAGCGCGGAAATCCGGCTCGCGCTATATCGCTTTCATCGACGATAACCTCACCGCTGATTTCGACTACTGCGGCGAGTTATTTGAGGCCTTGATTCCCGAAAGGATAATCTGGATGAGTCAGGCATCACTGCAAATCAGTGAGAACGCACCGCTTCTGAGACTGGCGCATCGAAGCGGCTGCCGCTTGCTCTCATTCGGCATTGAATCACTGAACCGGGACAGCCTGGATATGATCGACAAAGGATGGAATCAGCCAACGCGTTATCACCAGGCCGTGAAGGCGCTGCGAGCATGCGGGATCGAAGTGTCGACCGAAATGATTCTCGGACTTGACGGTGACGACGAAGCCACCATCGAGCGCACCTATCGCTTCATCATGGAAGCGAAAATCGCAGTCCCGCGCGTACATATCCTGACTCCGGTACCGGGTACTCCCTTGTTCGCGCGGCTGCAGCAGAGCAATCGGATCACCGACACGGACTTCGCCAACTATACCGGCGGCAAAGTGGTGTTCCGACCCGCACGATTGGACCCCGCAACTCTCGAAGGCAACTACTGGCAGCTCTACCGGCGGCTCTTCAGTTGGACAGCGATTTTGCGCCGAGTTTGGCCGAACTCTGCGCGCCTCGGACCCTACATGCGGGCCGTCATTTGGATATCGAATATCCGGTACCATTTCCACATCAAACGTCGGATCTCTCCGGGGATACTATAGAGGGAATAGCTTCAATGCGCGTGCTCTTGATTCGACCGCCGGTACCCCGGCACACGATTGGCCTCAAGCACCTCATGATCTGTGAGCCCCTTGAACTCGAATACGTCGCCGCGGGTATCACGGGTCACGACGTCCAGATCTTTGACATGATCTTGGAGCGCAACCTCCCTCGCCGGCTTCAGGAATTCAATCCGGACGTGGTCGGAACAAGTTGTTACATCAACGGCGTCAATGAGGTGAAGAAGATCTGTCATACTGTGAAGATGTGGAAACCGGAGTGCGCCACGATCGTTGGCGGTGTCCAGGCTGCTCTGGCACCGGAGGACTTCAACGACGCTGCCATCGATTGCGTGGTCCTCGGCGACGGGACCTCGATGATGCCGGAAATCATGTCTGCACTCGAAGCGGGCATTCCACTGGATGTGATCCCGGGAGTGGCGATCCCGCAGGCTGACCAGTCCCTCCGCCGTACTGCGCCGCGCGAGTATCTGCCGGCGAATCCAGACTGCCTGCCCTTTCCACACCGTCATCTGATCCGGCACTTGCAGCATCGCTACTACTATTTGTTTCACCAGCCGGTCGCGCTGGTAAAAACCACCTGGGGATGCTGGTATCAGTGCAACTTCTGCGTTACCTGGCGAATCACCGGCGGCCATCCGTTCTCCCGTAGCCCCGAGTCGATCGTCGCTGAGATTGAGTGCATTCCCCAGAAAGAGATCTACATCGTTGATGATATCTTCCTCTTTGATCCGAGCCGACTGGCAGCCATCGGTGATCTTCTTCGACGTCGCGGAATTAGAAAGAACTTCCTTGTCTATGGACGCGCGGATTTCATTGTCGCCCATGAAGAGATCATCCGTCAATGGAGCGATCTGGGACTGAAGGCGGTGATCGTCGGTCTCGAGGCAGCCACCGATCATGAGCTGAAGGAAATGAATAAGCAGTCAACGACCGAGGTGAACCGCCTGTCGGTCGAGATCTTGCGGCGTAATCACGTCGATATCTATGCCTCTTTCATCACGGGAAGTGACTATCAGCCCAGCGATTGGGAACGTCTCAATCGCTTCATTCAAGATAACGGCATTTATTATGTCAATATCTCCCCGCAGATACCGATGCCGGGATCGCCGATCTGGCCGCGCTATGCGAGCAAACTCACCGTGCCGCGGTCGGCTCACGGGCTTTGGGACCTCACCCATCCCGTCATTCCCACCCGTGTTCCGCTGCGTGACTATTATCGTGCGATGATTCGCACCTACGCAAGTACCGTCTTGGATATTCGACGCGCGGCTCGGCTAACGCTGCGGACTCGCCCGCCCGTGTGGTCACGAAAATACCTGCGACTCTGGGTGGGCGCGGTGAAGATCTACTTACAGCTGCGACGGGCACATCATCATCACGATCTGGGTGAAATCCAGGAAGCTCAGGCCTCAACGCCGGAGGTGGGAAATGTCCGTGTCCTCCAATTTCAGAGTTCACCGCGAAATTGCCACTTCGAGACACAAGACCCGCCAGACCCCTTCAAGGGATACTTCCACGGAGAACCCGGTCCGTCCGAAAGTGACTCGATCGTCGGCAATCTGCCATCAGCTCAGACCTGGTTCAGAATCTTTCGCTGGGGCGTTCCGCGCGGGCTCTATACCTATCAACAGCCGATGGCCGGAAAGTCTGGACCGCAAGTCCGGATTGGAGCGCGGACACTGATCAACGCCTCGTCATACGACTACCTCGGCCTCATTGGCCATCCGAAAATCGAGCAGGCTGCACAGGAGGCCATTCGTACCTATGGCACCGGAACCGGCGGTGTCCGCCTGCTGACCGGTACTTGCGAACTCCATCGGCTTCTAGAAGAACAGTTGGCGAGCTTCAAGAAGACCGAAGAGAGCATCACCTATAGCTCGGGCTATGTTGCGAACCTGGCCGTCATCTCTTCGCTGCTTGGGCCTGGCGATCTGGTCGTTGCCGATGAACGGATCCATCGCAGTGTTATCGATGCGTGTCGGCTTGGACACATTCCTATCCGCACCTTCGCTCACAACGATCCTTCGGCGCTGGATGAGATTCTATGTCATCGCACGAGCAGGAACGTCTTGGTAGTAATCGAAGGACTTTACTCCATGGACGGAGATATCCCGCCGCTCGCCGATATTGTTGCCGTCAAGAATCGTCACAAAGTGCGACTGATGGTAGATGAAGCACATTCCCTGGGTGTGCTCGGCCCGACTGGAAGGGGAATTGATGAAGCACTGGGAGTGCCTGCTTGCGAGGCGGATATTTGGATGGGCTCGCTCAGCAAGGCGTTTCCGTCCAACGGCGGGTTTGTCGCGGGGAGTCGCGAGTTGATCTATTTCCTCCAGCACGGTTCCGCTCCCTTCATGTTCTCGGCGGCTATAACACCGGCCTCAGCCGCGGCGGCCCTGGAATCGATCAGCGTTCTTCGCCGGGAGCCCGAACGCTTGGCCCGAGTGCATCGTAATGCAGCGCAACTTCGCGACGGGCTGCGCCGGCTCGGGTTCAACCTCGGACTGTCGCAGTCGCCGATCATCCCCGTCCTGCTCGGTGGCGACAAACAGGCGTATCAGGCGGCAAGAACTTTGTACGACCAGGGCATCCTCGCAACGGCAATCGTCAGTCCGGCGGTGAAGACCGGCACCGCGCGACTTCGCCTCTGTGCAACCGCGGCAATGGATCAAGCCTGCCTCGATTCGATTCTCGCTGCCTTTGGCGAGCTGCACCGCAAGGGTCAACAGCACTCGCTGGATTCAGTCTGAAGATGGATTCGCAACATCCTCCTCCCTCATCGGCGAGTGGCTCAGAATCACGACCCCGCTTGCACGTCCGCGTTCACCGCTCGATTACCGAGATCGCGGAATCGCTTTGGGATTCTGTCAGCGCACAATATGGCCTTGCCAATACCCACCGCTTCCTCAACGCCCTCGAATGCTCTCGTGTCGAGATGGCGGACTACTGGTATCTTCTCATCCACATGGGGGACGAACTGGTGGGTACCGCGATTGTCACAAGTTTCACGGTATCACTCGATCTGCTCAATTCCGGTCTGCACAAGGTTGTCCTCCCGGTGCGGCATCTCCGGCCTGACTTCTTGAGGATACGAATCCTGTTCAGCGGTACACCCATCTCAATCGGGAGACACAATGTCTGTTCCAAGCACGATTGGCTGGACGAAGCCGTTGTCGAGCAGGTCGCCTACTGCATGGACGAAATTGCCGGGTCAGAGAGAATTGAAGTTCTGTGCGCCAAGGAGTTTCCGGCACAAAGTTTGAGTCAGTTCGAGCCGTTCGCGAAAAACGGGTTCTTTCTGGCGAGGAGCATGCCGCGCGTGTGCCTGACAATCACTTGGCCGGACTTCGGGACGTATCTTTCGTGCATGCGGGCCGGCTATCGGCGACAGATAACTGCAAGCTTGCGCAAAGCAGGGTGGAAACAGCTCCGCCCGGAGTTTGAAGACGGGAGCAGGGCCAACCCGGCTGCCACTCTTCTCCACCTGGAGCATCCGTCACCGCAAGTGGCACCGACATTCGCGGCGCTGTACGCCCAGACCATGTCTCAAGCGAAGACCAAGCTCGAGATTCTGAATGAGCGGTTCTTCTCGCTGCTATTTGAGAAGTGCTCCGAGGATCTGGAGTTGCTCACTCTGAGGTGCAAGGACGAGATAATCGGAGCAGCCCTGTTAACTACCCATGGACAGACGCTGCATTTTCTTCTGGCCGGAATCGATTACCCATCACGCGACCGGTTTGACACCTATTTCAACCTGCTCAACGGCATTGTCGCACTCGCATTCAGCCGCAACTGCGCGATTGTCGATCTAGGACAAACCTCATATCACGCCAAATTGCGACTGGGCGGGAATCTCGAGGAGATGTTCTTCTTCCTTAAGGCACGCGGACGGATTGCCCACGCTTTGCTTCGTGCCTCGCGTCGACTCCTCTTTCCAGGCGTCGCGGTAAGACCAAGACATGTGTTTCACGACTTGGCATCTCTGCCGATGAATGAAGGCGCCAATCATTAGGTCATCTGGACGTCTGAATCCGCACTCACCTGATTTCTGCGTCTACCCAGATCTTCCCGTCATCGACGGTGCGATTACCGCTACTCCACCTTGAAGTGTGGCCCTGTCGGTTCTCTCAATGCTTCCGATTTGCGATCTAATGGGGGCGTCGCCGTCCATTGATCAAGGCACCGATCGGTGTCGCGCGGACGAAGCGATCATACGTTAGCAGGCAAATTGACAACGTGGCTATGAGTACCGTCGCGAATTTCAGTACCGCGGGAACTCGCCAATTGGCCAGTAGGATCTGAAGCCAGACGACTGACGGAAGGTGTACGAGATAGCACCAATAGGATGAATCAGCAATGTAGCGCCAGAAACGGCTTGGTGAATTGCAGTACCGAACGAAGAACCCCATGATCCCATACACGAAGAACCAGGTCGAAAACGAAGCGAAAACAGCCGACGCTGTGTGGTACTCGCTGCTGCCGTTGAGCAGCCAGACCACACACGCCAAGTGAGCTGCGAGTAACGCGATTCCGAGCGTAGTTCCCGCCCACGCCCACGCTGCGAAGTGTCCAAGATGACTCCTGCGAGCATAAAGCCACCAGCCAAACAGAAAGAAGACAAAATCAGCGAGCAGCGTTGACGGCGGTCGGGCGAACGTTGCGGGAGTCTCAAGCATACCAAGCTTCGTCGGCAGGAGCGATATCGCTGTCACGACGACGAAAACCAGGAAGCCCCACGAACTTTGGAGCAGCTGATCGAGCTTCTGCCGGCCGCTGTCTACCCATGTGAAGCGCATTACTCGGGATAGCTGTGCCGTGAGCAGCATAACCCCATAGTACAGGAGCAGATCAAGCAGAAACCAAAGGTGGAAAAGCTGCAAATGAGGCACAGCCTTCGCACTCAGCAACCAAGAGCCCACACCCATCAGCGTGCGAGAGTCCGGATCAAGTTGGATTAGGGCGAACGGGGCAAGGATCAACGGAGCCAAAACCACCCAGAATAGTATGAGAGGAACAGCAATCCTCTGCGTCCGATTTCGCAGGAACTCGTGCGTGCCCCGCTCGCAGTACAGTTTCCCGCCGAAGAAACCGGCCATTACGAAAAGCAACGGTAGGCGAAACGTGTGGATTGACACCACCACAATATCAAAAACGATGTGTGCAGAATCGTCCTTGAATGGCCAGACATCATCGAGAGGGGTGACCATGTACGCAACCGCCGAGTGCAAGACAATCAGGAGCATCAGCAAGATACCCCTCAGGTTGTCAAAGGCGTGGTATCGTTCCACGCTTGCGTCATGCGGATCTTGTCGGTTCTCCGCCATTCCAGTATTGCCTGAATCCATTCTGCCAAAAATACATATTCATCCTGGCATCGTTTGTCTATAATTTATCAAGTCCTGTATGTTTGCGCATATCCTAGAAAGTCCGCCCTCGCCATTGTGGCGTCTCCGGCAATCCCTGAAAGAACCTGGAGCATCCCAGCGCAGATTGCTGCAATCCATGGTTCGTCAGGCAAAAGACACAGTCTGGGGACGCCTGTTCGGGTTCGCGGACCTGGAACAGTCCCCCAATCTCATACGGGAGTTTCAACTTCGTGTCCCTTTGTCAGACTACACTGATTTGGCACCGTACATTGACCGTGTAGTCCATGGTGAACCGGATGTGACGTGGCCCGGCTTGCCGGCAGCATTCGCTGTTTCCGGTGGCACACGCTCAGGCGGACGGGTCATTCCCTTGTCTCAAGCCACAATGGCTTCTCTTTCCCGGAGTAGCTTGCTGCCCGGCCTCTGCTACATTTCCAGCAAGCGAGGCGGCTGCGCGATCTTGAAAGGAAAGATCCTGAGCCTGCCCGGCGGGGTCGAGGCCGGGTCCGTGCTGGGCAAAGTCACTGGTGAAGTCAGCGGGCTGCTGGCGTACCACGCTCCACGCCTGCTCTCTCGCCGATTTCAGGCGTTGCCGCGGCACGTCATGCTGATGGAGGACTGGGAATCGAAGCTGGGTGAATCCGCGCGAATCGCTGTGCGCAAGGATGTGCGCGCGCTCGCCATGGTTCCGAGCTGGGCGCCGGTTTTTCTTGAGCGCGTGCGCGAAGTTGCAGGCACGGCAACGGTATTGGAAGCAGTGACCAAGTTCTGGCCCAACTTCAAGGTGTTCTTCTCGGGCGGAGTTGCTCTCAGTTCCTTCCGTTCGGTTCTCCAGTCTTATCTTGGAGCATCAGTTGATTTCATCGAGTCCTACTCTGCTTCGGAAGGTCTGTTTGCCTTTCAGGATCGGTGTGACGATGACAGTCTGCTCGTGAACTTGATCGGCGGCGTGTTCTTCGAGTTTGTTCGCCTTGGCGACGAACACTCATTGCGCCCGGTGCGCCACACGATTGGAGCCCTTGAACCGGGAGTCGACTACATCATCTACGTCACCAATTTGAGCGGGCTTTGGAGTGTCTGTGTTGGAGATATTGTGCGGTTCGTATCGATCGACCCGCCTCGCCTGCGCGTGATGGGGCGAGTGGGGGAGATGCTGGACCGCTATGGCGACGCAACCAGCGTGGATCACGCCCGCCGCGCGATCGCTGCCGCCGACATGACGTGCCGCGTGAAATGCCTGGGCTTCCATCTGACCTACGCTGATCCGGTCGAATCGAAGATCCCGCGTCACCACTGGGTGCTCGAATTCGATACGATACCCGACAACATCGCAGCATACGCGCGGTCGCTCGACGAATTCATGAAGCAGCTGAATGGGCGCTACCGTACTCGACGCGAGCCCCGAGCAATGGCAGCTCCGCTTGTCACGACGGTACCGCTCGGCAGTTGTGCAGAATATCTCCGCAGTACTCGGAAACGACTCAGTGGGCAGAGCAAGATCATAAACGTCTCAGAAGACCGCATCATCGCCGAGAGCCTCCTGTCCCAAGCCCGCAAGATTGACCCGACGCGTGTTCGGACTGTCTGCATCGAGTGACCGGCAGCCTTCGACATCGCCTTAACGTCGCCCCTGCTAAGTCCGCTTCTGGCAGTACGTTTTGTGTACTCATTCCGATCAGAACTTCAGTGGCGCAACCCGTTTGTCACCCCTGTGGTCGACTTGGAGGAAGTTCGAGAAAGTGCCTGCTCGGGATTTCAACCAAGAGACTAATAACCGGTAACCAGCAATCTTCGCGCCGCTGACTCTCCACAGTGCTGAAATTGGTCGTACGCCGCAGCCGCCTGCGCGCGAATCTCGCTGCGATTCTTGCCCGCCGCCCATGACTCAACGGCTGCTTTCAGAGTGTACGCCTCGGGTGCCATCAGCCCCGTCGTCCAGAGAATCGGATCGGCTCGGAGCGCTGTCAGGTGGCTGTGGAAGTAGCCCTTACTGACGCAGGCAAGAATGATCGCCGGAAGACCCGTGCTGTCTCCGTGCAAACCCTGAACGGGCACATCGAAATCCATGAGTCCGTTGTGCCCGACGTAGGCTGCCATGTCTACACGAATCCCCCTGTCGCTCTCTGGACCCGAAGACCCAGCAGCGGAAATAGGTACCAGCGCCCTGCGTCCGGCCACTGTGGCAAGGAAATCGGTGACAGCCTCGCAGATTCGCTCCCCCTTGTAAGCGTCAGCGATCAGGTAGAGCTTGTGGACTTTGTGCCGGAAGATACAGCGTTGGAGCACGGTATCCGGCCGCACTGACTCGATCCTGGAAATGAGACTCCATTGCTTGTCTCGGGCAAAATACGTGCGGACACCGTAAGCCGCGCCCCAGTAGAGATTGTTGTCCAGATCTTCCCCGTTGCCGAGACGCACCGACACGGGCACGATTCCTTGATGCTCGTTGTCGGCCAAGGCCACGAAGACGTGTACGACCCGCGTCGTGTCTGCGGCTTCGCACGTCGTCATGCGTGCCATCTCCAGAACGACAATCAGAGCCATTACGGCAACCTTCAGGTTCACGACTCCTCCAAACCTCGGCAATTCAGAACCGCTGATTCTGCCGTGCTTTGCGGAATTGCGGTGCGATCCGAACTACCCCCCTACGGACACGCCGCGCAGGGCCGCGGCCCGCCGGCGAAGATGTAGTAGATCAAATAGACGGCATCGGAAATCGTCACCAATCCGCTGCAGTCGGCATCCCCGCGAATCACCGGAACCGGTGCCGGTCCGCCGGCGAAGATGTAGTTGATCAAATAGACCGCATCCGAGATGCTGATACTCCCCGAGCCCTCCGCATCACCGCAGACAAACTGCGGCGTCGACGCGTTGCCGTAAGTAGCCGTCGAATCGGACGCACCCGTCATGCTCGTATCGATGACGATCTGGACGCTGTCGTGATGCGCACGCCAGTCGGGATCAATGATGTGCGATGTCGATCCGTCGATCACGATATTGTCGTGGTAGAAGCTCGTGTCCTCAGTCGCCGTCACTACTTGAATCAGTAGATCGTAACTGCCCGAAGCTCCAAAGTTGTCAACCTGAATCTCCTGCTGCGGTGTCAACGTCACGGCAATCGAATCGCCAAGTGACGGCGTCAGACTGGATATCTGGATCACGATTTCGGAGTCGGGTTCGACCACGATCACCTCGACGAAGCTGCTGTCGTAAATGTCGCGATTACCCTTGCCGCCGCTGCCGCCATAGACCACCAACTGCGGCGCCGTGGCATTGGCCCGATAGTAGCAACTGATAATCCCCGATTTCGCCCCGCCGTGGCGGAAGACGCGTTTGGCTCCATCCAGTACAGTGAAAACGCCATCAGCCACGCCGCTCGCCTGACAGAACCACTCGCCGCTCGGTAGAAAATAGCCGATCGGCAGCGTATTCTGGCCGTCGGCCGGAATGATAGGATAGCTGTTTGGCACACTCCCGTACGTCGCGTTGCCGCCAAACCCGATCGTTCCCTGAGATGATGTCAGGCTTGCCGAATCGGCGTCCCCAAAGTAGAAGCGAATTTGCTCATTGGCCTGCGCCGTATCCGCGAGGATCAACGGCTGCGTGTAGTTGCCCACCGAGTCCAGCAGGAACAACCCGCGATTGCCGCCCCAGTCGGGCTGACCGGAATATGACCACAAATCGCCTGCAAGATCGATTGTCACCCGCTGCGTCGTATCGCTTGGGAAATTGCTGTCGTGAACCTTGAGATACCACAGGTCGGGATTGCCGCCGTCCTGATGACAGGCGTAGGGAACCACCGCATGACCGCCGCTGCTCGACTGATTGAACATCATCAGCGCCCGATCGTTGCGCGGCGTCTTGTTGAACATCTCCTTGCATGCCGCCAGCGTTTGCGCCGGTGTGATGCTGGTATAGGCCGCGTTGATCAGCTTCTGCTGGTCGAAGCCAAATTGATAGAGATAGTGCTTGTTGATCATCTCGCGTGCAGCTGCAGTAAGTGGAACCTGGGCGAGCGTCGCGTAGCCTGGAAACTCGTAGTCAAGTTCGAGGAATCCATCGTAGAACAGGCTCGCCGTGGCCGCAAAGCCAAAGCACGATCCCGTCCACTCGCCGCGCAGCGCCTCCCACTGCGCGATCGCTGATGGCCGATACTTGATCTGGCCTGGCAAGGTGTCGAAATATGCCGCTTCGGATCCGACGGCCGCTGCGAACAGCTCCCAGTTGGGGAAATCCGACGAGTTGCACAGCAAGCAGTAGCGTGAACACGGCGTGATCGGTGTGCAGTAGTTGAACTGCTGCCACCACGCTTGCGGCCACATGCTCGCCTCACTGTTGCCAAAACTCCACGGTACCGGATCGATGTCAATACAGTCATCACACGCATCGCCGACACTGTCGGCGTCAGTATCGGTCTGACTCGGATTGTAAGCAGATGGGCAGTTGTCGCAGGCGTCGGCATGACCATCAGTATCGGTGTCGGCTTGGGACGGATTGTACTCCGTCGGGCAGTTGTCACAGATGTCGCCGACGTTGTCTAAGTCCGTGTCTGCTTGCCCCGGATTCTGAGTTGCAGGGCAGTTATCGCAAGCATCGCCAATTCCGTCGCCATCGCCATCCGCCTGATTAGCATTAGCAACTGCCGGACAATTGTCGCAGACATCACCTGCGCCATCGCCGTCGCCATCAGACTGTGATGCGTTCTCTAAGCTCGGGCAATTGTCTGTCACACACTCATTCTCTGGGTGACCTGGGTCCCCAAAGCCGTCACCGTCGGCGTCGGCGCAGCGAATATTGTGTATGATTATCAACGATGAGTCAGCATAGCCGCCGATGACGACGTCCATATTCCCATCCCCATCAACATCTGCACTGAGGATTGAGTTTGTATTGATGGAAGCAGATCCGAGCACATAGCTTCCACTCTCCGAGAAGTTACCAGAGCCATCGTTTGATCGAATCACCAAATTGGAGTATCCATTGCCGCCTACCCAAAGAAGAGCAAGGTCGATATCGCCATCTCCGTCTAAATCGGCAGCGGTGACTCCTTGAATTTGATCATAGAAGCAGAACAGACTTGAATCAAATCCGCCATTTCCATCATTTATCCGAATTGTGAATCCCGAACTGCTCGTGACGATTACATCGGCTGACTCATCGCCATTTACATCTGCACACTCAACCCTGTAAGGGTAATTCAAAATGAAATACGCCTTCTTCGCACCAAAGGAACCGTTTCCGGTGTTGAACAAGACTGTCACACTGTCAGTTTCGTGAGAGGTGGCAACAATGTCCATATCCATGTCATTGTCAACGTCTACAGAGGTTACTTGCGTACTGTAGCTGTTGATTGGATAGTCAGCGGCCGCAGCAAACGAGCGTCCGAATTGATTCAACATTACGGACACGCTCGACGAATTATTGAAGTTCGCAGTAATCACATCAAAGAATCCGTCGGAATTCAGGTCGCTTGCGTAGGTATCGTGCCCACCGGTCCTTGTGTAGTGCTGCATCGGATCAAAGGCACAACCACCTTGACCATATAACACAGTGAAGCCGTGAAGTTCCCCTGAGTAATTGGACACCAGCACGTCAGTATGCAGATCGTGATCCAGATCGACCGCGCGAGCACTGTGAGGGTGTAACCCGACTCCGAATGTCCCACAATCTCCGAAGACACCCGACCCGGCATTTAGAGAAGCGCTTACCGTTCCGCCTGTCAAAGTAGCCAAAAGGTCGATATCACGATCACCATCCAAGTCAGCTGCGCCCACGTCGTTGACGTAGCCACCCTGAACCTTTAATGTTGTGTCTCGTTCAAACCGCGAGCTTGCCTGTGAAGTCGCCGTAGTAAAAGTCCACACGTGACTTCCCGCTAATGGCGCGCCAATTGATGATTGAATCCCGTCGGTGAGGGATACAGTGATCAACTCGCCCGGGAGAAAATCCGAGCTAGGATTGAAGGTGCACGTCCTGGTGATCTCATCGTAGGAGATCGCACCTGACTTCAGTCCTGTAAACGAGCAATTCGCAAGGATTGTAGAATTGTTGAGCGTGGAAGGATTCATATCAGTGTCGAACGACACGATTATGTTGCACGCAACCGGGATACTAACCGCATTTTGCGATGGCGTAACAGACAGAACCTGCGCTGCCTTGGCACCGTCTGCAGCGGCTGCCACTGGCATCTGCCACGAGAACAGAAGAGCAGCGCTGATCAAAATGAGCAGAGAATTGTCAAGACGCACAGAGCGACTCCTTCGGATAGCGATTAGTCTGATAATATTTGGTGTATTCGAACGCGCGATCGTAATGGAATGGGTAGCTAACAACTGCAGAACTGCCTCCCCGAAGTGACTTGAAGTAAACTACACCAGTATACCCAACATCGACGACAATGTCAATAAAATAGACTTGATTTCAACTCCTCCTCTCGCCCACCCACCTCTTCACTTAATCCCAACTTACTTGGATCATCCCCACCGCATTCATTTCCCCACCCATTGACAGATTAGATCAATATTGTTTAATTGACCCGAGCGACTACATTTGGGCTACGCAAAAACGCTCTCAGGGAGGGACTCTTCGTTGGCTGAGCACGACCACGGCCGTCCGCTGGATGAAACCGCGGGCTTCAATTCCCCAGCCGGCTCTCAGATCGGCCACTATCGCCTGACACGCCTGCTCGGCCGCGGCGGCTCCGGCTTCGTCTTCCAGGCCTTCGACGAGACCCTCAAGCGCGACGTCGCTGTCAAAGTCCTGGCGACTGAATACGCCTCCGACATCGAAATGCGCGAACGCTTCCTGCGTGAAGCGCAAAAGCAGGCCGCGATGAACCATCCCAATGTCGCCACGATTCACGAAATCGGCGATTCCGCCGGCACCCAGTTCATTGCCATGGAGTATATCGAGGGGGAGAGCCTCAAAGACGCTTTGGCCGCAGGCAAGATCAGCCTGGAACAGGGTCTACGCATCTTCCTCCAGGTCTGCGACGGCCTGCAGGCGGCTCACGATCATCAGATCGTCCATCGCGATATCAAGCCCGGCAATATCATGATCACCAAGGACGGCCACGCCAAGATTCTCGACTTCGGCTTGGCGAAATTGCAGCGCTCATCCGCTGAAAGCTCCAGCGGGCACATCGTCGGCACGGCGCACTATATGTCGCCGGAGCAGGCCCAGGGCCGACCGCTTGATGTTCGCTCCGACGTGTTCTCCATGGGAGTTCTTCTCTACGAGATTGTCACCCATCGACTGCCCTTCAGCGGCGAGCACACCATGGCCGTGCTCTTCGCTATCGTGCACTTGCCCTACAATGACATTCTCTCCCTGAATCCCGAAGTTCCCCCGGAGCTGTGCCGTGTGATCGACCGGGCCCTACAGAAGGCTCCCGAAGCACGTTATCAGTCCATCCGCGCCCTGGCCGACGACTTGCGTTCAGGCGCCAAAGCGGAAGCGCGCACTCCGCTCCCGATCACCGCCGAGCGGGTCTCCGTGGCCGTGATACCCTTTGACAACCGCGGACGCGACGATCTCAGCTACTTCGCCGACGGCGTCGCCGAGGAAATCAATGGCTACCTGTCGCGACTGGCGCGTTTGAAGGTTATTTCCTTCAGCAGCTCGAGAAAGTACCGGATGGGCGAGCAAAGTCCGCGCGCGATCGGTGCCGAACTGGGCTGCGGCTACCTGCTGCTTGGTTCGCTCGGCTGGGACACCGCCCGTGCCCAGCCCTTTGTCCGCATTCACGTCGAATTAGTCAACGCCGCCGATGGCACCGTACGTTGGTCGGAGTCCTATGATCGCGAGGTCAATGAAATCTTCGCCGTCCAGTCCGAGGTCGGCGAACAAGTCGCCCGGGCTCTCGGTGTCTTGCTCGGCGAGCCGGAACTGAGCATGCTCGCCGACCGCCACACCGCCAGCGTTGAAGCCTACGATTGCTTCCTGCGGGCCAACGAAATCTTCCCCCACAGCCTCGCCGAGGAAGACCTCCATCGCGCTATCGATCTCTACCGCCACGCTGTTGAAATCGATCCGCGCTTCGCCCATGCGCACGCCCGTCTCGCCCGCGCTCACATCTCGATGTACTGGTTCCACTACGACCATACCGCCGAACGATTGGCCCAGGCCAAACAATGCGTTGATCGCGCGCTGTCGATCGCGCCCGAGTCGCCGGAGGCCAAGCAGGCGCTCGGCTACTACTACTACTACGGCATGACCGACTACGTCAAGGCTCTCGAGCAATTCAGCAGTGTCAGTTCTCGCCGTCCCAACGATGCCAGTATCCTCGCCTCGAAGGGCTATATCATGCGTCGCCTGGGCAAATGGAACGAGGCACTGCGCTCGATCGAGAGCGCCAGCGACCTCGACCCGAAATCGGCGTTGATCACCTATGAGCGTGCCAACACACTGCTGCTGCTGCGGCGTTACGACGAGGCCATCCCGATTCTCGACCACTGCCTCTGGCTCGCGCCGGCCTGGTCCGATCTCTATGTCAAGAAGGCCATGGCCTGCGTCCTGCGCGATTGGAACCTCGATCAAGCGGCCGCAGTCATCCGCGAGGCCGCGAAACACCTGAATCCGACCGAACTCGGCGTTGAGTGGATTCTGCTTGATGCTCTCGTACGCTACTTCAACTACGATTGTGATGTCATGGTCAATGACCTTTGGGTTGATGAAGGCGAGATGGAAATCTACTTCATCGTGAAAGCTCGCATCTCCGCTCGCTTGGGGCATCACGCCGAAAGTGTTAGCTCCTACGACTCCGCTCGCGTCTTGCTCGAGACCCGCGTCAAGACCCAACCCGATGATGCGCGCCTGCACATGCATCTGGCCATCGCTTATGCCGGCATTGGCAAACGCGATCTCGCACATACCTCGGGGCGGCGCGCCCTCGAACTGGTTCCCCCCGGCAAAGATCAAGTGCTGGGGACCTTCCTCATGGAATTGATGTCATTAGTCTGCGTCATGACCGATGATTTCGATTCCGCAGTCGGCCTGCTGCGCCAGATTCTGATCGGCCCCGCCAATTTCTCGGTCGCTTTCGTCCGTAACTTCTCCGGTTTCGAGAAGATTCGCGATTTCCCGCCATTTCAGGAACTAATCTCTTGACCGAAGCGGCGTCTGCAATCCAATCACCCCTCAATGAAAAGAAGCCGGGAGTAGCGACTACTCCCGGTCCACGATCGATCCGAGAAAATGTGCCGCTTACGGACACGCCGCGCACGGAGCTGGTCCACCTGCAAAGATGTAGTTGATCAAATACACCGCATCCGAAATCGTGACCAGCCCGTTGCAGTCAGCATCGCCTGCAAGCAAGGGAATTGGCGCCGGCCCGCCCGCAAAGATGTAATTGATCAGGTAGACTGCATCGGAGATCGAGATGGCCCCAGAACCGTCAGCGTCGCCGCAGAAATAGCACTGATTGGCTATGCCATCGGTGACATTCAGGTCACAGCCGCTGGAGCCATCCTGTTGTGAATAGTTGGGGTCGAACATGACCTCCGAGCCATCGTTCGCAAGCATCAGCAATGATCCGGTCACTGCGGACCTGATGCCAAGATCGTGGCGCTCCAGTGTTGGAGTTAGGGTTGCCACTCCAGTCTGATTTGCTGCGATGTCGACCAGAGCCAAGTCTGCCGTGCCATCGGCAAGCACTAACCGAAGTGCGGACTGGCAATCGGGCAATACGGCATCATCGGGGCCAAATGAGTCTAAATCCAGGGGTACGGTCATTCCAGGAGGGGTCGTGAGCGTAAAGACCGTCGCAGACGGACCAGGAAGTGGCTGACGGAGTCGAATGCCCACAATGCTATCTCCCGTGATCGTGCCCAACGCAATGTAGCCGCATTGCGGCAAAGGCTGGAGATTGACAATCGGATCTGACGATACGTGAATGAAATCCGCAACGGGGTTGCCACCAGCTGCTGTGAAACGCAAAACGACTAAATATCCATTGTCAGTGCCGATCAATAAGCGGGCATTACCGTCGGCGTACTCGGAGCCCGAGAGTTCCGCCGCACATACAGCGTGTCCATAGGTAGTTGAGTCGATGACAGGCAGGTATGTTGTTGGCGACCCGGCCACTGGAGTGCCATCAAGGCCGTGCGTCACCGGAAATGTATAAAGTCGATAGTCGCGAAAGACAATCCAGGGAGTTGGCTCGACTCCGCGCTTCGGCGAACTTGAGAAATGATCAGCCCAAACTACATCAACTGGATGCCAGGAGTCTGCGAATTGCACGTTAAGACGATTCCCGCGCTGGGCGCCCGTCTGCTGATCAAGAGTCATGATCCAGATCCCGCTCCGGGACGTTACGTCGTTTCGCCAGAGAATGAAGGGACTGGGTTCGACTCCGTCGGGCTGACGAAACGATGCCGCTTCACGATTGCTTTCCTCTGCGGCACCGGTTTGCACATAGGCCAGATCGATGGCGACAAAATGCGTGTCTGAAGCAGCCTGCAGTTTGTCGATTGCCGCCATCATGTTTGAGGCGATGGCAAGTCCCGGGCTATCTGCCGCGAAGCTCCTCTTGTCGCTCCAGCAGAACAAGCAGAGACTGGATACGACAATGAGCACAAGAATTGGCGGACTCTTTTCCATATCGATTCCTTTCACTTTCCAATACTTGTTCGACCGTTCAGTCTTTCTTTTCTCCTCGTCAAGTCAACTGCGGCTTATGAACAACCCAAACTCACTCACACGCCGCGCACGGTTGCGGTCCGCCGGCAAAAATGTAGTTGATCAAGTACACCGCATCCGAAATCGTGACTAGCCCGTTACAGTCTGCGTCACCACGAATCACCGGACTCGGCGCCGGCCCGCCGGCAAAGATGTAATTGATCAGGAACACCGCATCCGATATGCTGATCATCCCGTTACCGTCTGCATCGCCGCACACAAACGCCACCAGCTCGCTGTTCGGAACCGTGATCGTCGAATCGCCAAAGTTGCCCGTCATGCTGGTGTCAATCCCGATCACAACGCTGTCCCCATGAAGCCGCCAATCGGGCGTGATCAAGTGCGATGTACTCGCGCCGATTTCCACCGCTTCGTGGTAAAACGTCGTGTCCACCGTCGGGCTTACAATCTGAATCAGCAAATCATACTCAGCCGCCGACCCGAAGTTGTCAACCTGCACCTGCTGATCCGCGGTCAGCGTCAAGGTTACCGAGTCGCCCGCCGGAATCTCGATCCCCGAGATCTGCACCACCACTTCCGAATCCGGCGTGATGCTGATCACCTCGATGAGACTGCTGTCATAAATCCCGCGCCCAGCTTTGCCGCCACCCCCGTAGCTCGTCAGCGACGGCGCCACGGCATCGGCCCGGTAGTAACAACTGATGATCCCCGACTTGGCGCCGCCGTTGCGAAACACCCGCTTGTGACCGTCCACCACCGTGAACACCCCATCCACGACACCGCTGGCGCGGCAGTACCATTCACCCGTCGGCAGGAAATAGCCGATCGGCGGTGTCGTTGTGCCGTCCACGGGAATGATGGGCGAGCTGCCAGTGATGCTGCCATACGGTCCGCCTTGGTCGAATCCGACCGTCCCGGCGCCCGAGGCAAAGTGCGCCGAGTCGGCTTCGCCAAAGTAGAAGCGAATCTGCTCCGTGGCCGTGTTGGTGTCGGCCAGCACCAGCGGGGTCAGATAGTTGCTGACGGAATCGAGCAGGAACAACCCGTAGCTGCCACCCCAACCCGGCTGCCCCGAGTACGACCAAGTGTTGCTCGCCGTGTTGATCTCAACGCGCTTGGTCGTATCCTCCGGTAAGTTGCTGTCGTACGAATAGATGTACCACAGATCAGGATTCGAACCATCTTTCAAGCACCGGTATGGCGCGACTGCATGACCGCCGGTGTTTGTCTGATGAAACATCATCAGCGCGCGGTCGTTGCGCGGCCACTGCGCCAGCATCGCCTGACAAGCCGCCAGCGTCGCTGCCGGTGTAATCGAGTTGACCGCGCTGTTGATCCGCTGTTGCTGTTGATATCCGAATTGATACAGGTAGTATTTATTGATCAGCGACCGACTCTGGGCGCTCAAAGGCACCGTATTGAGACTTGAGTAGCCGGAAAACACCGAGTCAACTCTGAAGTACCCATCATAGAATAGCGAACGGCTGGCCGCAAAACCAAAGCACGATCCCGTCCAGACTCCGCGCAAAGCCTCCCATTGCGCCAAAGCTGACGGCCGATAACTCACCTTACCCGGGGGTGGGTCGAAGTACGCCGCTTCCGGGCTGACGGCCTCAACAAAGAGATCCCAATTGGGAAAATCTGACGGTCGACAGAGCAGGCAATAAAGATCACACGGAGAACTGGCGTAACAGTAATCGAAGGTCTGCCACCAAGTGCCAGGCCAGATGTTAGCCTCCGAATTCGCAAACGACCATGTGGGACCCATTCTGTCGCCGGCCAGCCAGTGCGCAAGATTCTTGACATACTGGCTGTTGTCCTCGCGATCGATCGATAAGTCGGGATGAGCGGTCGCGTCCGTGAATCGATACCAGGTTGCATCCCAGGCGACCCGCCGTCCGCCAGCATCCTGAAGCCCTACCATGTTGAAACCGCCATGACTTGCCACCAATTGCCCCGGCGCTCCTCCCTGCAACGAACCTTCGTTCAGATTCCCCTGTATCGTCGTGACATTCTGCCAAAGCTCGTGCGGCGCAAACTCGCTGGTTGCGATCGCGCAGCCAATCGACCCGCCGCAGTGATTCGCAACGCATGCTGAACTCGAGCAACTGAGGCTCAGCCCAAGCTCGCTGGACACTTGGTTCGCCGGCCCGTCGTAACTACAGTCGTCACCGATGAGCAAAATCGGCTTACCAGCATCGAAAAACTCCTGAATCGCCTGTAGTTCCGATGCATCAAAGTATGATGTACTCGTTTCGGTCGACAGTAGCCACAATTGATCGTAGTGCTGCAAGAAAGTGGTACTCAGAACCGGGAGAGTTTGCTGATCATGGATCGTATAGCTGAATCCCTCAGGCTCGAGTATGAGCGGCAGGTCTTCGTTGTAGTCGGAGCCGCGGCTGCCAGCACCCGTTCCGTAGTCTCGCGTTCCATAGAACAGAATCCGCGTATTGTGAATCAACGGAGTCGACTCCGCTATACAGACCCTCTCATATGTTGCGTAACCATAGGCGCCGATTCCAACTTTGACATTCCCATTCCAAATGGTGTCAACCAGCGTGAACATCTCGTGCCCATTAATGTACGCCGTAAAGATGTTCCCGTCCTTCACGAGTCGTGCGTGGTTGACTGACCCAACCTCTGTGTCCCAGAAAGGCAGAGTACCATCGATTGGCCATAGGGCCAGTCGATAAGAACTGCTTGTTCGCACTTCTGCACCGACATATCCGGTGGCTACTTGAAATATGATGTTGTACTTGTTTCCGGCAGCGTTATATAACACGATTCTCCAACCATTGTCCGCGCCCGGCTTGACGACCAGATCCGCATCAAAAGTGTAATTCCCCGTAGGCTGAAAGTAATCTTGTAGCAGCAAGTTGGCTTGATCCGCAGGTCCGCCAAACGGGTCAGAAAACCCCGTGATCTGCCCTCCACTTGGCGTCCAAGTTCCAGTGACCTGGGCCCATAGTGCAGTGTTTATGAGCGGTCCAAGGAACTCATCACAGATGTCCTCGGTGGGATCAATCCTCTTTGTCTGGTCGGATCTTACGTCCTTGGTCAGCACCGACTCCTCCGGAGGTGCTGACGGGTCGACGCTACTCCGGCCGATCTGCACCAAGCCCGCAACAGCTATGAAAGTCACCGCAATCAGCCTTGCCCCCATGCTCACCAATCGCTTAGACATTTCGCCTCCCCAAGTCAGAAGTGTGATGTACGTCAACTACTATTTGCAGTGGCGACGTTTGAAACGTTTCAGATCCGATTCGTCGCTCTCACTCGCACGCCGCGCACGGTTGCGGCCCGCCGGCAAAGATGTAATTGATCAAATACACCGCATCCGAAATGCTGACGGCATTGCTGCAGTCGGCATCGCCTGCCAGAAGCGGATTTGATGCCGGCCCGCCGCCAAAGATGTAGTTGATCAAGTAGACGGCATCCGAGATGCTCACGCTGCCGGACCCGTCCGCATCACCGCAGATGTAGCGCGGCGCCGGAGCATTACCGATCATCAGCGTCGAATCGTACGTGCCGATCATGCCCGTATCGATCATGATCTCAATACTGTCATAGTTGGGCCGCCAGTCCGGTATGATCAGATGCGACGTTTCCTCGCCGATCGGCACATCCTGATGGAAGAAGGTCGTATCCACCGTCGGCGACACAATCTGCACTTGCAGGTCGTAATCCGCCGCCGCACCGAAGTTGTCAAACTGCACGTTGTGTTCGGCGGTCAAGGTCATCCGCGCCGAATCACCCGCCGACGGCACAAAGTCCCAGATCGTGACGACTATCTCCGAGTCCGGCTCGACGGTGATCACCTCAATGAAATTGCTATCGCAAGCGCCCCGGATCTCCTTGCCCCCCAGCGTCGGGTAAACCGTCAATGACGGCGCCACTGCATCCGCGCGATAATAGCAGCTGATGATGCCTGACTTGGCGCCACCATGACGAAAGATCCGGTGTTCGCCGTCAACGATCGCGAAGATGCCGTCGATGACTCCGGTGGCTGAGCAGTACCAATCGCCGGTCGGCAGCAGGTACCCGATCGGCCAGGTCTCGGTGCCGGTGGCCGGCGTGATCGGCACGCCGCCGCTCACGTCGCCGAACAGGTTATTACTGCCAAACCCGATCGTCCCTTGAACCGACGAGAATAGCGCCGAATCGGCCTCGCCGAAATAGAAGCGTGTCCTCTGGGTTATCGCGGACGTGTCAGTCAGAATCAATGGCGCTTCGTACTCGCCCACCGGACTCAGAAGCATCAGCCCGCCGCCGCCGCCCCAACTCGGCTGGGCGGCGTAATACCAGGCGTTTCCTACCGTGTCAATTGCAATGTAGCGGGACGAATCGTTGGGGTGATTGCTGTCGAAGACAAATATCCGCTGCACCGAGCCACCGCCGGCGTTGATGTCGTACGGCACCACCGCATGTCCGCCCGGCCCGCTGTTATTGAACAACATCAACACGCGGTCGTTGCGAACGGGACCAGAGAGCATCGAACGGCAAGCGTTCAGGGTTTGCACCGGTGTCACGGTGCCCAGCTGGGCGGCAATCGCCTCCTGCTCGCTCTCGGCAAACTGGTAGAGATAGTACTTGTTGATCATTGCCCGGCTGGTGTCGCCTAATGGAACCGCGTCAAGTTCGCTGTAACCCGGAAAATCGGTCGCCACCTGACGAATGCCGTCAGTGTAAAGCCACTCGGTGGCCGCAAATCCAAAGCACGACCCGCTCCACAGCCCCTTCAGTGCCGTCCACTGCGCTAACGCCGACGGCCGAAACTTCACCGGCCCCGGCGGTGGATCGAAGTAACACTGCGAGGTTCCCAGTGCCGAAACGAACAACTCCCACCAGTCCGGGAAGTCCGACGGCTCACACAGTATGCAGCACCTTTCGCACGGCGTGATGATTCCGCAATAACCGATCAATCCCCAATGCGACTCCGGCCACATGTTCGCTTCACTGTTCCCGAACGACCAGGAGCTGACACTTGGAAACGCGTCACACAAGTCACCGATTCCGTCCATGTCGGAATCCGCTTGCGACGGATTGTAGACTGTCGGGCAGTTGTCGGAGTCATCTTCAACCCCATCTCCATCAGTATCGAGCTGTGTATACTTGATTGTGAGGATATCACAGTCGCCGCCCCAACCTGTTAGATAGATACTCCCAGAAGCGTCAACGGCAACAGCGGTCGCAACATCTCCGCATGATCCTCCGCTGTTAAGAGTCTCGGTCCATACTCTGATACCGTTGCTCTTGTACTTGGATGTTGAGAAATCGTAGTAGGTTGCGTAACTGCTTCCTGTTACAAAGATGTTTCCGAAAACGTCTACAGTGATCGCCTTCGGGCTCGTCGCATACACGCGAGTCCACGCCGTGTCGCCGTCTGATTCGAGTTTGGTTAGATGGTGTGCCGTCGTGGAGAAACCGCAGACCACATAATTGTTTCCGAAGCAATCACTCTCAACACCGACAACGTCGCACCCGCTGCCTACAGTCAATTTGCGTGTATATTTCTCAGTACCGCTTGAATCGTAGCCGGCTACTCCAAGCGAGTTATTGTCGGTTAGTCCCACGATTATAACTCGGCCGGAGTCATCGACTGAGATCCCTCGCTCAAAGTCGTGAACTGCTCCCCAGGGCTTTGGCGTCTTAGTCCAAGCAGGCGTGCCATCAAGTCGGTACTTGCGCAACATCATTCCCCAAGCTGAAGCACCTGCGTCATAACGATCCCCCGCTACATACACATTGCCGGCACCGTCATGCTCCAAATAGTAAGCCAGATCCATATTGCTGAGCCCGCTATCGTACCGGCGTGCCCATAGTGTATCACCGTCTGGAGAGTACTTTATGGTGAGCCAATCCCAGCTTGTAGTAGATCCTGTGCTTGTTCCTGTCACCCAACAACCACCTTGTTCGTCAGCAGCAACGGCATTGGCCTGGTCAAGGCCGTTTGCCGGCCCGTTATGAACTCGAACCCACGCAGTATCGCCGTCTGGCAAGTACTTGATCGTTACAAAGTCCCAATCAGAGGAAGCCGAATACGTCCAGCCCGTAATGAACGCATTTCCAAGGCTATCAATGTCGAGCCCCTTGAGTGAATCAGCAGCGTTTCCCGAGCCATTGTAAGTCCTGATCCACGCCGTGTCCCCGTTTGGCCTGTACTTGATTGTCACGATATCGTAGCCGTTGCCCATACCGGAAGTGCGACAGGTCCCACCTACATAGACGTTGCCTGAATCATCCACGGCAATTGCATGTCCCCAGTCATTGTCTGATGCCCCATCGTACGTTCCATCGTACAAGCGAACCCACGCAGTGTCGACCGGATCGGCAGTCGCACACACTGCCGTCACGATGCCAGCCAGAAACAGTACAATCCCTCTTAGCATTTGCCTCCTCCTCTGAGCTACGCGAGAAACACGACCTTCGCGACTTGAGATACTTTTCTTGATATGGTCTGGAATGAGACCAAAATTGCGGACAACCAACGCGTGTGCACAGGCCCTCCCTTCGGACTTCTTTGTGCGAAATGTCGTCGCTCAGAATGTAGTAGTAACTGACAGGCCTAACGTATACTATTGCGTCGCTATTGTCAAGCGCATTGGGGCGACCCCGAGACGCGAATCCGCTCCTGGCGTCAGCTGGCGCAACTCTCCACCTGGCCTGCGGAGACTCGCAGACAAGAGTAAATCGATGTCCTTATAATGACGTCGGCAGAACGCTACTCTCGTACGCCGCCAGCCGCAGCAGATTTCGGTAAGGTTATCGTCACCGTCGTCCCCTTCCCAAGCTCCGAACGCATCGCAATCTGTCCGTTCATCTCCAGCAGAAGCCGCTTGGCAGAGGCCAGCCCCAGTCCCAGCCGCACTCGCCCTCCCTTGACGGCAAAATTCGGTTCGAAAATGTGTGCCAGCTTGTCCGCGTCAATACCGCGTCCATTGTCGGCGATCTCGATTCTAACGGCACCCTCCCCTGAAGATGTCGCTATTGTGATCGCGCCTGCGTCCGTGATCGCCTGAAATGCGTTCTCCAAGACCGCCAACAAGACTTGATGCAGTTCGCGTCCGGAGCAAATCACCGGCGCAAGTTCACCGTACTTTCGCACTAACCGGATCGTCGCCGGAAACCGCGGGCTCAGCAACCGAAGCGTTGCATCCAACCCGGCATTGATCTCGACTGCCAGCACCTCCGGCCGGTCGACCAGTGCAAATGTCTTCAGCGCCGCTATCACCTCCCCGATTCGTTGCGTTGCCGCATTCAGCGCTTCCAAGTTTGCGCGAAGTCCTTCGGCTGCTTTCCCCTTGTCAGAGTCGGCTCCTCGCTGCACCAGCGAAGCGATGGTTTGGCTCGAAGACCGGGCGACTGCAATCGGCGTGATGAGTTCATGCACGATCCCAGCTGCCAACTTGCCAAGCGCGGCCAGCTTGTTCGCTTCCAGCAACTCCTCGTGTTGCTCCTGCAACAACTGATGCGCTCGCAGGAGTGCTTCGCGATTCGCCTCGCTCTCGCGTAGTCGCGCGGCCGCTGCTGCCGCCGCTGCTTCGCCGGCACGTTGTCGCAGACCACGCAACTTGAGCGCCATGATGTCCGCTCCCAATTGCGCCAACTCCAGCCGTGAATTGATCTCACCTTCGGCCACCTGCAGGCCCGCCAGATACAATACACCAATTCGCTCCCCATCACTCGTCACCGGCACCGCTATCGACATTTTTGGAGTTGGTTCAGCTTTGCCAACCAGCCGATTGACCGCAATTTCCTGGGCGCGAAACGCCTGCTGCAACTGCTGATCCGGCGCCTCTGCTACGGCAGCCGCACCGGATTCCGACCTGGTGCTCCGCGCCATAACCCGCCAGCGCTCACCGGCATCATCAAACTCCACTGCCCAGGCCTCACCGGCACCGACCACGGAAGCCAATCGCGTCAAGTACGACTCCAGCTCGCAATCGCTTCTAAGATCCTGTCGGATGATCGCCGTCAATCCACCAAACGCCTCAAGCAGGCGCTGGAGCACTTCGGTCCGCTCTTGCAGAAGCCCGCGAACATCGACGCTGTCAAAACTTCGGGTACGGTTGTCAATCAGCGTCCAATCCGCTGCCGCAGTCGCCATCGCCTTCGGCGCTGCCGTCGGTCTGGAACCGATTACCGCAATGACCTTGCCGAAACCCAACAGATCGCCCGGCCGAATCAGATGGGCATCCGGTACACGTACTCCGTTGACAAAAGTGCCGTTCTTGCTGCCGAGATCAACCAGTCGGACCGATTCCGGCGTTACCTCAAACTTGGCGTGTTGACGAGATACTGTCGAGTCATCGATTACGATCTCACAATGGGGATCTCTGCCGACCAGATGCGTGCCGGCAGGCAATTGCCAACTCGCATCCCCCATCGCCGAAATCACTGTCAGAGTCAAGGCGTCCAAGTCGTGTCGCTCCTCCCCGCCATCTTTCCTGTCCGCGCCCGCCCTGCAAGGCAGATTCGTTGCCGAGAGTGATGCAGCCGCAGCTTCAATCTCGACGCAACCACCCACAGCGGATCACTGTAAAAACTAACCTCCTCCTAAGGCTATCGCAATCTAAATCACGGAGCGTTCTGTCTCAGTTTCACATTGTGCTCGTCCAGGCGTCCTTCCGTTGCCGCAAATCCCATTGAAACTCACTTCTTGCCAGTCTCTTACCGTTGGAGAAGTTCAAGTGCATTGTCGCCGATGGACCATACTGGTGGCCCATCAGCTCACGTGAACGACTTGCCCGCCACATGCAGAAAGACCCGGCCTTCGCCGGGTCTTCCTGCCCTCCCTTTCACTGCGCTTACTATTGAACCGTTTCCGCCGCCGATCGCGGCGACGGCCTGCGGCTACTTCAGCAACAGCATCTTCCGCGTCGCGCTGAATTCGCCCGCATCGAGGCGATAGAAATACACGCCCGACGCCACGGCTCCGCCGTTCTTATCACGCCCATCCCACATCACCGCATGCGTTCCGGCCGCGCGCAGCCCTTCCGCCAGGGTCACGACGTTCTCACCAAGAAGGTTGTAGATCACAAGCGTGACCTCCGCCGGCTTCGGCAGGCTGAAGCTGATCTCGGTCGACGGGTTGAAGGGATTCGGCCGGTTCTGCGCCAGCGCGAACTCGGTAGGCAGGACGCTCTGAACCTTCGTCGCAGAAATTGTGGTCGCCATCTTCTGCGCGTCCGAATCCACAACGATCGCGCTCGTCAGGACCAATTCCCCATCACCCTCATAGCTGATCGTCAGCAGATCATGCGTTCCCGCCGGCAACGTCGTCTTGCCCGTCAGATCGATCAGCCCCACGCGATATTCCCCGCTAACCCACCCGGAGAACACCTGGAAGCGGGAGTCCTTACCGAAAATTTCGATCTCTCCAACATCGCCGTTGCCCGTGAAATTGAGCTGAATAGCCTGAAGTGCGCTCGAGATCTCAAGCACGAAACTGAGTTCATGCTGATTCTTTATCAAAGACTCTGCCACATTGATCGCGGCGGTGGCGGAGGTATTCTTTGCAAGCCTCCCCGCATTCCCACACATGCAGTTGACTCCTGGTAATGGGCCGTCAGCAAAGATGTAGTTGATTAGGTAGACCGCATCTGTCACCATTGCCACTCCATCGCAGTCCGCGTCCGCCGCTTCGGGACAATCCAAAGCTGTACCCAAAAAGATGTAATTGATGAGATTCACCGGGTCGGCGACGCTGATTCTGCCGTCAAAGTAGGCGTCACCTGCGCGGTAATGCCTGATTTCCGTGGTCTCTGAATGGACGATGGGCACGCTCGGCACTCCGGCTTGATTCACTACCTCAAGGCTGAATTCATCGTAGGGGCCGACGATCGAGGTAATTTGTGGAGCGTCAAGCATGGAGGAGTTGCAGTCGTATGGCAATTCGACGAGTATCTTGGCGATCGGTAAGCCGCTCGTTGTCTCATCAGAAGGCTCAAGAAGATTCCCCGATCCATCGACATCGGCGACGAAGCCGATTCGGATGGTGTTATTGACTGCGTCAATTTCTCCGAGAGTGTAATCCATGGTCTCCAGTCGGGTCCCCGCAAAACTTACGGCCAATGGGTCCGTATCCCAGGCATACACCAGTGGTATATCAGCGGCGCTCAGCCCCTCGATGTTGTCCATATATACCGGTATCCAAAGTTCGTCCGGCCTGAGTGATGTCAGGCACTGAGAGTTCCCGAGGCGAAGCACGTTTGCGGGTAGTTCGCGAACGCACACGTCATCAAACCACACTGTCCCCTCTTGGCTCGACAAGTCAAAGTAGCCTTCGCTGTGCATCCAGGATTCCTCAGGAATGGTGAACTCGCCGAGGAACTCGCCGTTCACCCAGACGTTGTTATGCAGGAGCCCATCCCCCTGAGTAGTCAGCAAACACCTGACTTGATGCCAGACTTCGAGTGCATAGCCGGCAAACACTGCGGGTTCATTCGGAGAGTTATGCACGCGCAGACTCCCATCGGGGAGGAAGTCGATCAGTGCTGGGCACGGACAGTCTTCCCAGTTGGGGCCTCCTGTTCGCATCGCAATGGCCGCGCGGTAGGGATGGCAACCGGTGAGTGGTTCTGTGCCATTTCTAACCGCTAAAGTCACTTCGAGTGAATTCTCGAACTGGAAAGGTCTCGTGACAACTGCGCCCCAACAGGATCCCAAAGTCCCGAACAATCGCAGCGACTGCGATCCCGTATTTGCGAACCCATTGTCGACCGCGATTCCCGAGACATTTCCGCTCCCGTGCCAACGGGACTCCCAGTCGGTAACCTCGAAATCGTCGCACCAGCCGGTCACAATTTCCTCAAGCGCGATATCGTCAATAGCGAATTCTGCAGACTCTGTGGTTGCATAGCCGTGAACTTGCATATCGATGACGGCATCACCACCGGTTGCGAATACCAGTACCCCGCTAACAAAACTCCATTCCGAACTCGGAGCCGTGTGTTGCAGGTAGTACGCTTGCCCGCCAACAGTAATAGTGTTATCTAAGATGGTCTCTTCTACTTCGTAGGTATCATGTGTTCCGATCTCCCTCAACCAGAATGAAAAGCGATAGGGGATCCCCGGCAATACCACAATCGGAGTCTCGGAGCGAATCCCGGCGTCATAGTAGCCAATCCCAGCCGGAAAACTAAACGTGAGACAGTTGGAGCCTTCATGAGGGTTGGTGCTGGCCACCGCCCATCCCGAAGCATACTGAATGGCGTCCCAACCATCCAAGCCTTCTTCGAATCCCGGGTTCTCAACAAGATTGCCGATTTGGGCATTTGCAGACGCGGCAAACCCAATGGTCATTGCGAGAACTACAGCGAGCCAGCTTCTTTGCATCTTTGCCATCTTCATTTACTCCTTGTGACACAGTGTCTGTCCATCGTAAGGAATGTCTCTGCGAACAATCGTCGAGAAGACGCACTTCGTTTCTACCGCATCAGCCGCTCGACTTAAGCGCGATTGACTGAGTGCTGTAATGATAGATTCTGCCTGAGGAATTGCGGTGACTACGACATAATAGACTCCTTTGCAGAGCCGTATTTGGTGCGGGCCACTATTGATGGCCCGGGCGAATTACATTTCGTAAGTATTGTCCAAGCCCGGGTTTTGTAGAAAAGATGTGACTTTGGAGCGGATGATCAGTTCTTAGGCGGCGTGTCGCGGACTTCCCCACTTTGCGTCTTGTACATTCCATTCTCGCAGTAATAGGTGCGGCTCAAAATCAATTGCTCAAACTCTTCAATCGACCGCGAGGGAAGCTTTCCCTCAGCGACTGCCTGTTTGTAAGCCAAATTGTAACTGTCTGATGCAAACACGGAACGCACTCTGAGATTCCGATCTAGGACGTAAATCAACTGGATCGGTCGGTCCTCGCTGCCTTCACCTAACCACAACTCAATCGTCTCGTCCGGCATCTCTCGGAATCGATCGTCCGTCTGGTATGGCTGCTTTCCATAAATCTGGAGCAGCTCCGACGGCGGAAGAAACACCATCTTCTTCTGCGTTCCGCGCGATACCCCTCTCAGGTCCAAGGGCTTCCCATCCGAAACGCCTAAAATGTAGGGGGGACTTACTCCATCCGCGGTCAAGGGGTCCAGAGTGAACAGCGTTGTGCAGTTAAGCCTATTATTCGTGCCTTTGATGAGCGCTTCCTCAATTCCATCTCCGTCAAAATCACTGAATGCGATGCAGAAAGCATAGCCCGAGTTCACGTATTGCCCCGTCTGGTCACCGGCTGAATTCCAAAATTTGACGAAACCGCGCGCGGGTGACGAAGCGGCTACACAAGTGATCACGATTGACCGTCCGCGATACTGCCGAACATAAACGCATGCCCCCTCTGTCGGAATCGAATCACCCGAAGCTCCGAGCCCGCTGCTCGGATAGACTCCACGGACGATGCCGTCACGAGTAAATAGCGTATCGCCCGAACTGCTGAAAACGAACAGCCGTCCGTTCGACTCGCTGTATCCGAGGCCAAACCTGTACGGTACGACCAGTACCTCATTCCTGCCGTCGCTGTCAAGGTCGGCAATTGCCCAGTTATCGGCAGCCAGTTCGAGCGGAGTGGCAAAATTGTAGTCCCAAAGGAACTGCCCTCCGGCATTGAGTGCGATGATTCGATTATCCATGAGTTTCAGCTCCTGCGGATTCCAGTCAAACCACGGCCAAGCCTTTGGATATGTCAAACACAACAGTAGATACCCCACCACCACAAGTATCGTGGCCGCCTGCACCGTCGTCATCCGGCCGTACTTCGCCGCTCGCCGCGCCACGTACTCGCCGATGCACACCTTCTGCGACCGCACCACGTTGTGATCGTTTAAACAGTCCGCCAGATGACGCACCGGAATCAACGTCAGACTCCGGCGCGGATACGCCGCTTCCAACTGCTCCAGCGCCGCCCGCGCCGCCGGATAGTTCGCTTGCGGCAACACCAGAAACCGCACCGGCGAATGAAACACGCGCTTGACCTTCGCCCCGATGCTTTCATCGCTCACCGGCAGAATCTCCCCCTCCGGCGACACCGCGCCCGTGTACGCCACCTCCGCCGACAGGAAACGATCCTGCCGTTCCACTTCAAGCTGCAGCAACTGCGTATACGTCAGCAGCGCAATCGCCAACCCGATCGAATCGCCGGTAAACGTCTCCCCCGAGTCCTCAACGGTGAAATGCGCATTCAAATGACCCTTCGCGCGGCCGCTATAACTCGCCTCCGCCAGATACCCGCGCACCGCCGCCAGCGCCGCGTACGCCGAGCCGACAAACGGATCCTGCGGCGTGCGAATCTGGTTGTCGAATGTCACCTGGTCGCCCGGCGCCGCCTTGGAGGCCGGCTCAACTCGCGCCCGCAACACTCGCAACCGCCCGTCGGAGTTGCCCTCCGCCGTCCCTTTCGCCACAAACACGCACACCGCGCGATCGTGATGCACCGCCTCGCGCCGCGCTTGCCAATCCTCCAGAATCGGCTGGAGGTGACGCCTGAGATCTGATTCCGGCAGCGCATTGTACGCCTGCTCGAATCGTTCAAACTCGTCCCGGAGTCTGCCCCCCGCACTATGCTCAGGGATTTCATACTGAAGTTCGGCCGCCTTTGCCGCTGCAGCAATGCCCGCCTCCGTTTCGCCAAGATAGAGCAGCAGACGCGCCCGTCCCAATTTCACGACCGCGATCTTGTCGGCACCGATATCGACTGCCCGCAGATCCGCAATCTGCGATTCAAGCTGCGCCAAACCGTCCGCGTCCAGATCAGCGATTGCCGCGGCCGTCAGCGCCTTCGCCAGCAACCCGCCATATTCCTCGACAAAGCCGTTGAACGTCTGATTCCCCTCGACCGCCATGATCTCCGGCCAAAATGTCATCAGAAGCTGCAACCGCGCGCTCTCGGATTGGACTGCCCCCAGTTGAGTGCGGAGCCGCTCAAATGCCATCGCAAACTTGACCGGCGAAATACTCATAGCGTCTCAAACACCCGCAGCGAAATCGCCTGCGCCGAATCGAGCGACCCGAACAGCGACGTGCCGTCTGCCGTCTGCTCGTCAATCAGCGCCAGTCCCGGCTGCGTCAGCATTACCCGCGCCCGCTTGAAATCCCGCCGCCCGTGCAGGGCCACCACGCGCACCGCCACCGAAAGCCCATCCGGGTGATCCGAGAGCCGGACTCTGACCACATCGCCCTGCGGCGTCGTCAGCTCCGTCTCGGTGCTGGCGCGGACGAGGTTGGGATTATCGCTGATGCGCTCCAGATCAAAAACGGCATCCGGCAATCGAATCTGCCACTTGAGCCGGGCCGGATCGCCGATCATATCCCGCTCGATTTCAACCCGCCCATTGGCGTCGGTGACAAAGCTTCGACCGATCTCCGGCGCTTCCAGAAGCAGAAACGCCGCGGCGTTCGCCTCGGCCGTCGTGACTTGTAACTGGGCACTCTGCCCCGCCGGATCATTTGCGATCGTCAGAACCAGATCCTGAGTTTCCGAGACCAAAATGCTGCGCGCAGGTGACGAATTCGCGCCGCCGGAGTCCGCTGCCAGCACTTGCTCCCCAAAGTCGGTATCATCTAACCGAGAAAGTGAAACAATCCGCGCGCGCGCCGGAGCCAACCGCGAGACCATTTCGTCCACCGACACAGTCGCCTGATAGGCGCGCTCTTCCTCCTGAAGAAATTCGGCGAGATTGTCGCAATACCCTCGGCAGAATTCGCATACCAAGACATGTGCGCTTACATCCGCGTCGGTCGCTTGCCCCGCCCGGCTCATCGTTACATAGCGACTGAGCTCATCGCGTGAAGGGTGCATGGCACTCCCTTGCTGGAATCATCCACATCATAAATAGAACCCAAGACGCCGAATTGTCGGATTATTCCTGACGCGCTCGCGAAATTCCTCGACCGCTCTGCCAATGATCGTCTCACAAACGTACTTGTAATCGGCCAGATAACGCTCCACCGCCTCGGCCGGCATGGTCTCCCCAAAATACCGCGGTATCGGGTCCGTCGCTCCCCCGTTCGCAAGGTCGGCAAGATATCTCCCGGCCGCTTCGACAAGCCGGTCCGCCTCGACTTCTGAAATTCTACCCTTCGCGACAAATCGGCCGGCGCAATCCTGCCGCACGACAACAATCGCCGCTTCGCATTCCTTCTCAATCTCCTGCTGCAGCACCGACTGCCTCGCCGTAGGCAGATAGGATATCGCCGGCGCCTCAATTTCTACGTGCCTGCAGATCACGGTCACGACTGCTCTCGTGAACTCGTGATGCCTGACCCATGGTGCAAAGCGTTCGTCATTGGCTGTTCGTTCCAACACCTGCCTGACCAGAAGCTCCATTGTCGTAGTTTCCAAATAGCGCTCTTCGACCAGGCGCAGAAGTTCTTCGTACGGCATCAGATCCCGCCCGGAACTGCCGTTGTCCGGCACACCGCTTAACCCGATCAACTCCCGCTTGTCGCCGACCGCCCGATGGATGTAAGCTGGTGATTTCAGCACATGCGAGATTCGCGCCTTGATCTTCGCCACCCCGGGGTCCTCTTGACCGCGCAGGCGAAACAGCTCTTGCCCAACAAAACTGAGCACCAGCGCCCGAAACCGGTCATACAGAACCGCCGCCTCGCAACCGGTAAAATCGTTGATCCCAAGTTTCTCGTAGTAATCGAAGATGACGTTGTATAGGCGCTCACCATCACGCCGCAAGAGCGCGCCCAAGATGTCATATGCGGCCTGGTTGAGGTCTCCACTCGGCCCGTCGCTGGAACTGGGAAGTTTGTAGCCCCGATTGCGCTTGTAGACCAGACCGGCAACCGTCAGCCGATACGCAACCTCGAAAAAACCACTGAATCGCTCGCTATCCTTTGGCGCAATCAGAAATCGCTTGAGTACTTCCGGCGCTTGATCGTGTGGAACGCCTGTTGTCCTGCCCATGAGCGTCGCCCTGGTGATTCGATTCTGTTGATTTAAGTCTGACACACCCCGGATTCCCGAGGGTCGCCTCCATAAGATACCGCGAATCGCCCCGCGGAGCAAGCTGGATCGTGACAGCCCTTGTCCCCCTCAAGGCACGGTCGCGCCGGCTCAAGTCGTCGCTGATACGGTCCTGAAATTCGTTGGCGGTCAAACGAAAAAGGGGCGGAACCGGCAACCGCCGGCATCCGCCCATTACTCATCCAGGCTTGGATCGACGCTGCGGTCGATCTGGCATCCGTTATGCGCCTCCTGCTACCCCTCGACCGCCGCCTCCGTCGCCGACACCGACTGCCGCGCTTCTTCGAACTTCTTGCGGTTCGCCATATAATAGAGTAACGGCACTGCCACTGGGCTGATAATCAACGAGGCCACTTCCCCGGCGATCAGCGCAATCGCCAGCCCCTGGAAAATCGGGTCGAAGAGGATAATCCCCGCACCTACTATGACCGCGCCCGCTGTCAGCAGAATCGGGCGGAACCGCACCGCGCCGGCGTCGATCACCGCCTCGGCCAGAGAATGACCTTCACGAAGCCGTAGCTCCGCGAAGTCAATCAGAATGATCGAATTGCGAATAACAATTCCGGCGCCCGCCATGAAACCAATCATCGACGTGGCCGTGAAAAACGCCCCCATGATGCCGTGCGCCGGCATGATCCCGATCAGCGACAACGGAATGACAACCATCAGGATGATCGGCGTTACCATCGACTTGAACCAGCCCACCATCAGGATGTAGATCAAGATCAGCACCGCGCCGAACGCGATACCGAGATCGCGAAACACTTCGAGTGTGATGTGCCACTCACCGTCCCACTTCATCGACGGCTCCAAATCCGTAAACGGCATCGACGCGTTATAGACCTGCAATTGCGATTGCGTGCCGCCGAAATCGCGGGCGTTGAGCGCCTTGATCTTCTCGTTCATCTTGCCGATGGCATACACCGGCGATTCAATCTCACCGGCGACGTCGCCCAATACGTAGGTCACCGGCATCAGATTCTTGCGGTAAATCGTCTTGTCGACAATGTGATGCTCGACCGTCACCAATTCCGAGAGCGGAATCAACTGGCCGCCTTGCGGCGCGCGCACTCGCAGACCAAGCAGGTCGGCGGCGCTGGTTCTCTCGGCGCGCGGCAATTCGAGCACGAGACCGATATCTTCGCGTTCCTGCCGGCGGTGCGCGATGTCAATCTGCATCCCCGACACCGCCAGTCGTAATGTCTGCGCAATCTGATCGGCGCTGATACCGTGTAGCGCCGCTTTCTCGCGGTCGACCACGAAGGTCAACTTACGCTGATCGTCCTCGATGTAGGTATCCACGTCAACCACGCCCGGCGTGGACTCAAAGATGCCACGGATTGCGTGGGCCAGTTGCGTGCGGCTGGAGTCGGTCGGACCGTAAATCTCCGCCACCAGCGTCTGCAGCACCGGCGGTCCGGGCGGAACTTCGGCCACCGCCGCCTGCGCATTGAAGCGCTGCGCCACCTCCTGCACCCGCGGTCGCACGCGCTTGGCGATGTCGTGACTCTGCTCCGAGCGCTCACCCTTGCCCACCAGATTCACCTGGATATCGGCGGTGTACTCACCGCTGCGCAGGAAATAGTGGCGCACCAGCCCGTTGAAATTGAACGGCGCTGACGTGCCCGCGTAGATTTGATAATCGGTAACCTCCGGTTCCTGGCTGATGGCCTGCGCGATCTCGCGCGACGCTTCGACCGTCTGCTCCAGCGACGACCCCTCCGGCATGTTCAAAATCAGCTGGAACTCATTCTTGTTGTCGAAGGGCAACATCTTGACCTTCACCCAGCCGACGCCGACGAGCCCCATTGCCACCACGAGCAACCCGGCCACGACCCCGAGAAACAGATGCCGTCGTTTCGGGGAATCGACCAGCTTACCCATCCATCTCCGATACAGACGCGTCGTCTTGTCATCCCTGTGCTCGCCATCGTGCCCGCTCGCGTGCTCCTTGCCCCGGCCCCAGGCCAGCACGCGCACCGCCGCCCACGGCGTCACCATGAAAGCGACAAACAGCGAGAACAGCATCGCTGCCGTCGCCCCCACCGGAATCGGCCGCATGTACGGCCCCATCAATCCACCCACCATCGCCATCGGTAACACCGCCGCGATGACTGCCCAGGTCGCTAGAATCGTGGGATTCCCAACCTCCGACACCGCCTCGATCGCAATCTGCTTCCACGGCCGCCGTTGATTCTTGGGCAGATGCAGATGGCGCGTGATGTTCTCCACCACGACGATCGCATCGTCAACTAAGATGCCGATCGAAAAAATCAGCGCGAACAGCGTGATGCGATTGAGTGTGAATCCGGTCAGGTAGAATACCAATAGCGTCAACGCCAGCGTCGAGGGAATTGCCAGCGCCACAATCACCGACTCGCGCCAGCCCAGACTGATCAGGATCAGGATCGACACCGAAACAATTGCGATCAGCATATGCAGCAGCAGCTCATCCGATTTTTCTTGCGCGGTCTCCCCGTAGTGCCGGGTGATCGTCATCTCAACATTGGACGGAATCAGCTTGGGGCGCAGATGTTCGACCTTCTCCAGAACTCGCTCGGCAACGGCAATCGCGTTGGTGCCGGCCCGTTTGGCGATGGAAAGTGTCACCGCCGCCTCATCTTCATGCCGCTGGCCTGAGGCTGCACCCGAGCCAAAAACAACCACCTGTCGCAGTTCTTCCGGACCGTCGATGACGGTCGCCACGTCGCGGAGATACACGGGTGCGTCATTGAAGACTCCCAGCACCACGCGGTTGACGTCCTCAACGTCGCGCAGAAATCCACCCGTCTCGACGATAATCTCTTCATTATTGCGGACGATCCCCCCCGCGCGATTCTGCCGGTTCGCCGCCTGCAACACCGGTATCACGCTCAGCGGATCAAGATTCCGTGCTGCCAGCGCGCCCGGATCAAGCTGGATGCGATATTGCCGCCGCAGCCCGCCGATCATGTGCGTCTCGGAAACATCCGGCACCTGCTTGATCTGCTCTTCAATCTCGGCCACCACGCGCCGCAGGAAATAGTGATCTTCCGTTGAACTGTGATATGTCAGCGCCAGAATCGGCACATCGTCGATCGACCGCGGCTTCAGAAGTGGAAACGACACTCCCGGCGGAATCCGATCGAAGTTGGACTGCAACTTTTGATTAAGTTTGACCAGACTCTTTTCGATATCCTCGCCCACCAGGTACCGGACGATGACCAGCGCCTCTTCCGGGCGCGAGATCGAGTAGACATATTCAACGCCGGGGATCTCCCAAATCAACTTCTCCATCGGCGCAGCTACCCGCTTCTCGACCTCTTCCGCGCTGAAACCGGGGACGCGCACCATGACATCCACCATCGGCACCTTGATCTGCGGCTCTTCCTCGCGCGGCAGCAGCGAGACCGCCAGTAATCCAAGCAGCACCGAAGCCAGAATGAACAACGGCGTCAGCTTCGAATCAACGAACATCCGGGCCAATGCACCCGCCACACCCTGTGACTTGTGCGTGTCCGACTCGTGACGGCTCATAGCGACACCTCAACGCGATCACCGTCGAGCAGGTCGCGTTGATCGCTGACGACTACGGACTCATCCTCACGCAAACCCGACAAGATTTCCAGCTTGTCGGGCAATTGGCGGCCAATTCGCACGAGACGCAACATCGCGCGCCGCTCCGGCGTTACGACGTAGACCAGATCCAATTGACCGCGCCGTACCCAGGCCGAGCGCGGCACGTACAGCGTGACATCAGCGCCCTCGGCGGGCAACAGCAGCCGTCCGAACTGGCCCGGACGCAGCTGCTCCAGCGCGGGCAAGCCGATCTTGGCGGAAAATGTCCGGCTCATCGGATCGGCTGAAGGTGACAGTTCGTCCACGCGGCCAATGACCGTCGTATCGATTACGGCAATCGCGATGCGCACCTGCTGGCCGATCGCAATCTTGTTGCGATACGATTCCGCGATCGTCACCGTGAATCGCGGCGCTCCCGCTTCTTCCAATGTGAACAACGGCTGGCCGGGAAACGCCAGATCGCCGACGTCCACCAGCTTGCGCGTCACCACCCCGGAAAACGGCGCCGTGATCCGGGCATAGCTCAGAAATGTCTCCGCCTCGTGCAGTCCGGCCTCCGCGACCGCGGCGCGCGCCTTGATGCCGTCATATTCCTGCTGCGTCGCCGCACTTTCCGCGAGCAGCTTCTCGAAACGCGCCAGATCCTGCGACGCCTGTTCATTCATTGCCCGCGCCTGCTGGACCTTGGCTTGAAACTCCCTTGTGTCCAGCTCCGCCAACAAGTCTCCGGCCTTGACCCGACTGCCGATATCGACGAGGATGCGATCGATACGCGACTGCACCTTGGTGCTGATATCCGCCGTGTTACGCGCAACCACCGATCCCATGATCTCATCGTATGCGCCGCTGGCCAGCCGCTCCACGCGCGCGACCATGACGGCCTTCGGCGTCATGTCCTCGGTTGACTGCGACTGCTCCTTGTCGCCGCCACAACCGGCCAGCACCAGAGTAAAGAAAACTACAATTGACCCAACTATCTGTCTCATCGCGAAGATCCTCCCAATATCGGCAGACTTAGTGCGCGGCGCAGCGTGGCGATCGCAATTAGACGATCCGCCTTGGCCTGCGCCAAACCGACCTCGGCTTGCACCAGATTGTTCTCAGCATCTATGACATGCGATGTCAACACCAGCCCCTGCTCGAAGCGTTGCCGCGTCAAGTCCGCGCCTTCACCGGCCAACGCCACCGCCCGTTGCATCACCGCGACTCGCTCCGTTGCCTCCTTGAGCGAATTAGCCGCTGACGTCAACTCGACCGAGGTCTGCAGCCGCGCCAGCCGGGCGCCCTCCTCGGCGGCTCGCATCCGCGCGCGCTTCTCCTTGATCGTCGAACTCGTCAGAAACCCGTCAAACACCGACCACGATAACGTCACTCCGGCGGTCCAGCTGTTGTTCGAGCCGTCAAATTCCCAGCCCCTATAATGATCCAGACTGGCGAAAGCGGATATCGACGGCATCAACCCGCCCCAGGCCGCGCGATATTCGCGCCGCGCCGCATCGACAAACGCATCCCGTGCTGCCACTTCCGGCCTCATCGCCGGCGCTGCGGCTCCCGGCTCGGCCAACCTGACCTCGTCCAACAACTGAAACTCACTCACGGTCAAACTGTCGAGCCCGATCACCAATCGCAGCCCTTCCTTGGCCAAGGCAAGGGCATTGCGTGATTGCAGCAGCCGCTCTTCTGCCTGTGCCTTCTCAACTTGCACATTCAGCAGGTCGGTTTTCAGCGCGGTCCCGTTGTTGACGCGACTGGTCATCACCTGCTCGGTCGACGCGTAGGCGTTGACCGCTGCCTCGGAAGCGCGGACGAATTCCTGCGCCGTGAGGAGCCCGAGATAGGCGCGTGTCACACCCAGGATAATCTCATCTTCGGTCGCCTGTCGCGCAAGATCGCTTCCGCGCGCCGCCGCGCGCGCGGCCCGCCAGTTCGCCCAGTCGCGCCCGCCATTAAACAGATTGATCGCAACTTGCGCCGAGGCCTGAAAATTGTCGGCTCGATCCGGATTGTTCAGATCTCCGGCCAATTGAAATTCCCCTTGGTTGAGCGCAAACATGAACACGTTGACCGCATTATCGCTGGTCGTGTAGCCCGAATTCAGCCGCACCATCGGCAAGAACGCCGCTCGTGCCTGCGCCGCCCGGGCGGCGGCCTCGTGCACCTGCTCGCCGGCAATCCGCACCATCGGCGCCCGCTCCCGCGCCAGGCGTGCCGCTTCTTCAAGCGTTAACGGCGCCCCGGCAGCCGTCGCCGCCGCAACTGCGAACATCAGGATCAAAACAAATCGTATTCTCATAGAATCCCTATCATAAACCGTTCTTTCCCCATTAGATACCTAAGCTATGCAAATGATTCTGAAAAAAGGAGCAGTTGTTCCACCGAAACTCGCTTGAGTCCACCGAGTCGAGAGTCCTGAATGTCGAGATTTTTGTGCCGATTAGCGAAGCCGTTTAAGAATGAGCATAGAATTGGGCTCTGTTCGACTTATTCTCAAATCGCGTTTGGTCCGAAGCGACCTTCGACGGCTTGGCAGGTCTCAATCGGCGGTTCATGCTCGGTGTCTTGTCCGAGCGCCAGGACGCATTGACGTATTGGCCTTCAGATCGCTCCTGATTAGGCACAAGCTTCCACAGAAGCCGCACTCAAAACAGTATCCGCGCGAGTTCTGCGATCGTGCTATGTCCGCTCAAGACGGCCGTCACAGCCGCATCCCTTAGCGACGGGACCGTGGGCCGATCACCGATCTGCACCGCCGCTGGCTTGCCCCCATCGCATCCGTAGAGATCGCGATCTTGGTTGGCAACGGGAAGCAACTCAAAGATTCCCAATCTTCCAGAGTATCCGGTTGATGAGCAGTGCCCACACCCCCGCCCTGCCTTGAAAATGGGCCCGTCACACGTTGTCGTCACACCTGAAATGGTTTTCAGCCACTGCTCGGCGCCCGTATCAAGAATTCGGCACGACCTGCACAACTTGCGCATCAATCGCTGCGCGACAATAAGCGAAACCGATGAAACCACGAGATAGGGCTCCACGCCGAGGTCGGTTAATCGAGTGACAGTCGCAGCAGCATCGTTCGTGTGCACCGTACTTAACACCAAATGGCCGGTCATGGCGGCGCGCAGCGCGACTTGAGCAGTTTCCAGATCGCGAATCTCGCCGACCATCATAATATCCGGATCCTGCCGCAGAAACGCCCGCAAGGCATTCGCGAAATCATAACCGATCTCTGGTTTGACCTGCGATTGCGTAATACCCGGGAGTTCGTACTCGATCGGATCTTCGATGGTCATGATATTGACTCCGGGCCGCGCCCGATGCGCGAGCGCCGAGTACAACGTTGTCGTCTTACCAGAGCCCGTCGGTCCCGTGACCAGAATCATCCCCTGCGGTCGCTCCAGATATCCCATGAACAAGTCGAGTTGCGCCGCCGACATGCCGAGATGTTCAAGGTTGAGAATCTGCTCCGCCACATTGAGCAGCCGCAGAACCAGCTTCTCGCTCCCGCGCGTCGGAACCGACGATACCCGAATGTCGAGGAGGGCATCTTGGCTTTTCATCGTGATCCGCCCATCCTGTGGTTTTCGCTTTTCGGCGATATCCATCCCGGCCATGAGTTTAATCCGCGAAATGATCTGCGGCTGTTCGGCTCGCGCGAGTGGCTGCATCGTCTGCAATACCCCGTCAATGCGATACCGGACGGATAGCCCCTGGTCCGTTGGCTCGAGATGGATGTCAGACGATCGCATCTGGACGGCGCGGCTGATGACCGCGTCGACTTGATTCGTTATTCCCCCTGCCTCTGCCCCCTGGCCACCGCAGTCAGATCGGTACTCGAATTGCGGCCCCTCGCGCAAGACCGATTCGATCGTTGGCGCAGCACTCGGATAATGGGTGTCGATGAGCCGAGACAACTCATCGGCGGGGATCGGAATCTGGGTGACAATTTGACCTGTCACAAACATCAGGTCAGCTAGGTCGTTGGCGGAAAGCGAACCGGAGGTCAACATTTGCAGGCCTCCATCTGCCATTCGCAGCGGAACAACTCGGTACTTGATCGCCAGTGTGCGCGAAAACAGTTGAAGCGCGCTTCCCTCTGGACTATATTTGCTCATAAGTGACTCGGTGATCCTTGCCCAGGTTAGTAAGTGTGGGCCCGCCATGCAAACTGCTTGGTGCTGAATGACACTCGGCAGCAAGGCGTGCAAGTCTCGACCGAGGTGCTCTAATCAAGGGTAATGGCTCGTTCATCTCGACCCTAAAGGGACGCCCATTGAAGAAATTCGACTACAAAGCTGTTGCCGCATCCGGTGAAACGATTTGCGGGCAGCGACTCACCAGGTCCCCGGAACTCCTCCGTCAGCAATTGAACGCCGAGGGGCTCCTTGTCCTGGAACTCTCGCCGACTGCAAGTCTGCCGGCCGGGCCAAATCTTGCCCGCCGCGAGTACAGCCAGGTCGTCAAATTCACGCGTCAGCTGGCGGCGATGCTGCGCTCGGGGATGCGCCTGGATGCAGCACTGCGCATCCTGTTGCGCCAAAATCACTCCCATCGTTGGCATCGTCTCTTGACGTCGATTGCGGCAAACCTCCAGGAAGGGCGTACGCTTGCCGACGCCTTGGCAGAGCATCCTCAAATGTTTAACCCCGTATACATCAGCCTTGTGCGCTCCGGCGAAACGGCCGGTGACCTGCCCGGAGTGCTAACCCGTCTGGCGCGATCGCTTGGCTCCACGGACCGCATCAAGCGGAAATTGCGGGCAGCACTCGCATACCCCATCGTGATTTTCGCAATCGCCGTCATCGTCCTCTTCATTCTGCTTGCATACATCGTGCCGGTCTTCAAAGAGATGTTTATGAGCTTCCGATCGGAATTGCCACCGCTCACTCAAATCGTCGTCGGGCTGTCTGATGCTCTGACTCAACATCCGACGTCTGTTCTTGGTGCCCTTGGCACCTTCGCAATTACTGGCATCCTGCTCCTGCGATCAAACTGGGCATCCCAAGTCATCTCCAACGTGCCGCTGCTGATTCCCGGCTTGCATTCGATCGTCATCAAGAGTGAGACCGCCAATTTCGCGCGCGCTCTGGCAACTTTGCTTGACGGTGGCGTAGCGCTGCAACAGGCCATACCGCTTGCAGCCGCCACGGTCCGCAGTACACGACTCCGTACCGAATTGGGCGGCGCAACCCATCTGATCACTTCGGGCGGCCAACTCCATGACGCTTGGCAAGACAACACAATCGTTCCGCCAATGTTGACCGAGATGGCTGCCGTCGGAGCGGAGACCGGCACGTTGAGCCGCATGTTGGACACCGTCGCCGACTACTACAGCGAGGAAGTCGAGACTGTTATCCCTTCAATTACCGCTATCATCGAACCGCTCTTCATCGTCATCGTCGGCATCGTGGTTGCCGCAATTCTGATCTCGATGTACTTGCCGCTGTTCGAATTGATCGGCCAACTTGGCTAATCCGGCTCACTCGACGGCATCATTGACTACATTCTTGAGTTCACCGGTCTGATCGATCGTCCACTGGTCAACCGCCGGGTCGTCATCAAGATTCGTCGCTGTCGCGGTGGCGGTGAACTGGTTCTGGTCGCCGCGGATTTCGTATTCATAACGCGCTTGCGGCATGATCTCCACTCCGAGCGGTGCAAACGCTCGGGGATTGGCCGCGGAAGCCTTGCTTCCCAGCGCCGGAATCCAATACGAATCGTGCTCAAATCGATAGGTCTGCTGCATCGTGTAAATCTGTCTTAGAATCTGTTTTGCCTCTACCTGCTTCGCACGCGCAGTCGCGCCGACAAACCGCGGAATCGCCAGCCCCGCCAGAATTCCGATAATAACCAACACAATCAGGATCTCGATCAGCGTAAACCCGTGAATCTTCCGGTGAATAGCCATTTGACCCAGTTTCATGTGATGTTTCTCCTACTCAACGTGAATCTTGCTGTATGGTCTGATGGGAATGAACACGCTCTGAGCTGCATGGCCCTCGCGCTTCAACGCCAGCTTCAACGTCCGAATTTGGCAGCCCCCAGGATCGCGATCCGCTGACCGGTGCCACCTCGTTCCGTCGCTACTCTCGATGCGCATCACCGTCGTTCGGCATTTCGAATCCAGTAGCGCGACACCATTTCGCTCAATGGTGCCCTCACGGATCGTGTATTCAACTGCCTCTCCGTCAATGTACAATCGTAGCAAAGCTGAATCGGCCTCCGGGATGGAGTCGGCACGAAAGATGTCACTGCGTAATCTTGTTGCCAAAGTGACCGCTGCTTGCTCGAGCTGCGCCCGCGCGGTCCAACGCAGGAGGCTGCGATTTACCGCTAGATCGGCATGAAGCACCAGGCCGAGCAGAAGCGACGCCAACACAATCGCGACGAGGACCTCAACGAGTGCCGAACCGGTGGTCGTCTTCAATTCCACTGACGTATCTGATCGCATGGAAACTCCCTACCGTGTCGCCGCTCGCAAGCCTTAAGACAACCAGCCGCAAGCGTTCACGAAAGTGATCCGCCTGCACGCTGGAAAGTACTCGATAGCGCACTCCGTCAACGGTAACGATCTCTTCGCCGGCAAGCCGGCTGCCGTTTGAATAGTACGATGCAAGACGTGCATCTGCGATCGCTGCGGCGCGCAACTGATCGGCGCCGCTCGTACGAATCATGATGGAGCCCAACAGCGTGAACATGAGCAAGAATACACCCGCAAAAATCACGGCAGCGACCAACACCTCCACCAATGTAAAGCCACCCATGTCTGTCTCAATCCGTGCCGACAACTTAGTCATTGCAGCCGACTCGAGATTGAAAGGCCGAAAGCTTTTGGCGACCATCGTCCCGACAACATTAGCGGAAAGGTAAGATCCTCTTGAAGGTCACTGTATCGTACCTCGGCATCTACAAGCCAGTTCTGGTAGGTCGTCGGCGGCTCGATATGATTGAACAACCGGACCGCAGCCGCTCCTTGTAGCTTTCCATTCAACTCCACCAATCCTTCCCACCAGATCAATCCCCGCACAACGCTATTCGCGCCAATCCGCAGCAACCCTGCCTCTTCGTCAGCGCCTGCACCATTGGAGGGCACACCACAAATGAAGACCGACTCACAAGGCCGCTGAGACGTCACTGCTACCAGGCCTCTGTTTTTGTCCGCGCGATTTCCGTCGGAAAGCACAATGAGACAAGGTTCCTGGAGTCGTGCGCGCTCGTCAACCACCAGCGTATCGCGCACGATGATTTGGCCGCTGAAGGAGACATCCGCTGTCAACTCAATTCGATCAGCGACGATGATGCACTCATTGAGTATTGCGCTTTGACCAATGCTGACTCGCTTTGCCTCGACCACAAGATCTGTCAGCTTCCCACTACCAAGAACGCGAACCCTGCGATCAGAGAAAAGCGTCGCCCCGTGGCCGTCAATAACACTTCTGCCGGTCTCGATCTCGATATCGGCTCGTGTTCGCTGATCCTGATTGCCTCGCCAGATATCGCTGTGTAGATCGCCCGCATCCCTGATCACGATTGAGACGTCCGTTACGTGCGCACTTTGTTTCCGCTGCTGCAGCAGTCTCAGAAACTCGTCGAGTTGCGAACAATCGATGCGTGGCACGGTTGCGGCGGTGACGACAGTGATTTGTCCTTCCACCATTTCCCGGCCATTGAACCCCCGTCCCGCAATCTCGCCGGCTGTAACTCCGGCCGGACCGAGTGCGACATTGCCCACAATCCGAGTTCCGCCCGAAACCACCAGCGGGTACGGCGGGCCGATTTGCGTAATCACGTTCTTGAACACCTCCGGCAGCCGCATGCCGGCCCGGGCTTCAAGTGATCTTTCCAGTCGCCTGGTGCTTCCCGTGCTCCGCACCAGGACAAATGCACCCCAGGGCTCCACCGTGTACGAGACCTGGCTGGTAGAATCAAACCACACTTCCCCGGCGAATGATCGCTCCGCTGGTTCCTCCGCCAGCCGCGCCAATGCGTCGTGGATTCCCGATTCGGCAAGGTAGGAAGCCTTGACTTCATCGACCAGCAGAGCACACCGCGACTTTTGCCAGCTTCCGTACAGGAGTACAGCCGTAATGACAACCGCCAGGATCGCCAGCACCGCCAACACGGCCAGTAACACGGTCCCGGCCTCTTCGGCAACTCTATTTCTCGATCGTCCAGACAAGTCCCGGCCCTCGTGGTGCCTTCCATTGAATCTCATGCTGCGTAATCCGCTTGAGTATGAAGCCGTTGAGTGTATCGCCCGGACAGAGCAAGCTGGTCCGACGCGTCAGTGAGTCAAACACAATGACGTACGGATTCGTCGCCGTCCAGACGTGCCCGAGCCGTGAGGCCCGGATTAAGAGTACTGGCGCCGTCGCCGGCGAAGACCCTGCGGCGCGAGGCGTACTCAACGGTTTTCGCTGCGGTACTTCGAACGGATCACGGGCACCGGCGATGTAGACAAAATCATCATCATCCGCTTTGTCGGTCGGCGCCGCTGTCCCCTGAGACACCTTTGGTGCCTCAAAAGTTCTCCGACGGGCGACACCCTCCGGTACCAGCAGCAACAGGTTTCGCAGCCAAACGCCAACCAACGCAAGCGCCAGAATAATCAGCAATACTCGCTTCAACAGCACTGCTAACCTCACTCTCTCTTGGCCGCGCCCATAACGACGACGCACCTCAACTTGCCTGTGGAAGCCCCGACCCGCTCGAGAGCAAGTGACTCAACCTGCAACTGCGGATTGGAGCGGTACAATCGCGAGAGCATGATCGCATGTTGGTCGTATGTCCCCGCGGTCATGATTCTGAAGCTCGGCGTGGACATTGACATTCGGTCTGATGACTGAAGTTGGTCGTAGCTGATAATGCTGACGCCAGCCTCTCCACACGATTCCCTGATCTGCTTCAGAATCGTCGTCTCAGCCGCGTCACTCGTGAACCGAGCACTCAACGAGTCGATCGTCGCTCTCAGTGTTGCCTGTCGCTGCCGCTCCAGATCCAATTCTGCCAACACCGCTCTTAGATCGGACCCATCCGCTCCGAAGAGCCGTGACAGCCGCGAAGCGGCGACGGGCACCCAGCTTCCCGACACCAGCGTGAGTGCCATTAATAGCGCTGCTGCCAGCCCGAATTGCCATACCCAGAAACGGTTCTGCCGCCACCAGACCCTACTTGGCATCGCTAAAACTCCCCGTCATTTCGAACCGATATGCCGCAGCGTGAGTCAACGACACATTTTCCGCCTGAGCCGAGGACTCTGATCGAGATACGCGCTCGAGTGTCACCATATCGATTCCTGGACTTTGGCGAAGCCCCGTCGCAAACGCCTGTGGTTCGTTCTCCTCCCGCGAGTATCCGCTCAGCGAGAAGACCACCTTTTCACTTTCAGCATCCGAGCGCAGTTGCAGTGACCCAAGCCAGCAATTGGCGGGAGCTGCACGGGCCATGCTGGAGAGCAATCGCGGCAGATCAACCCGGACGGAACGCATAGCGGCAAGTCGCTCTGCGGACTCCTCAAGTCCTGCGTTCTCAGCTTCAATATTGTCAAGAGCACGATAGGACTCCTGAAGGCGCAAGTGTTCCTGCGTGTTCCCCGACACCAGTTGAGTTGCCCACAGACCAGTCACCACAATCACGATCACGGAAAGCAGAATGCTCATCACTCTAATGGCCCGAAACAGATCTCGGGTTGCCAGCGCACGTACCAGCCCGAATTGCGGCAAAAAATCCAGACTGGCGAATCCCTGCCTGCGTCTGCTCGACCCCCTGCGAATGCAGCTCGTGTATTTCCGAAAAGTCGCAGCACTATTCCCGCGCGCCTCTCCGTCGGGAGACTCCTCCGGCAACTCGACCTGGAGAGTACGAACCTTGCCTTCTTCCTCGACACGATACCGGCAGAGCATGAATCGAACGGTATCGCATACTGCGTTCGCAGACTCTTCGATCTCTTCCAGGGCGAACAACGCCGCGGGCACGATGCTGTCGATCGCTATGCCGCCGTCCTGAAGCGTGGTCAGCAACCTGCGCAATTCCGACTTGTGGGCGAATACCGCAACCAACTGCCCATCTTTGACTACATGATAGACCACTGCCAGATCTCGACGATTGCCCGGCGGCGAAATCTCAGACAAGTGCGCCGCCAACCACGTTTCCGGCTTCTCGGCGCCAATGGCGAACGTTTTCACTGCAACTACAGGTGGGTGCAGTATCACAGTCGCCGGCTGGCCCCAATAGCCCAATTTGCGCAACTCCGCCCGAAGGGTTCCTTCCTCGATTGCGACCCTGCTGCTGGCATCTATCCGACGCCATCTCGTCATCCCCACCTTCCAGATCGCACACATCCGTCCCTGGGTCTCGATCAGGTAGGTGCTATCGAAGCTGAGATACCGCAACCAGGCGAGTCTTCGCTTGCACGAAGATTCTTGCGCAGGCGAGTCCGCACAGATCCCCGCCGCATTTCCATTCTCTCGAGAGTCCGTCACACCCCGCATCGTCACTACCTCTTATCGTACTCACTGATATCGACTGCCCCCTCCGAACCGTAGTATATCTTTGGCGTCAGGAAGATCATTAACTCGGCTTCGGTCGCAGACCGCCGCCGATTCTGAAACAGGCGTCCCAGAATCGGTATCTCTCCCAGCAACGGAAACTTGTCGATCTCCACGTTCTCAAGCGTTTGTATCATGCCGCCCAACACGATCGTCTCGCCGTCCCGCAGCCGCACCCGTGAGTGCAGGGTCCGATGGTTGATCGTCGGTGGCACCTCCGGGTCGAATTGTCCCTGCGGTGTGTTGAACTCCGGAGCGATATCGACGATAATCTCCTGCGTTGCCGTCACCCAGGGCGTCACCTTCAACGTTACATCCGCCTTGATCGTCTCGAACCGCTGCGAAACCTGTGAACTGTAGTTCGCGTTGCCGCCGGTGTAGACGGTCTCCGTTTTGAGCAAATAGTATTGAGTCGTGCCAATACTTATCGCAGCCTCATGTCCGTTCAAAGCCGCAATTGTCGGCCGCGAGCGAATGTTTGCCTTGCCCTCTTGCGATAACGCCCGCAGGCGTATGTAGAAATCGTCCGAAAGATGCCCGATGTTGGTCACACCCAGCCGCAACGCCAGGTCCTGCAGCTTCTCATCCGCCTTCTTGCCGTCCGAATACAGCTGAATCTCCGGATAGTACGTTTCATTACCCGCCCCCAGCTGGGACTGACCCGAGTTGTTGGCAATAATCGAAAACTCGCGCAAATGACTCGTCGAGAAGTCTACAACCAGCGCCTCAATCAAGATCTGCGCCGGCGGGAAGTCCACCGACTTGGTAAACTGCTCCAACTCCTTGATCGTGCCATATGCCCCCGTTGCCAGAAATCCGTTCTGACCCGGCATGACGGAAATCGCAAGTTGGGCTGATATCACCGTCGGCACGAGCTTGAGCAAATCGTCGGCGACCAGATGCTGCAGGGCAATGAACTTGCTGGTGCGCATCTCCTCCATTTTCGCTGAGCCAAACTGATAGACTCCATCCTCCTCTTTGAAAGTGTACTCGGTTCCCCTGAGAATAAGTGTCAGCAGATCATCCGTCGCGACGCCAACGCCTTTTACCGTCACTGTCCCGGCGAGCGTTCCGTAGAGTACCGTCGGCAGATTGCACTTCTGCGCGATATCCTCAACGAGTCGCTGCAAGTCGGCCTGGCGGACTTCAAGCGTAACCAGTCCGCTGTCGCAACGCACGTCGTAACTGGCTGCCCGGCGTACTGAATTTGTCTCTTGCGGTCGGTCGACATAGTAGATGCCGTCCCGTTCTGTCAGCAGATATCCGTTGGCGGACATCAGCGCCTCCAGACCTTGCTCCAACGGCACGTTTTTGAGTTTGCCGGTCAGCCACCCCGTCACACCCTGCTCGAGGACCATGTTGCAGCCGGTCGAGTCGATTATCGCCCTAACCGCCAGCGTGAGCGGCAACGAGTCAAATTCGACTGATAGCTGGCTGTCCTGAAATTGGATTTCGTAAGGAAAACGCTCGGTTTCGCTCGGCGGGTAGATCTTCAGAATATTGTCCTCGATCGTCCAGCGCAGTTGCTTTTCCTTAAAGATAAACTGAATCGCGTCGCTCACAGCGACATCCGCGAGGAAGACTGTGATCGTGCCCGACACCTCAGGGCTCACCCATACGTTCACTCCATGCGGTCGGCACAACGCCGCGAGCGCGTCGCGAATGGCAACCTCCTTGAAGTCGAGCTCCGGAATTGCACGATTGGGAAGCAGACTTTGAAACAGGTCCGTAGTTGTCAGAGAATCTCCGGTCGGATGACTGGAGTCTGCAACTTCCTGAGTCTGTGGGAGAAGCTCGGACTGAATCAGAAAATAGAGGATTCCAAGAAAACAAGTGCGGCGCAGGAGCCTAGCCATAGAACACCTTTTGTTCGAATTGTCTCGCCCCGTAATTAACTCACGGAACGTCGATAGGTCAAGGGATTTTCACATGCGAGCCAAAATCGGCAATCTCGGCAAAGATGGATTGGTTAGCACGCGCAACGCAGGACTGCGGCCAAGTCGCCCGTGAAACCAGTGGCTCTCGCAACGACACAGGAGGCGTCACCCAAACCCGGTACCATATCCAATGATAATTGGCCATCACCCCTTCTTCAGCTTATCGCAAATTGAATACTGACTGACAGAGATTGTCAGTCAGTATTCACAATACTCTTGCATGAACGAGGCTGCAAGAAATCCAAGCCAGCCCAAATCGATTACGAAACTGCCTCGCCTGAACCATTACGTTTCCGCGTCGCGATGACGTACAGAAACACCCCCATCGCCGTAAACGGCACCAGCGTCCACAGATTGCTGCCGGCCCAAGCACCCAGCCAATGCGACTTGTCGAAAATCGTCTCCCAACCGAGGATATAAAAGATCGCTTGCGTCAACCCCGCGATCGCGCCGCCGGCAATCAACCCGCTCGCCAGCAGCACGCCAGGCGAAAACTCCGCCTCCGAGCCGCTCGCATTCTTGTTCCGGCGATCCACCAGCCAGCGAATCATGCCGCCGATGAAAATCGGTGTCGATGTCGAAATCGGCAGATACAGCCCCACCGCAAACGGCAGCGACGACACTCCGACCAGCTCCATAATCAACGCCAAAGCAATCCCGATCAACACCAGCGCCCACGGTAGCTTGTGCGTCAGGATGCCGTCGATGATCAGGCTGAACAACCGCGCCTTGGGTGCATCATACTTTGTGATCGGCATCAGCCGGTGCGACAGCGCGCCGGTCGAATCGACCAGGTATCTCCCCGCCGCAACGCCGCCTTGATCGTTCTCCAGCGTCAGAATCTTCTGCGGTCCGTCCGCAGTCAAAAACGTCGGCATCGTGTCGGGCAACACTCCCGCCTGGAAGCTGCGATACTGAGGATCCGTCAAGCGCACGGCACGATGTAGGTCGGTGCCGCACACGCCCGGGTCAATCAGATACACGATCTTCCCTGCATCATTAACCAGATAGCGCCCCGTCGGCACACCGTCGGTGAGTTCCGGAAGTGAAATCTGCCGGTACATCCTGCCATCGTACTCGACCTGCTTGGCGTCAGCCGGCACCTGTGCCGTAAAATTCGGATAATTGCGCGCCGAGTAGGTCGTCATCGCCTGATTCAGCGAGAGCAGCGTCCACCCGATCACCATCGCGCTGGTCGCAACGCCGACAATAATACCGATCTGCTGTCGTGAGGGCGTCGCACCGACCAGAAAGCCCGTCTTCAAATCCTGCGAAATCGTTCCGCCGTTCGAGGCCGCCACGCACACCAGTGCCGCCGTCGTCAAGGCCATCACCCGGAAATCTACCCCCGTCCAGTTCACCAGCAGGAACAGCAAACAGGTAATCAGCAGCGTCGCCACCGTCATCCCTGAAATCGGGTTGGACGACGAACCGATCTCGCCCGTGATCCGACTCGATACCGTCACGAAGAAAAACCCGAACAGCACGATCAGCGCCGAGGAGACGAAATTGATGTTCAGAATCGGCGCCAGCCAAATCGCCAGCACGAGAATCACGCAGCCACCGAGGACATACGGCAGCGGAATATCGCGCTCAGTGCGCAGGATCACCGGCTGTCCGCCCCGCTGCGACGTAGCCAGCGAACCCAGGCCGCGCTTGAAGGCACCCACGATCGATGGAATCGAACGAATCAGGCTGATAATCCCGCCCGTCGCTACCGCGCCCGCCCCGATGTAAAGTACATAGGCGTTGCGAATCGCGCCCGGACTCATGTCCTTGATCAACGCCGAGGACTCAGGAAACACTGCACCCGTCAGCCCCTCGCCAAACGCCTTGATCAGTGGAATGATCACGATAAACGCCAGCGCACCGCCCGCCATCATGTTACATGCGGTCTTGATACCAATGATATACCCCACCCCCAGCATCGTCGGCGCCACCTCAGCCGAAATCGACGCGCCCTTGAAGAAGCCGAGCGTCCAGTCGGAGGTCTCTTTCCACCACCGTACAATCAAATTGAGGAACCCAAACACGAACCCGACACCACCCCCCAGAAACACGGTCTTGGCCGATGTCCCACCCTTGTCGCCGGCAATCAACACCTCCGCGCATGCCGTCCCTTCCGGATAGGTGATCTTGCCATGTTCCTGTACGATCAGCCCGTGCCGCAGTGGAATCATCATCAACACACCCAGCGTCCCGCCCAACAGCGCCACCAACAAGATCCGCATCAGCTCCAAGTCCTGCCCCATCAAGAGCAGCGACGGCAACGTAAACGCCACCCCGGCCGCGATCGACTCGCCCGCCGACCCCACCGTCTGCACCATGTTGTTCTCGAGAATCGTCGCCTTCCCGAAGGCGCGGAAGATCGTCACCGACAACACGGCAATCGGAATCGAGGCCGACACCGTTAATCCGACCTTCAAACCCAGGTACACCGAGGACGCGGCGAATGCAATTCCCAGCACCGATCCGAGGATCAGCCCGCGAATCGTCATCTCTCTGATCGATTGCTCCGGGGCAATGTACGGCGTGTACGTTGGTGATTCCTTCATAAGGTCGACTCCTCTACAATGGCCAAAGTGCGTCGTCAATCCGTTCTGGATTTGGGGTGTAGAAAGGTAGTATACGCTCCTTGCCGGAGCAACGTTTTTTCCGTTTCCGCAGTGCAGCGTTTCACGGGCAAGCGCAAATCTGATTGCCCAACTGCTCGAGGCATTGTAGTTTGCTTGATGTCGGGACTGAACACCGGCACCATCCGTCTGGGCAGGGTACTACATGACGAGACTCTTCATTTTGACTGTACTCTTTGTTTGTCTCCGGCTCGTTTCCGGGCTGGCTGCGTCGAGTGATTCGCTCTGGACTCAAGTCGATACCGGTCTTCACTACGCACAATTCCCCGCATTGCCGGCATCGACGATCGGGGATTCCCGCATCGACGTCCTTCGCATCGATCCGCACCTTTATTCCCTCGAAATCCTGATGATCTCAGAAACCGGCTCCTACAGCCTCACCGCTGAGGAATGGTGCCGCCAATACGAGCTCTTGGCCGCCACCAACGCCGGCATGTTCCAGCAGGACTTTCGGACCCACGTCGGCTACCTTCGCCATCATGACCACGTCAATAGCTCCCGACGTGTCTCGAAGTATCTCTCCGCCGCCGCCGCCGATCCCGTCAACTCGACCCTTCCGCCCTTTCGTATCTTTGATCTCGATGTGATCTCGCTCGACTCCGTCAAAGCAATGTACCGAACAGTGATTCAGAACCTGCGGCTTGTCAAACGACCGGGACGCAATACCTGGTCGCAGCAGGATGACCTGTGGAGCGAAGCCGCCCTGGGCGAAGACCAGGACGGCAACATCCTGTTCATCTTCTCGCGCTCACCCTACTCGATGTATGATCTCAACCACATCCTCCTCAGTCTGCCCATCAACCTCGTCGCGGCTCAGCACCTCGAGGGCGGTCCCGAAGCTTCGCTGTTCTTATCTCACAATGGCCATGTGATTCGACGCGTTGGAAGCTTCGAAACCAGGTTCCTCCCATCGGACTCCAATGACCGCTTCTGGCCGCTGCCGAACGTACTCGGGATCATGAAGCTCGCTCCCCAATAACCCGGCCGATCCTTTATCACTTCTGCGCATCCCGAGTGAGAGGCTGCAAATTCCTTGCTGCGACAGAAATCTTATTGAGAAGTATAAGTTTAGATAATTCCTGCAATTAATTGAATAGCAATTGTTTACAATGTCTCAGGTGGCTGTTTATGTGAGATTGATCGACAGGAATCAATCGCATGAAGATCGCGAAGCCATCTGGCTTCTTGCAGCCTACTCGGCGGTAGAGCGCTGTCCTCTTGCTCAACCACAAGATTATTAGGCAAGTACTTGCAGGCAACAGCAATCGCTGTTTCAACTCGAAAGCCTTCTCCGCCATCGACTCTCAAGCCACTCCGCAAAACTTCCGACAATCTATAGAAAGCGAGTAATCTTGCTGGTTTGCCGGATGCCTGGCGGCCGAAGCAATTTGGGCCCCGGCGTTTCGGAACGGGTGAGTTTAGGCAATGCCGTCACGGCAAAACGCCCTGGCCTCGCTTAAGGCAAGCAGGCAGCGGAGCCAAGCCATGACCGCTGATACTGGACGGGGAATTTAGGTGGTCGAACACAGACATCACGGAAATGCTGCGCACATTCTGGTCTATTCCGATCGCGCGGATCACAACTACGCCATGAAAGTGCGCTTGCGCCAGGAGGGGTTTCGCTTGACCACCTCGCCGACGCTCGACTCCTTCATCGCGCTCTACAAGCAGCAAACCCCCGACATCCTCATCATCCGCTCTTTCGCGTTGCCGCGCGATGTCGTCAAGATTCTCAAGCGGCTCTCCAGCCAGGGCATCAACTTCGGGCACGCGCCCACCTTCTTGCTGGTGCGCGGCTGTGTCGCCCATTTCCTGATTCCCCTCCTGGAAATCGGCCTGCAAGATATCATCGACGTCGACGACGGCATCGATGCCCTCGTCCCAAAACTGAAGGAAGTGCGCAGTCGCCTGACTCTGAACGCGCCCCTCGACAGCGAAGTCTCGCGCCCCCAGTCCGGATCGCGCGGAAACCTCTCCGACATGAGCATCATCGATCTGATCCAGGCTCTCGGCCCCAGCCAGCGCACGGCGCGCATCACCGTCCGACCGGATGCCGGCAACGGCGCGCTGATCATCTACCTCAACCGCGGCAATATCGCCTTCGCCCAGTACGGTGAATTGCTGGCCGAACAGGCAATCTACAAGGCGCTCGCGTGGGAACGCGGTACCTGGCTGCTGGAACCGGTTACCGAAGCCGACCTGCCGCCCGCCAACAACGCGCTGCCCAACGAGTTCATCCTGATGGAGGGCTGCCGCCTGATCGACGAAAGCTCGCGCGAAGCGCAGGCCGCCGATTCGGCCTCGCCGCAATGACAGCGGGCGAAACCGTGTGCGCGATTCCGCCCGTGTAGCTCTCAAAAGTCCCGCGCATATCCCAACCGCACCATCACCACATCCAGCTTCGGGAACAAATCGAAGGTGAGTCGTGATCCGAATTCCGGCGGCGGACTGCTGTCGCCGCGCTGAAAATAGTATTCCGCAGTAATATTGACGTACGAACGCTCACTGACCGGCACGCTCCAGGTGATCCCGCCGGTGATCGCATAAAACTGCGACAGCCGGCCGTCGGCCGAAGCGTGCTCCGGCAGCGGCCGCCCGTCGATGAGGAAGGGCGTGTAGAAATTCGCTTGCGATTGCCGATACCACCGAAGTCGCGGCTGCAACGCTCCGCGTTCCCCGACGCCGAACCGCGTGGCCAGATCGATCGAATACGAATTGATGCCCCAATCATCCCAGAAGTAGCGGCTCGCTATGCTCGTTGCACAGCCGGCAATCTGCCGCCGGACCTCGAGATAGATGGCGTATTTGCTCCGCGCGTCCGGCCGCTGCTCGTAAAGATCCTGAATCGGCTCGCCCGCATCGGTCGAGTCCGGCGGCTGGACCACGCTGATGATCTTGTAAGGATCAGTTTGATAACCCGACGCGTGGCTCCGCGAAAAATTCGCCCGCACCACCGTCACCCGATCGAGCACCTGCGTCAGGCTGAATACCAGATCGGTAACCCGCTTCGATTTTCCCGTGAATCGTGCCAGCCGTTCTTCGCGGTCCTCGTCGAGTTCCTCGCCAAACACCGAATACGGCTCGTAGAAGCCTCCTACCGGCGTCACAACGTCGCGCATGTAAGCCGCGGCCAACCCGAGCGTCGTATTGTTGCGGTTGAACTCGCGCGTCAGGCTGCCGTTGATTCCGATCGACTTATAGTCGTGCTCGCTGGAAGCCGCGGCTCCCACTGAGCCCGTCGTCTTCCGGCCGAGTGGCCGCGCCAAGGACGCCTCGGCGGCAAAGCGCGTATCCTTGAAGTATTCGTCGACCGGAAATTCCCCCGCCGGTACGGTGATCGTCTTTCCGCCCGACGCGCGCGTCAACGTCTGCGGATACTTGGAGGGCGACCGTCCCGTCGGTGTCGCGCCGGTCAGACCGTCAAAGGTCAACCTCAGACTCAACGTATAGTCTGACTTCATCGGCTTCGTCAGGCTGAAGTTGCCTTCTGTCGCCCGCACGCGATCCCGTTCCGAGTAGATCAGCAGCGATGTCTCGGAGTGGCCGCCGGCGGCATGGGCCGCCGTCGAACCTACCAGCGTCGCGGTCATCGCCGCCAGCGTCTTGCGAATCGAAGCTCGCTTCAATTGCACCCACAACCGCCGCCGCCAAAGCCGCGGCCTCCGCTGGCAGCCTCTTTGCTGAAGTAGATGTGGTCGTCTATCGTCAAATCATGCGCCCGGTGGTCGAACTGCATTTCCGGCTTCGCCAACACCCCTCGTTCCCACACCTCAACCCCGGCTTGACTGCAACCCGCCAACAGCCCTGCTGCCAGCGCTGCCAGCGCAAGTTCAACGATTCTCTTCCGCTTCATCTGCACCTCCTTGACGAACCGCTTAGAAGCGGTATGCGACACCCAACATGAAGCGCGAGTTCAAGTCCGGCTGGTTGATCGTCGCATCGGCATCTCGATAAGTGAAGTCCTCCTTGGCGTTCAAATCATCTCCGTTGGGCCGGTAGTACGTGTCGTGCCCCGACATCGTGGCCCGGAAGTAATAATCCAGGCCGGCCGTGAGCAACAGATCGACCTTCGGACTGACGGCAAACGCTGTTTCCAGCCCGCCACCCGCACCCCACTGGTTGCAGATCACATCGAAGGTCTCGTTCCCGCCGATGTACTCAAAGTAAGCCGTGTAGTTATTGCGCCGCAGACCGCCAAACAGTCGCGAGCGCTCCAGTCCGAGCAGCTTTACCGGGTAGAGCAAATCCACTCGTGCGTCCCACATCTTGCCGCGCGAGCGCGGGCTGCCGTTCCTCGCCTGGTCGATAAAGACGCGGCGCGCGCGCACGGCATCACCGGTCGGCACCCAGGCATAGCCCAGCCCGAGGCGAACCTCAAGCGGCAGACCCTGTGCGAAATTGGCGATGGTGCCGCAGGCGTGGATCCCCACGCCACCGTAATAACCGGCGTAAACCTCTCCCGTGAAAAACCGGTTGGAAATGGAGCCGGAAGCCGCGGGCGGCGGCGCCACCTGTGCCCGGGCCGCGCCTCCCCACAGCACCAGCATCGTCATGACTGCGATTGCCCTGTTCATGATACTCTCCTTCCGACTTCTGGAAGCTCCCATTGAGCTTCGCTGCATGGATCTGTAGGGCGTAGACTCGTTACTGTTTTGTCTGCTTCCAGTGTCGTCGCGGCTTTTGCGAATCTTGAGGAAAATGGATCGAACAAGCCTAACTCTGAAAACTTTCAGCGGCGCCTGTGCAGAATTCGGCCAGAGTCGTTCAGCATTCGGACGCCCTTGTTACGGCCTGAAGCGCAGACGGCCGGAACTCCGCGGAGTTCCGGCCGTCCATGCTGAGTGATTTTGGCAGGTGTTCTGAGGACTCTACTTCTTCGCTGCGGTCCGCTGGCTCGCAGTCTGGCGAGGTGGCTCGGACTCCTCCCACGGCACCGTCAGCATCTTGATGATCATCTGTTCCTTATCGCTCAGTCCGCGAAATTGCAGACCGATCTCGAATGTGCCCGCCTGGTCTCCCGCCGTGCACCATCGGGTCTCGGCCATGATATTCAGTTCGCTGCATCCGAGCACAGCTTCCGGCAATGCCAGACGGCAATGCACCGCTTGCCCAAGCTTGACGGGTGCCGAACCGCTCAGCTTGCAGCCGTCGACAGTCAGGTCGCGAATGACCCCCAACGGCTGATCGCTCTGCAGATCGATCAGGTACAGATCGGACTCCGGAAGGCGTCGCATGTTCTTGCGGCGTTCCTGCATAAAGTACCCCTCTCTTCAAGCCTCGCGGCTCGTTAGGATTAGTCTTATAATCATGATCGGCAGATGCTGCCGGCAAAATTAGATGCGCCCTACCCCGCTTTTTCCTGCCTCCCGGGCTCGAAGATCATGCCTCACCACCCCGTGGTTCATTTTGAACCGCGGCTGCTCGGCCTAATAACAGTCGTCACACGGGGCCGGACCGCCGGAGAAGATATAGTTGATCAGGTACACGACGTCGCTGATATTGGTGTACCCGTTGCATCCCACGTCACCCACCAGCGGATCGGGATTCGGCGTCGGCCCGTTCGCAAAAATCCAGTTGATCAGATACACGCAATCCGAGATGTTGATGCGGTTGTCCGCGTTGACGTCGCCGACAAATTGGCACACCTTGACCCAGGCGTTCCCGGCCACGTAACTCAACGGCTGATTCAGTCCGTCGCGGGCCCGAATCGACTGCACCTGCAAATCACTCTCGCCGAAACCGATCGTGTAGAACACGATTTGCGCCAACTCGCCCCCACCGCTGACCGTGATGCCGTCGCCCAGGATCGCCCCATCGATGTAAAGCGTCGCCGAATCCGCAGCAAACGCCGTCCAGAAAAACGTCGGTTGTGACGCCGATGCCAGCAACCCCCCTTCCGCCACACTGATCGAGTCCGTCCGCACCACTGCCCGGTTGAATACGATCTCCACCGAAAAGGCCTTCAAATTCGTCGAGGTCGCGTCAACCTGCAAATCCACCGCGAACAACGAATCGCGAAAAATGGTGGTTGAATCCGGAACTAATTCCATGATCGGCGTCGCACTCGCCGCGGCCGCCGATATTATTAGCGTCAATATCAGAACGATTAGCTTCGTAGTCATGCTCACTTGCCCTTCTCCTGCTAATCGCAGGGATTACACGGCGGTGGTCCACCGCCAAAGATGTAACTGATAATGTAGACCACGTCGGAAATACTGATCACATCGTTACAATCGGCGTCGCCGATCAGCTTGATCGGGTACGGCGGCGGACCGCCGCCGAAAATGTACGTGATCAGATAAACGCAGTCGGAGATGTTGACGATCCCGTTGAAGTCGGCATCACCAAAGAAGTAGTCCGTCGGACAGACAATCACCATCCCGTTCAGCGAATCCGCTGCGACAATCGGCGCGTTGGCAACATCCAGCAACTGCACCCGCCGGTAAATCACGAAGCTGACGCCGTGCGCGCGCGCCACGAAATTCATCTTCACCAGGTTGCCCGGTCCGTCGACGTTGGCCGTCGGCCCGAACAGCGACGCCAGCAGCTCATAAACGTACACCGAATCCGGCGGCGCAAACGACTGCACGGTGTCCTTCCAGAAGAAGAACGCGCCCGACGGGCCGCTGAAAAAACTCTCGCGCGTCGCCGACACCAACTGAATCACCGTCGTATCGACTTCCACGTCGAGCAGAAACGATTTGAGATCGCGAATCGTATCGACGTAGACGTACAAACTGAACGTGTCGTTGAGATTGACGATCTTCTCTTCCGGGAAGACATAGATGTGGCCGCTGCTGTCGTTCTGGCAAAAACAGGTCGCCCCCGCCGCCAGTAGAATTGCCAGTAGAATCAGAAGTCGCTTCGCGTCAATGGTCATAATCGTGCTCCGCAGACGAACGGCCGGGCTGGCAACAGCCCGGCCGTGTCGATGGTTTTACTTCATCAGTGTCATCTTGACGGTCTTGGCAAAGCCGTCCGTCTCGAACCGATAGAAGTACACACCGGACGCGACGAGATTCCCGCTCTCATCGCGGCCGTTCCAAATCACTTCATGGTATCCCGCGGTCTGCGCGCCGTCAACCAGCGTCCGCACCGCCTGGCCCATCACGTTGTAAATCCGCACCGAAACCGCGCTCGCCTTTGGCAGCGAGTACGCAATCTTCGTGTCCGGATTGAATGGGTTCGGTGAGTTCTGGTAGACGACACAGGTGCCTGCCGCCGCCTCTTCCGTGATGCTCACCGACTCGTCGTTCGGAAGCACCGCCGGCAACAGCGAACGGTTCTCGTTGTCGCGGATTTCCTGCCGCGTCATCGTTACCTTGGCCGTCTGCGCCGTGCGCTGCTGGAACTGCAGCGTCGCGATCACACCCGAGCCCCGGAAGGTCACACCGTTGCCCAGCGCCGCCACGGAAACCGAAACACCGCCCTCAATATCCACCGTCTTGAAAAACACCGGCTGGCCGGCTGCGGCAATAGCACCGGCCGGCTGTACACCCACCAATGCCAGATTAACCCGATCGAAGTCGATTTCCGCTAACAGCGACTTGGCGTCGTTGTTGCCGTTGGCCAGGACGAGGTCAACCCAGTAGCCGTCCGCGGTAACCCGCGATTCCAGTGTCAGCCCTGTGTATGGCAGCGGCGCCACACCGGTCAACTGCGGCGATGACTTCGCCGCCATCGGCAGTACGTCGTCAAAGTTGATCGCGAAGATCGCCAGGTCTTCAAATTCCACCTTGTCATCTGGCAACGGGATCCCCTTCGGGCTGTTGTTGTGCGTCGGGCCAAAGTCGGCGTGGTTGATGTAGCCGCCTTCACCTTCGTCCAAGCCGTACGTCGATGAGAAGTGTACCAAATCGCCGAAATACACCAGTCCATCGAATGCACCCAACGTCACTGCCTCGTTGGCCAGATCACCCAGCCAGTACGAGGTCGAGCGCGCTTGTGCTGACGGCGCCGCCACCGAGTAATTGCCCGCGGCATCATAGGCGAACGCCCCGAAGTAATAGATGTCGCGCGTCGCATTGCTCAGACCCATGACATCCGTATGGCTGCCCGGCGTGCTCGGAGTCGCGCCCACGCTCAGAATCGTCGTGCCGGTCAATTGATCGGCCGGGTAGGCCGGTGCCGCCGTCGGCGTCGGCATACTGCCGTAGTCCGGATAATCCGTCCACGGTACCCGCTGAATCTGTACGCCAATCGCATCCGGTGAACTCGAATTGATCCAGGTCAACTGTACCTTGTTGTGACCCGGCTGTGCCACCAGGTTGATGGGCGGCGTCGGCGCCGTCACGTCCTTGGTGAAACACCAAGTATAGCTGCACGAATCGGCATTGGCGCGGCCGAAATCGTCGGTCACTTTGAAGCGAATGCAGTGATTCGCCTCCGTCAGCGCCGCAAATTCCGCGCCCGACAGCGACCAGGTCGGATTGTTGTAGACCGTGCCGCTCACACCGGTGGCAATTGCCAGCCAGCCGCCCGGCGTGCAACCGTCCACCTGATAGTACAGCGCATCCAGGTCGCAGTCGTCGGTGGCCGTCAGACTCAGCACCGGCGCGGTATTATAGAACCCGCCCGCTGCCGGTGAATTGACTACAACGTCCGGATCGGCACAGTTCGACTGGAAGTCAATTGCCGTCGCCGGCGGCACAATAATCTGCGAGTTCGTGCTGTCGCGTAGATCGCGATAGATCATTGTGATGTCGCCCGCCAGACACGAGACACTCCCGTTCATCGCCACCGTGAAAAGTGTCGCCGGGCCGTCTTCCACTCCTGTGAGAACGCCCAGATTCACCTGCAGCGTATCTCGCGTGTTCAACACGTTCGTCGACTGCATGTGCGCGACGAAATAGTTGCCGCTCGCCCCGGTCACGTTCGTTACCGTCAGCTCCGCCGGGTACTCCAGCCAGATATTGGCGGCATCCAACGCCGTCACGGCACTGCCGATACCGACGTCAAACGTGAAATCGCCCGAGCAATCGTACACGATGCTGTTCGGCGTCATGTCCAGACCGCAGTCCGCTACCGGATTGGCATCAGTGTTGCCACCGCCGCCGCCGATCGCATACGGCCCGACTCCCGACCAGTCGTGCCAGCAATTCTGATTGTAGGTATTGCCCGCCAGATCGTCCGTGGCATTCGTCGTGTTCTGGAACGTGTTGAACTGAACATCGACAGTACCGCCGTAGTTCTCGAAGCCCACATTGTTGTACAGGAATTCGCTGTTCGTGAACACGGCCGTCACCGGCGATGGACCAGCGTATACGCCGGCGCCCCACTCGAAGTCTGTCAGGCGGTTGTTGTCCGCCGAAAACTGCAGATCTCCCGCCGTGTACGAGTACGCCACGATTCCTTGCGACGACGTACCGCCGCCGCCATCCATGATGTTGTCGTCAGCCGTGATCACCAGCGCGTTCGGTGCCAGCACCTGTCGCTCCAGATCCGTCTTGATCCCCGCGATCAAGTCCGCGTCAAACGGCTCTGCCTGGCGTTGCCGCCCCTTCGCCGCGACCTGCGACAGCGCATAGAGACCGTAATAGTCTTCCTGACCGGTGCCCGCCGGCGTAGCAGTATACGTATTGCCGGAGAAGCTGCCAGCGGCGTCGATGAAGTAGGCGCCGACTTGACACTCGACAAAATCGTTATTATCAACCGTCACCGTTCCTGGACCATACAGCAACAACCCTGCCGCGATCCAGGCGTCCGGAACATACGAGATGTTGCTGATCGTATTCCCGGTGGCCGAACCGCCGGCAAGTGCGCTGAACTGGAACCCGTTCTGTGCCGGCCAACCCAGTTGCATCGGACCACCGCCGGTAACGGTGCATCCCGTCGCCGATGCCGTCAGATCAGCCCCGATGAATACGATTCCCAGCTTCTGGAATCCGCTCACGATGCAGTCGACAAGATTGAGGGTTCGAGCCACGGCATCATTGATGTACGCGTACACGCCCAGGCCATGCTGACCGCCGTCCAGCGGCGTGTTGCGGCAGTCCTTGATTTCGACATCAGTTAGACTGCCGCCGGCGTTGAAGTAGGCTGCACCCATAAATCGATTGTTGGTGTTGCCGAGTCCAAGACCGTCGATCGTCATATCGGAAATGTCAACGCCGGTCGAACTCTCAACCGACACCACTGCGAAGTTGCTGTTGGCTCCGGTGACGAACGAATGCGGCATCGACGCCGTCGCCTGAATCGTGCTCACGCCGATCCCCGCGCCGATCAGATCAAGATCGGTGAAACCGGAGATCACGACTTGCCCCGGGTAGGTCCCCGGCGCCAGGTTGATCGTGCTCCCCGACACCAGATTGACGGCTTCCTGTACCCGATTCACCGAACCGGTCTGCGGCGAATCGTCGTCAGCCCACAGCGTCGAGAAGTCGCCGGTGAATCCCGGCGCGGTCGCCGTGCCGCCACCCAGCCACGGCGTGTAATCGGCCACCGCGTAGATCGGTGTCGCGACCGCCGTCGGATCGGTCACCCCCCACCAGTTGCCGGAGAAATTCAAACTGAACGTCCCCGCGCCCATGGTGCCCGTCGCAGCATAGACACTGGAATTCGGATTGTTCCGGATTTCATTGTCGAAAACCGTCAGATCGTTCGTGAAGCCCGCCTCGGCCACGACGTAGAACGCATCCGTATTATTCGTGATCGAGTTATTCTGCATCAGCACGGTAACGTTGCCGGACGTGTAACCCCAGATTTCGGTCGTTATATACACGCCGGTGCTGTTGGTCTTGTTCTGACCGTCAACCGTGTTGTTTAGAAACTGCGGTGTTACGGCCGAGTACGAACCGGCTGCCGTCAAGCCCACGTCCACATTGGTGATCGTGTTGTTCTGAACGACCGGCACGATGTACGGCACGAACGTAAAGATGCCATAGCCGTAGAGCGCGCTGTTGGAGATCTGGTTGCCGTCGATTAAGTCGGCCACACCGCCGCCACTGCCGGCATTGTCGGTATGAACACCGCTGCCGCACGCCGTGACAATGTTGTTCAGGAATTGGCAGCCCTTCGAATGATTGGACGAGACTGCATCGTTGCAGTTCGACACGGTGTTATTAGCGAAAATCCCTGATCCCCCGAAATTGAACATGCCGATCGACCCGTATTCGCCATAGACGTTGTCCACCGTGTTGTGATGGAAATTGAACGTTCCGCCCGACGAGGCATAGATCCCGCGCAGGTAGATGTTCTTCACCGTGCAATTGTGAATCAGGAGCCCATTATAAACGCCACTGGGATGATCGGTGATAATTCCGTTTCGCGCATCCAGATCGGCGCCGCCGACTACCAGTCCGCTGGTCAAGGCCGGATTATCGCCGTCCAGCGTCATTCCCGAGAGTTCGACATCGTCTGCCGCGATCAGCATCATGTTGCTCGATCCCGGCGGCATCGATCCAGCACCACCCGGATTCGGTGCCGATAATGCCGGATACACCGTCACCATTGCTTCCCCGGCACCACTGACGTGCACCGAGTTGCCGACAACGATATTCTCGACATAACTGCCGGCAAGAACATTAACCACACCGCCGGCTACACTGCCGTTGACACCCTGTTGGAGATTGTCGAAGGCATCCTCACCATAGATGTGCCCGCCGACGATATCGCCATTGTCCGAACCGGCCCAGTCGTCATCCACCCAAACCGGGCTGGCTCCCACCAGGTTGAGATCCGGCGTGTCGAGGTAACTCGCGTCAATCTCCGTGCCGCCCGTGATACCCGCTGTCGAGTAGGTATATCCTCGCCCGCTCGTCAGTGGGCTCACCAGCGTGGCGCCCTGGTACACCCGCACCTGGCGCGTCAACCGGAACTTGTCTCCGATTACCGTCGTGAGATCGTCATTGTTCAACGCCAGATTGTACTCGCCCGACCCGATCACCATCGTGTAGCCACCAAGACCATCCGCTTCGAAGTAGATCAGCCAGTTGTTGATCGTTGCGGTCGAGTTGTGCGTGTAGGGATTAATCAGCACCCAGTATGGCGCTTGATCCCAATACGAATAATATCCGGTACCATCGTCATAGAAGTAGTCGTTGTCGACATACACGATGTCACCCGCCTGGAGACCGGTGACTACGGTCTGGATGTAGATACATCCACCGCGGTCGGTAACATAGGTCGAGTGATTGTCAAACGATATGATACAAGCCTCGAGGCCCTTGTATTCGGTATCCGATGTGTAGCCCCCCGCCGCGATCGATGCCGCCTCGGCTTTGAAAGCCGTTACTGCCGCCGCATCGACCTTGGCATACGGCGCCCCGCCAAACTCGCCATGATTGATGACGGTTGCTGCCGCCGTCGCCGGTCGTAGCTGCTTCGTCGGCATCGTCGGAACGTTGGCCGGGATTCCCGGTCCATCATCGGCCACTCCGGCCGCGGCCGCCTGCAACTTCAGTGTTGCCGTGGAAATCACCGCCTTGCCGGAAAGTTGACCGGCTGGCTCCGTCTGGTTCACTGGCGGCTTCACCGGCGCCGCTGCCATGACCACCGTCAACGACAGAAGCAGCACGACAGCCACCAAAAACGTTTTTGCGATAGTGCTTTGTAACATTGATTAACCCTCCCTGAATCTTGCGCTTGGCCCGATTACTTGCTGTTCGTCCGGAAGTCGCCCGCCGAAGCGAACTGCCTCAGGCAACCACGTGGTCTTCGGTCAACTCATCACGGCACCCTCGTGCCGCGAATAGCTGCGCGCGAAGTCGGAAAAGTTCTTGCTGACTCCGCCCGCCCTTCTCTGTGCCCGCGATCACCTCCCGTCTGAATTCTGCAAAAGCCTAATTCGGCTCGCGACCTGAACTTCACAAGTTGTGCAAATGTCAGCGTCTAACGTCCTAATGTCTCTTCGGAAGCTGGAGATTCACGAAAGGATTCGCCCCGGTACCTTCGCTGCAATGCCTGACCTTCCGCTATTTGAATACCTGTAGACAATCGAACATCGCCAAAATGATCGATTACGTCAACCCTTGAAACTGCGAGTAAATTGCGAACATAATGCGTATGGGAACGTCGCAGTCAGCCGGACATCACTATCTATCTATTTGGCAACTACTTGCCCGCCAATCTGCCTGTCGACCGCCCCTTGACTCGCAGCGCCAAATACGTACTGCCGGCACCTGTCGGCGCGACCGGTTTGCCCCGAGTGCGTTGATTCGCTTACCGAGACTAAATGGAGAATCCGCCCAACCTTAGTGGATCATCTACTTCGACCAGCTCCCGCTGAACATACCCCTCGGCATATCCGACTCGAATCCGCATCCCCAGCGCCCGATCGCGCACCCGCACCAGCTCGAAGACATCCGTGCCGGGAGAGAATACCTTGTTCGCTGTGTCGTTCTCTACAAACTGCGACTTGTAGCACCGAATCGACTCCAGCTTGCGGTCCAACTGCTGCGTTGTTTCCACCGCGAAGGTCGGTTCAGCGAAGCCGTAGTATATCGAATAAAGGATTTTGCGCGGCCGATGTGGCTGCCCCGTCAACTTGGCCTTCTTGAGCCCGGCGTAGAAACACGCATCGAACCCCAGTTCGGAGGCAACTCGATGATCGGGATGCCGCTGCTGCCAATGCGGTAGAATCACCAGTTGCGGTCGCAAATCACGGATTTTCTGCGCCAGCCGTGCCCGAAATTCCAGAGTATTCTGCAGATAAGCGTCCGGCAACTCCAGGTTCTCGCGCACTGCGACTCCAAGCACTTTGGCTGCCGCCGTCGCCTCTGCCGTCCGCGCCGCCGCATCTCCCTGCGATCCCATCTCGCCCGCCGTAAGATCCAGCATCGCCACCGAATGCCCCAAGTCAATCAACTTCGCGATCAGACCACCCGACGTAATTTCCAAATCGTCCCGGTGGGCGGCAATCGCCAGACAGTCAACCGTTGCGCTCATTTCCCGTTCCCGCTATCACTCGTAAGTAGTAGTCTTCGTACTTCGGCACCAACAACTCCGACGAAAACCGCTCAATCGCCGTCGCGCGCGCCGCCTGCTTCATCTTGCGCAACTTGCCCTCGTCGGTCAACAAAGCGATTGTCGCCTCGACCAGACGATGTACATTGCCGACCGGGGTCAGATAGCCGTCCCGCCCGTCGGTCACCAATTCCGGCAAGCCGCCGGTGTCGCTGGCAATCACCGGCACACCGCACGACATCGCTTCCAGCGCCGCCAATCCGAACGACTCGGTCTGCGACGGCAGCAAAAACACATCCGCCACCGGCAGAATCGTCGCGATCGAATCCTGATTCCCCAGCAGCATCACGTCATCCGTCAGGCCATACTGCGAAATCAAATGCTCCGCCAGACTCATCTCCGGACCGTCCCCGACCAGAATCAATTTGCACTTCATCTGCGCCCGCGTCAGCCGAAACGTCTCGATCACATCGGGAATCCGCTTGACCGGACGAAAATTCGAGGCGTGCATGATGATCTTCTCGTCATCGGCCGCGAACGTCCGTCGCGAACAATGGCGAATCTCCGGCTTGAATAGCTCCGTATCGACGAAATTCGGTATCACTTCGATATGACTCTTGAGGCCGAACATCTCCAGCGTCTGCGTGCGAATTGCCTGCGAGACGGCAGTAATGCCGTCCGATACCTGCACCGAGAATTTGGTGATCTCGAAGAACGAGCGCTCGCTGCCCACCAAAGTCACATCCGTGCCGTGCAGCGTCGTCACCACCTTGATCTTGCAGTCCCCCGCAATCTGCTTGGCCAAAAACGCCGCCGTTGCATGCGGGATGGCATAATGAACGTGCAACAAATCGAGCTTCCAGCGGCAGACCACGTCCGCCATCTTCGCCGCCAACGACAACGTGTACGGCGGATACTTGAAGAGCGGATAGCTCGAAACATCAACTTGGTGGAAATAGACGTTCTCGCGGAACTGATCCAGCCGGAACGGCAACTGGTACGATATGAAATGTACCTGGTGCCCCTTCGCCGCCAGCGACATCCCCAGTTCAGTCGCGACAATGCCCGAACCGCCGACTACCGGATAACACGTAATGCCGATCTTCACGTCCGCTCGCTACTCCAGAAAAACGAGATGATGGACCTTGCTGTTGCAGTCCACCGCCTGCAGTAGTCGGTCGATGATGCCGTGCCCATACTTCGCCATGTAATAGATGAGCGGGAAACAGCGCTCCTGCAGCTTGCCGTGGGGGTAAAGGTTGAACCCCACGCGCTCGATTTGCGCCCGCAGCGTCTGGTTCCTCTTGCGGTGCGCTTGAAACACTTTCTCTTCGAGATTCTTGATCTCCAAATCCAGCTTGCCGGCAATGCGATTGGCGTTGGTGATCAGCCCATGATCCGACTGGTCGAGCCGCGCCGCAATTTCGTCCATCCGGCGGCGCACCTCCTCCCGCAACGACACAAAACCTTGCTCAAAGTCCCCCGGGAAAGTCCGCAGCAGGATTTCGTTGATCAGTTGATTAACGTCGCCGAATGTCTGCTCCACACCGATCTCCAACTTCTCCAGCAGCCGCGCGATCGCCGGCTCGATGATCGTCGCCGAAAAGCGGGGATAGATGATTGGCGGCTCCTCGCCATACAGCTCGAACAGATCGCGAATCTGGCTGAAGTACGCGGCTTCCGCCGGACCGGCAAAATATACCAGTGTCGGGAAGATGTGGCTTTGCACGATCGCGCGCAAAAACACATTCGGCGAAAACAACGCCGGCGCCCGTTCCAGTATCGTCGCCAGTTCGGCACGCCTGTACGCCTTGCCGTCGATCGTGAATCCGCCCGGCGCCAGATCGATGCGCGTTCGTTTGCCGTTATAATAAAACAGATTCGAGTAGCCGCCGGGACGCGCCACCTGCAAATGATAGCCCTGCGCTTCCAACCGGCGATTCCGTCCCTCGATCAGTTGCGCCGCCTGCTCGCCCAACTCCAGTTCGCGTCGAAACACCGGCAGCGCCATCTCGCGAAATTCCGGATCACTCGGATCGACAAAGATCAGGCCGCTGTCGTGAAACACCCGGCTCATCAGCCGGCCGAACGCGGTCACAATTGAAGTGCCCGGCTGGTAACATCGGCGCAATTGCTCCATGAGCTCCGCCCGAAATTCCGACTGTGGCAGCGCTTGCTCGAGTTCGTCCAACAACGTGTTGATCCCGGCATCCAGATCGATCGCGCCCATCGGCTGCCCGGACACATCACCCAGCGGCCGGTAAATCAGCTCGCGTAGCGTATTCTCCGGAGTCGGCATCTGCAGTCGCGCAACTTCATCAAAATCGGCATCATCGGCCGCCATCCAGAAAATCGGCACTACCCGGCCGTCCAGCTTGCGGCAATTACTCGCCGCCAGCTTGACCGCCAACGCCGCCTTGTAAAACACAAACAGCGGCCCGCCGCACAGCGTCACTTGCTGCCCGGTAAAGACCGCCGAAGTGCTTCGATCCAACAGGCTGTGGATATTCTCGATCGTCCGCGGTCCGGCGCCGTACGCCTGATTCTGCCGCAACAGCACCGGGACGATGCGCTCGCGCTGGTAGGAACGCCGAACAACGCGCTCCTGCACCTGCCGGAGCGCGTCGTCGGAATTGAAATCGTAATGGAAATATTCCGCAGTCTTGCCGGCCAGGTAGTCCAGGAACAACTTCCGACTACCCGGCATTTGCTCGAATCTAATTATGGACGTCGACTGCAACTTGGCTCTTACCGCGAACTTTTCGGACCAGATCATCCAGCAAAGTATATACGACTGGTACGACAACCAGCGTTAATCCGGTTGAAGTTATCAGGCCGCCGATCACCGCCCGCGCGATGCCGGCGCGCAGCTCCGCACCCGGCCCGATTCCCAGCGCCAGCGGCAACATACCAAAGATCATCGCCGCCGTCGTCATAATGATCGGTCGCAGTCGCACCGAACTGGCCTTTACGAACGCCTCGGTCCGCGGCGTCCCCCGCCGCAGATCCTGCTTGGCGAAATCCACCAACAGGATCGCATTCTTGGTCACCAGTCCCATCAACATCACAATTCCGATCAGCGACATGATCGAAATCGAACTCCCCAGCAAAAGCAGCCCGAGAAACGCTCCCAGCAGCGACATCGGCAACGACAACATGATCGCAAACGGGTCGGTCAAACTTTCAAACTGCGAGGCCAGTACGAAATAGATCAGGATAACCGCCAGGAACAGGGCCTCGATGATATAGCCGAACGACTCCGCCTGAATCTCCGCCTCTCCGGTGGCATAGATGCGATATCCCGGCGGCGTCGGAATTTGCTCGGCCTTCGCCATCGCGTCGGCGCGCACGTCACCGGCAAACCGTCCGGAGTTGTTTGCGGAGATGGTAATCGTCTTCATCCGGTCATAGCGCGATAACTCCGCCACGGCGCTCGCCTCCGCGAAGTTCGCCACATGGCTCAGTGGGAACTGCCGTCCTTTCTCGCCGTCGACCTCCTTCGAGGACGGGATCAGGATGCGCGACAGATCGGATAAGTCATTGCGGTCCTCCGGGCGCAGCCGCAGCCGCACATCGGCCTGCCGGTCGCCCTCCTGGAACTTCAGTGGCACCACACCGTTGACCAGGTACCGCGAGGCTAACGCAATCTGCGACACATTTAAACCCAGATCGGCGATCTTTTCCCGATCCAGCGATACCTGCAGTTCCGGTTTGCCCTCACCCAACGAGTTATCCACCTCCACTGCCCCGGGCGTGGCTCGCACCGAGTCCTCGACCATCGCCGCCAGCGCGGTCAACTGCTCCATCCGCTCGCCGGCCACCGAGATCTCCACCGGCGCGCCACCGCCACCGCCGCCCGAGTTCTCGCTCGAAAAACTCAACCGCAATCCGGGATACGCAGCCAATTCTTTCCGTAGCGCATCGATCACCTCGAATGATGAGCGTTCGCGCTTGTCCAGTTCCACCATCCGCACCGTAATTGTGCCTTCGTTGTCCGGACTGATACCGGAACCGATTGTCGTATAGACATCCTGAATCTCCGGATAGGTACGGATGACCTGCTCCACGCCCGCCGTCAGCGTCGCCGTGCCGTCCAGACTCGTGCCGGGCGCCGACTTCACGGCCACGAAGAACTCGCCGCGATCGTACTCCGGGATAAACTCCGTGCCGATCAGCGGCACCAGCATCAAGCTGCCGACGAAGGTCAACAGCGCCGCCGCCACCACCACTCCGCGATGCGTCAGTGCGTAACGTACGGCAATTTGCAGATAGTCGTTCAGTCGCTCAAACAAGTTGTTCCACCAGTTGGTGAACCGGTAAATCGGATTCTTCGTCGCCTTGTGAAACTCATGCTCGCCCTTCAGCCAGCGCGACGACAGCATCGGCGTCAGCGTGAAGGCGACAAACAGCGAGACCGCCACCGACACCGCCACTGTGATGCCAAACGCATAGAAGAATCGCCCGACGATCCCCTTCATGAACGCCACCGGCACGAACACCACGATAATCGTGAACGTCGTCGCCAGCACCGCCAGCGCAATCTCACTCGTGGCGTCGTAAGCCGCTTCTCTCGGTTGCTTGCCGTACGCGGAATGCCGGTAGATATTTTCGATAACGACAATGGCATCGTCAATCAACAGTCCCACCGCCAGCGACAACGCCAGCAGCGTCATGAAATTCAATGTGAAGTTCAGCGCCCCCATGAACAGGAACGTCGCGATGATGGAAGTCGGAATCGCGATCGCCGAAATGATCGTCGCGCGCGTGTCCGCCAGGAAGAAGAAGATCACGATGACCGCGAGAATGCCGCCGTAGATGATGTTGACCACGACGTCATGCACCGCCTCTTCCGTGAACTTCGAATTGTCGGTCGCAATCACGATTTCGACGTCCTTCGGCAATTGCTGCCGCAACTCTGCCAGCCGCGCCTTCACCTCTGCCGCCACGTCGACGACATTGGCGCCCGATTGCTTGACCAGCGCCAGTCCAACGGCGCGCCGCCCGTTTAACCGCGAAATCGACTCGATCTCCTTGGTGGTGTCCTTGACGGTCGCGATATCGCGCAACAACACCTGTACCCCGCGCTCGGTCTTGACGACCGTATTGGCGATCTGGTCAACCGTGACATACTTGCCCAGCGTGCGGATCGAGAAGTCGCGGTCCCCGCGCTCCAGCTTGCCGGCCGGCAGCTCCAGACTCGCGGCCTGCACTCGGCCCTGCACTTCGAAGATTGACAAATTGTAGGCTTCCAACGCCGTCAGATCCAGCTCGACCAGAATTTCCCGCTCCTCGCCGCCGATCAACTCGACGTTGCCGACACCGCGAATATTCTCCAGCGCCTTCTTGATATCCTCCCGCGCAATCAGCGTCAACTCGCGCGCCGACCGGTCGCCGGAGACCGCCAGTGAGATGATCGGGATCGACATCGGGTCAAACTTCTGAATTACCGGCTCTTCCATGTCGTCGGGCAAATCACGGCGGATCCCGGCAATCTTCTCGCGCACATCCTGTGCCGCGACGTCGTCATTCACCTCCAGCTCAAACTCGGCGAACGTAAACGCATACCCCTCGTACGATTTGGAGGTAATATGCCGGACGCCCGACACCGTGTTCATCGCGTCCTCGATCTTGGTCACGATCTCCGTCTCCATCGTCTCCGGCGATGCGCCCGGATACGACACGGTCACAACCACGAACGGAAAATCGATATCAGGAAACATCTCGACGCTCAAATCGCGGTAGGCAAACAGCCCGAGCACGACTAGGGCCAGCGTGACCATGACCGTAAACACGGGACGGTTGATGGCTATCTTCGAGAGTATCATACTAATTCTTGTCCCTTACAATCGGGTACCCATCCGCCAAAAATCCCTGCCCCAAATAGACCACCTCGTCCCCCGCCTCGATACCGGAGAGAATCTGCACCGTCGTCTCGTTGTAGATCCCGACGCTCACCGTCCGCGCGTAGGCCGTGTCGTTCCTGACGATGTACAGCGACTGAACGCCCTCCTCCGAAATCAACGCCGCCTGCGGCACGCGCAAGGCGTTGTCGGAACTCGCAATCGCAAACCGGGCCTTGGCAAAGGTCCCCGGCATCAACCGGCCGCTCGAATTCGGAACTGCTACCTCGATCGTAAACGACCGGGTCTGAGGATCCGCCGCCGAGGAAATCCGCGTCACTTTGCAGCTGTCGATACTCTCCGCGCCGGCAATGCGTACGCTCCCGCTCATGCCGCTTTGGAATTGCCCCGCCAGGTTGGCCGGTACACCGAACGACATCCGCAGCGTCTCGATGTTTGCCACCCGCGCGGCGATCGTCCCGACCCGCGGCACGTCGCCCACCTTCGGATTCAGTTCCACCAGCACGCCGTTGATCGGCGAGGTCAGCTCCACCAGCTCTCGCGCCGCCCGAAAATTGGCCCGCGCCACTTCAAACTGGCTCTCGGCCGCGTCGAACGCCGATTCGCTGATCGCCTTCTCGTCGTACAAATACTTCATCTTGCGGTGATTCTTTTCCGCGTTGTCAAACGTCGCCTTGGCCTGGAAATACTGCGACGACGCCCCGCCCTTGTCGAGAAAGACAATCACGTCGCCCGCCTTCACGCGATCGCCGATCCGAAACGGCAGCTCGACCACCGCCTCTGACAGTCGCACTATGATATCCGCCTGCTTGATCCCCTCCAGCCCCCCGGCGAATTCGCGCTCGGCTCTGATCGGACCGACCTCGGCCATGACCGTCTTGACCGGAATTGTCGGCAACGACGTCGCCGTCTCGCCGGAGTTCTTGCCGCACGATGTCAGAATCGCCGTCGCCGCGATTACCGGAAATATCAACCGCAGTCTCATCTATTGCTCCTTTAGCTCGTTGATCTGGTTGGCACCCGTGACGCGCAACAGTCGATACACTGCGAGCGCCGCGTCGTGGGTGGCTTGGACGTAGTTGGTGCGAGCCTGCGTCAGCGCTGTTTCCGAGGAGAGAATCTCCAGTTGCGTCCCGACGCCGTTCTGATAGCGAATGCGCGCGATGCGCAGCCCCTCTTCCGCTTGCTCGATCGTCTTGAGTTGCGTCTGCAGGCGTTCCGTCGCCTCGTTGTAGCTCAGAAACGCATCGCGCACCTGCAGCTCCACCTGATCGCGCAGCTTCTCGTAACTCAATTCGGCCTGAAGATTGTCCACCTTGGCCTTCCGAACGCTTGCCTTGGTGGAGAAGCCGTTGAATATCGGAAACGAGAGATTGATCGTCGCTGTCCAGTTGGGCGACCACTTGTAGCCCTCCAAACCCAGGTCGTCCGACTGATAGCTCCAGCCATAATGACTGACGAAATCGAACTTCGGTGAGCGCTCCGCTTTGGCGATGCCGATGGCGCGCTGCGTGATCTCCGCCAGACGCTCCTGCCGCTGCAGCGCCGCGCGTCGCGTCAACGCCACTTCCAGCAACTGGTCGAACCGGTAACTCTGCTGCGCCAGGGTCGAATCAAAGTCATAGCGCAGCGTCACCGCTTCGCGGCGGTCGGCCGCAATCAGATTTTCCAGAGCGTTCAGCGCCAGCGTCGTTTGATTCTGCGCCTGCAGAAGCTGCGGCTTCAGATTGGCCACCTCGACCTCGGCCCGCAACTTCTCGTACTCCGACACCACCCCCTGCGCCTGCATCTTGGCAATCATCTCCCGGTTCAGTTCCGCCGTCGCCAACGCGTCGCGATACACCGCCACCACATCCTGCGCCAAAATCGCATTCAAGAACGACTGCCGGACCGCGAACTTGATCTCCGCCTCGGCCTCCTGCACCGCTGCTTCGGTGTACTTACGGTACAGCCGCGCGATCTTGATCGCGCCCGCCACCTTGCCCCCCTGCCAGATCGGCTGCTTCAACGTCAGGCCGGCGCTGATGCTGTTGTCCGTGCCCAGCTTGAAACTCATCCCGCCGAATACCACTTCCGGTATCTCCAGGTTGCGCGTGTAGCTCGAACTGAAGCTCAAATCCGGTAGCGCCTCCGCCGTGGCGCGCTGAATCTCCGCCTGGGCTCGCTCCAGCTCTGCCCGCGCCATCAGATAGTCCTGGTTGTTCGCCAACGCCTCGTTGACCGCCTGCTCCAGCGTCAACTCCCGCCCCTGTCCGCTGGCCGCCAGACACGCCAGCATCAGGATCAGCGCGACTGCATAGGGTGTCTTCCTCACTTGTGGATTCCTTTCAAAATATCAGCCGCGGCACGGGTATCGGCATCAAGGGAATGCCCTCGTCCGTAAATCTGCCGCTCAATAATCACCTTGGCTATCGCCAGAAAACTCAGCGCCACAAAATGCGGATCGACCGCCCGGAATTCGCCGCATTCGATCCCGTGCGCAATATGCCGCGCAATCTCCTGCGCCAGATGCTCTTCGCCGTGCGGAACCACCCGGTTGAGCTTGAGCCGCCGATCCGGCCGCTCGACGAAAATAACCCGGTAATACTTGGGATTCGCGACGAAAAAGTCCACAAATTCCTTGATCCCCCGCTGCGTTTTTTCATCGAATCCGCAGTCGCAGTGGGCAATTTGACCCATCTTCTCATGGAGCATGTCATGGCCGCGTTTCACCACCGCCGCGTACAAATCGAGCTTCGACGGATACTGCCGGTAGATCGTCCCCTTGCCTATGCCCGCCTTCTCCGCGATCGCGTCGACATTGCACTCGTCGTACCCAAACCGGGCAAACTCCTCCAGCGCTGCGTCGAGAATCATCTGTTGCCGGGCCGGCGCCGGCAGCACTTGGCGTTTCTTGCTCTTGCCTGGTGTCATCTTACCCATTAGACGGACTGGTCAGTCCGTTGGTTGCAAAAAAAAGAGCGTTAAATCCAGTTTTTTTTCTTGAAGAAGATCAACAGCCCCCCGATGACCGCCACAATCAACAGCACCGCAAAGGGATAGCCGAATTCCCATCGGAACTCCGGGATGCTCTCAAAATTCATTCCGTAGAACCCCACGATGAACGTCGCCGGTAGAAATAACGCTGACAAGATCGTGAGGAACTTGATCACATCGTTCGTTTTGGTCGAAACCATCGAAAAATACAGGTCCATCGCCGAATTGATCGAATCCCGTTGATTGTCCGCCGTCGAAATCATCACGTGCAGATGGTCGTTGATGTCGGAGAAATAAATCGCCGCCTTGGAGCTGATCACGTCGAACTTCTCCCGCGTAAACTGCGACATCACCTCCGACTGCGGCACAATCACCCGCCGGATGATTGACAAGTCGCGCCGAATCCGGAACATCCGCCGCAGCACCTTCTCGTCCGGATCTTCAAACACCTGCGCCTCCACCAAATCGACTTCCTTTTCCAGTGTATTCAGCGCGCTGAAATAGGTGTCGACGATGTAGTCGACAATGGTGTGAAACAGGAAATCCGCCCCTCGCGAAATCAATCGGCTGTCGCGCTGAATCCGCTGCAGCACCGTCTCCAACGAATTCACCGGGTGAAAGTGCACCGTCACCACCGCACTCTTCGTCAGGAACAACCCGATTCCCCGCGCTTCGATCTCGGTCTCCTGAATCGGCGGCCCCAGCACCTGCACGATGGTGAACAGGTAATTGTCGTAGTCGTCCACCTTGGGGTGCGACATTTCCGAAAGCACGTCTTCGATCGCCAGGGGATGGAACCGAAAATCAGAGGTCAGAACATACGACTCTTCGTCGCTCGGCGCGAACAAATCGACCCACAGCACCGCGTCCGGCCGCGCCATCAGCTTGCGGAAATCCTGCACCCCCTCGGAGTAGCTCAACCCGTCATCGGGCGTGTAATAAAACGACCTGATCATTGACCTACTCTCCTGCCGCCGGCAAATCCGCCCAAGCAGGTGCCGCCTGCGCCGTTGTGGTGCGCGCGACGCCCGTCTCGTGAAACCCCGTAATTAGACGGTTTCAACAGTGAAGTCAAGTTTGATTTCAGGGTACGTAGTGCGGTTCCTGCGCCTCCACCTCCACCTCTTTGCGCAGCGCGCGAAAGGTGACGTGATGGGTGAACAGGAAGTAGATCCCGATCGCAAAGACCGGCACGATATCCATGAAATGCAGCACCAGGCTGAAGGCTCCCGCCTCGGCCTTGGGCACGCCAAAGAACTCATGCAGCACGTTGATCACGATGAACTGGAACGACCCGATGTTCCCCGGCGAAATCGGAATTAACAGCAGGAACGAGTTGACGATCACCACGACCACCCCCGCCCACGCCGGCACCTCCAATTTGAACGCCATAATCAGCATCACGGCAATCATGACATGAAACAGCCACACCAGCGCCGAGTACCACGATACCTCGAGAATGCGCTTGACACTCTTGAGCGAGGCCATCCCGTTGATCATCGAGGTCGCCCACTGCTCCAGCTTCACGTACAGCTTGGGAAAACGCTTCCGAATTTTCGTCTTGCCGAAATACACCAACGCCCGCTGATTGCGCCAAATCAGGAAGACGATGATCAACAACAGCCCCACCGCCAGCGCGGCGTAAATCTCGGCCTGCCGAATCCACAACGGAAACTTGAAGATGAACGACGCCGCGTAGACCAGCACGATCAACGAAATCCCGTCAAACAAGACCTCCATCGCCACCGTCGTGAAGCAGAATGTCTTCGACAATCCCTCCTGTTTCGACAGCATCACGATCCGGCCCGCTTGTCCGGTCAGCGCCGGCAGCGACAAGTTGATCATCTGCCCGACGTGAAACAGCGCAAACACCCGCGTCCGCGTGATCGGCCGATAGTCGCGGATCAGCGCCCGCCATCGCATCCCCTTGGCCCAGTTCATCGCAATTGCGCACAGGAACGATGCCGCCAGATAGAGAAAATTGACTCCGGCCAGCGTCTGCCAGAGTTCATGCAAATTGATCTTGTAGAAGCTGAGGAATAACAGGCCGATGGCGATCACCACGCCGGCGGCTTTCTTCCAGTCGAAGTTAGCTTTCAATACTCCCGCCTGATTGCGACGCGCTTGGAAGTGAGAAGATACCCCCTTCGCCGGCAGGTGTCAATAAAATCGGTGATCACCCGGCGCTTAGATCGTCAGCACGTCGCTGCGCCGCACCCATCCCTTAAGCTGATTGGCGAACAGTCCCAGATAGTAGTCCGCGCGGCTGTCCAGAATCTGAAATAACAGCCCCTCATGCGCCTCAAATTGCACCTCAAAGTCGGTCCCCGGCCCCGACAGCACATCCGTTTGCTCGACGACCACAACCCCCTCCTCCACCAGATAGTTGCTCTTCAAGGTCCAGATCATCGCCCCGACGCAGATCGCCGTCACCACCCCCAGCGTGATCATCCAACCCGTCGGCGTCCGCTGCAATTTGCCCGTTCGCTTCAGCGTCAGCAGCAGAAACAGCCCGCCAAAGGCCAGCAGGCTGATGAGAAAGTACTGGTTCGGCGACAGCGTATTCAGCACCGAGCCGATCTGCGACTGGAACAACGCCTTGTCCGAGGCCTCGATCTTGTCCACGGTAAACAACTGCGCGAACTGAAGATTGGCCTTGATGTCCTCATCTTCCGGCGCCAATCGCTGCGCCCGGCGGAAATTTGCGATCGCATGCCCGAGCCGCCCCGACTTGTAGTACGCGCAGCCGGCATTGTAATAAAGCTGCGGCGATGCGTAGCCGCGATCGATGATCTGCTGCAGCGACTGTGCCGATTCGGAAAACTTTCCCTGGTCGTAAAGGCTGATCGCAGCGCGAAAATCGTCCTCCACGCTGGCGCGCGCCGCGCCGACACCGAGAATCAGCAGAAGGACAATCACGATACGCTTCAACGCGTTTTCTCCAGATCGATGATCAACTGCCGCGCCTCCTCCCACATCCGCTGCATCTGCGCCGCTCGCGCTCCGCCCGGCGCAAAACGGCCGAAGTCGCACTGCTCCAACAGCCTCAACATCTTCTCGATGAGCGTGTCATTCTCCTTGCCGGCGGCAAACGCCTTGATCTGGTCGGCCGTCAGTCCGAATCCCGGCAAATTATAACGATCGGCAAAATAATCAATCAGAGATCGGCTGATTTCGGTATAAAACGCGTCCGCCGCGTTCCCGTTAAGATGCTCCTTGGCCCTGGCCAGCCGACCCTCGGCCATCTTGCGCGCCTGCTTCAGGCGCCGGAATCCCTGATCCGACTCCAGCTTCTCCCGCCGGCGTTGCTGCTGTGCAATCACCACATACGCCGCAATCGGCAACGCATACAATAAGGCGAACAGCGGGTTCATCACCAGCGGCTTGCTCCGCTGCGAATTCAAGTTACCCACTTCCGACTTGAGATAGCGGATATCCTTTGCTCCCGCCGTCGGATCGATTCGGTTGCTCTGCAAGTTCTGCATTTGCGACGTGAACCGGTCCGTCGACGGCGCCACCTCCAGCCGCACCGGGTCGGTACTGATGATCTTGTACGCACGCGCCGCCGGATCGAAGTACGAAAGACTCACCGATGGCAGCACATACGTCCCCGCCCGCTTCGGAATGAATACCTGCTCGTAGGTCTTGGTCCCGCCAATCCGGTAATTCACGCGCTCGACGTTTTCCGAATCACCCGCCTGATAGGAACGAAAATCAGCCAATTGCGGCGGCTCCGGCAGCGTCACCGTCTTGATGTTGCCAGTGCCGGAAATCTTGATCGTCATCGTCACCGGCTCGTTCGCTTCAACCTTGGTCTTGTCTACCGTGGCACTGATCCGGTACTGCCCGACTGCCCCGGAAAAATCGGCCGGCTTGCCGGCCTCCGGCAGCGGCAGCACCACGACCCTGATCGGCTCGGAAGACAGCTTGACCGACTTGGTTTGACCGAACACTCCGAAATCGTCGAAGATCGAAAAGGGATCGCGATTGCGCCGGCGCTCCTGCACCAGACAGGTGATTTCCGCCGCGCCAATCGTCTGCACTCCCGGTCCGGTTGGAAACAAGGCTGTCTTGAGTTCCTGGACGCGATAATCGCGGCCATTGACCGTCTGAAAATCGGTCTTCTGCTGTCCCAGGTCCTCCACCCAGAATCCCGTCTTGTCGGGCGGCTTGTAATCGGGATTCTGCAACAGCTCGATCGCATTGTAAAACCGCAGGGTCAGCGTGGTTTGCTCGTTGACGTAAACCGTATCGCGATCCAGACTGGTGCGGACAAACAGATCATCGCGCGAAATCCCCGTCTGCTGCTGTTGCTGCTGTTGCTGTTGCCGCCGCTGCGCGTTTGGATCGCTTGTCCGCGCTTGTTGCGTCGCCCGCGCCGGAAACACCTGCACGACCTGCGTCTCTGTCGTATAGCGCACGCCGTCAATATCGAGCGCAAACGCCGGGATCACCAGTCGGCCGCTCTTGTTCGGCGCCAGCCGGAATACATACCTTTTCGATTGCTGCGATTGCCCGTTCACCCAGGTGAAACTCTGGCTCGTACCGGAGGAGTAAACATTGAAGTCCTGCAGATCGGCCAACTGGATGTTCGGATAGCGGCTCACCTCGCCCGAAAGCTCGATCGTATACTCGACCGTCTCATCCTGCGTCATCTGGCTCTTGTCGACCCGAGATGCGACATTCGCCTTCCCGGCCCATATCGGTCCCGCCGCCAGGACAACAACGGCAAAAACGACGCCAACTACCCGCTTCATCTCGCCTACCAATCCTTACCGCCGGTATACGCCGGCACGCCCATTCGTTGCCGGGTGACCTTCTTCTGCATATCCTTCTCGTCGTTGTTGATCGCCCGCAGAATCCGCATCGCGTCTTCTTTGCTCATCTTCTGCTGATCCGGCGCCTGCGACTTTTCCTGCTCGCCCTGCTTCACCCCACCCTGCTTTTCCTGCTTTTCCTCTTCGCCCTCCCCCTGCTGCTGCTGCTGTTGCTCCTCTTCCTCGCTTCCACCCTGCTGCTGTTGTTGTTGCTGCTGCTGTTGTTGTTGCTCCTGCTGATCTTGCTGGTTCTGATCCTGCTGTTGCTGCTGATCTTGTTGCTGCTGATTCTGTTCCTGTTGCTGCTGTTGATCCTGCTCTTGCTGCTGGTTCTGTTGATTCTGCTGCTGCTGCTGCTGCTGCTGCTGTTGCTGTTGCTGCGCCTGGTCCTTCAGCTTCTTACGCGCCAATTCAAGATTGTATTTCGCCTCCGCATCATCCGAATTCAACTCCAACGCATGTTTGTACGCCGTGATGGCCTCCGCGTATTGCTCCGCCCGAAAGAAGCTGTTGCCGAGATTGTAGTACGCGTCCGCCTGCAGCTTCTCGTCCTGTGTCTCCAGCGCCTTGGTGAAGCGCTTTACCGCGTCCTCAAAGCCCGTTTGGCCGTATAACGCCGTGCCGATGTTGAACTCGATCAGCGGATCTTGCGGCTTCTCAATCTCCGCTTCGCGGTACGACTTCAGCGCATTCTCGTAATCCTGCTTCTGCGCCGCCTCGTTACCGCGCTTGACCAGTTTGCGGTAATCCGCCCGCGCGCTGCCCGCCGTCGACAATACCATGAGTACCAGGGCTATGCTAAGCAGCCGCATCATTCGTTCCTCCGTTGTTCTTGCGCCGGCGCCGCTCCGACAAGAGCGCTTCCGCCGCCAACAGCACGATCGCCCCGGGCAGCAGGTACTGGAACCGATCCTCGTACTGCGTCATCAGAATATCGTGCAATTCCTTCTTCTGCATGCTTTCAATCTCCTGGTAGATTTCATCCAGCGCAATTTCGCCCTGCGCCGCATGATAGTACCGCCCGTCGGTCTCGGCCGCGACACTCTGTAGGGTCGCCTCATCCAGCCGCGTCAGCACCAGCTCCCCCGCTTCATCCTTCTTGTAGCCGACCATCTCTCCGCGCGCATTGCGAATCGGTATCGGCTCACCCTCCGGCCGCCCGATCCCGATCGAGTAAATCCGCACCCCGGCCAGCTTGGCGTCTTGCACCGCACCCTCCAGCCCCTCGCCGAAATCCTCGCCGTCCGTGATTACGATCATCACCTTGTTCTTCCGCTCTTTGCTGACAAACCCACCCGTCGCCGTCGTGATCGCCTCGGCCAGATTCGTCCCCGGATACGGAATCAAATCTGTGCTCAGCACGTCGACGAACAACTCCGCCGCCGAATAGTCCAACGTCAACGGGCACTGAATAAACGCCCCGCCCGCGAACGCCGTTAACCCCACCCGGTCCCCCTGCAAACGCGAAATCAACCCCCGCACTTCCTGCTTGGCGCGATCCAGCCGGTTCGGCTTCATGTCCTCCGCCAGCATCGAGGCCGAGCAGTCTACGACGATCATGACGTCCTGCCCTTCGCGCTTCAAGACCTCCATGTGCGTCCCGAACTGCGGCCGCGCCAGGCACAGCACCAGCAGGATCATCCCCAAAAAGAGAAACGCCATCTTGTAATGCCGGCGACGCGGCGAATAATTCTGAATCAAGTTCCCCAGCAGCCCGCGATCGGCAAACGACTCCAGCAGCCGCTTTTTCTTACGCGCGCTCCACCAGAAAAACAACGCCAGCGCGGCGATGATCAGCAGTCCCCAGAAATATTCCGGCGCGGCAAATCGCATCTCGTCCTCGATCTAATCCATTATACGAATCATACCGCCGCGCGCCCTACGGCAGTCTCCGAAACACCGTCTCGCGCAACAACAACTCCAAACCCAGTAGAACGCCCGCGATCAGTAGGACATACGGGAAAAACTGGTCGAACTGCAGATACTCCTTCACCTTGAACTTCGTCTTCTCCAATTCGGAAATCTGCTGATAGATGTTCTTAAGCATGTCCTCCGAGCGCGCCTGAAAATACTTGCCGCCGGTGGACTCCGCGACCTTCGTCAACTGCTTCTCGTCCAGCTCGTGGTCGATCTGTACGTACCGCTTCCCGAAGATCGGATCTTCAATCGGCACCAGCGCCTTCCCTGGCCGCCCGGCGCCGATCGTATAAATGCGAATCCCCAACGACTTGGCGATATCAGCCGCGGTCAATGGATCGATCTCCCCGGCATTGTTGACGCCGTCGGTCAACGCGATGATGATCCGCGACTTCGCCTTGGAATCGCGCAGCCGGTTGACCGCGTTGGCGATTCCCATCCCGATCGCCGTGCCGTCCTCGACCATCCCAAAATCAACCTGATCGACGAAGTTCACCAGCACCCCGTAGTCCAGCGTCAGCGGACATTGCGTGAACGACTGCCGCGCGAACACCACCAGCCCGACCCGGTCGTTCTGCCGCCCGCGGATGAAATCCTTGATCACTTCCTTGGCCACTGTCAAGCGGTTCTGCGGCTTGAAATCCTCCGCCTTCATCGACCCCGACACGTCGAGTGCCAGCATGATGTCGATCCCCTCGGCAGTAATCTCGGTGGTCTTTTTCCCCGACTGTGGCCGCGCCAGCGCAATCACCAGTGCCGCCAGCACCAGCAACCGCAGCACTTGCAGGATTCGCCGGTTGCGCGCCTTGTTCGACTTGCGGATACTCCGCAGCAGCGTGATATCTGAGAACTTGATCGCTGCCTCCCGCCGCCGGCGAAACATGAAGTAGGCGACCAGCGGCAAAAGCAGCAGCAGCCACAGAAATTGCGGATGCGCAAACTGGAACATCAGCCGGCGGCCTCCGCCTGCGGCGCCGAACTGTACGGCAACGACCGCGTCTGCACCACAAAATCGTACGCCATCTGATAGTGCCGCTCAATATCCGCCTGCGTCGGATCGTACTTGGCGAACTTCACCAAATCGCATTCCTCGAGCAACTTGTGGATCGCCTCTTCTTCCACTTTGTCCAGCGCCAGCCCTCGGAATTCCCCGATGATCTCGTGCGTCGTTCGCTCCAGTGCCGAAATTCCATAGCGCCGCTCGAGGTACTTGCGAAACACTTCCGACAGCCGCAGATAGTACGGCTTGTACATCCCCGTCGCGATCAAATCGGAATTCCGCAGCGCCTGCAACTCCTCCAACGCAATTTCCCACGGCAACCGGTTGTCGATCGCCTCCCGTCCCAAATCAATCGGCTTGCCGGCGCGGCGATAGAAGTATAGGAATAGCATCACCCCCAACGCCACCGCCGCCGCCGTTATCAACAACCACAACGGTATCCGGGTCTCAAATTCCTTCGGACCGCGCAGCGGCTTGATATCCTCGCCTTCTTCCCCCTTCAGGAGGGAATTGACCCTGATCGCAATCGGGTCGGTCGCAATCGTCTTGCTCTCGCCCGCCCGGTTCTGATACCGAATCGTAATCGGCGGAATCTGATAGTCGCCGGTCGTGAAGGTCGTGATTTCGTACGACTCGGTGCTCACCCGCATCCCACCGCTAACTTCACTCTTCCGGGGCGTGTAGTCCTTGATTTCAAACATCCCCAGGTTCGTTCCGACCGCCAACGAGTCCACGAGCAATGATGTATCGGCGCTGATCTTCACCGTGTAGCGCACGTGATCGCCGATCGTAATTGACTGCTTGTCGATCGTCGATTCGACCGAAATCCGATCCTGCCCGCGCACCGGCGCCGACAGCATCAGCCCGGCAAGGATGATGAGACTATAAACTCGCCGCATTTCTCTTATAGATGTAAGTGCGCTCGCTGCTGTCGGCGGCATGGTAGTTCGCCGCCAGCGCTTCCCGCCATTCCGGATAAACCTGATAGTCCACGATAATCAGCTCCGGCCGGCGCGCCGCCAAAACGGAATTGATCGCGGCCGTCGTCAGCAAGTGCATCTGTTCAAATTCCGACGCGGAGATCTTCAGGGGAAAATGAAACCCGACATGCTCCGATCCCGGCAACTGCGGCCGCATCGCCAGCGCTGCATAGCCTGCCCACTCCGACAGCACCGTGTCATTCGGTTGCGACTGCGACTCAATCTTGCCGACCACCGTTTTCAACTGCGTCCATTCAAATCGCTGGTCCTGCTCGCGCGGCGAAAGAATGAACAGCACCACAAACGGCAATAATCCGACCAGATACAACATCCCCGCCGACCGCAAGATCAGCCGCAGTTTGCCCTCCCGCAGCACGAACGCCGCGCACGGGACCGCCAGGAGCGCCAAATAGGGGATCGTCTGCTGAAAATATTGCAGGTGTACCGGCGTCGGCACAAGATAGACCAGCATCAGTACGAGCGCCACCACTCCCGCCGGTTTCAGCCAGTCCGGCGCCCGCTCCAATTTCTGCCGAATCAGCAGCCACGAGGCCAACGCCGCTCCCAGAAGCAGAATCGTCTGCGGCAAAGCCAGGAACTTCCCGAGCACGGTGAGCTTGTGCAACACCAGCGCCGAAAACGGCTCGATCGGCTCCCGCTGCAGGTGAAACCCCAGATTGTTGAAGAAGAACTGCGTCGGCGCGCTGATGGCGATCCACAGCGCCGGAAGCGTCGGCAGCGCTATTCCGGCAATTGCCGCCACTGTCAACTTCCCCGTCGATGCACCCTGCTTTCGCCCGCGCGTGACCAGGTAGTAAAGGAACACCGGCAAGAGCACCAGCATCACTGACCGCAGATTCGCCGCCAGCGCCGTCAGCGCCATAATCCAAAACACTCGCCCGGATCCAGGTTTCTCATCGCCCCGAACGAACGTCAGATAAAACGCCGCAAAGATCAGCACGTCGATAAACGCGTACGGCTTGAACACACTATGCCAAGTCAGCGCCAACCCGTTGATCGCCACCAGCGCCGCCGTCACAACGGCCACTTCGCGATTTCCGCTCGTCTTCGTCACGAAACGATAGCATAATGTCGTCAAACCCAGGCTCGCCAAAACAGCCAGCACGCGCAGCAACTGCAACGACTCCATTCCCCAGCCGCCCAGCGGCGCAAAGATCATCGGAAACAGCGGCGACTGCGGATAGAAGAAATCAACGTGCGGCACCAAACCGTCGCTGACGCGCTGCGCCGCCGCCAAATAGAACCCTTCGTCGGCATCCACCACCCGCGTGAACGCAAACACCAGTGCCGCCAACGCCTGTGCCGCCAGCACCCACACCAGCCCCCGGTGTTCTCGCGCCCAACCCATCTACCGGAACCTCCGCTCGCGCATCTTGAAGAACTTCGTCAGCGGAATGAAATAGTCGTGACCGGTCGTCAGCTGCACGAAATCGATATTCATCCGCCGAAACGCCTTCTCCAACTCCGTCGACAACTCCGTCGCCTGCAATCCAAACTGGCGGCGAAAATCGGAATCGGACGTGTCGATCGCTATGATCTCGCCCGTCTCGGCGTCCTCGAAGTCGATCAGCCCGAAATTCTCCATCTGCGCCTCGCGTTCGTCGCCGATCTTGATCGCCACAACGTCGTGCTTGCGGTTGGCGATGATTAGGTCGCTGGCGTAACCGGAGCTCAAAAAATCGCTCACCAAAAACACCACCGACTTGCGCTTGATCACCCGGTTGAGATACTCCAGCGCGTTGCCGATATTCGTCGACCGCCCCACCGGCTTGAAATACAGGATTTCCCGAATCAGCCGCAGCACATGCCCCCGTCCCTTGCGCGGTGCGATGTACATCTCCACTTCATCCGTGAAGATGATCATCCCGACTTTGTCGTTGTTTCGGATCGCCGAGAACGCCAACAGCCCGCAAATCTCCGCCGCCATTTCGTCCTTGCGCTGCGTGCGCGTCCCGAATTGCCCCGAGGACGACGCGTCCACCAGCAGCATCACCGACAGCTCCCGCTCCTCGCGGTACTTCTTGATGAACGGCACCCCGGTGCGCGCCGTGACGTTCCAGTCGATCAGACGCACGTCGTCGCCCGGCTGGTACTCGCGCACCTCCTCGAATTCCATCCCCTGGCCGCGGAACGTCGAATGGTATTCCCCCGCAAACACGTCGTTGACGGCCCGGCGCGTGGTGATCTCGATGCGGCGAATCTTCTTGAGAATCTCGGACGGCAGCACGCCTACGGTACCTCAACCTCGTTGAAGATCTTGGTCACGATCGCCTCGGAATCCACCTCCTCGGCCTCGGCCTCATAGGTCAGGATTACCCGGTGCCGCAGTACATCCATCCCGATCGTTTTGACGTCGTCCGGCGTGATATAGCCGCGGCCGCGCATGAAAGCGTGCGCCTTCGAAGCCAGCGTCAGATTGATCGTCGCGCGCGGCGAGGCGCCGTAATCGATCAGCCCCTTGATATTGAGATTGTACGCTTCCGGATTGCGCGTCGCGAACACCACGTTGACGATGTATTCCTTCACCTTGTCGTCGACGTAAATCTTGTTCATCACCGACCGCGCCGAAATCAGATCTTGGGGACTGATTACGGGATTGACCTCGAAAGTCGCGCCCACCGTCATGCGGTTGAGAATCTCCAGCTCTTCGGCTTTGGACGGATAGGTCACCTTGAGCTTGAACATGAACCGGTCGACCTGCGCCTCCGGCAGCGGATAGGTACCCTCCTGCTCGATCGGGTTCTGAGTCGCCATGACCAAAAACGGTTTCGGCAGCGGATGCGTGGTGTCGGCGATCGTCACCTGCCGCTCCTGCATCGCCTCCAACAGCGCCGACTGCACCTTTGCCGGTGCGCGGTTGATTTCGTCCGCCAGAATCATGTTGGCGAAGATCGGTCCCTTCTTGACCGAGAACTTGCCGTCGGCCTGCGAATAGATCATCGTCCCGATTAGATCGGCCGGCAGTAGGTCGGGCGTAAACTGCAGCCGCTGGAAATCAGCCTTGATCGCCTGGCACAGCGTCTTAATTGCCAGCGTCTTCGCCAACCCCGGCACGCCCTCGACCAGGATATGCCCGTCCGCCAGCAGCGCCATGATCATCCGATCGATTAGATACTCCTGACCGACAATGACCCGTCCGACCTCGCTCTTGAGCCGAAGCACGAACTCGTAATTGCGCTCGACTTCGGCCTGAATTTGTCTGATGTCTTGATCCACCTCTTTATCTCCCAAACTGGCTGTTTATTTCGAACAATTTGTACGACTTCATTTTACAAGCAGTTCCACGATTTTTTGCGCGCGCGCCGCCGCCGTCCGTCCCTTCTGTACATCAACCTTGCCCGTCCCGAACTTCACTTCCTCGCAGAAGGCAAACAGTTCCTTCACCGTCCCGCGCAACTCACCGTCAAGCCCCCGCTCCTCCATCCAGCGTTGTACGTCCGCAAAGGTGTACCCGCTCAACTTTGCCTCATGCTTGTTCTCCAGAAGCGTGATCACAAACTTGCTCACCTGGCTGGAAAATTGGCGAAAATCCTCTCGATCGGCCAATTTCATGATCCCTGCGAACTCACCCTCAGCAGCGTCCCTCCAGTCAGACGTAACCTCCGGACTCTCCGATTTACATCGCCGCGAATAGACGAAACCTACCCCTGCGATCACCAAAACTACGCCGATCCCAATATATAGAAACAGAAGGCTACTCCCTCCACTTCTGGATAGCCGTGGCTGTGCTATAGTGACACTGATAGGCTCAGAATTGAGCGTATCCGTCCCCTCCTCTGTCGCGAATTCAACCTGAAAGGCTGGAATTGTCACTTCCCCACTTCTCGCAGGAATAAGTGTATACGTATAGCGCCGAAGCACTTGCTTGCCTTGCCGCTCAACACTGCTTCCCGATCCACCCATCCGAAAACTCACCATCTCTGGCGGCGGCAACGGCTTGGTCTTGACTCCCGGACTATCAACACTCACCTCGAGCGTCAGCTCGATCACATCCTCGAACGCCAGCTGCACCTTGTCAACCCGCGCCTTGAATCCCATCTCCCCGGATGCGACTCCTGCCGTCAGAACCATCACTACAACTAAGGAGATTAGTGTTCTTCCCATCATACTTGGTCTACTACACTTCAACCTGATACTGTTTCCCAACTTAACACTATTTAACACCGGCCGCCGCTAATGCGACCAATGCCGGCACCATCAACACCTTCAGAACCACCGAAACTCGCCCTGCAAAAACAACTGGGTCTCGACGCAAATACAGGATAAATAATATCGCTAACGGCGCGTCCACGCCAACGATCACAATCGCCAGATATGTTACCGACCGATTCAAAGCGCCATAGGCTGCAACACTCGTCAGTACCACCAGCAATCCGATCACAGATGCAATCAAACGCGCCCGGCCGGCTCCAAATTTGATCGGCACCGTCGTCCGGCCCAGGACCCGATCGCCGGCGACATCCTCAATATCCTTCACAATCTCCCGCATCAGATTAAACAAGAATGTCAGCGTGATCGCCGCCAGGACTGCCGACCAGTCAACCAAACCGGCGTTCTTCTGCCACGCCGGCAATAGGAAGACCGATGCACAGAGCGCGGCCACAACGATGTTGCTCACCAACAATCGCGATGATAGAACCTTGGCATAAAGCATCAGTACCACCGCTACGGCAACATAATAGCTGAATAGTTTGGTGCCGCCGGCCAACGCTACTCCGAGCCCCACAACGAGCATCCCCTGCGCGATCATCCACGCTTCCTTCACCGTCACCGCCCCCGACGGCAATGCGCGTTGCGGCCGATTCATGCGATCGGCCCCTTGGTCGAAGATATCATTGATCACGTACCCGAACGATACCAGGAAGAACACCGCGGCCGCTTCGAAGCGCGGCAACTCCAGCCGACCGTGCGCTACGGCCGCGGCGGCCACTAACGACAATGCAGCGACCAGACCGTTGAGTGGTCGGATGAGCTTGATTCCGGCAATAATCTTGTTCACAACGCTGTATCGAATCCGAAGTGAACCATTAGTTTATCAAATTGTTTTGATTCCCCCAACGTGAAATCGAGTCGGAACCACCCCAGCGATGTCCGCAGCGAAGTCCCCGCGCCGAATCCGGTGAGACGCAACTCATCCGAGGCCATCCGCAGCCAGCCGTTGTCGCAAAACACGCGCAGGATCGCGTCATCGCCCGCGAGATACTGCAGTTCGGTCGCCCCAACCGCGCCTTCCCGCGCCAGGAACGCCTTCTCGCGATACCCCCGTAGCGTCGCCACGCCGCCAATCTCCAAAAACTGCTCGAGTGGAATCGGCGCGAAGTCGGACTTGACCTGAAACAACAAACCGTGTTGGTACAGCATGAACCCGCCGCCCACCGCCAGCCAGCCCGACCCGTCAATCACCAGCCGCGTCGAATAACCGGTCCTTACGCCGTCGCCTTCTGCAAACGACTTGCGATACGCGGTTGCGAATTCGGTGCTGACGCGCACCGCACTCGCGCGCACGGCAGCCGGATCGCGGCCGTCATAGGCCGTCGTCAGGGCCGCCTCCACAATTCGCGCCGACGGCGCCGCCCGCCCCACATCCGGCGTGATCTTGTGCCAGCTCAAGCGGGCGCCGAGCAGCCAGTCGAGATCGAGATGATAGTCGATCAGAAGCGCCGCCCGCGTGCTCACGAAGTTCGAGTCGCGATCGACCTGCGCCGCGGCGATACCAACGTCAAACTCCGTTCCACCGACATACGGCAGCCCCGCCGTTAGCGCCAGCTCGCGCGACGCGGCATTGCGGCGCGACCACTTCCAGCCGACCCGCTCGCCATACCCCAGCACATTGAGGAGTTCCAGGTTAGCTTGCCCCGCCGGCTTGTTTTCCGGATCGAGCGTCAAAACACCTTCCAACGCGAAATTCCGCCGCTCCCGCACCGGAAAGGCGATATCAGCGTGATTTCCATGCAGATCATGCGCGACCTGCGGCTCGCCTGCGCTCGCTATGAAGTCAAGCTTGCCCAGCGCCCTAACATCCGCCCGGACATTGCGCTCGCGGTACGGCGTTTCTGACTCCAAATCGACGCGGCGCAGCAACGTGTTCGGGCGGCTCGCGACTGCACCCGGAAAACTGATCTTGCCGACCGGCAGCCGCGGACCGGCTATCGCCGAAAACCGCAACTGCGCCCGTCCCTGCGCAATCGCAATCTCGACCAGTTGAATGCTGGCAAATGGATAGCCCGAATCCGCATACGCCGCGGCCGCCCGCAAGCCAATTCTCTCAATCAGCGCTGCCGATAGCGGCTGGTTCTTGCCGAATCCGTCCAATCGCAGATATGCCGAATCGATTCCGTTGATGATCGCGTCGCTCAGACGATAGCGCCTGCCTTCGTCAATCACGACGACGCTATCCTCTGCGCCGCTCAACTCGACTTCTGCTTCGAAAAAGCCTGCCTCGGTGTAGTTCGCCGCAATTGCGCCCAGCAGTGCTTCTGCATTCGCCGCACGCGCCGCCAATTCCCCGAGCGCCCGCGCATCCAAGTGGTGATTCCCCGTGAACCGCAGCCCGCTCGCGGTCGCGGTCAGCACCAGGACCAGTGAGATGGTTCCAAGCGTCCTCATTCGAACCTCGACACCAGTTCGCTGCGCAGGAAGTACCGATTCGGCTCGCCCTCGCGCAGCTCGCAATTCCCCAACACCTTGAACACGAACGTCTCCGACAGCTTGATGTCAACCTTGATCCGCCCGCCGTAATGCATACCCGTTGGGAAACCCTCCGCCATCTGCAGCAAGACACGTCGATCTTCCTTTTCGCTCACTTGCAGGCCGAAGATTGCCGCTTCGATCCTCCCTTTAGTCCCCAGGTTGCAGTTTAACCCGGGCGCGATGCGCCAGCTCACCGACTCCAGTTCCAGCGAGTCGGCGCGCTCCCGGGCCAACGCCACGTTGAGCACATACTCGAACCTGCCGGCGTAGCGGGTTCCGCCGAACTCGATGCGGCGTTCGCGCAGAAACAAATTCAGTCGTCCGCTCTCGCGCCAGGTGCGGTTGCGCCCGATCATCGCGGCTGTGGCCACACCTTGCTCCGCGACGGCCTTGTTCAGTCCCGCCCTTAGCTCCTCGCTGTCGCGCCGCCCCGGGTGCGCCAGATCGAGCCGGTTCACGTCGCGATTGCGCGTATATGACACCTCCGTCCGCAAACCGATCCCGCGATCATACCGCTGCAAGCGGTAGTTGTCGCTGCGCTGCGAGTACTTCTCGGCGTTGTCGAAGAACTGCTTCGGCGGCAGAAGCCATTCCCAGGCGAAATCGGCGTCCGCATCGCCGATCTCGCGATCATTGATCTCATAGCGCGCACTGACGCCGCTGGTCACGACGCTGCGGAAGAACTTGTCGAGCCTCACCTCCAGAGCCAATCGCTTCTCCGCGTCGACGCTGGGCGCCGTCGTTCCCACCGCTTCGGCCACCAGGATATAATCACCACGCGCCTGCGGAACGTAGACCGAGTCGATCAGGACATAATCGCCTTCCCCCGCATCAACCTTCAAATACGTCTGATTCGATTGCGACACGCCGCGGCGGTTCAGCCGGTAGTTGGCGGTCAGGTCAATCCCGCCCGCGACTCCCGGCGCCAGCACATCGACCATGCCGGTCTGATAATCCTGGCGTGCGGCCCCGCTGTGATAGCGATTGGCGCTGGCCGTGGCGTTGATCCGGCGCTGGCCTCCCAGTACGCGCGCCGCCTGCATCATGACGCTCTGCTTCGAATCGAGCAGGTGCCAGCGCCCCCTGTTCTCCCAGTTCTCGCGCAGTCGTCCCGTCAGCGTCACGCCGCCATACTCTCCGCCCGCTTCAATCTCGCGTTTGCTCAAGGTCATTGCCGCCGAGCCGTCGGTCTGACTCCGGCGCTGATCATACTCACCGCGCGCCAACAGCATGACCGGCAACCTGACGGTGCGCACATCCGGCTTGATCCGAATCAGCTTGCGTTCGAGCCCATCTTCTTCCGCAGCCGCTGCGTCGATCGCCACATTCGTTGCCAGGTTCAGCCGTCCGCTGCTGCTGAAGCGCAGCCCGGCGCGCTCCGACCGAAACTCCGCGCCTTCCCGGGTGATCCCGCCGAGTAGTTCGCCGGTGAGAGTCGAATCCGGGCGCAGGGTCACCGTGGCGTCGTAGCGATTGCGATCGCGTTGACGGCTCGACGAGCGCTGCCACACGTAGTCGTCATCAACCTGATCCATCCGGCTGAAACGGTAGAACTGCGCCGGAAGATACTCACCTGCAACTTTCGCCGTCACGACCCGATTCCGCTGCCGATACTCCAACTGCCCGAATCCGGCCGCTTGCGCATTATCATGATCATCCCGCGCCGAAAACCGATTGCGATCATAGTTCGAATACGCCAACTCCCCCGTCAGCGACAAGGAGGAGTTCAGCGCAATCGAGCCCGCGCCTGCCACCACCTGCGCCGCCTCCGCCAGCGGCAGACGTCGAATCGGCGCATATTGTCCCAGCCCGGCACCAACAAACTGATATCGGCCGCTGCCCAGATACAAGTAGTCGCCTCCATCGGTCTCGCTGAATGTCACGCGATAATCACCGTTGCCCTCGCCGACATATTCGTAGCGGACAACGCCCACCGAGTCCGTCTCGACACGATAATCACCGGCACCCGCCCCAACTAAGACCGCGCCGGACACCACGGCGGCGGCGGGATCATCGCCGGCCGCGGTCAGAGCGGCGATGTCGCCCTCGGTCAGATCAAAATCCAACGGATCGTTGCGAGCGCCAATGACACCGGCGTAGCCGAATGCCAGCATGTTTGCACTGTCGCTGCCGGTCAACTGGGCGCCGCTGGTGAACATCGTCTTGCGATATTCGAGCCGCTGAAATTCCAATTCCACCCGCACCCGATCACCGGTATCAAGCACTCGCCGTCCGGTGAAAAACAACTCGCCGCGCAGATAGTCGATGTAATAATCCTGGTCGCGCCCGCGCTGCAGCTTGACGCCGTTGAGCCACACGACGTCCGAGTTTTCCACGACGGCGATACCCGCGTTGCCGCTGCGGTCGCGCAATCGATACGGCCCGTAGTTGCCGTCCTCCGTCGTGAACTGGTTGTCGAGGAAATTCCCTTGCGGTACCGACACCGAGGCTTCAGTCTTGACACGCTGTTGGCGGTACTCCCATTCCAGACCCTGAACCCGGCGCTCCAACGTCAGAAACCGAAACCGGTCACGGCGCAGCGCAAAGCTGCCGAACACCGAGTGTAGCCGCGGCGATTCCATCTCCAGGAAGACATTCTCCAACTCCGAAAATCGCCGCGTCACCAGCCGGTTATCGCGTAGGCCGCGGTCGGAAAAACTCCCGCGCACCAACACCCCCGGCGCGATCTCGCCCGTTACGCTCATGGTCAATCCTTGTGAAAGATTCGAGTGCCCGCGATCGGAGACGTCGGCATAGAAGCTCTTGCTGCCCGATACCTTGAGTTTGCTCTGCGACCGCGGCGGCGCCCCCGTGTTCGGCGTCTGCGGCGTCGGCACCTGCGCTCGAGCACTGGTGGTGCCGTATTCACGCAAGGCAAACGTGCGTCCGATCAGGCTGTAGTCGCGGCCGAGTAAGGCCGTCACCGAATCGCACCCAACCCTACCCTTCAGCAAACACACACGATCTTCGTTTACCACATAATCAGTCCCGGCGCGCAACGTATCGCCGCAGGCAATGATTGACCGCAGCGTCTCGCCGGCGCCGACTGGCAGACAATCGCCGGCGCTGAGCGCGATTTTGCGCTCGCTGATTAATCCGGAACGGTCTTGAGCAATGAGGGAAAAAGCGCAGATGAAGATGAGGCTGATTACCGGCCCGATCCGCGCGGCTCGGCAATGATCACGGCAGGGCTGCCGCGATTTCATAAATCACGATGCGATTGTTGCCGGTGTCGCATACGAAAATCTTCCCGTCGGCCCGCACTGCCAGTCCCGTCGGACTGGAGAAATTCAGCCCGCCGCTGCCGGCGCTGCCTGTCGCCGCGATCACGCTCCCGTCGCGCCCCAGCACCACCAGTTCGTTGCGCTCCTTGTCGGTGGCGATCAATTGCTCCGCCTGCGGCTCGAAGTCGCCCAACTCGCCGACCCCGGACAGCTCGATCTTGCCGTCCGGATTGCCGAAACCGTCGAAGATGTAAATCGTGTTGCGGTCGCGGTCGTAGACGTAAACGTCGCCCGCGGCCGCCAGTCGGATCAGCGCGCAGTGGGCAAACCCGCCCGCCGGAAACAACTCCTGTTGGCGCGCATAATCCTTGTCGAGGACAATCACCTTGAGATTGTCCGGATCAACCAGGTACATATTGCCGAACCGCGAGTACGCCAGCGCGGCGATCTTACCGAGCAGTTGCAGGTCGGGATTGTAATTGAAGCGCAATTCGTCCGAGAAGATCAGATTGTAGTCGGATCGCACGATGCGGCTGTTGCCCTGATCGAGGATGAAGAAATTGACCCCGCCGTCGGACGCCAGTGCCACCGGATTGTTCAATCCGGTCAAGCCGAGTCCGTAACCGCCGTTTTCCTGAATGAACCCGTAGTCGGAACCGAGTTTGACGACGCGGTTATTGCCACGATCGAGGATGTACAAATTGTTGCTGATGTCGAAGACGATGGCGTTCGGAGCGGAAAATTCGCTGCTGCCGAAGCGGCCCTTGATCTCGCCAAGATAGTTCAACCGCATCGCTGGCGGTGGCGCGATCGTCTCAACCGTCTGGCGCGCGGCGCAGGAACACAGCACGACGGCGACGGCCATCATCGTCCCCGCTGTCCACGCTGTGCGCCACACGCAATCAGAACCTCGCGCTTAAAGTCACCAACCAGCCGTCTGCCGTCGGCTGCAGTTCGATGCCCGAAAAGCCGGACTCAATCCCGCGATTATGGCGGGTCGTGCTCCAGTAGGCATCCACCGCCGAAAGAAAGTGATTCGCGATCAGAAACCCAAGCGCAAAATCGGCGTTGCGGTAAAACGACTTGCTGTCATTCTTGAGGTCGCGGTACCGGCTGCGCGCGCTGTCCGAACTCCAACGCCAGAAATAAGCCTCGGTATCGGGATAATACTCGCGCTGCGGATCGAAGGCGCCGCCGACCTTGTTGTATTCCTCGCGTGAAGTGTAGAAACCGACCACGTCGAAAAAACGTTCGTCCTTGCCATCTACATCCGCGCCCGCCTCGCGCGCCGCCAGCAGCCGATAGTCGTCCTCGCGCCACTTGCCAAGATGCTTGAACGAGATCAGACTCGCCCAGCCGCCCAACTCGGCCGCCATAAAGATCCGCGACTTGGTCGTCGAACCGACATACAACTCACCGGCCCCGGGCAGGACCAGCGACATCAAAAACGCCTGCCACGGCTTCTTGCGCATTTTGCCGGCATCCGGCTTGACTTCGCTGAATCCCTCGCCTTGCTCCACCTGGTATTGGATCGTCGGCTCGGGATCGATCGCTAACGGCGAGCGTTCCAGCGCGATCTGGGCTATTGCCGCCGGCGCCAACAATAGCGCCAACGCGAATATCAGAATCGTCGGCCGCATCATCAGAACTTGTAGGTAAACACCAGTTTCGGAATCTGCTGCCCCTCGTAACGCGCCAGCCGCGCTTTCAGCGAAAACTCGCTGAAACTATCCTGCTGGCGATTGTAGCGCCGCGCCGACAAGGCCGCGTCGAATGCCGAGAGCAGATGGTTGGCGATCGCGACGATCGCCCCCAGCTTGGCCCGGTCAAAATTCGTATTCGCTTTGTCGCGGTCGACCAGGTACTTGCCGCGAAACGTCGAAGTCGAGTCCTTGGTGCGGTAATCGGTGTCGACCCAGCCGTAGTTGAACTGGTCGTACTTGCCGATCATCTCGTAATATTGCTGCGTCTTGGTTTCGGGCAGATGGTGCGTGAATGTCGCCTCGTCGCGCACCGACTCCATCGTGTCCGAGGTGATCCCGTGCTCTTCGATCAGCCAGTTCGCGTAGCGCTCCGGGTCCCAGTAACGGTCGGCATAACTCTTGTTGTCGTCTTCCTGATTGACACCCTTGCTGTGATAAACGTAGTAGCCGGTCCAGGCCAGCGCTTCGACCCCCATAAACATGAACGCCTTGGTCCGCGAGCCGGTATAAAGCTGCCCGGCGCCGGGAATCGATAACGAATACAGGAAGCCCTTGCCCGGCGACTTGTAGTTCACGTCGAAGATGTCCGACGTCATCGGAAAGTCCTCGAAGCCCGATGCGGCAACGCCAAATGTGGTCAGCTGCTGCATGCGCTGATAGCTTTTCAGGTCACGTTCCGCCTGCGCCTGACTCAATGCACCGACCGTTAGCTTCGTCGGCGTTTCCGCCAGCGCCGCTACCGCCAGCAGTAGAATCAACGCGGCCGAGAAGTACTTCATCATCAGTCTATCCTCCAAATCCACATATTATTTCACTATCGCTACCGAGCAGTGCTTGCGCTCGCCGCCGCTCGTTTCTAATTGGCAGAAGTATACTCCCGAAGCCAGCCGGGAGGTGTCCAGATCGAGTTCGTTGTCAACGCCGGCCGTGCCGGATATCGATGACTCCAACACCAGATCGCCGGCGGTGTTGTATAGCCGCAGCGATACCGGCCCCGTCTCACGCAACGTAAACCGGATCGTTGTCGACTCGCGCGCTGGGTTCGGATAGTTGTACACGTAGCCGATCGCGTCGCTCGGATGCTGCACCGCCGGCAGGCTGCGAATATAGCTGCCGCCATTGGCCCCGCCGCCGTATAACGCGTTCCAGTCGGTGTCGCGTGGCCGCGCCAGCGTAAAGGCCGCAATCTCGCCCTCGCGCGTCAACGCCATCACGGCGCCGCTATTCGCGTTCTTCGCAATCGCCAGGGGCAACTCAATATTGCCGCCCGCCGCCCGGGGGAAGTTCGTCAGACGATGCCCAACGTGGTCAAATCCGGCCACTTCCCCATTCTTGGTACCGACAAACAACTCCATCACCCCGTCGCCGTCCAAATCGACCAGCGCCGGCGCCGACCGCACCGGCCCGACCGGGTAGGCGCCATTGACGATCAGCGGGAAATTGTCCACCGCCGTTCCGTTCCAGTTGTAAGCATAGATCCGGTTGTCGCCCCCGAACACGATGTCGACATAGCCGTCATTGTCGATGTCCCCCAGCGCGATCTCGGAAAACACCGACCCGCCAACCTCCACGGTAAACGGTTGACCGGCGTAATTGATGCGCAACGTCCCATTCAAGTAAACTTCGACGGTCTCGAACGTGCCGTTGCGGTCGAAGTCCGCCGCTGCTGCGCCGCGCAAGTCGGCCGCGTTGGCGCCGGCGCGCATCCCGCCCACCGGCGACACCAGCTCAAACCGGTGCAGCGAGTCAGTCATCACCCGGAACGGCCAGACCGCTTCTTCATTCGTCAGAATCAGCCCGTCCCCGGCTAACACGATCCGTCGGTTGGTCATCGTATAGACCAGAATTTCCTTGCCCGCATTGTTCGGATCGACGTCGGCGATGATCGGCGCGATTGCCAGCGGCTCGTCGATAAAGGTCTCAAACCGCTTGACCGCTTCGCCGCTGTACGTCAACGTTCGCGAGTTGAACGCGGCGACCGTAAACCGGCTGGTGCCGGAGATGACTTCGGCAAAACCGTCACCGTCCAAATCGCCGATCGCCAGCGGCATGACGAACTCGCGATCGGACGCCACCCGCCCGAACACGCCCAGCGTATCCTGCGCCATCCGGGCGCCGTCGTACGTCTGCCGGTCGACAACCACCTCCGTGCCGGGAATCGGCTGGAACAGCGATCCGCCGCTCAACCGGTACGCCAGAATGTAGTTGTCGACACTGGTTAGAATCTCTTCTTCACCATCATTGTTCAGGTCATATACGCGCAGTGCCGATGCCCCGCGCCCGATAAAATTCGGCCAGTTCGCCGCCTTGCCCTCAGTACGGATATCGCAGTTCATCGTCGCCACCGCCGCCGAAATATCGCCGATGGTGATCCCCGTGTACGCGCCGCTCGCCGCCGCCGAATTCGGATTCGTGAACGGCCCCAGCTCGCGGTTGTTGTTGATGTCGAAATAATCCTTGGCGCTGCCGTAGCCGGCAAAATACTCGCGCCCGAATTGCACCAGCCCATCCGCCTCCATCAGCGTTAAGAACTGATGCCGATTGTCCCACTGCCGCGGATCGGACCGGAAGTTGAACCATTGCAGATCGTTGTCATCGAAATTGTTGAATCCGTCACCGTCGTAGTCCAGCCGCGCCACCAATTCATCGACCCGCCAGATCACCATCCCGGTTCCCGGCGTCAGATAATCGTACTCCCGCGTGTTCGGCCCGTTCTTCTCGCGCACCGGCCGCAGAAACACGCCGGTGTTCTCATCCTGCTGGATGCCGGTCAATCCGTCGCCGTCCAAGTCCGTGCGGCGATACTCGATCAGAAAGTACTCGTCGGCATTGATCGGCACGCGAATGATCTGTTGCTCGTCCGTCAGCTTCTCCGCCGGCGCAATCTGCACGTTGGCGCCGCTGCTGACCGTCACCACGTCGACGAATCCCAGATACGCGCGCGACCAGGCATCGGGAAATATCGGCATCACCCCCTGCACCAGCACCAGCACCTCTTCGCCGAAATCGATATTGACCCCGAATCCGTTGTTGTCCATCAGCGAGAAATCACCCACTGCCGTATTGAATGTTCGCGAGTCGTAAAGATCGACCAAACCCAGTTGGTGCCCGAACTCGTGCGCCATTACCGCATTCAACGCCGTCACCCGGCCGTCCTGGCACACTGTTTCCGGCATCACCATCCCGTCCACGATCACCGCCGAGTCGTTCTGCACGAAAATCGGCGCTCCCAACTTGAGATAACCGGTAAACAGATCCCCCGGCGTCGGCTGCCCGAAGTTCGGAAGGTTGTTCTGCTGATCCGAGCCCGGATGAAACACCACGAAGGCGTCATACAACGGCGCGCCGGTCACCGCATCAGTGAAGCGCAACTCCAGATCGCGATCCGCCGCCGCAAAAGCATCGGCGTAGAATTCCGTCAATCCGAACTCCGGCGGCTGCAGCCCGTAATACGCCATCGTCGAATCTAAATCGTACGCCGCCTCTTCTTCCCGCGGATAGATGTCGAACGTCAGCGTCAGCCGGCCGTTCGAAACCACCTCGTAATATTCCTTCAGCGCCTGCAGGTGCGCGAGAAAATACGCGTTGTTGTGCGGCGCCGGATCGATCGTGTGCCCTTCCTGCGCCGCAAAATCTTCGCGCGTCCGCAGGTCAAAGGTGCCGTTGCCGGTAGTACGCGAATCGTCCGGCACTTCCTTGCGAAACTGCGCTTTGATCGCCAGAATCCGAATCACCCGCTGCTCGGTCGCCGCCAGCGCCTGGCGCGGCAACGCATATTTGCTCTCGCGCTCCAGACCGAGCAAGTTGCGCTCGGAGGCCCCGTGACTCATCCCGCCGCGTGGCGCAATTTCCGCCGGCTTCTTGCCCTTGATCGGCAGGTAATTCGCCCTGGCGCCACTCAGCGCCGTCGCTACTATCAGGAAAGTGTACAGCAGTATCCGCGTCATCAGCCTTGCCCGTTTATAGTTTTACCGTCAGTGAGGTGCGCAGCGTGTTGGCTAGCGGCAGATTCTCGGAGGACGGAATATACGCAAAGTCCAGCCGGTACCGGCCCTTGTACTGCAATCCGACGCCGACCGTCGGCGTCTTCACTTCACCTTCCTGGTCATAGATGTATCCCGCCCGCAGCGCCAGCAGCGAACCGTACCAGTACTCGATACCGACATTCTCGATCGCTTCCTTGAATTCCGTCGAAAAATCGTCATTCACTGTCGCCAGCAGCTTGTTGATCTCGCCGACCACCGTCAAACGGTTGTAGGGCGAATCGAGCAGCTTGTACGAAAAGCCGACCGCCAGGTTGCGCGGCAGCGCGTCCGACTGCGCTGCGTCGATGTAGCTCATGTTCGGACCCAGGTTGGTCAGCACCGCGCCGAAGCGCAGCTTCTTGGTGGCCGCGTACAGCAACCCACCTTCCACGGCAAACGAGGTGCCCGATCCCTCGCCGACTTCGCGGCCGGCACCTTGCACCGACAACCGGCTGTAGATGATCTTCGCCGACAAGCCGACCGCCAGCGACTTCGAGGCGCGCGTGCCGTACGACAGCGTCACCGCCACGTCGAACGGATTGATCTCGCCCGTGATCTCGGATGAGGTCTCGCCCGTCACCGGGATCGTACCGTACGAGAGGAACGTCACGTTGCCGCCGATCGTGCCGAGTGTGCCGATCGGTTGCACGTAGCTGAGAAATTCGTAATACAGGTCGTTCGCCAATTCCGGCAGCCAGTTGGCGTGCGTAAACGTCAACTCGGTCTTGCCCTGCGCGAATACCACCACGCGATCAGCCGTGGCAAACCACATCTCGCCGCTCTGGCCGACAATGTCGCGCGTGTTGCTCTGGTGCAGATCTTCGTGATAGTAGCGCTCCCATTGCCCGTCGTCGTGCGTGAAGGTGCCGTAGATCGAACCGACGTAGAGCTTCCCGCCCTGCGAGTAGAGCGCATTGATCGTGCTGCCGGCGGGATTCGCGTAGACATAAACCACGCGGCCGATCTGCAGGTTGCCGGTCTGCAGCGTGTTCTTCTGCTTGAGAATCTGCACGAAGCTGCTGATCTTGTCCTGGTCGGTCGTCTTCAGGTACTCCTGCGCCAGCTCCTCGATCGTCATCGGCCGCTCGACCTTGATCGCTTTGTAGCCGAAACTCGTCCAGGCCTTGCCGTCAAACTTCTTCAATCCCAACTCGGTGCCGACCCACAAGTCGTTGCCGTGCATCTCCAGCGCCGTGATCTGGCCTTCAAAAACCGGCTTGTACGGCAGCCGCAGCGCAACTCCCGCCTTCGGCGTATTGAAAAACTCCGGATTCCCCGCCTGGATCTGCGCAATCTGCAGCTCCAGCCGCACGGCGTCGATCGTTCCGTAGAACTTCGTTAGCACCGTCAGCGCCGAGTCGTTGACGGACGTCGTATAGTTCACCTGATTCGACCAGGTCGTCCCGTCCCAACCGAACAGATCATCCTCGCTGGCCGCCCACGCCAGTCGGTCGCTCTTCACAAAAATGTTCTTGATCGGTCCGGCGGTCAGCCCTTCAGCCGCTCCATATACCGTCCACTTACCGTCGCGCAGGACGCGCACGCCGGTATCGGTGCCAACCCAGATCTGCCCGCGCCTGAACACCTCGATGCACCACACCGCCGTCGAGTCGCCGCCGGTCGAGTACTTCTCCCAACTGCGCCCGTTGTAACGGTACAGCCCGGTGGTGGTGCCGACGTACAACATCTTGTGGTCGACGCCGATGTCGAGAATCTCCCCCTCAAACACCGCGTTGAACGGAAACTGCAGATCATTGGGCAGCCGATCGCGATACGATTTCTCCAGCGCAAACATCAGGCGGTCAGCTTCCGCCTCGCTGACGGTCGAATCGGCCAACGCCTTGTTGGCCGTCTCGACGAACGCCGCCATCCGCAAATCATCGAGACGGCAGCCGGTCCAGTTCTCTTCGAGCTTGCCCAAACTCTTGACAAATTCTTCGCGGCTGTCGAATTGCTCCGGCAGTCCGGCCTCGATCCGCGTCCGCAGCTCCACCAGCCGTTCCAGCGGGAAGCGGTTGTTCGTCCGCGCCACCTGATCGAGACGCGGCAGCACCACTTCGTCCTTCGCCGTCCCCAGCGCCCGCGCCACGATATCTTTCAAATTGTCACCCCGCCGCGGCTGAATGATATCGCCCGTGATCCAGGTCGCGCCGTTGTACCGCATCAACCCGCGGTTGGTCAACGCCCAGACGTCATAATGCGTGTAATTGTCGTTGGGAACGCCGTTCTCCATCACGGCAATCTTTTGAATCCGCTGCTCCCAGGGCACATTCCACCCGCGCCAGACGCTCAGCAGCACCGCATACGGAACCTGAATTTCGCCCGGCCGCGTTTGCGTCTCGCATGCCGTCGCGAGCGACTCAATCTCGGTCAGTTCCTCGTCCGCCAACTGCACGTCGGCAGCCACGTCGGCGGCGCGCTGCTTCAAGGTGTTGAACGCTTCAATATTCAGCCGCAAATCCTGCCAGTACATCAGCAGATTTTCCGCCAGCGCGTTGATGCGATCGACGCTCGTCTTGCCGCCGATCTTCAGCAGACTGGTGCGGATGCCGTTGATCTCGTCAAACGATACACCGGTATTGGCGAAACAGATCTTGCGCACCGCCTGCTTGAAGCGTTCCTTGTCGGCGGAGGCCAGCCGCCGCGATAACGTCGCCAGCAGCGTGCGGTTCGGATCGATGCTGATTGTCTCGTACTCGGACCATTCCTCGCCGTCGAGACGGCTGATCGCGTTCCCCTTCACCTGCCACGCCTGGATCTTCTCGTAAAACTCCGGCGCCAACTTGCCGTCAAACGCCTGCTGCGCCAGTTCCTTCAGCCGCGAATCGTCGCCCAGACTAAACTGGTACCAGGCATGCGCTAACGGATACTCGCCCAGTCCGGCGGGATTCCAATGCGTCGACGACGCGTCGTCGGCAATCGCCACAAACGCCTCACCCATCCCGGCGCTGCGGGCGTTCGGCGCAATGCGCAGAAACAGCACCGCCGCGTCGCTGATCTGGGCGTACGACGTCCGCGTCCCGAACAGCAACGATGATCCGATCAGCAAGATGATCAGCAAGAATCTTCTCATTCCACTCTCCTTCATATCGCAAGCAAACATTCTACTACTTCAGAACCACCAACTTGCCGGTGGCAACCGCTTTACTATTATCGTCACCGGAGGCCCCGGCACTTGCTGCTCGAGCCGATAACTGGAACAGATACACCCCGTTAGCCGGCCGGTCACCGTCGTCATCCCGCCCGTCCCAGGCGATCCCCTGGTGCGCGCCGCGGCTCGCCGGCAACCCCGTTTTCGACCAGATTTCCAGCCCCGACAACGTAAACAGTTTCAAAATGACATGGTCGGCGTCTGCCGACAAGACATAGCTGAATTCGCACGCTTCGGCCACCGGATTCGGATAGCACAAAAGTTCGGTTATTTCGATGCCGGCGGCGGCATTAACGTTAAAATCAACCGTCGCCAGGCTCGAGTTATTCGCCGAATCCCATGCCTTGACCTTCAATTGGTGCGGCCCGTCCTCCAGAACCGGCAAAACTAACGTCGCCTCGCCGCGCTGGTAGCTGTCGGCGTTGTAAGTGAAACTGTCAGTCACCTCGAAAGCGAATTCGGGCCGCTCGTCGATCGTCAGCTCGATTCCATGCCCGATCTCGCCGGTCAGATTGATCCCCAGCGAATCGTACAACTCCACGGTCACTTCCGTGTTCTGCTTGAGCGTGGCCCCGTTCGACAACTGCGGATTGCCGGCGAAATAGACGCTCACCGTCGGGCCGGTCGAATCCACCGTCTCCTTGTTGATACTACCGATCGCAATCGGATAAATCACTCCGGCGGCGCCGCTGGTGGCCGAGGCCGCATAGCCGCTGATCCGCGCTTCCTGCCCGCCATAGCTGATATCCTTCGGCACGACAAATTTGAGATTGAAGTCGCCGTCCCGCACCGCCACGCGCCCGCGATAGATCTCCGGGCCGTACTCCGCGTACGATACCGTAAACGGTGGAATCACAAATGTCCGCGTCCGCTGGTTGTCAAACACGCTGATCGTCGCTTCGCCGTCAAAGTCGCTCTGCTTGACGCCATCTTTGTCTTGGATCTCGCCCGCCAGATCGGTGACCGTCAACGCCACCAGCGAATCGGGGGCGAACGTAACAAAATCGATTTGGTTCGGCGCCAGCGCCAGCCGCGACAGCGGATCACCCATGTAAATATATTTCCGGTCGTTGTCGCCCACTCCGGCCACTCCCTGCCGCAGCAGCTTGGTCACGTAGACCGCCTCGGCAATCGTGTAGTTCTTGTCGCTCAATAGCTGCGTCATCCCCGCCTTGTTAAACTCGAAATTCGGCCGCGAATACACCAGCCGCGTCGCCGAGATCGTTCCGACCGCACCACCGTTGGCATACCGCAGCAAATCCTCCGCCATCCCTTCCGACTGCGGATTGTCGAAGAATCCAATCGAGCAGGAGGCGTTGAAGATCAGCGGCAGCCGCGCCGCATTGTTCAGCCGCGGAATATCCTGCACCCGCCGGAAAATGCGTTCGTCCGCCCAGAGGTTCTGGTTGCCATGGCCGGTATAATTGACGATCAGCCGTCCGGCGTTGATCGCGCGGATGATCGCCTCCCGCATCTCCGGCTTCTCCGAGGCTGCGCCGAGCGGATAGGCAATCCCGTAAATCTTGTCCAGAACGAATCCCGGCGGAATTATCGTTCCCGCCAGCACCTCGGTATCCTGCGTGTGAAACACCTCCGGCAAGGTCGACTGCGGGTGCTTCTCGTCATCAGCGATCAACGTGATAATGTTCCGCCAGTTACCCGCGTCCGCGGCCTCGTCATACGCCTTGATCTTTGCCGCCACCGTCTCAAACTCCGCTGCCGTCTTGACCGCCCAGCGCGCGATCACCATGTCCACCCCGCGATCGCTCGGATACGAATCGTCGGCATCCAGATCGTACAGCGAATCCAGGTAGACGAAATTCTCATCCGACACTGTCTCGTCGCCGGCCACGATGTACGGCGGGACATAGTTCACGCCACCGGTGCCCAGATTGTTGCGGAAATCATACACGCCATCCCCGGCCAACAGGCAGTATGACGGCCGCGCACCGCTCCAATGCTCGTGCGTGTAGCGCAGAAAATCCCGAATCGCTACCGGATCAACCCGGCCGCCCGAGAACTGCGCGTAAACATCGGAGATCCGCACCACGCGCACTCGCAAACCGTCGCGTGTCTGCCGGTATGCCGCGTAGTCGACGGCATTTGCATAGAAGTTGTCGTGCGTGATGATGATAAAGTCCGCTTGGTTGCTCTCCGCCCGGATATCGTCAACCTGCGTCGCCACGATCGCAAACGGTGTCTTCAGCGCCGCCAGGTTGCTCACGGCCAGTACCGGCTGCACTTCCGCGCTCGCGTCCTGGTCAATATACAGGTCGTTACCGTCCACCTGCACCGGCGCCACTAAAACCGGCGCCTGGACATCTGCGACATCAACAACAATCGGTGTGTCGAAACTTCCCGCGATGCGGTACGCATGCGCGTTCCCGTCGCGCCGGCCGAAAAAGTGCAGTTGCCCCGACGCCGGCAGGTTCAAATCACGCTCTAACTCAACTTCCAGGAAGTCCGTGTAGCCGTCATTGAACGCGTAATCGATACTGAATTGATTCAACCCGTTCGTGAGCCGATTACTCGTGTAGTAGTGCACCAACCCGACACTCGAATCGCGCGGGATGTCAAAATTATTCAGCTTCAAATTGAAAGTCTGTCGCGTCGTCTTAATCCTAAACCGATTCACTGACTGCGGTGCTGGTTGCGGCAAGTTGACAAAAAGCGTCAAGTCGCCCGCCAGCCCCCAATACCAGTTGTAGTAGTCGAAAACATCATCCCCCGATTGCGAAAATTGCGCCTCTTCTTCGAAATGCAAATAATCGATCGTCCGGCTTACCGTGTCGATTACATCATCGCGATCCCCGGACACCGTTCCCATTCGCTTCGCCGGTTCGGGGAACGAGCCGCCAATCGCCAGGTAATACACGTTGCGGTCGCTGTACGGATGCCGCACATACGCCGGCCCCGCCTGCGACTCCCAGAAATCGCCGCCGTCGCCGTAAAACATCACATAGTCGTCGTTGCCAAAATTGCCGTCCGCCTCGCCCGCCACCACAATCGCAACCTCCATGATTGAATCGCGCGGCGCCGCGTTCGACACCGGCAGCGGCTTGCCGCCGGCAGAAAACAACCGCAGCGTCCGCGGGTCGACCCCGTTTATACTCGCTCCTGCGTTCGTCAAATCACTGCGCGTGATCTTGTACAAGCCGCTCTCGGTTACGGCGATTCGCACCCACGATCCGCTCAGCGCGAACGGATTATATACTGCCGCGCCGGCGCTTCTTAGCAGCGGCTGCGTCCATGCCGCCGCCTGTTCGGCGTTCACGGCCAACTCATCCAACAACCGGTCCAGCGGGCCCGCCGCGCGCACCTCACGCAGTTCCGGCTCGCTTCCGAATGCCAACTCGATCTCTGCCGCCGTCACTTCGTGGTACGCGCCGCCGCGCTGCGCTTCGACCGGAACCACAACCTTGCCAACCCAACGCCCACGAATTAATACCGGCGCAACGACGGACACTTCCGCCACACTCTCGGCAACGGTGTTCTCTACCGATCGCAACGCCTTGTTGCCAACGGTGACATTGGCTGAGACCAAGCTTGAATTATTGCGATTGGGGGAGTAGAAGCAGATGACGTAGGCCTCCCGCGCGCTGCCGTCGGCCGCGGCGATCGAAGTCCTTTCTGCGGTCACGACCCGGCTCACCCCTGCTGCGGCCGCGTCCATTTGCCCGTCGGCAGCCAGACGCAGACTCAAGCCCTGAGCGCTGCTGCGGACGACCGCAACCTTGGCCTCGTAGGCTTCGCTACTGCTGTAAAGGGAAAGAACTGCGCAGAAAATAAGAGCGGTGAAACGACGGGAAAATGTCATCGGCTAAATCGACCTATCTCGAACTTTCGAGTATACCGGCCTGCTGCTGCAAAGCAACCGAAAACTTGCTCACAACTAAGCCGGTTTGTGATGATCTGATTCCCACTACTTGGGAATCGCTTCATTACCTATCGGTCGATATAACCTCGCAGTTTCCTTTCGCTAACTGAAACGCCTGCAAAGAATAAACAAAAAACCCACCGCTTTGTCAACGTCCTCGTGCAATTTTCCTGCCGAAGCCAATGTGGAATAGTGGTCACGTTTGCAATTGTGTCAAATATTTTAACCGCTTCAACTTACCGAAGTTCCCCGTTTCTGGTCTCTCGAGTCGGTACTTCCGCCTTCGACATTTCTTCCTCTACGGGTCTGCAGCCGCCTGCACTTTCTGTGTCACCCCGCCTCCGACAGCGGCCATTCAATTGCCTTACAATTCTGTTTGTGCTTTTCCCCGTTCCTTCGCAGATTAACCCGCTGTGAGTCGGGTGATCATCGTCTTGTTCATCTTGGGGCTTGGGTTCTTCATCGGATTCGTCTTCGGTCGGATGGGACGCCGCAACGATTCCGACCGCTCCTCCTGACGCTGCTTTGCAGACTCAATAGCAAGAGGAAGGGTTTAGGATGCTTCGCGACATCATCACAATCCTCCAATTGCTGACATTGGTCGGCGCCTTGCTCTGCTTGTTTGCGTCCCTCAAATACCGGACCGACAAGGGCGAACAAGCTCCACCCTTCGGAGCCGTCAAAACATCCCGGCTGCGTGCCTTCTATGGCCCGCGTGGCTTCAAGATCGCGCTGGCGGGAGGAATGTGTCTCGCGGTCCATTTCGCCCTGGCGCTCGCCAAATATCTGCTGCGCTAACCTCGGCGCTCGCCCCCTTTTTCCGCATCAGCCGCGAAATCACTGGCGCAGCTCGTAAACGCGGAGTATATTCTCGATGAACCAACTCATTCTTAGGGGAGGTAGAATATGTCCCTGCGCTCGTGGCTCTATAGCATCACAATTCTGATTCTTGCCGTTCTGGCCCTCTGGTCCTGCTCGGGCGGCGGCACCGATGACGACGACGATGGCGATGACGGCAATACCCCGTATAACATCCTCGATTTCCGCGTCGCCGGCGTTTCCGACAGCTCAGTAACCCTTGCCTGGACCGCCACCGGCGATGACTCCAACTCCGGCACCGCCGCCAGGTATGATCTGCGTGCTTACGACGAGTGGATTACCGTTGACCTGTGGGACGAAGCGATCCCGGTTCCGAATGTGCCGAAGCCCAAAGTCGCCGGTACCGCCGAGCTCTTTGAAGTGGTCGGCCTCGAAGAAAACGCCACTTACTACTTTGCGCTCATGCCCTGTGATGAGGGCAACAACTGCGCGTACTTCTCCTGCGCCGGCCCAGCGACCTGTTTCGAGGATGTCGTCGTCGACTTCCCCGACACCGCCCTGGAAAACGTGATCCGCACCGCAATCCAACTTCCGGTCGGCGATATCCTTCGCTCCGACTTGATGAACCTCACTTTCCTCGATGCCAACTGGCGCAATGTCGAGTCGCTCAGCGGCATCGAATACTGCACCTCGCTGTCTGCAGCCTTGATTAACGGCAACGAGATCACCGACCTCTCGCCGCTCGCCGAGCTCTACGGCATGCTCCATCTTCAGGTCGGCCACAACAATATCGCCAGCATCGCGCCTCTGGCCAATTTGCACCACATCACCACCCTTTATCTTCAGAATAATCCGCTCAGCGACCTGACTCCCCTGATCACCACCGACCGGCTCCACATCCTTAATCTTGGCAATTGCCCGGTCACCGACCTCGGGCCGCTCCTGACCAATCCCGATTTTGCCGCGAATGACACGCTCGACGTCACCGGCTGCCCGCTCTCGGACAACGCCATCAACGTGCAGATTCCCACGCTGCAGACGCGAGGAGTCGAGGTTATCCGCTAATTTCCTTCAACCGACAAACGTCAACTTTCATTCGCGCCGCCGCGGCCTCGTCCCGGCGGCGCTTCCTTTGACCCGTGTCATCACCGATTCGATTCCCCGCGTTCCCTGATGTCCCTTTCATGTTTGATCCCTCACATTCGGCACCGTGATTATTGCAATACCGGAGGATTCGAATCTTCTTGACAACAACGACCCTTTTGACCATCCTCAGTCCCAGTGACCATAATGGAGGCAACGGTCGCTTAAGCTTGAGTCATCTGACTGCCGGTGGCCGCCGCCCCTGATCCGCTAAGGAGGCCGCACATGTCGAAGATTCCCGCCCGGCCCGCGAGTCTGCTCGTCGGTGTCGCTCTCTGCATCGCTCTGTCTTCAATCCCGCCCGCTCTCTTCGGCGCCGACATCAAGTACGGCCAGATCAGCGCTGCCGAGTGGGCGCTGCAGCCGCCGCCGGGATCAGCCCCCACACCGGCCATCGTCCTCTACAAAGGCGGCTCGCTGCGCGTTGGCGGCGGTGAAGCCAAGGCGGAACGCCATTTCCGCTTCAAAATCCTGAATCGCCTCGCCGTCGACAAACTGGTCAATGTCGAGATCGCCGTCAGCAAGTACGAACACTTCGGCGACTTCCGCGCGCAAACGATTCTTCCCAACGGCAAGAAGTTCCCGATCAGCGTCTTCGAGCTCAAGAAGAAGAAACTTGGGGATAGCTACCAGGTTTACTCCTTCGCCTTCCCGCGCGTCGAAGACGGCTGCATCATAGAGTACCAGTACGACATCTCCGGTCAGAAAGACGCCTGGTTCTTCAATTGGAACTTCCAGAACGACTACTTCACCTGCCGCTCTGATTTCTCATTTGCGACCGCCGATTACCTGATCTACAACAGCGTTCTCGTCAGCATTCCCGATTCCTTGCGCAAGCCGGCCGAGGATGACGTCCGCATCGACCGCCGCGGCAGCAAGAAATTCACCTGGACGCTGACCGATATCCCCCCCCGTGTGGCCGAGCCCTTTGCCGGCGCCCGCCTGAACTACGCCCCCAGTATCTACCTCCAGTTGGTCGGTTACAAGAGTTTCTGGACCGAACTCGCCATCAACTACGTCAAGGACTGGGCGGACATGAGCAATTACTTGATCGACTACTTCAAATCGGCCCTCGATTCGCTCGAGGGCGTCAAGCCTCTCGTTGATTCTCTGCTCGCCGGCGTTGGCACTAATGCCCGGCGCCAAATCGGTATCTTGCACGCCTATGTCTGCGATAGCGTCGCGACCACCACCGAAGCCACCGAACTGGCTATTCCGACCCGAAATGTCGCCGCCTGCCTCCGCGAGCGCATCGGCACCGCCATCGACAAGAACCTGCTCCTCATCGCCATGTTGCGCGTCGCGCAATTCCAGGCCGATGTCTATATGTGCGCCGGCCGCGATTTTGCCTACTTCAACCCGAATGTACTCAATGCCGCGCAGTTCAACCATGTCCTCTGCCTCTGTTCGATCGGCCAGACAAATTATCTGCTTGACAGTTCAACCCGCGACTGCCCCTTCCCGTACTTGCCGGCCAACCTTCGCTCAGTCGGGGGGCTGCGCATCGGCACCGGCGGCTGGGACACCACCGCAGTCGCGCCCCGCGATTGGCCCAGCGGCATCAACTGCAGCGCCGCGATGACACTCCATGCCGATGGCCGTGCCTCCTGCACGACGCACGTGACGCTTACCGGCTACTACCAGAGGCGCTTCGCCTCCTCAGCGTCCGACAACCCGACCACCGATGACATCGTCGCTTTCCTGCCCGCCCTGCGCGGCAAATCCCTCGAACTCTCGCAGGCAACGCGTACAACCGATTCAACTGGTGACAGTACCACCTTTGATCTGGTGCTCGAAATCGCCGATTTCGGCATCGCCGGCGACGGCAATCTCGTCTGTACACCCAGCCTGGTCTGGACCGCGGAAACCTATTTCCCCGATTCCGCCCGCCAGTTCCCGGTCGATTTCGGCTATCCCACATCGCGCTGCGAGAGCATCGAGATTCATTTTGATGACGGCGCCGCCATTCTTCAGACCCCGTCCGACGCTAACTCGGCCACACCCGGCCTGCTCTTCTCCCGCAGCTCACTGGTCGCCGCCACCGGCGTCCGCGTCATGAGCACGCTTTACGTCAAAGATGATATCTACCCGCCGGAGGAATACCCGCAGGTCAAGCGGTTCTTCGACGGGATCGCCCTCAACGTGCGCGAACCGATAACTCTGAAGGTCGACTGAATGCGCTCCTTCGCCGTCGGCCTCACGCTCTTCGTCTTCTCGCTCCTCGTGGCGCCGCTCGCGATTGCCGAATCACTCGGCGATTCGGTCGCAGCAACCCCCGCCGTCACCGACACCGCCGTCGCCTACATCATCGCCGACAGCGCTTTCTACAGCATTAACGCTCACGGCGCCGGAACCCTGCGCCACCGCTTGATCGTTCGGATTAACTCCGCCAAGGCACGGGCGGAGGCCCGAATCGAACTCGAAGACTCCCGGCTCAATAAACTTCTCCGTGCGCGCGGTGCGCTGTATGACCGCGATGGTAAGCTCGTCGATTCCCTGACCACGCTCTCCGCCTTCTTCAAAGTCTGCGGCTTCGGCCCGCAGTTCGCCCTCTATACCGATATCTGCGCTTTCAACGGCGAATTCAAAGACATTGCACCGCCCTTTACCGTCGATTGGGAATCGGAGTTCGAAATCAAAACCCTGGCTTTCTGGACCGGCTGGTGGCCCCGCCAGGACCTCTACCTCCAAACCGGCTACTGCGAATTCCGGCACGCATTGGACGATCCAATGCGTTACCTCCCGATCGGCAACGTCACCACCCTTGACTCCAGCCTCACGGCGTCGGCCGTCACCCACCGATGGCTCATTACCAACCAGCCTGCGCCCGACCTCGATCGGGCTACGCCCTGGCCATACCGGTATCTCTCCCGCGTCTTGATCTCCCCGCGCCGCTGCCGCTTCGGCGGCGAAGAATTCGTCGGCGACTCCTGGCAGTCGCTCGCCGCCGGCTATGCCCGAATCATCAAAGACGCCTTCAAATCCTCCAACGCACAGAAGTCCTTCATCGAGGGGATTCAAAAATCCGGCGCCAGCGATCTTGCCGACGAAGTCCATCGCACCATCGCCCGCCGCCTGCGCTACCTCGCCATCTACCCTGAACTCGGCGGCTGGATTCCGCATCCCGCCAGCGAAACCTTCGACAACGGCTACGGCGACTGCAAAGACCTTTCCACGCTCTATGCCGTGTTCTACAACCGCATCGGCTTTGAGACTCGGCTGGTCGCGCTGGCCACCCGCAATAGCGAAATCGTCCCCGCCGACTTCCCGACCCTTGGTCTGTTCAATCACGTGATCCTGCTCCTGATCTCCGGTACCGATTCCGTTTGGGTCGATCCAACCTGCTTCGACTGCGCCGTCGGCGATCTGCCCTTTACCGATGAAGGCCTTCCCGCCCTCGTCATCGACCCGATCAACGGCGCCCTCGTGACCACGCCGGCCTCAACCAGTGTCGACAACGTCATGCGCCGCTGGGCCCGTCTGATGATCGCTCCCGATTTGACCGTGACAGCTTCCTTAATTGTCGAGTTCCGCGGCAATCTCGCGCATCACCTCGAGGCCTGGATTGGTGAATCCGATCCTGCCGTCGCCAAAGCCAAAATCCGCACGATCGCCGGATTGGGACGCGAGAGCGAAATCGATCTCGCCTCCGCCCGCATCGTCTCACACGACCTCAGCCGCACCGTTGTCGCCTTCAACTGCCGCCTCCTCAACGCCGCCCGTGCCGTCGGCGCCTCACGCATCCTCGATCTCGGCAGTCTGGCGCTCTTCAGTCCGCCGGAACTCAGCGACCTGTCACGCCGTCGCTTTCCGATCGAACTCGGCACGCCCCGAACGCTGCAGGACTCGATCTTCGTCGACCTGCCCACCGGCTGCGACTGGAGTTCCTTGCCTGATTCTGCGGCGCTCACGTCCGCCGTCGGCAGTTTCAATCTGCGTGCGCAACTTGATAACGGTCGGCTCGTCCTGACCCGCAATCTGGTACGCCCGCAGAGCGTCCTCGACACGGCGCAGTTCAACGACTTCGTCAGTTTTCGCACAACGGTCGCGCAGATAGCCAAAACCTCCGGCTCCTTTGGAGTGGCTCCAGAATGAAATCCACCGCACCAACCACTCCTTTCCCGGGTCGACCTTTTGCGATTGACAATCACGACTTTGTTAACCATGTTCCTCGAGGACTGCTGCAACCATTAACTGGAGGCGCGATGCCACTCCTGTCGCCCGGCACCAACACCGCGAGACGATACGGCCGCGCTTGCCAAAAGAGGGATTATGCTGAACAACTTGCGCCTGTCCATCAGCGTCGCGGCCTGTCTGACTCTGACTGCGTTCGCAACCACATCGGCTGAAGACAATCATCAGTGGGGCAAGATCACGGCAGAGGACTGGACGATTGGCGCCCCCGCCAGCTTTCCTGAGGCCGCCGCCGTCGTCATCTTCGACCTCGGCTCACTTGAGGTCGAACAGCCTTACGAAGGCAATGTCACGACTTTTCGACGCCACGTCCGCGCTCGTGTCCTCAACAAGGCCGGCGCCGCCGAAGCCATTGCCGTCGAAATCCCGCTGTATCGTCACGAGAGTTTTCGCGGCTTTGAGGCTGTGACCTACCTTCCTGACGGACGAAAAATCAAACTCGATAAGAAGGATACGTTCACCAAGAAAGTCGGCAAGCGCCGCGAGTATTTCACCTTCACCTTCCCTGCCGTGGAGGACGGCTGCGTCGTCGAGTACAAGTACAGCGTTGTCAGCAGCGACTTCGGCTTTCTTGAACCCTGGTACTTCCAGGGGCGGCTCTATACCTACGAATCGGAATTCGCCGCCCTGATTCACCGCGGCCTGAACTACACGGCGGTGACGCACAACGTACCGCTCGAGCTGCGCGAACCGGTGCGCGAGGAACTTGACAACCGTGGCGAAATGCCGGTCAAGTTCACCTGGCGGCTGACCAACATCTTCCCGGTCGAATCGGAACCCTACATGGCCGCCGTCAACAGCTACCGTGCCGCCTTGTTCTTCCAGCTCGTCAGCTTCAAAGACGAATACAACAGCATCACCTTCATCGAGGACTGGCCCAGTCTGGCGGAGCTCGTCGAAAAGCAGTATTTGGCGTCGGCCCTCAATCATGACAAAGGCGTCAAAGAGCAGGCGCTGGCATTGACCGATACCCTCACCGATCCGGTCGAAAAGATCAAAGCGTTGTACGACTTCGTCCGCCTCGAAATCTTGACTGTCGACATCGAAGACGAATATGTGCTCTCGCCCCAGGCCATCGAAAAAACGCTGGCCGATCGTCGTGGTTCCGCCACCGGCAAGAACCTGCTCCTGATCCAAATGCTGCGCGATGCCGGCATCATCGCCAACCCGGTGCTCATCGGTACCCGCTCGTACGCGCTTTTCAACAGTAGCGTCCACGATCTCAACCAGTTCAACCACTTGATCTGCCTCGTCACCGTCGGCGCGCAATCCAACGTCCTCGATTGCAGCGAACGCTGGGTCCCGTATCCGTACCTACCGCCCGAATCCCTCGTTAGTGGCGGGCTGGTCCTCGCCGGCAAGAAATCGCAGCCGGTTCCCATCAAACCCCCCAGCCGCACCAGCGGATTCCACAGCACTACCAAAATGTCGCTCTTCACCGACGGCAGCGCCATCTGCACCACGCACGTCGCCATCGCCGGCCATCTGCTCAGTGCCTACAAAGAGCTGTTGGTCGCCCAGCCTGAAGCCGACGATGTCAAGGAGACTTTGCTTGAAGACAATGAGCCTTCGTTCGAACTCCTGAACTATTCCTTTCTCGAGATTCCCGGCGCCGACAGCGTCGGCATCGACATGATCTTCCGCCTCTCGAATCACAGCGATCTGGTTGACAACAATCTCGTCACCACCCCGCTTCTGTTCGCCCTCAAGTCGAACCCCTTCAAGAAGAAATACCGCTTCTTCCCGGTGGATTTCGCCTACCCGTTCTCGGTCACCGAATCAGTCGAGATTGTGCCCGGCGATTCGCTCACACTCAAATCCGTGCCGCCGAACCTCTCCGCCGCTGTCCGGGGGCTCAACTACTCCCGCATGGTTCTCCAAGCCGGTAATCAGGCGCGGATCATGACGCAACTGATCGTCGAAAAGAGCTTGTTTGCCCCCGCCGAATATGCCGCCCTGCGCGAGGCCTACGAGAAGATCGCGCAAGCGGGCTCCGATCAATGTGTGCTGACCATTGGCACGGCGGACTAACGCCATGATCAAGCGTTGCCCTTTGAAGGTCGTCCTGACAGCACTGGCGCTCTATTGGTGCGCCGCTGTCTTCCTTCCCGGGCAAGTGACTCTTGCGGCCACGAATGCTGTCTCTGCCTTCGATACCCTCAAAGCCGCCGCCGTCGTTGAATCGGAAGACAGCCGCATTGTCCTCGCCGCCGACGGCAAAGCGAAGTACTTCTATCACGCGCAGATTCGTATCCTGCGTGAAGGCGGCCTTGAGCGCTGTGCTATCGACCTCTACGAAAACGACTTCGTCAAGGTCGCTGATTTTGCCGGCCGTGTCCGGTCCGCCGACGGCTCGGTCATCCTCGAGCGCAAGCACAAAGACCTGGTCCGCACCTGCGGTTTCGGCGCTTCCTTCTCGCTGTATGACGATATCTGCTTCCTGTCGACTACCCTCAGCGCCGGTAACTTTCCCTTCGTGATCGACTACACTTACGAATTGAGACTCTCCTCGCTGTTCTTCTGGCACGACTGGCTGCCCCAAAAGTCTGTGCCTGTCGCCCGCAGCGCTTATACCGTGATCGTCCCGGCCGCAACCGAATTTCGCTATCGCCCCGTCGGCGTACTACCCGAACCGGTAGTCACCGTCGACCCCGATGGCAAATGGCGCACCTACACCTGGTCGCTCGACAGCGTCGCCGCCTTCAAGCCTGAACCGCTCGCGCCGCCCGCCTTCGAGTCGCAACTGCGCGTCGAATTCGCGCCCCGGCGAACCCGACTCAAGAAATTCGGCATCGACGGTGGGAGCTGGGCGTCGCTCTCCGCCAGTTACCATGCCATTGCCGCTTCCGCCTTTGCCCTCGACTCTGAATCTAAAGCCGCAGCCACGCGGTGGTCAGCCGTTGCGTCCGACTTGAACACCCTGCACGAACACTTGATGTCGCGCCAGCGTTACGTTTCCATCAACATCGGCATCGGCGGCTGGCAACCTCATGCCGCCGGCGCTACCTACAAGAACCGTTATGGTGACTGCAAAGATCTCTCCACCCTTTATGCCGCGTTTCTGAATGAACTGGGAATTAAAGCCCACTTGGTGCTCCTGCGCACGCGGGAGGAGGGGCACATCGACCCCGGCTTTCCTACCCTTTCCAATTTCAACCACGCCATTCTCCTTTACACGATTGGCGCTGATACTACCTGGGTCGACCCCACCTGCAATGTCTGTGCCCTCGGCGACTTGCCGGAAGCGGATGAGGGCGCCTATGGACTGATCATCGATCCCGACTCCGGCCGCCTCGTCCGTCTGCCGGAGTCTGAAGCCGCGGATAATCTGGTGTTGCGACGCATTCGCATGATGCTCAACCCCGACCTCTCCGCGCTGCTGGCAATTGACCTGGAAGCCGTCGGCAATCTGAGCCATACCCTGAAATTTGCCGCGCAGAATCTGACCGCCGAGAAGTTCGGTGAGTTCCTGCGCCGCCAGAAACTGATTCCCGCGCCCCTGAAGGATCTCGAGTGCACCTTCGACCGCTATGATTCCACGCTGTCTCGCTTCGTGTGCCGCGTCTCCGGGAATCTCCGCCGCGCCGGCATCGTTCTCGACAATCGCGTTCACCTCGACCCCGACGCCGTCCCCTCGATCATCGGTGCCGAGCGACCCGACACCACCAAGCGCGCGCAACCACTCGACTTCGGCTATGCCGCAACGTCGCTCGACAGCTTTAACATCGCCTTTCCGGAGGATTGGCAGGCGATTCAGCTACCGCCGATCGATTCGGTCGCCTCGCGTTTCGGGACACTCAGCCTCTCCGCCTCCCAGGCCGGCGACCGGATCGCGCTCGTCCGGCGCCACTCGCTCGCCGCCCCGCTGATCCGGCCCGAAGACTTTGGCGAATTTCTCGGTCATCAGAAGGCGTGCGCCGATTTCACCGCCAAGAACATCGTCTTTGAGCGCTCCCGCTAAGAACCCCCTACTGCGCCACAATCCGCTCAATCAGCTTCGGATCATCCGGCAGCAAATCGCTCTTCACCAGCCGTGGCACCAACACGCGCCACGCCGCATCCTGGGCAAACACCTGCTTGAACAACGGCAGCGCGTCGTCGACCTTGCCCGCCTCCACCAGCGTTACGGCGTGCCAGAAGACAATCTCCGGATTCCCCGGCGCCAGCTCCGCCGCCAGCGCATACTCCCGATTTGCCGCTGCGATGTCGTTGACCGCGATATATTCATCCCCCTTGTCCATGTGGTCATAGGCACGGTCAATGTTCAGCAGCCGTCGCAACTCCGTGAGCGGCTCGGGCGAATCGTCCACCCGCAAATCCACCAGCCGATCCTTCCACGGCAATCCCGTCGGCTTGCCCGTCACGACCAACATCGCCGCCGACTGCTTGCCCCGAATGTCGCCCCCTTCGCCTTCCGCCGCGTCCAGCGCCGCCATCATCCGTTCCGCCAGATCACCCTTGGTCGCCTCGAACGCCTTTGCCATCGCTCCCCACACTGTCGAATCGCGCATCAAATTCGCCTGCACGCTGTAGTGATGCCCGCTGTAGTGCCCGGCGTACGGGATGCACTTATCGCCCGTATGCGTCGCGACATCACCGTTGCGATCGACAATCGCCACCTGCCGCACCTGATGCTGTGGGTCGGTCACGAGCAACCCGCCCAATGTCTGCGCCGCCGTCTTGCCGTGCCGCAGCAGCGTCAAGCCGAGCGGTCCGTAATTGAAATCCACCAGCGATTGCGTCGCCACCGCACCGACGTTTGGCTCCACCCAAATAACATCCGCCACCTTGAAATAGTGCGATTGCACCGCCGCGCCGAATTGCCCGGTGGCGCTGTCGTACGCCACGATCGAGTACGTCGTCACCGGATGCAGCGGCTGCACCGGCGCAGTTTTCGCCGCCGCCGCTGCCGCCAACACGGCGAACACCACGATCGTGCTTGCACACGTCCTTGCCATAGTTTCCTCCTGGTTAAGATCGCCTCCAAGTTGCTCGCGTCTTTCGCTCCGCGCAACCGGAATATTCGTTGCCGCTTTTCTCGATCTTCCTTGACTGCGTTCACTTCGTGGCTGTATCTTTGCCAGTGAAATCTATTACTTTTCCTGTGAAGACAGGAATGCTCGGAGGTTCCGCTATGGACAAACCCAAAGACAAGTGCGCGCAGCCGGCGCGCGGTCCCATCCTCGAATCCCCGATCAAGGAGACCACTATGACGCCAATGCCTTCTGCGCCGCGTCCGCTGGCGCGCGTGGGCTCGCCCGCGCCCGATTTCGAGGCCACCGCCTTCTTCAACGGCGGCTTTGAGAACATCAAACTGTCCGACCACAAGGGCAAATGGATCGTCATCTGTTTCTACCCCGGCGATTTCACCTTTGTCTGACCAACTGAATTGGCGGCAGTTGCCGCCCGCAAAGATCAACTCAATAAACTCGGCGTCCACGTCATGTCGATCAGCGTCGACAGCCGCTTTACCCACAAGATCTGGCAGGAAACCGAACTCTCCAGGATGATTCCCGGCGGCTTCCCGTACCCGATGGCCACCGACCCTGGCGGCTCCATCGGACAGGTGTACGGCGTCTATGACGAGGCCAGCGGTGTCAACATTCGCGGCCGTTTCCTAATCGATCCCGATTTCGTCATCCAGGCAGCGGAAATCATGACTCCGCCGGTCGGCCGCAATATCGATGAGTTCATCCGCCAGCTGCAGGCGTACCAACACGTGCGCGCTACGGGCGAGGTCACGCCTGCCGGCTGGACTCCCGGCCAGCCGACGCTCCGTCCCGGCCCCGAGCTGGTCGGACACGTCTGGGAACACTGGAAACCATAGCTCCAGCCGACCACTTTCAAAGACCCCTGTCGAGGACGGCACCGGATCGGGCCGTCTTCGCTTCTCTTTCCGGCATTGGTGCCCCCACGTCAATCGGGAACCTTAGCGATTCCAGGTTGTTCAAGAATTGCCGGTTGCTAAAATCGGTGGAAGAAGACTATATTGTGTGCGAAGACATGGACGTCGACCTCGTGGGCTATCCCCTCTGACTGATCTCTCCGATCTCGCTTTGTCGACGCACCAGCATGACGGCTGATGCCCTCACTCATCGCCGTTGTTGTCCGGTGTCCAGCGGGCTGCGCCGGACGTTGCGTCCCGGGTGGACGCAGAATTCAGCCTTATTACACAACTGATACATCCGGCCCCTGCGCTTCGGGGACTTCGGCGTCCTGGTGGTTGATGCCGATCCGGGGCGTGCCGCGACCGACAGTCGCTGTCGGATGCGGTTGGCTTGTCGCCGGCGGGTGCGTGTGGGCAATCTGAATCAGGCAGATCAGGATTTCTCGCACCGCCCCCGGCGCGTCAGCCGACTCGCCCCCCACTGATTTTGCCCGTTGCATTTCCCTCCGCCCGCCCGTATATTCTCCAACCCCGGATGGTGGGTGTAGCTCAGCTGGTTAGAGCATCAGATTGTGGCTCTGAGGGCCGAGGGTTCAAATCCCTTCACCCACCCCATTGATTCCGCGATCAAAACTCAAACTCCAACCCAAATACCGGCAACATGCTCCATTGCAGGATTTCGTCCGGCTTGCGCTCGTGCTCATTCCAGTAGTAGTTGGCCACGTTCTTGCGATTGTAGGCATTCCAGATCGACAGATAAACAATCAGGTTTGATCGCTGGAAGTTGAACCGCCGATCAACCCGCAGGTTGAGCGAATGGTAATTGGGATAGCGTGCCTCATTCACCCGCCCCTGGTCGTAGACCGATCGATTGATCAACTGCGACGCCTCCAAATCCAGCGGCGTGTAGGGCGCACCGCCGGCGTACACCCAGCGTAGCGAATATTCCCACTTGGCGTTCGGCTTGTAGCCGCCCTCCGCGCTAAAAACCACCCGATTGTCGAAGGTCCGATTGCGCCAAACCCCGTTGAGGTCGCGATACTGCGAGCGGAACCACGCGCCGCTCACCAGCCCGTACAGCCCCTGCCGCAACTTCTTCTGCAGCGTCATCTCCACGCCGTACGACCGCGCCTTGCCGTCGTCGCGCAGATTCGGATGATAGAAGAAGTAATTGCTGTAGATCATCTCGTCGATGATGAACAACTCCGGCTGGTCGGTGCTCATCGGAAACCGCTCATACCACTTGTAGTACCCCTCCAGCCGCCAGCGCGTATCGGCGCTCAGCATGTGATCCAACCCGACGATGGCATGATACGCCTGCGGATCGTTCATCTGTCGGTTGCGCTCCTGTTGCGACAACAGCACGATCGGCATCGTCTGGCTGAACATCCCCGCCGCCACGTTGGCACTGGTGCGCTCGCTGAAGCGGTACGCCAGCGCCGCGCGCGGCGCCAGACTCGCATTTTTCGTGTATTCAAAATAGTCGTAACGCGCACCCAGCGTCGCCGTCAGTTGATCGACCGGCCGCACCACGTAGCTTAGGAATCCCCCGACTCGCGGCGACTCGATCCGATCGCCGATCACCAGCGGCGGGATCGAATCTCCGAAGAAATCGGTGTAGTCGGCCGCATAATAGTCATAGCGATCCAGTTCGTACTTCGCCTCGACGCCAAACTCCAATTCATGATGCTCGTTGATGCGGAACAGGTTGACATTGCGCAGTTGCGCCGCGCCGTCGCGGTTGTTCTGACGCACCAGCTCCTTGCCGGTGCTCGTCTCGAAATAGTTGGCCGCAGTCTTCGTCGCCAGATACGACAGCGACGTCGTCGAATACCCGCGCCGCCCCCACAGGTAGCGCCACGTTCCGCCCACGGCATACTCGTGACCGTCCGACCAGCCGTCCGTGACATTCCCGTCCTCGATTGCATCTGCGCGCTCGAAATTGATGTAGTCGATACCCAGAATTCCCAGCAGCGACAGTCGATGCTTGCTCGACAGATCATAAACCAGCTTCCCCTGATAGTCGGAATATCGCGGTACCACGCCGGTCCCGATCGCATCCACCAGCAAGTCCAAATAGCTGCGCCGCGCCGAAAACAACCACGAGCCGCGCCGCGTTCCCAGCGGCCCTTCTCCGACCACGCCAAATCCGGCAAAATTCAGATCAGCCTGGATGTCAAATTCCTCGCGGTTCCCCTCCCGGAATGTCAGCGCCATCACCGATGACAACCGGTCCCCGTACGCCGCCGAAAATCCCCCTGCCGAAAAATTGACATCCTGGATGAAATCCGTATTCACCAGGCTGATCGGCCCGCCCGAAGTCCCGAACAGCGGATAATGGTTGATGTTGGGCACCTCGATGTTGTCGATGTAAAACGAATTCTCGGTCGGACTCCCGCCGCGCACGATCAGATTGTTGACCTGGTCGTTCACCTTCGCGATGCTCGGCAAACTGAACACGATCCGGCTGACATCGCCTGCCGAGCCCGGCGACCGCCGCACCTCCTCCGCCGAAAACTGCGTCGTACTCGTCGGCTCGCTCGGCGAATCCGCGAAGTACCCGGCATCCACCGTCACACCCGCCACCTCGGTCATCCGCACCGCCAGCCGCGCATCTACAACCGTCGTCCGCCCCGCGCGAATGATCACATCCGTCACCGTCCGCGGCTCGTACCCGATCACCGTATACTGCAGCGCATAATTTCCGATCGGCAGACCCGTGATCCGATACTCGCCTGACTGATCTGCAGCCACACCCCGCCCAGTGCCCATCACGCGCACCGACGCTCCCGACAATGGCGCGCCGGTCTCCGCGTCAATCACGTTCCCTCGCACCGATCCCAGCTTCTGAGCAGCACTACTCGCCCCGCTGCCGCCCACTTCTCCCTGCGCCCGCAACAACGGCGCACTCAAGAGAATTGCCGTTACATACATCAGGATCATTCGCATATTCGCCTCTACTGTCTGTCGTTCATTTACTGACCATTGGTCAGTGAAGTTGTAAAAAAAACACCGTACCCTTCTCATTTCTCATCCCTTCGGTTTCTTCACCGGCGCCAGCCCGCGGTCAACCATCTGCTCCTTCGCCGGATACAGCCGGTCGACCTCAAGATCAAACAGCTTCAGAAACTCCCCGCGATTCTTGATCATCTGAATCACGCCGTTGCTGGTCGACCACAACAGAATCGCGGTCAGCCACGGATGCACATCCTTCGCGATCGACCCATCCTTATGCCCCGACTCGATCGCCTCCGCCAGGATCGCCAGCGACGAGTCCTTGTATCCCTCAACTCCCTTGTCTCGCATCTCGCTGGCAATCGCCCCGAACGTCTGCGGATCCATCGCTTCGACATACGACATCGCCCGGAAGTAGTTCGGATACTCGAAACAGAACTTGTAGTAGGCCCGCCCAATCTCCCGCACCCGCGCCCGGCCGGTAGCGGCCGCTTTGTAGGCTTCCGCAAATCGCTCGCGCAACATCCGGCCCGCCCGCATATCGATCGCGTAGAACAGATGCTCCTTGCTCTTGAAGTACAAGTAAATCGTCCCCTTGCTCAACTCCGCCTTTTCGGCAACATCCTCCATCTTGGCATTCTTCAGACCCTTCTCGGCAAACACCTCAAGCGCAGCGTCCATGATCAGCTCGACCCGCTGCTGCTTCTCTCGTTCCCGTCGTTCCGCCGTCGTCATCCGCAAATGCCTCGGTTTCGATATCCAGTCATTTATTGACCATCGGTCAGTTCTTGACGGAATTTACGCTCTCACCAAAGATTGTCAACCCCAATCTACAAAAAAAATCTCAGCTTCGAACATTCTGAGCGACGCCGGAAAGTCCGCTTGCCGGCCAAACTACCTATCCCTAATGGTTGACAACCCGCCGCGATTGCGTATATTTGCGTATACCCCGGTTGCGACGCGGATTTGTCACGGCCGGTCTTCAACTCACTCTTACTGGGCGGGCGTTAATGAGCAGCACCAAACTCCCGATTCCGGAATATCTGCGGTCGATTCTTGACTGGCAGCGCCTGACCGAGCTCAACCCGGACGTTATTCTGCTGGTTGACCGCGATGGCAAGGTGCTTTACGTCAACAATCTCGAGGTTGAGACCGCCATCGACCAGGTTCTCGGCACCACCATCTTCGATCAAGCCCTCCCCGAATTTCACCGCATGCTGCGTCAGCACCTTGACCGTATCTTTGTCGAAGGCTGCGAATCGCAGGCCGAATTCGTTCACGTTCGCACCGACGGCAAACTTGGCTGGTGGTCAGCCCATGCAGCGCCGGTATCTGAAAACGGCAAAGTCGTCGCCGCGATCGTCAACTGCCACGACATCGGCGACCTCCAGGCCCTCCAGGAAAAACAAGAGCGGGCCGTCCGCCGCCTGCAGGAAAGAATCTTCCGCGAACGATCGGAACTCGACAAGGCGCACACTGCGCTGGCGGAAGAAATCCACGAGCGCCGCCGCGCCGAGGAATCTCTCCGCGACAGCGAACGTCGTTACCGCACCTTGGTCAACATGGCCCGCAACGCCATCGCCTCGTTCGACTATGACGGCAAAGTCCACTTCCTCAATCCCGTCGCCGCGGCAATGCTCGGCGGCCTGCCGGAAAACTTTATGGGCCGGAAGATGCAGGAGCTGTTCCCGCCGGAGATCGCCGCGCGCCAGTTGGAGTCTATTCGTCGTGTCATCGACAACCGCAAGGCCGAAACTATCGAAGCGCATTCCTACGTCGGAGACGCCCCAAAGTGGTTCCTCACCCAGATTCAGCCTGTGATCGAGACGGACGGCAGTTGCAGCCGTGTGTTGATCGAAGCTACCGACATCGATGATCGCGTCAAGATGACGTTCAAGATGCTCCGCGAGCGCAACTTCTCCGAGTCGATCCTCCAGACCGCCAACTTCCTGATCGTCTGCCTCGACGAGAACGCCACAATCCGCACCTTCAACCGCGAAAGCGAACGCGTGACGGGCTACACCGCGGCAGAGGTCATCGGCTTGAATTGGCCCAAAACCTTTCTCCCGCCGGAGCAGCATCACCCGGGATTGCAGGACTTCGGCCGCTGGGTGCGCGAACATCCTCATGACACTTACGAAGGGCCGCTGCTAACCAAAGACGGCAACACCCGGACCATCCTCTGGTCGAACTCATCGTTCACCGACGAGGAAACCGCCGAAGTCGTTGCTATCGCCATCGGCGTCGATGTCACCGATCGCCACCGCCTCCAGCAGCAATTGCGCGCTACTGAATACCGTCATCGCGCCCTCTTGATGGCGATTCCGGACTACATCCTCTTGATTAACCGCGAAGGCCGGATTCTCGAAGTCCAGGGCGGACGCCCGGAGCTTCTGGCACACATTGAGTCCCTGATTCTCAACAAGACCTTGCGGGAAGTCGTCCCGCCCGATATCGGGGAAATGCAGATGAAGGCTCTCGCCCACGTACTCGCCACCGGCGAGACTATGACGCTCGAATATGGTCTCGAGACCGATCAGCTCGGCTGGGTGGACTTCGAAGCGCGCCTGGCCAAATGCGGTCCGGACGAATGCGTCCTCGTCGCCCGCGACGTCACCCAGCGTAAAGTCTTCGAGCGTGCGATACGCACCAGCGAAGAGGAACATCGCTTCCTCGTCGATCACCTGCAGGCCGGCGTCATCGTCCACGCGCCGGACGGCCGCGTGCTCCGCGTCAACGAGGCCGCCGCGCGTCTCCTTGGGCGGACGACCGACGAGTTGATGAGCCGAAGCTCCTTCGCCGACTGGCAGCTTGTCAACGAGGACGGCCGACCTGCCGTGCCCGAGGAGTACGTCGTCAACCGCGTTATCGCCACCGGCAAGTCCCGTGAGAACGTTGTTATGGGCGCCAAGATCCCCGGCTCCAAAGAAGTCCGCTGGGCCCTGGTCAACGCCACCCCCGATTTAGATGAGTCCGGGGATCTGCGTTCGGTTGTCGTGTGCTTCCTCGATATCACCGACCGCCGCCAGTTCGAGCACGACCTCACCGAAGCTACCCAATTGCTCAAGGCACAGCAACGCGACCTCGAAGCCAGCAATATCACTCTCAAGCGTCTGATCCATAGCGCTGAGGAGGAAGTTGAAGGTGTCCGTCTTCAGATCAACCGCATGGTCGAAAGCTCGATCATCCCCACCCTCAATCGTCTGCGCGAACGCGTTTCTCCCAGAGACTTCATCTACATCGAGATACTGGAATCGATGATCAAAGATCTCGGGATGCCGGTCAAAAGGAAGTTCAGCGAGATTGAGACTTCCTTAACTCCAAGAGAACGAGAGATTTGCGCCATGATTCGTATCGGGAGCCAGAACAAGGAAATCGCCGACACCCTCAAAATCTCCTCTCGTACTGTCGAGAAATTCCGCCAGAAAATCCGTGACAAACTTGGTATCAAAGGAGATAAGATAAATCTTGTCTCGTTCCTCAATTCCCTCGAAGAGTAATGCGTACTTTTGATACGCAATAGGTACGCCAATTCTTCGCAGTGAAACCTATTGACTAAATTGTCCCTAAAGACGATCTTCATATCGCTTTCGGTGACATGACTCTTGCTCTCGCACCCTCGGTCACTGAGAGCAGCACAATCTGAACTTAGAGTACTTGGTCATAGCTTCCACGTGAGTGGACTGAGAGGGACAATAGGCTTAATTCAGCCTGTCTGTTGGAGCAGGGTGGAATGAAGATGCCGTAGACACTGTCGTTCACTTCGACAGGAAGACCGCTGTGGAGTCCCACTTACTCCCAATGGCAGGGTTTCCGGTGTCTCACGGGGGGTCAAGTAGCCGGTGGTTTCCAAGCAACCACCGGCTGCTTTTTTTGTCATTATTCGCGCCACAAGAAAAACCCGCCCGCATGCTCGCGCAAACGGGCGGGATCTTCTGACAATTGGAAACTTACACTACGGACAATTGCTGCAGGGCGCCGGTCCCCCTGAGAAAATGTAGTTGATCAGGTAGACGGCATCGGAAATGTTCAGACTGCCGCTGCAATCCGCATCTCCCGACAACAATGGCGTCGGCGCCGGCCCACCGGAGAAGATGTAATTGATCAAGTACACCGCGTCCGAAATGTTCACCGCCGCCGATCCGTCAGCATCGCCGCAAACATACGGTTCCGCCACCGTCAGCGTCAGCGGTTGTTCGTCCGTGCTCCCCGCGATATCCACAACCCGGGCGGTGAAATTGACGGTTCCCGCCGCCAGCGGCGTGCCGCTCAGAAGGCCGGCTGCCGATAACGTCAGACCCGTACCCGCCAGGTTATTGTTCTTGTCGCTCCAGGTTTTCGCGCCGGTTCCACCCGTCAGCGTCAGCGCCTGCGAATACGCTTCGCCCTCGACACTTTCCGGCAACGTCGCCGTCGTGATGCTCACCGCCGGATTCAACACCACCTGCAGTGCCTTCTCCGCCGTCGCACCGATCTGATCCTGTACTTCCGCGGTGAATCCAAGCGTGCCCGCGGCTGAGCCGGTTCCACTCAACACGCCCGCCGCCGACAGCGCCAGCCCCGTGCCGATCAGATCATCGTTCTTATCCAGCCAACCTTTCGGTCCGGTGCCGCCGGTCGCCGCCAATGGCTGCGAGTAGGGACGTCCCGCCGTCCACTCCGGTAGCGTCGTCGTGGTGATATTCAACGCCGGATTGATGGTGAAATTCAGGCTGCGATTGTCGAACGCCGAAGCCTCATCAGTCACCTGCGCCGTAAAGGAAATCGGTCCCGCTGCGCTTGGCGTGCCCGTAACCAGACCCGAGGACGACACCGTCAATCCGGTGCCGATCAGTCCGTTGTTGCCGTCGATCCAGGTCAACACGCCGACGCCATTAACTGCCGTCAGCTGCTGCGAATACGGAACGCCGACCGTCCAGTCCGGCAAGTCGTTGGTCGTGATTTCCAACTCCGTCGACGTGCACTCATACTGGGTCACATTGAACGCATCGACCGCGGCTTCTACCACCGAGCCGTCGCCAAGGTCGCCCACGTCGAACTTCAGCTTGACCTGCGCCGTCGGCGTCACGAACTCCGACACGAAAAATCCGTGCTCGATCCAACCGCCGTTGGCATCCTGCGACGGTCCGACCGTCTCGACTACTGTCCAATTCGTGCCGTTATTGCTCGAAATCGAAATCGTCATCACGTCGGAATTCGGCGCCGCGCCGAAGCTGTTCGAGTACCAGCGCGCATAGCTGATCCGCGCATCTCCCGCAGACAAATCGATCGTCGGTGAGGTCAGCACTGTGCTGCCGCCGTCAACGTCGGTATCGCCGTCTGCCGGACCGGTTAGGTAGCACTGCCCGGAACCGTCGTAATCGCTCGGCGGATCACCGCGGTCACCGCCACCCGCCGGGATTCCGCGCGCCCACTGCCCTGCCGTCGCGGTGCTGGAGACGGTCCAGCCCAGATTGGTCTGGAAATTGTCGGCGAACGCCACCGTCGAACCGGTCGACACCAACGCCGAAAACGGCGCCGCCGCACCCGGATCGGTGAATAGCCCGTTTGTTTCCTCGACCGCTCCGACGTAGAAATCCACCTGTTCGTAGCAGCTCGCGCCCGGAATCGTGGCGTCGTAGTGGTTCAGTGAAGTCTGCGTCATCGCAACCTGTGTCCACAGGCCGCCGTCGACGCGATAAAACAGCACACCGGAATTCGGCACCGGTACGCCGCCCACCGTCCCGCTAACCTCCACCTGGAAGGTCGTCGGCTGATTCGGCGCCAGCGCCGTCGGCACTCCGTTCGGGTAACTGAACCCGAGCGAAGCCAGCGGCACCGCTACGCCGACCGCGTTCCACGCCTTGGAAACCTGCGTCGCCCAGAAGCCAGTGCCCTCCAATTCCTCGGCGGCCGTCACCGTCGCGAGCGCCGCATTGTAGTAATCGATGCTTGAAGTCCAGTACAACTGATTGGCGCGATAGGCAATCTTAATCGCGTTCTCCGGGCCGATACCGGTCACCGTAACGCTGTGATGCGTGCCGCCGTCCGACATCAGGAAGAACCACTTGTTGCCCACGCCGGAATTTGTATGCACGCCGCAATAGTCGTTGAACCCACTCGGCGTGCAACCGACAACATCTATCCAGTACGGATCGGTAGTACCGTAATAATCGGGGTCGCCGTTAGCGTGCGGATTCGACATGTCGCGGAATCCGGCGCCGCTGAGTTGGCCGTTTTCACCCATCAACCAGTCTGGCGTATCGAGCGTATCGTAGGCAAATTCAAACGCCGCTCCCATCATATCCGAGAATGACTCGTTGAGCGCGCCTGATTCCTTCTGATAAATCAAATTCGATTCATTCTCTGTTACCGCATGGCCCCACTCGTGCGAAATCACGTCGGGGCAGCCTGCCAACGAACGCCAGCCGGTGCCGGCGGCCCAAACGACGATGCGCTGACCGTCCCAGTATGCGTTATTCGTCCCCTCGCCGCTGTAATTGACAATCGTCAACATCGAGGTACCGGTGCCGGTATAAGAATTGCGGTTGAACTGATCCAGAAGCCAATCATAGAACAGCGCCGAGTACAGATGCCCGTCCACCGCCGCTGCCTGCGAACCGCCCGCGTTCCAGACATTGTCGGCATCGGTGGCAATCGTCCCGGGCAGGCTCGCGCCCGCGATATTGGTCTGCAGGTAGTTGCCCGCCGGCATCTGGCCGTCGTGGCCGTGCGGATTGTTGGTCAACTGTCGCGTATAGTCTTTCATTTGATACGTCGAGCCGGTGAAGTCGATGTCGAGATGATTGCGCGCTGTCCCCATAACACCGACACCGCTGCCGATGACATCGACATCCATAATTCGGTTGGCCTTGTAGATGACCTCGCCGCTATTGGCGTCGACGAAGTACTCCCACCGCCCCATCGGCGTATCGGAAGTCAGAAACAGCCGCCAGGCCAAATGGATATTGCCTTCCCACGGGAAGATCACCAATTCCGGCTCCCCGGGTAGTCCGGCGCCGAAGAAACTCTTCAGATCGACATCGGCGCGCTCGATCGCCGTCGCTGCCGTGATCGCCGGATTGACATCAAGCTCCAGATCCGGTACCGGCGTGCCGTTGAACGCGAGCAGCGAACCGTCCGCCGCGAAATGGGCCACCATATCGGCGCCGATCACCCGCAGGCCGTTATAATATTGGTCGAGGCGCAGGTGTCGCGCGCCGTTCTCTTCCACGATTGTCCTGCGCGCCCGCAATTCTTCCGCCGGGTTCGCGATTCGGAAAGCGCCCTTGTGGTGCGCGAGAAACTCCGCCGCTGTGGCAAGATCGCTTCCTGCCGCCGGCGCCAGTGCGCCCTTGACGAACGTCGGCACTCCTTGATCATTTTGGTGATACAGCGTCAAGGCGGGATCAAAGCGCAGCAGATTCGGTCCGTATTTGGCGTCATCCGTCGCTCCCAGGACAGATGCCGACAACATCAAGACCAGTCCAATGGCCAAAGCTCGATTCAAACGTCCACGAAGCATGCTCTCCTCCAATAATGCGTGGAAAGGTCCGGGTCTCGTAACAGACAATTTCGGCACAAGGCCGGCAGTATTTTGGGCTCGTTAGTACTTATATAGCGCATAAAACTCATTAGTCAACGCCTTTTTCCCCGCCGCCGCTGCCGCTGCCCGCTCCGCCTAAGCCGCAGCTGCCCGCGGATTTGCACTACTTAAGGCGGATCGACAAAATCGTGATTACTGCGAAGGCACTCTCGACACTCGCCCCGCAGACCACTGATCGCAACCCGAGCATTGTCGACTTCATCAGTCCCCGCCTGCTGCTTTTCGGCTTGCTTTCAATTGAGGCGTCGGTTATCCTCTCGCCGATCTGGAGATTTCCGACCGGAATTGTGGGCACCGACTGCCGGTCGGTTAGAAAGCGCAACAAATCCAAACCACTGGGAGACATATGAAACGGCTGAAGGCTTTGATTTTGCTTTCGCTGGCCGCCGGCTTGCTCGTCAGCTCCGGCTGCAGTCAAAGCGCCCTCCGCCAGGGCGAGCGCGCGCTGGAAGCACAGAATTATCAGCTTGCGCTCGACCACCTGCAACTGGCGCTGCAAAACCAACCCAATGACGCGCGCATCCAGCGCGCCCTGGGACGCGTCCACTATCATCAGGGTGATCTGGCTCAAGCCGAGAAATATCTCGCCGCCGCCGAACAATCGTTGCCGAACGACGGCACGATCGCCCTCTACCGCGGCATGATCTCGGAATCGCGCGGCGACTTCGCCGCCGCCGAAAAGAGCTACCGTCGCTTCCTCGATCAAAACAGGAAGTCGAAAGCCGCTCCGGCAATTCGCGGCCGACTCCTCTACGTGCAGAATGAAGCCCTGCGTCTGCAGGTCGCGGAAGCCGTCAAGCAGGAAGCGACGATCGGCGAGCAAACCCCTGCCACCAACTCCATCGGCGTCCTTCCCTTCTCCGTGCACAGGGGAGTCGACGAAACTACACGCTCGCTGGCAGTCGGATTGCAGGCGGTGACCTGGTACGATCTGTCGGCTGTTCCGGAACTGCAGGTAGTCGAGCGCGCTGAGTTCAATTTCCTGCAGCGCGAACTGCAACTGACCGAGCAGGGACTCGCCGATCCCAAATCGGCGCCCCGCGTCGGCAAGCTTGTGCGCGCCGCTAAACTGGTGAACGCCAGTGTCGACAAACCGTCGGAGAAGAGCTTCACGCTCAACTCCGCGCTGGTCAACACCAGCGACGCCGCTTACACCCCGACTTATGGTAAAGATGACGAACTCAAAAAGGTCATGCGCCTGCAGAAAGAAATGGTTCTCGCGGTGCTTGATACGCTCGGTATCGAGGTCAAAGGCAGTCGCCGCCAGGCACTCAAGAAGCCGGCCACCGATGACTACGACGCCTTCTTCGCCTTCTGTCAGGGCATCGAACTGCAAGACCAGGGCGACTATTTGAAAGCCAAGGCGATGTTCGACCGCGCTGTCGAACTCGATCCGCACTTTTCACTGGCGGCGCAACTCTCGATCGACGCCGCTCTGATTGGCGCCAATTCCGGCCCCCTGACCAACTTCCAAACCAACGCCCTGGCCGGCCTGACGCCGGAAATCGGCGGTGTCTACGATCCGACCTTCGATATCGGCAATATCGTCGCGCCGACACCCGATCCGCGCCATCAAGATACCCCGCAACAAATCAACAACGGCTCGGCCAATGTGTCGGGCACGATCCGGTAGGGAGGCAGCCATGAAACTGATACCAAGATTCTTCCTGATGGCGCTGGTCCTGTTGACCCTCGCCGCTGCCGCGAGCGCCGACGGGCTGCGTACCCGCGCGACGCTCTACTTCCTGCTGAACAATTGGCAGAGCGAGCAAACTGACGGTTCGAAGTTCGACCTGGACGAAAACGCCTTCGGCCTCGACGCCTTCGTTGCGCCCTCTGACCGCTTCAGCCTCGACATTAACGGCCGACTCAGCTCGGCCAAGTACGACCCGCAGGGAGAAGCGGCACTGTCCGAAGACAAGATCTCTTCCCTCAATGACACGCGTCTGGCGCTGACCTACACGACCGCCGGCGGCATGGCGTCGTTGACGGCGTTGGCCAATCTCCCGACCGGCAAGACCAAACTTGACGAAGACGAATTCCTGATCGCCTCGGCCATCGCCGACAACTCGCGCCGTTTCGCTACCCGCCGCTTCGGTCAGGGTCTCGACCTCGGCGTTGAAGGTCTTGCGCATCCAAAAGCCGGCAACCTCACCTTCCACTTCGGCGGCGGCTTCCTCTACAAAGGCAAATACCAGGTGCGCGCCGAGGACGCCGAGAAGTACAAGTACGGCGACGAAATCTCTGCGCGCGCTGGTCTCGATGTCGACGCCGAAGCCATCCAGTTTATGCTCGACGGCACCATGCTCTTCTACCTTGAAGACAAGTACGGCGACGAGAAGGTCTTCCAGTCCGGCCCCACCGCGATCGTCCGGTCGCAAATTGCCTACGTTCGCGACCACACCGTCTATGGCGGCTTCCAATTTGTCGGCCGCTCCAAAGCCAAGATTCGCAATGAAGCCAACGAGGAAAAGCTCACCGATGAGGCCTCCAAATCGGGACGCAACGAACTTCTAATCTACCTCGGTGGCGGTTACCTGGTCAATGAGAAGCTGCGCGTCAACGGCCGCCTCGACTTCCAGAATTTCTCCGCCAATGACTATGAGGAGGCCAGCTTGCTGTATCGGCCGAAGTCGAACTACATCGGCATCGGCGGCGGCGCCAGCTATGCCCTGACTGAAATGCTCTACGGCAGCGGGATGCTCACGTACTACACCGGCTCGATCGACGTCCCCGCTGACGAAATCGACCTGTCCGGCCTTGGCCTGCTGCTGGCACTCACGTATCGGGTTATGTAGGGAGGCGTGCAATGAAACGGAATCGAATCAAAATGTATAAACTCATTCTCACCATCGTCGCCGTGCTCGGCATTTTAATTGCCGGCTGCAGCGACAAATCGGAAAACAGCAATGATCGCGTCGCCGCGCAGGTCTCCGTCAGCCTGCTCAAGACCTCGCTGGCGGAGCGGGTTGATCAGGTCAATCTGCGTATCTACGCCGATGACGAGCTGATTGGACCCTTCTCGACACCGGTCGTCAATGGCGCGTTTGACTTCGGCTCGATCATTGTGCCGGTCGGCCTCGTCACGTTTGTGCTGGAAGCCGTCGAAACCAATGTCGAAGGCCCCGACCAAATCCTTTACGGCGGCTCGACCGAGCGTAACGTGTCCCCCGGAAGCAATATCAACGTGCAATTGACACTCACTCCGGTCGTGCCGATGGTGCGGCTCTCGCCGTACTTCCTCCAGACCGTCGAGGATCAAGAGGTCACCGTCAGCATCGAGCTGTGGAATCTGGCCGGATTCAACCAGGGCACCTTCACCATCGGCTATGACAACGAAGCTTTGACCTTTATCAGCGCCGAAGCGGCCAACGATGCCTGGGGCGGCCTCGAGGTCAGCGGCGAGACCAATGATGGCGGCGGTATTGACGTCTCGGTGTTTCGATCGCAAGGTCTCGAGGCGATCCCGGCCGGGATCAATGAACTCGTCACCCTGACTTTTATGGCCAATCTTCCCGGACTGACCGAATTAAGCCTGCTGTCCAACAACCTGCTCGACGCCGACGGGCCGCTGCCCGAAGTCACCGCGGGAACGCTCGTGTTCGACGGCCAGTCGATCCTGATCAACCAGACCGGCACCAATCTCGGTACGATCAGCGGCACGGTGACGAATGCCTCCACCGGCGAGCCGCTCGCCGGCGCCACCGTCAGTGTCAGCGGCCCCGCCAGCCGCTCGACGACCACCGATGCTTCCGGCAACTATGCCATGACCAACCTGCCCTTCGGCACCTACATGCTCTCGGTGGATTTGAGCGGTTACATCAACCTCCAGCGGACGATTCAGCACCAGTCCGGCGTAACCGTCGAACGGGTCAGCCTCAGTCCGCTGCTGGCGGAGGGCGAGTATCGCGTTGTCCTGACCTGGGGCGAAGTCCCTTCAGATCTCGATGCCCACGTCTGGACGACCCTCAGCGAGATCGTCTATCACATCTACTTCGGCAATCCCGGTCTGCCTGACGCTCCGCCGCTGATTGCCCTCGATGTCGATGACACCGACTCGTACGGCCCGGAGACGATCACGATCTACGACCTGCAGGCCGACTGCATCTTCGCCGTCCACAACTATTCCGGCGAGGGCGGCTTCGATGCGGCTCTGACCGAATCGAACGCGCGCATCGAGGTCTACCGCGGCGCCGAGCGGCTCCAGACGTTTACCGTCCCGACCAGCGGGACCGGCGCCTGGTGGCACGTCTTCGACCTGACCGCCAATGGCGAAATCGTCGCACACAACACGATTTCCGATCTCCCGCCGGTTGTCATTGTCAAAGCGACGCCGAAGAAATCTCCGACGCCGACCAAATAGCCATCAATGCCTCGGGGCAGTCATACGACTGCCCCGAATCTTTTCGCCCGGTTTCCGTTCGATTCTGAATTTCGTGACAATTGAATTCCGACGCTACTGCTCGGTGTCATCTTCAAGCAGCGGCAAACCGCGCTGGCTGCGCAAATCCTCAATTCGATTGAAAGCCCGATCAAGTTGGTTCTTGCGCGTGCTCTCCAACTCCCTGTATGCTTTCTGAGATTCTTCGATCTTCTTCCCGATGACTTCCATCTTGTCGACGAACATCTGCCACTGCTTCTGCATCGCGGCCACCGCGGTGAGAATCTGCTCCGATGCCTGCTCAAACGCAAAATTGTCGCTCGCCTGCCGGATCACCGCCAGGATCGCATACAGCGACAGCGGCGAGCACAGGATCACCTTGCTCTTCAACGCATCATCCAACAGCGCGCGGTCAATCTCGTGGATGAACGAATACACTTGCTCATTCGGAATAAACACCAGCACATAATCCACCGTGTGCTCAGCCGGATTGATATATTCCCGCCCCGTCACTGCCTTGACGTGGCTGCGGATGTCGCGGATGAAGTCAGTTCGGTGCCGACTGCGGTCGCCGTCGCTCTCCGCCTCGAGATAACGCATGTAATTGTCGAGTGGAAACTTCACATCCATGTTGAGCATCAGACCCTGCGGCAGCGGAAAGGTGAAATCCGGCCGCGAACCGCCGCCCAGCGTCTTCTGCTTCTCGTAGTTGATCCCTTCGACAAATCCCGCCAGCCGCAATACATCCTCCGCCATCCGTTCGCCCCACTGCCCGCGCGCCTTGGAACTGGACAGCGCCTCACGCAGCGAGCCCGCGGTTTGCAGCAGCCGCTGTACCTGCTCATTTTGCGCCTTGAGACCCGAATCCAACTGGCCGAACTTGATCGCGCGATCGCTTTCATACTCCTTGATCAGCGTCTCGACCTTCTGTAGCTCGTTGCCCATGTTCTTCAACTGTGCGTCGATCAGCGTCTTCTTGGAATCCAGTTCCTGCGCGTGCGCTTGCCGATCCGACTCCAGCAGCGATTGGCGAGTCTGCAGGAAGTCCTGATTAGCCTTGCTTAGCGCCTCCGCCGACAGGTTGCCGAAACTCTGCTTGACGTGCTCGATCACCCGGTCCAGCTCCGCCTGCTTCCTCGCCTCGCTGTCACGCAGCAATTCCTCCGCGATGGCGCGCGCGTCCGTTTTCCGGCGACGCATCACCAGCCACATGCTCGCGGCCCCAAGAACCACACCGAGGGCCAAGGCCAGTAGTACCGACACATCCATGAGATTTACAAGATATGCGCTCTCTCCGCCGATGCAACCGCATTTGCGCCCCGCGCTTCGTGGGGCGACCTGCCGCGCGACTCAGCTAACATCCAGCCCACGCCTCCTGGGCGCCCACCGCACTTGCCATACAGGATTCCCCCTTAGCAAAGGGGGCTGGGGGGTTGTATTCCTCGTCATCCGTCCCCATTAGGACTGCCCACATCTTGTTACACGCTGCAATTTCGTCGTTGCGGCAGCTCTTCTCGCGAAGCGCTTTCGATTCCCGCCTTCGCTGGAATAACATCTACTCCCCTCTCCCTCTGGGAGAGGGTCGGGGGTGAGGGTTCAGATATTGCCTCTCCGTAGTAGCCGTCTCTTCAGGATCACCTGCCCCACTTTCGCCACCGCCATCTTACCCCTTCAAAAACCGCGTCAGCACTTCCTTCAACTGCACATTCTCAACATCACGCCGCAGCGCCCCTTCAAACGCAATCGAAACTTCCCCCGTCTCTTCGCTCACCACCACGCACACTGCATCCGACTCTTCCGTAATCCCGATCGCCGCCTTGTGCCGCATCCCGAAAAGCTTGATGTACGCCGGATTCTGCGACACCGGCAGCGTGCACGCCGCCGCAATGATCGTGTCCCCGCGCACGATGATCGCTCCGTCGTGCAGCGGCGTGTACGGCGTGAAGATCGTCGTGATCATCTCTTCCGACACGGTCGTATTCAGCTCCTTGCCGCTCTGAATAAAGTCCTTTAGCCCCACCGAGCGCTCGATCACGATCAGCGCCCCGTGTTTGAGCACCGCCATCCGGATCACCGCCCGCACGATCTCGTCGATGCTGGCCGTCGGTTCGCCGCGGTAGAACAGCCGCACTAACCGCGAATGCCCGATCTGCGCCAATGCCCCGCGAATCTCCGGTTGAAACAAAATGACCAGCACGATAAACCCGACCGTCGCCAGGTTCGTAAACAACCACATCAGCCCCTGCAACTGGAACCAGTAGGCAAAAAACGCCACGACAAACAGCATCGTCAGACCGGTCACCATCTGGGCCGCCCGCGTCCCGCGCAACAGCGACAGGAACTTGTAGAAAATCGCCGCGACCACGACGACGTCGATCAAATCGACCAGCGTGAACTTGAGGAATTTGTAGGTAAACAGCTCCATCACTGCCTTCCGCGCAGGCGCAACGCCACATCCACTGCCTGCCGGGTCTCCTTGACATCGTGCGCGCGCACGGCCGCCGCGCCGTTCAGCACCGCCGCCACTGCCGCCGCCAGCGAGCCACCCAATCGGTCCGGCGCCTCAGCACCCGTTATCCGTCCGACGAACGACTTGCGCGATGCTCCAATAAGCACCGGTTTGCCCAGACTGGCAAATGTTTTGATCTCGCGAATCAGCTCCAGGTTTCCTTCGAGATTCTTGCCGAATCCGATCCCGGGATCGATCATAATCCGCCGCGGATCGCACCCCGCGTTCTCGGCTCGCGCAATCGCCTGCGCCAGCCCCGCGCGCACCTCCTCGGTCAAATCATCGTAATGTGTGTCGGCTTGCATCGTCTGCGGCGTGCCGCGCATGTGCATCAAAATCACACCCGCAGCCGCCTGCGCCACCGTCGCCGCCATTTTTTCGTCCGCCTGCAGCGCCGAAATATCGTTGACGATCGTCGCGCCTGCTTCCAAAGCCAACTTCGCCACCCGCGCCTTCACCGTGTCGATCGAGATCGCGACTTCACTCGCCTCCGCCAGCCGCTCGATGACCGGAATCACCCGTCGAATCTCTTCCTCTTCCGGCACCGGCTCCGCACCGGGACGCGTCGACTCGCCGCCGATATCGATGATATCCGCGCCTTCCGCCGCCAGCCGCAACGCCTGTGCGACCGCCCGGTCGGCATCGAAGAATCGCCCGCCGTCCGAAAATGAATCGGGAGTGGTGTTGACCACTCCCATAACAATTATACGATCAGGTTGATGAAAAATGTCCGCCGCGTCCGCCATTCGTCTTTTGGCCCCGCCGACGGTCATGCTTGCTTGGCGTTCAGCGGCTGCCTGGCCAGTTTCTCGCCGCGCAGGATGCGGTCGATTTCATCACTGTCGAGAATCTCATGCTCGAGCAGCGCCGTCGCCAGCAGGTGCAGCTTGTCCAAGTTCCCCTGCAGGATTTCCTCCGCCTGCGCATAAGAGCGCTCGACGATCCGCCGCACCTCCTCGTCGATCTGCTGCGCCGTCTTCTCGGAGTAATCGCGATGCTGCGCAATTTCGCGCCCGAGGAAAATCTCCTCGCGTGCCTTGCCAAAGGTCAGCGGCCCCAGATTCTCGCTCATCCCCCACGCGCACACCATCCGCCGCGCCAGATCGGTCGCCCGCTCGATGTCATTGCCGGCGCCCGTCGTCAGTTGGTCGAACACAAGCTTCTCCGCCGCGCGTCCGCCCATCAGATAAATCAGCTTGGTCTCGAGATACTCCTTCGAGTACGTGTGCTTCTCTTCCGTCGGCAGGAAACTGGTCACACCCAGCGCTAACCCGCGCGGGATAATCGTCACCTTGTATACCGGATCGGCCTTCGGAATCAGCTTGCCGACCAGCGCATGTCCCGCCTCGTGGTACGCCGTCGTCCGCTTCTCCTCGTCGGAAATCACCAGCGACCGCCGCTCCGCGCCCATCATGACCTTATCCTTGGCCATCTCCAGGTCGACCATCGCAACCTTTTCGGCATTGCGTCGCGCCGCCAGCAAAGCCGCCTCGTTGACTACGTTCGCCAGATCCGCGCCCGACATCCCCGGCGTGCCGCGCGCAATCACACGGATATCCACGTCGTCGGACACGTTGATCTTCTTCATGTGCACCTTGAGAATCCCCTCGCGGCCCTTGACGTCGGGCAGATTCACCACGATCTGTCGGTCAAAACGGCCCGGACGCAACAGCGCCGGATCCAGCACGTCGGGGCGGTTGGTCGCGGCCACCAGAATCACACCATCATTGGACTCGAATCCATCCATTTCCACCAGCAGTTGATTCAGCGTCTGCTCGCGCTCATCGTGTCCGCCCCCCAGCCCCGCGCCGCGCAACCGGCCAACCGCGTCAATTTCGTCGATAAAGATGATGCACGGAGCGCTTTTCTTGCCTTGATCGAACAGATCGCGCACCCGCGAAGCACCCACGCCGACAAACATCTCCACAAAGTCCGACCCGGACATCGAGAAGAACGGCACTCCCGCTTCGCCCGCGACCGCCCGCGCCAAAAGCGTCTTGCCGGTGCCCGGAGGCCCGACCAAGAGCGCGCCCTTCGGGATCTTGCCGCCCAGCTTCTGGAATTTCCCCGGCTCTTTCAAGAACTCAATAACTTCCGCAAGCTCTTCCTTCGCCTCATCGCAACCCGCCACGTCGTTGAAGGTCACCTTCGGGCGATCCTCGCTCATCAACTTGGCGCGCGACTTGCCGAACGTAAACAGCCCCTTCGGACCGGCACCCTGCATCTGGCGCACGATAAACACCCACAACAGGATGATCAGCAGAAACGGCGCCAGTGTAATCAGATACCCGACCCACCCCTCGTCCGATTTCTCGGCGCTGATCTTCACCTCCGCCTCGCTCATCTTGGTCACCAGGTCGGTGTCGGCAAACGGAATCCGCGCCAGGAATCCCGACACCCCTTCCGTCCGACCCTTGAGACCTTCCGGCAGATATTTGGTCTTGAACTTGCCGCGCACTTCGCGGTCGACGAAGGTCACATCAGAGATGTTGCCCTGCTCAAGTTGTTGCAGCAGCTCGGTATACGTGATCTCGGCGCGATCGGATGTCGGCGAGGAAATGTAGCGCACGACGACGATCACGATCAGGAAGAAGACCAGCCAGAAGATAATGCTGCGGCTGTTGCGTTTCCAGCCGGAATCAGGCTGCTTCATCGGATCTTCGCCCTTGCGCGGTCGCGGCGGCATCTGCGGCGGCTGCCGGTACATGTTATGTTCGTTCAAAATCTACTCCAGCTACGATTTTCCATGCCCACTCTCACGGTTTAACACCGCAATGTATGGGAGGTTCCGGTACTTCTCACCGTAGTCAAGACCAAAACCCACCACGAAATCCGATTCGATGTCAAACCCGACATAGCGAATCGGCACCTCCACTTTGCGATTCGCCGTCTTGTTCAGCAATGTAATTACGTTAATCGACCGCGGTTTGGCTAACCCAAAATCCTCAAGCAGGATACGCAGGGTCAGACCGGAGTCGACAATGTCCTCAACCAACAGAATGTGCCGGTCGCGAATGTCCACCGACAGATACTTGAAGAGATCGACCACACCGGAGGTCGTATCGGAACTGCCGTAAGAACGCGCGGAAATGAAGTCGACCTGAAGATCGAAGTCTAACTTCAGGATCAGGCTCGCCAGAAAAACAAAGCTCCCCTTGAGCGTCCCCAGAATTACCGGATTCTTCCCGCCGTAATCACGCGTGATCTCAGAAGCCAACTCCAGGATGCGGCGCTGCAGCTGCTCTTCGCTGATAAGGATTTTGTGTGTGCGTCCGATATCAAAGGCCTCGATAACTTGCGACCTCCAGTTTGATCACTCTCTTGGTTTTATCGGTCAGTTTCACTTCATCCGCCAGAGCCTGGCCGATCACCCAGATGATTTTTCGCCCCGCCAGCAGCAGCGGAATCTCCTCGCGCACCGGTCGGTCAAGTTTGCGATCGATGAAGAAATCCGACAGCTTCTTATCGCCGTCCAGGCCCAGCGGTCGAAACCGATCGCCGGCCCGCATCGTCCGCACCGTCAGTTTGCCCCTCAGCGTGCCCGCGTCAATCAACTCCCTGCACCCGTCGCCACGAGGAATTCTCCTGCCGGCGCGCCAAACGGTTGCCGAACTGATTTGCAGGCTGATCCCGTATGCTTCAAGTTTAGTCGTACCGCTGCGCTTCACCGCCAGTGGCGCCGGAGCGACCGCGCTCTTGGCGTGATAGAGATACACATGCCCGTTGCACACCTCGGCGATCAGTCCGCGCTTAAGATCAACCCGCCCCACGCCGCGTTCCAGCGCTTGCAGAAACCGCTCGGTGGCATCAAAATCGAAGTCCTGTAGAGAACCGGTAAGACGCTCAAAACACAGCGCCAGCACGATGCGGCGTACCAGCGGATGATAGGCGCGCATTTTGGTCAAATCAAGGACAATTTTCCCGAACGCCGTTCGCGTCGACTCGCGCTGTAAAATCTCTTCACCGATCTGCCGCAAATACTCTTCGTGCTCCGCCAGCACCTGCGCGCTGCGGTCAAATGCGCTGATGGACTGCGCGCCAAGCACCTCGCGCAACACCGGCAGCACCCGTCGCCGCACGCGATTGCGTAGGTAATTCTCGGTCAGATTCGAGCTGTCCAGCCGGTACGCCAGCTGATGCTTCCGCAGATACGCTTCGATTTCCCCCCGCGTCCATTCAAGCAGCGGCCGGATGATCTTCCCCGTCCGCTTTCGAATTCCCCCCAGCCCGAACGTCCCCGCGCCGCGGCCGAGATTCATCAGCAACGTCTCGACATTGTCCGACTTGTTATGCCCGATTGCGATCGCATCGATCTCGCGCTTGCGGCACAACTCCTCGAAGAATTCGTAGCGAATTCGCCGCGCCTGCGCTTGCAGATTTCCCTTCACCAGCTCCCCCGCTCGTAACCGCTTGACAAACAGCCGCGCCTTCAGTCGCTTGCACAGTTCACGGCAAAAGCGTTCGTCCTGGTCCGATTCCGCCCCGCGCAGTCGGTAGTTGACATGCGCCGCGTAGACCCGTCCCCCTTCTGCTTTCGCCTTCTCCACCAGAAGATGCAGCAGCGCCACCGAGTCCGGTCCCCCCGACAGTGCGACCAGCACGGCGGCAGGTTGCTCTTGATCCACAGGCTTGCGACTGACTGTCTTCGATACCATTTGCGACAATATAGCGTGCCGGCGACCTTCCGGCGGTCATTTTGTCCGGGAACGCTGGACGATCCCCATTGTAGGCCTTATATTGGACTGATACTTACCACGTCTTACCTTGGGATGAAAACTGTGCCGTACTCGATTCGTCAAGTTTCAGCGACTCTGGCTCTGACTCTGCTGGCACTGCTTCCACCGGTGGCTTTGGCAAACAACGTCACGGTCACGGTGGCCATTGTCCAGACTCCCATCGGCGCCGCCGGCTCGGTTGGTGTCTTCTGCACTTCCGATGTCCCGCTTGCCGGAATTCGCGTTCCCCTCATCCTTGACGACCCGGATATTCTCATCGACTCCGTTTCTTTCGCCAACAGCATCGCTGATTACCGGTTCATTCGAAATTCGCAGCTTGCTGACACCAGCCGCCGCGGTTTCACTAACATCTTGCCCGACGTCAACTTCCTGGCACTGATACAGCCGAGCGATGATGAATTGTTCCGCATCCACTACCATGTGCGGCCTCAGGCGACTCTCGGATTCGTCCCGATCGACACTTTCCGCACGCGCCAACAGATCGGAGATTTCATCTGGTACGACCAACTCGAAGCTTCCGACAAAGACGGCTTTATGATCCTCCCCGAATTCGTCTGGGGCGGCATCTACATTGCCGATGTCCCCACCGATGCGACCGACGAGTCGGTCGTCCTTCCCGGGAGGTTCGTATTGCAACAGAATCATCCCAATCCCTTCAATCCCGCCACTACGATTCCGTTCTCAATCCCCACACCGGCCGCGCTCTCGCTCGAAGTCTTTGACATCACTGGCCGTCTCGCTCGGCGCGAATTCGCCGAGAACTTCACCGCTGGAGATCACGAAATCGCCTTCGACGGCAGTTCCCTTCCTTCCGGTGTCTACTTCTATCGCTTGAACACGCCGTTCGGCTGCCTGACCCGTAAGATGACCTTGGTCAAGTAGTTACGCGAAACTGCCGCTCAAGAATTGAACAGCTTCCGCCGAAAACTGAATAGGGCTTGAATGTCGCCCGAATGCTTTAACTATGACCCAAACGGCCCCGGCAAAGCCGCCGACCCAACGGATCGGCGAATACGATATTCTCCGCAAGATCGGCGAAGGCGGTCTGGCGGAGATCTTCCTCGCTCGCCAGCGCTCGCTCAACCGCCTGATCGCGATCAAAGTCCTCAAGAACAAAATCTCCGCCGATGACGAACTCGTGCGGCGCTTCGAACGCGAAGCCACCACGCTGGCGCGCATGAACCATCCCAATATCGTCCATGTCATCGACCGCGGCGAGGACAACGGCCGGCTCTTCTTCGCGATGGAGTACATCGAGGGCACCGACTTCAAGCAAATTCTCCAGCACTCCAACTGGCCGATCGAAAAGAAACTGGAAATTGTGGTGCAGGTGCTCAAAGGGCTCGACTACGCCCACAAGAACGGCGTCATCCACCGCGACATCAAACCCGCCAATATCTTGATCGATAAAGACGACAACGCGCTCGTCGCCGACTTCGGCATCGCCCAGCTCCTCGGCCACGACATTTCCGAACGCACCGAATCCGGCATCATCATGGGCACCTACTCCTACATGTCGCCCGAGCAGCGCGAAAACTCCGCCACCGTCGACCAGACCACCGACATCTATGCCGTCGGCGTCATGCTCTACGAAATCCTCACCGGCCGTAAACCGGATGGTCGCTTCAAACTCCCCTCCGAACTGAACCCGCAGGCGCCGCAAGGTTGCGATCACATCGTTCAAAAGGCTCTGCAGCAGGACCGCCGCGATCGCTACCAGAAGGCGGTCGAGATGAAGGACGAGTTGCTGGCCGTCATGTACCGCAAGTCCGACAACGTCGCCACCGATCCCCCCTCCACCAAGATCAAGAACTTCGTCGGCAGTTGTGCGTTTCTGGAGACGCTCAAAGAGGGTCTCTACAGCTCATCCTATCTCGTTGAGGACCGCCTGACCCGCGCGCTGTTCGTCATCAAGAAACAGAACAAGCCCGATATCGGCCTGCGCGAAGCCAAACTGCTCTCCAATCTCAGCCACCAGAACATCCTGCGCATCCACGGCGCCGGCGCCGATGACGCCAAATTGGTCATCGTCATGGACTATGCGCAGGGCGGCTCGCTCGCCGACCGGCTGGTCAAACCCCTCGAATGGCGCGACGCCCGCAAGCTGATGCTGCAGATCGCCCACGGCATGGACTTCGCCCACAAGAACAACATCGTGCATGGCAACCTCAAACCCGCCAACATCCTCTTCGATCGCGACGAGAACCTGCGTATCGCCGATTTCGCGCTGATGCCCAACGTCGAGAAAAACGCCGTCAACTGGTACCAGGCGCCCGAGCGCCGCAAAAGTAAACAGGCCGATATCTACTCCGCCGGCATCATTTTCTACCAGCTGCTCACCAATCGCATCCCCACCTTCGACACCCACGGCAAATTCATGTGGATCGACTCCAACCGCGAAACCGGCGAATTCCAGCGCGGCTTGATCGAAAGCATGATCAAGACCGCTCCCTCCGATCGCAGCAAGTCGTTCGCCGAGGTGATCGAGCAACTCAACAGCGAGCAATCCACCGCCGCCGCCGAGTCGCCGGAGGACTCCGGCATCTTCGACCGCGACCTCCTCCGCCTGCTGCTCTGGGGCGGCCTCTTCCTTGCCGGCCTGATCTTCGTCGTGCTCATCGTCAGCGGCATTGTCCGGTTTTAATCCGTCATCGCCGCGCTATCTGGCGTCCAACAAAGAACTTGACAAATCGTATTCTGGGCGTATACTCGACACACTCTGGACGTCCCTATCGTCTAGTGGCCTAGGACACCGCCCTTTCACGGCGGCGACACGGGTTCGACTCCCGTTGGGGACGCCATTTTTGTTTT
>CAZFNN010000002.1:0-264938 GCA_964520555.1 uncultured Ignavibacteria bacterium
CGGAGAGTGAGGGATTCGAACCCCCGGTCCCTTGCGGGACAACGGTTTTCAAGACCGCCGCATTAGACCGCTCTGCCAACTCTCCACCCCGAAAATACCACGCTGCCGCGCCGCCAGCAACGATTTTCTACCTCCCGACAGCCGCAATCAACCTTGATGTGATTGACATGACTCCGCCTTCGACCGATCTTATGCCCGTCAATTCCCGGGGCTGCGTATAATCGAACCGACGGGCGGATAAATGAAGGAGCTACCATGGCGGAAGGCTTTGTCCTGATCAGAACCATCACCGATTTCGAGAACTGGTGGAACAACGAATCAAATGCCACGCGCAAAATCTTGGGCGCGCTGACTGATGCCTCGCTCCAGCAGGCGGTGGCCAAGGACCACCGCACAATCGGACGCATAGCGTGGCATATCATCCAGTCGATGGGCGAGATGAGCGGTCGCGTGGGCTTGAAGGTTGATGCGCCTGCCGAGAATGTGCCGGTACCGACTACGGCGAAGGCGATCCAGGATGCTTACGACAAGGCGGCCTCGACACTGCTGCAGCAGATCAAGCAGAACTGGAAAGACGAAACGCTGCTCCAGGAAGACGACATGTACGGCTCGATGTGGACGCGCAGCTTTACCCTGTTCGTTCTGATCGGCCACGAAATCCACCACCGCGCGCAGATGACCGTGTTGATGCGCCAGGCTGGCCTGAAAGTGCCTGGCATCTACGGCCCCTCGCTAGAGGAATGGGCCGGCTACGGCATGCCTGCACCGGCAATCTGACAAGCTGCATTTGTAACTTTGTAGGTCAGGATCCCTGCGATCCTGACGCGGCCTCTGCGGGGGGCATCGCCTCGGTCCCCATACCGATTGACAGTCCTCGCCCCGCATGGTATGTTCTCCTCGGCACAATTTGGGCGGCAACCAAGCGGCCGCCGGGAAAGGACGACGACTGTGGAGACCATGTGGGCCGGCGTCAAGCCGGGACGGGCGGCGGGAGCCGATTTTCGCGAAGTACGTATCCCCCAAATCGACGACAATCACCTGCTGATCAGGACGCGCGCCGCCTCAATCTGCGGCACCGATAAGCATATCTACAACTGGGACAAATGGGCGGAAGGCCGCCTGAAACCACCGCTAATCTTCGGCCACGAGTGCTGCGGCGAGGTCGTTGAAATCGGCAAGAATATCAAGGGCATCAAGGTCGGCGATATCATTGCCGCTGAGTCGCACATCCCCTGCGGCGTCTGCAAGCAATGCCGCATGGGCAACATGCACATCTGCGACAATCTGGTCATCCTCGGTGTCGACACCGACGGCATCTTCGCCGAATATGTTTCCCTGCCCGAAATCGTCTGCTGGAAGGTCGACAAGCACCTCGACCCGGCGATCGCCTCGATCCACGAACCCTTCGGCAACGCGGTTTACACCACCATGTCCGCCAACGTCTCCACCAAGCGGATCGCCATTATCGGCGACGGCCCGACCGCGGCCTTTTCCTGCGGTATCGCCAAGGCTGTCGGCGCCGAGCGGATCTACAACATCGGCATGGCCGACTTCAATCTCAATATCTGCAAAACGATGGGCGCGCACGTCTCGATCAACGTCACCCGCGACAAGGACTTCAAACAGCGCATCTGGGACGAAACCTCCGGCGGCGTCGACGTCGTTCTCGACATGGCGGGCAATCAGAAATCGGTCGAAACCGGCTTTGAGATTCTGCGCAAAGCGGGCACGCTCGTGATGTTCGGCATCCCGCCCGATGCCGTAATGATCGACGTCAACAAATCGATCATCTTCAAGGGCGCGACCGTGATCGGCATCAACGGCCGCAAGATGTTCGAAACCTGGTACCAGATGCAGGCGTTGCTCGACGGCGGCATGGTTGATCCGCGCCCGGTGATCACCCACCGCTACCCGTTCAAGCGCTTCCTCGAAGCCGTCGACATGTTCGCCACCGGCAAGGAACCGTCCAGCAAAGTGGTGCTGATGATGGAATAGGGGGGCGCTTACTCAACAGTGCCGTGACCACCTGCAATTAGGGAGCTCGCGTGACGAAATGTGACTATGTTGATTCAAAAGGTAGTTCCTGCGAACACGAAGTGTATGCCAACAACAAGTGTATCGGTCACTGTTTGGATCCGAGTAAGCCCGACGACTTATTTTCTACTCTGATTCAAGAGATCAGAAGCAGATTCAGCACTGACGGTTCTCACTACGAGGGATTCTTGTTTCCTGGTTCGGGATGGCGATTGTCAAACCTCGTAAGTCCATTGGATCATGTAGAGTTTCGCTCGGTCATCTTTTGCGGAGACTTCATCATCAATAGCATTCCCTCTAGAGGAGCATCACCCAATATTCCATTGAGTCTACTAGGGATAGAAGTGCGCAAGAACTTACGCTTTAGCTCCTATCACAATTCTCACTGGACAATACTCGAGTCTGCAAGAGTCATTGGCTCTATTGACTTCCGCGAGTCGTCATTTGGTCCTGCCAAGTTTCATCTCCGAACCTCCGGTGCAATCGAAGCTCACGAGACTAATGGCAAGAGAATTCCATTTCAGGGGAAAGTGGAATTTTCTGGGTCCGAATTTTCTGGGTGCGTTGACTTGCGGTGTTGCGATTTCCGGGGAATGGTGAGTTTTGCTGGCTGCAAATTTCAAAGCAAACTTGACTTGAATCGTATCGTCTTTTCGTCACCCGTCGTATTCGATGATGCTTTGTTTGAAGAAGTGGACTTGCGGGGGACCGTCTTTCGAGCAGATGTTTCATTTCAGCGAAGTAATATCGGAGAACACAGTGAGTCAGTGCTTCTAGTCGACAACCTACAAGCGAGTGTCAAGCTCGAGGACTGCAATTTCTCAAGGGCAATTATTCATGTCAATCACCCCAACGAACTATCAAGTGTCTCATTTGCCAAAGTGCAATGGTCTCGAAAGAGGCGTCTGTACGAGTTGCCCCTGAGTCCACACTTTCACCAATTCAATGAGCTCAACCTTGAAGTCCAAGTGAGATTAATGAGGATATACCGACAAAGATTTGAGGAGGATTTCAGGTCAAGAGAGGCTGGCTACTTCTACATCCGAGAGATGGAACTTCAGAAGGGCTTGGAGCGAAAGTGGTCTTTGGGCTGGTGCATCAATGTGTTATATGGCCTAGTTAGCCGATATGGTGAAAGCATTCTCCGGCCATTGGCTTGGATAGCGGCGGTGTTGATGCTCGCCACATTAGCAACGTTCGCAGGGGGGGTCAAGATGCCAAGTGATCCAAGCCGGGTTCTCGGGAACAATTTGTCATTGGAACCAGGAACCCCATTCTTTGCGGACTCCGAGTATTGGGAGTGCTTTCTCATCAACTTGAATCTTCTCGCACCGCTTCGTTCTCGGACTGAAGACCACCTCAATCACATGTGGCAGCGGACCGTTGTCAATGTTGAGGCGATTGCCGTGTTGACCTTGCTTTCGTTTCTCATCGTAGCGCTTCGACGACGTTTTAGGCAACGACACTAGTTGAATGTAATTATGGAGTAGCTCGCAGAAGGAAAGGAGTGGTCAATGATCCCCAAGAACGTACCTATAAAGTGCATTTTTCTTGCCTTGCGCGATATAGAGACTCATGGCATTCCACGTCGGCGAAGATCCTATCGATATGACTTGTTAATGGATGGCAAGAGGTACCCTCCTAAGCTCGTGATCTCACTTGCAGTCAAGCATGCTTGTGGGCGGGAATTGAGAAGTGGATTTAATGCAGTCGAGGCCAAGAACTACCTAGTCCGAATGAACCTCACGATTGTAGAGAAGCGGGGTAAGAGAGAATATGTCAGAGGTCAGGTCGTCAATGAAGACATGGAGTCAACCTACCCCGAGGGAAAGAAGAAGTATCGTATACACCGGATGCTCGAGCGAGATACCAAGATTACTAGGCTGGCAAAGAAGCGGAGACTACATGAATTCGGCGAACTACGTTGCGAGGTCTGCAACTTTTCCTTCTATCGAATGTACGGAGATGTTGGAGCTGGTTTCATCGAGGCACACCACACAATTCCGGTTTCAGAGAAATCAGGTAAACACCGGACGAAAATCTCAGAGATAGCACTAGTTTGCTCAAATTGCCATCGAATGCTACATCGTGCCGGGTCGAACATGACTATCGCCAACTTGCGAGGCATGGTGAAGTCAATTGCACTTACATAATCACTCCCGTAAGGCAGGTCTCTGATTGGAGCTCGCCCTGTTTGAAGCTACTTGACTGTTGACCTGTCAGCAGTCCCTTCATTCTCGTCCTTGACTTGACGACGATACCCCCCCACCCACCCCTTGCCAAACTCGGAGCAGAACAGTAGATTAAATCATTCTACAAGAAATAAACCAACTTCAGGTAGGTTGAAAGACTATGAGAAGAATCACCTCAGTCACCTTGGCGTTGGCGGCATCATTCTGCCTTGGCCTCGCCTTCAATGCGATCCTCGCGGACGAGGCGACCGAAAGCACACAACTGAAGCGCGTCACCGGCATCGGCGGCATCTTCTTCAAATGCAAAGACCCGAAAGCAATCAGAGCCTGGTACCAAACTCATCTGGGACTGAACACCAATCAATACGGCACGGTTTTCGAGTGGCGGCAGGCTGACGACTCCACCAAGAAGGGCTTCTCGCAATGGAGTCCGTTCGGCGACAAGACGAAGTACTTCGAACCGTCAACGAAGGAGTTTATGATCAACTACCGCGTTGCAGACCTCGTGGCGCTGGTGGAAGAATTGAAAAAGGAAGGCGTAACCGTCACCGACACTATCGAGACTTTCGATTACGGCAAGTTCGTCCACATCATGGATATCGAAGGCAACAAGATCGAGTTGTGGGAGCCCAACGATGTTGTCTATGAACAACTCGGTACCCAGATGGGCGCCAAGACGACCAAGTGAAACAGGTCCGAACCCCTGCGGTTCGGACTTTCGCTTCGCACCGTGCCCTCAGGCGAAGTCCCCCTTGGGGAAATCCGTTCCTGACGGCAATCGCCCGGTCGGCAAAGGATTCCCGACCGCGCTCAAGTAAAGTTGGGATATCGCTCAGCCGCCTGTCTTGCAGATCCCAACGCAATGTACTGTCATTCTGCTACACTGCCAACGAGGACTCGCGCTTGAAAGCCATCATCTTTCCGAAGTACGGTCCGCCGGACGTCCTCGAACTCCGAGAGGTGGAAATGCCTTCCCCTCAGGAGGACGAGGTTCTCGTCAAGGTCGCCTCCGCTGCCGTCAATCCGCTCGACTGGCACCGTCTGCGCGGCGATCCGTTCTTTCTGCGATTCATGGAAGGTCTGTTCAAACCCAAGAACCCACGACTCGGCGCCGATCTCGCCGGAACGGTGGCCGCCGTCGGGCCAAAGGTCGGGCATCTCAGAATTGGCGATGAAGTCTTCGGCATGGCTCGCCGTGGTGCCGGCGCTTTCGCCGAGTACGCCATCGCCCGCGAAGAAATATTGGCGCTCAAGCCGCCCAACCTTTCATTTGCGCAAGCAGCCTCAGTCGGCGTCGTAGGATTTACAGCGCTGCAAGGTCTACGCGATAAGGGAAGAATCCGTTCCGGGCAGTCCGTGTTGGTCAACGGCGCGAGCGGCGGTGTAGGATCGTTCGCCGTGCAGATCGCCAAATCGTACGGCACGGAGGTCACCGGCGTCTGCAGCGGCCGCAATTTCGAATTGGTGCGCTCGATCGGCGCCACCCATGTCATTGATTACGCGCAAGAAGATTTCACAACAGGCGACAAGCGCTACGATCTGATCTTCGATGCCATCGCCAATCACTCTGCACTCGAATTTCGCCGCGCGCTCAACCCCGGTGGTATCTACATCAGTGCCGGATTCTCAACGTTATCGCACATGTTTAAAGAGATGCTCCTCGCGCCGCTGGCATCGCTCGGAAATCGCAAGCTCGTCGGACTGGGAATGGCGAAACCAAATCAAGCCGATTTGCTCGTCCTAAAAAACCTCCTTGAATCCGGCAAAGTACTCCCGGTAATCGACCGGCAGTACACATTGGCCGAAACTGCGGAGGCTATTCGCTACCTCGAAACCAAGCGCGCGCGCGGTAAGGTGATTATCAATGTGTGAAGTCAACCAGTCGCTCCGGAGTCGCAACTGCAAGATTATGTGACAAGTCGTCACTGATCGGGACCCGTTCGCATGAGAAGCTCCAACGAGACCGGCCCCAAAGCGGCATACTCAAGGAGGGACTGAAGTGAGTCTCCGTGAAAAAGCTATCGAGTATCTGAGCCGTTCGGCGGCGGATCGATCACCCCGGAAATTCGCTATCTGCGCGGTTGCGCCGCTTGTGTTCTTCACGATCCTCTGCGCCATCGCAGTCGGACTCTATTATCTCGGCAAGCTGATGAGCCTTCCCGAGATTCGTTCGCCCATCGCCACCTTTGTCGGCTATCCGTTCATCATTGTCGGATTGATGTTGATGCTGGGGTCGGTTTCCCAGTTTCTCTACAGTCGGGGAACTCCTGTCCCGATGAATCCACCTCCGAAGTTGGTGAGCGGAGGTCTTTATCATTATGTCCGCAACCCGATGGTTGCAGGCTTGTTCATTTTTGTCGCCGGTCTGGGTCTTCTATTGGGGTCGCTGACGATCCTGCTCGTCCTCCTACCCCTCCTCGTCGCCGCATTGACCTGGGAGATCAAGTCAATTGAAGAACCGGAGTTGGCGCAGCGGCTCGGGCAGGATTATCTCGACTATCGCAGTCGCACGCCGATGTTCTTTCCGCGACTCTGGCGACCGAAGGCAGATCACTTGACCGGTCGATAACGCGGGCCGTTCCCGCTGCAAGTGCAAGTACTTGCTCCCACGCCCGCCACTTGAGTTAACGCTTCGCGAAGTCCTCGGTCGCATGCGAGAAGTGCATCTGAACAATCTTCCAATCGCCGCCCCGCTTCTCCAACACCCCGGTCCAGCGCACATTCTCCCAGTTGGCGGGCTGACCGTTCCATTCGTTGAAGTCGTCAAGATAACACGACCACCAAGCACAATCGCCGGATTGCGACAAGTTGATTCGCAGGTCTTTGAATTCCGCGCGCACGGCTTTGAAAGCCGGATTCATAAACAAGTCATCAACCAACTGCCGGAACGCTGCAATACCGGTAATCGTGCCGGCATTGTCGGGGCTGAAGTAGAACAGCGTCGAATCATCGACAATACAGCGGAACAGCAGATCCTTGTCCTTGGTTTGCGCCCAGGTGATCGAGCTCTTGATCACCGCTTCAATCCGGGATTTTTCGGGAACCGGTTCTATAGCCGGAGTCATGGTATGACAACCTCCTCACAATTAGATCGCAGAAAATAGTACCAGTTCTACAATCTCACGTCTGCACATATTTCGTTCTTCCCGAATATTTCATGGACATCATTGTTTACGTTGTGCCTAAGTGCCGGTTGCGAAAACGCGCTTGGTTTTCGCGCACCGTAGCGGGCAGACCTGCGCTTGAGCTTGCCGTGCAATGCACAATTCACTTGTTGCCTGATGTCGCGGATGGCATATTTCGAGACAACTGATCCAAGATCACGGGCACAGCGATGACAGCCTCCAATCCACACCTCGCCACACTCGGCCAACGCTTTCTGGCGCTGGTCCTCGACTGGATCTTGTTTTGCGCCGTGTTCTTCCCGGTCACAAGAATCGTCAAGGGCACCTGGCTGATGACCTCGGCCGATCATATCTGGCGCATCGGCTGGATGATCTCCGACCCGCTCTGCGTGATCTTCTTCCTCGTGATTGTTGCTTACTATATCCTGCTTGAAGCCTGCTTGGGTTGGACGGTCGGAAAACGACTTCTTGGTTTGCGCGTAATTGCGGCCGCCGGCGGCAGACCGGGCCTGAAGAAGTCGCTGATTCGCAACGCGCTCCGGGTGGTTGACGGTCTTCCTGCTTTCAGCATTCTCGGCATCATCCTGATTCTTGTCACCAAGGAACGAACTCGTCTCGGAGACATTGTTGCTGGCACGCGGGTCATCCTGCTCTCGTCACGCAGTTCTTGACTTTGCGCCTCTATTGGAGCACCTGTCGTTTCAGTACGCAACAACACGCGCTGACAAGCGTGCCGGCCAGACACCGAAATTGCGCCCCTTAATCAGAATCTGGCCAACACGGTCGATATAGAGGAATACCCTCAACGTTTCGGGACCAATCGCCTGCGGTGAATACGATCGGGCTCGGAACGGGAGGCGAAAAGCGGAAGGACGAAAAGATGGAAGAGATCAAGCCCAAAGTGAACCGCGTTATCTTCGCTCTCGCGGCCCTTTGTTTCTTCTTGCCATTCATCAACTTCTCATGCGCCGATGTCAAGGTTATCGAGGTCAGTGGCTTTGACCTGGTGTTCGGGTCTACACTCGGCGCCGACGGTCTTGTTGAGATGGCGAAACTTGCCCAGACGAATCAAGGTGAACCCGACAACTCATTGCCGCCGGGTGCGGCCTCGATGGAGCGCAAAATCGAGCCGAGCGTACCCGCAATCGTTGCCTTCGCGGCGTGCTTGGTTGGATTATTCCTGAGTCTTGGCGATCTGTCGCGCTTCCGCTCGGGACGGGCGTTGCTTGCAGTCGTCGCTGCCGGTGCGCTCATTTTTCTACGCATTAGCGTCTCCTCGGAAGTCGGGAGCGAGATGGCGGCGATTATCAAGGTGGAAACGGCTCTCGGTCTTTGGCTCGTGTTTGCCTGTCTGGCCATTGCCATCTGGTTGAATCTGACTTCCGACGGCCATAGAGGAGCATTCGTGCGCATACAAAGCGAGCCGCGCATCATCAACAGCAACGTGGCACAAAAAAGCGAAACTCCGCGAAGTTAGTAATTCCACGCCATTCGACTGCCAAACAGGATTTCGCTGACGCGGGATCCTGTTTTTTTGCAGATCCTGCTCCCGCGGCTGATGTGGGCACACGCCCACTTGAAATAGCCCGCCCCCCACAGTTTTGGCGGAGAATTCGTCTGTGCAGAATCTGTGCTCATTGTGCGAGCAGAATCTCACCGCGCAATTCATAGGGCAGCAATGACTTATCTGCTCACTTGGAAATTGTAGCGAGATGAAACACTCTGGCCACTACTTTGCGACTCTCCCTTTCGCCCACGAAACAGATTGTTACAAATCGAGATTGAGGAAATCTCGGAGGAGGAAGGTTGAAGAGATCATCACACCGTTCGCAGTACGTTCCGGCAATGTTGGTGGTGTTGGTCATCGCACTTTCCCTGACTTTCCTTGGCGGCTGTTCAACGAACGGCTCCGGCCCCGTTACCGATCCGAATCAAAGCAAACTGGACTGGTTAAACGAGACCATTAGGGATGACAACCCGGAACTGGGTCCGGGTATCAACATCACCACCTGTCCGGTGCTCTATGACACGACGCTCTCGGCAACGGTTGACTGGCGCGGCTACCAGCTCAACATGATTCACGGTGTCGAGACGATCGGATTCTCGCTGCCGTGGATGGCCGTGATAAAGAGCACAACCCTGACCATCCGAGTCCGCAAGCTGCAGGCGCCATTTGGCGAGTTCTGGATGCTCGACTGTGGTCCGGGAGGCCAGGTCTTCAATTTCCCGCTGTACGTTCAACCGAATCCGCAGGTGACGAGCAAAAACAAATCCGTGCTCTTCTACTTCAATCCGTCAACCGGATTGTGGGAAGTGCAAGAAGTTGCGAAACAGTCGTCACCGCAAATTCCGATCTACCACTTCTCCAAGTACGGCATCAGCAATTAGCGGAGGGACGCAAACGAAGTTCTTGCCGGCCTCGGGCGATGTTCGCCCGGGGCTGTGCTTTATTGGCGAGTTTTCCGCGTCAAGAATGTGATTGCTCGCCGTCATTGAGCGTGCTATCAATGCCGCAACGGCCTTTTATCGCAGCCGTGAAGGAGGCACCTTATGCCCGCGACCGACCTTAACATCATCCGTCACACCCTCGCCACACTGGCCTATCGCGCCGCTAAGACGATGCGGGGCGCGCCGGCATCGTTTGCACAGTTCAAAGCCGGCCCGATCAGCAAGACGCCGGTGCAGATTGTCGCGCACATGGGTGACCTCTTCGATTGGGCATTGACCATGGCCATCGGTGAGCCAAAATGGCGCGATTCCACTCCGCAAGAATGGGACAGGGAGTGCGCACGCTTTTTTGAATCGCTCAAGAAGTTCGACGACTTCCTCGCTTCCGGCCTGCCCACCCGCTACGACTTGACCAAGCTCTTCCAGGGCCCGATTGCCGATGCCCTAACTCACACCGGCCAACTCGCGATGCTGCGACGTCTCTCCGGCGCGCCAATGAAAGGCGAAAACTACACCCGGGCTGAGATCATGATCGGGCGAATCGGTTCCGAACAAACTCCCGCCGACCCACGCTATGAGTTCGATTAACAAGTATACGAACGAAGGCAGTCATGGCTCTTAGTGCGTTCGAAGACAAAGCCCACCCGCCTACCGAGGAAGATCTCAAGGTTGTTCTCGGCAAAGCCCACAGCCTCTGGCTGAAACTGCAGAAATACGTCGAGTCGAAGTTTGCCCCAATCTCCTCGGAATGGGGCTATTCCGGCAAAGCTTACGGATGGGGTCTCCGGCTTAAGTCCGAAAAGCGCGCCGTACTCTATATGACCCCCTGTCGCGGCTACTTTCTGGCATCTTTTGCGCTCGGCGAAAAAGCCGTTGCCGCCGCACATGTGAGCAAGCTTTCGTCCCAACTCATTGACCTAATCGACCGTGCTCCCAAGTACGCCGAAGGTCGTGGCGTGCGCCTCGAAGTGAGATCGGCCGCTGACCTGCGCCAAATCGAACTCCTTGCCGCCATAAAGATGGCGAATTGAACAAAGCAAAATCCATCCCATTCAAAGCAACCGAACGAGTACCCGAGAACGGCAAAGCCGGGCTCACAATCTTCACCAAAATTCATGGACAAATGATGAAACATTCATTGCAGGGCTCCGTATCAGTTTTCGGACACCGGAGTCCAGTAACTGGAATTGATTATGAACCAAACGACTTAACCTGGAGGGAAAACGGAAATGTCGGCTTTTAACCTGGTGGATTTTCTGCATGTGTTGTTTACTGTTTCTTGGATCGGGGGCATGATTTTCATGGGGCTGGTTCTGAAACCGGCAATGTCGGCGGTTGACCCGTCGCAAGCCGGAAAGCTCTTTGGCGTCATCGCCAAACGTTTCACCATCGTTGCCTGGACCAGCATGATTATCCTGCTGATCACCGGCATCATGAAGACACCGGACGGCGCCATGTTTGACACCTCGGCGGGCTACGGTCTAACCCTTACAATTAAGCACATCCTCTTCGCCTTGGCGACCATCAACGGGATTCTGATCACCTTTGTCGCTGCCCCCAAAATTCGCAAGTTCGCTCCCGCACCCGGCACTGCGCCCGGGCCCGAATTTCGCCAGGCTGGCAAGATGATCGACATCCTCTCCGGAACGAACACGATCTTCGGCGTGATCATCCTTGCCCTCGCCACGATGCTCTAAATTCCGCCCCTGGTTGCCGGCGTCTGGGACGGTGAGGCGACATCACCCGCCGTCCCTTTCACTATTGGTAGGTATGCACTTGGTTTCCCATTCTATCGCGCTTATTTTGCGCTGTAGGCCAGTTGTCAACCGCTGGATGTCGACGGGAGAGAATATGGATGACGTTGCATCGTTGTTGAAGAAGCCGGAATTTCCGCGATCGCAGAAGTACTCGATCGATTGGATGCTCGACAATCAGATGGGACCAAGTGCGATTTGGCTGCTGGAGTGGCTCAGTGAGCGCCTGTCGATACCACCAGGCGCTCGCATTCTTGATCTCGGCTGTGGCAAGGCTATGGCCAGCATTTTCTTGGCTCGCGAATACGGAGCGCGGGTCTGGGCGACCGACCTCTGGATCGGCCCCGACAACAATTGGCGGCGTATCAGCGAAGCCGGCCTGGCGGACCAAATCTGCCCGATCAAGGCCGAGGCGCACTCCCTACCCTTTGCCGAAGGATTCTTTGACGCCGTTATCTCGATTGACGCCTACCAGTACTTCGGGACCGATGATCTTTACATCGATTACCTCGCCCGCTTTGTCCGTCCCGGCGGCTCAATCGGGATCGTCGTTGTTGGTCTGATGCAGGAATTTGTCGGCGCGCCGCCCGACTATTTGACGAAGCCACAGAGAAACGGCAAAGTCTTCTGGGATCCCACCTGCCGCTGTTTCAAGACAGCTCATTTCTGGAAACAGCTCTGGCAGGGCAGCGCCTCGATAACGAAAGTGGAAGTGGAGCCATTACGGGACGGTTGGCGTCACTGGCGCGACTTCGAAATGGCGCTGGAACGGACAGGAAAAGGCATCTTTCCCTCAGAAGCGGAAGCACTTCAGGCCGATCAGGGTCGGTATCTGGGCTTTCTGCGCCTCATCGCCGAGCGATCGGGAGCTCGTTCCGAGAACATCTATGATCCGGCTCTCGGCCAACGCTTTGGCGTCGACAAATAGTCAAGATCTATTGGCGCAACCGACTTCAATAGCCTTAAAGCAGCTTACGACATTCTACCGTCGTGAATTTTTTCACAAAAAACCCGCTTAAAATCGTCGGAGTTCCTTGCCGCCGCCTGCCAAAATCGATATATTTATCGAAGAATTGGTCACTTGGCTGACTCAAACTCTAACTTTTCACCGGGCAGGAGGCACTGCCGTGGCGCACATGGGCAACTACGAACAGACTTACCAGAACTTCAGTTGGGGGATTGCCGAACAAGAACTTGAATATCGATCCGGACAACTAATCAACATCGGCGAGTATTGCTCCGATCGCGTTTGCCGGCTCGGCAAAGCCGATAAGCTGGCCCTCATCTGGGAATCGCACACCGGCGAGATCAAACGCTTCACTTTCAACGATACCCGCCGCTACTCCAATGCAATTGCCCGGTACCTGCTGGATCTCGGGCTCAAACCCGGCGAACGCATCTGCCTCTTCATGGACAAGGTGCCGGAGTTATACATTGGCTTCCTTGGCGTCCTGAAAATGGGTGGGATCGTCCAGCCGCTGTTTTCCGCCTTTGGTCCCGAATCACTCCAGACTCGCCTTGAAGATGCTCAGACTTCGGCGATCATCACTCAAAAGAAGCACTTGGCCAAAGTCCGCAAAATTCGCACCGACATGCCATACTTACGGCTCATCATCATCGTCGACGATGATTCAGGAAAAGCCCTGCTGGATGGGGAAGTCGCTCTCCACATGGAAAAGATGGGCGGGCTTGACCAGTTCGACATATTTCCTTCCAAGGCGGAGACGCCGTCAGTGCTGCACTATACCTCCGGTACCACCGGCAAGCCCAAAGGCGCCCAGCACGTGCACTACTCGATTATTTCGCAGTACATCACAACTCGTTACGTGCTGGATCTACGCGACGACGATATCTACTGGTGCACGGCCGATCCCGGTTGGGTGACCGGGACTTCTTACGGGATCATCGGCTCCTGGGCCTGTGGTGCGACCCAATGCGTGCTTGACGCGGGATTCAGCGCCGACAATTGGTACGCATTCATTCAGAAGCACCGAGTCACCGTCTGGTACTCGGCGCCCACCGCCATCCGCTCTCTGATGAAAGAAGGTGATGAGGTGGTCAAGAAGTACGAACTGTCGTGCTTGCGCCACTTGGCCTCCGTCGGCGAACCGCTCAATGCCGAGGCCGTCATCTGGTCGGAACGGGTCTTCGGACTGGCCTTCCACGACACCTATTGGCAAACCGAGACCGGCAGCATCGTGATCACAAATTTCCCCGGCATGAAAATCAAGCCGGGATCGATGGGGCGGCCCTTCCCCGGCATGACCGCTACCGTACTCGACATGAAGACACATCAACCGATCGGCCGCAGTGGCGTCGTCGGTCTCATCGCGCTCAAACCGGGCTGGCCGGCAATGATCCGCAGCTACTGGAAAAACGAAGAGACCTATAAGAAGAAGTTCGTCAACGATTGGTACATCTGCGGCGATCGCGCCAGCATCGACGATGACGGTTACTACTGGTTCGTCGGTCGCGACGATGATGTCATCAACACCGCCGGACATTTGGTCGGACCGTTCGAGATCGAGTCGGCTCTGCTCGAACATGAAGCTGTCGCCGAGTCGGCCGTCGTCGGCAAACCCGACCCGGTCAATATGGAGGTCGTCAAGGCCTTCGTGACGCTCAAGCCCGGCTTCGCCGCGTCCAAAGACCTCGAACTGCAGATCATGAACTTCGTCCGCAAGAAACTTTCGGCACTGGCGATGCCGCAAGAGATTGAATTCGCCCCGTCACTGCCCAAGACTCGCAGCGGCAAGATCATGCGCCGCCTGCTCCGCGCCAAAGAATGGGGTCAGGAAATCGGCGACACGTCTACGCTTGAAAATGACATGTAATTCGCGAAGGAGATATCAATGTCCAACATCAAAGATGTGATCCTCGACTACGTCAAGCGCGAGTACCTCGAAGACGAAGACCAGGTCATCAATTACGACACCCCGCTGATTTCCGGCGGCATCGTCGACTCGTTCTCGATGGTCTCGCTCAAGCTGTTTCTCGAAAACAAATACAGTATTCAGATACCGGATGCCAAAGCGACACCAAAGGCGTTCGACTCGGTCAACAACATTATCGCGCTGTTGAAGGAATTCAACGTGCAGTAGGCTCAATATGGCTTTTCAAGATACCGTCAGAGATTCGTACAAGCGCGAACTCGACGAAATTCGCGCTGGGGGCATCTTTAAGGAAGAACGCATCATTTGCGCGCCGCAAAGCTCGGAAATCGAAGTCGAATTTCCGATCGGCTCTGAGCGCAAACGCGTCATCAACATGTGTGCCAACAATTACCTTGGCCTGTCGTCGCATCCGGAGGTTATCGCCGCCGCCCGTGCCGGCCTTGACCACCGCGGCTACGGCATGTCGTCGGTGCGCTTCATCTGCGGCACGCAGGATATCCACAAGGAACTCGAACAGAAGCTCACCAAGTTCCTCGGCACCGAAGACACGATTCTGTTCCCTTCCTGCATGGACGCCAATGCCGGCGTCTTCGAGGCAATCCTCGGCGAGCAAGATGTCATGATCGCCGATCGGCTGGTGCATGCCTCGATCGTCGACGGCATGCGACTGTGCAAAGCTCAGCAGGATACTTTTAAGCATGCTAACATGGAGCATCTCGAGGAGAAGCTGCAACTCCACCAGAAGGCGCGCTTCCGTATTATCATAACCGATGGCGCCTTCTCGATGGATGGCGACCTCGCGCCACTCGACAAAATCGTCGCACTCGCCGAGAAGTACAACTCGATGGTCTTCCTCGATGACTCGCACGCCTCCGGCTTCATCGGCAAGACCGGTCGCGGCACCCACGAACACTTCGGCGTCGTCGGCAAAATCGACGTGATCACCACCACGCTGGGCAAAGCACTCGGCGGCGCCTCCGGTGGCTGCGTCTCCGGCCGTCGCGAATTGGTGGAAATGTGCCGCCAGCGGGCGCGGCCCTACCTCTTTTCCAACACCATCCCGCCGGTCGTGGCCGCCGGCGCCAATCGCGTCATCGATCTGATCAGCCAGTCAACCGAACGCCGTGACAAACTCGAGCGCAACGCTGCCTTCTGGCGCAAGGGCCTGACCGAGGCCGGCTTCGTGATTAAGCCGGGCGAAACTCCGATCGTGCCCGTGATGCTGTTCAACGCAAAGCTCTCGCAGGATTTTGCCCGCGAGCTGTACCAAGAAGGAATTTATGCCGTTGGTTTCTTCTTCCCGGTAGTGCCCAAAGGCCAGGCGCGCATTCGCACCCAGCTCTCCGCCGCCCACGAGCAACACCACTTGGAGAAGGCTCTCGCAGCATTCACCAAGGTCGGCAAGAAGTTCGGAATTCTGCATCTGACCAAAGAGCAGATTATCGAGAAGTACGGAATGTAGCTCATTCACTCCGGCTGGCTCAGACGCCGGCCGGGGTACTTCTCGCGAGTCAAGCAGAACCCGCCGGATTCAACTGCCGGTCAAGCTCCCACAAATCCTGTTTACTTGCCCCCGCCTTTACTGTAATTTCCTTCCCCAAGAAGGAGACCCTATGTACCAGCGCGTCAAATACGATTTCAGTCAGGAATTGACCCATATCCGGGAGTCCGGTCTTTTCAAGGAGGAGCGCGTCATTCACTCCCCTCAGGAGGCCCAGATTCGGGTGTCGTTACCCCGCCAGGATGAACGCCGGGAAGTACTGAATTTCTGCTCTAACAACTACCTCGGACTGGCAAATCACCCGCGCATTGTCGAAGCCTCCCATAAGGCTTTGGACGACTATGGCTTCGGCCTCTCATCTGTCCGCTTCATCTGCGGCACGCAGGATATTCACAAGCAATTGGAACAGAAGATATCCGAATTCTACCAGACTGAAGATACAATTCTTTATTCGTCGTGTTTTGATGCCAACGGTGGCCTATTCGAAAGTCTCCTCGGTGCGGAAGACACCATCATCACTGATACCCTGAACCACGCCAGCATCATCGACGGCATCCGCCTTTGCAAGGCCAAGCGTTACATCTACGAACATTCCGATATGAATTCGCTCGAGCGGAATCTGATTCGCGCCCGCGAAGGCATGGATCTGTGGGACCACCCCGGCCTTTCCGGCGAGCCCCAGCCGTCACGAAACATCATTATCGCCACCGACAGTGTCTTTTCGATGGATGGCGACATCGCCCGTCTCAAGGAAATCGTTCAATTGGCGCACAAGTACGACGCACTGGTGATGGTCGATGAATGCCACGCCACCGGCTTTCTCGGCAAGACCGGGCGCGGCGCGCTCGAAATCAACGGCGTACTCGGTGAAGTTGAGATCATCACATCAACCCTCGGCAAAGCGATGGGTGGCGCCTCCGGCGGTTTCACTACCGGCAAGAAAGAAATCATCGGCCTGCTGCGTCAGAAGTCGCGGCCCTACCTGTTCTCAAACACGCTGGCTCCGGCTCTGGCTGGCGGCAGCATCGCGGCCTTCGAATTACTGGATGAAAGCGATGATCTGCGGGAGAAACTGATGGAGAACACACAGTATTTCCGCAAGGAAATGACTGCCCGCGGCTTTGACATCAATCCCGGCATCCACCCGATCACGCCGATCCTGCTGCGCAAATTCGACAACGACGCCCAACTCTCGCAAGCGATGGCGCGCGATCTCTTTGACGAAGGCATCTACGTGGTCGGCTTCTACTATCCGGTCGTACCGAAAGGCGCCGCGCGCATTCGCGTGCAGATTTCCGCGGCCCACAGCCGCGAAGATATCGATCGCGCGATTGCGGCCTTCACCAAAGTCGGCAAGAAACACGGCGTGATTTCGTAACACCCGGCAACGTCCGACCTGATCGTCCCCAAAAAAGTAGAAGCCCGGCTGTGAGACTCCGAGCTCCTGGTGCGAGTACCGAAATGTGAGGTTCGGCTGGTTGAACGTCACCGCCGCGTTCTCGTCCTGGTTGAGTCCGCGAGCGGCCGTTCGCGAGAGGGCGCGATTGGAAACACGCGACAGTTCAGCGGTCCAGTTCTGATCTGCCTCGAACTTCGCCCTCTGATCTTAATTTACCCCCGACGTCGATTTTTAGCAATGGGTGAATGGCAGTCATTTTCTCTGTATTTCACTGCCGCACCGTCTGGTCGATAAATTCTAACTGCGCGGTCCCTTTATCACCTCGCGAATTAACAAAATCGCCACCACCAGGCTGAACAGCGCCATCGAGCCAAAGATAAACTCCGAGCCGGCCCGGGCCTGGCTATGAGCTGCGATGCGCTTGAAGGTCAGATAGGTGAGCATCATCGTGTTCAGGGCTACCCAGCCGAAAGTGATCTTCAGCAGCAGGGGGTTGCCGCCGCCGTTGAAATAGCCCAGAACGATCGTCGCCACCGCGATCCCGCCGTTGACAAACAGCGCCGTCGGCGAGCCGGTGCGGATGTAACCGAGAATCCCCATCGCCAACATGTAAATTCCGAGTGCGATAATCCAGTAATGCAGTTTCACAAAGTCGTCTCCTCAATTAATCGACCTACTTAGTCGTTAATACGACGGCTGACAATGAGATTGATGGCGGAGATTGCGCGGTCAGTTGCGCAAAAACAGGCGGCGTAACCGGCCCGGCGGCGCCACCAACATCGACAGCACCGACAGAATCGCCAGGACGATCGTGGGAATATACACCACCAGCGGGTCGACATCGGGGTAAAGCAACCGTTCCAGCCAACGCACCAGAAATGACTCCGGCTGTGTCCCATCATAAGCGCGACGCAACTGCGCCTCCCACACAGTCAAGGGACAGGGACGACCGATGATGGTGAGGATCGCGACATAAAAGATCCCAACGACGTGCACGGCCCGCATGACGCACCACTCGCGCAGCTTCGCCGACTTCATTGCGATCATCTGCACGACAAAACCCCCGATCATGAAGGCGACCCACAGGAAGTGGGCGATTACCAACAGGTCAGCCCCGTATTCGCGCCACATTGCGAGAAGATAAGCAAGAAAAAGCGCGGCGAACAGCCCAAGTTCGCCGCGTTCTTAGTCAAATCGCCGAGCGATTCCATTGAATCGGCTCGTGATATTTACGAATCTGTGGGCACTTAAATCGTCCCCTCCGGCGTCGGTTCGGTATTAAAATAACTCAGATCGACCTTGCTGTTGTCAAGATTGCCGATAATCGTGAAATTAACCGCCGCCGATCCGAACAAGGGATTGCTCAGATAAGTTCCGTTATCCACAATACCAAGCGCTTCCCGCGTCCGCTGCGACAAGGTGACACCCTCCAACCGAACGCCGACCGAATCGGGCAGGACGATGTCATAGTCCGAACTCCGCCCGGACAACTTGATCGTTACCTGCGCGGCTTCCCGTCCGAATTTCAGCAGCAGATCGGAGTGGTCGGCACTAATGTCCAGATTCGCAAGCTTCAGATCCTGCGCAAACATGCGCACATCGGTGTCGTCGACCTCCATCGTGTACGACAACTCAACGCCCGGATGAGCGTAGCACTTCCAGTAGTTGTCGCCTCCGATAAGTGTCGTGCGTTTGAAGATCGACTTCGAGCGAATCCCCAGCTCGACGTCGCAACGCCCGCCGGAACAATTACTGCGCATCGCAATCCGATTCACCGGTCCTTGCGAGTTTACCAGGAGCAGGTGCGAGTCCTGCGAATTGACGTACAGACGCCCATTGGAGAAATTCAACTTGATGTTGGCGGACTGCTCGCCGGAGTAGTTGATCGACGCCTGCGAGCGGTCCAGACTGTCGCGACCAGTGCTGGCCGTGAAACCGCCGTTCTCGTCAATGGCCCAGACAAAACTGCCGATGATCAGCAGCGACGACAAGTATCCCAGGATTTCAAGCTTGGTCCGCTTGACGATCATCTCCAGGCCGATCGCAATTAGAAGCACAGGCCAGAGAAACAACAAATCGACCCAGACCCACCAGCTCAAATAGCCCAGATTTATCGCCAGAAAGGTTCCGCCGATCAGGATCAGCAGTATCCCCCATCTAACTCTCGACGGACTCACGCATACCTCCCGTTTCCTGCGAACGCTTGATAGAACTGATCAGGACTGCGAGGCCGACCAAAATCAGCAGGCTCGGCCAAACCAACGACCAACGGAACCACCAGAACATCCGGTCAAGCAAGAAGATCAGCCCCAGGCCAATCAGGAACAACCCCGGCAGGTACTTTCGTAGCGGCGAAGGTTCCGGTTTTGGCGGTGGCTCCACGACCATCTCCGGCCGCAGTTTGGGCATGGCAATCCACGCCACAACATAGGCAATCAGGCCGATGCCGTGGGCGAAGGCCAGAATCACCGCGCCGATGCGAATCAAGACCGGATCGATGTCGAAGTACTCGCCGATCCCGCCGCAGACGCCGGCGATTACCCGGCTCTGGGTCGATCGATAAAGTCGTTTGGTCATCCGGTTCCTCCTTCCTGATATCCAACGTCTTAGACTGCTGCCCGGGCGGGAATGTTTCATCAAAGATCGCCGTCAGTGTTTCACTCTGGATACCGATAACTAAATAGAAGCAAAGCAGTATGCATAAGCCAAGTTCACAATGCTGACCACGCCGACCATAGAAGACCCGAATCAAGTAGCGGAAGGGCTCCCCCGTTGGCGCCGACGGCTGTCGCCACCCCTGTTGGTCCTGTCAGTCGTCATCCTCTTCGTCGCCTACGGGCTGTACCGTTTTCAGATCCGTCCGCTTCTGACCATGTCGCTGCCGGAACACGCCGCCCAACCGCTTGACACCGTCCCGGCCGAACTGACCACCTTCCAGGTGCGATTGGACGGGGAGGATGTCATTCCCAGCGCCGTGGCCTTCGCCAATGATTCGCTCTATGTCGCCGTCAACCGCAAACCGGCCGTGCAGATCTACTCGTCACAGCTCGACCTGCTCAAGACTATTCGGCTGGAACGGCCACAAACCGTCACGCCAAACTCGATCGTCGTTACTGACTCCCTGCTAATTGTCGCCGACACCGCGACGCGGCAGATTGCCTTTTACGACCGCGAAGGCGACTACCTGACCTCAATCCAATGGTATCCCGATCAGTCCAATCGTATCGACCCGCTGGCAATTGCGTCCGACGGTCGCCGCTTGGCCGTCGTGGATGGCGCGCTCAATCGTATCGCCATCATCTCGCTGATCGACAATCAGCCCTTCGCCGAATTCCTGGAACTGCTCGATTTGCTTCCGCATGAGAAGGTCGGCAAGCTCTCTGAACCGCGGATGGCCCTGCTCACCCCCGATGACAGACTGTGGGTTGGGGAAAGCCGGTCGATTTCTCGTTTCACAAGCGACGGTCATCCGCTGGGCACGGTCGAGCCACCGCCGAAGACGCGAATCGTCCTGCCCTTTGCCGCGGCCATTGCTGCTGACAGCACCGATACCACTGTAACGCGAATTCACGTCCTCGACAAGGTCGCCGGCAAAGTCTTCGTGTACGACCTCAATGCCAGACTTCGACTGGTTTACCCGCGTGACCGCGCCCTGCAACGCCCCTCCGGCATCGCCATTGACCAGATCCATCGGACAATCTTCATCACCGAGACCGAAACGGCATCAATCACGGTATTTGGCTACTGAGCTTCGCGACCGCTGCCGAATTCCCCCGATTCGCCCACCCGTGATTCTGCGATCTTCACTGGAAGTTCACCGTAGAATATCATAGTTTGTTGACAAACTCTGAGGAGCAGGGCTCCTGACAATTCTGGAGGTAAAATGACGAAATGGAAATGCTTAGGTGCAATGGTTGCGCTAGTGCTCGTTGCCGGATCTGCCTGGGCGCAGACAGCCGAGCCATCGCTGCTGCTCAAGGCGATGAAGACAGAGCTTGACCGCTCGGTGAAGGCTTACGCCAATGCCGACACCGTGCCCATGTACTTTCTCGCCTACCATGTCACCGACACCGACCAGCGCTCCTTGTCGGCGTCCTATGGTGCGCTGACCAAGGAAGACGGCTATCGCCGCCGCATCCTCGACGTCGATTTGCGCGTCGGTGACTATGCGCTCGACAACACGCGCGAAATTCGCGGCGGTTTCGGTTTTGGCTTCAATTTCAATCAGTCACCGGAACTGCCCCTCGAGGATGACGACAAGGCGGTGCGCACGGTGATTTGGAACGCCACCGACGCCAAGTACAAGGCTGCGATCGAGCAGTATACCAAAGTCAAGACGAACATGCAGGTCATGGTCGAGCAGGAGGATACCTCCGCCGACTTCTCGCGCGAACAACCGCAGCAGTACATCGGCGATCTGGTTGCGGTCAAGCTGGACGCCGCGGCCTGGGGCAGCCGTCTGCGCGAACTCAGCCGGATTTTCAAGGAATTTTCCTTCGTTGAAGAATCCAGCGTCGAACTCAGCCTGACCAACGACAACCGCTTCTTTGTCTCGAGCGAAGGCTCAATGATCCAGACCGGCCAGTCGTACGCGCGACTGTTCGTTCGGTGCGAAGGCACCGCGTCTGACGGCATGCGTATCAGTCGCTACGAAAGCTTTGACTCCGATACACCCGCCGGTCTGCCCGGCGATGCGGAGATCGCCGCCGCAATCAATCGCGTGATCGGCGAGCTCGACGCGCTGTTGAAGGCGCCGCTGGCAGAACCTTACATCGGACCGGCGATTCTGGTGAATCGCGCTACCGGCGTCTATTTCCACGAAATCTTCGGTCACCGCATCGAAGGCCATCGCCAGAAGTCAGAATTCGAAGGCCAGACCTTCGCCAAGAAGGTCGGCGAGAAGATCCTCCCCGAGTTCATCGATGTCTATGACGACCCGACCGTCCGTGACTTCAACGGGCAGTTCTTGCGCGGGTTCTACCGTTATGACGACGAAGGCGTCAAGACGACCCCGGTGACTGTCGTCGAGGACGGTGTACTCAAGAACTTCCTGTTGTCGCGCTCGCCGGTAAAGGGATTCCCGACCTCGAACGCCCACGGTCGCAAACAAGCGGGTATGGATGCCGTCGCGCGACAAGGTAACCTCATGATCAAGTCTTCCCGGGAGGTGCCGTTTGAACAGCTGGTGCAAATGTTGAAAGACGAATGCCGCAAGCAGGGCAAACCCTATGGCCTGATTTTTGACGATATCTCCGGCGGCTTCACCACGACCTCGCGCTTTGGTCCGCAGTCTTTCAAGGTCATCCCGCTTTTGGTATACAAGTGCTATACCGACGATCAATCGCTGGAGCCGATTCGCGGGGTCGACATCGTCGGTACGCCGCTATCAAGTTTCGCCCGCATCATCGCCACCGGCAATGACTACGGTATCTTCAACGGCACCTGCGGCGCTGAATCGGGCTGGGTACCGGTCTCGGCGACGGCGCCAAGCATCCTCGTCTCCGAATTGGAGGTCGAAAAGAAGTTCAAAGAGCAGGAAAAGCCGCCGATCTTGCCGCCACCGTACAAACCGGTCAAGACCAGCGATGCCGGTCAAGGAGGTATGTAAGATGACGCACACAAGATCCCTGTCATTGACCGCAGTGGCATTGACTGCGCTGCTGCTGGCGGTACCGGCGTCGGCGACTACTGCTGATGTCGTCTTCAAAGTTCTGGACGATGAGTTGGAGCGCAACACGTCGCAACTCGTCATGGAGAACTTGGAACGACCGTACTTCATCAACTACACGGTGGATGATTTTCAGCAACTGGAGGTATCCGCCAGCCTCGGCATGCTGATCGAATCACACCTCGAACGCGGGCGCTACTTGACGACCGACCTGCGCGTCGGCAGCTACGAACTGGATAACTCGAATTTCGCCTCCGGCTTTGGCAGCTTCGGCTCCGATTTTGTGACGCTGCCGGTTGACGACGACTACGATGCCGTTCGCAACCAGGTTTATCTGGCGACTGATCGTGTCTACAAGGGTGCCCTCGAGACACTGTCCAAGAAGCGCGCCTACCTGCAAACGCGAATCATGCCGGATCGACCCGCGGATAACATCAAGTTGCCGTCGAACAAGTTCCTCGATAAGCCGGAAGTGTTTGATATCGATCAGAAGTTCTTCGAGGACCTCGCCCGGCCGATGTCCGATCTCTTCCGCGGTTTTCCAGCCATTACCACGTCCGAGCTGAAAGTCACGGCTTCTGTCGTCAATCAATACTTGGCCAACACTGAGGGCACACGCACATTGCGCGGCGACCGCATCTATGGCTTCGAACTGAACATGGCCGGCCGCACCCCCGACGGCGAGATAGTCAGCAACAATGATCGCATCATCGTGAATGACTTTGGCCACATCCCGCCCCGCGATCAACTGCTGACCTGGGCGCGCACCAATGCCGAGAAGATGAACGCGCTGATCACCGCCGATACGCTCGAAGACTACATCGGGCCGGTGATCTTCGTCGGTGAGGCCGCCGGTGAGTTCTTCCGGCAGTTGTTCTCGCGGCACGTATCGAACATGCCCGCACCGATGTCGGACAACGACCGTATCAGTGGAGCGCTGGAGACCTCGGACTTCGCCAACAAGCTCAATCGCCGCGTGCTGCCGCCGACCTTCAGCGTCTACAACGACCCGACTTTGGACAAGATCGGCGAAACGCCGCTGATCGGCAGATACGAAGTGGACGATGCCGGCGGCGTGCCGAAGCGGACAACACTTGTAGAAAACGGCAAGTTGGTCAACTTCCTGATCGGCATCGCGCCGACCAAGAAGATCAAGGAGCCGACCGGCTCGGCGCGCGGAGCGGTAAGCAAGGATGTTACCGCCAAGCCCGCAAACCTGATCTTCGAGTCTACCGACAAGATCAACTTCGAAAAGCTCAAGGCGAATCTGATCGCGATGTGCAAAGATATCGATCTGCCGTACGGGCTGATTGTGCGCCGCCTGCGCGATCTCTCCGCTCCCAGTAGTGGCCTGCAAATGTTCGGCCAGGCGCAGGGTGGCAGCGAAGGTCTGACGGTGCCGTTTGAGATCTATCGGCTGTACCCGGATGGCCGCGAGGTACCGGTCCGCGGTCTCCAATTCAGCAGCGTCACTTCGCGCATCTTACGGGATATCGTGCAGACCGACAACAGCCGCTACGTCTACAATTATCTGATCGGCAATGACTATGAGATGCCGGCAACCATTGTCACGCCGGCCGTGCTGGTCGAAGAAATGGAACTGAAGAAAGCGGACACCAAGGTAACCAAGCCGCCGCTCCTGCCGTCACCGCTGGCGACAAACTGACAGGCTTCAGCCGAGTGTCATCCGTGGACGATCTCTGAAGTTCGGGATCGTCCACTGCTTTCTCCCGTATTCGCGCCTAGACCTTCAGCGGAAGCCACTGCATTCTGGCTGACCCGGGTTTCCAGAGCCTGGAGCAGCCGCCCGCCGAAGAACCCGCTGGTGCCCGTGATCAGGACGCGTCGCACAGCTCAGAACTCCACGCTGATTCCGATCGACGGCAATAGCCCGATCGACTCATCTTCATCAGTGCGTCGGTTGCGTTCATCCCAGCGTGGCCGCTGATTGTAGGGATTGTTATATACGTTCTGAATGTCAAGATAAGTGATCATCGTCCAACTGGCGAAGTGCCAGCGTCGGTCGACACGTACGTCCAGACTGTGATTCGACTTCAGTCGACGTGAGTTGTAGAGCTCCGGTGACTGTGTGCCGTCGGAATTGTACGGCGTGTACGGCGCTCCGGTCGCAAAGCGAAACTTGCTGGAGACTTCCCACTTTTCGTTAAAAACGTAACCGCCGCCAAGGTTGAATATCCACGTCTGATCATAAGTCCCTGGACGCCGGACGCCGTCCAATGCCGTGTATTGCGCCTGATTGTAACTGAGTGCCAGAGTACCGTAGCAGGGAACATCCGAGAACTTCTTCTGCGCGGACAGTTCGATCCCGCGGGCGCGGCCGCTGCCCCGACTTATCAGGGGATCGACACCGAACGCCGCAAATCCCTCGTTCTTCCCGCCATAACCGGCGCCGGTGTTGGCCAGCACCAGATACGGCTGTGTCGTGCTCGCTGGATAATTGAAGTAGTTTTTCAAATAGAACTCTAGCCGAACGCGGGTGGCGTCGCGAATGACCCGCTCTACTCCCGCTACATAGTGATTGGCGCCGACCTGTTTCAACCGCCGGTTCTCGCCGTTGGCGAACAACCAAATGTATGACGGCGACTGATAATAGCGCCCGCTTGCCAACGATAGCGTCGTAACATCGTCGAGTGCGTAGGCGATGCTTGCTCGTGGTGACCAAACCAGGCCGTCCTCCAGCAGGCTGAAGTTGTCAAATCGCGCGCTCACATTGCCGCTCAAGCGGCCCAGTGTTTGCGACCACTGGATATAGCCTGACGACTTGTAGGTTGTCGTATCCACCCGGCGGTCCAGCTCAATTTCGTTTCCAAACGTGTTGATGAGGCGGGGTATTAGGATATCCGCTTCAAATCCAATCTGTTTCCCCTGAATTCCCGCCGTCAGTCTCGATGTGGCCGTTACCGACAACGTCAAGTCTGCGCGCAACGAGGATTCGCGCTCCGTCGAGCGGTTAGTGAACACCGGATTCAGTAGCGAGTCGTTCTGGCGAACATCGAATTCAACGATCGACTGCCCCAGCGTAACTTCAAAGAATCCCCGGCCGAAAAGATGCTGCCACACGGCGGCGCCGATGATCTGATCCTGCTCATTGGCGAGAATTTGCGAGTTGTCAAAACGGTCATCGGCATCGTCGTTTTTCTGGCGCACGTTGTCGATCGCTCCGATGCCGGTGAAACTGACGCTGTTGGCTCGATCGAGACGGTAATCCAGCTTGGCCAGAAAGTCCCAGTACTCCGGCACAAACGAAAACCCGGCCGCCTGGAAGATCAGGTCGAGATAGCTCCGGCGCGCCGACAGCAGAAAGCTTCCGCGTCGACCCAGCGGCCCCTCCAGATTTAAGCCGAATTGCGATGCGGAGAGTGTGCCTTTCCCGCCGAACCGATCGGAGCGGCCGGGACGCAGATCGAGCGCCAATACGCTCGACAGCTTATCGCCATAGCGCGCCCCGAACCCACCAGTGGAAAAGCTGGTTCCACTGACAAAATCGAGATTCACCAGTGATAATGGCCCTCCGGTCGCGCCTTGCGTGCCGAAGTGATTGATGTTTGGCACTTCCAAAGTGCCGACAACGTAGAGGTTCTCCGACGGCGCTCCGCCGCGGACAACCAGATCATTACGTCCCGGCTCAACCTGGGCCACGCCCGGCAGGATTGACACCGCGCGGACAACATCCTCAAACCCCCCCGGCAGCCGGCGAATTTCTTCAAATGACTGCGTCTGGGTGCTGACCGGCGCCTCGCTGGTCTTGGGAAAATATTCCGACCGCACCGTCACACCCTCCGCTTCGACGACCACCGGAGTTAGCTGGAAATCTATCTCCGACGGCTTGCCGGTGCCGACCACAACGTCTGTCTTGATTCTGGCTTGATAACCGATCGCCGACACGCGAAGTCGATACTCACCGGGCGGTAGATCACCAATCACATATCCGCCGTCTACCTCGCTGGCGATCCCGCGCGTCGTGCCTTCGATTACCACCGACGCGCCCGGGATCGGTGCCCGTGTCGCAGCATCGGACACAACCCCGCGAATACTGCCGCTGACAGCAGCGGTCGTTTGCGCCATCGCAGAACTTGCTGGCGAAACGACCAAAAGCAGAAGCAACAGAATACCGGAGGTCACCGCCAGAAGCCGATTCCCATTGACTCCCCCATAAACCTCAAGCTTCTCGAACTTCTCTTCGATGGATTCCATTCTCGTCAACCGTGACTTGCTCCGCACGAATGCTATAACATTTCGTCGCCGAAGTTGATTTTTTGTCTAAATAACCACGACTTGAAGCGATACCCAATTTGAGGCCTAACAGAGACCGAATCGGTCCTGGTAAGGTTTTGTCTGTCAGCAACATAGAGTGACATAAAGCACCACTACAAGCTGCAGCCGGGCAGGTAGACACGGCACTCGATTTGCCTTCTAACGTTTTAGAACATTGACATTTGTTAGACGGTTAAATAGACTATGATCATGCAGTTAGAATCACAACCTCGTCACCCCATTAAGGCAGTTGCCCGCCGCACCGGCCTATCTACTCATGTGATTAGGGCATGGGAGAAGCGGTACCAGGCACTTGTTCCTCAGCGGACGCAAAGCAATCGTCGCCTCTACACAGACGAAGACATCGAGCGCTTAGTATTGCTCAAGCAGGCAACGGAGACTGGACACAACATTGGCCAGATCGCGAAGCTGTCGCAGGAGGAGCTGCAGGAGTTGATTGTCGAGGACCGGTCGACCGCCGTCGCGGGTGGCTTGCGTGCGGTGCGTAATGAATCGGCTGGCGCGATCGAATATCATATCGAGGAATGTGTTGCTGCCGTCAATCAACTGAGTGGCGAGCGTCTCGATCTGTGTCTGCGCCGCGCTTCGGTGGCCGTCAGTCAGCCGGTGTTGCTTGAGAGTATCATCGTACCGCTGCTCCACCGGATTGGACACTTGTGGGAGATTGGTGAAATGCGGGTGGCACATGAGCATCTCGCCACCGCGATTATCCGCAATTTCCTCGGCATGCTCGCGGCAGGTCACGAGGCGCCACCGCATGCACCGGTGCTGGTCGCGGGAACTCCGATCGGTCAAGCGCACGAGTTGGGTGCCATTTTTGCCGCCGTCACCGCGATGGCGGCCGGTTGGCGCGTCATTTACGTTGGCGCCGATATGCCTGCCAACGAGTTTGTGCATGTTGTCATCGAGAGCAGCGCCCGTGCAGTTGCGCTTAGTGTGATCTATCCTCCCGACGACCCCCGTCTGGTTCACGATTTGACCCGCCTCAAGCAGCTACTTCCGGTCAGCGTGCACATCCTGATCGGCGGACGGGCCGCTCTCAGCTATGAGCAATTATTCGCGAAGTTGAATCTCCGATTTGTCGAGAATCTCACCGAACTGCGACACGCCCTTTCGCAGTTGCGCCAGATCCCAACAGAATAGAATCCGTCACTTAACGGTGACGAACTGTTGCTGGGGTCAGTTTTCTACCTTTACGAGCCGCTGGATCGCGAGCAAGAAATCCTCGAGCCGGACGTTGAGTGAATCGGGACTCGTGATTGGAGCGGAGACTGTATCGTCACCGCAGGCGTAGATTCGCGCACCGGTCGAAGCCCCAATCGTCAGCTTGCCGTAACTGACCTCGTTCGTCCCGTCACCAAGATGACCGACAACCAGCCGCGGCCGATGTTGCTTCCAGACCGCCGCCAACAAGCTATCGTAAGCGGCGCCGCGCGGACCGACCAGTACCAGTTTAACGGGGTAGCGCGTTAGCCACAAATAGGCATTCGCGAGCAACACCTTGCGTAGATCGTTGTCCGGCATCGTCACACTAAGCAAGTAACCGGCAATGCGCTCGGTCGGTCGCCGGTACTCCTCGTTTGCGGTGAGATAGAACAGGCGCGTGTATGCCGCCACGGCGCGGCTCACAATCTCGTATGACTTCACCGGTGTCTTCATCCGTCCGAACGGTTCTCTAACTGCCGGCTCCAGATTCAGTCCGCCGGCAATTTGGTCGTGCAAAGCCGTGAATGTCGTCCGCGCCGTCAGCTCAGCCCCGTGCAAATACTTGCGTTCACCGACAGTCTCATAGGCGTCCAGCAGCGCTGTTAGCATGGCTACCTGGTCTCCCACCAATCCCAACTCGCCACGGTCGGGCTGCAACGGCGCGTGGTGAAACAGCCCGTTGGCGTCCGCCGCCAATTGCCCAAGTGAATCGAGGCTCCGCAACGCGTAGTCGATCAAATCGCGCCGACCCAGGATGCGACCGGCGGCCAGATAAGCGCTGACTGCTGCGGCATTCTCGCCGGTGTAAATGCTGCGGTCGATTTCGGGAACGCCGTATGCGCGCCGCTCGGCATCCGACAATTGCAGGTAACGTTGGAGATCGTACACCTCCCCGTCACGGACCAGGTAGCCGGCTTGGCTCGAGTACCAGCCCCAGTTCCGCTCGGTGCGCAGGGTCTGCTCCAGGTGCCGCAGAATTGTCTCGGCGCCGACGCGGTACTTCTCATCGTGTGTGATTTGAAATAAGTCGATATAGTTTTGCGCCAAGCGCGCTTCCGACGCGAGCAGCTTCTCGAACCCGACACCGCTCCAGTCGGCAAACATGGCCGTGCGACAAATTCCGCCCCACACGCTGTCGATCAGTTTCTCCTGCGCCGCGAATGTCTGCGTGACTTCTCCGCGAAACAGTGGCTCGCCGCTGGGGCCGGTCGCGTTGTAAAGGAACAAATTCAATTCCGGCTGCGGCGTCTTCGGCTGATTGCCGAACCCGCCATAAGCGGAGTCGTACTGCGAGTATATCGCGGTCTCTGCTTCCCTCAGGACCTGCTCGTTGGGCCGGCGAAATCTCACGTTCGTCAGGTTCGAGCGAAACAGGCTGTCGAGCCGCGTCGCCTGGATTTCCACCACCGCCGGCGTATTCTGCCACGCATCGAGCACTCGATCCAGCAATACGCGAAACGTGTCCGTCGGGATATTCGTCGCTCCACCGAAGGGCAGCCCGGTCGGTGTCAGAAAGATGCATGACGGCAATCCCCCCAGCGTGTAGCGATCATACAGATTCGGCAATTCCTCCGAGTTGATCCGGATTGGTATCGTAGCATCATTGATTGTGCGGGCGATCTCCGGTCGTGTCAACGTCTGTGTTTCCAGCTCTGCACATTGCCGACACCACGGCGCCGTCAGGTAGAGTAGAATCGGTTTCTTCTGTTCTTGGGACCGATTCCAGCTCTCGGCGTTCCATGCTTGCCATTGGACAACCCCACCGCCATTGCCGCCGCTTTGTGACGATCCGCACGACAGCGCTGCCAGCACCCCCAACGCCAACAGCGCGGCACGCAGCGTCAGCCCCGAAAACGTACTTGACTTCCGCATCACTTCAACATCCTCTCGGCCGGATGCCGCTATTTGGGCACCCGAATCAGCAAGACCAATCCCAGCAACAGAAAAATCGCGTTCGTGCCCCAGGCGGCGACCAACGGCGATATGATGCCGTTGTGTCCCATCTCAATCCCGACCTTGACCAGGGTGAAAAATACGAATGAGATTCCCATCGACAATCCGAAACTGATACCCAGTCCGGCGCGGCGTGGATTTGACGCCAGCGCCACGCCGATCAGGATGATGATGACGTTGATGAACGGAAACGCGATCTTGTTGTAGAGATCGACCAACTGCACCGTTACCTTCTTGCCCAACTGCCGGCTGACTTCGATAAACTCCTTCAGCTTGAAGTAACCCATCGAGTAGGCGTCCTGTCGTGTGAACCAATCCTCAAAGAAACTCGGTTGTTCGCGATAGTCCTGTAAGACCAGCGAATCGTGGGTGATGCTGCGAATCGGCTGCGCCGCCGAGTCCAGATCGCCGATCGCGCGAATCACGACATTGTGGCCGACCCAAACCGAATCGCGCCACTGTAAGCGCTTCATCGTTGTGATTTCCCGCAGCGTGCGGCCGTCAAACCTTTGGACGACGACATCCTCGCCGATCAGCGATTGCGACATGTAGCTGCCGAACTGGAAAATGCGGCCGTCCAATCCCTGAAACATCTGGTTGCGGTAAACATTTGCCGTCTCCGGCCGGCGGCGCTCGATCTTCTCCGCCTTGATGGTGTTCTTGCGGTAATTTGCTTCGGGGAGAATAATCTCACCGAAAACCCACAATCCGCCGGCGATAAGAAACCCGCCCAGAACGAGGATGCCGGCGATTCGGTAGATGGAGATTCCAGCCGCCTTCATCGCCGTGAGTTCATTGGTCTTCGCCAGCAGACCGATCGAAAAGATAGCCGCCAGCAGTGTGGCGATCGGGCATGTTAGGACGACGATGAACGGCGTGAAATAGGCGTAATAGAGCGCGATATCCTTCGTCTGCGCCCCCGATTCAACGAATCGCCCGATGTTTTCCACGAGATTGACGAGATCGAAGATGATGATGAAACACAGAATCGCAACGAAGAACGTAATGAAGAATCGCTTGAGCAGGTAGCGGGCCAGGATACTCACAAGTTTGCGCTCCGCCAGAAGATCATCCGCAGCGCCGTCAGGAAGCTCTTTTCGCTGCGTACCCAGTAGATCAAGATCAACCCCGTCACCACCATCAACACGTTGGCCGCCCACATTGCAACGCCCGGAGAGACGATCAACCGGTCGGCCAACTGCTCGCCTCCGATCAGAAACGCCCAATAGACCGTAAACAACCCAATCGAGATGCCGATCGAAAGCGCCATCCCGCCGCCGCGACTCACGACCCCCAGCGGCGCGCCGATCAGGATGAACGCCAAACACGCCGCCGGCAGCGCGTACTTCTTGTGAATCTCGACACTGTACTTCGAGATCAACTTGATGTTGGTGATAATCTGCGTCCGCCGGGTCTTGAACAGCCGGGTCAACTGCGAAATTCCGGCGGCGGCCTGGGAGTATTGGTACTCCAGCCACTCCCTTTCGCCGCGATTCGTCGCGGTCTGCGGCTTCATCGGCGGATTTAGTATCCTGATCAGAGCCGAGTCGGTATCAAGTCGAAGCGCCTCGCGATAATCGGAGTTCTCCTTTTCCCATCCATGCACCTTCTCCAGCATCTGATTCGCCGACATCTCGCGATCGCCGCGATAGTCTTGCTCGGTCTCCTTCAGCCGCGTCTCCAGGTTTCCGACTTTGAACGTTTGTGAAGTGAACGACGAAATCCGGTACTCGCGCGCCTTGTCACGATCTTGCTCGTGGATTTGGCCGTCCATCAGGTGGAAGGTGATCATCTCGTCCTGCGGCGAAAACTCCACGACGCCCGAATCGGCGGTGATCGTACGATTGACATTCTGATTGGTGCGATCGTAGATCACTGCGCCCTTGATGCGCGAGGTTTTGTGGTCGATCTCGTTTACCAGCACGATATAGCCCGGAATATTCTCCACGAACACACCCGGCTGCAGTTGAAACGTGGGCCGCAGCCTGCCGATGTCGCCGCGCAGGTTCGAGGCCATGTGGTTGGCATCGGGCAGCACTTCATTGTTGAACCAGATGAGCCCCGCGCCGATTAACCCGCTGGCAATGAAGACTGGGATCATCAGGCGGATCAGGTCGATCCCCAACGACTTGACCGCGAGGATTTCTTTGTCGGCGGTCATTCTTCCGAAGGCCATCAGCGTTGCCACCAGCACCGCCATCGGCACGGCCAAGGCCAACATCCAGGCCAGATTCAGTACCAGGAACTTGATCACCGTCCAGGCCGACAAGTCCTTGCCGATGATCAATTCCAGCATGTGCGGAATGAAGTCAATGATCAGAACAAAGGTGACGACGAAGAAGCCGAAGAAGAACGGCCCGATGTGCTCCTTGAGCACGTAGCGTGACAAAATTAACACGCCCGATTCTACACCGGATGACACTCACGGGGCAAGGAAAAACAATCGCCGCAGCTAAACCGGGGTATGGCCGCCGCCGTTGCCGAAGCCGAGCCAGCGTTGCTGCGACACGACCATAAGCGTGCAACCGGCGGTGATCAGAATGCCGCCGATCATCTCCCGAAACGTCGGCAATTGACCGAATACCAGCAAAGCCAGCAGCAGCACAAACACCGGCTGACTCTGGCTGATGACCGCCGCCCGCGACAGCGGCATCCGCTTCAATCCGGCCAGATACAAGAGTCGGGTTAGCAGCGGTCCCAGAATCCCCAGCGCAATCACCCCCGGCCAGACCTTGTCCAGCCCGGTGAACTCTCTGCTGACTGCCGCGAAGATTACCCAGTACAGCGCGCACATGATCAGGTTGCGGATCGATGTCAGCAGCAACGGCGGAATTGTCTTCAGCGCTTGCTTCGAGCAGAACTCCGCGAAGCCGAAGAGTAGCGCACCGGACAGCACGAGCCAGAAGCCGGTGGTGTATTCAACCCTCAGGTTCATCCGCATCAGCACGATCCCGGCAATGGACAGAAGCGCCCCAATCGACTCCCACATCGTCAACCGTTCCTTGAGAAAGATTATCCCGAGAACAATGGCGACCGGCACTTCCGCGCGATTGAGAAACGCCGCCAACGCAGGGTCCATCCGCTGCACTCCCGACCAAAAGGCGAGCACGGAAATCACCGACGTCAACGCAAAAAGCAGCAGCCACTTCCAGCCGACGCGTGGAATAGACGCGATCAACCGTACCCCGCCGGCTCTTAGCGCAATCGGAATCAGCACTACCGACGCCACGGAGAAAATCAGCGTGTTCATTAGAAACGCCGAAATCGACTCCAGATTCCATTTGCCGACTACCGTCGCCATGGCCGAAGCGATTGCCGAACCGACTGAGTAGATATACCCGGAGCCCGTGCGGGACGCCCATGCGTCGATAGTCGGCGCTTGCACGTCGGACTTCAATTGCGTCTCTCTGTTGTCTTGCTGATTCACCGTCGCCTGATGGTTACCACAACCAAGCAGCCAAATTAGCGTTCCTGGCGATCGAGTCAAGCGGATCGGTAGAGATTCGGCGAGTACGGTATTAACCGGAAGTACGACCACAATGAAAACGGGCGGTGCCGTCACCGGACACCACCCGCGGTCAATCCTTGAATCTCTAAATCTACCTGATCCAGCGCAAACCGGCGTAGGCGGCATTGTCACAGAATTCAACCCACTTGCCGGTCAACGGCAAATGATTGTCGGCGGCGTCAGCCGCGTAGCCAAATTCGCCCTTCAATGTGCCCTTGAAGCTGTTGTTGTGGTCGGTGTAGAATCCGGCAAAATAACCGTGCCCGCTGCCACAGATCGGGCACATCGTGGGATCATCGTAAATCCAGGTGCCGTAGACATAATACCATACCACCGTCAGGGCACCTGGGGAGACAACGCCCTGAAACGTCCGCGCACCGGTGTTGGAGGTGGCAAAGGTGCCGGCCAGATAGCCAAAAACTGAGCCGTCGGGATTGAGCCATTGACCGTTGAAGGTCCCGCTTGCGCCGGCGATGTCGTCGCGCACCCACTCGCCGACGATCATGCCGCTCGGGCACGAGGACGAGTAGATCTTGCGCGCATTAATGGCAAACCCGTGCTGGTTATCGACGATGTGAAACTCGCTAAGATTCGTGAGCTCCTCGAGGTTGTAGCTGATCGTGAACGGCGTCGTCGCAAAGGTCAACTCCGGCGCGGTGATGTACACAATGTCTTTGTCAACGTAGAGCAGGCAATTCAGGCCGTCAAAATCGTTTGCGGCAAACGATGTCCAGGCTACGACGGCCGGATTATTAGTCGGGATCAATTGATCCTGATTGTTTTCGAAGCTGATCGTGTGCAAGACATCAAACGTTACCACGCCGTTGACCGACAGCGTGCCGCTCCAATCGACCGGCGCGGCGCCCGGTGTGCCGGTATTTAACAGACTGCCCCACAGGATCGTGATCGCGTAGACGTCGAAGTTGTCATACGGCGGTGGATCCGGCTGAGTGCCGGAGTGTGCTTGCATCGCCGGATCATTCACGTCGATTCCGACCGGCACCGCGAACCGATTCAGCATGGTCGCAACCTGAGCCGGTATCTGCGTGTTTTGCTGCTCGTTTTCAGGCGCGCTGGCTTGTTCACCGCAGCTCCACAGTGCGGCTGCAAGCATGATGGCAAGAAGCACAAGTATTTTTCGCATAAGCACCTCGCTCTTCAACAATTCTCCGCCCATCCGGGCATTCCCACCCGGAATCCGTGCAAGGTTCGATCTCTTCTTATAGACGAAAGCTAAGGGGGAACGTCAAAACGCGCAAGAGGGTATTCTGAGAAGCCGACGGGTCGTCTACAAATACTTAACGAACTAACTCAGGCCAATATGCCAGCACTCGCTTCAGCTCCAGATGGGCCATCAGCAGGGAATAGCGGTCGGCCAACGCGTCTATCTCGATCTGCTGAACCTCAAGTTCCGTATCGAGATAGTCGCTATTGGTAATCAGGCCGGTAGAGAAAGACACCGCGGCGATTTCCAGCGCCTTCCTGGCTAACGCCAGCCGCTCTTCGGTAATCCGAGACTTCGCAGTTATCTTGTCTGTTTCGGCGCGCAGTGTCTGCACGGCCGTGGTCGTCCGACTTACGACCTGCTCAATTTCCAGTTCCAGCGTCCGCTGCTGCTCGATCTCCTCGGCTCGGCGGGCCCGCGCTCGGCCACCGTCGAAAATCGGATAGCTCACGATGGCTCCCCCACTGTAATTGAACAGCAGCTTGTCGGGATCGGGCAAATACGAGTTCTTCCAGCCCACCGATGAAACCAGCGACAGCGACGGCCGCAGTTGCTCCAGTCCAATTGTCAATTGCGACATGTCCTGCTGTTTCCGCAGCGCGACTACTTCCGGCTTCCGCATCGCCAGACGCTCCACCTCCTCCAAATTGATCTCTGGAGCCGAAACTTCGAGTTCGCCCAGCGACTGCACGATTTCCGGCAGCGCCGCACTGTCCAGACCGATCGCCTCTGCGAGATTCAGCCGCGCGCTGTGCAGCTCTGCCCTGGCCACGGCTAACTGCTCTTGATAGATCTTGACCTGCATCTCGCTCTTCAGCAAGTCGAATTGCGAAACCAGACCGTTGTCGAAGAGCACACGGGCGTCATCAAGATGGCGCTGTGACGTCGCCACATACCGTTCCGCCAACCGTGATTGCTCGGCGATCATCGCTGCCGTGGCATATTGGCGCGTCACCTGATAAGCGACGTCATTCTGCGTGCCGGTCAGGGCGTTTTCTGACAGGTCGTGTCCCAATACAGCCATGCTGACCGCCTTGCGCCGTTTTCCAAAATCGAACAGCAGGTACCCCCCCTGCAATCGCGTATCGACGACATGGTGGGTGGCAGTTTGGATTTCCGGGAATTCGATCGGCAGCGGGAGGTTAATCGCCAGTTTCGGCAGCCGCGAATTGTAGGTATAGGAACCGCTCAGTTGGAATTGCGGCAGATAGGCGGTTCTTGCTGTGCCGACCTTTGCCTGGCCTTCGATTACTCGGCTCTGCAACGTGGCCACCGATGGGTTCTGCTTCAGCGCTAACTCAAGGGCTTCCTGAAGGGTTAGGGCGGCTGCCTGGTCGGCCAGGGCAAAAACCGCGAAGAGACAAGCCCAAAACACACCGCTCTGCATGAGGCTTAAGAAAGAGATAACGTCCGGCTCGGCAAGCACTTTCAGAAAAACAGTGAACATCACCCCGGATCGGCCGTATATTAGCAGTGGCTGGACACGGGCTGACGTGTGCCCGCATGTCCGGCGGAAAGGCTTAGAAGATTCATGCTGCGTCGTATCTCGCTCATAGTGTTCCTGCTCTTCCTGGTGATGGCCATTTACGTCGCGGTTAAGCCTAATCGCACCGTGACCACCTCATCTTCCGAAGCCTACCGTCACTATCAGGCCGGTGTCGGGGCGCATGAAGAGCTGTATCTCCGCCAGGCGATGGAGGAATTCGAAAAGGCGATCCAACTCGACACCCAATTTGCCATGGCCGAAACCCATCTGGCCGATGTCTATAGCGGCCTGGGCTTCACCAAGAAGGCCGAAGAAATGCGCGCCCGTGCCATCGCGCACAAGGCCCACACCAGTCCGCGCGAGCAGTTGCTGATTGACTGCTATCAGGCCGGGTGGGAGCGCAACAACGAGAAGAGCTATCAGATTGCGCAGGAACTCTATCGTCAATATCCCGAGGATCTCGATGCGATCGGCACCTTAGCTTACCGTGAATGGGGCCTGAGCCATTGGGATCGCGCCCTCGAACTCTTCCAGCAAATCACCAAGCGTTTTCCCGATCACGCGCCCGCTTACAACATGCTCGGCTACCTGAATTACTACCTCGGACGCTACGACGACGCGCTGGCGATGCTCGATCGGTACATCGAGCTCAGTCGCGATCAGGCCAATCCCCACGATTCCCGCGGTGAGATTCTCCATGCCCTTGGCCGCTACGACGAGGCGATCAACGAATTTCGGCAAGCTTTCAATATCAATCCCGATTTTGATTTCGCCGTCCTGCATCTGGCGCAGACTTATCAAACGCTCGGCCAGAATCGCCAGGTCGAGTACTGCTTCAATATTCTTCGGGGACAGGCTCCGAATGAAGCCAAGGCGCGGCAGTATACCATCCACTATGCCAGTCGCCTTGCCTATCGCGATGAACTGGACTCCGCCAAACGCATGATGAGTTCCTTGGTTGACAACTTGGCGGCGGCTAAGGACGATGCCATCGGCGATGCCGCTTTCTCCCTCGGCGCACTCTACTACCGTCAACGCAACCTGGACTCGCTCCGACAGGTATGGGACGGGTCGCGGGCGTGGATGGCCGAGCGCGCCAAGCAAGTTCCGGCTATTCTCGAGACTCCCGGCTGGAAGATCTACGACTCCTTCATGCGGGCAACGGAAGCCGACTTGAGCGGCAGCCTCGAAGAAGCGGCGCGTGTGTTCGCCGAAATCATTGCCCTGGCTGCGACGCCGGACGAGAAGATGAGCTATCGTGTCTATTACTCCGACGTCTTGCTGCGCCGGGGCGAAACGGCCCAGGCGATTTCCGAATTGCAGAAGAACCTGTCGGTCAATCCGAATAGCGCCAAGACTCTCATCAAGCTGGCGGATATCTATGAGGCCGGCAACGACCGGGCCTCGGCCCAGGCCTATCGCGAGCGTGCCGCTGAAGTCTGGAAAAACGCCGATCCCGACTTTCGGCCGCTACTGGAATTGAAAAAGAAACTGCAAGTGCCGCTGGCCGCCTCTGTTGCTGTGCCTGCCCCGAGCAATTAGGGGCTCCTGGCGCAATTCACTCGCCGATAATCTTGACCAAGACCCGCTTCTTGCGTCTGCCGTCAAACTCTCCGTAGAAGATTTGCTCCCACGGTCCGAAGTCCAACTGTCCATCGGTGACCGCAATCACCACTTCGCGGCCCATAATCGTTCGCTTCAGATGGGCGTCGGCATTGTCCTCAAAACCGTTGTGGCGATACTGGGAGTGCGGTTTCTCCGGTGCCAGCTTCTCCAGCCAGATTTCGAAATCGTGATGCAGCCCGGCCTCGTCATCATTGATGAACACGCTTGCCGTAATGTGCATCGCATTGACCAGACAGATTCCTTCCCGCACGCCGCTCTCTTTGAGACAAGTCTCCACCTGACCGGTGATATTCTGCAACTGGCGTCGCGTCGCCGTCTCAAACCACAGCTCTTTGCGATAGCTCTTCATGTTGATGCTTTCTCCCCGGTTGACTACTTCATCACTCTTGCCAGCGACGGAAATTGAACGGACCGAAGCCGTAAACTGATAGGTGCTTCTCGTAACCAGCAAGCGTAAACCAGCCTTCGCTCCCCTCCTCCGGTCGGGCTATTCGGACAAAGAAACTTTGTGCTGGTGTCCACCCGTTGCCGATCAGGTAGAGCCGGTGACCGCTGCTGTCTTGCGCTACGTCAAGAATGACCGACACATGGCCCATTGCCCCGGTTGTGTTTTGCACAATCAGGTCGCCCGGCCGCAGGTCGTCTGCCCTCAACTTATGAAGGTCACGCTGCAACGCGGCACTACCGGTCCACAAAAACAAGTAATGCAGGAAACGCTCAAATTCCGCCCGCGAAGAATCGGCTCGCGCCGGCGCAACAACATGCCGGTTGGCCGCGGAATCGAAACGCAAACGCCTGCCTGCGCGCCACTCGCGCCAGGCAATACGTTGGCCGTTCTGCAGCTTGAACTCCAAGCTGTCGGCCGATCCGCGTGCCCAATGATACTCGGTGTAGAGCCGCAACGCCATGTCGGCGCACTGCTCAAGATCAGCTCGAAATAGAAATGGCAGAGCAACTACTCGCGTCCCGGCCGGCCACGTTTGACAGGTGCGGCCATCTGCGAAACGAACCGGCACGGAGTCCGGCAGTACGTTCAGTGATCGCACCAATGCCCCGAAGGATTCTGCCGCGACGGCAATACGCGCATAGCCGGCCGGAGCCGGAAAGGTCGCCTGCAACGAAGCGGCGGCAACGGCACCGCCGAGCAGGATCGCAAACATCAAGGCGTAAACAAGCTTGTCCATCATCTCTCTTACAGCCGGCAGGTTTGCCGGTGAACGTCGGTCCTCTGGTAATATTTTACAAATCTCGATAAATTTACTAAAAAATCCATTTACTTTTCGATCAAACTATCGTTACTTCCGTATGTATGAGTAAATATAGACCGCTAATGGTTAAGTTGACTTGACGGTCGAATATCAACTTGATTTGTCTTTGGCTAGTTCACCCGTGTACGACGTCTACTGTGTCCAGTAGCCGCCAGGAGGAGCAAGAGTAGCAATGAAGATTTCACGCAAAGCCGACTACGCCCTGCGAGCCGTTCTGCACATCGCGCGCCAACCCAACGAAAAGCGCAACTCCATCAACGTCATCGCCGAAACCGAGCGGATCCCGCGCGACTTTTTGGCGAAGATTCTCAAGGAACTCACCCGCGCCCAGATTCTCAAATCGTACCAGGGTGTGCACGGCGGCTATCAGTTGGCCAAAACCCCGACCCAGGTCAGCGTGCTTGATGTCATCGAGGCCATGGACGGTCCTCTCGGTCTCAACCTCTGTGTCCGCGGCGATCGCGGCTGCGACTGCGACAAGGCCGATCACTGCAGCATGTATCCGTTCTGGAGCAAGCTGCAGCAGGAATTCCGCACCAAGCTGAAGGCGGAAACACTTGCCCGCCTGCGTACCGGCAAGAAGAAATAAGCTCCGGTCCTCCTGCAACGACACGAATTTCCGCGGGTCGCGACTGCCGGGTCGCGACCCGCGTTTGCTTGAACGGGTTCGTCGCTAAGGACAACTGGCGCAGGGCGCCGGCCCGCCGGCAAAGATGTAGTTAATCAAGAAGACCGCATCCGAAATCGTCACCAATCCGGTGCAATCACCGTCGCCGGCTTCGAGGGGAATCGGCGCCGGGCCGCCGGCAAAGATGTATTGAATCAAGTAGACGGCGTCGGAGATGCTGACGCTTGTTGATCCGTCGGCGTCGCCGCAAACGTACTGCGGTGCCGGGTCGCTGATCGTGATGCTCACGCCGAGCGTGTCATGCCGCGTCGGCATCGACGCGTCCGTCACCGTCACGGTGAAGTAAAAGGTCGCACTGAGCGTCGGCGTGCCGGTGACCGTACCGACGCCGTTGTTGAATACGCATCCAAATGGCACATCGCCGCCGAGAAATGTCCAATCATAGCCCGGCGTGCCGCCGATCGCCGTGAACTGATAGAAGTAAGGCGTGCCGGTGAAGCCGCTGTCGGGCGCGTAGCTCTGGATATGTAACTGCCCGTCGCAAGCATCACCAACGCCGTCACCGTTTTCGTCATGCTGCGCCAGGTTATGAACGTTCGGGCAATTGTCGCAGAAGTTCCCCAGCCCGTCGCCATCATTGTCGACGCCGTCCGGGCAGACAAAATCCTGCCACTGAAACACGTACAACCCCGTCTGCATGTCCGAGACGATCACCTTGCCGGAGGGGAAGAACGGATACACGTTCCAGGCGCCGGCGTATACCATCCCGACTCCGGCATACGTGTCGTATCGTGCCGCCTCATGCAGATCAAAGAGATTCTGCACATTCCAGATGCGCAGCCCCGCGGTGTAATGCGCGATGTACAAGAATCCGTCTTTCAAGTAACTGTTATGCGCGATCGCCGGCGTTGAGGGAATGATATTTGCCACCAATTGCACATTGTGAATGTCCGAAATATCGAATACACGCGTCCAGGGTCCGCTCCCGATTTCATCACCCACAAAGGCATAGTGCCCGTCCGGACTGATATCAATATTGTGCGCACCCGAGCCGGGGTAATTCCAATTGGTGATGAACGTCGGATTGGCCTTGTTTGAGAGGTCAACGACGTCGATCCCTTGTCCGTAGATCGCAGCCGCAAACAACGTGTCATTCCGAATGTCGATATCGTGATAGTAGTAGGGATTATACTGCCCGACTCGCACTCCCGGACTGGCTGGATTGCTGAGATTCCAGATTTCCAGCCCGCCGACTCCGTGGTTGCCGACGACATAAAGATAATTGCCGTCGACCAGGCAGTTGTGCGAGCCGCCATTGATCGGATTGATCGTCGCCACCTGCACCGGATTGGTAACATTCTGTATGTCGAAGATCTGAAGCGGTTCGAACTCCTTGACCACAATAGCATAGTGGCGATAGATCTTCACTTCTTTGGCATCGTTTCCCGGCGCCAGCGACGGCATAAATCCGACTTCCTGCGGCGGCCAGGTGTTGATGTCGACAATCGACACCCCTTCGCCGCGCGCGCAAATCAACGCATATTCATTGCCGCTGGCCGAATCGACATATCCCCATGACCCACCGTACGTCGACCGCTCGTGCCAGTGTCCCCACAGCCGCAGGGAATCGTACTCCGCGTGCGGCGACTTGTCGGCGCTCGCCGTGACGCCAATGCCATCCACCATCTGACTAAACGGCGGTTGCGGTTGATCGGCATCCGCTGGCCGAAACCGCCCCGATGCTGCGTCATACAGAATTGTCGCCGCGGCATTGTCGATCCACTGGCTCTCGGACGCCAGCGTAACGGTGTGAATGGCCAAACTCAGTGCCGCACCAAGCAGCGTTGTCACTCTCTTCATAAATCGATCTCCCCAGAGCTGGTTCAGACGGATACAATCGCACTGTGGTCGGTGGTCTTGCTAAGATACTACGAGCCGGGCCTCAATTATGTTCGACAAAATCGCTCTATCTTTGAATCAATTCGACTTCCGGCGGGCGCAGATTTCACGTTGACTTGAATTGTCCGCTGACGGTAATTGCCTCCATGCTCAACCGACATCTCGTGGCCACCTTGTTCTCGCTCTGCTTGCTCGCGCCACTGGCTCGCGCGGGCAACGAAACCGCCGCGTTAGCAACCCCTGTCGAAGCCACGGACTTCGTAAGTAATCGTTACTGGGAAGAGGGGCTTCTGCTTTGGGCCGACGAACAGCTCTACGCCAATGTCTTACCACGCTGGCAGGCTTCGCCCGTTCATTCATCCATCCCGGAGGAGATTGCCCCCCGGAGTGAACTCGACCGCCTCCTTTCGAGCCGGATTACTCGCTATCACGATCCCGAAAAGATGCTTCTGAACGATGTCGGTCTTCTGAGTACTTCCGGACGACGTGACTTGGCTTACAAACTGCGATTCGTTCCCTACTTCCAGGAGCTTGCCGCTTCCGACACCATGCCCGTCCACCGGCTCGGTTTGACCAGCGAACTCTGGGTGGCGCCGACAGAACGACTACAAGTCCATCTGCGTATGCGCCTCGAAAATCACGGCGACCTCTACTCGCAATGGAATGGTCGCAAGTGGGACAAGAAAGTCACCGGCTGGATCGACCAGGCCGCACTCTACTACTCCTTCCCGCGTGGTGTCTTCGCCTCTGTCGGCCGCTCCTCCATGATCTGGGGACCGGAACAGCACGATGCATTGCTGCTTTCCGATAACGCCCCGCCGCTCGATCGCATCTGGCTTGGCTACGAACACCCGGCCCTGCGCTTCGATTACTTTATCACCCGGCTCGACAACGTTGTCCACAACGACTCGACACTCGTGCGCTACATCTCGGCGCATCGCCTCAGTTTCCGTAAGAAGGGCGTCTTCGAACTCGGGCTTTCCGAACTCGTTCTTTACGGCGGCCACAACCGCCCGATCGACTGGCGCTACCTTAACCCCTTCGTTCCGTACTATTGGGAGCAGTGGAATCGCGGCTCCGACGACAATATCTTCTTTGGTGTTGATTTCGCCATCTATTGGCCGCGCCAGGCGCGAATCTTCGGCGAGTTGATGATCGACGATTTTCAAATCGACTTTAGATCAGAGCCACACCAGGTCGGTTATAAGTTCGGCCTGGATGCCCTCGAACCGCTCGGCCTCGCTCGGCTCTTCACCAAGCTAAGCTACACCCGCGTCAACACCACGGTCTACGGTCAGAATCAGCCGCAGAATCTCTACCTCTACTATGGCAATCCCATCGGTTATTTCGACGGCAACGACCAGGACCGCATCTTCGCCCTTTGTCGCTATCATGTCAGTGGCACGTTTGACACTGAGTTGGAGTTTCGCTATACCCGCAGGGGGGAGGGCCGCATTGTTCAACACGAGCGAAGCGGCGTGCCGTACGCCGAGAAGTTCCCGACCGGCGTCGTTGAGACATCGCCCTCTGTGCGCCTCGGCCTGCTGCTGTTCGACCGTCGGCTGATCGACGGCCGTCTGGACCTCCGCTATTCGCATTTCCGCAATTACCGCAACAAAGACGGCCGCGACGAAGACCGACTCGAGGTGAGCGTCTTCCTCGCTTGGTTCCTGCAGGGGCTCTCCAATTGAGCGCGGTACCGTCGCTGACAATTCAGGCTCCAGCCAAAATCAACCTTTTCCTGCAAGTCCTCGGGCGGCGCCCGGACGGTTATCACGATCTCCACTCGCTGGTGCAGGCCGTTAGTCTCTATGACACACTCACCATCCGCAAGTCTGACGCCGACTTTGTCATGACATCGGATTCGGCTCACGCGCCCGCCGACCCGACTAACCTCATCTGGCGCGCCTGGGAATCGCTCAAGACGGAATGCGATATCAAGACCGGCCTCCAGATCGACCTGGTAAAGCGCATCCCCATTGGCGCTGGTTTGGGCGGGGGCAGTTCCGATGCCGCCGCTGCATTGAAGGGCATTAATCAGCTATTGAATCTTAGAATACCGCTCCCCCGGCTGGCCGAACTGGGCGCTCGCCTCGGTTTTGACATACCCTTTTTCTTCTCCTCGGGCTCGGCGCTGATCACCGGCCGGGGCGAACGTGTCGAGGATATCGACCTGCCGCTCAGCTATTTCGTGCTTCTCGTCGCCCCTGACTTTGCCGTCGCTACGGCCGCCGCCTACGCCCAATTAAGATTCTACTTGACAAGTTTCTCTACAAAGTCGGATATTAATCCTGCAGCCTCAGGCGCAGATCTTTTAACATATTGTCAGCAGATCGGCAACGACTTCCAGCCGCTGGTGCTGTCTTGGCACCCCGAGTTGGCGGATTGCCTCAATCTCCTTCAGAGGGCGGGCGCCCACTGTGCTGCCGTGACCGGCAGCGGCTCGTCGATTTTCGGTCTGTTTGATCAGGCGCCGGAGATGAGTGTGACAACCGACATTACCAGTCGATTCGGCTGGCAGGTATTTTGTCTCTCACCTGTGAGATTGCCTCGAGAGTAGAGACAGCCGGCGGATTCGCCACGTGGGAGGTAGTATGGAGATCACCGACATTCGCGTGACTCTGAAGAACGAGGACAAGCTCAAGGCGTTTGTCAACATCACGTTTGACAACATGTTCGTCATCCGTGGTCTCAAGGTCATCAATGGCAAGACCGGGTACTTCGTCAGCATGCCATCCCGGAAACGCCCCGACGGCACCCACCAGGACATTGCTCACCCCGTCAACAATGAAGCCCGCCGCTTCATCGAAGACCGCGTCTTGGCCGCTTATGAGCGCGAACTGGCCGAGTCCGGTTCCACTGCCGCCGCAAGCAACTAACCCCTTACCATTTCCGCAGACGGCGGCCAAGAGTCGTTGACTCTGAGCCGCCGTCTTTGTATAATCTTCGCCGCCGGCGCGCTCGTGCCGGCCGACCCACAGGGGTGTAGACAAGTGGTTAAGTCAGCAGATTTTGGATCTGCCATACCCAGGTTCGAATCCTGGCACCCCTGCGTTTGTTACTCCTTATCGACTTCCACCGCAATGTCATATTGACAAAACGCGGACATTTTGTAAGATATTCAAGTAACTCTGAAATCCTGGCCGTTGTGGCCGCAAAAGGAATTACCACTTTCCTGCATTTGTCCTCTTAACCCGGGAGGGTTGGAATGCTTCAACGTTTCTGCGCTGTCGCGCTGTTGGTCGCGGCATTGGCAAGCCCAATTCGTGCCACTGACGCTGGTCTTATCGGTTACTGGGACTTCGACGAAGCCTCCGGTTCTACGATCCACGATCGTACTGCTAACGGCAATCACGGCACCATTGTTGATCAGTTCGGTTCGACAATCTCCGGTGTGTTCGTCCCAGGGATCAGCGGAACGGCTTTGTACCTCGATGGTCATACCGAGGTTCAGTTCGGCGTTCCCAGCGGCTTGTCTCCGGCCTACGGCATAACGCTCGAGGCTTGGTACACCGGCGTCGACTTTCACGGCACCGGCAATGACCCGATCATCGATCGCGGTTACTATTCGCATACCCTGCCCGCTTATCAATATCACCTTGGTGTGTGCGGTACGCAGTATCATCCGCCCTACACCGGCGGCTTTCTGTTCTCAATCGCCAACAATGATTACTACAACATTCTCCAAACCGATCCACCCGGTGTCTGGCAGCCTGGCCCATGGTACCACGTTGTCGGCACCTGGGACGGCAACAAGCAACGGCTCTATGTCAACGGGCTCATGTTGGAAGAGCGGACAACTACCGGAACAATACCCGATTACGGCCAACCAATGAAGTTCGGCGGTTTCGACAACCTCCCGAATAAGCTCTTTGGTACCATCGACGAAATCCGCATCTACGATCGGGCCCTGAACGAAGCCGAGATTCTTGAGCACTTCCACTTCCCGGGCGGCGGCCCGCAAACGGTGATCCGCATCGAGAAGACTCACGACTCCTTCCAGGGGCAATTCGAAGAAGTCTCAATTCAGAAGTTTCTCGGCAATTACCAGTTCGGTGGCTTCGATTTTCTGCTGGCCTATGATCCAACCGGACTTGCCTTCGTCAGTGCCGAGCTGGGTGCTGCCCTCGGCCCCGCCGGTTGCGGCTGGGAGTACTTCACCTACCGCTATGGCGCCGAAGGCAACTGCGGCGGACCTTGTCCCAGCGGCCTCATTCGGGTTGTCGCCGTTGCGGACGTCATTAATGGCGCCAATCATCCCTCCTGCTTCAGCGTCCCCGACGGCGGCGAACTGGTCAAATTGAAATTCCTGGTCACCAACGACCGCACCTTCGAGTGCCAGTATGTCCCCGTCCGCTTCGTCTGGGTCGACTGCGGTGACAACGGCATCTCCACCGTCAGCGGTGATACGCTGCTGATCTCCGCCAAGGTCTTCGAATTCGAGAATCCCGATCCGAGTTCCAGTCCCGACTTCGAGATCACCGGTTACGACTGCGGCAGCTCTCCGCACTATGGCGGTGCCTGCTCCGAGTGTGACACTTCACTCAAGTATGAACCAGTGCGCGAAATCTACTTCTGGAACGGCGGCGTCGACATCGTCTGTGCCGACTCGATCGACGATCGCGGCGACATCAACCTGAACGGCATCGCCTACGAAATCGCCGATGCCGTGCTCTATACCAACTTCTTCATTTATGGCCTGCCGGCGCTGAATATCCTGCCGATCCCGCGCGAAGCCCAGATTGCCGCTTCCGATGTCAACGCCGACGGCATCCCCCTCACTGTCGGCGACTTGGTCTATCTCCTTCGCATCATTGTTGGTGATGCGCTCCCGATTGCCAAGCTGTCGCCTTGTGGCACCGCCGCTTCGGTGAGCTTTGACGGTGTGCTGTCAACCAATTCCTCCGCCGAAATCGGCGCGCTCGCGGTCACCTTCCGTACATCAGGAACAGTCTCCGTTCACAACTTGTCCGACATGCAACTGGAGTCCGCCGCCTCCGATGGAGTGCTGCGCGTCCTCGTCTACTCCGGCGTTGACGACATGACGCGGCGGCTGGAAGCCGGGACCAACCAGCTCTTCTCCGTCGCGGGTAACGCTGACTTGCTTGAGGTTCAAATAGCCGACTACGACGGTAACATGCTGGATGCCGTGATCGGGAAGTCGTCGCTTCCGCAGGAGTTTGCTTTAGCGCAGAACTCGCCCAATCCATTCAATCCGACGACCACGATCGGGCTCTATCTTCCATCCGCATCGGATTGGACGCTGGATATCATCAACGTCGCCGGTCAGGTGGTGCAGACCTTCACCGGCCGCAGTTCCGGTTACGTCAACGTCGAATGGGATGCCCGCTCCATGCCGAGCGGCGTTTACTTCTACCGCGCCTCTGCCGGCGCGTTGAGTCAGACCCGTAAGATGGTGTTGCTGAAGTAAGCAATCTTCTGTGCTGCAATCTCTTAACTGCCGCCTCCCGGTTCGCCGGGAGGCGGTTGCTGTTGTTGCCGCTCAAGACGCATCGGTCAGTCAGCGTCATTTACCGTCTTGACAACTTCGATCCCTTTGGCTACATTTGATCGAAGTTGGTACTACCGCGCGCGGCGGCTCGATTCATCGGATGAGCTACCCGCCGAATTCACAAAATCGCGAGGCAAAACCATGAAAATGGCGTTCGGGTTGGCGACCGTGCTCGTGCTTGTCACGGCGGCAGTTTCTTTTGGCGCCTATGACGTTTCCGTCCACTTCAACGGCGGCTCTGATGTGGTCTACATCGGCGAAGACAACCTTCTCGAGATTTACATTACCAATGAGCGGCCGCTTAGAGCGATGTCGCTTGGCTTTGAGTTCCGCAATCTTGCCGGCTCCTTCGACCTTGTGACTCCCTATGGTAACAAGCCGTTGCCGCCGAGACCGTTTTACGTGCAGGAGCACGGGGACGCTGTCGACCGACTCGCCGGTTTCGGCGGGCTGCACATGGCAGTTCACAAGGTACCCGATTCCGTCCTCTTCGGGGGATTCTCCCTGGACTCAGGCGCGGTTGAGACCCCCTTGCCGATTCATACGTCTTCGACCCTTTGTTATTCGTTCAAGATTCGCATACCCGCGGGCCAGACACCGCAACTCGCCGGATTCTGCGTTGACAATATCTTCTTTCCGCCTGCCGGTTCGTGGTTGTTCGAGCCGTATTCTGCAGCAGTGAACGCCCCAACGTTTCAAGGTTACCCCAACACCTCGGCGACGATTCCCGATGCCCCCGCCGTCTGCTTCGACCTGGTTCAGCGTCCGCCCTGCAATCCGCCGCTGATCACCAACTGCGCCGGGGCCCCGACCAAAGGGACAATCGCTGCGCCTGTTACCTTTGATTTCGACGCGACCGACCCCGAACCGGGCGATCTCGCGTGGTCGGTCATCGCAAACAGCTCCGTCGTCAATGCGCCAACCATCGACCAAAACGGCAACTTCAGTTTCCAGTTTGATGCCACCGAAAGCGCAACGTTCAAGAACTTCACCGCCATCGCCGCCAACGATTGTGGCAGTGCCGATTCCTGCCAGTTTGCAGTCGAGAATATTCCCATTACGCCCTTTGTGATTCGCATGGAGAAAACTCATAACACTCTTCAGGGCGGCTACGAATACGTCTCGATCATCAAGGAATCCGGCTCCGACCAGATCGGCGGCTTCGATTTCCTGATCGCTTACGACGCCTCGGCCCTCAGCTTCCAGACTGCGACATTCGGCGCCGCTCTTGGCCCCGCCGGCTGCGGCTGGGAGTACTTCACCTATCGCTACGGTCCCTTCGGCAATTGCGGTGGACCGTGTCCCTCCGGCATGCTGCGCGTGATCGCGATCGCCGATGCCAACAACGGCGCCCACCACCCCGACTGCTTCGCAGTGCCCAACGGTGGGGAAATGGTCAGCCTGAAGTTCTTTGTTACCGCCAATCAGACCTTTGAGTGTCAATACGTCCCGATCCGATTCGCCTGGATCGATTGCGGCGATAACGCTCTCTCCAACGTCGGTGGTGACACACTCTGGATATCTTCCAAGGTCTTTGACTTCGAAAACACCGATCCTCTGATCGATCCGAACTTCGAAGTCACCGACCTGAGCTGCTACTTCGCCATTTCCTATGGCGGCGCCTGCGCCGACTGTGACGTCAGCGAGAAGTACGAGCCGATTCGTTTCATCTATTTCTGGAACGGCGGCATCGATATCGTCTGCGCCGATTCCATCGATGCCCGGGGCGATCTCAACCTTAATGGCGTTCCCAATGAGATCGCCGACGCTGTGCTCTTCACCAACTACTTCCTCTATGGCCTGAGCGCGCTCGATCCGAATCCGCAATTCCGCCAGGCACAAATTGCCGCCTCCGACGTCAACGCCGATGGCCTGACGCTCACCGTCGGCGACTTAGTCTACCTTCTGCGCGTCATCGTCGGCGATGCGCTGCCGTTTCCCAAGCTGACTCCGTTTGCCAATCATGCGACGGTAGACTTTGACGGCACTCTGACGCTGACTGCGCCGGTGGAAGTTGGCGCTTTCTATGCAACCTTCCGCGTGAACGGCGATTACAGTATTCACAATCTCAGCGACTTGCGGCTTGAATCTTCCACCGGGGATGGCTTCCTCCGCGTGCTGGTCTATTCCGGCCTGGAGGACATGTCCCGGCGTCTCGATGCCGGGTCCAATCCACTTTTCTCACTTTCCGGCAACGCTGAGTTGGTCGATATTCAAGTGGCAGATTATCACGGAAATCTACTGAGTACTCGTCTCGAACGCAGCAGTATGCCGACGAGGTTTGCCTTGAGTCAGAACGTACCGAATCCGTTCAATCCGACAACCACGATTTGGCTGGAACTGCCCGTCGAATCGGATTGGTCGCTCGAGATCATCAACATCGCCGGACAGGTGGTGAAGACGTTCGCCGGCCACAATTCCGGCGCGGTGAGTATCGAGTGGGATGCGCGCTCGATGCCCAGCGGCGTCTACTTCTACCGCGCCACCGCGGGTGCGTATGGCGAAACTCGGAAGATGGTGCTGCTGAAGTAGATCGGCAGGTATAGATAACGCGCCGCGAAAGGACATGATCTTGAAGCGCTTGGTTGCCTTGACCGTAACTCTCTGGATCGTGCACGTTTCATCAGCCCTCTCGGCTCCCGTTATCACTTTCTGCCCGCCCAGCATCAAGGCTCTTCTGTGCGACGAGGCGTCGGTGCAACTCACTGCGGTTGCGGCGCCGGGATGTGAGCAATTATCATGGTCATTGTCCGCGCTTGGGACCCCGCCGGCCGGATCGGTGACCATCGACGCCGCCGGCGTGCTTCACTATGCATTTGTTGACGCCGATGGTGGACAGCTATTCAATTTTCGTGTGATCGTCACTGACAATTGCGCCGAAGCGGACTCCTGTCTGATTTCTGCAGAAGTCACAAGTTCTGCACCATTCGTTTTCCGGATCAGCAGGCCCCCGATGACGCTGCTCGGCCGGGAAATCGAATTTGCCGTCACTAAGGAGCAGGGCAGTGCGTCATTTTCCAGCTTCGATTTTCTCGTTTCGTACCAGGCTTGCGTTCTCAATCTGCTCGACGCCACGCTGGGTAGCGCGCTTGGACCCGGCGGCTGCGATTGGGACTACTTCACGTACAATATCGTCAGTAGTGACTTTTATGACGGACTCTGCCAGGTCGGGATTGTCCGGTTGCGCGCCTTTGCCGATCTCAACAACGGCGGTTCGGGACCGCTCTGCTATCACGCCTTTAACGGCGACACGCTCGCGACCGTTCGCTTCTACGTGACTCACAATTATTGGCACGAGTGCGAGATTTCCCCCGTGCGCTTCGCGTGGCGGACCTGCGGCGACAACACTCTTCAAGCCTACGACTTCAACGCCCGCTACGGCGCCTGCCATGTCTTTGACTACCCCAACACCGACCCGATCTTCGACCCCAGTTACGAACTGACCAACACCGATTGCGGCCTGCCCCTGCGCCTGGGCGGTGACTGCGACGCCTGCGATTCTGTCGGGTCGCCCGTCGTCGGCTTCGCCTACTTCTGGAACGGCGGCGTCGAATTGCAGTGTCTCGACCCGGTCTGCATTCGCGGCGATATCAACCTCAATCGTCTCGCCTATGAGGTCGGCGACTTGGTTCTCTTTCGCGATTACTTCCTGTACGGGCTCTCGGTCTTCTACCCAAATCCCGAAGCCCGATTCTGCGCTGCCGACATTGATGCCAATGGCCAAGCGGCTGCTCTACCTGACTTGGTCATGATGTTCCGCGTTTTCGCGGGAGATACCCTCGCGATTCCACCGGCGAAGACTCTGGCCGGATCGGCCGACGTCTCCTTTGCTGATGGCATCCTTACCGTCGACTCGCCCGTGGAAATCTCCGCGATCTTTGCCAGCTTTCGTTCTTCTGACCTCTCAACGGAGATCACGGACTTCTGCGACTTGGAGCTGCATCAGGCTGTCGCTGATGACGGCACGTTGCGAGTTCTCCTCCTGCCGCCGCTGGACAACATCTCTGCCAATGTAGCCGCAGGCGCCCATTCGCTTCTTTCACTCAGCGGCCATGCGGAGTTGGTCGAAATTCAGATTACCGATGATCACGGCCGCTTGATTGAGACTCGACTCAGGCACAGCGCGCTGCCGGATAAATTCACACTGTCGCAGAACGTCCCGAACCCATTCAATCCGACAACCACGATCGGGCTCTATCTCCCAACCGAATCGGATTGGACCTTGGATATCGTCAACGTTGCCGGTCAGGTGGTGAAGACCTTCAGCGGCCGCAATTCCGGCGCGGTAAGTATCGCGTGGGATGCGCACGGCTATCCGAGCGGTGTCTACTTCTATCGCGCTTCGGCCGGCGCACAAACGCAAACGCGACGCATGGTCTTGCTCAAATAGAGGGAAAGTCGAAGCCGCAGCGTTCTCGGAGTATGTATGGAACACAAAAAGCTACTCGAACTCAGAAACGGTCTTGTCGCGCTCATCCTGTTGCTCCTGCCGGCAGTGCACGTTTTCGCCGCCGACGAAGTCAAGATTCACATCAACTATCCCGACGATGTCGTCTATGCCGACGCCATGAATCGACTCGAAATCTGGATGGAAAATCCTGTGCCGCTCTTGAGTCTGTCTCTCGGTTTTCTTTTTACCTCGGACAATGAACCATTCGGATTCGTCAGCCCGTATGGCGACTTTCCGCAGTCACAGCCGCACTATATCAAAATGGAAGACCCGAATTCGGCCGGTAGCTGGCATTTCAGCGGCTGGCTCTTTGACACGGACATTCTGCCGCAGAATTTTCTCATGCAGGGATATGCTTCAAGTGCGGAAACGGGTTTTCCCATGCACGACAAATCAACACGGATATTGTCGCTGAAACTTGACGCCGCTCAGCTGGCTCCCGGTGGGCAGTTCTGCATCGACAATGTCTTTATTCCGCCGGCAGGCTTCTGGCTCTTCACCTCGGAATGCGGCGAAATCCCACCGATCTTCTACGATGAGGAAGAACCGAATCCTGAAGTACCCGCCGTCTGCTTTCCCATTGTTGCTCGCGACTGGATCAAGGGTGACGCCGACGGGAGCGGCGTTGTCGACATCTCCGATGTCGTGTTCTGCATTAGCTACATCTTTGCCGGCGGGCCGACACCCTTTCCTCTACAATCTGCTGATGCCAATTGCGACTTCACGACGACAATTTCTGACTGTACCTACCTGGTCAACTTCATCTTCGCTGGCGGCCCCGCCCCCTGTTGATCGAACTCTGCCGCTGGAAACAAGCTGAATGACGACCCGTCGGCAACGATGGGTCGTTCTCTTATCGCTCCGCCTCACTCTTGCCGCCAAAAACCGAATATAGCACCGGTAGCAGGATCAAGGTCAGCGCCGTCGAAGTGATAATACCGCCGATCACCACCGTCGCCAGCGGTCGCTGCACCTCGGCGCCCACCCCGCTTGACACCGCCATCGGCACAAAACCAAACGCCGCTACCAGCGCCGTCATTAGCACCGGTCGCAGCCGCGATGTCCCGCCGCTGACAATCGCGTCCGCCAGACCCGTCCCTTCGGCGCGCAATCGTTTGATTGTCGACACCAGCACCAAACCATTCAGCACGGCGATTCCCGACAGAGCGATGAACCCGACACCGGCCGAAATCGAAAACGGCATTCCGCGCAACGCCAGCGCAATCACACCGCCCAATGCTGCCAGTGGCACCCCCGTGAAAATGAGAATCGCATCGCGCACCGATCCGTACGTCCAGTACAGCAGCCCCATAATCAGCAGCAGCACGATCGGCACCACGATCATCAAGCGCGTCCGTGCCCGCTCCAAATTCTCAAATTGCCCGCCGAGCCGGATGAAATACCCCGGGTCAAACTTGATCTCGCTCTCAATCCGGCTGCGCAGCTCCTTGACGAACGAATCGACATCGCGGCCGCGCACATTGCACTGCACTACCGCCCGCCGCTTGCCCCATTCGCGCGTAATCGTCGCATACCCGCGCTCAATCTGCGGTTTGGTCACCTGATCCAGAGTCAGTAACGCCCGTCCCGCCGTCACTGGAATTCGTTCGACATCCTCCGGTACTTCCGCGTATGCCGAATCCATCCGGATCATCAACGGGAACCGCCGCTGCCCCTCGTACACTTCGCCGACGTTGATTCCTCCAAGGCTCTCGATCACGCTCAGCACCTCTGCCGCCGTCAGCTCCAACCGTGCCAGTCGCTCGCGATCGACCTCCAGTTTGAACTCCGGCTGGCCGGTCAATTGTTCGACACTGACATCCGCCGCACCCGGAATCGTCTCGATCAGCGCCGAGATCTCCTCGGACTTCTGCTCCAGTAGCTGCAGATCATCGCCAAAGATCTTGATTCCGATATCGCCGCGAATACCGGCAATCATTTCGTTGGCGCGCATCTCAATCGGCTGCGTAAACACGCGGTTCATTCCTGGTAGATCGGACAGTTCCTGATCCATCAGTGCCGCCAGTTCTTGCTGATTGCGCGCCCGCTTCCATTCCGACCGCGGTTTGAGCGTCATGAAAACGTCGGTCAGTTCCAATCCCATCGGATCGGTCGACAGTTCCGCCGTTCCGATCCGCGACCAGATTTCGGCGATCTCATCGGGGAACTTTTCCAGCAGGATCTCCTCGATGTGCGTGTTGTTATCGACCGATTCGGCGATATCGATTCCGGCCAGCCGGATGATGTTGATGGCAACCGTGCCTTCGCTCAGGCGGGGAAGAAACTCGCCGCCAAGCCGGCTGAAGAGGAACACTCCGACCAGAAGCGCCGCCAGCGACACTGCCATCACCCCGATGCGATAGCGCAGAGCCGCCTGCAGTATCGGGCGATACAGCTTCTGCGCCCATTGCACGATGATCGGCGTCTGCTCCCGGCGTGGCTGCTTCAGGAAGGTTGCGATCAACGCCGGCAAGACCGAAAACGAAAGAATCAGCGACCCGACCAATACGAAAATCACCGTGAGCGCCATCGGCCGGAACATCTTGCCTTCTATTCCCTGAAGCGTCAAGACCGGCAGATAGACGAGGATGATGATCAATTCCCCGAACAGCGTCGGCTTGCGCACTTCCAGGATTGCGTCCTTGATGACCTGAAGTCGTGGACGATCGCCTGCACCGTGGAGTCGCTGCACGGTATTCTCGACCTGGATCACGGCGTTGTCGACCGCCAGGCCGAAATCGATCGCGCCCAGGCTCATCAAGCTCCCGACGATGCCGACTTGCGCCATCATCTCGAACGCAAACAGCATCGACAGCGGAATTGCCGAAGCCACGATCAGTCCCGCGCGCAGGTTACCGAGGAAGATAAACAGAATGGCGATTACCAGCGCCGCTCCCATCAGCAGGTTGTGTTCCACCGTCCGCAACACCTTGTCGACCAGATCGGTGCGCACGTACACCGGCCGCGCTTCGACTCCCGCCGGCAGCGTCTTGGCTACTTCCTCCAGCCGCTGCTCCAGATTCGCTGCAATCTCGTGCGAGTTCTGACCGGTCAGCATGAATCCCAAACCGAGCACGACCTCGCCATCACCGTTCGCGGTCGCCGCACCCCGGCGAATCTCGTGACCGATCACCACCTCCGCCACGTCGCCCACCAAAATCGGCACGTCGTCGCGCGTGTCGATCACGAGATCCTCGATCTGGTCGCGCCGGCTGACGACGCCGACCCCGCGCACGATTGTCTGCTCACCTCCGCGCGTCATCTGGCCGCCGCTGACATTCCCCAGGTCGTCGCGAATCGCGTCGGCGATCTCCTTGACGCCAAGACGATATTGGGCCAGCCGGTTTGGGTCGATCACGATGTGGTATTGCTTTTCGAATCCGCCCCAGCTATTCACTTCCGCCACCCCGGCCAGCGACTGCAATTGTGGTTTGATGATCCAATCCTGCGCCGTTCGCGCCGCCGTTGGGTCGGCGTCGTGCGCGATCACGAGGTAGTGGAAGATTTCCCCCAGTCCCGTCGACACCGGCCCCAGGCGCGGCGCCTCGACCCCTTGCGGCAATTGCACCGAGACCAACCGCTCCGTCACCTGCTGTCGCGCCAGATAGACGTCAATCACGTCCTCAAAAATCAGATTGACCTGCGCAATCCCGAACTTCGAGATCGACCGCACTTCGGTCAACCCGGCCAAACCCGCTAATTCGCGCTCGATCGGAAAGGTAATTTGCCGCTCGACATCCTCCGGCGCCCAACCTGGAGCGGCTACGTTGACCTGCACCATCACCGGGGTCGTGTCGGGAAACGCGTCGAACGGCAGTCGCAGGAGCGCCGCCGTCCCGATCACAATCAGTAATGCCGCCGCCGCCAGGATCAGATAGCGGCGCCGGATCATGAAATCGACGATCTTTTCCAACATCGTCGCCTCTAATGTCCGGCACAGCCGGCGCCGAGGCTGCTCTTCATCAGCTCCGTCTTCAGCAGGTAGCCACCCTTGACGACGACCAATTCACCCGCAGCCAACCCGGACCGCACCTGATAATGTCCGCGATCGCCGCGGCCGATCTCAACTTTGCGCGGTCGAAAACGGTCGGCGTCCTCGCGTACGAAGACGATGTTGCAGCACCCTTCCCACTGCACCGCGTCCTTCGGGACAACGACCTGAGCTGATGACTCTTCGGCGGGTAGGATCATCCGCCCGAATTTGCGCGCTCGCACGTCGGTATCATCGCTGATCAACCGCGCTCGTACCGGCACGGTCCGCGAATCGGAGTCGACAAATGGTGCGACCCAGAAAATCTCTGCAGTCGCTCGTTCCAGTGCGTTACCGTCTGCCACGAAGTAGACTCGCTGCCCCGGACGCGCCCGCGCGGCATCGCTTTCCCGCAGATGCCCTTGCAGCCAGAGCGCTTTGGGGTTGCCGAGCAGCGCCATTGTGGTTCCGGCGGGCTGCAACAGTCCCAGCGGCGCGCGCCGTTCCAGCAGGTTCCCCGACCGTGCCGACAGCAGCGTCCACCGCGAATTCACTCCCTCAACTTCCAGCCGTGCAATCTGCGCGTCCGACAGCCCGGCTGCCCGCAACTGCCCCTCCAGGCCGTTACGCCGCGCTAACGTGACGGCATACTCGCTGGCGATCCGTTGATGTTCCGCCGCGCTGATGAGCGCCGCTTGATGCAGGCTGTCCGCCCGCGCCGCCTCACGCTCATCGAACCGGCTCTCCGCCAAGAGCTCAAGATAGTCCGCCTGCAACGCCGCCATCTCCGGCGAATCCAGGTCCGCTATCGGGTCACCCGCCGCCAGGTAATCCCCCAACTCTGCCTGCCAGCGCACAACCGTCGCGGGCAGGGAACTCGTCAGCGCGTAACTCTTTGTCTCGTCGAAGATCAACTCGGCGGGCACTTCAATCTCGCGCGCCGGCGCGCTGGATGCCACGGCCGGCAACACCGCGATGCCGCTCCGCTCCGCCGTTTCCTGGGAGGCGAATTGAATCACTGCATCCGCCGTCGCACAGTCGGCAGCGTTGCCCGTGAAGAAAACATCGGGACCTGTAACGCGCTCGGCATTCACTTTCGGTTCCTGGGCAAACGTCAGACGCGGATTGCACCGGCGGCAGTGCGATTCCGGCAAATCGTGCTCCGCGCACCAATCGCCACTTGCCTGAAACGTCGCGATCAATTCGCCGTGACACTTCGTGCACTGAGATTCCGGTACGCGATGCTCCGCGCACCAGTCGTCCGCGCTCTGCGCGATTTCGCCGTGTTCGTGTGCATGTTCCTGCCCGTGCGGCTCGTTTGCCAGGGGCGTATCGCCGGATAAGATCGCGATCGTTCCCAGCACGCCAAGCACCAACCCGGCGCAGGCGATCATTACATACTCGACAATTCTGGTTCTGGACATGCCAACTCCTCGGCCATCTTGGCCGCATCAATCATTGAGCCGTCGCGCGCAGTGATCTGAGCGCATCCGGCGGAAACTGAGATTGTGGGAAACAGGGAGTTGGTTAGGTTCGTGGAGGGCGGTCAATCCCGCTCACTATGGTCTGCACGGCGCCCCGATCAAACTCAATGTAAGTGATCTCATCGACGGGGAAGACTCCGTTCGACTCGCCGCTGCAGACCTCTGCCGGCGGCATGGTGTAACCGCAGCGACACAGAAGACATTCATCGCAGGGTCCCGACTCGCAGCAGTCGCCGCAAATGCCGTGCAAATCGGCTTCCAGCGTCGTCGCAAACGTCAGTACCAACAGCGCCAAGAAAAGTGCACTTGCCATGCGGGACATCATCGGACTCATTGCAGGTTATACGCTAAGCACTATCAAGTGCTTGGTCTCCCATTGTCGATTCTGACTATCGTCTGCTGTTCAACGACTTGCGGCAGTAATTGGGAATTAAGTGGAGCAGAGCGGGATCGAACCGCTGACCTGTACGTTGCGAACGTACCGCTCTCCCAACTGAGCTACTGCCCCATACTACCGCCGGCGTCCCCGCACTGCAGAGGCGCCGCTTGATTCGCTACAAGTTATACGTGATTGTCGTCCCGTCAAGACGAATCTTCAGTCTCTTTGTTCCTGCAGCACCAGTTCACTGCTCTGCTCGGCGGTCCCGCCAATCACCAGATCCGTTATCCGAACCGTGAGCCGATACCTGCCCGGTCGCAAATCGCGGGCCGATAATGCCACAGCGCGCACGACATCCGAGCTCTGTCCCCCCTCGCGATAGGTGTTCGTGATTGATTCCTTCTTGCCGGGAAACACCTTGCCAATCAGCCCTTTGATTCCGCCTGCTGAACCCTTGAGGTACTGCATGCTGTAAACAACTTCATACCGGGTTCGCCCCGACAAGTCTTTGGCCAGATTGTAGATTTCGAAGTAGACCCGGATCGTGTCCTCCGGCAGGAACTCGAAATCCAGAGCCGGCATCAGGCCCATCTCGCGTCGCAACTTCAACTCTTCCGGTACGCTCTGCGCCACGCGCGCAATCACAATACTCGAAATCGCGACATGCCCGCCGTCAAAATCGCGCACGGCAATCGTGTCGGTCAGCACGCCGAATCGTTCATGCTCAAGCTGATCCACCACGACTGCAAGACGGTAGCGCCCCGGAGCAACGGTCGCTCGAAACCGCCCTGACGCCATCTCCCTGTGATCCGGCTCCCGCCAGAAGATCGCATCGTGCTCCGTACCGCTCCAGACCTCCTGTCCGTCACGGCCATGAATCACTGCGCGCAATCTGGCGCCTTCGAATCGGCCATCGCTGTTGCGTGCCAGGCTGTCTGTCTCGGCAACGGTGTAGAGCTCAATCTCGGTCCCGGTGTCCCGCTTGAACTGGTAAACCGCCGTCGACATTCGGATCGGTGTGGTCAAGCGGTCTACCAGCGTCTCCGACGGACGCTCGCGATAGATCAACTCCGCTATCCGCTTGCTCTCGCTCGCTCGCGCCGATCCGAGATTATCGGAAAACGCGAACGGATAGCTATAGTCGCCTGACAACATGTGATCTACAAATGCCAGCGTGCACGGATACTGCGTCGTCGTGTAGTACCACCACCAGGCCGGAGCAGTACCCCCCGTAACCTCGGCCAACCGCCGCCGCCGATCATCCGGCCAACCGAGTCGAATCAGCGTCTCCCCCATCGGTGTCGTCCATCCCGCGCGCTCGCCACGCTCGTCACCGAACAGCAGATTCGCCATCCAGACCCGCGCGTAGTGTTCGACTTGCCGCTCATTGACCCGCGTGGTCGGATCGCTGTCGGCCGCAAACCAGAATGCCGTCCGCAGGGAATCCATTCGCGGTGGGCTCAGTTTCTTCACTGCGGGCCAGTGTTGCGGCGACACCAGATATTCCACCGATTCATATCCGCCGCGCTCGCGATCGGTCATCCCAGCCAGCGCGATGGCGAAGTTGGCGGCGGCCTCGTCGAAGTTGCGCTTGCCGCAGTGGATATACCCCAGCGCCAGGTTCGTTCGCACCGCCAGCGTATCGAGCCAGTACGCCCGTTGCCCAAACACTTCCGCGCTGTCCAGCTTCCCGCTGACGCCGTAGACTTCCGCCAGTCGGGTCAGACCCGCGAGCGAGTTCGGTTTCCGCCCGACAAGGGCTTTCAAAACCACGATTGCCGAATCGCGCCGATCCTCAAAGTCGTTCAGAAAATATGAACGGAGGTACAAATCGGCCAGCATCAGGTAAGGTGTTTCATTCGCCGGCTCCAGCTCGATCGCCCTTGCCAACTCGCCGCGCCCCTGCATTTCAAAACTCTGTGCAATCAGTGTCTTGCCCAGCTCTATGTGATACTTCGGATTCTTGGGGTGCATCTCCACCAGCCGTCGCAGGGCCGTCTCCGATTTGTGCCGTCCTTCTACCGTCTCCAACTGCCGGTTGATCAGCCCTTGCCGTAACAATAACATCGTGTCGCGCGGGTTGCGCAGCGCCAATTCGTTCAGCAGAATTGCCGCGCTGTCGAGGTCCTCCAGAACGACCAGCCGGTCGGCCTCCAGCACCAGGTAGTCGATCTCAAACCGTGTCATCTTGCGCTGCGAACAGCCGCACACCATCACCACACCAATCGCCACCAGCGGCAGAAATCGCTTGAACATTTTGGCCCTCATGAGGTTGCTCGGCTCGTCGGGAAGTAGCGGTCACTCCTCATGACGATCCGCACGCCGATTTGTTGAATCACTTCATAGCCCCCAAATTGCCCGTCGCAAATTTGACAACTTTGTGTATATTAACGTCGTACTTGCCGGAGGAGTCATGCTTATCAGAATAGTTTTCCTCATTGTCTTCATCCTGTCGCCTGCCGGCGTCGCCCAGCAGGCTCGCTACGACCCCCGTCACCTTAGCTCAGAGCAGATCGCTGCCGAACAAGCCCGCCGCCGGGAATACTATCGCCTCGAAGGTGAACGCCGCGAGCTGGCTGTCAAGCGTGGTCTCGTCAGTCAGGCGCGCATGCTCAATGCAAATCAATCCGATTACGATGTCAAGTACTACGGCATCCACGTCAACATCAATTTCACCACCGAATCGATTGTCGCCGCCATCGACTACCAGATCGAGTCGTTGGTGAGCAATCTTGCCGTTGTCGACCTCGACCTCGTCAACCAACTCACCGTCGACTCCGTAAAGGTCAACGGTCAGACTGCCGTCAGTTCCCATCTCGGCTCGACTCTCAGCATCACACTGCCAGTGCCGCAATCCGCGGGACAAGAATTTTCGATGAACGTCTACTACCACGGCCAGCCTTACTCCGGCTATGGCTACACCGACGGCGGCATGGGCTTTATGAACAACAACGGCAATCTGGTCTGCTGGACCGCTACCGAACCCTTCGGCTCACGCAACTGGTGGCCCTGCAAGGACACTCCCGAAGACAAAGCTGACTCCGTCGAACTCTGGATCGAATGTCCTTCCACCATGACAGCTGCCACTAACGGCGTCATGCTCTCCAACACCGATCTCGGCGGTGGCCGTCGCCTGTTTCACTGGAAACATCGTTACCCGATCACGACCTACCTGGTGGCACTATCGGTAGCCAATTTCGTCATCGATCAGAACACCTGGAACTACGATGGTCATTCCATGCCGGTCTATAGCTACGCCTTTCCCAATGCCTGGAATTACATCACCCTGTTCGATACGCTGACGATACCGATGCTCAACATCTACAGCGACGCCTTCGGCATCTACCCCTTCGTCAATGAGAAACTCGCGAACGTCAACTGCGGCATCTACGGCACCATGGAACACCAGACCTGCTCGTTCCACGACCCGTTTTCCTTCTACGATCCCGAATACCTACTGATTCACGAGAACGCGCATCAGTGGTGGGGCGACATGATCACCTGCAAGACTTTCCATCACATTTGGATCAACGAGGGTTTCGGAACTTTTTCCGAAGCGATCTTCTACGAAGGCGCCTACGGCAGCTTGCAGGCCTACCTTAATCACATGCAGACGCTGAAGTACATGGGTGAGGGTACAATCTATGTCGAAGATCCGCTGACAGAAGTCATCTTCGACGGCAACCTCTCTTATGCCAAAGGCGCCTGGGTTGTACACATGCTGCGCGGTGTCCTCGGTGATTCCACCTTTTTCCGCGCGATCAAGGAATGGACCGGCGGACCATTCCGCTACGGCTCCGCCACGACGGAAGATCTCTCGGCGTCAATCTCCACCAGCGTCGGCCGCGACATGAGCTGGTTCTTCAATGAGTGGATTTACGGCAACGGCCACCCCAGCTATGAATACTCCTGGCAGTGCTCCCCCGATCCCGCTGGCGGCTACAATCTGGATTTCTGCATCGAGCAAATCCAGCAGCTCTATCCGCTCTTCCAAATGCCTGTTCGCCTCCACCTGAGTACGACCGGCGGCGCCCGCGATACGTCGGTCTTCAACCAGTGGTGGGAACAGGTTTATCGCATTCACCTGACCGACTCGGTGACCGCCGTGCAGTTTGACCCGCAACAGTGGATTCTTCGCGATGCCGTCCAGGTGCCGTTTACGATGCACGCCGTCACCACCGTCTGCCCCGACGCCGAACTCGGCGTGCCGTACTATCTCAAGTTCGAGGCGGTCGGTGGCGTGGAGCCGTATCACTGGAACTTTTGGGGCGGCGATCTGCCCTACGGCTTGCAGTTTGACGATGACACCGTCGGCGTGCTGTCCGGGACCCCTGGATTCGAGGCCACCTTTTATTTCACTCTGCAGTTGCTCGATTCGAGCGTGCCCCAGAAATCATTGCTGCAGTCGTACTCGCTTACTGTTGGACCGCCCGCAACTGTCTGTGGCGATGCCGACAACTCCGGCGTCGTATCGATTTCTGATGCGGTTTATCTGATCAATTATATCTTCGCCGGAGGACCGGCCCCGAACACCACTGCCGCCGATGCCGATTGCTCCAGCAGCGTCTCGATATCCGACGCGGTCTATTTGATCAATTACATTTTCGCTGGCGGACCGGCGCCCTGCGCTGCCTGCCCGTAGACTCAGCGCACCGAATTTGGGTCGGGCGACTCGGAAGCCGCGCGCACCATCCGTTCATACTTCTCAAGGTTGAAGCGCTCGCGCACGTTGAGCGCCTCGCCTGGCTTGCCGAAGCGTGGTTCCCGTAATACGATCCTCCGCTCTGCCGCAGCCTCACCCTCGCGAACGATCCGTAGAATCTGCCCACTGATCAGAATCTCTCCCGGCGGCGGAAACGACATATTCGCCGATTGATCGATATACAGCGGCCGCGCCCGATACTGCAGAAACTTCATCAACATCCGTTGGTAGGCCGTCTCAATCTGCTGTGGATCGTAAGGCTCATTGCGTTCGAACTTGCGCACCTGCGGCAGGAACGCCTCAATTTCCGGTCGGGCGTGCTCATACAATCGTGCATCCACATGCCGAATCCAGTCGAAGTACCACGACCGCCGCGCCAACTCGTTGTCGATCAGAATCACGTCCGGCCGCTCACCCAGCGCAAAGTGTGAGTACAGCCACGGACTGATGATATCCCAGTCGGCGCAGAAAATCAGCGCGTTTGTTTCCGCGGATGCATAGAGATTGTGAACACCATCCAGCGGCGCGAAATTCTGCGACTGGTCGTTCTCCTGCCAGTTAAGCACTAATCCCCAGACCACCAATGCCGCCACTGTTCCGGTTGCGATCCGTGCCGACACGCGCAGCCGCTCGATCAACCACCACATTCCCAGGCACCCGAATCCAAACAGCGCTACCACCGATGGCAGGAGATAGTTGTCGATATCGGGAATCGAAAAATTCAGGGCATAGAGGCAATTGAACACGAGAAAACAACTCAGCAACATCGCCAGATGCCGGTGCCGCCGCCAGGCGATGATCATTCCCAAAGCAACCGGCAGCCAGAACAATACCGGAAATTGCGCGTAGAAGATCTTTCCGAAATCCCAAAGATTCCCCGCCAGCTCACTGGCACTCTTGGAGAACATCCATACCTGATATTGCCAACCGGTTACATGCCGCACGAAATTCTCCCAGTTGTACGGCTGTCCCCAGTTGAAGATCGGATCCAGAGCTGCGCGCAAGGGCAAGTACAGATAGAGCGACGCCCCCACCGCCACCGCACTCAGACTCAATGGAATAATCCGTTTCATTCTCGCGAGCACCGCGCGCTGGCTATACAGATGAACAGCGATCGCCGGCAGCAGCAGGATCGTCGACATGTGATTGCCGAAAGCCAGCGCCACCACGTACGGCCCCATGACCCGCCGCCGCGAATCAAACGGCGACAATAGCAGCGCCAGGATCAAGCTGATGAACAGCAAATGCAGGGAGTACACTTCATTTGTCGTTCCTTGCGCCCAGATCAGCGGCGCGCTGGCAAACAGCAGCGTCAGCATCGCCAGCACCAGGATTGGCGCGGACTCGTGACGGTCGAAGTAGCGAACGAAAGTGAAGAACAAGACCGTAGCGGCGACCGCCGTGCACAGAGCCCCAAACACCACCTGCGTCGTCATCAACTCCAGCGGCAACAAGGCGAATAACCGTCCGAGGATCGTGTACAGCGGATAACCGGTTGGGTGAGCGATTCCGAGCGTCCCATTGACAACGGCCAACTCCCCGGAGTCGATATACGCCACGTTCGGATATCGTGTCAGCAGGTAAAAAAACAGGGTGAGGACAAAAATCCCCACCCCGGTCAGATTCCTGGTCATGCGGCGAGACTTAGAACGGGAGGTCGTCATCCTCTTCCGTCAGCGGCGGTGCTTCTTGAGCCTCCGGTCCTGGCGCGCTGCTCGGCTCGGGCGCCTCACCGCGGCGTCCCAGCAATTGCAGTCGATCACCGACGATTTCCGTGATCCACTTCTTGTTGCCTTCCTTGTCGTCGTAGCTTCGGGTCTGAATCCGCCCCTCGATGTAAACCGGGGAGCCCTTCTGAAGATACTCTTTGGCGATCTCCGCCTGCCGCCGCCATAACACAATATTGTGCCAGGTGGTCGTCTCTTTCATTTCGTTGGTGTTTTTGTCCTTCCACTTCTCCGTCGTCGCGATGGAGAAAGTGCAGACCGCCACACCAGAAGGCGTATACCGCAGATCTGGGTCCTTGCCCAGATTGCCAATCAAAATCGCTTTGTTAACCGACGCCATATTCTCAGTTTCTCCTTTTTAAAGAGTGCCCCATTATAGACACTCCCGACTCCTGCTGTCAATCAGATATATGGCGTCGCTCTGGCCCCGGCCGAACTAAAATTGCCCGAATCCCAGCGTCAGATTGAAACTCGGCCCCTCCAGATCGTCCACTGAATAACGCACACTCTCGAGGTCATCTATGAATCGATAGCTGGCACCGAGGCTCAAACGCACATTTCGCGAAAAGCCCACGGTCACGTCCATCTGCGGCTCCAGCACGAAGAAACCGTCATAATCGCCGAAATGCGTCTCGAAGTAGTTCTCATCGATATTCACCGAACCGCCGCCGATCAACACCCCCAATGAGATCTGTCCGTTGCGCGGCCGACCGCTGATTAATCCCACTTCGAGACCGCCGTAACCCATCGCCCATTCATCGTCGTCAAAATAGCGATCGTGGAATGGGTCATAATACTTGTCTTCCGGCAATCCATAAGCCGCCAAACCCAGATAGATCGACTGGTTGAATTCCAATCCGCCGCGAATACCCAGCATGGTCTCGGTTTCACCTTCTATCTTTCCGAACTTCAGCACAGGCGACAAATACCACCCCAGCCGCACCGACTCCCGCTCGGACTGCTGCACCATCACTCGCTTGACCTGCGCCGTGCCCTTCTTGTTCTTGCTTACGCCGAGAGCATTCGCCGCCAGCAGTAGCGACATCAGTACCGTCAAAATCGTTTTCATCTTCTCCTCCGTTTCCGTTGCCCGAACACGGGCATCATCGCCCCGCGCAGCGAATTGGCAAACTCCGTGCCGACACCCCTAACTGATTGACTTGACAGCGAATTGGCTGCCGTAGACTTCGCCGGTCACTGAAGAGTGCACAGTATTTGTGCGTCTTCAATCGCGCTTGCTGCCGGAATTGAGAATGATTAGTTGCACGCATGACCTCAGCCGGAAGCCTTTATCTTGTCGCCACACCGCTCGGTAATCTCGGTGATATCACGTTCCGCGCCGTCGAGACTCTCCGAAACGTCGATTTTATCGCCTGCGAGGACACTCGCACTTCGCGCGTCCTGCTGGATCACTTCGACGTTCACAAACCACTGGTCGCCTATCACAACTTCAACGAGCGCGCAGTCTCCGATAAGATTCTCGCGCGCATTCTTGCCGGTGAAAGCGTGGCGTTAATTTCCGACGCCGGAACGCCCTCGATCTCTGATCCCGGCTTCATCATCGTCCGCGAGGCAATCAAGCACTCGATCGAGGTCATCGCTATTCCCGGACCTTGTGCCGCGATTACCGCACTCTCCATCAGTGGTCTGCCTACCGACGCTTTTATCTTCTACGGCTTTCTTCCACAGACGGCAGGGAAGCGCAGAGCCGTTATCGAGTCACTGGCAGCCCGCCGTGAGACTCTGGTGTTCTATGAGTCGCCGTTCAAGATCCATAAGTTACTCGACCTGCTGTATGCTGTGCTGGGAAAGCGACAGGTGGTAATCTGCCGCGAATTGACCAAGAAATTCGAGGAGATCATTCGGTCCGACCTCGACATAGTGCGCTCAGCACTTGCCTCGAAGGTTCTAAAAGGCGAGTTAGTCGTTGTTGTGCAAGGACTTGTAAGGGGACTTGACCGGGAGAAAGAATAATCCCGAAAAAAATGTACAAACTCTCTTGACACGCCGATAATATAATCGCATATTGACATGCGATTAGATTATATGTTGTCGAAGTCAAGCATACATGCAGTGATGGCACTCACCGAATTGGCGAAACTCGCTCCGGGCCAGTTTGCCGGTGCGGCCGAGATTGCCAGGATCATCGGTGCTCCGCAAAACTACTTGGGGAAGCTGCTGAAGTCACTCGCCGGCGAAGGGCTGGTTGTCTCCCAGAAGGGCTTCGGCGGCGGCTTTCGACTTGCCCGGTCCGCAGACGAGATATCGCTTTTCGAAGTCGTCGACCCGATCGACAATGTCTCGCGCTGGGGCAACTGCTTCATGGGCCGCGGCTTCTGCAACGAAGCTGAACCGTGTGCGGTGCACCACCAATGGAAGTCGATCCGCGAGCAGTATCTTGGCTTCCTGCATGAAACCTCACTCCTCGATCTCATTGAGAAGAAGGTGCATCTGTGACGTTATTCAATGACTCTAATCAGATAAGTAGATGTGATTACTATTGTTTATTTATTTCAACTTCAACATTTTTGCTTAGGAGTATTTTATGAAGCCGACCCAAATCCTCAGTGACGAGCACCGCATTATTGAGGTGATCCTCGATAGCTTGCAGCATTTTGTCACGCAGAGTCGCGCTGCTATCAAGGTTGATCGCGACACGGCCGGGCAATTCATCGACTTCATTCGCACTTTTGCCGATGGCTGCCATCACGGCAAGGAAGAGAACCACTTATTTGTCATGCTCGAAGAGAAAGGCGCTCCGCGCGAGCACGGCCCCGTCGGCGTGATGCTGCACGAGCACGACCTCGGCCGTTCATTCCTCCGCGGTATGGCAGAGAGCCTGCCGCAAGCCGCGGCCGGTGATGCCGCCGCCGTTACAACTTTCTGTGAGAACGCACAAAACTACATCGGCCTGCTGCGTGCTCACATCATGAAAGAGGACCAGATTCTCTTTCCGCTGGCTGACCGCATGTTGACCGAAGAAGATCAGTCGCGACTGCAGGCTTCATTTACGCATGTTGAAGCGCACGACATGGGCGAGGGAACGCACACGCGTTACCTCGAAATGGCGCTCAGCCTGGCGAACAAATTCAACGTCCCCGCCGAACCGATCAAGCGCCAAATTCTTGCCGGCGGCTGTACCTGTTCGCACGGCCACACATCCCAGTCTCAGACTGCGCATTGAGGGGAAGTAGGAGGGAGTCATGAAAAAACTTTGGATCGCGTTTACCGCTGTCGTCCTGCTCTCCTTTGCCGTACTCGGCTGGGCCGGCCTGCGGATTTATCAGGAAAAACCGCCGATCCCCGATCAGGTCGTCGCTACCGATGGAGCCGTGATGATCGATCACGGTCAGATCACGGCCGGGCAAAATGTCTGGCAGGCGATGGGCGGTATGCAGGTCGGCTCGATTTGGGGGCACGGCAGCTACGTCGCTCCCGATTGGACCGCCGACTGGTTGCATCGTGAGTGCATGTTCATTCTCAACGACTGGGCCAACACGGATTTTGCCGTTGCCTACGACAAGCTTGACCTCGAAAAGCAGGCCGCGTTGCAGGCGCGTCTCAAGATTCTGATGCGCACCAACACGCACAATCCGGCGACGAACACGATCACCGTCGATCCGGTTCGCGTCCGCGCTTTCGAATCGAATTTCGCGCACTACTCCGATGTCTTCGCCAACGGTCACGAGCAGTACGCCATCCCCAAGGGCGCGGTCTCTGATCCAGTCAAATTGCGGCAGATGGCTTCGTTCTTCTTCTGGACCAGTTGGGCCGCTTCAACCAATCGTCCCGGCGAAGAGATGAGCTACACCTCGAACTGGCCGCACGAGGAACTTGTCGATAACGTCCCGACCAGTGATGCTGTGATCTATACCGGTATGTCGATCATCATGCTGCTGGCCGGTATCGGCATGCTGGTTTGGTATCATGCCGCTCAGAAGAAAGAAGCCGTCGCCGAAAAGCTCCCCGAGCAGGATCCGATGTTCGGCTTCCAACCGACGCCGTCGCAGAAGGCTGTCATCAAGTACTTCTGGGTCGTTTCCGGTCTGTTCCTTGTTCAAATGATCATGGGCGTGATTTCGGCACACTACGGCGTCGAAGGCCACGCCTTTTACGGCATCCCGCTCGCGGAGTGGCTGCCATACGCCGTCACCCGTACCTGGCACACACAGCTCGGCATCTTCTGGATCGCCACTGCCTGGCTTGCCGCCGGACTCTACATCGGTCCCGCTGTCTCCGGCGTCGAACTCAAAGGCCAGCGCCTCGGCGTCAACATTCTCTTCGGCGCGCTTGTATTGGTAGTGGTTGGCTCACTGACCGGTGAATTGCTCTCGGTGAAGGGCATGATGCCGGGCTCAAGCTGGTTCTACTTCGGCCATCAAGGCTATGAGTACCTCGATCTCGGCCGCGTGTGGCAGATCGCCCTGCTCGCCGGCCTGGCGCTCTGGCTCTACCTCGTCAGCCGCAATGTTCTGATCGCCATCAGGAAGGGCGGCGACCAGAAGCCGTTGATGACGATGTTCCTCCTCGCCTCGATCGCGATCGGCGCCTTCTATGCCGCCGGTCTGATGTGGGGCAAGAGCACACATTTATCGGTGGCCGAATACTGGCGCTGGTGGGTGATTCACCTCTGGGTCGAGGGCTTCTTTGAAGTCTTTGCCACCGCCGTGATCGCTTTCCTCTTCGCGCGGTTGCAACTCATCCGGCTCAAAACCGCCAACTCGTCCGTCATCTTCTCGACCACGATCTTCCTCTTTGGCGGCATCATCGGCACCTTGCACCATCTCTATTTCTCCGGCACGCCGACCGCCGTCATGGCGCTCGGGGCCGTGTTCTCCGCGCTCGAGGTGGTGCCGCTCACGATCATCGGTTTTGAAGCCTGGGACAACATCCGTCTGGCTCGAGCGACGCCGTGGGTCGCCAAATACAAATGGCCGATCTACTTCTTCGTCGCCGTCGCGTTCTGGAATATGGTGGGCGCCGGACTGTTCGGCTTCATGATTAATCCCCCGATCGCGCTCTACTACATGCAGGGTCTCAACACCACGCCGGTGCACGGCCATACCGCGCTCTTCGGCGTTTACGGCATGCTCGGACTCGGCCTGATGCTCTTCTGCCTGCGCGTGCTCTACGTCCGCCAGGAATGGAAGGACAACATCATCAAGTTCTCGTTCTGGACGATTAATATCGGCCTGATGACGATGGTGCTGCTCAGTCTGTTGCCGATCGGCTTCATGCAGACCTGGGCGTCGGTGCGTCACGGTTACTGGTTTGCGCGCTCGGCCGAGTTCCTGTACTCGCCGGCCATCACCGTCTTCAAATGGCTGCGCGCTCCCGGCGACACGATCTTCGCCATCGGCATCCTGGTTTTGGTGCTGTTCATCTTTGGCCTCGCCACCGGCCACTCGCTGCGCAGTCGCAAAGCCGCCGCCGATCCCGCCCACAAACCCGAACGCGTCGGGTAGGGCGTCCAGCCAAAAACACACCAGGGCACAGCACGCTGTGCCCTGGTTAGACTATCCGGTTCAAATGTTCTTGGTGATTCTGGACGAAGTACGTTCTTTTGTAGACTCGCTCTACCTAAACACCTCCGCTGCCTTCACAATCTGAACATCCTCTGCCGTCAGCTTCAGATCCAGTGCCTTGATCTCGTCGTTGATCGCCTTCAGATCGCCCTCCTCCGCGCCCGACGGTAGCTCCAACTTGGTGTCCAGTGACAGCAACTCCTGCTTAGCCGCCTCGCCGTTCGACACCACGGCCACAATCAACACCTGCCGCGGATGCAAATTGTCGATCGCCACCGTCTGCAGCTCGCTGCGCGGCACCGCATTGATGTTCTTGCGGAAGTTATCGACGAACCCCGGCAACCCGTACCAGATCTCATCCATCTTCATCCCGAGTTGCTGCTCCGCCGTCTCGATCCGGAACGCAAAGCTGTTGGCGACAAAGTCCTTGGTCAGGTCAATATCCTCCGCCGCCAGCGGCATCGTCGTCAGATTGGTCATTTCACTCAGCATCAGCTTGATGCAAAACTCAAAATTGACCTCCTTCGGATACGTCCACATGTGGAAGTACTGGTCGCGCCGTGGGATCCCCGTGCCCTGCATTTTCGACCAGCCGTCCGGCCGGAAGTATTCGACATAGGCGTACGCCCCATACGCCAGCCCGCGCTGCGACCGCACCGTCTGGAACAGCCGTCCGAACATCTCGCGATGCTGCCCCAGGTAGCAGCCCAACAGCGTCATCGGATAGAACTGCGGCGACAAGCGATTGTCTTCGAGCACGTGTCCAATTCGCAGGTTCGACTGCGCGCGGTTCTCTTTCTCCACCAGGATCACTTTCGGCGTCTTCGACAACTTCGGCATCACATCCGAGCGCACCACCCGTCCCGACGGCAACTGGTCGATGTCGGCGCGAAAACGTTCGACCAATGAATCCTCCACCGCACCGGCGATTCCGGCGATCACATTTCCTTGCAGGTAGTTGGCGCGATAGAAATCGACGACATCCTGCCGCGTGATCGCATTCACTCCCTTTTCCGTACCCTGCACCAGATGGCCATAGCGATGGTCGGCAAATATCGCATTCTCGAATACGCCCAGCGACAACTGCGCGTCATCCTCACGAGTCTGCCCGATGCGATCGAGCTGCTGCGTCCCCGCCAGCCGGAATTCTTCCTCGGGAAAAGTCGGCTCGAGGAATATCTCTCGAAAAATCGAATAGAACTCGCCGGCGTTCTCGCTCAGCGTCCGCCCCGAGATCACGACCACTTCCTTATCGACCGAGATATTGATGTCGGCGCCGATCTGCTCCAGTTTCTGCTCCAGTTGTTCGCGCGTGTAGTTCTTCGTCCCCTTGTCGAGCAAATTCGCTGTCAGGTACGCCAGTCCCGGCTGCTCCTCCGGATCGAGCGCCGACCCGGCGGAGACCATCATGCGATAGTATACCACCGGTACTCCCGGCTTGCCGATCACCACGAACCGCTCCGGCTGGGGTCCGGCACAAGAGACCAGGCTTGCACAAAGCAATAACGCCGCCAGCACTCCCGCTACTACGATGAGCTTTTTCATCTTCACACCTCACACTCCGCTCTTGGGGACCAGCGTTACAACCGTTCGATTCGTCGGCGCAAATACTGTCAGCGCCACGCTGCGAATCTTCTCGGCGGTGACCGAGCCGTAAAGATCATACAGCTCGAACATTTTGCGGAAATTGCCGGCCAGAAGCTGATAGCTTCCCAGCGAGCCGGCTATCCGCGATGGACGATCGAGGCGATAAATCATCTCTGAACGCAGGTTATTCCGCGCGCGATCCAATTCCGCCGCCGGAATCAACTCGGCCGTCAACCGCTGCAGCTGGCCATAGATCGTGTCCCGCACCTCGTTCAGCGACGCTCCACGCCGCAGCCGTGCGCTGATCGCCGTCAGGCTTGGGTCCTTGCGCATGTCCGCATTGCCCCACACTGACTCCACCAGTGCCAGCTCGTCCCGCAGCCGCTTGGTCAGACGTCCCGACTGACCAAACAGCACCTGGTTGATCAGATTCATCGCGGCGAGATCTTCAAGATTGTCGCGCGCTGAACCGATATGGTATCCGATCCGCAACAGCGGCGGCGTCTCATCATCTTTCCAGGTGAACGCCATGCTCCGTTCTTCCGTCTGGCGCGGCTCGGGCAGGATATTCGGTACATACGCCTCACCCCGCGGCCAGCCGGCGTAGAACCGATTGACCAGCTCTTTGGTCTTTCCGACGTCAACATTTCCAGTGACTACGAGCACGCAGTTGTTCGGTGCATAAAAACGGTTCTTGAATTGCAGTCCGTCTTCATAGGTCATGTGCTTTTCAAGGTCCTCTTCCCAGCCGATCACCGGGTGTTGGTATGTGTGCGTCGTATACGCCAGTCGATCGTGTTCAACGCTCAGAAACCCCTCGGCATCGTCGGCGACACCGCGCCGGCGTTCTTCTTTTACCGGTCCCAATTCCGTGCGAAACGTCTCATTCGTGAAATTCAGATTCTGGATTCGATCCGACTCGATCTCCAGCATCTGTTCCAAAAACCGCGCTTCGGCGTTTAGGAAATACGCTGTGTAGTCGGTCTCCGTCCAGGCGTTGTTCTCAGCCCCCAACGGGGTCACCGCATTGACGAAGCTCGGATACTTCGGCGTTCCCCGAAACATCATATGCTCAAAAACGTGCGCCAACCCCGTGATGCCGGCACGGTCTTCATCCCGCGAACCGGCATTCACAAATGTAAACACGCTTGCGGTTGGGGAAGTCGTATCGGGACAAACCAATACCGTTAACCCGTTTTCTAGTTGCGACATATCGACGTTTAGGTCGAATGCCGCACCCATACTGGTCATTGACAACAGCAGCGACAAGCCTATGGCTGAAGCCGTTCTCCTTGTTAGCATCTATTCCTCCGGCTCTTGTTTGAAGTCGATTATCCGAAGCTAAGTTTTGCCTCAGTTACGGTCAAGCCAAAAGGGCGTGACAGAATGACAACTACCTGCGAGCTTGTGCTCCGGTTTTCCTGCGGCTGTCTCGCCGTGACCCTAAATCAGGGGGCCCAATTGCCGCTTCATCGCCGTAACCTGTATTTCGGAAATACAATAACAACTGCCATCGGGCTCATTTTCGGCCTGAGACCATGTCCGGTACGCATGAGGTCGTGCCCGAGCCGGCCATCCTGCTGCTCTTCGGCCTTGGCGCTGCCGGCCGGGGTCTGGCTCGCCGCCACAAACATCCCAAGTCTTAGTCCTTCAGGACAGGGCACAAAAGCAGAAGCCGGATCGGTGATCCGGCTTCTTGTCTTTTGGCTCGCGAACGTTACCTGGTATTGATAGTAGACTCAATCGCCGTCCTCTTCCTCCTCATCTGGTTCCGGGCAATCTTCGCGCAAGAATGAAATCACCGACGAAATATTCTCGACCGCCTCACCCAGCGCCTGCGCCAGCTTGGCAATCTCCGGCTTGGTCTCCGGGAACATCTTGAGCAAACCGGCTACTTCGAGGAGCAACTCCCGGTCATCTTCAGTCGGACGGCCGGCTACGAAGTTGTTGGTCAGATTCGCCACTGCACACGCGGAGAAAATCCCGATCCGCGGATCGTCAGCTTCTACCACCAGCGCGAAGCGCCCGGCCGATTTCGCGGTCGCCTCCGTTGGCTCGACTTCGTCCTGCGGATGCGCGGCAACGATCGGTGTGCCGGACAGGATCGCTTCCAGCAGATCAGGGAAAGTCGGCAATTCGTTAAGTCGGTTCAATACGCTCTCTCCTTCGCGTCCCACGGCGCAGCTATCGTGTCATGTATCGGCGTAATCGGAATCCGGCTTGAGATGCATCTTGACCGCGAAATCAGCGGGCGTTACAGTGATTGCTCCCTTGTTGCAGTTTGCCTATACTGAACCGACAATCGGGCGGCCGGGCGGCTGCCGGCAGGAGGGAATACCGTGAACGATCTGTTTGGCGACGAAACACCGGTGCGCAAGATCACCAATGCGCCCCTCGCCGAACGTATGCGCCCCGAAACCATGGACGAGTTCGTCGGCCAACACGATCTGATGGATCCCGGCAAACCCCTGCGCGCGCTGCTCGATAAGGGGAAGATCCACTCGGCGATCTTCTGGGGTCCGCCGGGCTCGGGCAAGACGACCCTGGCGTACCTGATCTCGCGCCTGCTTAAACTTAAGTTCATCTTCTTTTCAGCGGTCACCTCGGGCATCAAGGAGATCAAAACCGTAATGGTCGAGGCCGAGAAAGAAGAGTCGCTCTACGGTAAACGTACAATCCTCTTCGTCGACGAAATCCACCGCTTCAACAAAGGTCAGCAAGACGCCTTTCTCCCATATGTGGAATCGGGCAAGATCGTTCTCCTTGGGGCCACGACGGAGAACCCCTCGTTCGAAGTCGTCGGCGCGCTCTTGTCGCGACTCAAAGTCTATCTCTTGAAGCCGCTCGATACGGCCGATCTCGATCAAATCATCACCCGTGCCCTCGCTGATACTGAACGCGGTCTCGGCGGCAAGCAAGTCAAGTTGCATGCCGATGCCCGCGAGTACATCCTGCAAGTATCCGGCGGTGACGCCCGCAAGGCTCTGACTCTGCTCGAGCTCGCGTGCGAAGCCGACCCCGCCTGGGAGCAGGGAAGGGCTGAGATCACGCTGGCGCGCATCACTGAGGTCCAGCAGAAAAAGGTACTTCTCTACGACAAGTCAGGCGAAGAGCACTATAACCTGATTTCTGCTCTCCACAAATCGATGCGCGATTCCGATCCCGATGCCGCCCTCTACTGGCTGGCGCGCATGTTGTCTGCCGGCGAAGATCCGCTCTATATCGCGCGCCGTGTTGTTCGCTTCGCCGTCGAGGATGTCGGTCTGGCAGATCCCAACGCCATGGCCGTCGCCTTGCACGCGAAGGAGGTGTACGACTTCCTTGGTACTCCGGAAGGCGAACTCGGCATCGCGGAAGCCGTCATCTACCTGGCATGTGCCCCAAAATCCAACAGCGCCTACAAAGCCTTCGGCAGTGTTATGAAGACCGTCGAAGCCGAGCCCGCATATGAGGTGCCCTATCACATTCGCAACGCCGTCACCGGACTGATGAAAGGCTTTGGCTACGGCGCCGGCTACCGTTACGCCCATGACGAGACCGACGCCATCACCGGCCAGTCTGATTTGCCCGACCAGCTCTCAACGCGCCGCTTCTACTATCCGACCGACCACGGTCTCGAGAAGAAAATCAAGGAACGCCTCGAATTCTGGGACACCCTCCGCCAGAAGAAACGCCAATGACGGCAGGGCGCATCCTCTGAATTTCCCATAGTCTTTCCACCTCGATTCTTGTATAACATCTTCGATGACATACCTGCGCATCGTTCTCTTGGCCGCGCTGGCAGCTTGTCTGCTGGCGTCCACCGCTTTCGCCGACAAGATCCTGATCTACATGGATCGCGAACAGACCAACCATCTGAAAGCCTACGGCGTCGCCTACTGGTCGTTGAGCCAGGGCCGCAATGTCGAATGGTTGCTCAACTACCGCGGTGGCTCATTCCTGCTCGATCCCATTGAAGGCATTCGCAATGTCTGCGCCCTCCGTGGCGTCGCCTACACCGAGGTTAACGCTGCTGACGAGGCCCTGATCCGCGCGACGATCGAAGAAAACAACATGGAGTCAGTGTTGCTCGAGAAGGCTCCGGCCGTTGCCATCTATTCGCCGGCCAATAAGGAACCGTGGGACGATGCCGTCACCCTCGCGCTGAAATACGCGGAGATCGAATATAAAACCGTTTGGGATGCCGAAGTGCTTGATGGCCGGCTCGAAGACTACGACTGGCTCCATCTGCATCACGAGGATTTCACCGGCCAGTACGGCCGGTTCTATAACTCCTTCCGCAACACGCTCTGGTATCAACAGGAAGTTGCTGCTAACGAACAGATGGCGCGCCAACTCGGCTATCGCAAAGTCTCCGATATGAAAAAAGCCGTCGTCAATACCATCGAGGACTACGTTGCGCGCGGCGGCTTCATGTTCTCGATGTGTTCCGCGCCCGAGACCTTCGATATCTCTCGGGCCGCCGAAAACACCGACGTCGTGCCACGTGAATTCGACGGCGACCCAATCGATCCCGACTTCAATGCCAAACTTGATTTCGATCGCTGCCTCGCCTTCGAGGACTTCACCCTTTCGGTGAATCCCCTCGAATACAAACATTCCAACATCGACACCTACCCCGATCGCCAGGCTTACTTTCCCGTACCCGATCTTGACTACTTCCAATTGTTCGACTTTTCCGCCAAACTCGATCCGGTCCCGACCATGCTCGTGCAGAATCACGTCGGCGTCGTCAAGGGCTTCATGGGACAAACCACCGCGTTTCGCAAGTCGCTGCTGAAAAAGTTCGTTACGATCCTCGGCGAGGTTGAAGGGCAGGACGAAGTGCGCTATGTCCACGGCAACTACGGCAAGGGCACATTCACCTTTCTTGGCGGTCATGATCCCGAAGACTATCAGCATATGGTCGGCGATCCGCCCACCGAGCTCGACTTGCACAAAGACTCGCCTGGCTACCGGTTAATCCTCAACAACATCCTCTTTCCCGCGGCCAAGAAGAAGGAGCGCAAAACGTAACCGGCTTCAATCTTGACTCATGCGATTTTTTTCACTTGATTTTCCGTCGGCGTCGTATTAATTGCTGATACCTATCAGCTGACTCTTGCCAGTCGGCCTGACGAGTTTATCCTTCATCGCCTAAGTACGTCGCCACTCAGCCGTCGCGAACTCTCGTCGTAAGCTGGTGCAGCACGCCTGACTCGAAGAAGTTTTGAATGACCAGCTTGGCCAACACCGTTGGAGGTTTTTGTGTCGGGAAGCAACGACATCTTGATCGCGAACATCAAAGAGAAAGGTAATGAAGTTACCACATTTCTCGAAAAAGAAGGAATCCAGGTTCGCTACACATCGGTTCGCCTGATTGACTATCTGATCGCCGGCCGCATTGCGGTCGTGCGCCGCACCGTCGAATCGTTTCTCGCGGAGCTTGCCAACAAGATGGTCTATCGCACCGCACCCGAATTCAAGCGCAGCTTCCCCGATCCGATCTACATCGTCGAGGGCTCGGCACCGGCGGCGACAATTTCCGCCACGACACCCGGCCGCGCCGGAATCACCTACTTGACCTTCGTCCATCGCATCCCGATCATCTTTTCTTCGACACCCGAAGAGAGCGCGAAGTACATCGCGCTTATGATGAAGCAGGCTGAATTTGCCGCTTCGCCTGCCGATCAAAGCGCGTCTGCCGATGGCGACTCCGGCGACGAGATCGATCAGCCCCTGCCGGAGCTCGATGCCGAAGTGCAGATTCAGGTGCTCAGCTCGATCCCGGGCATTAGCCGCGACAATGCCACCTTGCTACTGTCGCGCTTCGGCTCCCTGAAAGGCGTTTGTTCGGCCGACGAAAAAGACCTGCAGAAGATCAAAGGTATCGGCGCCAAGAAGGCCAGGGCGATCATCTCTACCATCACCACGGTGACGATGCCGACGGAGAAGGATTCCAAGAAGAAAGCCGCGCACTCGCCGATTGGTCGCTGATCGCACGGTTGCCTCCCGCTTCGATTTCCCTATATTGCGCGCGTGCACTCCCGCCACTCCTTGAGCACTGCCTGCGCCTGCGCAGCTCTTCTCGTTCCCCTTATCCTCTACGCGTTGACCCTCTGCCGCGGCATCCCTGTCGGCGATAGCGCCGAACTGGCCTTGGCTGCCTCGCGCCTGCAGATCGCTCATCCGCCCGGTTATCCGCTGCTGACGCTCATCGGCAACGTCTGGGCCGGGGCGGCATTCTTCCTGCGCCCGATAGTAGCTCTGAACCTGCTGAGCGCCGTCTGCGCCTCCGGCGCTGCGCTGCTGCTGTTCTTCGTGCTGCGGTCCCTCTCCGCTGAGCAAACCGCGCCTATCCAAATCACTGCGCTAAGCGTGGCAATCGCCTTCGCCGCCACGCGCACGTTGTGGTCTGTCGCCACGAACTTCGAGGTTTACGCGCTCTCGGCCTTTCTCGTCGCGCTCGCACTCTGGAGTCTATTGCGCTGGTGGCATACAGGTGACCGCCGTGCGCTCTATCTCTCGACCTTCACCCTCGGCCTCGGACTTGCCAATCATCTCTCAATTCTCGCACTCGTTCCGGCATTCCTCCTCGCAAGCTGGTTGCACCGTCGAACCGTCCCCCTGCGCGACCTTGTTGCGGCCGGTGTTTTCCTCTTGCTCGCCCTTTCTGGATATCTCTATCTGCTGCTGCGCCCTGGTGCGACGTTGATTCTGAGCTGGTACAATCCGCAGACTTGGGTCGGGTTCCAGCAGCAAGTCTTCGCCGAAAGCTATCAGCGTTTCCTCGCGGCGCCACAATTCGCAGACCTGGCGCCCTACTTTCACCGCCTCGGACTGCAACTGGCAGGCGAACTTGTCGTACCCGTGCTGACACTCGGAGTGATCGGACTCGTAGTCCAATTCCGTCGCGATGCGCGTCTCGCCGTAGTCCTCGCGCTGACGGTAGTTGCGAATCTCGCACTCAACTTCAGCTACACCATCGCCGACATTGCGCCTTATTTCTTGCCCACCATCATCGTGGCGTGCATCTGGATCGGTGAGCTGTTCTTCAAGCTCTCGCACCTGCGCCGCTTGACCTGGCTCGCGCCGCTCCTGACCTTCGTCTTCGCGGTCACCGCTGTTGTCGGCAACTGGAAGACTTGCGACTTGTCGACCCGTACGAATTCCGAGCTCTACGCGCGCGATCTGTTCGCCCGCGTGCCCGCCGGCGGACTGCTCCTTTGCGGTTCTGACAACTCGATGTTTCCGTGCCTCTACCTCCGCTACGTTGAAAATTATCGCCCGGACTGCGCCGTCGCCGGCCATCTCCCCACGCTCTCGCATCTGCAGCGCCTGCTCGATTATCGCGACACCGGCAACTGGACGCACTTTCGCAATCTGCTCGACTACGGCCTTGACTCAACCACGCTTCCCATCGTGATGGCGCGCGAATTGATGAATTACGAGAATGACTATCCCCGCCTGCGCTCTGATCTCACCCCCCTCGGACTGGTCTACGTCAAAGACTCTTCGCTTGTCGCTGCTCTCGCCGAGAAGCCACTGCTCTTTCCGTGGAATTCGCTCCCCGCAATTCACGATCCCAAAGAGGCCGCCCTTTATTGTGTTTACTTGCTCGCCCTGGCCGATCAGGCGCGTACCACTGATCCTGCCGAATCCGACCGCCTCGTCGTTCAGGCCTCTCAACTCGTGCGCGCGACGCGCGAACCATCAACCGTCAGCGCTCTCGTCGCCGCCTTGGTGGCTGCCGACAGATTGCCTGCTGCTCGCCGTCTGCTGGAGTCGGTCGTCAACGACCCCTCACTGCGCCACAGTGAACGACTGCAGCTTCTGGCGGGATTGGGTCACGTCAGTTTGCGACTTGATGACCGCGCCGCTGCGCGCAAGACCTTTGATGAAATTCTCACTCTGGATGCCACCAACGTCGAGGCCCGTTTCCAAAGCACCGCCATGCGCGCTGCCGATGCCTTGACTGCGCGCGATCTCCCGCAGGCACTTAAGCTGTATGAAGAGCTGCACGACCTCGCACCTGACCACGCGCCCGTCAACTTCCAGCTCGGCTTGCTCTATGCACAGCGCGGCGATACTGCCGCAGCCATTGCAGCGTTTCAGCGCTGCCTTCAAGCCAACTACCGCGTCGACGAGGTCGAGGAGATTTTGGGTAAGCTTCAGTAAGTGCCGGGTAGGGAAGTCGCGCTGTTATGCTACCGTCGCCTTGGAGCCCGTCGCCACTTCGCCGATCAGCCCGTCTCTTGAAAGGGCGGTCAAGCGCACCGGCAGAATCTGATTCTCCAGCAGTGTTTCGCTGTCAACATGCACGCGCAGGTAATTGTCAGTATAACCGGCCCAACGCCCGCCTTCAATCGTCTCAAACAACACTTCAGCCGTTTGTCCGAGATACGCCGCGCCGAATGCCCGCCGCTTCCGCGCGCTCAACTCGATCAGATTTCGCGTCCGTTCCTTTTTGACTTGATGGGGAACCTTTGGCTTCAACGCGTACGACGGCGTGCCCGGCCGGTCGGAATAGGTGAAGACGTGGAAATAGGCAAACGGAAGCTCGGTCAGCATCTCGCGGGTGTTGACAAACTCCTGATCCGTTTCGCCGGGGAAGCCCACCATCACGTCGGTGCCGAGTCCGATCTCGGGCACTTGCTTGACCGTCCATTCGATAAACTTTGCGAACGGTGTGATCGTGTGCTTACGCTTCATCGCGCGCAAAATCCGGTCATCGCCGCTCTGGATCGGAATGTGCAGGTAGCGGCACAGCTTCGGCGAAGTCGCCATATATCGCACCAGCTCCATGCCGATCGTTGTCGGCTCGATCGAGCTGATCCGGATTCGATCCACCCCGTCTATGAGCTCGAGCGCTTGGATGATCTTCAGCAGCGTCTTGCCGTCGTTCTTGTAGGTACCGATGTTCACGCCCGTCAGCACCAATTCGCGATGTCCCGCCGCTGCCAGACTGCGCGCCTCGCGCATGATATCCTCAAATTGCCGGCTCCGCGCCCGCCCGCGTACCGTCGGGATGATGCAGAACGAGCAGAAGTGATTGCACCCGTCCTGAATCTTCAGGTTCGCGCGCGTGTTGAAGCTGTACAGCCCGGCCGTCTCGATCGTGAACTCCGTCTCTGGCAAACGTGGCGAATGTATAATCTGCGCCGCCGGCTGTTTCTGCAATGTGCCGAGAAATTCCCCCACCCGCAGCTTATGCTCATTCCCGATCACCAAGTCTACCCCCGGAATCGCCGCGATGGTGCTGACGCTGTGTTGCGCATAACACCCGACGACTGCCACGAAGGCTGCCGGATTTACCCGCAGCGCCTGCCGCACCGCCTGTCGGCACTTGGCGTCCGCCTGCTCGGTCACTGTGCAAGTGTTGATCACCGTCACTTCCGCGGTCTCGCCGAACTCGACGATCTCGTATCCGCGTGCGGCCAGGCTGTTGGCGATGATCGCCGTCTCCGCCTGATTCAGACGGCAACCCAAAGTATGTAATGATGCTTTCGGCACTCAGGTTTCCTCGTGTCTGCCCGGTCGCGCGTCGCCGCAATTCCCGCCGGTCACCGCGCCTTCGTAGACTTCGCGAATATACGTTTCATCCCGCCTCCGGTCAAGTACGCAGGTGGTGACACGAGGTGCGGCGGGCTTTCAGTATGAAGGCGAGTAAGCACCGCATAACCACTCCTGACTCCCGCAGACAAGACGAAAAAGCCCGGCGTCACTCTCGACACCGGGCTTTCCTCTACAGCGACGCTTGTGTGCGTGCTTTTACCTCTTCAGTTCGCGCCGCAGCTTCGCCAGTTCCTGGCGCAGCCCTTCCACTTCCTGATCCTTCTTCTTCAACTGCGCGTACAGTTCCTTGATTGCCGCCAGCGCGATTCCGGATGGATCAATCGTCGAAATCGACTTTCCATCCGACCCCACGCCAAACGCTTTCTGGAAATCTTGCGCCGTCGGCCCGATGTGCAGAGATCCTTCATCACCCCGGTAATTCCACTTGGAGATTTCGAGGTCGGCGATCTGATCCAGCAGCTCCACGCCGTTTACCTTCTGGAAATTCTCCTTGGCGTTGGCGTCCGAGGCGTTAACCCAGTCAGTGCCGTCACAGTATGCGCCGCCGGCTACGTCGATCTTGTGCGCCGCCGTCACCCCGATTCCCAGACTGTTGTGCAGGTAACCGTCACCATCGGAGGTCAACTCCACGCGCAGAGCGCTGGCATGATTGATCGTCACGTTACCTTTGATAGTCCCGCCCTTGCGCGTCCTGAGTGACACCTCGGTGTCGCCCTCGGTGGCCGCAACTTCCGCTTGTGCGGAGTCGATTGACGAAGTGACACTCCGATCGTTCAAGCCGTCACCGTTCAGATCTCCTTCCAGCACCACACTGGACCCGGCGCCTGACGCCGTGATCCTGGCCTTTGACCGGCCGCTGTCGCGGTCGACGACAATCTTGGCGGTACTGGCGTCACAGCTCGTGGCAACGCTGCTCTCCGGTATCGAATCGCCGTCGTCATCGAAGGTGCTGCCCTGAACCGTCCCCGAACTTGACGTTGTCGCCGAAATCGTAACCACCCGGTTCGCATCCGCGCCCGTGCCCTTGGTCTTGATCGCGTGATAGGCGGTGCTCGGCGTGACGCTCTCGGAAATCTCGCTCTCCGGAACCGTGTCGCCGTCATCGTCAATCGAAGAAGAGCTGCTCAGCTCGCTCGGAGTTGCACCCGATTGAATCACCAGAACGCGGTTCGATTCCGCTCCGGTACCCTTGGTCTTGATCGCGTGATAGGCGGTGCTTGGCGTGACGCTCTCGGAAATCTCGCTCTCGGGAACCGTGTCGCCGTCATCGTCAATCGAAGCCGAGCTGCTCAACTCGCTCGGAGTTGCACCCGATTGAATCGCCAGCACCCGGTTCGACGCTGCACCAGTGCCCTTGGTCTTGATCGCATGCCGTGCGCTGCTGGCATCACAACTCGTTACAACACCGCGGTCCATGACGCCGTCGTCGTCGGCATCCACTTCCATCGAGTCCGCTGCGCTGGAACCGTCCACCGTGCTGAATGCCGCGCGCGCCAGTTTGACGTTGACGGCATTCAGCCCCTTCTTCTCCATCACCAGACTTGTTCCGGCTGTGTCGCAGTGCGAGGTCGTACTGACTTCCGCTACCCCATCGCCGTCGCTGTCGCTCGATTGACTTATCCATGACCGCTGTGTCTCATCGTTTGCGATCGCACCCATGTCGATACGCTGCGGAAATGCGTCCATGAGATTGTAGCGGCGTTTGGAGGCCTTCATGGCAAATGTTGCGCTGTTGGCGCTGCTGTTCTGGTCGACGGTGCTTTCAATCAACCCGTCGTTTTCGTTGTCATGCTCGCAACGCAAACTTGCTGCACTGTCCGAAATCGCTTCCATGACGACCCCGGTGCGCTTCGCCCCGGTCCCCTTGGTGTTGATTGCCAGCCGTGCATTCCCACTGCCGGATTCACACTCGCTCGTGATCAATGCTGCGCCCGAAGCCAGCGCGCTGCCGGCAGCATGAAGCCCGGCTTGCACCCTCTCTCCGAATGTCGCATAGGCGTTGCTCATAGTATCGCCAATTACAACGATCCCCGGCCCCGTCTTGATGTCGCCGTCAACTCTTCCCGCCGCTACCGCATACGGCGCCGCCGCCAGGCGAGTCCGCGGCGAAATCGGCGGATCGCCGCCAATCCGAACCTCAAGATATCGTTCGAGCGCGATTGCGCCACCGCCGCTTCCGGCAACAATGTCCGTCGTCAGTGGCACAATCGAACCTAAGGTGGCGCTGAATAAACCGTTGGTGACCTCCACGTTGGGATGCGTTTCGGTCCAAAGCGTCGTACCGCCCGTCGGTGTTTCAAAGATCGCGTATGTGATGTCAATCGTCCCGCTGATTGGCGCGTCGCCACTGTCGAGCAATCGACCTGAATGTCCAATCAGAACCGGCACCGCCGCCGTCGCTGAAGAAACTAACAGCCCAATCACGAGCAGACCGACCGCAATACTGCTAACCGAACGCTGCATACTCGACTCCTCCCAGTGGGGAAACTCAGGAATAAAATGGGTTTGGAAATGTGGAAACAGTTGCTTGCCCCAATATAAACCACAGTGGCGATTATGCAAATTAATATCTATCTATATAATCTATATTGTTCTAATATCGTCGAATCGGGACGATAAATAGGATGCGAAACCTCCTAAATTGATGTAAGTAATCACTCACTCGCACACGAAAGTCGTTGATAACATAAGACACAATCCAACAATTAGTTAACCAGTTTTCACAAAGATATGCTAAACTTACTCCGATTTAAATAGAGCAAATTATCGAAAAAGGCCTTGACAAACTAAAGCTGGTTAGTTAATTACCGACTAAATAAGTGGCGTTTGGTCTTGATTTACTTGTGAAGTAAATCACAAATGCCAGTGGTTTTGGAGAGATTGGTATGAACTTAGGAAGTTTTGCCCCTGTCGGTATATTCTTGATACTTGGGGTAGTTTTTGTCCTGATTACACTTTGGATTGCCAAACTCGTCCGTCCTCACCGTCCTTCAGATCCCAAGCTCTCGAACTATGAATGCGGCGAGAAGCCGATCGGTACCGCTTGGATTCAATACAATCCTCGATTCTATATCTTTGCACTCCTGTTTGTGATATTTGATGTGGAAGTTATCTTCCTCTTCCCGTGGGCCGTCGTCTACCGGTCGCTCGGACTCTTTGCGCTGATTGAGATGCTGATCTTCATCGGCATCCTCCTGATCGGACTGGTCTGGGCCTGGAAGAAGGGAGTACTGAAATGGGCGTAATCTCGAAGCTGCCAGTGGTGCTCGAACGCATGCCGATGGGAACGGTCGTCGCCACCTCACTGGAGAAGGTTCTCAACGAGGGTCGCGCATCGTCGCTCTGGTACTTGCTCTTTGGTACCGCCTGCTGCGCGATCGAGATGATGTGCACCGGCGCGTCACGCTATGACTTTGATCGCTTCGGCATGTTTTTCCGCGCCTCGCCGCGCCAGGCTGATCTGATGTTCGTCGCCGGCACGATCACGCACAAGATGGCCCCGCGCGTCAAGCTGCTCTACGAGCAGATGGCTGAGCCGCGCTATGTCATCGCCATGGGCGGCTGCGCCTGCAACGGCGGCCCCTTCCATTACGATACTTATGCTGTCCTCAAGGGCGTCGATAAAGTCATTCCTGTCGATGTCTATCTGCCGGGCTGCCCGCCGCGCCCCGAGTCCTTGCTTGAGGCCTGCCTCAAGCTTCAGCAGAAAATCAAGAAGCAGAAACTGGGAGAATGGAGTTCCGACATCCGTGGCTGACACCGCGACCATCACCCAGCTTCTCACCCAGCGCTTTCCCGGACAAGTCACCGCGTTGGAAATGGTACCGCCGCAATCGGCCGTCACCGTCGATCCCGCGATCGTGTCCGAATTGTTCGCCTTCTTGACGGAAGATGCGGACTTGAAAATGAATTACCTCTCTTCGATCTCCGGCATTGATCGTACGGATCACATCGAAATCGTCTATTTCGTCTCCTCACTCGAATACAAGCACAAGTTGACCATCAAGACCAGGGTCGACCGTGTGGGTGGCCGGATCAACTCGATTCAGCACATCCTGCCGTCCGCCAATTGGTTCGAACGCGAAATCTGGGAATTGTTCGGCGTCGACTTCGTTGGTCATCCGGATCTGCGCCGTTTCCTCCTGCCGGATGACTGGAATCAGGGCAACCCGATGCTGCGGGATTGGGAAGGTGAGGACTTTATCAGGATGCCTGAAGTACAATGAACGAAGCGACACCGACACAATACTCCGAAGAGTTTGAGGTCAACATGGGTCCCCAGCACCCGTCGACGCACGGTGTGCTTCGGCTCATGCTGCGGATGAACGGCGAAAACATCGTTCACGCCACCCCCTACATTGGCTACCTTCATCGCGCGATCGAAAAGATCTGCGAGAACCGCACCTACGCGCAGTGTATCCCTTTGCTCGATCGCTTCGAATACGTCACCGCGATGGCCGCCGAAGAGGTCTTCTGCCTGGCAACCGAACGCGTCGCCGGTGTCGAAGTCCCCGAGCGCGCCGAGTACCTGCGCGTCATCATGCTCGAGTTCAACCGCATTGCCTCGCACCTGATCTTTCTCGGCACCTTCTCGCTCGACCTCGGCGCCATCACGCCGTTCCTCTACTGTTTGCGCGAGCGCGAACAAATCATGGACCTCTTCGAAATGACCGCTGGCCAGCGCCTGACCTACAATTACATTCGCGTCGGCGGCGTCAATGCCGACATCCCTGAGGATTTCTTGCCGCTGGCGCGTAGATTCGTCGACACCTTCCAGCATCGGGTCGACGACTATGAGGCTATCCTGACGGAAAACCCGATCTTCCTGGCTCGCACCAAGAACGTCGGCACCGTCTCGAAGGACATCGCTGTCAAGTACGCTGCTTCCGGCCCGGTACTTCGCGCCTCCGGTATCAAGTGGGACTTGCGCCGCGACGATCCGTACTCGATCTACGACCGCTTCAAATTCGAAATCCCGACCGGTACCGTCGGCGACACCTGGGATCGTTACATGGTGCGCGTCAAGGAACTGCGCCAGTCGAACGAAATCGTCCGTCAGGCGCTCGATCAACTGCCGCAGGGTGAAATCAAGACCAAACTCAAAGGCGTGTTCAAGCCGCCGGTCGGCGAAGCCTACGCGCGTATCGAAAACGCCCGCGGTGAGATGGGCTGCCATATTGTCTCTGACGGCTCACCCAAGCCGTATCGAGTCAAACTCCGCGGCGGGTCATTCAATCACACTCAGATGATTCCCGCGATCGCGCCGGGCATGATGATCGCCGATCTGGTCGCGACCTTCGCCTCGCTTGACGTCATTCTCCCCGAGGTTGACCGGTAAACTGCTATGGAACTGACTCCTATCCTGGCCTGGCTCGAAAAGCAACTGCTCGCCCTCGTCGAGTGGATCGGCCTGCCGCTTTGGGTCGCCCAACTGCTGGAAATGTTCGTTGCGGCCGCTGTCGTCATTGCCATGTGTCTGCTGGTCGTGCTTTTCCTGGTCTGGTGGGAGCGCAAGCTCTCCGGTCACTTCCAGCAGCGCTTCGGCCCGATGCGCACCGGCTGGCACGGCTGGCTGCAGACGATTGCCGATGCCATCAAGCTGATTCAGAAGGAAGACATCATCCCTCGATCCGTCGACCGCAAGGTCTTCTTCTGGGCGCCGGTGATCTGCTTTGTCTCATCCTATGCCGCCTTCGCCGCCATCCCTTGGGGCGAGGGGCTGATCCCGACTGATCTCAACATCGGCATTCTCTATATCCTGTCGATCACAACCTTTGTCGTCATCTCGCTGCTGATGGCCGGCTGGTCGTCGAACAACAAGTACGCGCTCCTCGGTGGCATGCGCTCTGCCGCGCAAATCGTCAGCTACGAAGTTCCTCTGACGCTTTCCGTCCTCGGTGTCGTGATGATCGTCGGATCGCTTTCGATGGTCGCTATCGTGGAAGCACAGGAGAAGGTCTATCAGTGGTTTGTCTTCCGCCAACCGCTCGGCTTCTTGATCTACTTGATTGCCGCCACCGCCGAGACCAACCGGGCGCCCTTTGACATTCCCGAGGCCGAGCAGGAACTCGTCGCCGGATTCAACATCGAATACTCCGGCATGAAGTTCGCCATGTTCTTCCTCGCCGAATTCCTAAACTTGTTCCTGGTCTCGGCGATCGCCACGACCCTCTTCCTCGGTGGTTGGCAAGGACCGTTCCTGCCGTCCTGGCTCTGGTTTGTCCTCAAGACGACCTTTGTGATCTTTTTGATCATCTGGTTTAAGTGGACCTATCCGCGCCTGCGCGTCGACCAGCTTATGGAATTCTGCTGGAAAGTCCTGTTGCCGCTGGCGTTTCTCAATCTGATCATCTCCGGCCTGCTGGAATACGTGCTGCGAGGGTAGGGAAGAGTTATGACGACGGCCTACAATATCGGCTTCTTCTCCGGGATCAAGAATCTTCTGATCGGTCTCGGCGTAACTCTGCGCCACCTGTTCAGCCGCGCCATTACCTTGCAGTATCCAACCGAGCGGTGGGAGATGCCGGAACGCTCGCGCGGCGTCGTCGTGCTGCTCTCGGACAAGGAAACCGGCGAACTCAACTGCACCGCCTGCATCCTCTGCGCGAAGGCCTGTCCCGTCGGCGCGATTCGCATCCAGCGCCACCGTGGCGAGGACAAACGCTGGAAACTGGATTCCTTTAATATCGACAATACGATTTGCTGCTACTGCGGCCTCTGTGAAGAAGCCTGCAATTTCGATGCGATCAAGCTGACGCCGAAGTACGAGTTCTCCGCCTATGACAAGGCCAGCCTCGACTACGACGTCCATCGGCTGCAGGAACTGGGGCGCGATGTCGACTACGTCCCAACCGCCAAGAAGGCCGCGCCCAAACCGGCAACGCCGGCGATCACCACAACCAGCCCGGCCGATATCGCCACGATGCCGAAGCCGGCGGCGCCGCCAGCTCCGCCGGCCGCCGACTCCGCCACCGACCAGAAGGGAGAGGGTGCCTGATCATGGAATCCGGATTCATCCCGTACCTGTTCTACCTCTTTGCCTTCATGATCGTGGTTTCGGGTATTCTTGTCGTTACTTTGCGCGACATCTTCCACTGCGCCCTGATGCTGGTCATCTGCATGTTCTCCGTCGCCGGCATCTACGTCTTGCTCGGTGCGGACTTCATCGCCGCCGTCCAGGTACTGATCTACGTCGGCGCCGTCTCGGTACTGATGATCTTTGCGATCATGCTCACCGCTCGCGTTTCCGGCGTCGGCATTAAGCAACAAAATGAACAAACGCCGCTGGCGCTGATCGCCACCTTGCTTTTCATCGCGATCACCGTCTTCGGCCTTGGCAAGTCGATCTGGAATTTGAAAACCGCCGCAGTTCCCGAGCAAAGCGTCAAGTCACTCGGCCAACTGCTGCTGACGACCTATGTCGTTCCCTTTGAAATCGTCTCGGTCGTCCTGCTGGCGGCCCTGATCGGCGCCATCGTGATCGCCCGGAGAAGCTGAGGTTATGGAAATCGGACTCGGACACTATCTCTCGCTCGCGGCCATCCTCTTCGGCATCGGCTTTTTCGGTGCCCTCACGCGTCGCAACGCCATCGGCTTGCTGATGTCGATCGAGCTAATGTTCAACTCCGTGAACATCAACCTCGTTGCCTTCAACCGCTATATCACTCCGAGCGACTTTACCGGACAGGTCTTTGCCGTCTTCACGATCGTTATCGCCGCCGCGGAAGTCACCGTCGGCCTCGCGATCGTGCTGCTGATCTATCGCAACTTCCGCGACGTGTTCGTGGACAACATCAACCTGATGAAGTGGTGACGCATGCGTGAACTGAGCTGGATCATCCCCGTACTGCCGTTGACCGCCTTTGCGCTCATCGTCTTCTTCACGCATAACAACCGCAAGCTCTCGGCCGGTCTGTCCATCGGCGCCATCGGCATCGGCTTCCTTTACGCCGTCGCGCTGCTGTTCCGCCAGATCGGCGACAATACCCCGTTCGAGCTATCGGCCGCCTGGGCGGTGTTCCCGACTTTGAAAATGGAAGTCGGCATCTGGATCGACTCGCTTACCGCCATCATGCTCGTCGTCGTGACCACGGTCTCGATGCTCGTCCAGATTTATTCGCTCGGTTACATGCACGGCGACCCGCTCTATTCGCGCTTCTATGCCTACTTGTCATTGTTCACGTTCTCGATGCTCGGCCTTGTGCTGGCGAACAACTTCTTCTTGATCTTCGTCTTCTGGGAACTGGTCGGTTTGACTTCGTACTTGTTGATCGGTTTCTGGTTCGAAAAGAAGTCCGCCTCCGACGCCGGCAAGAAAGCATTTATCACCACCCGCATCGGGGATTTCGGCTTTCTCATCGGCGTCATCCTGCTCGCCGCCTATTGCGGCACCCTGAATTATCAGGAGGTCTTCCACTCTGTCGCCGGTGGGGTGATTCCGCCCGCCATCCTGACTTTCGCCGGCATCGCGATCTTCTGCGGCGCCATCGGCAAATCTGCCCAGTTCCCGTTGCACGTCTGGCTCCCGGACGCGATGGAAGGCCCGACACCGGTCTCGGCGTTAATCCACGCCGCTACCATGGTTGCTGCCGGTGTCTACCTCGTCGCGCGCACGCTCGAGCTGTTCGTCCATAGTCCCGGCGCCGCGATGGTGGTCGCCACCATCGGCATCATCACCTCGCTGCTGGCGGCGTCGATTGCGCTCGTGCAGAATGACATCAAGCGCATCCTCGCCTATTCCACCGTCAGCCAGCTTGGTTATATGATCATGGCCCTCGGTCTCGGTTCCTTCACCGCCGGCACCTTACACCTGATGACTCACGCCTTCTTCAAGGCCTGTTTGTTCCTCTGTGCCGGCTCGGTGATTCATGCCGCCCACACCCAGGACATTCAACTGATGGGGAACCTTCGCAAGAAGATGCCGCGCACTTACTGGACGATGCTGATCGCGACCCTGTCGATCGCCGGCATCTTCCCGCTGTCGGGCTTCTGGTCGAAAGACGAAATCGTCGCCGCTACGCTCGGTCATCCCGTCTTCATGGTGCTGACCTTGCTCGTCGCCTTCATGACCGCTTTCTATATGTTCCGGCTGATCTTCCTCACCTTCTTCGGTGAACCGCGCGATCACCACTCGTTCGATCATGCCCACGAATCCCCCGGCGTCATGACCTGGCCGCTGATCGTGCTGGCCGTGCTTTCTGTCTGTGCCGGCTGGGTGGCGATCCCCTGGCTCTCGCACGGCTACTCGTCCTTCGCGTTTCACGGCGAGCCGCATCATGCCGAGGTACATATCAGCGTCATGCTGATTTCGACCCTCGTCGCCCTCAGCGGCATCGGCCTGGCATACCTGATGTATATCAAACGGTCAATCTCGCCCCAGGCGCTCGGCGCGAGATTCAAAGGCGTCTATACGCTGCTTTACAATAAGTGGTATTTCGATGAAATCTATCAGGCCGCCATCATCAACCCGGTGCTCAAACTCACCGATTGGCTCTGGACCTTTGACGGCGGCGTGATCGACTGGATCGTCAATGCCTTCGGCAAATTCACGGTTTGGTTGTCTGACGTTAAACAGTGGTTCGATCAACACATCGTCGACGGCGCCGTTAACGGACTCGGCTACACCATCTGGGCCTTTGGCGCGTTCATCCGCCAGTTCCAGACCGGCCGCGTCCAGTTCTACGGCTTCTTCATCCTGTTCGGGATCGTGTTGATGCTCATCGTTCGAGTTGTGTAGTCTGCTTCAGGCAGGAGTTGTGATATGGACTTTCCGATTCTGAGCTTCATGATCTTCGTCCCGATGATCGGGATGCTGGTCGTGATGCTGCTTCCCAAGGAGAAGCATGATCTGATCAAGTGGACCTCCACCTTGATCAGCGTCATCCCGCTGATCCTGTCGTTGATTCTCGTCTTCAAATATGACGGCTCGACCGCCGACATGCAGTTCGTCGAGAAGTTCTCTTGGATTCCGTCTTTGAAGATCCAGTACTTCCTCGGCGTCGACGGCCTCTCAGTGCCGATGCTGTTCCTGACGGCTCTGCTGTCCACGATTTCCCTGATCGTCTCGTTCCATATTCACAACCGCGTCAAAGAGTACTTTGCGTTCTTCCTGCTGCTGGAAGCCGGCATGATCGGCGTCTTCGCCGCTCTCGACTTCTTCTTGTTCTATGTCTTCTGGGAAGTGATGCTCGTTCCGATGTACTTCCTGATCGGCATCTGGGGCGGTCCGCGCAAGGAGTACGCCGCGATCAAGTTCTTCCTTTACACGCTCTTCGGCTCGATCTTCATGCTGGTCGGCATCCTGATCCTTTACCTCACGACCGGCTCGCTCGATATGCTCGAACTGATCGCACAGGCGCCGAACTACGCCCACTCGATGCAAATCCTCGTCTGGGTGTTCTTCTTCCTCGCCTTCGCCATCAAAGTGCCGATCTTCCCGTTCCATACGTGGTTGCCCGACGCGCACGTTGAAGCGCCGACCGCCGTCTCCATCATCCTGGCCGGCGTTCTGCTGAAGATGGGAACCTACGGATTTCTGCGCATCAGCTATCCGATGCTGCCCTACGGCACCCAGTATTTCGCCTATCCCTTCGCCATCCTCGGCGTGATCGGCATCATCTACGGCGCGCTCGTCTCCATGGCGCAGAAGGATCTCAAGAAGCTGGTCGCCTATTCGTCCGTTTCGCACATGGGCTACTGCATCCTCGGGATGGCGGTCTTCTTTATCGATCCCTCCGGCAACGCCCATATCACCGGCATCGCCGGCTGCATCTTCCAGATGTTCAGCCACGGCCTGATCACCGGCGCCCTCTTCTTGCTCGTCGGCGTGCTCTACGACCGCGCCCATACCCGCGAGATCGCGGCCTTTGGCGGTCTCGGCTCCAAACTGCCGGTGTACACGGCCTTGATGACCGTCTTCGCGATGGCCTCGCTCGGCCTCCCCGGCATGTCCGGCTTCGTCGCCGAGTTCATGGTCTTCATCGGCGCCTTCCCGAAGTACCAGGTCATTACCGGCATCGCCGTCATCGGCGTCGTCCTGACGGCCGGCTACATCCTCCGCATGGTCCAGCGCATGTTCCTCGGCGAGTTCAACGTCAAGTGGGCCGGTCTGACCGAAATCAATGCCCGCGAAATCCTCGCCGTCGCGCCGCTGCTCATTCTGACCATCGCGCTCGGCGTCTATCCCGCGCCGCTGGTAAACATGATCTCTGCCACGCTGCAGAATATCGTCGTGATGGTGTCGAGGTAGGCAATGGATGACTTGAGGTTGATGCTGCCGGAAATCATCTTGTTCTGCTGGTCGATGCTGATGTTGATCGTCGGCATCCGTCGCAAGCAGACCGCCGAGGCCAACGGCTTCGGCCTGATCTACCTGACGATGCTCGGCCTTGTCGTCACCGCGTTCGCAATTCCTCTGACCGGTTACGGCATCGCCTTCGGCGGCACCTTCTTCGTCGATCGCTTCGGCGCCTTCTTCAAAATGATCTTCCTTTGCGCCGCTTTCTTCGCGGCTGCCTCCTCGGGGCAGTTGCTCAAGCGCCTGACTGCCGATCACGGCGAATTCTTCTCGCTCATCCTGCTCTCGACCGTCGGCATGATGGTTCTCGTCTCAACCAACGAGCTGATCACGCTCTATGTTGCCCTCGAGTTGACCACCATTCCGCTCTTCGTCCTTGCCGCCTATCGCAAAGACCGCCTCACCTCCTCGGAGGCCGGCCTGAAATACCTGATCCTCGGCGCCGTCTCCTCCGCGATCCTGCTCTACGGTATCTCACTGATCTACGGCCTCACCGGATCGACCTTCTTGTCGGTCGCGCTCAATCGCCTGCTGGAACAGTCGATCGGCATGCTCCAGGCCACCAACGACCTCAACCTCGCGCTCCTGATCGCGATGGTCATGATGATCGCCGGCTTCGGCTTCAAGCTCGCGCTCGTGCCATTCCACATGTGGGCGCCCGATGTCTACGAAGGCGCTCCGACGGCCATCACCTCGTTCCTGTCCGTCGCCTCCAAGGGCGCCGGCGTGGCGGCCTTCGCGCGCGTCTTCTACAGCGCGCTGCCGACCTTCAATGAATTTTACTGGGGCATCATGGTCGCCGTGCTCGCTGCCGCCGCCATGATCGTCGGCAACATCACCGCCGTCCTGCAGCCGAACGTCAAGCGCCTGCTGGCCTATTCCTCGATCGCCCACGCCGGCTACCTGCTCGTCGGCTTCGTCGCGTTGCCGCTGACGCAAAACGATCCGCCCTACGGCCCGGCCTCGATCATGTTCTACATGCTCGCCTATCTCTTCGCCAACATGGGCGCTTTCGCCTGCGTGATCGCTTTCGAAAAGAACTACGGCTCTTACGAGATCAAAGACTACGAAGGTCTCGCCCAGGATGCCCCGGCGCTCTCCTTGTTGTTCATGATCTTCCTGCTGTCGCTGGCCGGGATCCCGCCGTTGGTCGGATTTTTCGCCAAGTACTACGTTTTCCTCGCCGCTTGGAAGCAATACCCCTGGCTGGTGATGATTGGTGTGCTCACCTCCGTGATCGCGCTCTACTACTACGCGCGCATACTCAAACAGATGTACTTCGCCAAACGGGAAGTCGCGTTCGCGAAAGCGCAATTCGACGGCCCGCTGACGATCACGCTCGCGCTCACCACCGTTGGCACGATCCTTTTCGGTCTCTATCCCGAACCGGTGATTCGCTTCGCCAGCCAGGCGTTTGAAGCCTTCCCCTTTTAACAGTTGACATCATCATCGCTTTTTCTTAGTATCGCTTGTGCCCGAGTGGCACAATTGCATGAGCTCCGACGGTAGTATTCGAAACAAATTCAAGCAGTACCTGGTCTCCGGCGTTCTGGTAATCGTCCCCCTGATTATCACCTTCGTCGTCCTCCGTTTCTTGCTCAGTTCCGTCGACGGTATCCTCTCGCCCCTGCTCGTCCGCTACCTCGGCCACGATATCCCCGGTCTCGGCATTCTGATTGTCTTTGTGCTGATCATTGTCACCGGCATTCTGACCCAGGCCGTGCTTGGCCGTCAGCTCGTCAACATTTGGGACAACCTGCTCAGCCGCGTCCCCCTCGTCCGCACCGTCCATGTCGCCTCGAAACAGCTCCTGCAGTCCGTCACCGATCCGCGCGAAAACCTCTTCCAGCGCGTCGTCATCGTCGCCTATCCGCGACCCGGCATGTACGTCTTCGCCTTTGCGACTTCCGAGGTTCAACTTGACAACTTCAGCGAGAATCCTTATGTCGCAGTGTTCGTCCCGTCGACGCCGACGCCCTTTACCGGCTTCACGGTGATTGTCAAGAAAGAGGAAGTCTATCCGACCAATATGAGTGTGGAGGAAGCGGTCAAGTTCATCGTCTCCGGCGGCATCGTCCGTCCTGAGGTGCTCACACCTCGTTCCTCCGGAGGCGTGACCAACGTATGAAGCTCTCTAAGCTGCTCTCCGAGGAACTGGTCGTCGCCGATATGCCGGCCACGACCAAGAAGGAAGCGATCGCGTATCTGCTCGACCGCATCATCGAACGCTTCCCGCTCCTCGACCGCGAAAAAATCCATGCCGCCATCGAGGAACGCGAACGCATCGAGAACACCGCCTACGGCCACGGCTTCGCGTTTCCCCACGCGCGCACCGACGAAGTCCAACGCATGTATATCGCCCTCGGTATCAGCAAACGCGGCCTGTCCGACAAGACTCCCGACGGCGTCGCGCTGCGCTGCGTCTGCCTCATGCTCACGCCCTCGAACATTTCGCAACTTTATCTGCAGACTCTCTCCGCCTTTGCCCGGCTCGCCCGCAATGGCGAACACCTGAAGAAGATGCTTGAAACTCAAACTCCGCTGGAGGTTATTGACGTCGTGTCGGAATCGGATGTGAAAGTTGACCGCGACCTGCTCGTTCGCGATATCATGGTCGAAAAAGTGCACTGCGTGAAACCGGATGTCACGCTCAAGGAAGTTGCCAATCTCTTCTATAAGCATCGCATCGGCTCGATGCCGGTCGTCGACGACCAGCAGCGCGTCATCGGCATCGTCTCCAACCGCGATCTGATCCACGCCGCTCTGCCCGACTATAAGTCGCTGATTCAGAACCTCTCGATGGCGCCCAACCAGATGCCCTTCGACGACCTGCTGAAAGCCACCGAGAAAAAGACCGTCGGCCAGATCATGACCAGGGAGGTCGCTACCACCACCGAGGACACTCCCGTCGTCGAACTCGCCGCCCTGATGATCTTCAAGAATCTCCGCATGGTGCCGGTCGTCCGCGACGACAAACTCGTCGGTGTCGTCGTCATCTCCGATATCGTTTCCAAAATCATCCGCGGCTAGCGCTACTCGAACTCTGTAGGTCTGGATCCCCGTGATCCTGACATTCTACAGCCTCGCCGATTGGTCTCTACAACTGATCTGACAAACCCAATTCCCCTCTATCAAGAGGGGTGGATCGCGCTCGTCATTTCGATTTTGCGACTGGTCGCAAACCCCGACTCTTCTAACCCCCACGCCTCTCTCCTCGCCCGCGAGCGCGAGACGGGGTGTGTCGCTATCCCGCGGCGACCTGTAATCCGCCGCGAAACGATCCCTTGATTTTACCTTCTTCTTTTTTTGATATGGATTGTCGAGACACTGGCAGATAGCGCGCGGTGGCCCGGCCTACAGAACAGGGTCTTCGTCCAAATTGGACTGTCGCACCGAAAAGTTGAAACCGTATCGAACAGTAACATTGCCTACAAGTTCACGGAACCATGTCGGGGAAGAGGGAGCTACGACGACCTGTTGAATTGTTGAATCTAGTTCCAGTGGAACTGATATGCCTACATCCTCATGTTGCCGGAACTGGATTGCCGTTGTCTTTCTTATGTCTTGGAATACCACACGTAACTCCCTTTCATGAGCGAAGGAAACGCGCTTGAAAAAAAACGGCCAGAGAGTATTCGTATCTGGCACGCTCTTTGTCGCGTAATCAACGTAATCTACGAGCCCGATTTTTGCCTGCTCAGGAAGGGCGTTGCAGAGTGCTTTGTAGTTGGTTCTTATTGCGACCGCTTGATTTGAACTGGCGTAGAGTCGCCACATCGCCGCTGACTCATACGAGTTGGCGTGCCAACAACTGATATAAGTACATGTTCGCTTTTGGCGATGCAAGTTACGCACTGCAGCTGTTAAGTCTGGCGGAACTGTGGTGTAGGATTTTTGGCCGTCTGGCGTTGTGATCGGTTCTCCTGGCGCAGCGCCCTTCCCAAATGAACCTTCAAAAGGATCGCCAAGTCGATCCGCTCGCGGAAAGAACAAAGCCCGCGAATCCAGCAAAGACAGGTACTTCGTCAGATCCATGTAGCGCCACAATGCAGCTCTTGCATCCTCGGGCTGATTGACAAGTGAAAATCGCGTTGCTGGCATGCTCTAGAAGATAGAAGTAACGGTTCAAGTTTCAAGTGGTATAAGTACCCCCGCTGCCCCGCCCCCTGCGCCGCGTCCCGAGGAACGAGGGATCGCGGTGGAGTCACCTGCTGCCAGGATTTCACCTTGCTTCTCCCCGCATTTTCTGCGATAATTGCCGGACGTTATGACGCAGTTTCTCCTCTGGGGCGGATTTATCGCCTTCGTCCTGCTGATGCTGATCATCGACCTCGGCATCTTCCATCGCCGTTCCCATGCCGTCAAGATGAAAGAAGCCCTTATCTGGTGCGCCGTCTGGATTTCGCTCGCGCTCCTCTTTTGCGCCGGCGTCTTCATCTTCAAAAGCCACCACAAGGGGCTCGAATTTCTCACCGGCTATCTGATTGAACTCTCGCTGAGTCTCGACAACCTGTTCGTCTTCCTGCTGATCTTTTCCTACTTCAAGGTGTCGCCCACTTTACAGCACCGCGTGCTCTACTGGGGCATTCTCGGCGCCCTCATCATGCGCGCCGTAATGATCGCCGGCGGTATCGCCCTGATCTCGAAATTCCACTGGGTCATCTACGTCTTCGGCGCCTTCCTGGTCTTCACCGGCATCAAGATGCTTTTCTCCAACGACCAGCACGTCGAACCGGAAAAGAACCCGATCATCAAGCTGGCGCGTAAGATCTTTCCGGTGACACCCAACTATGTGGAAGGGAAGTTCTTCACTCGCATCAACCACCGCCTTTTTGCCACGCCCATGTTCCTCGTGCTTCTGATGATCGAATCGACCGACCTCGTGTTCGCCGTCGACTCGATCCCGGCGATTCTTGCCATCACGCAGGACACGTTTATTGTCTACACGTCCAACGTCTTCGCCATTCTCGGTCTGCGCTCCTTCTATTTTGCGCTCTCCGGGATGTTCTACAAGTTCCGCTACCTCAAAGTCGGTCTCTCGATCGTGCTCGCCTACGTCGGCGTCAAGATGCTGATTGCCGACTGGTACAAAATCCCGACCGTCATCTCCCTCGGCGTCATCGTCGTCACCATCGGCGCCTCGATCCTCGTCTCCTTCCTGATTCCGGAACAGACGGAAGGCAAAGACGATGTCGCAGTCAAAGCTGATTCCGAGCAGACGACGACTGCCTCTTCTTCTGATCAGCTACCGTAGGGGCTGGGTCTGCCCGCCCGTCTTTATGGCAGATCTGCCCGCCAATTCGAAGCGAAGTGGAAGGAGGGGAGCACTGTCGAATCCCACTCGTCGCTCTACTGTCGCGGCTCTGCTCTCGACCGATGTCCAATAGTAACAAAAAAACGCGGCCAACCTCCCGGTCAGCCGCGTCGAAATCTGCAATTGCTCTCAATACTACTTCTGATACTTCAACGGCACGTCATCCACCGTTACCGGCTTGAACACGTTTTTCCCCTCGGGGAACTCCACGTCGCCGCCCTTGATCAGCCAGCCGATGGGGAAGAGCACGATCGAGATGACCTTCTTGCCCGCGCCGCTCTTGCCCTTGAACTCCGCCCCGCCGCGCAGCGGGATCATCGTCTTGCCGGTCGAGTGCGTCGAATCGATCTTGAGCACCAGCTTGCCGCTGCCCGCATAGGCCCCGCCGCGACTGCGCTTCAACACCGTCGCATAGACCGACTGACCCTTGTTGACCAGCTTCTTGTCAAACTTGACGATGTTCTCCAGCACCTTCATCTTCACGACCTGCCCCGCACGCGCCGCCTTCATCGCCTCCCAATCCTCGGCATCGACATACACCGCAATCGAATCCCCCTTGGTCAGCATCGACTCGCCCAACGACTGCGCGTCCGCGTGCTCCCAGGTCAAACAGATCACGGCGGCAATAATGCCGAATATCATCATCATCTTCTTCACGAAATCGACCATCTGCAAAAACCTCCTGTTCGCGCCGGAATCCGATTCCTCACGCCTTCGCTGATACGACTTGAATCGCGCAAACATTAGGTGATCACCTCGCTGGTGTCAATAGAAATCATCGCAGCTCGCCGCCCGCGGCTGAGCGTGCAATGGGACCGTGAAGAAGCTGCTTACAGGAATTGCTCGACAACCGACTGGATGTCGGCCATCTTGAAAGGTTTGTGGATGAAGCCGTTGGCCAGACCCTGGACCACTTGCCCCTCGCTCGACCCCACGTTGTATCCCGAGATGACGATTACCGGCACCTCTGGATGCTTCCCCTTAATCGCCGCCAACAGCTCCGTGCCCGACATCCGCGGCATCTTCAGATCCGTAATGACGAGCGAAAAATTCTCCTCGTCCAGGAGCTGCAATGCCGTCTCGCCGTCGGTCGTGACGCGGCTCTTCAAGTCGAAAACGTCCAGCATTTCCGACAATAGGGAAGCCATATTGGGGTTGTCGTCAACAATGAGAATTTCACGTTTGGCCATGAGTCTGTCCCGTTGCCCTGATTCTTGCCCCTACTTCCTTTTCGACAAAGCCGGTCAAAAAATTCAGCATTTTATCGACCCCCAGAAGCGTCCGTGCCGACACCACAAATACCCGTTCTGGCGGAAATTCCAGGTCAATTAAGGGAATCTCCTCCGCCGGCACTAAATCCGCCTTGTTCAACAATAATAGCCGCGGCACGGCCCCGGCCCCGATCTCCTCCAGCACCCGGTTGGTCTGCTCGTAATGATCGATGCGATTCGGATGGGCAATATCCACGATGTGTAACAGCAAATCCGCATATCGCACCTCATCCAGCGTGGATTGAAACGAGGCCACCAACTCATGGGGAATTTTTTGGATAAACCCCACAGTGTCTGAAATCACGATCCGGTACTTCTGGCTGATCGGCAGGTACCGTGTCACCGCATCCAGCGTGCAGAACAACAGGTCGTCCGCCCACACGCCCGCCTTGGTTAAGTGATTGAAAATAGTAGACTTACCAGCATTGGTGTAGCCGACCAGCGCAATCTTGAAAACATCCTGCCGCCGCTTGCGCTGCGTCTGTCGCTGCCGGTTAACCCTTTCCAGATGCTCCTTCAACTTGGCGATTCGATCCCGCACCAGCCGCCGGTCCACTTCCAACTGCGTTTCGCCCGGCCCGCGCGTTCCCACTCCGCCATATTGCTTGGAGAAGTGCGACCACATGTTCGTCAGCCGCGGATACAGATACTCCAGTTGCGCCAGTTCCACCTGCAGTTTCGCTTCGCTGGTTGCCGCCCGCTTGGCAAAGATATCGAGGATCAGGTTGCCCCGGTCAATCACCTTGACCTGAAACTCCTTTTCCAGGTTGCGCACCTGCGCCGGCGACAATTGATCGTCGAAGATCACCAAATTCGCTCCGCTCGATGCGATCAGCGCCTTGATCTCCTCGACTTTGCCGCCGCCAATGAAAAATCGGCTGTCCGGCGCCGGTCGCTTCTGCGTGACCATCCCCGCCACTTCCGCTTCTGCCGAAACCGCTAATTCGCGCAGCTCGGCCATCGTTTCGCCGAACGTTCGCTCGTTGGTCTGGCGCAATTGCACGCCGACCAGGACAGCCTTCTCGAATTCGCGTTTGATTTCGTGATACTTGTGCGGCATCAGAGACTGTGGAAATGTTCTTCGGCGGTCAACTCGACAAACGTCTCGCGCTGATCCTTACGCACATTGCCCGTCGGAACATCACTAACCTTGTAGCGACAGCGCTTCTCGCGGAACTTCACGACCAACTCATCGCCCGGCTTGACTTCGTGCGCTGCCTTCGCCGGCCGCCCGTTCAACTCGACGTTGCCGCGGTCGCAGATTTCCTTCGCCAGCGAACGCCGCTTGACAATCCCCGTTTTCTGCAAGAACTGGTCTAATCGCATCGTCCGCCGCCCGCCTAAATGCCCCGCAGGTCGATGTAAACCCGGTCTTTCATTTCGTCGACAACCCGCGCGATCACCTCCGAGGACTTCTGCCGCCGCGCATACTCTTTCAGCATGTCATAGTCGTCGGCGACCGTGATCGGTCGCGCTGCCTTGCGCTCGAGCAGCTTCATCAGATGCAGCCCTTCCGGTGTCCACACCGGTTCCGAAATCTGATTCAACTCCAGTCCCGCCAGCGGACCTTGAAATACCTCCGGCAGTTCTTCCAGCGGGTACCAGCCCAATTCACCCGAATTCGTTCGCGTCTTGTCGTCAATCGAATAGTTCTTCACCAGTTCGGTCCAGTCTGCGCCGGCCCGCGCTGAATCGGCCAGTGCTCGCGCCTTGGCCTCCGCGCGCAGGCTGTCGGCTCCCGTCGCGCGCTCCAGCAGCAGGATGTGCTTGGCGTGGAAATTCTCTTCCGCCTTCGCCACCAGCTTGATGATGTGGTATCCGAACGGCGTGTGCACCACCGGCGAAACTTCCCCGGGATTCAGCGCCAGCGCCGCTCGCTCGAACTCCGGCACCAGATCTCCCTTGCGGAATGTCCCCAGATCGCCTCCCGTCTCCGCTGAGGGATCCTCGGAATACTGCTGCGCCAAGACCTCGAAACTCTCTCCCGCCAGAATCTTCTGCCGGATCATCTCCGCCTTCGCCCGCAGCGAATCTCCCAGCTCCTTTGTCGCTTCAACCGGGAGCAGCAAGTGTGCCAGCTTCACCATTGCCGGTTGGTTCGGCAGGCTGTCGCGATACTGCGCGTAGAATCTCTCCACGTCCGTGCGCGACACCGACACCTTGCTCAACAGCTTGTTGATCAGCCGGTCCTTGTACAACTGGTCGTGGATATCCAGTCGCAGCTTGTTCTTCAACTCGCGCATCGTGTAGCCTTCCGCCGCCACCTGCGCCTCGAATTCGGCCGACGACCGGAACCGCGACTTCAATTCCTCCAGTCGCTCCTCCAGGGCCGCGTCGATATCGCTCTCCGAGATCACGATCGTCGTGTCTTCTTTCGCCCGGATCAGAATCAGCCGGTCGTTGATCATCTGTGCCAGCAGGTCTTGACGAAACGCGTCGCGCTTGTCCGGCGTGTTCAGCGCCGTCTTGGTCTGCACCTCGTACATCTGAATCTGGAACTCCAGCTCCGAGGCCAAAATCACCCGTTCGCCCACCACCGCGATGATCTTGTCCAGTTCTTCCCAGGCCGCTGCCGGGGCCGCAGTCAGCAGCGCCAACACCACGGCTGCAATTGCTGCTCTAACCTTGATTCGCATACTTCGACTTGTCGATCGACTTCTCCAGCACGTTTTCGTGAATCTCGATCTTGGCCTTTCCCCGCTGTTCGCGCAGCCAGTCGACCATCGCCGAGGAACGTTTCAGGTCAATGACCTTTTGCTGTAACGCCGCCGTTACGTCGGTGATCGGCCGCAGCGCCGCCGGCTTGATCTCCACCACCTTGACCACGGAGTATTTGCCGCTCTCGTTCAAAATTAGATCAGACCATTGCCCGGCCGACAGCCGCGATGCCGCCTCCCACAGCCGCGGAAATCCTGCCGCCGTTACCCAGCCCAAATCGCCGCCGCTCTCTCGCGCACCTTCGCGATTCGTGTACTGCCGCGCCAACTGCCCGAAGTCCGCGCCATTGCGAAGTTGGTCGATAATGCGCTCGATCTGCGCCACCGAATCCTGCTGAACTTCCAGCAGATGCAGCTGCAACGGGTCGGAAAACTCGTCCGTATGCGTGTTGTAGTATTCGTAGAGCTCGTCTTCACTCGCCGAAATCGGCCCGCCCAGAATCTGCCGCACGAACTTGTCGACCATCAGCCCCTCGCGAAAATCGGTGATGCGCTTCTGGTACTCCGCCCGCTCGCCGATCTTGCGCTGGTCCGCCTCGTACTCGAGGATGTTCTTCAACTCCAACTGAAACACCGTCGATCGTACCGCCTCGATATCATCCATTCGCGGCCGGTACGCCTCCGGCACATCGGTCAGCTTGCTGATGTATCCTTCCACCGTAACCTCGCCGCCGGTGTAACTCGCAAATACCATCTGCTGCTCGAACGGCTTGAGCAATTCCAGATTGGGGAAGTAGTTGTCGGGCCGCGGCGCACCGTTGAGCGTGTCGGGATAATACATGTCCAGCCGCTCCAACAGCATCTGTGTCGCTTCCTCGTTGATTTGCACTGCCGCCTTCTCCTGCATCTTCTGCAGAAAATCGGTCTCGGCGCGCATCGACTTGCGACTGCTCAGGACCTGCCGGATGATCGGCTGCATCTCGGCGTATGGCTGCAATTCGGCTTCCCGTTCCTCCAGAACCTTGATCACATGGTACCCGAATTGCGTCTTGACCGGCTGCGACACCTCGCCGACCTGGAGTGCAAACGCCGCGTCGCGGAATTCATCCACCAAACTCGCGCCCCAGCTGACAAAGCCCATCTCACCGCCGCGGACCGCCGACGATTGATCGAGCGAAATCTGCCGCGCCACCCCGCCAAAATCCGCACCCGCGTTCACCGCGCGCAGTGCTGAATCCGCCTCGGCCTGCGTTCCCACCAAAATATGCGCCAGCCGCCGCTCCTTCTTGATCTTGTCGTAGAACTCGCGCAGCTCCTGATCCGTGACCTCCAGCTTCTGCGCCACTTCGACGCGGTACAACTCGTCGAACAGGAAATTCGCGCGCTGTGCGCTTACCAACTTCTCGATCTCCGGGTCACTTCCCAGCCCCGCATCGTACGCGCCCTTCACCAGCAACTTGTAATCAACCAAGCTGTCGATCGCGTCGCGTTTTGTCTTGAACTCCTCTTCGTACGACCCGAAGACCGTGCCCCGGCTGTCGAAAAATCGATGAATCAGCGAGACCGGAATGTCTTCGCCGTTGATGGTCACTACCGTCGCGTCCGGATTCTTCGAACAGCCGAACATGCCGATCCCCAACAGCAGGGCTAAAACTATGCCAGTGCGGAACTTGCTCATGGATATCCTCATCGTTGTACTCTTACACCTCTCCGACCTGATTGATCCCGGAGAAATCCTTGTACTATACCGAAACCTGCTGGGTTAGCAATAGATTTCTCGCCGCCCCGATTGGCCGTCGTTCGCCCTCCGGAAACACGATCTTGACCGCAAATCCTTCCGACGAATCGAACTCGATCTTGTCCGGTGCCGCTACTCGCAGCCGCTCAATCTGCTTCTTCCCCGGCAGCTCCCCGGCTGCATACACCATCGTCAGCTTGCGCTCCGCCAGCCGTACCCGTGCGATCTTCTGCCGCCGCGCCAGGATGTTGATCGCCATCAAATCGAGCAGGTTCTGCGTCTCCTCGCCGTACTTCCCAAACCGGTCCTCCAACTCTGCTTGCACCGCCTCCAGCTCTGCCAGCGTCTTGGCGTCGGCGATCTTGCGATAGATTTCGACCCGCTGCCGCGCATCCTCGATGTACGTATCCGGTATGTACGAATCGACGTCAATCTCGAGCTTCACCTCTAAATCGCTCTCGAGCGACTCGCCCTTCAGTTCCGCCACTGCTTCTTCCAACAACCGACAATACAGGTCAAACCCCACTTCCTCGATAAACCCGTGCTGCTGCGGCCCCAGCAGATTTCCCGCGCCGCGAATCTCCAGATCCTTCATCGCCAGATGGAACCCCGAACCCAAATCCGTGTGCTGTTCGATCGCTTTCAGCCGCTTGCGCGCCGTGTCGGTCAATTGCTTCACCGGCGGCACTAGCAAATAGGCAAATGCTCGCTGCTGTGATCGCCCGACCCGCCCGCGCAACTGGTACAACTGCGCCAACCCAAACCGATCGGCGCGATTGATGATAATCGTGTTTACCGAAGGAATATCAATCCCCGATTCGATGATGGCGCTGCACAGCAAAATATCGTAATCCTTCTTCAGAAACCCCAGCATCACATCCTCCAACTCGTGTTCATGCATCTGCCCGTGCGCGACCGCGATGCGGATATGCGGCAGCAACTTGCTCAGGTAGCGGTGCATCGACTCGATCGTCTCCACCCGGTTGTGCACGAAATACACCTGCCCCTTGCGCTGCACCTCGAAATTCACCGCCTCGTACACCACCTTCGGATCAAACTCCGCAATCTCCGTGATGATCGGTTGGCGATCCTTCGGTGACGTACTGATCAGCGACATGTCGCGCGCCCCCAGCAGCGACATCTGCAGTGTCCGCGGAATCGGCGTCGCCGTCAGCGTCAGACAATCCGCCAGCTGCCGCAGCCGTTTCAGCCGCTCCTTGTGCGCCACCCCGAACCGCTGTTCCTCGTCGACGATGATCAGCCCCAAATTGGGAATCTCCAGATCCTTCTGCAACAGCCGGTGCGTCCCGATCACGACGTCGATCTTCTGCGCCTTCAACTCGTCGATCACCAGCTTCTGCTCCGCCCGCGTGCGAAATCGCGACAACATCTCAACCCGCAGCGGGAACTGCCCGAGTCGCCGGCGAAACGTCTCCAGATGCTGTTGCGCCAGAATCGTCGTCGGCACCAGCACCGCCACCTGCTTCCCGCCCGCAATGGCCTTCAGCGCCGCCCGGATCGCCACCTCGGTCTTGCCGAAACCCACGTCGCCGCAGATCAGCCGATCCATCGGCGCACTTTTCACCATATCCGTTTTCACCGCCGTGATGGCCGTCAACTGGTCGGCCGTCTCCTCGAACGGGAACGAGGCCTCCAACTGCCGCATCCAGTCGTCGTCGGTAGGGAAGGCCATTCCTGGCCGCGCCTTGCGCGCGGCGTATAGCCGGATCAGTTCCTCCGCCATCTCGGCGATCGCCCGCTTCGTCCGCGCCTTGACTTTCTCCCAGCTCTTGCCGCCCAGTTTCGTCAGTTGCGGCGCACCCTCCTTGCCGACATACTTCTGCACTCGCCCGAACTGCTCGATCGGCACGTATAGCTTGTCCTCGTCGGCATAGGCAATCTGCAGGCATTCCCGCTTGCGCCCGCCGATGGCGATCTCTTTCAGGCCGCGATAGCGCCCGATCCCGTAGTCGACGTGCACGATGTAGTCGCCGATCTCCAGCGCATTGTAGGAGCTGATCGCCTGTCCCTCTTTAAAGCGCCGCCGCCGATGGCGGATCACCTGCCGCTCGAATATCTGGTGGTCCGTCAGGATGATCGTTTCGATGTCGGGCAGCACGAATCCGCGCAGCAGACTGCTGACGGCAAAATGCACCCGCTCAACATACTCCGGCAGCAACTCTTGCAGACGATCGCGCTGGAGCTGATTGTCCGACAGCAAGAACACCGTCTTGCGTTCGCTCAGCCAGCCGTCCAGCATCTGCCGCAGCAGGGAAATCTGCCCGTTGAACGATGGATGTTCTTTAAAATGAAAGTTGATGCCCGTGGCCGTCGACCCCAGCGGCCGTTCGATCACCGCCGGCAACCTCTCCAAATTGTCCGCCAGCGCGTCCACGCCGACATAGATCTGGCTCGGCGGCGGCGCCATCGGCAACTGCGATCGAAATTCCCCGTACAACACCTCGGCATCTTCGTGCAACTTCTCCAGGCGCTCGGTGATTGCCGCTTCGTCGATCAGATATGTGAGCGTTCCTTCCGGCAGATACGCCGTCAGCGGCTCGCGCTCGATTTGCAGCAGCGGCGCCAACCATTCCAGTCCCGGATGTTCAAACCCCCCCAGACACTTGTCGCGCAAGACCTCGGCCGTCGGCCCGTCGAGGCAATCGATCCAGGTCTCCAGCTCCTCCGGTGCGAACGGCACCTCGCGCCGCGGTATAATCGCAATCTGGTGGATATTCTCAATCGACCGTTGTGACAGCACGCTGAATACGCGAATCGAGTCGATGAAATCCCCGAAGAACTCGCAGCGTACGGGATTGGCTGAGGTGAACGGGAAGATGTCCACAATCCCGCCGCGCACCGCAAAGGTTCCGACTTCTTCGCAGATTGGCAATCGCTCGTAACCGATACTCACCAGCCGCTCCGCCAGCGCCGTCAAATCGTGTTCCTCGCCCGCTTTCAGATCAAAACAGCTCTTGCGCAATTGCGCCCGTCCCATCGTCGGCTGTCGCAGCGCCTCCGGTGTCGTCACCACGATCACCGGCTCGCCGGCCGCCAACTTCCACAGCGTCTCGATCCGCTGCGCCGTGTTCTCCTGCGGCGGCGAAATCCAGTCGTACGGATACACACCCCACGCCGGGAAGGGGCAGACCGATTCCTCGCCGCACAGATCTTGAAGGTCGGCGATCAGATTCTCGGCCGGCTTCTCGAACGGCGAGATCACCAGCAGTGTTCGCCGCAACTGTGCGAACAACTCCGCGATCAATAGCGCATTGGCCGATCCCGCCAAACCGGCGATTTCCAGACGCCTCTCAACGTCGGCCCGCCGCAGCAGTTCCTGAATCAGTCCCGATCGGCTGATCGCGCTACGCAGCAGCGAAGGCGAACTTCGTGATACGATTGTGGTCATTGTCTCCCAAACGCAATTACCCCACGACCCCGGCGCTGCGGGGGTGGGTTTCACCTTGCGATCCGCCAAAATCGGGGGAATCCCCGCCCTCGTCAAGTAATTTGTCGTGCCACCCAAACTCTTCGCGGCTAAGCTTTTCCTTCCGCAATGCCGATATACAATTAATAGCAGAATCTTTGGCGGAAACTATCATCCCGGAAGACCTCCGGGTCGGCCGGCATGTGCCGGACAGAGGTATGGATTATGTCAGGTAAGACTATTCTCTGGGCAACTGTCATCGCCTTCTTGATTTTCGCCCTTGTGCGGGTGTTCAAGGTTGATACCTCCGACCCCAGCGCCGTTCTCGAGCGATACCTCTCTCATTGGGAGTCCAATAATACCACCGGCATGTACCCGCTGCTGTCCCAGCGCGCCAAAGCGGAATTGCAGCGGCAGAAGGTTAACAGTGTGACCGACTATTACGCCTACTTCACCGATCGTCGCGCCGACCTCACTGGCTTTCAGCTTCTCAATCACGAGCTGCATGAGAACAACAGCCGTTACTGGGTCAACCTCCGTACCTTGGACTACGCCGGCAGGGAAGTCAAACAGGACGCCACCTTCTACCTTGTCAGGGAAGCCGATGGCTGGCGGGTAGATTCCTGGCAATCAGCCGGCGCTGCCAACCTGCCTTGATCTTGCTTGAATTGGAGTCAATTAGACCGAGCCCCACTCGTCCGCAGCGAATCGTGCCCCTGACTATCTCCGCCCCTTAATCGCATCATAGCCGATCAGCTTGTATACCAGCTTCGCTGCCAGAAAGTCCGCCGCATGATACCCCTCGATTGGCGCCAACTCGACGACATCAAACCCCACGACATTGCACTTTGCGATCGCCTTTCGCAATAACTCCAGCGTCGGATACCACAACAGCCCGCCCGGCTCCGGCGTTCCCGTAGCGGGCACGAGCGACGGGTCAAATCCGTCGAGATCGATCGTGATGTACAGATCGCCTTCTAGCATCGCCAGTGTGCGTTCGACCCACTGCGGATCGGTCTGCGTCTCTTTTCCCGAGATGATCCGCACCTTCTGCGCTACGATGTACTCATGCTCTTCAATCGAGTAGTTGCGAATCCCCACACTCACCGTCCGCGTCGTCAAATCCCGAATCCGGCGCATCACCGCCGCATGGCTGAACGGGTGCCCCAGATAGCCGTCGCGCAGATCCGCATGCGCGTCCAGTTGCAGTACCGTCAGCTTTGGGCATTTCTCCAAACTTGCCCGCACCGGTCCGTAGCTGATTGAATGCTCGCCTCCCAGCGCAACCGTCTTCTTTCCCGCATTCAACAACTCCTTCATTCGCCGGTACACAATTTCGTTCTGTCGCTCCGGTCCCTCCGAACTGATCTCCACCGGCGACGCTGTGTGGATTCCCGCTTTGTACGATTCCACCCCAAGTTCGTCGTCGAACAGCTCGACCTCTTGCGATGCCTCAATGATCGCGTTCGGTCCATACGCCGTCCCGGCGCCATAAGTCACCGTCCCCTCGTAGGGGACCGGCAAAATCACATACGGCGAAGTCTCGAATCGTGAATACTCTGCGGGGATTCCCAAGAAATTATGCTGCGTCATTTCATCCGTGCCGATCCATTAGTTGTACCGCCCCGTCGTCCCGTCGATAATATCTCCCGCCGCTGCCTTCGGCAAGCCCTAATACGAGATGCTCACCCCGCGCTGTACCAGCGCCGGTATCTGGTGTTGCCGCGCGTCGTCCGAAAGCGGATTTTGCGACACGTTGATGTAATCGCCGGCGCCAATCCCTGGATTTTGCACCAATGGCATCAGATCCGTGATTTGGTTGCTCGACAAATCGACAAATTGCAGCGACCCCAGCCCCAAAAGCGGCGTCAGGTCGCCTACCTGATTTGACCCCAATGTCAGCATCTGCAATTCGTCGAGATTTACCAGCGGTGACAAATCGCTGATCTGATTTTGTTGCGCCCGCAATTCTTCCAGCTGGTCCAATTGCCGGACAAACTCCAGATCGGTCAGCTCGTTTTGCGCGAGATTCAGCACAATCAGATCCGGCAAACTTGCGATTGCGGAAAAGTCGCGCATCTCCGTGTCGTCGGCGCGCAAAATCGTCAGCTTGGAGCACGTCCCCAGCGGCGTCGCGCTCGATACCGGATTGTGATTGATCAGCAAATGCTCGAGGCTGTTCGATCCCGCCAGCGTGGCCACGCTCGTGAGCTGGTTGCCGATCAAATTCACGATCCGCAGCAGGCTCAATTCTGCCAGCGGGCTGATGTCGTCAATTTGGTTCTGCGGCATATTCACCTGGCGCAGATTGACGCAATACTCCAGGCCGCTCAAGTCCTCAACTCCCGCAGCGTCCGCATTCAACGCCTGCACGCCGCGCAAGTACGTCCGCCGCAAGTCGCCGGTCGGCTGATTCAGCGCCTGCCGTACCAACTGCTCCAGCACCGGATCGACAAAACTCACCACCGAATCGAGTTTCGTCTCCGCTTCCAGACAATTCGATAGCGAGCTCCAGTTGCTCTCCTCGTCACGCGTTTTGATGGCGAAAAAGTAGGTCTTACCGGTCTCCAGGGCGCCCAAATACTTGCTCTCGGTGCTGCCGGCTGTCCGCGGATGATCAACTCCGGCGATCGGCGCCGCCACACCGAAATTGGACTCGGTGATCAGCGAGTCTGCCATCCGCACGTCATACTGCTCGCACCCGCTTCCTGAATCGCTCGGCGCCGTCCACGCCAACTCCAACTCATATTCGCCCGCCATCAGCACACGCAGATCGTTGATCGCCACCGGCGCCACCGTATCGACTTCATCTTCCGGCTTGCCGGTGATATCATCCCCCGACCCCTTCGAACACGCCAAGATCAAGGCAATTCCCAGGATCCACGCCACTATAAGTCGCTCCGCCCTTCTCTCCCATCCGTCTCCAGCTCCACTCCGCCGCGCTCGCCGCATACCTACTCCCGTTCGGTTTCCCATGGGTCAATTTGCGTTTGTTGTCGCCAATAAAGCGACAATTCCCTCGTCTTATCAAGCTGAATTCACAATCGTCCTTTAACTCTCGGATTCTCTCCTCCTCTGACGACTGTTACCATCCATCTCTACTCCGACAGTCACCTTACCCCCTCTCCCTTCGAGGGTGAGGGGCAGGTGGTGGTGCGCTTTCTTGACGCCGGCCACATCTCCCGCGCCCCGGCCGCGTCGAAACCCACCGATTGCCCGTGAACCTGACTTGATTCTGTGTCCAATTTCTGCCCCTTTGCTTCTGCTTCGCTACCCCTTCAACCGATCCGCCAGCAAATGGCAGAATAGCCCCACATCCGTCACAATCCCCAGCGCCTGCGCCGAACCCCGATCGGCCAGTTTCGTGACTACCGAAGGATTGATATCTACACAAATCGTCTTCACCCAGGCCGGCAGCATGTTACCGGTCGCGATCGAATGCAGCATTGTCGACAGCATCAATACAATCTCTGCCCCTTTGATCTGCCGTGCGTATGCCGCCTGCGCTTCGTTCATGTCGGTGATCGTCTCCGGCAACGGCCCGTCGTCCCGCAGCGAACCAGCCAGCACGAACGGCACCTTGTGCCTTACCAACTCATACATGATGCCTGATTTTAGTACCCGGGTCCGAACCGCCGCCTTGATTCCTCCCGCCATATTGATCCGGTTGATGGCCCGCATATGATTGCGATGTCCCTGGTCCACCGGAGTCCCCGCCGAAGTATCCACCCCCAGCGAGGTTCCGAACAGCGCGTTTTCGATATCGTGTACCGCCAGCGCATTTCCGGACAACAGCGCGTCAACATTGCCGCCGCGAATCATCCGACACAAGGACTCCACTGCGCCCGTATGAATCACCACCGGGCCTGCCACTACCACCAGCTTGCCCCGGCGCCTGCGAATCAGTTCTGCCACCTTGTCGACCGCGATCGAGACTTTCTTCTCCGAGGAAACTTCATTTGACATGAATCCGAAGTCGCCGCGTTCCCGCTCCTTGAACACCGGATGCACCCGCACGCCATCCAACCCGCATACCACACGGTCACCGCGCCGCACGTCACGCAGCTTCTTGACCGCCGCGCTCCCGTCGCTAACCACGATTATCCCGTCCATCCGCTGGTTCGCCACCTTGATCCACTTGCCGTTCAACCGAATCTCGGTGCGGTAATTGGTCGTTGAATAAAAATCATCCGGCACCGCCTTGTCCTTCGCCGCGGGCTTCAGCGTAGCGGCTCTCTCGGACACGACGAAGCACCCCTTCATCGCCAGCAGATTGAGAATCAGCTCCAACCGTTCGCGCGTCGGCGCGCTGATCCGAAGCCGTGCCGTCGAGGTCTCCACATTCGTCCGCCCCATCTCGAACTCGCGGATTTCAAATCGCCCGCTGCTCTTGATGATGACATCAAATACGTCACTCAGAATATCCGAATCGACGATGTGACCCTCGATTTGGACCAGTGCGGTTTGCATTGACTTCCTCATCTTTAAACTTCGACCTCTCATGCAGTTATCGGTGCGGACCTTCGGGAATTTAGCTTGACAAAGTCGTGTTTCAGCGCTATTTTTCAATTGTGGAACCTCAGGGAACGAGATCAGGCAGAGAGTCCGATTCCCTGCAAAGCATCACCGCCGTTTTTGTTCTAAGAGTACAACTAACATAGAGTTTAAGGCGGCAGAGACCCGTGTCTCTGTCTTTTGGAGTCCTTTTCTCACCACTTTATCAGGAGGTATCAGAGGATGAAACTCAGGATTCTTGTCGCGTCGTTGACCGCGCTCTGTCTGCTCGCGGTCTCGTTCGTCCCGTCATTCGGACGAACCAGCCCTTATGAAACACCGAAAGATGTCCCGACCGCCCACCCGTGGCAGGATGATAACCAGTTCACCGATCAGGACGACTCCGCGCCATACATGATCCCGATCGGACCGATCATCGTCACCATCAATCTCCCGGTCAAGTGGTTCTCCGGCTTCACGGCGAAACCGCAACCCACTGTTGCCAAGCCGCAGTTCTCCCGCACGGCCAGGCCGATGAGCTCTGACAAGAAAGGCGATCTTCGATGAACCAACTGCCCGCAAATCAATGGGATGCGATGCTCATCGAATTGCGTCAGTTGCTGAATGACGGTCGTTTTGTGGAGGTCTTGGACCACATCGGCCTTTTGCAAGCCGACGAACACCTTTCTTTGGGCAACGCATGCATGGCGCAGCTGCTCGCTGTCAAGAGCGCGGCGTTGATGCGACAGGCCAGATACGACGACGCGCTGGACGTCGCTCGTCAGGCCTTGAAACATATCAAACACTCCAGTGACAATCTGCTGATTGCTGAACTGCAGGCCGTCGCCGCGCGCGCCCTGACCGAACTGGGCCTGGTCACCGAGGCCGAGCGCGTCTATCGCGATCTGATCGCGACCTACCGCCGGCTCGACGATACCCTCGGCATCATTCGCAGTCTCAACCGGCTTTCCCGCGTCCACTTCATTCAGGGACAATTCGCCAAATCCGTCGAGTCGTTGCTGGAAGCCGAGCAGTACGCTCGCGGCCTCGATGACGACAAATGGCTGGCGTCGATTGCCGGCAACCTCGGCACGATCCTCAACCTCTCCGGCGAATTCCACAAGGCGATTGAGCATCTCGAAGAGTCGATCAAACTCAACGCCGCTCGCGGCGAGCAGTCGAATCTCTGCCGCGCGCATCTCTCGTCCGCCTTTGCGCTGATGCACGTCGGGCGCTTCGAGGAGGCCACTGCGCATCTCGCCGTGGCCGACGATTTGGCTGAACAGACGCAGAATGAGGCGGATCGCGTCTCCCTGCTGCAGTATCAGGCGCAATTAGCCCTTCTCCTCTCCAACTTCTCCAATGCGGCAAATCTGGCCTCGGCTGGCCTTGAACTCGCTCGCCGGATCGCCCCGCAGGGCGCCGAAGTCGCTCAGATCGGTCGGCTGTTCGCGCAGGTTCAACTTGAACTCGGTCAGTTCGATCGAGCTCATGAAGCGGCCACGGCGGCGCTGGCTACGGCCGAGCAAATGGGCGAACGGATCGAAATCTTCGCCTGCCGCCGTCTCCTGGCGCAGATCGCACATCGCCGCCACGAGCGCGTCGATATCGATGCTGAACTCCGGCGCTGCGTCGCCGGCTTCGAGAAGATCGGAGCCCAGTACGAAGCGGCGATCACTTACCGTGTCTGGTCGCAGCTCACGCGGGAACCAATCTTGGTCCGCGACTGCCGTGCCGAGCTCGCTCGGATCCAGCGCGTTCTGCATCTGACCGATCCCGCTGCGACCGCGCTCGCTGCGCGTCGGCACTCTTCGTCGGTGCCGCTCGTCGGAGCTCACCCCGCCTTTGCGCAATTGGTCCGCGAAGTTGATGCCGTCGCACCCTCTGATCTCCCGATTTTGCTGCTCGGCCCCACGGGCGTCGGCAAGGACCAGATCGCCAAATACGTTCATCACCACTCGCTGCGCAGCAAGGGACCCTTCGTCCAACTGAATTGCGGCGCCATCCCAGTCGAGTTGGCGGAGTCCGAGCTGTTTGGCCATGAGAGAGGCGCTTTCACCAACGCCGTCGGAACCAAAGTCGGTTTGATGGAAGCCGCTACCGGCGGTACCCTTTTTCTTAACGAAGTTGGTGAATTACCGCCCGCGCTCCAGGTCAAACTGCTGTCGGCGCTCGAGGAGAAGGTATTCTACCGCATCGGTGGCACCACGCCCCGTAAGGTCGATATCCGGATCATCGCCGCTACCAACGTCGACATCTCCGAGGCTGTCAGTCTCGGCCGGTTCCGGTCCGATCTGTTCTTCCGTCTGGCCGTGATGACCCTCCAGGTGCCGCGCCTTGCCGATCGCGGCGACGACGCCTACCGGCTGTTTGAATTCTTCATGCAGTCTGAAGGCATCAATCTCGACGCGATTGACCGCGACACCTTGCGCTTGCTGCGCGTCCGCCTGGCTGAGTACGCCTGGCCCGGCAACGTCCGCGAGCTCAAGAACCTGATCGAGATGTATTCCATCGTCGAGAAACGCGATGCCCGCGCCGTTTGCGCGCGCTTGCTCGCGAAACTTGAATCGAATCCGGAAACCCTGCAGCGTCGGGCGCACCCTTCCGGTGCCAACCTCGCCGATCAGGTCGAACAATTCGAGCGCTCCAGCATCAAAGCCGCGCTTGAACTCTGCGGTGGAATCATCCGTCGCGCCGCCGCGAGTCTCGGTATCCCCGAGGCGACGCTGCGTTCGAAAATGAAGAAATATCGCATCAGCCCTGCGTAAGACTTAACGCACGCTGCGCGAGATTTCACTTATCGGTTCTAAGGCTCTCTGCCTAAGCGCCTTAGATCAATACTTCCTGATAAAGTGCCTGCCGGCGCGTGAGATTTCACGCGCCGGTTGGTTTATTGTCCGACACCACTCACTCCATCTGATCTTCCATCAGAGTTTGTAAATCACTGATTACAAGAATGTTAGACTCTCGCTCGGCAAAACCTGAAACCCATCGGAGATCTTGGCAAACTCGTTGCTACTACATCTTGTGTCGCAATGAAGTAGCGGCTGCTCCAATCTCACAATTGGTGCGTGGTACCAATCTTCAGGAGTGATGGGTTGTGGGGAATAGAATCCGCCCGGACTAGCTCGGCCGGGCGGATTCTCGTCGCGGGACTCTGAAGACAAGCGGCTCGTACGCGACTACCTCCCCGGTAGTCGCGTCCACCGCCGCCGGATCTTCACAACGACTGACGCGTCTCACCAGTCGGTAGCCCACCCGTAGCGAAGCGCTGGGTCGGGAAACTGGAATCGAGCCGTGTCGGTAGCCCACCCGCAGCGAAGCGCAGGGTGGAGAGGCTGGATCGGTAGCCCACCCGCAGCGAAGCGCAGGGTGGGGCAATCGTCTATATTCGCGCCGTCAGGATTTTTGCTGACGCCGATCTCGTAGGTCAGGATCCCTGCGATCCTGACTGTAACTCGCGCGTCCGGAATCCGTTCCTGACGGATCGATGTCAATACAAAGCACCTTCGTAAATCCGTTCTTGCTTCTTTCAGATCGGGTTTCACTTCAAGCAGCCGGGTTGTCACGGACCGACCACCCGGCTTCGCTTTTTGTTCAAGTCGTCAGCGAGCTTTCCAACACTCCAACTCGAAGGTCAGGATCCCTGCGATCCTGACGTCCGCAGCTCGGTAGCCCACCCGCAGCGAAGCGAAGGGTGGGGAAGTCGACCGCATCCGCCTCGTCAGGAATCTGCGCCCGTTACACGTATCGCCACCGCATCCGTCCTGAATATGGATAAAAAGATGAAGAATTTTCTTGACAGAATTCAACAGGGGGGGGTAGATTCTCGTCATAACATCGTCAACATCGGAGGGCGCGATGCAAAGGGAAGAGTCAGTGGCTTGTGCAGTAACACGGCGGGCATCACTGCGCAATGTAGTCTACTTTTTCATCTTGATAATTATGCCGGCCGTTGTCCACTCCTGTGTGCCGTGTCATGGGTTCTTCGAGTGCCTCAAGTGCTTTACGATCCAAACGTGTACAACATTCACCGCAATCTATAATCCGCCCACTTATGATCCGCCGGACGATTGTCCTTGTTTTGGTAGTGCCAGCGGAGCGATGAAAGTTGGAGTCCACGCAAGCACCCAACTCTCTCCCTCGACTCAGTATTGCTTCTTGAAAGTAGAATTCGGTTCCGGGTCGTGGACAAGCCCTCCGCAGCCGTTTGGCGTTGGGGCGAACGAACTCTTCTTTACAGGCGCACCGTCGATTGTTGGTGAGCATGAAGTGACAGTTTGCATCGTCGATAACCTTGCTGATGCGCAAACGGGTGATCCTGGCTTGGCCGATCAGATTTCCAAGACGTACGCGCATGCCTGGGACTGCACCAAGAAGAAATGCCCGCTGATTGAATATGATTGCATGATCGGCAGAGACATTCGCGGCGGCAATCAGCTCTTCGACTTCATCAAGGCCCGTTTTACGCCGGCCAATGCCGAGTGCAGCTTATACACTGATCAGACCAACTTGACGGATGTTGCCATTTCGAGCATAGTTCACCTGACTGATTATTCACTGACAAATTGGCGTCAGAAATTTATTCTCAACCAAACACTGGCCGATTTCTGTCTGATGGGAGTCAAGACGTGTGTCAACCGAGCAGATTTCTACGGCATCGGCCGGCCGTTGTCGAATTCCGCCGTCGGCCTTTCCTCACCTGTCGTGGGGTCGCCGCCGGGCGACTCGCTCGGAGACAGAGGGTCATTCGGCTTGGTATTCAAACACGATCTCGACAGCGTCTTGAACACGAGTTCGCAACAGAAAGGATATAATCGCACGGCGGTGCACGAGCTTGGGCATGCTATGGCTGCTCTCACTCATCCCGACTCATTGCCCGTACAACACAACGGTGGGGCAGGAGCTAACTGCGTGATGAATTATCTGGAATTTTATGCCGACGGCCGAATCAAGAACGGTCGGGAATCGTTCTGCAACAAGTGTAAAACGAATTTCGAAAACTGGAATTGGGACTATTAGGGAGAGAATAGTATATGCGCAAGTTGCTGATATATGTGCTGTTGGTCGTCTCGTTAGTGGGTAACGGATGGCATGCACCAGTGCTGGCTGACGTGTCCGGCGAACCAGGTTTCTTCGTACACTACTCACTGGAGAAAGCCGAATTCCTAATCGCCGAGCCGATCTTCGTAACGATTACGGTTGAAAATACGGGCAAAATCTCTGAACGATACTATCGTAACCGACTATTCCGGCAAGCAATCAGCTTATTTGCATCCTCGGGCAACAAAGTGCCTTTTTCGACTTGGGGCTGTCTAATTCCCTACGAGGACGCTTCGACGTTAAACCCCGGTGAAGTCACGACCATGGGCGGGAATGTCCTCGAATATTACGGCGAAGGCACACGGTGCACATTGCTTTACTTGTCGGCGGGAGATTACATGATAACCGCTGAGAATTGTCCTTCTGACACGGCTCACTTTCGCATCCGCGAACCAGAGTCAGTTCAGGACAAGGAAGCGTTAGAACTAGTCAAGTGGGCAAGCGATCACGGCTATGAGCTGGTTACCACGCCACACTTGGCAGCCGAAACTTACAGCAGCATTATCCAACAATACCCGAATTCTGCTTATGCTCCTCTCGCGCTTTACGGATTGATTTATGCCGAGACAGACAGCTTGTACTACACGCCATCAATTCGGCAGGAATATATCCGGCACATGATCTCAAAGTACCCAGTTTTTGGCTACTCGTTTCGTGCGCTTGAGGCGCTTGATCCTGCTCAAGTTAATAGGAGGGAGGTGGGGGGGGTGTTGGCTGGCCTCGAAGTGATGAAACAGTATTACTCTTCCTACCCAAGTATTCAGCACTTGATTGATGAGGTTTCCGCGCGTGTATCAAAGTAACGTCGCACAATGACAGGTTGTCCACGAGGAGCCCGACTCATCGGCATCGTCTGATGCCATACAGGAATGAGGAATAGGATGCAAAAAATACCAATGCTGCTTCTTCTGTTCGCGTTCTCCTGCTTTCTGATACCAAGTGCGCCGAGTGGATTGCACTCTTCGCCTTTGAGAAGTGAGGTCACGATAGGAGACTCCGAAAGCAGGTTGTACCAGGCGATCAGTCTACTTCAACAGCAAATTCAACAGACCAACCCTGACTCACTCGCTTCATTGTTCACTAATCGGCTGGAATTTCTTGTTCTCCCAGAAGGTTGGGATACATTGTGGAGCTCCAAAATCAGGATGATTGTTGATAAGCACGTTGGCAATGCGCTTCTCACGACCGATTCGGGTAGGTCGCACAGTTGTGGCTTCCTCTCGGATTTTGGTTTTGCCGTCAAGTCAATTGACTCGAGAGGCGATAGCTCCGTCGCCAATTTGGAGCCCTGGTGGTCACCGAGCCAACTGAGTTTCCCCAAATTGACATTCGCTTATATTGCTGGTGGAATTGCCATGACTTCACCCCAGGAGCTTGTCGACCTTATCAGTGACTGCTTGAAGTGCAATGGGAATGGGCTACAATCAAGCATTTCCGACTGCAACTGCTCTTCTAACACGCGAGATGAGAGATCAAGCTCCATTGATGACGCGCATGACTCTCAGAATATGCTTGAACAGGTCTCGTTCTGGGATTCCCCGGCAATACCCAGACTCAGCCGCTATGTAGCGGACAACATCCTTGACGAAACGCCGTGGAATCTTATGCGATGTGCGTCGGCTGCTAGCTCATTTATCTACTCCGATGGCGGGTTGACGAAAGATCTAATCGCTATTTCAGACGGATGCTGGCGCCAACTACTAGTCTTTGACGACTACCAGAAGTACATCGCATGTGTGGGACATCATGGAACGGAGGCAACTCTCGATGATTTCGCTGCGCCCCAGGGTCTCGAATTCATGGGTCCCGGCCTGATCTACGTCACTGAGGACTACAACAACCGCATCAAGGTCGTCGAGGTCAATGCCGCCGGCAACGACAAGCTCTACCTCTACAACATCATCACCCTGCCGGAACTGAATCGGCCTGTCGACCTCGATGTCACTTTACCCAACGAATTCGGCGAGCGCACTGCCATCGTGGCGAATTCCGGAGCCAACAACATCCTTGTGTTCGACGACGAAGAACCCTGGGGCGCGCACAATGTCCGCATCCGCAGCGGCGGCGGTTCCGTCGGCGCGCTGATCAATCCCATCTCGGTCGCCTTCGGCCGCGATCCGCTCACCAGTATGAAGAACAATCTCGCGTATCTCATCGATTCCGGCGGTAAGCGCATCGTCCGCATTCACAATTGGAGCAACACCACGCCGGGATATACGGCCTACTCCGATTTTCCCGATCCGCACACCAACCTCTCCTGCATTGCCGTCGACAACAAGGGCGAAGTCTGGGCGGTCGATAAAGGACTCGGCAAGATCTACAAGTTTACCAAAGACCTCGTGCCGATCGCCAAGCACGGATATCTCGGAACGGCAGACGGCGAGTATCTCCACCCAACTTCCATTTCCTTCACGCAGGGCTGGGACTACAACACCGGACAACCTCTGTCCAATCTCGGCGAGGTCGTCCTGGCCGAGGAATGGACCGACGACACCGGCATCCGCCGACTCGTGCCCGGCACTGAGATTTTCGATGAAACGATTGTCTTCCGTCCTAAGCTCTCAAGCAGCCTGGCCGCGGTTCACGGCGGTTACTTCATTACCGGCTACTCCAACATCACTGAAGAACTGATTGACCCTTCCGGAAACACGGTTGACTCGCACCAGCGGCTGATGGTCGCCTCCGGCCAGCAGTCGTACTGGTTTTACCTTTCGCCGTCGCTTCCATCCGGAACCTATCAGGTACGGGTCACGGCGGCTTCGATCTACACGAACTCGAATACCGACATCACCACGATGTCCGTTGCCGTTGACAATTCCCTTGTCAACCAACCGCCGGTCGTCACCAACATCTGGTTCCCCGATGGCGACAGTTGCTTCATCATGGACGTCCCCAAATGGATTCGCGCCACCGCCAACGACCCCGACGGGTCGATTTCGACCTATCAGTGGCAGGTGACTCGCACAGGCACCGGTGATGTGTACTCAATTCAGGGGGATTCGTTGTACTTCCAGTCGCACTTCTCATCGGCAAAGATTCCTGATGATCATTCCTTCCTCCGCATCTGGGCTGTGGATGATCTCGAAGAACGTTCCGCGACCTACCATGACATCAATTTCTCTAAACTCACCGTCTACTGCGCCTATGACTGCATCTGCACCTGGATGCCCGGCGATGCCGACTTCTCGCACTCCTACTCGATCAGCGACATCGTCTATCTGGTCAACTTTCAGTTCGCGGGAGGTCCACCGCCGCAGCCTGTCCTCCTCGCCGGCGACGCCGACTGCAGTCAGTCAGTGTCGATTTCCGATGCTGTCTTCTTGACGAACTACTTGTTCGCCGGCGGTCCGCCGGTGCAGTGTACCTGCAGCGACTATTAGCTGTCCGGGTTACTTCAGTCCGGCTATAAAGCTTCGCATCGCCGCCGCCACAGCCTCCGGCTGATCAAACCACAAACACACCCGCGCATTCGCAATCGTCTTTGCCTCGATCATGCCGCCTTTCGCCAAGGTGGCATTCCAGGCGGTGTGACAGTATCCCGTCATATAGTCCTGCCCTGGATCGGAATAGTTCCCCTCCAGTCCCGGTTTCAGCAGCAGCACCGGCACGCGCAGTGAGTCGAGATGTTGCGTGATGTCCTGCGAATTGAACTCATTTAAGTAGCGCACCCACACGTGCAGCGGCGGCTGCGCCGCCATCCGCCACAACCGCAGCCCTCGAACCGGATTGACCGCGTAGTCCCCCGGCAGGAAGTTGTTGTCATCCCAGGTCTCCCGCGTCACCGTCTTGAACCATTGCGGCGCCATATACGTATCCGCAATCTTCGCTAGCATTGCCTCCGGCATGTGCAGCTTGAACTGCGTTGTGTCGGTCGGCACAAAGCATGGCGACCCCGCCAGCAAAATCACTCCGGCAATCTGATCCGGATGCTCCAGCGCCAGCCGCAGCGCCAACGATGTCCCCGTCAACCAGTGCCCGACGATAATCGGCCGCTCCAACTTCTCATCCGCAATCAGTTTCTCGATCGCCCGATACGCCCCTGTCGTCCACGTTTGCTCCGCGAAACTTGTCCCCGCCGGTGGCGATGGCGGCGCGCTCGTCCCGCCGAATCCCCGCAACGTAACTGCATACATCGTCGCCTCGGTACTCATCATCTCCATCAATTCACGAAACACCTCGCCGCTGAACCCCAGGCCCGGGATCATCACCACCGCGTGCTTGCCGCTACCGACCTTGACGATCCCGCCTAATTCCCCCAACGTCCCCGTCCGATATCCCGGCGGGTCAACCAGGTTGTTCAACGACGAGTCCTGCGCCATGACCCGGCTACACTGCTGCGCCTGCCCCGCCGCCGCCACGCTGACAACGACCGCCAGCGCCAACAGCGCCACTCGCTTCAGCCCAAATCGTCTGCTCATTCTCAATCCTCGCTGGAAAGGTTGTGTTATCGGGAACATCCGCGCGATACTGCTATCGCAATCGTCAGCATCGATCGACGAACCCCACATTCAATAAGATGATTGTCTCTTACGAATTCCGCCCCGTTCAGTTGCCCCGATTTCGCGCCTCCGCGTTCCCCTTTAGAGCGCTACTCCGCGCTTCAACCGCCATTCCGCCAGCGCGCAATGCATCACCGGCACCGTCAACACCGTGATGATCGCAATCACCATCCCCCCGAATCCCGGGATCGCCATCGGCACCATCACATCCGACCCGCGTCCCGTCGACGTCAAGACCGGCAGTAGCGCCAATAGCGTCGTCGCTACCGTCATCAACGCCGGCCGGATCCGCTTGCTCCCCGCCAGCATGATCGCCGCCTGAATCTCACCCGCCGACTGTGGTCGCTTCTCCTTGAACACATCTTTGATGTATGTCGAAATCAGCACGCCATCGTCCGTCGCCACTCCGAACAACGCCAGAAATCCCACCCACACCGCGACCGACAGATTGTAAGGCTTGATATTGTACAGCTCGCGAATATTCTCCCCGAACAGCGAGAGATCAAAGAACCATCCTTGGCTGTATAACCAGAGCATCATGAAGCCGCCCGACCAGGCAACGAACAAACCTGAAAACACCAGCCCGGTCACCGGCACGTCCCGGAACTGGAAATAGATCAGCATGAAGATGATAAACAGCGCCAGCGGGATCACGACCCGCAGCCGCTGCTCCGATCGCACTTGGTTCTCGTAACTCCCGGCAAAGGTGTAACTCACTCCCGCCGGAATCGTCAACTCGCCTGTCTTGACCTTGTCTTTCAGGAACTGATCCGTTGCCTGGACCACGTCCACTTCCGCGACACCTGGCTGCTTGTCGAAGATGACATAGCCCGTCAGGAACGTATCCTCGGCGCGGATCATCATCGGCCCCCGTGTGTACTGAATTTCCGCCACCTGCAACAGCGGAATCTGCTTGCCGTCCGGCGTCGGCACCAGAATCCGCCCCATTTCCTCCATCGACCCGCGCAGTTCGCGCGGATACCGCACGCGCACCGGATAGCGCTCGCGCCCTTCGACCGTCGCGGTGATCGGCATTCCGCCCAACGCCACCTCGACCACTTCCTGCACCTCGGCAATGCTCACGCCGTATCGTGACAGCGCCTCGCGGTCGAAATGAATCTCCAGGTACGGGTTCCCGACGATTCGATCCGCCACCACCGTCGCCGGTTCGATCGTCGGTACCTCCTTTAGCAGCCGCTCGATTTCGTACCCGACATTCTGCACTGTCTCCAAATCGGGTCCCTTGATCTTCACTCCCATTGGCGCGCGCATCCCCGATTGCAGCATCACGATGCGCGCATTGATCGGCTGCAGCTTCGGCGCCGACGTCGTCCCCGTCAACTTGCCCGCCTCGACGATCTCGTCCCAGATGTCATTGGCCGACTTGATCTGGTCCCGCCACTGCCGAAACGGCTTTCCGCCATTGTCGGGAATCAGATTGCCCAGTGAGTCGCGGACGAACTCATTCTTCTCATCATCAAAACGGAACTTCCGGCGGTAGCCGTTGTCATCGGTGATATACTCGCTCTTGTAGCTGATTACCGTCTCGATCATCGAAGTCGGCGCCGGATCGAGCGCCGATTCCACTCGCCCGATCTTGCCGACGACCGATTCAATTTCCGGAATATTCCCGAACGCGATATCCTGCTGCTGCACCACGTTCAAGGCCTCGTCAATCGAGGCGTGCGGCATCGTGGTCGGCATCCATAGGAACGAACCTTCGTCCAGATCCGGCATGAACTCCTTGCCAATTCCAGGGAAGGCATGATGAAGCGCCACATACGGCGCCGTGGCTCTCACAAAACGCGGCAGGAAACCGAACAGCCCGTCGAATCCCTGCCAGATCATCAGGCCAAACAGCACGATCGCCAGCGGAATCGACAGGAACAGCCGTTTGTGTGTCAAACACCAGTGCAGCACCGGCTGGTACACTCTGATGAACAGATAGAAGGCGCCAAGTATGCCGCCTACCACCAGTGCTGTGAAAAGTAAATTCAAGATCTCGCCGCGCCCGACTCCCAGCGGCATCCAGTGCGAACTCAGAACAATCGTCACCGCTACCACCAGTACTGCATTGATGTATTTCGGCATCCGTTCCTGCAGTGCCTTTGCCAATCGCGGTTTGATCAACATGTAGACGCCGATCGCGATCAGCGCCAATCCCGCCAACCACAACCCCCAGGCAATGATGATTGTGACCCCTGCCAGCGCCACGCCGACCGGAATAATCCGTGCGCCATCGCGCTTCTTTCGCTCGCGATCCGTGAACATCAAATGCGCAAACGCCGGGATGATCGTCAAGGCCACCAGCACCGAGGCTACCAGCGCGAAAGTCTTCGTATACGCCAGCGGCTTGAATAGCTTCCCCTCGGCCGCTTCCATCGTGAACACCGGCAGGAACGACACCACCGTCGTCGCTATCGCGGTCAGTACTGCCGAACCCACTTCCGAGGTCGCTTCAAAGATGATCTGCCGCCGTGATTTCCCCGGCTTGGCGGCATCGAAGTGCCGCAGGATGTTCTCGCAGATGACAATGCCCATGTCGACGATGTCCCCGATCGCGATGGCGATGCCCCCCAGCGCCATGATATTGGCGTCGACGCCGAAGCTCTTCATCCCGATAAACGTCATCAGCACCGCCACCGGCAGCAGTCCGGAGATCAGCAGCGAGCTGCGCAGATGCATCACCATCACCAATACCACGATGATCGTCACGATGATCTGGTCGATGATCGCTGCGTTTAGCGTGCCCAACGTCTCATAGATCAGCCCGGTGCGATCGTAGAACGGCACGATCGTCAACTGCGATTCGGTACCGTCCGCCAGCGTCTTCTTCGGTAACCCCGGCGCGATTTCCGCGATCTTGGCCTTGACATTCTTGATCGTGGCCAGCGGATTCTGTCCGAACCGCGTTACAACCACGCCCCCCACCACTTCGGCGCCGCCTTTGTCGAGCGCGCCGCGCCGCATCGCCGGTCCCAATCCGACCGTCGCCACATCTTTGATGCGCACGGGCACGCCGTTCCTCTGTCTGATCACCGAGTTCTCCAAGTCGGCGACCGACTTGAGGAAGCCCACTCCGCGAATCGTGTACTCGACGTTGTTGATCTCGATCGTGCCCGCGCCGACGTCGACATTCGATTTTGCGACTGCGTTGAAGACGTCTTCGAGCATCACGTCGTACGCCCGCATCGCTTCGGGATTGACGTCGACCTGGTATTCTTTCACGAAGCCGCCGATCGAGGCAACTTCCGCCACTCCGTCCGCCGCTTGCAGCGCCAACCGTACCGTCCAGTCCTGTACCGAACGCAATTCATGCAGATCCCAGCCACCGGTGACCCGCCCTGCTTTGTCGCGCCCCTCGATCGTGTACCAGAACACCTGCCCTAAAGCGGTTGCATCCGGACCCAATGCCGGTCTGACCCCCTCTGGAAGCAGATCGCTCGGCAGCGAATTCAGCTTCTCCAGAATCCGCGTGCGCGACCAGTAGAACTCAACGTCGTCTTTGAAGATGATATAGATCGTCGAAAAACCAAGATACGAGTAGCTTCGCACCGTCCGCACACCGGGGATCCCCAGCAGCGCCGTCGTCAGCGGGTAGGTTACCTGATTCTCAATGTCTTGCGCCGAGCGTCCCGGCCATTCGGTGAAGACAATCTGTTGGTTTTCGCCGATATCGGGAATGGCATCGACCCCGACCGGATCGCGCGGCAACAACGGAATCTCCCAGTCGAACGGCGCCACCATCACGCCCCACGCCAGGATCGCCAGCGTCGCCAGCAGCACCACCAGCTTGTTGTCGAGGCAGAACGCAATGATCTTGTCGATCAGCGTCATCTGCGATCGGTCGTGCCATTCCCTGTCGTTCATCGTCATCAGTTGCTGGAGCCTGGCTCCAGCGTGTCCTTGATCTCTCCACAGCGCAACATCTGATCGCCGTAGAACGAATTCCAAACCGTGTCAACCGTCTGCAGCCAGTACGCCCCCTTGCCGTCGCGTGCCATCGGACAAAACGTCAAATAGTAGTTGCGCGCCTCGGCGTGTCCAAACTGCTTGTGCAGCTCGATCATCGCATCCGACAGGAAGAAAAACGCATCGCGCGCCGTCTCGAACGACTCTGCTGCTGCCAGCCGTCCCGCTTCCTTCGCTATCGTCATCGTCGCTTTCATCCAGGCTGCGTGTGCATCATCCGCGAAAAGTCCCATCTCCACGGCTTGGTTGGCTTGCCCGAGTTTCTTTGCAGCCGCCTTGGACGCGTCGAGATTGTCGTTCGCCAATGCCATCTGCACTTCGAAGTACGCATCAAAGACCGGCGTCAGCGCTTCTTGCGCTTTGCGCGAAATTGAAACCGTCATTGTTGGCGCCGGCTTTGCGGAAGTGCCGTGATCGTGTGCCGCCGGCGACGCTTGCCCTTCCGGCGCCATCATGCTCGGCTTCGCCTGAATCTGTAATTCGCTGTCGAGCTTGAATGCGCCGTTCGTGACCACCATCTCACCTTCGGACAGTCCTGACCTTACGACATAGTAGCTGCCGCTCTTGGCGCCCAACTCGACCTCGCGCCCTTCATAAATGACGCCCTCCGTGCTCGGCATCTCGACATAGACCACCGCACGCCTACCGGTCAGCAGCGGCGCCGTGGCGGGAATCAGAAGTTGATCTGCCGCCGTCGTACTTGCTTTCAGCTCGGCGGTGACATACATCTCCGGCTTCAGCAACCCGCGCGTGTTGTCGATTGCCGCTCGCACCAGGGCCGTCCGCGTCATCGGATCAACCACCGGACTGACGAAGCTGATCTTCGCGTCGAACTTCTCTCCGGGGTAACTGGCGGTTGTGAACACGAGCTTGTCACCGACTCGCAAATGTGCCAGATCGCTTTCATACGCCTCAATCAGCACCCACAGTCGCGACAAATCGGCGACGTTGTACAGCGGCATTCCGGTCTCGACGTACTGACCCTCTTGTACCATTTTCTCTACCACGATCCCTGTGAGCGGGGCAGTGATCGTCAGGTGGTCGCTCGCTCTGCCGCTCCTTTCGACGGCGTCAATCTGCTCGTCGCCGAATCCCCATAGTCGAAGCTTCTCTCGCGCTGATTTCAGATTAGCCTCGGCCGTCTCGCGCAACACCTGGCTCTCTGATTGTTCCAGCTTCTCAGCCGTTGCTCGCGCCTGCAACAGCTCTTGCTGCGCCGAGAGCAAATCTGGTGAATAGATCGAAGCTACCGCCTCGCCGCGCCGCACGCTCTGACCGGTGAAGTCGACCTTCAACTCATCGATCCGCCCCTCTACCCGTGCCGTGATCTTGGCCAGCCGCGTCTCATCGTAAGCCAGCTTCCCCAACAGCCGCAGGCTGCTCGTCGCGCTGCCGCGCACGACCGGCGCGGTCTGAATCTGCGCCAGCTTCTTCGCCGTCTCCGAGAGTTTCAGTTGCCGCGGTCCCAGGTCGCTCTGCGCGCCGGTGCTCAGCGGAATTAAATCCATGAAGCAGATCGGGCATTTGCCCGGCTTCGGCAGCTTGATCTGCGGATGCATCGAGCAGGTCCAGAGCTCCACCGCCGGTGCGCTGTCCTGGCCGAAGTTTTCGCTGTGTGTGGCCGGAGCGCCTCCGCCGAAGATCATCGCCCCCAGCACAAAAGCCGTCACCGCTACCGCTGCGATTATGCCGGTCAATTTCCAGTTCATCGACATCTACTTCCTGGGCATTGCTGCGACTGCCTAACCGTGATTGTGTCCGTCATGATCGTCATGTTTCTCCTGCGGCTCCGCCTTCGGCGCCGGCATCATTTCATCCAGCTTCTTCAGAATTTTCTTGGCTTCCTTCGCATTGAAGGACGCCTTGCACTTCGAACAGCAGAAGTAGATGCGGCGACCTTCATAGTCGACGAAGACATTCTTGTTCTCCAAATCTTCGCCCGAGACCGGGCATCTTGTCTGGATGTTCTCGAACAACACCCCGTCAGCCGCGGCTTTCTTGAAGTACTTGTCCGGATCCGCCTTCAGCTTCGGTCCGCACATCGGGCAGCAGTGGTAGACCCGCTGGCCCTGAATGTCGGTAAAGACGGTCGAGTCGATCTTGCCGCCCATCACCGGGCAATGCGTCTGCGGTTTCAACTCCCTGGCATCGGTCTTCTTGGTGGCTTCTGTGTTGTCGCCGCCAAATGCGGTCAGGCCGGACAACGAAGCCAGCGCGATCAGGATCAAAGACAGCTTGCGAATCATGGTTGGTTCTCCTCCAGATATGATTTCTTGGTGATTTTGATATCTATCTCTTGCCCGGTCAAAACTTCGATTTCCGCGAGTTTAATCGTTGCGTCGGTCTTGGCCCGCTCGAAGTTGGTCTCGAATTCCAACAACCGCCGCTGGGAATCGAGCAGCATCAAGAAGTCGATCTGGCCGGCTTGATACGCCGTCAGATTGACGTTGAGCCCTTCCTGCGCCTTCGGAATCAGCCCGTCGCGGTACAAGCGCATCCGCCGCAGCGCATCCTCGTATTCGTAATGCGCCATCGACACCATCGCCGCCAAATCGTTCCGCTCCTCCTGGTGCATGTACTCCGTCGCCTGCACCTTCGCTTCGGCCGCCTGCCGCATTGCCTTGTTCTTACCGAACCAAATCGGCAGCGTCATCTGGATCGTCAGCATGTAGTCATTCATGTTTTCATCTTGCTGGGTCATGTTGTCGAACAACTTCGAGCGCTCGTACTCAACGCCGACCATGAATTCCGGTCTGGCTTCCTTGCGCGCAACCGTGATCTCCTCGCGCTGCGATTCGATCTCATGCAGAATTCCCAACAATTTGGGACTGAACTGAACCGCATGTGCGATGAGCGTATCGCGATCGATTGAAGATTCGTAGAGACCAAAGTCGCGTGGAAACGGCAAATTGAGTGTATCCGGCAAGTTTAGCTGCGCCAAGAGCTTGGCTTGGATGGGCTTAAGCATCCGCTCCATCGACACAATCATGTTCTCCAGATCTGCAAGCTCGATCTGCGCCTTCACCAAATCAGGATGCATCGCCAATCCCGCTTGATATCGCGTACGCACCACCGACTCGAATTGCCGCATCAAGTCGAAGTTGGCGCGTGTCAGTGCGAGTTGACGGGCGGCGAAGTAGTATTCGAAGTAGGCAAACTTGACCTTAAAGCGCGTCACAAGTCGTTCATTCTCAAAGCTTTGGAAAGCGACGTCGGCCATTCGGGCGGCAGCGCGTTTCTTGGCGCCGAGCATTCCGAACCACGGAATCGGCTGCATCAGGCCGATCCTGTGACTGCGAACGCCGAACGGGTCCGAGAAATCGTCATAACCGTAAGTGTATGACAAAATTGGATTTTCGAGCGCTCCGGCGAAACCAACCATCGCTTTCGCCGACTGCCAGCGGTAAAAAGAGGCGCGCAGACCGCAACAATCGCGGGCGCCGAGTTTCAGGTAGTCCTCCAAAGTCGTTGCAGAATCGAAACTTGGAACATCTTCGGCAACTGTCCGGAAAAGCGAAAACAATGAATCACTCAGCGATAAGGACTGGCCTTGCGCGCCCGCAACCGCGCTGACAACGAGAATCGCGAGTATGACCAGAGCAGACTTCATCGTGGAAATAGGTATCAAACATCGTGCCGATATCCTAAGTGGTTATCTTGTAATAGATTAGAAACGAATGACGGTCTCGTGCTGGATAATATTCTTCACGAATGTAGAATATTCTTCAATTTTCTTCAAAATAAGAGTACAATAGATAACAGAGCAAGTGGATCGTGTGACACCATTGGATATGGAGAGCTGTCATCTACTAACTCCGATTCACGACAAGCCCCTTGTCGGATTTCGGACCGGCTTGGAAGGAAGGTATGGCCAGAGTAGCGGACAACACAAAACTGCGGATTGGTATCATCGCGGCCATCGTCGCCTTGACTACGGCGATCCACTATGGCTGGGTGCTCGAACCGATCTTCGGCGATCAACACTGGATCCACGCCGTGCACACGCGCTTCTGTTATGTGCCGATCGTCATCAGCGCGGCCTGGTTCGGCTGGCGCGGCGGGATTTTGACGGCGCTGACGATCAGTGTCGCGGTATTGCCCTACATCTTCGGCAGCGAGCAAACCGCGCACAATCTGGCCGGCGAATTAGTGGAGTTGGTGTTCTACTTTGCTCTCGGCGGCCTGATCGGTGTGCTGATTGACCGCGAGTGGCGCGCGCGCCGGCGGGAGACCGAGACGCGGCTGCAGTTGGAGCGTTCGCAGAAATTGTCCCTGGTCGGCCAGGTGGCAGCCGGCGTGGCGCACGAGTTAAAAAACCCGCTGGCTTCGATCAAGGGCGCAGTCGAGATCATTGCCGATGAATCGACCTCTGAGCAAGACCGGGGCGAATTCCGGGAGATTCTGCTGCGCGAGATCAAGCGCATGGACGGCACGGTGAGCGAGTTTCTGGAATTCGCGCGCCCGAAACCGGTGCAGTTGGAGCGGCTGGATTTGTCGGAGCTGGTGCGGGCGAGTACGCGGCAGATTGAGTCGCAGGCAGCCAAGGCGGGAATATTGCTTCGTGAAGAGATCGAGTCCGGGCTGATTGTCGCGGGCGACCGGGAGAAGCTTCATCAACTGGCGCTGAATCTGCTCCTCAATGCAATTCAGGCCTCGCCGGTGGACAGCGTTCTGGAAACATCCCTGAGCCGCGATGCCGGCCAAGCGCTATTCGAAGTGCGCGATCACGGCGAAGGGATTGCGGCGGCCGACATGGAACGAATCTTCGAGCCGTTCTATACCACGCGTGCCTCCGGTTCGGGCCTGGGCTTGCCGATCGTGCGATCGATCGTGGAAGCACACAACGGTACGATCGAAGTGATGAGCGCGCCGGGCCGGGGCACGACGGTGGCGGTCAGGATACCGTTGGCATCATGAGTGAACGAGTATTTCGCATCTTGCTGGCGGACGATGATGACGCGCTGCGCCGGGTACTGGAGTTCAAGCTGAAGAAACGCGGTTACGTGGTCAAGGCGGTGCCCGACGGGATGGCGGCGATCGATGAACTGCGCGCCGAGGAATACGATCTGCTGCTGGCGGACATTCGCATGCCGAAGTTGACAGGGATTGAGTTGCTGGTCAAGGCGCGGGCGACACGGCGTGGAATCAAGGTGATCTTGATGACGGCTTACGCGACGGTGGCGCAGGCGGTGGATGCCGTGAAGCTGGGGGCGTACGACTATCTGACTAAACCGTTCGACGACGAGCGGCTCTTTCACACGTTGCGCAAGGCGCTCACCTACCACCGGCTGGAAGAGATGAACGAGGATCTGCGCAAGCAACTGCGGCAAAATGCGGAACTGGATGCGATCATCGGCGTGTCGCCGGCGATTCGCAAGTTGAAGGAGATGATCGCGAAGATTGCCCCGACTGATGCGACGGTGCTGATCACCGGCGAATCGGGGACCGGCAAGGAGCTGGTGGCGCGCGCGATCCACGGCCACAGCCATCGCGAGGATGCGCGCTTTGTCACCGTCAGTTGCGCCGCGATTCCGCGCGAACTGATCGAATCGGAGCTGTTCGGCTATGTGCGGGGGGCGTTTACCGGTGCGGTGCGCGACCGCGAAGGGCGGTTTGAACTGGCCGACGGCGGGACGCTGTTTCTTGACGAAGTGGCGGAACTGCCGCTCGAACTGCAAGCAAAACTACTGCGGGTGATTCAGGAACGGCAGTTTGAGCCGCTGGGGTCGGACAAAACGCGCGCAGTCGATGTGCGAATTGTCGCGGCCACGAATGTGAAGCTGCGCGAGCGAGTAGTCAAGGCACAGTTTCGCGATGACCTGTATTACCGGCTAAATGTCATCCCCCTGCATGTGCCGCCGCTGCGGGAGCGCAAGGAAGATATTCCACTGTTGGTTCAACACTTCTTGAAAGAAGTGGAGCCGCATCGCTCGCTCATGGTGGAAGACCGGCTGACCCAGGCGCTGATGAAATACGACTGGCCGGGGAACGTGCGCGAGTTGCAGAGCCTGGTGGTGCGGATGATTTATTTGCGCGGCGACGATTGGCTGCGCGTCGACGACATCCCGTCGGATTTCACGGGCGGACTGCCGCCGCCGGAGGACGAGTTGCCGGACGGACCGCTGACGTTCCACGAGGCGGAGAAGCGGTTGGTGTGGGATGCGCTGATTCGCACCGGCTGGAACCGGACAAAGGCGGCGGAGCTGCTGGCGATCCCGCGCCATGTATTGATCTATCGAATGAAGAAGTACGGGATCAAGAAGGGGTAAGGGGCTTCACTTCTGCGCGACTACTTACTGGATGGTATTGCGATATGGAACACGCGAGGGCAGACCGGTCTCCGACAGAGTACGCGGCGCGAACAAAACCTGACACAACTTCATCTGCCGGTCGCGGAGACACGGCGACACAGAGAGTCCGACTGAAGTCGGACCCACATGAATTTTGGATGTCAGGATTGCAGCGATCCTGACCTACGATTGTGACTGCGGGCCGGATGAATCGCGGTGGAGGGAACTCTCGGCGTTGCGCGGTTCGTCGGGTGAGGTCAGGGCCAGCAGGCGGGCGACCTGGTAGCCGGAAAGTTCGCCGGTTGCGATAAGGTTGGCCGACTTCGTGAAGATGTCGTCGAGCTGGTTGTCATCGGCGAGGCCGGATTGACCGAGTTCAACCACGGCATTGGCAGCCCAGGCACGCACAAGGCGCTCCCAGCGTTCTTTGCCAAACCAGACGATGTCGTTGTGACGATTGACCTGCAGAAATTCGGCGCCGTGCGAGTCGGCAAAGAATGCCGCCAGATGGATTTCTTCAGTCAGGAGCGGATTGTCAGCGGTCAGCAGCGTCGCCACCAGTAAAGATGTCACGTAGCCCTCGTGGTCACTTTGATAGAACTCGGCAAAGACAGCGGCGATCGATTTGCGCAGCAGCCATTTCTCGAGACGTTCACGCATCAACTCGTGCGGATCCTGCACATGCGGACCGGCCTGCCAATCAAGGATCGGGCGCAGCAAGTCGCTGATGACAACCGTATCGCGCGCGCGCGGATCATCGATTTGCGCCAGGCGACGGGTGACGGCGGCATCAAGCCGAGGCCACTGCACGTTAGCGGCCACGGTTGGATGCGGCTGTGAGGATAGCGCTTTCTCCGTCAGTGCGACAACCTCGTTCATCGCGCCGCCGATGAAGCGACCGACAGCACTCAAGAAACGAATGCGCGCTGCTTCATAATCTGCAAACTGCGATGGATCGGTGTCGGGTGTCGAAAGCAGGCGCAGCAGTTCGGCGCTGAACGCCTCGCGGAACGGGGCCAGAATCGGTTCGTACACCAGTTCGCGGTGAGCCTCGTCGATGTTGGCAACCCCGCCGCCGTTGAGACGGTGCATCAGGTTGCGCCAGGAGCCGTCGTGGTCGGGGATTTCGCGCCAATCAAGGAAGGCGTGATATTGATAGCCGCCGATGACGGCGAAGAGCCCGCGCTCGGCGATTTCGCGGCCGGCGCGAATGAACCATTGTCCCGATTTGTAATCGCGGAAGACGTACAGGTCGGTCTCGTCCGTCTTGAGCGCCAGTGCCTCACTCAAGGTGCGGTGCACGAGGAAGGGTGAATCAGCGGGACCAACGTTGATCGCGGTTGAGGTGTTGATCCAACCCTCGGTTGTGGAATAGGCGTTGTTGTACAGGATGAGCGCGCGCTCATCGCCGAAGCGATTGGTGTAGGCGAATACATTCTCATCGACCCAGCCGGCAGTGGCGTGGAAGTCGAAGAAGGCGAAGTTGTCGGCGCCGGAGAAGAGGCGGCGCCGCCGCATGATCGGGAAGATCTCGTGTTCGTGCCGGCGAACGAGGTCTTCGTCAACCTGTTCATCCCAGTAAGCGCGGCGATATTCCATGCCGTACTTTTCGGCGAAGCCCTCGATCTGGCCGTGGCCGAACATCGGCAATCCGGGCATGGTGACCATCATCAGGGCGACGCCGATATATTTGTCGCCCTTGCCGAATTGCTCGACTGCGGTGCGCTCGTCGGGGTTGTTCATAAAATTGACGAACCGCTTGAGCACCTCGGGGCTGAACTCGAGAACATTCTTGACGGTCTGGCGATACTTCGAGTTCTCCTCCATCTTCAGCATATTCATAAAGGCGGAATTGTAGACGCGGTGCATGCCAAGCGTGCGGACGAAGTAGCCCTCCATCAGCCAGAACGCCTCGGCGAGAAGCAAAGTCTCAGGGACTTCGGCCTTGATCCGATCGACGACCTCGCGCCAGAATTCCCTCGGGAACCCTGCATCGAATTGCTCCTTGGTGAGTCCGCACTCGGCGCGCGAGGGAATGGCCCCGCCGTCGCCGGGCTGCGGGAACCAAAGCCGCTGGTAATGCTTCTTGGCAAGCGTCATGGCGGCATCAAAGCGAATGATCGGGAACTTGCGCGCGACGTGAAGAATCGTCTGGATGACGGCCTCGCGGACTTCCGGAATAAGGAAATTGAGCTGCGCGGTGTCGTTCCAGGGCATGTTGGTGCCGTCGTTGCCGTGGTAAATATAGCGTGTGTCGCCGGTCCAGGTGTCGATGCGCTTGAAAACGACGGCGGCATCACGGTGCGACCAGTAACCGTCCTCGATCTGCAGAACAACGCGGGGATCGTCGGAGAGATTGGCGCCGGTGTATTGATAGACCGGAAATGGCGGATAGGGGGACTGGATGAACCAGTCGGGATGCTCGATCACCCAGCGCGAGTAAATGCCCATGTGGTTGGGGACCATGTCGGCGGAAAGACGGATACCGCGGCGCCAGGCGCGGGCGCGAAGTTCCTCGTAGGCCGATTCACCGCCGAGATCGTGGGCAATGATGTAATCATAGAGTGAATAAGCCGACGACACGGCCTCGGGGTTGCCCATGAACTGCTTGATGGTTTGCGAGGCGCGCGAGCGTTCCCAAACGCCGATCAGCCAGAGGCCGGTGAAACCCCAGCGCGCAAGGCGGTCGAGTTCTTCATCGGGAATGTCGGAGAGCAGGCGGATGTGGCGCCCGTACTTCTTCGAAAGCTGATCAAGCCAGACGTAGGTGCTTTTCGCGATCAGAACGACATTAGACATCCAATCGGCGTCCTGGCTAAAGGCCTCGGGCTCAGGATAGCCGAAATCGACACCCTGGCCACGGCCGAGGCGAAGGACTTCGAGCGAGCCATCGGAGAAGCCGCGCAGGAAGTGTTCCTCGCGGAGGATATCGCGCACGAGGAGCAGGCGCTTAAGCAAACCGGCCGGAAGCAGGCGCGCCCAGCGGGTGCGGATGAAATCCAACTGGGCTTCAAGCGAATCGGGGTGATTCTCAATCGGTGCAAGCAAAGTGCGAAAGAGGGAATCGCCGATTTCGTCGACCGGCGGCTGGGTCTCGAAGAATTGGCCGAGGGAGTCGACGAGGTCGCGGTAGCGGGCGCGGTGCGACAGCTCGGTGTCATCGTAGAGCGGTCGGAAGAAACGAAACGCCGGGTTGATCATCGCGATCATCAGCAGGATCATCTCGGCGACGATCAGTTCCTTGTTGGAGCCGAGCGAATTCTGACCGTGGAGGAAATCGCCCAGCGGGTGGCCGGCGATAAGCACGACTTGCGGCGGAAACAAATCAACGCAGGCGGCGGGCGGAGTTTCGGCCAGATCGCGGTTCTTGCGCTCGGCGGTCCAATTCAGGCCGGCCTGGAGCGCGAAGGGGTTTTGCCGGTGGCAGTAGTGCAGGATGACATAGCGCATCATTTCGACGATCATCGCCGCGGTGATCAGTTGGCCGGGGGAGATCGGCGTCAGCGGCGGCTGGTGGGCGTGCGCGGTTTCGTTAAAGCGCGCGGCAAGCCGGCGAACGACATAGGTGTCCGAGCCGGGGACTTGCGCCGCCGGGTCGGAGACGATCGGCGCCAACTCGAGGCGTTCCCAGGTGCGGCGCGAGACGGGCAAGCCAAAGGGAAAATAGTCGCGCAAATGGTTTTCGAGGTCGTGAATGCTCATGGTCGCAGGCTTAGGTTCCTTTCGCTCCGCCGAAGCAATTATACGTTGTTTATCGACAGCTTCAACAGAATTGCAGACAAAGCGGGGGAAAGTGATTAAATTGTCGCCGTTATGGACAATCAAGAATTTCGGCGCTACGCGCACGAATTGGTCGACTGGATGGCGGATTATCTGGACAACGTGCGCCGGTATCCGGTCAAGGCGCAGGTACAGCCCAAGGAGATTATCGCCCAGCTTCCCGAAGCGCCGCCGCAACAGGGGGAGCCGTTCGAGCGGATTTTCGGTGATTTTGAGAAGATCATTGTACCGGGAATGACTCACTGGCAGCATCCGAGCTTCTTTGCGTACTTCCCGGCCAATTCGAGTCCGCCGTCGGTGTTGGCGGAGATGCTGATGTCGACATTGGCGGCGCAGTGCATGAGTTGGCAAACCTCGCCGGCCGCGACCGAACTGGAAGAGCGGGTGATGCAGTGGCTGGGGCAGATGATCGGTCTGCCGCGCGAATTCATCGGCGTGATCCAGGATACGGCCTCGACGGCGACGCTCTGCTCGCTGTTGACGGCGCGCGAGAAGCACAGCGACTTTGCGATCAATGCGCGCGGGTTCGACGGGGCGGCGAAGTTCGCGGTCTATTGCTCGACGGAGACGCATTCATCGATTGAGAAGGCGGTGAAGATTGCCGGACTCGGCAGCGCGTGCTTGCGCAAGGTTGCGGTGGACGAGTCGTTTGCGCTCAAGCCCGCCGAATTGGAGAGGGCAATCACCGCGGACCGGCAAGCGGGCGTAACGCCGCTGGCGGTGGTGGCGACGATCGGCACGACGGGATCGACGGCGATCGATCCGCTGCGGGCCATCGGTGAGATCTGCCGGCGCGAGGGAATTTGGCTCCATGTGGACGCGGCATTTGCGGGAACGGCGCTGATCCTGCCGGAACTGCGCTGGATGATCGACGGGATTGAATACGTCGATACGTTCGTGTTTAATCCGCACAAGTGGATGTTCACCAACTTCGACTGCACGGCGTACTTCGTGCGCGATCCGGCGGCGCTGGTGCGGACGTTTGAGATTCTCCCAGAGTACCTGAAGACTGCCGAGGGGGACCGGGTTAACAATTATCGCGACTGGGGGATCCAACTGGGGCGGCGCTTCCGCGCGCTGAAATTGTGGTTCGTGATCCGCAGCTATGGCGTGGCGGGATTGCAGATGCTGGTTCGAGAGCAATTGGAGTTGGCGCGTGGGCTGGCGGCATGGATTGGCGCCTCCGCCGATTTTGAGCTGCTGGCGCCGACGCATCTGAACCTGGTCTGCTTCCGGTATCATCCGGCGGGGGTGAACGATGTCGGGCAACTCAATGCGCTGAATGAGCGGCTGCTGGAGCGGGTGAACGCGACGGGGAAGGCGTATATCACGCACACGAAGTTGAACGGCGCGTACACGCTGCGGATGGTGATCGCGCAGACGCAGGTGACTCATACCGATGTGAAGGCGGCTTGGGAGTTGATCAAGGGGATGGCGAGAGGGGCGTAGGTCAAGGGCGAGTGAGAGTGCGCGGCAGGTCGCCCCACGAAGCGCGCGCGCTTTGTGGCACGGCAAGAGTCGACAGCGCTCCGCGGGAAGACCTGCCGCGACGACAGAATGGAGGTTGCCGACTGAAGTCGGCGCCACTGGCGGGGGATGTCATAGATGCCGAGATTGCTTCGTCGCAATGATGGACGGAAGAAATGGTGAGCCTACTTTTGCTCCTCGCAATGAATAGGAACCGGGGGCGAGGCAGCCAGGAGCACGGGGATCCTGACCTACGAGTCAGTTCAACAGGGTGAATTCCCATCGCAAGCGGTGGGGCACCGGATGTCTCGACAGAGAGCAACCGAGGCGCAGAAACTAAGGCGCCGGGAGTGATCCTCCGTCGCTCCCGGCGTCAGTCGTGACCGGTCCTTGTCGGTTAGTGGGGGAGTCCTTCCCCTCGAGGTTTGCGCAAGCAGATCAACGGCGGTGCGGCGCGATCAGCCTGGTGCGGAGATCATCGCCGAACCGCGCGTTGATCCTGTCTCAACACACTGCTCTCATCATCGTGGCAGGTCTCTTCATCCGAGTTTGGAGAATCGAAAGTCTCGGTTAAGAGACCTGCCTTTCTCGTTACCCCCCTTGCATGAAGACAGCGGCAGCAAGCATCCCCACCCTTCGCTGCGCTCCGGGTGGGTTACCGATCTGGAGTTCCGAGTATTCGACTGAAGTCGAACCCTCGGCGACTCTGGATGTCAGGATCGCAGGGATCCTGACCTACGAAGTTGACCTACGGCCGGGCCGTCAGGAATCGATTCCTGACGGCACGGCGGCTGCAATGAATCAATTAATCTGCTCTATAAAAGCACCTCATCATTTCCGCAGCGGCGGGCCGCAAATGCCGAGCCAGGTCGGGCAATCACACGGCGCCGGGCCACCGGCAAAGATGTAGTTGATCAGATAAACGGCATCGGAAATCGTCACCAGACAGTTGCAGTCGGCATCGCCGGAACACAGCTGGTGCGGAATCGGCGCGGCGCCGCCGGCAAAGATGTAGTTAATCAGGTAGACCGCATCGGAAATCGTGATCATACCAGAACCGTCAGCATCGCCGGGACGACAATCGCATACCCGCGCCGGGCAGATAATCACGGCATATTCGGCCACAGTGATGATTTGGCCGCCGGTGTACGGCTGCGACGGGATATCGCCGTTGTTCATCCCCTGGAAGTTGAAGATGTCCGACGGTGTCATCGGATAGTCGCGCACCTGTGCACGGAACGGCGAAGCAGAGCAGAGCGCGCTGACTGCGCCGATACTGTACTTGTCGTGATCGATCGAGCCGTGCGGTCCGGAGATGAACTGCGCATCGTTGTGAATGTTCGAAGGATGCGCTGAACCGGCCGGCGGTTCGCCCTCGTTGCGGTCGAGCCACGGATCGGAGATGCAAATGGCGACCTCGGTGGTGCAGACGCCGGCGACGGTTACATAGTGGCCGCCGACGCGGTGGCAGCCGCCGGGATCAGCCGGATTAATCTCCCAGAAACCGAGCAACAGGATCACGTCCTGACTGCGCAAGACCTCCCTGCGCACGGAGTCGATGGCGCCGGGGAGATCCAGCGGCAACAGGCTGACGGTGTAGTCGGAAGTCAGTCCGGCTTTGGCGATCCAGTTAGCCGCCCCGGCAACGAGACTGTGGATGAACGTCCCCGGTTGCGGCATCATATTGGTGCCGCAATAGAGCGCAAGCGAATCGACGAACGGGATCACGTTCTGAGGCGCGTGATCATCCCAGAGCGGAAGCATCGAAGCGTAACTGGTCACGAGTGGATAGTGATCGGAATAGGTCGGCGGCGGCACAGTGCCAGTTTCGAACTTGGAGTCGAACCACCAGAGACAATTCGCGAGTGCAACCGGACCACAGTGCGACCAACGCTGGCCGACCGGGTCCATCCAGCCGTTCTGCTTCTGATCGAAATCAGGCATTCCAACCGGAGCATAGTCGGGATACGGCGGCTTGTAGTATTCGCAGACATCGGTGCCGCCGGTGATGACAAACGACAAATCAAGCGATTGCTGATCGAGGCAATCGTGCATGATATTGCCGCTCTCGATCATGAAGTTGAAGCCTTGCACATCAACGGAGACCCACTCGGGGCAGTAATTGGCCGGGACCGGGCCGTCCCAGGAGATTTGTTGTCCCGTGGCGATCGGGCCGGAGAAGATGATCTGCTTACCGATGAAAGCAGCTTCATCCTCGCCCGGCAAGGGCGGCCGGCGATCACCGGGCGGATTTCCGGTGTTGGACCACACGTCGGTCGACCAGTTGACGGCGATGGTCAGGTTCGACGGCATGGTCGGCACCATCGGCGAAGCGAAACAATCGATGTGAATATGCTTCTGGAAATTGTATTTCAACGGGTCGTCGTAGAACCAGATGTTCCACCAACCGCTGGGGTAGAAGTACCAGCCGGCGCCATAAGCGCCACCGCCACCGCCGCCGGCGAAGTTGCCGGCCGGATCGATGCTGATGAAGAACGGGTTGATGATCGGGCCGGTTGTCGGCTCGTACATTTCGACCCAGTTGAGCGAGCCCCAGTTGGCCCAGACAGCGTCATCGTTCCAGTGATTGGTCGTCGATTTCCAGCCCCACTGCACATCCTGCGGGCCGACGAGAATCGCGGAAATGTTGAGCCAGTAAATTGTGCCCGCCTGCTGGAAGAACCATTGCTCGCGCGGCAAGAACACATTGTACTGGTAGTAATTGCCGTGATCGTTGTTGAGGACGAGTCCGGTAGCCGGATCATACCAGCCTTCCATGGTCGGCGGATCAATTGGTACCGGGACGAAATCGGAAACGACATACTCCCACAGCGTCGCGCCCGGCATGCTGTAGCCGGTGGGGCTTTGCTCCGCCGGAATGTCGGCGTGAATGCTCAGTACAAAAGACTGGATGGGGCACTCAATGCCGCCTTTCCACGAACCCCAGAAGTGAATGTCTTTGACGTAACCGGTTTCGGAGCATTGCCAGTCATCAGCCAGGACGACCGGTTGGGTGGCGTTGACGTCCCAACCAATCTCGTCGGGCAATTGCGGAAAGTGCATTTTGTGCCCGTCGGCGGGATCCCAATCGGCCAACAACGGCAGAGGCAGCACCCAGACGAGCAAGAGACAAAACAGCCATAGTCGCACGAGCATCAGGCACCTCCAGAATTTTGAGAGTTTTTTCGATCCGGGAGGAGACAACGACGAACCTGGGCCAGTTCGGTGATCGCCGCGGACCGGTTGCAGGTGATATTTTCAGGCGAACGCGTTCGCCGCGAGAATGTCAACATCGATAGCAGTGCCGATGCGAGGCGTGGAGAAGAATCTGATGCGCGGGTCTTGTTTTGCGAATCGACTCACTGACAGAACATGTCAGGCTTCGGGAATAAGATAGACGGAAGGCGTAACTGTGTCAATACAAAATCTACCAAACTATCCACGAATGAAGGCTGGCCAAGTCGTGTTTGTTAGTGACGTTATACAAGATTTCCTATCGGAATATGTGTAATTGCTCTTGACAGGTCTAAGGTGATAACTATATTCGATTTACATGATTACCAATCGATCGTACTACGGGATAAGCGCCTTGGTATACTTGGCGGTGAATTCGCGCGGAAAATATATCGGCGTGCGGGAAATTGCGGCGCGGCAGAATCTGCCGATCCGATTCTTGGAGCTGGTCTTTTCACGGCTGCGTTCATCCGAGATCGTCAAGTCTACGCGGGGAGCGGCCGGCGGCTATCAGTTGTCGCGGAGTCCGGAAGAGATATCGCTGGCAGAGATCATCACGGTTTGCGAAGGATCGGCCGAGTTCGTACTGCCGGCGACCGTGACTGAGCGCGTGGGAACCGATGATCCGATCGGAGGAACGTTGGTGTCGATAATGAATGAGCAATTTGCAGTTTTGCACAAGAACCTGCGGGCGATAACGCTGGCAGATATTATCCGCTCCTCCGGACTGGCGGCGGAGATGTACTGGATTTAGCGGAGCAGGAGAGACGTTATGAAAATTGCCAACAGCATTACCGAATTGATCGGCAACACGCCGCTGGTGTACTTGGACCGCGTGGCGAAGGGCTTGCCGGGGCGGGTCGTGGGCAAGTTGGAATCATTTAATCCGTGTTCGTCGGTCAAGGACCGGATCGGACTGGCGATGATTGAAGCGGCGGAGCGCGCCGGCAAGATCAAAGCGGACACGATTATCGTGGAGCCGACCTCCGGCAACACCGGCATCGCGCTGGCGTTTGTCTGCGCCATGAAGGGTTACAAGCTGGTCTTGTACATGCCGGAAACGATGTCAATCGAGCGGCGGAATCTGCTCAAGGCTTTCGGCGCCGATCTGGTGCTGACCCCGGGTGCGGAAGGGATGCCGGGTGCGGTCAAGCGCGCGGAAGAAGCGGTGGCCGCGAATCCGAAATTCTTCATGCCGCAGCAATTCAAAAATCCGGCCAATCCTGAGATTCACGCCAAGACCACGGCCGAGGAAATCTGGCGCGACACCGACGGCAAGGTCGACGTCATCGTGTCGGCGATCGGCACGGGCGGAACGATTACGGGATGCGCGCGCGTGCTTAAGCCGCGCAAGCCGGGATTGAAGATCATCGCAGTCGAGCCGACGGCTTCGCCCTTCTTGAGCAAGGGGACCAAGGGGCCGCACCCGATTCAGGGGATCGGCGCGGGCTTCAAGCCGGACGTGTTGGAGCTCGAGCTGGCGGATGAAATCCTGACGGTCGAAAACGAAGAGGCGATCGAGATGACGCGGCGCGTGGTGCGCGAAGAAGGCATACTGCTGGGGATCTCGGCCGGGGCGAATGTCGCAATGGCCGCAAAGGTGGCGGCACGCCCGGAGAGCGCCGGCAAGCTGATTGTGACCTTCATCTGCGACACGGGCGAGAGGTATTTGTCAACGCCGACCTACATGGAGCTGTCAGCAAATTGAAACAGACGTTCCGTTCGGTGTTCCGCGCTTAAACCACGAGGAGAATACCACGGCGGCGGCTTGCTGAAGCGATTCGGCAGGCCGTTGTGTTTGTGCGAGTTAGTCGGACGTCAGCGGCGCGGTTGAGTTGGCACGGGGTTTGCCATAGTAATGGGTAAGAGTCGCAAAGGGTGGAGGGAAAACGGACCCGAGTTTCCTGGCATAAGGGGGAATTGAAAAGTCCGTCCGCGTCGAGGCTTTGTTGGGGAGTCTGGACGCGGTTTTTTTTGTGGGCAGGAGCACCATCGCCCGCTCACGGGTCTAATATTCGCTGCAAGTACACTGCACCGGCGGGCCGCCGGCGAACAAGTAGTTCGTCAAGAAGACAGCATCTGAAATTGACACTGACTGACTGCAGTCGGCGTCACCGGCGAGGAGGACAGGCTGCGGTGCGGGACCTCCCGCAAAGACAAAATTGGTTACATGGACGATATCGCTGATGGAATATGAGTGTGAGAAGTTGGCATCGCCGGGCATCCAGGTGCAGATGCAATCGTAGTCGTAGTAGACGGTGAGTTTGGAGAACTTCAAAAAGTATGCCGAGGCAGATGCTTCGCCATAGTTGTCGACCGCTCTGACTTGCAGGTAAGAATCATCACCCGGTGCCTTCGCATTCGTATAGTGCGACTCGAAAAACAGCGAGTCACCCTGGATATAGTCGACGTCACCGGAGCCAGGCTCGGTCACCTGCCACTGATAGGTCGAAATTGACCCGTCGGGGTCATAGGCGGTGGCGCGAATCCACTTGGGCACATCCATGATGAAACAACTGTCACCGTCAGGGAACCAGATGTTGGTGACGACCGGCGGCTGATTGACAAGGGAATTATCGACGGCTACGGACATTGTGGCGATATCAGTGTTCGAGTTGGTGTAGATCGAAGCCGCCGTGACTCGTACCTGATAGGTTCCGGATGGAAGCGACGGCGAAAGGTAAAACCAGTACGACTGCTGGCCGGAGGCGACCATCAGCCGCTGGTGCGTGTCAACCGTGTTTCCGGAGGGGCCAATTAGTTCTTCGGTGATGTTGGAGTATCCGGTAATGAAGTAACCGCCGTGAACCGCGGCCAAGCTGCTTGAGAGCTTAGGACGGAAAACGATCGTCTCATCAAAGATTTCAGTGCCGGGCACGAGTCGGCGAATGCCGGTGTCGTCGGTCCATTCCTCGGCCAACACGACTTCGCCCAGATTTGACAGAGGTTGCCCGGTGTTGTAGTCCCAGCCTTGCGTGAACGAAATGGACGTCGGGTGAAGATACTCGCCGCCGGCCGTTCCCAGATATCCGTGCTTGGCGATGGGCACGAGGTCTTTCGTAAACTTGTAGATCTTGCCGAGTCCTTTATCGACCGCCCAGACTTCGCCCTTGTTGTCGACGGCAATGCAGGAGAGGTTGGTGTGCGGATCGGGAAAATCGGAGTAGGCCGTATATCCCGGCGTGGTGTTGCTCCAATTGTGAATGCGGACGATGCGCTTACCGCCGGAATCGATGAGATACGCGAGATTGTTCTTCATACTGGTGAGCGGATCGCGGCCGAAGGCGACCGAGATGGGTTTGACCAGCGCGCCGACGGAACCGCCGCCGCTGCGGATACGAACATTGTGCGCGCCCCAGGGTTCTTCGTCGTCGAACAGAAGGATGTTGTTGGCGCCGGCATTCGCCACGATGGCGGTACGCTCGCCAAATTCATTGGGCAGAGTGACATCGAGGTCGACCGGGCGATTCAGTTCCGGCAGAGTGATGATGTTGTAAAGGTAGAGCTTGTCGTTGCCGGCGGCGTTGACCTCGACGACCTTGATGCGGTTGTTGTAGTCCTCAGTGACGTAGATCAGGCCGGGACCCATGAATTCGAGACCCTGGGGCTGAGAAAAATCATCGAGGGTGGGCGCTGAACCCACATGGCCGCGTGAAACGATGTAGGAATGATCAGAATGGAGGTCGGTCACGACCATTCGCCGCCAACAGAGGTCACTAACTGCAATTACATCATGACTCAGCGCTGGAGAGCTGATTGCCCGGAATGTGGTGACCGCAGTGGGACAGCCGAATAATTGCTGTTCGTCGAGGTACTCATGACTGAAGCTTCGATCGGCGCGTCTGACCTGTGGGCTGTTGAACCAATCAACCGGATTGAGGATGTGATAAGACTGAAAGACGCTGCTTGAGGACTTGGCGCGCGCGTCATGCAATGGTGGAGGGGTTTGTACAGTTCCGCGATCCGCCAGGTAACGGTCGAGAAGAGATAAGACTTCGGTCGAAGTGGCAAAACCCCAGCGTCCCGACACTAGCCGAAATGTTACATGAGGAGATTCAGCAGCTGCAGGGTTGGAGTCGAACCCGGACCAGTGCATAGCCAGCGACACAACAGCCAGTTCGTCCACCACTTCGATGGAATCTACGGAGAGTTGAAAATCCGTGAATAGTGGAATTGGATTATTCGGATCGAAGCAGTTGCCGCTCGGGCACAATCGCAGTCCCAGTTGCTCTTCGATGGCACCGGATAATGGCAACTGGCTGGAGTCGCCCATGACTAACAACGACACAATGCCAGGAACGTCTGCGAGTTGTATCGCTCCTTGAACCGAACTGAGAAGTTGATGGATCTGCGCCGTCCCGGTGGAATCGGGACATTCGCTGTACGTCGGTTCTGCCGCGACGGCGGCAACGGTTGCGATTAGAGTCACGGAAATGCCGCTGAGTATTTGTGAGACCACCTTTCTTAGCATAACAAGCCTCATCTTTCCAGCTTAACTAAGAGGGAATCGATATCGCGTTGCGCGCGGCCATCGAGAAGTGAGTCGCGTGCTACCCACAGCCGATCGCGAAGATTCTCACGGATTGAATTTGGCAGCTCAGGTTTCGAGAGATGGACGAGGTGCGCTAATGCCAAGTTCGTTGCTGGTGTCGGAGCATATTCGAGCAAGAGCTTCAAGCAGTATTCTTGGAGCAGAGAGTTATCATCAGTACCGCCGATATTGGCTTGAAGGCTTATCAGTGCGGTTAGTAAGAACTGTGCGTAAGTGCTTTGCGAGTATTGCTGAAGTAGTTCATCGAAGAATTGCCGAGAAACCTCATTCTGATTGCCGGCAGCTCCTCGTTTGGCTCCAAAGAAGCCCACAAGTCGTTCGGCTACCATCTTGTCATCTTCACTTACCGGGTCAATCACTGAAAACGCTACAGTGTCGGAGGGCATTTCCCGTGACCAAAGCAAGTACTTGCCCACGGGCAAGTAATATGTCACCCAGTTAGTGCCCAAACCATAATAATCGAGGACGTTGTAGGTAGCGCGTGGTGTGGTGAACCGCGCGGGGATCGCATGGTAAACACCGTCGCCGACACCCGGTTGAAACGGTTTTCGCCAGTAGTCAAATTGTAACCAATTGCTGCTGGGTCGCAGGGGGTGTCCCAGACTGTCAGCAACCACGAAAGGTTCCAGTTCTTCAGTCGTAAGGTACTCGGTGCGATCGGAGCGACTCTCAACGCGAACATAGAAACAGACCGGCTCGGCAATCAGGTAGGCCGATTTGAGCATCTCTATCTGGAGATACAGACTACGCTCGCGGACCGGGGGAATCTGGTCGACACTAGTGATTTCCTGGGAGTGAGCTGTCACCACAGAAATCAGAATCGTCGTCACTGTCAAAATTGTGTATTTGACTGGCGATTGCATTGCTGGGACTCCTTCTATGGCCAACTTGCCACTGATAAAATTAGTCGACAATCCGCACAAAACCGCGAGTAACTGTGATCGATATTGATGCTGCCCGGGATGTTAATGTCGAGGATGCCAATCATTACGCATTTGAAATTCGATTCATGCAAGCCGATCGTGGCACCGGAAGCATGCGTTAGCTTGCCGCGGGTATGACCCATTTCATGCGTAACACAGCGCAGGAACAGGTCCTTGTGGTCTTTGGGCGCAAATGTATCACGAATGAACTTCGCAAAAATGAGTGTATAGGAACCCGGTTCGCCCAAACCAGCGTTCTCACCGCCGAATCCACTCGAGACACCGGCGGCCTGCTCGGCGCCGGGGAAGACTCCGGGTGCACGATTTATGTCTTCGACTGCCCCTAGGTAGAGCAATGCAGAGTCAATCTGATTCTGGAATGCGAGCTCCCAATTCGTCCGCACGAAGAGGCGAAACTGGGCTGGGTCCTGAAACGTCTGATTCGGCAGATTCGTCTGATCTATCCTGAATGCAACCGTGTCGTAGATTGGGCTTTCACCAAGAGCACTGTTGAGCCGTGACAAGAGGGCACCGTTATATCGGATATCATACGAATTCATACAATCGTATTGAACCAAGATTCTTGGTCCGCAACCCGTATATCCCTTCTTATAATACAAATCATGAAGGGTTATATTGCCTTCGGCTTTCGATACATCGCACCACATGGCATCGTATTCGCCTCGGAAGAGGTATGCGTTGATCTTGTACACTCCGTCAGGCAGATAGGAGCGAGGATATACGTAGACGGTCGCGATCTCGGAGGGTCGCCGTGTAAATGGGGTATAAGAGCAGCAGTGCAATGTCCCGCTGTCTGGTTCAGAAATTCTCTCGAGTTGAACATTGACGTACATCTGATAGGTATTAGGATCGTTGCTGTTCGTCGCAATGCCGATCTGGATTGAGTCGACCTCCAGAGGAGCGCGCGCTCGCGATTGCTGATCACAAGGATCAAGCGGTGGAATGACATGATGAATGAATGTCGCCAGATCGTTTGTCTGCTTGTCCGCAGAGCATGCGCACATCAAGCAAGCAACGACTATTAGCAAAGCGCGAGTGCGCAGATTGCACCACATTCGCGCGCTCCAACGGACACGTCTCGATTCTTCCCTTTGCATCGCGCCCTCCGATGTTTACGATGTTATGACGAGAATCTACCCCCCCCTGTTGAATTCTGTCAAGAAGTTTCTTCATCTTTTTATCCATATTCAGGACGGATGTGGTGGCGATACGGGCAACGGGCGTGAATTCCTGACGGGGCGGATGCGGTCGAGTTCCCCACCCTCCGCTGCGCTCCGGATGGGCTACCGGCTACCGACTGAGTTGAAGGTCAAGGCATAAAGCGAAGCCGGGTGGTCGGTCCGTGACAACCCGGCTGCTTGAAGTGAAACCCGATCTGAAAGAAGCAAGAACGGATTTACTAAGGTGCTTTGTATTGACATCGGTCCGTCAGGAATGGATTCCTGACGGCGCGATTATGGTCGACTTCCCCACCCGCCGCTGCGCTCCGGGTGGGCTACCGAACTGTGGACGTCAGGATCGCAGGGATCCTGACCTACGAGTCTGGGCGTCAGGAAGCTACTCCTGACGGAGCAGTGAGGCTATTCCAATTCCTGAATGACGCGGATAATGTCGTACGGGGCGCGAGCTTCCATGACGCGGTTGTAAAAGCCATCGTAGGAAAACATCTGCGCGAGTGTGCGGAAAACTTTGAGATAGAGATTGTCGTCGTACGGGGGGGCGGCCATCGGGACGAAGATGTGGACCGGCTGGCCGTCGGGGGCGTCGAACTCGTAACCTTCGGTGGAGCGGGCGATGCCAATGATAAACTCTTTGGCCTGCATGGTGCGAACGTGCGGAATCGCGATCCCCTTGCCGAGCGCCGTGGTGGCCTTCTTCTCGCGGTTGAACAGATCCGTGAGAAGTTTATTCTTGTTGCCGATGCGACCGGAGAGGTCGAGCAGATTGACGCATTCTTCGAGAATGGTCTCTTTGCGCTCCTGAAGCCGCTTCTTGGTCAGGATTTCGCCGACCTCGGAGTCTTCGGTCTCGAACGAAGTCTCCATTTCGAGCTTGATCAGGTCGGGTCTGAGATACCGTGAAATCTGCATAGCTAACTCTTATCAAGGGGTATCGACACCTGGGGGAAATTGATAAGTTCCAGAGGACGAAAACCGCCAAAGCCTAAATCAATAGTGGATAAGCGGTTTTGTCAAACCGTAGTTGGAAAAAACCAATACTTTTCGAATCGTGATTTGATCGTAACTGTTTAAGAATTAGACATTTGCGCTCCACGATGATCTGCCTTTTCGCTTGACTCGAAAGGGGTGTCGATTATATTGAGCCGGATAGAAATACCGACGTTTCTCCGTCGCTTTTACCCACATTAGTAGTTTGCTAAGAACTACTCGCCAAGTATAGGACAGACCCACTCAATGGAATTGAATGCCCCGCATGGCGGGGCCCGAGGCTAGATGTTATTGCTTTTGATGATGAGGAGGAATTCCACAATGAGACTGACTCTGGGACGATGTGGGCGACTCGTGGTTGTCGCCGCGCTGGTGCTGTTGACCGCTGCGGCGGCTTCCGCTCAGACGCCGCTCAACTACGTTTACATGCCGGAGATCGACGCGGCGAACGGCGAGTTGCTGGCTTACCCGGTCTATATCCAGAACGGGCTGCCGGTGGACTTGGTCAGCGTGCCGCTGGCGTTTGAGCCGGGCACCTGGGTGCGAATCGATTCGGTCTCGACTGCGGGCAGCCGGATCGAGGGTCTCGGCGTCGTGACATCGGGATTCCTGCTCAGTTCGCGCAAGTTCTTCATCGACTTTGACGCGAATCCGGGCACGCCGTTGCCGGCGGGTGACGGTCTGCTGGGGACGGTGTATATCATGATCGGCCAGAACGCGCCGACGCAGGATATCGCGGTGGACTCGACTTTCATCTCCCCGAACCTCACGTACACGGTGCTCGACGATTTGGGCAATCCCATTGATGACAAGTTCGACCGCGGCCTGATACATGTCATCACGCAGCGGCCAATCATCAACCTCGATCCGGCGACAATTGAATTCTTCGCGTACGTTGACGAGAATCCGCCGACGCAGACACTGAATATCACCAATCTCGGCGTTGATCCGCTCGAATGGACGATCACGCACGCACCGAGCTGGACGGGCCTTTCGGCAACGTCCGGAACGGCGCCGAGCGCAGTAACAATGACGGTCGACGTCACCGGGATGGTGATCGGCGAATATAACGACTCGATCGTGGTGTTTGACGATTTCGCCGATCCGAAATTTGTTGTCGCGCCGGTGCACCTGGAGATCACGGAGCGTCCGGAGTTCGAGACGCGCTGCATCGCGCTGCACCAGGGCTGGAATCTGATCAGCTGGAATCTCGACACCCCGAATGATGACGTAGAGGTGCTCATTGCCGACATCAAGGGCTGCATCTTCGGCATTTATGGTTTTGAAGAAGGCGCCGGGACGTATGATCCGGAGCTGCCGCAGTTCTCAACGCTGACGCAGATGGATCATCTGCACGGTTACTGGTTCCGGATGGAATGCGATACCGTGTTGTGCATCGAAGGAGAGAAGGCTGCACCGGGGACGCCGATCGATCTGGAGGCCAATTGGAATTTGGTCAGCTACCTGCCGGACAACGACGATGCGCCGGAGATCGCACTGCAGTCGATGATTGACGTGCTGGCCGTGGCGCTGGGATTCGATAATGGCGGTCAAAGCTATGACCCGGCCAATCCGGAACTGGCCACGCTGGAGCTGATGAAGCGCGATTTCGGCTACTGGCTGAAGACGACTGCTTCGGCAACGCTGACGTATCCGGGTATGCTGCCGCGGGTGTGGGCCAATCCGTTCCTGCAGTCGTTCAAGACTGCGCCGATGTCGGCGACGGTGCTGCCGACGCGCGAATGGGTGAACCTGTACGGCGACGGCCTGAAGATCGATGGACAGATGCTGGCGGCGGGTTCGGTCGTGGAAGTGTTTGACGAGAACGGCGTGCTCTGCGGCATGGCGTTGGTGGAGCGCGACGGCCGATTGAATTTCACGCCGATCTATATCGACGATAAGAGTACGGATCAGGACGAAGGCGCCGACTACGGCGGCATGGTGAGTGTGTCGATCAACGGCGAGCCGGCGCAGGAAGCGTTTGGTGTGCCGGGGTTTGGCGAGAAAATTCGCGCTAATGAATTCACCACGCTGCTGCGTCTGAATGACGCGCTGCCGCGCAACTTTGCGCTCGAGCAAAACTATCCCAACCCGTTCAATCCGACGACGATGATCGAGTTCAGCGTGCCGCTGTCGACGCACGCGAAAGTGGAGGTGTTCAATCTACTGGGCGAGCGGGTCAACGTGCTGATCGATCGCTACGTTCCGGCCGGTCACTACAGCGTGACCTGGCGCGGCGAGGATCAACTCGGCCACACGGCGTCCTCGGGAATTTACTTCTATCGCCTGAGCGCCGGAGATTTCACCGTTACGCGCAAGATGATGCTCGTAAAATAGTTTGCAGAGACGAACGCGATGAATATTTTGAGGCGACATATTGACGAGGAAGAAGTGACTATGAAGGCAACACGATTTGTTTTGATGCTGCTGGCGGCGGGACTGCTGACCGCGGTAGCCTATGCGCAGCCGATTCCCACGAACCTCTGGACCGACTTCGGCGGCTCCAACTGCACGGTCAATGCGGCGCCGATGCCGGTGGGCAGCATCGTGCAGGCGTTTGATCCGCAAGGCGTCCTCTGTGGGCAGCGGATCACGACCACTGCCGGAGTGTATGTGGCGATGTCGGTCTACGGGGACGACCAGTTTTCGCCGGCAATCGACGAAGGCTGCGTGCTCAACGACGTTGTAACATTCAAGATCAACGGCCGCGAGGCGAGCAAACTGGGTCCGGACGGCGACCTGTGGCTTGGCTTGGGGCCGGTGCAAGTAATGGATTTGGCGACGACACAAAGTTTCGCGCTGGCGTTCAGCGGCGGCGCGGACGACAAGGGACTCGCCGGGACGATCGTGCCCTACATGGTGACGCTCCACAACAACGGCGACGGTATCGACCGGATCATGGTTTCGTTGACCAGCTCGCTGGGATGGACGGTGGTATCGGATGCGAATCCGGCGGGATTCTACCTGAATCCGGGAGCGACGATCGATGTGAATATCGAGGTACATATTCCGGCGCTGGCGACGGTTGGACAGGAAGATGAGTTGACGGTGACGGCCAATTCGTTGTTCGACGGCGCCACCTCGACCAACAAGGTCATCACCACGACGGTGGATCAGCAAACCGGCGTCAATGACGCGGAGTTTGCGATTCCAGGACAATTCGCTCTGGCGCAGAACTATCCGAATCCGTTCAATCCGGAGACGAAGATCAGTTTCGTGATGGAGAAGGGCGCTGATGTCGCGCTCGATGTTTACGACATCCTCGGCCGCCGGGTGAATTCACTGCACACCGGCTATCTGCCGGCGGGGACGTACGAATATAGCTGGTACGGCACCGACACTTACGGCCGCCAGGCTGCCAGCGGCATTTATTTCTACCGGTTGACTACCGGCGACCAGAGCATCACCCGCAAGATGACGCTGCTGAAGTAAGAATTCATCGCCTCATAGTCCGAAACTTTCGGCCTCGTTCCCCGCGGAACGGGGCTTTTCTTTTGGCGGAAAGTGGTTGTCGATTGGCATCAAATGTGGTAAATCAAGATCGACGTCGACGGCCGCGCCGCTGCGGCCTGCAGCGCACTCAAGGAACGATACCATGAAGACTCTGGATAACCGCATCGAATTAACTGGCCTGCTGCAGGAGTACCCGTGGGGCAAGCGGCATCTGGCGAGCGATCGCGACCTGGAGCGGCAATTGCAGGTGGTCGAAGTGCACCGGCTGGCGTTCGGACGCGACGCCGAAGTGCGACAATACGTGAAAGCAGCTTACGCCCTTGGTCAGTTCACGCACGCGCAGATCAATCAAGTGATCGGCGTGAAGCGTGCCGAGGACGGCACGGTGTTCATCGTTCAGGACTACGCCGAGGGAACAAGCCTGCGGCAATTGCTGGCCCGGCACGGCGAGCGGATGACACCGGAGCTGGCGGTGCATCTGCTGGCACAGGCGGCGCGGGCGCTGGCAGCCGCGCATGATGCGCGCGATCGGCAGACGGCGCAGTCGCAGAAGCTATTTCATCTGGGGCTCAGTCCTGACACGATTCGGATCACCGCTAAGGGGGAAGTGCGGTTGATCGATTTCCAGTTTCCGTCGGAGCAGATCAAGAGCGCGGCGCAAGTGGCATATCTGGCGCCGGAACAGATCCAGGGAGCGGCAACCGACCAGCGGGCGGACTTGTTCAGCCTGGCGGTCGTCGGTTTCGAGTTGTTTTGCGGCCGGCGGCTGTTCACGGAGGACAACGTCTCGGAGCTGATGGCGACGATCCTGCGCGGAGAATACGACGTCTCGGCGCTCGAGCGCAGCAAGATTGACCGGCGCGTCAAAGAGCTGGTCGCAGGCTGTCTGCGCTTGCACAAGAATGAACGCCTGGTGACGGCGGCGCAATTCGGTGACCGTTGCGAGTCGGTACTGCGGGAGGCGGGCGTGCATCCCGAAAAAAGGCTGCGAGAAATTGTTGAAAACGCCGCCGAAAGTCCTAAATTGGAGCCGTACCCAGCAGGCAGAAGCGAGCGGGTTCGTACCCGCGCCTTGGAGCGCACGGATTTAGAGGAAGGGACGCAGACTATGGTCGAACCACACCGTAATGATCGCGATGATGAGCGCCGTTCCCGCGCCGGTCAGGAGACCCGGATTTCGAGCATGCCGGTCGGCGAACGCCTGAAGCGGGCGCAACGGTCCGGCTTTGGCGGCAACAAGACGGTGTTTGTGCTCGGCATCTTTGCGGCAGTCCTGGTGCTGGCGGCCGGCGTGTTGGTGGTCCTGAAGTTGACCAGCGGCGGCGGTGGCCCGACCGAAGATTCGCCGGTGGCGGAGATGAAGACGGGGACGATCAATTCGGTCCCGGACGGCGTGGCGGTGTATTCGGCGGATTCGCTCTTGGGGTACACGCCTTTGACGCTGACGCTGCCGGAAGGGGAATTGTTGACGCTCAAGCACCCCTGCTGCCCTGATTCCAACATTATTCTCAATTTCGATCGAATTGCCGAGACGCCGTATGTGATGCGTACCGTGGTAGAGATTACCTCGAATCCCGTGGGCGCCAAAATCACGCTCAACGGGCAGGATATCGGCGCGACGACTCCATATCAGTTTGCGACGGTGGCTTCCGACACGATTCAGTTCACGCTGGAGATCCCCAACAAGAAACTTATCGCGAGCGGTCCGATCGCGTTGGCGGAGTTCTCGGGCCTAAACCTGAAGGATATCGACGTTGCCAAGCGTCCGGGCGGCGGCGTCGAGTTCAGCGGCTCGTTTACCGACCGGCCGAAAACGCAGATCATCACTTATCCCCGCGGAGCGTCGGTGCGGATCAGCGCGACGAACATGGAGATCGGCACGACGCCGAAGGCGTTTGATTTTGGCGACGATCCGGTGATGCTGCAGATTTCGCTGCCGGGATTCGAGGATGGGATCCTGGAGATTCCGGCAATCGGCAAGCGACAACCGACCTATAAGACCTATCTCTTCCGGCGCGTCGATGTTCAGGCATACGAGCATGGACATCCAGACCGGACCATCAATGCACATATCAAGGAAGTGGTTTACGACGGCAAGTCCCATCCGTCACGTGAGATGACGCCCGCGTCGGTGCGGCTGCCCGGGATTGAGTGTCGTCTGGTGCTGGGCGCAGACGGATACATGGAAACCGATACGATCGTTACGCCGCTGGCGAAGGAATTTACCGTCGTGATGCGCAAGCGCGAAGGTTCGACGCCGAAGCAGACCGAGAGCCAGCCACAGTCCGCCTCCGGCAATCAGGCGGAAGTGCGGATCTTCGTCGTGGACGATAAAGAACGGCCCATTCCGAACGTCGTGGTGACGGCGGAGTACAAGGTTGGCAAGGACAAACAACTGGACGACCTCGGGCGCACCGACAGCAACGGCCGCGTCACCGCCAATCTTGATGCGAACAAGTACAAGTTCCTGGCAACGCACGAAGAGTACAAGAACAAGGACGAGACGAAAGACGTCAAGGCGGGGCAGACCTACGTCGTCCAGATCAAGATGAAGAGGAGATAGCATGGCGCGGTTTGTGGTTCTGAAAGGCGGCGCCAGTTACAAGATTTTCGAATTTGAAGGGGGCATCGCACGGGTCGGGACCGAAGCGTATATGGATTTGCAGCTTGAAGCGACCGGCTTCGAGGGCGACCTCTTCTTCCTGACCAAGACAGCGAAGGGCTACGAAATCGAAAGACGTGCCGACAATCTCAGTTTTGCGATCAATGGCGCACCCGGGACGGGTCGACAACTGCTGAACAACGGCGACAAGGTGACGTTCCTCGATTACATTCTGATTGCAACCTACTCGCCGACAGCGGAGGCGCCAAAAGTTGAGTCGCCGCCGCAGCCTGAAAGGCCGACCATGCCGCCGCGGCCGGAGGTCAAGGCCGAGACAGCACCGCCGCCTCCACCACCGCCGGACCCGAAACCGGTCAAGCGTGAACCGCAAGCAACGATGATGATAAGTGTACCGCCGGAATTGTCGGCAGCACCACCACCGCCGCCACCACCACCACCACCGCAATCACCTCCGCCGCCACCGCCACGACCCGCCGGGGGCGAGCGGCCGACGGTAATCATCGATTCGGAAGCGATGTCGCAGCAGGCACAGCGGCAGTCACCACCACGATCAGGGGAGCGGTACGATCCAAGTCCGCGGCCGATCCAGCGCGAACCGGCGTCGCACGTCGAACGGCCAATGGGACCGGTTCCGACCAAGGAACGGATCACGCCGGTCTATTCGCTGGTGGGTTTGTCGGGACAATACAAAGGGCAGGTCCGGGAGATCAACGTGCGTGATTTCTTGGTGGGGCGCGACCCGGCGATCTGCGATCTGGTGATCGACCGGACGGAATCGGGTGAGTTGGAGAAGTCGGTATCGCGCGAACATTTCGTGATTTCTTCAACCGAGGACGGGTTGTATATCACCGACAAGAAGAGCCGCCTGCGGACATACATCAACGGTAAAGTGTTGGAGCCGAACCAGCGCGAGTTTATCGCGCCGGAAGATCTCATCTCGATTCCGGCGCCGACCGGCGAGGTGAAGCTGCGGCTATGTTTCCTGGGGCAGGAGAATTTTGCTGCCGATAAAGGCAAGAGCAAGTATACTCCGATGGTGATCGGGCTGGCGCTGATCATTATTGCGCTGGTCGTCACGATCATCTGGTTGCTTGGAGATAAGTAGGACAATGAAAATCGCCTTCGCGGGCGCGACCGACGTCGGTCGGGTGCGCCATCACAACGAGGATAATTTCGCCATCGACGAGCCGCGGCGACTGATGATCGTGTGCGACGGGATGGGAGGACATGCCGCCGGCGAGGTGGCCTCGCAAATCGGGATCGAGTCGATCACGGGTCTGTTCGCCAAGCCGGGACCGGGACCATTTGGTCAGGAGTCGTTCCGGTTTCCGGAGCCGATAACGGCCGAGGGCAAGCTGCTCGTGGGGGCGATTGCCGTGGCGAATCATCGCATCATTCATCGCAGCCGCGCCGTACCGGGGCAGACCGGCATGGGGACGACGGTGGTGGCGTGCCATTTTGCCGATGGGATCGTCACCGTGTGCCATGTCGGTGACAGTCGCGCCTACCTGGTGCGCGACGGCATCGCGCGCCGCATTACGATCGACCATTCCTGGGTCAGCGAGATGATGGAGAAGCACAATCTCTCCGAGGAGGAGGCGGAGGCGCAGGTCAATAAGAACGTGATTACCCGCGCCCTGGGTACCAAGCCGGCGATCCGGGTCGATATCTCGCAGCTGCGCTTATGCAACAACGACATCTTCGTGATCTGTTCCGACGGTCTGACCGGCATGGTGTCCGACAGTGAGATCATGCGCGCGGTTGAAGCGAACGCGGCGAATTTGGGGACGCTGGTGCAGACTCTGATCGATCAGGCGAATGCGGCGGGCGGTGCGGACAATGTCACGGTCTGCGCAGCGCGGGTTCTCGAGACGGCGGAAGCCGCCGACTTCGACGAAGTTCGCCGCGTGACGGTGGATTGGAGCGACGAACCGGAGCTGTCGGCATTGGCGACTGTATGCGCCGAGTCCTTCAGCGAGGCCCCCGATCCTGCCGCCAATGCGTCCGCGGCGTTTGAAGAGACCCAGGGAATCAAGACCCCCGGCGCGAAAAAAAAAAGGCTGATTAGCCCGCTGGCGATAATCATCTTTATCATTGTGTTGATCATTATCCTTGCCATCTGGTATTCCTGACCGTCGCCCACTACCCGCAGCAGAATTATCCTTTTCGGCGCAAATTTCCGGTGCGGCCGGGAGCATTTCAGCGTTATAAAGGAACATGGCAGGGTGAGGGGAATTGAGAAGGAAAGCGACCGAGCGTTTGAGCACGACGAAATCAACCGGCAAACATAAATCGATCAGCAAGTACTACCGTAAGTACCAGCGCTACTACATCTGGGGCTTCGTGGTGCTGTTCCTATCGGTGTTCTTCCACGCAACACTGCCGTGGTTGATGAAGGTGGGGATCGACTCGCTCGATCCGACCGTGGGGACGGCGGCGCATCCGGTGAAGGACACCATCAGCCCGTGGGTCCATTCGCTGCTGGGCAATAATCTGGCATTGTATGCGCTGGCGATGGTCATAGGCGCTGCCATCGGCGGATTTTTCCGGTTCTGGGCGCGCCGGACGATCATTTGGGGTTCGCGCGATATCGAGTACGAGTTGCGCAACGAAGTCTTCGGACACCTGCTCAAGCTGCCGGCGGCATTCTATCAGCGGACGCCATCGGGGGACGTGATCGCAAGATTGACCAATGATCTGGAAGCTGTGCGGCTGATGATCGGGCCGGCGGTGATGTACTTGATGAACACGATCGTCACCGGCGTCGTGGCCTTCACGGCAATGCTGATCATTTCCTGGAAGCTGACGCTGTACTCCTTGATTCCGCTGCCGCTGCTGTCGTTGGTGATGTGGCGGCTGGGGACGGCGACGCATAAGCGCTTTGTGAAGATTCAGGATCATTTCTCGGCGCTGTCGTCATTCGTGCAGGAATCGCTGGCGGGCGTACGCGTAATCAAGGCCTACCGGCGCGAACCGTATCAGAATGAAAAATTCCGCGAAGTCAGCGACAAGTATGTGAAGCTAAACCTGGCGCTGGCGCGGGTGCGGGCGATGTTTATGCCCGGAATCACCTTGCTGGTCGGCCTGCTGGTGCTGACGGTGTTCTGGGCGGGTGGGCATGAAGTGATCGACGGGACCATCTCGAAGGGGGAATATGTCGCGTTCATGGTCTACCTGATGATGTTGATCTGGCCGATGCTGGCGATCGGCTGGGTGGTGTCACTGTACCAGCGCGGGACTGCCTCGTTGACACGCATCGACGGGCTGCTGGCGGAGAAGCCGGAGATCGAGTCGCCCCCGGCGCCGGCCACGATCGCGAACAAACGGGGACGGGTGCGGTTTAACGGACTCTCTTTCGCCTATCCGAACACGACGGCGCCGGTGCTACGGGAGATTGCCTTTGAAGTCACTCCCGGCGAGACGGTCGCGGTGGTGGGCTCGACGGGGGCCGGCAAGACAACGCTGGTGTCGCTGCTGATGCGCACCTATGCGGTTCCCGACAATAAAATTTTCATCGACGATGTAGATATCAACCAACTCGCGCTCGACGATCTGCGCGGCATGATCGGTTTTGTGCGACAGGACTCCTATCTCTTCTCCGACACCATCGCCGCCAATATCGCCTTTGCGCGCGCCACGGTCGATCTCGACCAAGTGCAACAGGCGGCGACGCTGGCCGCCTTTGACGGCGAGGTTGAGGGCTTCCCCGACCAGTATCAGACAATTCTGGGCGAGCGCGGGATCACGCTGTCAGGGGGACAGAAGCAGCGCGCCGCTATCGCGCGGGCCCTGCTGAAGAAGCCGACGATTCTGGTACTCGACGACGCGTTTTCTTCGGTGGACACGCAGACCGAAGAGCTGATCCTCGAGCGGCTGCATGCCGCGGCGGGCAGCATTACGACTTTCCTGATCAGCCATCGCCCGTCGACGATCCGGCGCGCCGATCGGATTGTCGTGCTAGACCAGGGGCGGATCGCCGAAACCGGCACGCACGAAGAGCTGATCGCGCGTCAGGGTCGCTACTACGAGATCATCCGCCGCGAGCTCCTGGCGGACGAACTGGAACTGCTGGGGTAGCATGCAGGACTTCCGCGAAGAAGACAAACTCGGGAAAGCCTACGATGCCCGGCTGATGCGGCGACTACTGACCTACCTGCGGCCCTATCGCTGGTACGTTGTGCTGTCGCTGCTGCTACTCATGCTCGCCTCGGCCCTGCAGTTGACGCGGCCGTATCTGGTCAAGCTGGCGTTCGACGAGCACATCGCGATCGGCGACGGCCCGGGTCTCAATCAGATTGCATTGCTGTTCCTCGGCGTGCTGCTGTTGGAATTCGCCATGGGCTACGGGCAGATCTACATCATGGAGTGGATCGGGCAGAAGGCGATGTTCGATCTGCGCGGAAAGCTGTTCGGTCACATCCAGTCAATGCATCTCGGCTTCTACGACAAGAACCCGACCGGACGGCTGCTGACCCGCGTCACTTCCGACGTCAACGCGCTCAACGAACTCTTTGCCTCCGGCGTGGTCGATATCGTCGGCAACCTGATTATGATCGGCGGCATCATTATCGTGATGTTTTCGCTATCGGTGAAGCTGTCGCTGGTCACCTTCATTATCATTCCGCTGATTCTGGTCGCGACGATCATGTTCCGCGTCAAGGTGCGCGATTCCTACCGTGAAATTCGCATCCGACTGGCCAAGCTGAATGCCTTCACTCAGGAGCATCTGGCGGGCATGAATGAGGTGCAGAATTTCGTGCAGGAAAACAAGACGATGGAGCGCTATGCGAAAATCAACGGTGGACTGATGGATCAGCACAAACGTTCGGTGCTGCTCTACGCCGTGTTCTTCCCGGTCGTGGAAGTCATCGGCGCGATCAGCACGGCGCTGATCGTTTGGTACGGCGGCGGACAGGTGGTGCAGCAGGCGATCAGCTTTGGCACGTTGGTGGCGTTCTTCCAATATGTCGAGATGTTTTACCGCCCGATTCGCGACTTGGCGGAGAAGTACAATATCCTGCAGGCGGCGATGGCAGCTTCGGAGCGCATCTTTAACATCATCGATACGCCGCCGGCGATCACGGCGCCGAGTGCGGCGCACCGGCTCGATGGCTACGACGGGACGATCACATTCGAACGGGTGAATTTTGCCTACAACGCCGACCACCCGGTGCTCAACGATGTCTCGTTCGAGATCGGTTCCGGGGAGAAGGTGGCACTCGTCGGGGCAACGGGATCGGGTAAGACGACGACGGTCAGCTTGATGTGCCGCCTCTACGATGTCAACAGCGGCGCGATCATGCTGAACGGTTCGGAAATCCGGCAGCTCGATCCGCGCGACGTCCGCGCGCAGGTCGGGCTGGTGCTGCAAGATGTGTTCCTCTTCTCCGGCTCGATTAAGGACAACATCACGCTCGGCAATGAGGAGATCAGCGACGAGCAGGTGCGCGCCGCAGCGGAACGAGTCGGGCTGCTACCGTTCGTGAATCGGCTCGAAAACGGATTTGCCCACAAGGTCGGTGAACGCGGGAGCTCGTTGTCGGTCGGGCAGCGGCAGCTGATCAGCTTCGCGCGCGCCCTGGCTTACAATCCGCGCGTCCTGATTCTCGACGAAGCCACTTCGTCGGTAGATAACGAAACGGAAAATATCATTCAGCAGGCCATTCATCGGCTCTTCGAAGGTCGGACCTCGGTCGTGGTGGCGCACCGGTTATCGACGATTCGGGAGGCCGACAAGATATTGGTGTTCCATAAAGGGCGGATTGTCGAACAGGGGCGGCATGAGGAGTTGTTGAAGCAGCGCGGCGTATATTGGCGGCTGTACCAGCTTCAATATCAGGACCAGGAAGCCACCAGAGGTGTATGAAAGTCAATCGCGCGCTGTCGGCGGCGCTCTTGCAGGCCGCAACGGAGGCAGCGCACCAAGCCGGCCGGCTATTGCTGGCCAACGTCCAGAAGAATCGTAAAGTCCAGCTGAAGGGGCGCATCGACCTCGTGACGGAGATGGATCTGCGCAGCGAGAATCTGATCGTCGCGCATCTGCGCCGGGCGTTTCCGGAATCATCGTTCCTGACCGAAGAGGGGAGCGTGCGCGAGGAGGCTGCCGAGGTGAAATGGATTGTCGATCCGCTCGACGGTACCACCAACTACGCGCACACGTTTCCGGTGTGGTGCGTCTCGATCGCAGCCGAATGCAACGGCGAACTGGTGGCGGGCTGCGTCTACGATCCGACGCGAGACGAGATGTTCACCGCGACCAAACACGATGTTGCGCGATTGAACCGAGAGCCGATCGCGGTGAGCGACCGGCGGCGGCTCGACCAGGCGCTGCTGGCGACCGGATTTCCCTACGACATCCGTACCAGCCGGATCAACAACCTTGTCAACTTCACGAATTTCGTCAAAACCGCCCGGGCGGTGCGGCGGGCCGGATCGGCAGCCCTCGACATGTGCTATTTGGCTTGTGGACGCTTCGACGGCTATTGGGAGTTGAAGCTGCACACTTGGGATATGGCGGCCGGAGTCCTGATTGTGCGGCAGGCGGGCGGACGTATCTCCGATTTTGACGGCAATGAGTTCTCGATCTACAAGGACCGGTTGCTGGGTTCGAACGGACGCATCCACAAAGAGATGATGCGGGTGCTGGCGGCGGGGAAGTAGCCGTAAATGAAAACTGACCGGCGAAAAGAGAGCCGGTCAGTAATGATTCTTACTCGCAACTACTTTTCGACGATGCACTCTTCCAATGCTTCGTCCAATTCTTTGAAGTTGATCGGCTTGGGCAGGAAACGGTTGACTCCCGCCTCTTTAATTCGCGCGATCAGACTTTCAGTCGCGTAGGCGCTGACCATGATCACCGGCAACCGCGGATAACGCTCGTGCAAGAGCTCGACCAAGGTAATCCCGTCGCCGTCGGGCATCTTCAGATCGGTGATGACCAGATCGACGGGGTGGTCGTCGAGGAACTTGACCGAGTCGCCGACCGAAGTGAAAGCGTGGACTTCATTGTCGCGTTCTTCCAGACGCTGTTGCAGGCTTAGGAGAAACTCTTCATTGTCATCGATCACGACGACGCGGCGGCGGTTGATGTTGGTAAGCAATTTGGCGATCTCCGATTCAATGTTGCCAATGCGAAAAGGTTTGGCGAGAAAACCGTCGGCGCCGTTGGAGTAGGCTTGCGCCTTGACACCATCGGTGCTGATGCCGGTGATCAGCATTACGGGCAGGTGACGATTGTGACGTTTGATTTCTTGCAGCAGTTCGATGCCAGACATTTTCGGCATGTTGATGTCGGAAATGACCAGATCGAAGTGCTCGGCGGCCAACAGTTCGAGCGCCTCCTGCGCCGAGGCGGCGGCGCGCGAATCGTAGCCGATCGTCTCGAGGGTATCGACCAGCAGTTCGGTCAAATTGGGGTCGTCATCGACCACCAGTACGCGCGAGTGTGCCATAATGACAATGTTCCAGGCGATGGGGTTGTCTGCCAACTTATGATCGACTGATATTCCTTTCACCCCCATAGTCCTCTTATCGGCAGCGCCGCGGGTTTCTCCTTGCCTAATCTCGGAGTGGTTGTAGATTCCGAGCCATGAGCCAGGTGGAGTTGCGCGGCATCGTCAAGCGCTTCGGCGGCAACGTGGTGATCCCCCGTCTGGACTTGGCGATTCCGGCAGGCAAGCTGACAGTACTGCTGGGGCCATCCGGCTGCGGCAAATCGACATTGCTGCGAATAATCGCCGGGCTGGAAAGCCCGGACGAAGGGGCGGTTTGGATTGAGGGCAGGGATGCGACTGCCCATGAACCGCGCGACCGCAATATCGCAATGGTGTTTCAGAATTATGCACTTTATCCGCATCTGACGGTCCGCGAGAACCTGGCGTTTCCGCTCAAGGTGGCTAAAGTGGCCAGAGGCGAAATCGACCGGCGCGTGGCAGCGACGGCCGAGCTGCTGGAAATTGCGCCGCTGTTGGACCGCCTGCCGCGCACGCTGTCCGGAGGCGAGCGGCAACGCACGGCCGTCGGACGGGCGATCATCCGCGATCCGCGGCTGTTCTTGTTTGATGAGCCGCTGTCGAATCTGGATTTCCAACTGCGCAATCAAATGCGGGGTGAGTTGCGCGCGCTTCAGCAGCGGCTGGGCAAGACGGCAATCTATGTGACCCACGACCAGACCGAAGCGATGACGATGGCGGACCAGTTGGTGGTGCTGAGCAAGGGGGAGATCATGCAGATCGGCACACCGGAAGAGGTGTTTGACCGGCCGGCGAATCAGTTCGTGGCCGGCTTCATCGGATCACCGCCGATGAACTTCCTCGCAGTGAGCGTGCGCGGTGGGCAAGTGAAAACCGCGACCGAGGTTATCGACACGAGTGCGGCAATCGCCGACGGCGAGTACATCCTGGGAATTCGACCGGATCATCTGGCAGCCGGGAGTGAATCCTCTTCGTGGATGATGACTGTATCGCGAATCGAGTACCACGGCGCGGTGAGCTACGCGATCGGCAGTTCCGGCGGAGCGGAATTGATGGCACGCCTGGTGCCGGGATTCGCGGCAGGAATCGGAAGCAAAGTAAGACTGAGCTTCGAATCACAGCAGGGGCATTTCTTCGAGCACGAGACGAAAAAGAGGGTGTAGAACCGAGAGACGCTTGGGGCGCGAGTGCCTTTACCAGCGTCAACCCACCGCAAGCGGTGGGGCACCGGCATAGGGTCCGACTGAAGTCGGACCCACAGCGCTATTGTCGGAAACTCATCTTATCAGGTCGGCAGGGGTCGCTGAAAGACGGAGTTCGTTTCGCTACTTCACCTGATTGGCCAGCCGGACGAACTCATCAACGTGCGCCATTGCGCGCTCGACACCAGACTTCCAGAAGTCCGCCTTGGTCAGATCGACACCCATATGCTTCTGTGCCACCTGTTCGGTCGTCATGCGACCGGTATCCTCCAGCAACGCCCGATAGCGCGGCGCAAACGCCTTGCCCTCCGCCAACGCCCGCGCGTAGACGCCGCCGGCAAACAGGAAACCAACGGTGTACGGGAAATTGTAGAACGGAATTTCGGTGATGTAGAAGTGCAGCTTCGACGCCCAGAAGAGGGCATGGAAGCCGTCCGTCACGTCGAGGGTATCGCCAAAGGCCCGCTTCTGCGCGTTCAACATCAGTTCTTCGAGGCGACCCCGACTGACCATGCCCTTCTCGCGCTCAGCGTAGAAGGCCAAATCAAACAGGTAGCGCGCCTGAACGTTGCAGAACAGGATGAACGCATTCTGCAGATTCTGGTCGATCAGCATCAGCTTGCCCGGCGTGTCGGAGACCTCTTTCAAGGCGGCGTCACCAACGCGCAGTTCGTTGAAGATTGATGCGGTTTCCGCCAGACCCATCGGGTACTCGGTCGCCAGGTACGGCGTGTCTTTCAAGACGAACTGATGATACCCGTGGCCGAGTTCATGGGCGAGTGTCGACATGCTGCCATAGTCGTCCGAGTACGTCATAAAAATACGCGAGACGCCTTTGAGGTTCATGCCGGTGCAGTAAGCGCCGTCGGCCTTACCGGGGCGATCTTCGGCTTCGACCCAGCGGTTGTCGATCGCCATGCGGGAGAATTGCGCCATCTCGTCCGAGAAGCCACCGAGGTGCTTAACGACAAAATCGCCGGCCCGTTTCCAGTTGAATTCGATGTCGAGATGGCCCACCGGCGCAAACTGGTCGAACCAGCAGAACTTGTCGCTGCGGATCAGTTTTTTCTTGGCCTCAATGTAGCGCTTCATTTGCGGCAACGATTGTTGGACAGCGTCCCACATGGCATCGACCGATTCCTGCTTCATCCGGTTGAGCTGAAGCGGCTCGGTCATGATCGATTTCCAGCCGCGGCGCTTGTAGAGCGACCAGCGGAAACCGCCCTGCGCGTTTAGAGTAGCGGCGCAGATGTTGGCCTTCTCCGCCCACGCCTGCTCGAAGAGCTTGAAGGCGCGCCGGCGAACGTCGCGGTCGGGATGCTGCAGCTTGTTCGCTAACTGACCGATCGAGAGCTTCTCCGGCTTGCCCGATTCGGCAAACTCGACGAGGATATCGCCGGAGATGCGGTCATAGAGCCGCGACCAGGCATGATAGCCGTTCACCGCCAGTTCGAGCGCGAGCGATTCCAGCTCTGGAGCCATCTTGTGCTTGGCGATGTCGCGCATCTCGGTAAGGGCGAACTCGATCGACTGGATACCGTCGGCGGACATCAGCTTTTTCCATTCAGCATCGGATTGCTTGGAAAAGAGCGCTTCGAATCCGGTGCGGAGATTGTACCACTGCGCGATATAAGTATCGATCTCAGCGACAAGGGCGTGACCAGGTTCGTCAGAGGTCTTCTGCGAGATCAGGCAATGGGCGAACGAGCGCGCCTGATCGATATGCAGACCCAGCCGCTGGAACTCCAGAATCAAAGCCTTCCAGTCATTTACTGTTGAGTCGCTCAATGTCTGGGGCAGTGCCTTGAAATCGGCATTCAGTTTCTCGAGGTCGCGGCGGATGGCCGCGCGAAAATCGACGAATTCTTTGGAAGCGGCGCCGCCCGGGAAGATCGATTCGAGATCCCAGCGCGGAGCAGTTGTGTCGGCAGTCTTGACTATAGTCGGCATGCAATTTCTCCCAATCGGTAAGTGGTAACATACTGCCGGCGTGGCGGCAGAAGCGATAGGCTACAATGAAAGGCAGGATTTGTCAACCGGGGGATGAGAGAAAGCGAGAATCTCCTTGACCATGGGCTCGGGAAAGGGTTATCATCGAGTTGATGCTTGTGAAGCAATTCACATTTCTGGCGCAACGTGCCCACTCGGTAAATCCGTCTTTCCTGATCGGAATGCGCCAAATTAAAGAACGGCAAGCTCTTAGAAAGGGCGGTTGGGTGAGGTAATATTGACAAAAAAGTTGCTTTATTACTTGACTAATTTTGTCCGATACTGTAGAGTGTAGAGGCGTGACATTGTGAAAATTGTCACGTATGGTGAGAAGACACTATGATTGACAGCACGTTCGTTCCGTTCGCAAAACGGATCATAATCTTTGCCGGCGCTTATGGTTCCGGCAAGACGGAGGTGGCGGTCAATTACGCGATTCATCTGGCCGAGTTTTCAACTGATCCCATCAGCATCATCGATCTTGATATCGTTAATCCGTATTTCCGTTCCCGCGAAGCTGCCGCCGAGATGCTGCTCTACGGAATCCGGGCGATTGTGCCGACGGGCGAGCATTGCCACGCCGATCTGCCGATCATTGTGCCGCAGATTCGGGCTTCAATCGAGAACGCCGGCGAAGGGCGGCTGGTGATCGACGTCGGGGGAGACGACCTGGGCGCGAGAGTGCTGGGTTCTCTCTCCGATGCGCTGGAGCGGGCCGACTACGAATTTCTGATGGTGCTGAATGCCAACCGGCCGTTCACCGCGACGGTTGAGGGGAGTCTGAAGATGATGCGGGCGATCGAGAGGTCGTCGCGGATGAATTTCACCGGCATCGTCTCCAATACTCACCTGATCGGTGAGACGACCGGGCAGACAATCATCGACGGCGTCAAGCTGGCCCGGCAGGTGGCGGAGGCGGCGCAGATTCCGGTCGTGTTTGCCGCCGGCATGGATGCGGCGCTGGGACAGATCACCGGCGACACCGTGGCCGTGCCGAAGTTCTCTTTGTCGCGGCGAATGCTGAAGCCGTGGGAGATCCGGAAGGATCGGGTGCGGGGGCTTTGAATGAGATGGACGTATACTACCGGCGCCGGCCGGAATCAAGATAGCGAGAGGCGCTTATGCCGGGTGTGACCATAGACAAAAACTACTGCAAAGGCTGCGAGCTGTGCGTCAAGGCCTGTCCGCAGCAGATTCTCTCGATGTCGAAGGATATTACCAAGCGCGGCTATTTCTACGCGAAAATGCATGATCCTTCGCGCTGCATCGGCTGCCAGTTGTGCGCAATCACCTGCCCCGACGCGGCAATCACCGTTAAGATGCACGGCACGCGATTCGTGCTGTACCAGTACTGAGGCGACCATGGCGCGAATATTGATGAAAGGCAACGAAGCAATCGGCGAGGCGGCGATCCGCGCCGGCGGAATTTACTATTTCGCATATCCGATCACGCCGCAGAGCGAGGTGGGTGAGTACCTGTCGCGGCGGCTGCCCGAGGTCGGCGGCGTGTTTGTGCAGGCGGAGTCAGAGGTGGCGGTCGGCAACATGCTCTTCGGGGCGGCCGCCAGCGGCAAGCGTGTGTTCACTTCGTCGTCGAGCCCGGGCATCAGCCTGATGCAGGAGGCGATTTCCTACATGGCGGGCGCGCAGTTGCCGGTCGTGCTGATCAACATCATGCGCGGCGGTCCCGGTCTGGGCGGAATCCTGCCGGCGCAGTCGGATTACTTTCAGTCGACACGCGGCGGCGGACATGGCGATTACCGCGTCCTCGTGTTGGCACCGGCAACGGTCCAGGAAGCGGTTGATTTGACGATGCTGGCGTTTCATCTCGCGGAAAAATACCGCAACCCGGTGCTGATTGCCGGCGACGGAATGATCGGTCAGATGATGGAGCCGGTGGAGTTTCCGGATAAGTTCGAGGAGCCGCCGCTGCCGCCGAAAGACTGGGCGACGGTCGGAGCGCGGGACCGGGCGCCGCTGATCACCAAGTCGCTGTTCCTCGATCCGGTGGCGCTGGAGAAAAACAGCATCATCTTGCACGAGAAATACCTGAAGATGAAAGCGGACGAAATCCGCTTCGAACCATACAAGGTCTCCCCGAAAAATCGTGCGATCATCGTGTCCTACGGCACGATGGCGCGCATCTGCCAGACCGTAATCGACGAGTTGGAGGCCAACGGCACAAGCATCGGGCTGTTGCGGCCGATCTCGCTCTTCCCGTTCCCGGAACGAGCGATTCACGACGCGGCCGTTGCTCCGAACATCGAACTGGTGCTGACAGTCGAGATGAGCATGGGGCAGATGGTGGAAGACGTTGAGAAAGCGGTCTTAGGGAAGAAGCCGGTGCACTTCTACGGGCGGACTGGCGGCATCGTGCCGTCGCCGGAAGAAGTGCGCGATTGTCTGCTGAAGCTGCTTAACGGCAGCAAGGCAAAGTGAGGTAGAGGCGATGTCTGAAGTTACTGCACAAGCGACGACGATTACATTCTCACGGCCGGAGTCGTTCAGCGACGCCGTCACTCACTATTGCCCCGGCTGTACACACGGCATCATTCACCGAATGGTGGCCGAGTCGATCGACGAGCTCGGCATCCGTGGCCGGACCGTTGGCATCGCGCCGGTCGGCTGTTCGGTATTGATCTACAACTACTTCCGCACCGACTTCCTGGAATCGCCGCACGGGCGCGCCCCCGCACTGGCAACGGGGTTGAAGCGGGTCAGTCCGGAATTGATCGTCTTCACCTATCAAGGCGACGGCGACCTGGCTTCGATCGGCATGGGTGAGATCGTCCATGCCGCCAATCGCGGCGAGAAGATCACGACGATTTTCGTGAACAATGCAATTTACGGCATGACCGGCGGGCAAATGGCGCCGACGACGATGCCGGGACAGATCACGGCAACCTCGCCGCACGGCCGCAATGTCGAGGAAGCGGGTTGGCCGATCCGCATGTGTGAGCTGCTGTCGAGCCTGCGCACGCCCGCCTATATCGAACGCGTGGCGGTGCACACGCCGCAGAACATCGTGCGCGCCAAACGGGCGATCAGGACCGCATTCCAAAACCAGGTCGACGGGCTTTGCTTTTCCCTGATCGAGGTGCTTTCCACCTGTCCGACCAACTGGGGTCTGACGCCGTGTGAAGCCACACAGTGGGTGCAGACCAATATGTCACCCTACTATCCGCTCGGAGTATTCAAGAAACCTGAGCCGAGGCTGGAGGTCTGAGATGGCGCAGTACGACGTGACCTTCGCCGGCTTCGGCGGACAAGGAATTCTCACCGCCGGGCAACTGCTGTCGTACACCGGGATTCATGAGGGCAAGCAGGTAGCCTGGATTCCGTCCTACGGTCCGGAAATGCGCGGCGGCACCGCCTACTGTACGGTCGTGATCTCCGACAGCCGCATCGGGTCGCCGATCATCAACAATCCGCGCGCGCTGGTCGTGTTCAACCGGCCGTCGATGGAGAAATTCGCCTCCAAAGTCAAGCCGGGCGGGTTAATCGTTGTCAATTCATCGCTGATCGACTTGGTTTCGAACCGCAGCGACGTGACCGAGATTCTAATCCCGGCCAATGACATCGCGATCAAGGCGGGCAGCGTCAAGACGGTGAACATGATCATGCTGGGGGCCTTTGTCGGCGCATCACGGGTCGTCAAGTACGACAGCCTGCTGGAGATCGTGCATGAGAAAATGGGAAAGAAGAAGGAGTTGTTGGAGATCAACCTCGCGGTCATCGAGGAAGGCTTCAAGCTGGCGCAGTCGGCGCTGAAGGCGCAGGTGAAGGCATGACGCATGACTTCAGTAGATTGCCGGAGATCATGGGCAAGCATCAGCCGGACGGCTCGTCGCTGATCATGCTGTTGCAGGACATCCAGCGCGAGTACCGATATTTGCCCTGCGAAGCGCTCAAGCACACGGCGGACTATCTGCACGTGCCGTTGAGCAAGGTGTTCTCGGTGGCAACGTTCTACAACGCGTTCAGCCTGAATCCGAAAGGCGAGAAAGTCGTGCGGATCTGCGTCGGCACCGCCTGCCATATCCGCGGCGCCAAGTTACTGCAGGATCAGATCGAGAACGAACTGGGCATCAAAGCCGGCCAGACAACGGCGGACATGAAGTTCTCGCTGGAAGTTGTCGCCTGCGTGGGCGCCTGCGCGATGGCACCCGTGGTGATCGTCAACGAGCAGTACCACGGCGGCGTCAAGGTGTCGCAGGCCAAGAAGCTGGTGAAGGGATAGAGCATGAGAATTACATCAGCGCAACATCTCGAAGAACTGCGGCAGCTTTACCAGCTTTCCGAGTCGAAGCACAAAAAGAAAGTCATCGTTTGTTGCGGCACCGGCTGTCTGGCCAACGGCGCGGCCAAATTGGTCGAAGCCTTTCACGACAGTTTGAAGCAACGTGAGATCAAGGATTTCTCGGTCGAGGCCGTCAAGGAGACCGGCTGCCACGGTTTCTGCGAGCAGGGACCGCTGGTCGTGATCGAGCCGCAAGGAACCTTCTACACCAAGGTCAAGCCAAAAGATATCCCGGAGATTATCGCCAAATCGATTGAGGGGGATGAGACCATCATCGACCGGCTCTACACCGATCCGGTCGCCAACCAGAAGGTCGAGCGCTACGGAGACGTCAAGTTCTTCAAGCATCAGCATCGACTCGCCCTGCGCAACCTTGGCAAAATCGCCGCGCACTCGCTCACGGAAGCGCTTGCCGCCGGCGGCTACAAGGCGCTCGCCAAGGCGCTAACAAAAATGACGCCGGACGAAGTTATCCAGGAAGTCGACAAGGCCAACCTGCGCGGCCGCGGCGGCGGCGGATTTCCGGCCGGCCGCAAATGGAAGACCTGCAAGGCGGTTGAGGCGGACGTGCGTTACGTCATCTGCAACGGCGATGAGGGCGACCCCGGCGCGTTTATGGACCGCTCGATTATGGAAGGCGATCCGCACAGCGTGCTCGAAGGCATGATGATCTGCGCCTACGCCGTCGGCGCCAAGCAGGGTTACATCTACGTCCGCGAGGAGTATCCCCTGGCGGTGATTCACCTGCAGAAGGCGATCGACGATTGCCTGGCCTATGGACTGCTCGGCGAGAAGATCCTCGGCACCGATTTTTCCTTCACGATCAAGATCGCTCGCGGCGCCGGCGCCTTTGTCTGCGGCGAGTCTTCGGCGTTGATGCGTTCGGTGGCGGGCGAGGTCGGCGAGCCGCGCGCCAAGTATATTCGCTCGGTGGTGAAGGGGCTGCATGACCAACCGACGGTGCTCAACAACGTCGAGACCTTCGTTAACGTGCCATTGATCATCAACAACGGCGCCGAGTGGTTTACAGCGATCGGCTGCAAAAACAACTCCGGCACCAAAGCGTTTTCGCTGGTCGGCAAGGTGCGCAACACCGGCCTGATCGAGGTCGCGATGGGAACAACCCTGCGCGAGATCATCTACGATATCGGCGGCGGAATTCTCGAAGACCGGCCTTTCAAGGCCGTGCAGACCGGCGGCCCCTCCGGCGGCTGCCTGCCGGCAGATCGGCTTGATCTGCCCGTCGATTTCGATTCGCTCACCGCGGCGGGTTCGATGATGGGCTCCGGCGGCATGATCGTGATGGACAACAAGACCTGCATGGTCGATTTCGCGCGCTACTTCCTCAATTTCCTCGTCTCCGAATCGTGCGGCAAATGCGTGCCGTGCCGCGAGGGATTGTACCAGCTCCATGAGTTGACGATTAAAGTGTGCGAAGGAAAAGCCTCGCTGGACGATCTCGACAAGATCGAGAAGCTGTCGGAGATCGTCGTGCGCGGGTCGCTGTGCGGGCTGGGCAAGTCGGGTCCGAATCCGGTGATGTCGACGCTAAAGTACTTCCGCGCCGAATACGTCGCGCATATCCAGGATCACAAGTGCCCGGCCGGAGTGTGCCGCGAGCTGATTACCTATACGGTGATTGCCGAGAAATGCACCGGCTGTCTGGCCTGTATCACGGCGTGCGCTTACAACGCGATCACCGGCAAGAAGAAAGAGCCGCATTACATTCATCAGGAGCGCTGCACCAAGTGCGGGGCCTGCGAGGCGGTGTGTCGTTATGATGCAATCGAGGTGGCATAGATGAGCACGGTCATGATTACCATCAACGGAAAACCGGTGCGGGCGACGGCGGGCGAATACCTGCTTGGTGTGCTGCGGCGCGAGAAGATCGATGTGCCGGCGCTGTGTCATCACGAAGCGGTCGAGCCGTACGGCGGCTGCCGGCTCTGCACGGTCGAAGTCACCAAGGCCGAGTGGAAGGGCTGGAAGGATTACGTCGTGTCGTGCCTCTACCCGGTCGCGGCAGGACTGATCGTGCAGACGCACGCGCCGGAAGTGATCGAGCTGCGCAAGACGCTGCTGGATCTCTACCTGGCGCGGCATCCGCAGACCAAGCTGATCCAGGACATGGCGGCCGAGTACGGCGTCACGCAGACCAGCTACCAGACGGTACCGGAGCCGAACGACTGCATCCTCTGCGGCCTCTGCGTGCGCATCTGCGACCGCATGGGTTTCGCGGCGATCTCGGCGGTCAACCGCGGTCACGGGCGGGAGATCGCGCCACCGCTGCATGAGGCGCCGCCTGACTGCGTCGGCTGTCTCGCCTGCGCGCTCAATTGCCCGACGAACTACATCAAGTACGAAGACGCGGGCTTCAAGCGGACGATCTGGAAGAAAACGTTTGAGTTGCTGCGCGACGGCAAAACCGGCGCGCCGACGATTACCCGCGAGTTCGCCGAGTACCTGATTAAGCACCGCAACATCGAGCCGGACTACTTCAAGTTGAACGATGAGTCGCACCGCAAGGAGACGGCGCTCAGCCTGGGCAAGATCGTGCAGTGGAACCGGGAGGCGGCGTCATGAAGATGCAGTATCAGGTGATTCCGCATCTGTGCATCGGCTGCCGCACCTGCGAGCTGGCCTGCTCGTTCACGCACGCGCAGAACGGCAAACCGGGACGCAGCCGGATCTATCCGCTCGATGCCGGCCACAAGGAGATGTGGGTGCCGGTGGTGTGCCTGCAGTGCGAGGACCCGGCGTGCGTCAAGTCGTGCCTGGTGGATGCGATTCAGTTGAATCCGGCGACCGGCGCCTACGAGATCAACAAGGAAGTCTGCGTGCGCTGCATGGCGTGCGTGGCGGCCTGTCCGTTCGGATGTTCGCTCTTTGACGCCCAGCACCAACAGGTGATCAAGTGCGATTTGTGCGGCGGCGATCCGGCCTGCGCGCATTTCTGCCCGACCAAAGCGCTGACCTACGTGCCGATCAAAGTGTAGATCGAGAAACCCGACGGGAGAGTGTCGGCGTCGTGTGATGGAGTCGGGTTTCTCGGATCAAATTCAACATTTCGAGGTTTTGGGGTTGACGAGGTCAGGGAGTGACTCCCTGGCCTCGTTGTTTTGAGCGTCGCGGATTGGAATAATCGACACCAAAATGGTATTTCGATTTCACTTGACAGCCTCCCGATTCAGTTTAGGATTAAAGAAATAAGAAACAGCAACACGCGCTTTTCAAAGGGCCACCGAGCGACCCTTCAGGCTAGGATGAATTTGGAAGTTCGATACTCAAGGAGCCAGTCTCCATTCATTGCGGAACTCGGCTACATCTCTTCCAGAGGTTGTGGCGCAGTTGCGATTGGCATCATCTAAACTTCAACAGGAGGGATTCTATGTGAAAAGACTGTTTTGCACATTACTCGTGATAGTTGCAACCGCGGTTTGGCTGCTCAGCTGTGACGATGACTGCCCGACTTGTCCAAAGCCGCCCGCGGAGCCGGACTATCAACTTCTTTATAGCTACGTGGGGCAGTACCCCGACACCTATGTGCTGACATACAGCACCAAGTCCGGGGAGATCGTCGATTCGGCTCTTTATCAGGGCAATCCGTTCGACGCCATGGTGTTTTCACACGATGGTCAGTACGCCTGCTATACGTCGCATTATGATCTGGAATTGGGCGCCAGCGAGACCTGGGTCACGCGCTGGGCGACCGGGGATACGGTTGCGTATCAGAAAGGGATCGGGGCTGGTGCTGCCTATCTCAGCGAAGACGATCAGTTCCTGCTACTCTCACTTGGCGAGATTATCGCTATCCTGAGATTTCCGAATCTCGAGACCGTGTTCTTGGACTCCATCTCGAGTGGAGGAGGAAGTCTGCACCCTACCCTCCAAATCGCTTACGTCGGGATGCAGACAAGTATGGACACTATCGTCGTCTTGAACTACGCCGGAGATCCGATTGAAACCAGCTACATCAGATTGTCAGACTCGCACGGCAATCGGGTTTTCGCCAGTGGGCCATTTCTTTGCACCAATGAGCTGCTCTTTGTCAATAGCTTCATTCCAAGTGTAGTCTCCTACCTGCAGATCTACGATGTAAATACTTTCGGCTTAATTCGCGAGTACGTAGCGAGAATGTACTCCGGTGGGTCGTTGCACGAAGACGGAAAAAGGCTCTATTTGAGTCATATTGCATTTATTGGCAGCTTCCCTGTCTCTGGTGGCATCGACCTCTACAACTTGGAAACCAATACCTTTCAACCTTGGATCGCGGAGGGCGAGATCGATCTTGGGACGGGCGAACCGTTCGTTCCTAATCAAGTTGAGTTCACCCCCGATGGTGAATCGATGTTCGTTTTGAGCGGCGGCAACGGTTTCTGGCTGGGACCGGTGCTGCAACTGAGTACCCGAACAAAGGAGGTGATACAACGCTTTGACAACTCTGATGGATTTTCGCGTTTGATACGTCTTAACCCGAAAAACGTGGCTAATTGATCGAGGTACAAAATGATCAAAATTCGTTTGTCGCTATTGGGAGTCCTACTTTTGTGGTGGGTAGTCCCTGCATTCGCTGGTGATAGTTATTTTTTCGACGCCGGAGACAGCATAGCGCTGACGGTATATAACGATTACGTTGTAGCGAAGCCGGATGACGAGGCCTTTACGACCTGGACTGCAATCATCAGCGGGAATCAAGCCCTGAGCGCCGATTTTCAGCCAGTGGAAGTGGCTGATGGCTTTACCCTACTGGCAGTCAACTCGGGATTTTCGGCGGCGACAGCTGTCGCTGATCTCAGGCAAACTAACGGAATCCTGTTCGCCAACAATGTCTATGTGGACCCAGCCGGTGAAGGAAACATCTATCCTACCGATCAGCTCTACCTACATTTCAAGACATCAACCACGCAGACTGCTATCGATTCGCTCACGGAAGCCGGTAGCCCACCCGCAGCGCCAGCGGAGGGTGGGGCGTTCCTCTACTCCTCCACCGCCGCCCACCAGCGATCAACGATCTCCGGGTCGCCATACCACGGGCGGCCGAAGATGGAATCATGCTTGACCCCGTCGAGAATCAGCGCGTGCGCCGGGTCAAGAATCGCCGACTTGACCGGGATGATGCCGTCGCCCAATTCGCCGCGCTGCGCACCGTGGATGCGATAACGCAGGCGCGCGGCATAAGCGGCCAGACTCCGCGGCCGTCGGGGGTAATCGACTCTGCCAACGACCGAAATGATCGGAATTGCAGGCGCGTGTTCCACGAGACAGCGGTCGAGGTGATTCCACGAGCTAAGACGGCTGACCAACCCGCGCTGGTGCGGTGAGCCGAGCGTAACGACAATCTTGATCCGGTCGGCGCAGGAAGCAGTGAATTTGAGCGGCAAGCCGGGCGCAAGATAGAGGCGAGTTACGATCCCGCCGAGGCTGTGAGCAACGATGATAATACCCGAAGCGCCGGTTGCGACGGCGGAGTTCAAAGTAGCATCGAGTTTCTCGAGTAGTTCCGTCCAACCGCGTTGCCCAATTACGCCAGGCCAATCCCCGGCCATAATCGGAACGATCGAAACCGGAAGCCCGGAAATCTCCCGCAGGCGATCGGCCATACGCGTATAGTGACGCGGTGAGGTTGAGAATCCGCCGACGATGACGATAGCGCGAGACATAGACACAAATATGCGCTTCACCGTCTCGGGCGCAAGTGATCGTAATGCCGACAATTCGCATCATCCGGGTCATATTATGGATGGGACAATCCACTAAGGATATTCGGCTGACAGCCGAAACCAGACGTAGATTAGTGAAAACGAAAATGAACCAAAGGCGATTACATCGGGCGTTGTGCGCCGGCTTACTAACCGGGTTCGGACTGATTCTGGCGACAGTCTGGCTCGATGAGGTCATCGATTTGCCCCACCGCCTGCTGGGCGCTCCGGCAACTCCGGTCAACTATCTCGAGAGCATTTTCGAATCGATCGTGATCATCGTGCTGGCCCTGGTCGTGTTGTTGATCAACCGCTGGGCGCTGGGCAAGATTCGCACGCTGGAAGGGATGCTGGCGGTGTGTTCGCAGTGCAAGAAGATCCGCGCCGGCGACCGTTGGGTGACAATCGAGTCGTATGTTGCCGGCCATTCCGAGGCGACCTTCAGCCACAGCCTCTGTCCGGAGTGTGCGCGCGAACTCTATGGGGAAGCCGGCGCGCTGGCGACGGAAACCCACAAGAAATCCGGGCCGTCAATCGACGTTGACGCCCGGACCTCAGACTAACCTCAGCCACACAAACGACCGCTAAATCTCCGCCCAGTTGATGGTGTAGGTTCCACTGGTCTGCGTGTCGGGATCGTAGTAGCTGACGATTTCGACCTTGTAGTTCTTGCCGCCGGATTGGACGACGTAGGTATGTCGCTTCGAAGTCAACTGGTGGGTATTGAAATTATAGTTGTACCAGTCGCTCACGGTAAACGCAGATTGCATCTCGTCATTAACCCAGCGCGGTGGTCCGAACTGATTGACATTCGTAACCGCGTCGAAATCGGTGCGGTCCTGCAGGCCATCGTAAATCGGAAAAGCTGCGCCCTGACCGGTTCCGAAGATTGACCCGTTGAGATAGACGTCGTAGGCAGAGATGCGGATATCCCACTCGGTTGAACTTACCGGATCGCTGGGAGTGACAACCTCTCCGCTCGAAAAGTCAAAGTAGAAGCCGTTCTCCTGATCGACCGTATCAACTTCAAATGTCCCTGAGAGATCGAGCGAAGCGGTAATCGGCTGATAGGTATACTTCAGAACCATCTTGCCCTGCTTTGGAGGCGCCTGGCCATCGAGCACGTCGAGTAGCTGGAATTTGACGTAGTTCCCGGAAGCATCAGAAAGCACATAGACGTAGCGCTTGGGCGTGAGTTGGTGAGTTATCGGATTGTAGTTCCAGAGGCTGTCGAGGGCAAAGTCGTACGCATCCTCCATCCAGTCGCCCGACTCCATCGCTGCGAGCTCAGCTGCGTCGACTTCGGCAAACTGATCTTCGCCGACGATTCCTGCCGTGGTCAGGTCGGCAGCTCGGACCGCCCCGGGCCCAGAGAAGCCGCCATTGGTTTTGATGTAACTTTTCTTGAAGGCGATGTGCCAGTCGGAGGACGTCGTTGCCGCATCGTCAGTCAGAACAACGACGTCGCGCGTAGTGAAACTGTAGTAAGCGTAATTTCCGCTCGATCCGTCGGCGTTCACTAGCGTCGTCCAGAACTGCCCGGCTTCATTCCAGGTCGTGGAATTGGTGTTCTGTGGCCCGGGATTATTGCCCTTGTCGTCGTTCGAGCAGCCGACCAGAACCGTCAGCAAGACTGCGAGCAATGCGAAGAGTTTGAAGTGTTGCATCTGCATACCCTCTCCAATCAAGGTTATGTTGGTTCGCTGAAACAGCAGTGTGGAATTTTCCATATCAGTTGTCCCCCGTCGGTCGCAGGCGCAAACCCGCGTAAAATGAACGTCCCGGCCAGTAACCGTAGTCGACTTTCACGTCGTCGGTCAGATTTTCTCCGCGCGCGAAGATATCGAGATTCCGCCACAGGCGCTTGGAGACGCTCAGGTTGATTTCGCGCCGCGTCGGCGCCCAGATCTCCGAGTCGAAATCGTTCTGCGCCCCCAGCGGTACCCAGAGTTTGCCGGAATACCAATTGCCCCAGGCGGTAATAATCAGGCCGGCCTCGTCGAAGTGCAGCGACCCGTGCAGCTTGAGCGAATGCTCCGGGCGGTTGAGCAGCCAGTGGCCGTTGTCGCGATTCTTGGCGACGAGCCAGGTGTACGAGAGCGAGAAATCGAATCGACGGTTGACGCGAATCTCACTTTGCCACTCGACGCCGCGTGTATACGCCTTGAAGACGTTCTTGTACTCGTAGATGCCGCGCCAGTAGGTCGGCGAGAACCCGGTCAGATCGAACTCAATCAGATCGTCAATGTCGTTATAGAAGAAAGTCGCGCGGTGCAAACCGACGCCTTCGTAGCTGTACTCGAGCGTCAATGAGGCATTTCGCGATTTTTCGGGGCGCAGGTTATCGCCGCCGCCGGTCACGATGTAACCCGCGGCCGAGTGATCGAAACGGAAGTAAAGCTCTTTGATCGAGGGCGCGCGGAAGCCGCCGCCGTAAAAACCGCGCAGCCGAATCCGCTCGTGCGGGTTATACATCAGGTTGAACGAGGCGTTGACGTGCTCGCCGTAAGACGAGTGCTCCTCCAGGCGCACTCCGGGCAGGAATACCAGGTTGTGCAGCGGTTTCCATTCGTATTGCGCGTACAAGTCACCCGACTTCACCGCGCGCTCGCGGCCGTCGATCTCTTCGGATGTGAGCGACTGATAAACGTAATCGCCGCCCATGGTGATCACGTGGCCGTCGGAATAACTGTGGCTGGCGCTGAGCGATGCCTCGGTCAGCAAGTCCTCGGTGCGGGAGCGGTCGGAGGAAACACCGGCGGCAGTGAATTTCTCCCAGAGGTGGTCATAGTAGGTGCCGAATAGGTTGAAATCCACCAGCGTCGCCGGCCGCGGCTGGAAATTCACCTTCAGACCGCCGGCATAGCGGTAGTTGTTCTCTTCGTCGTTGAATGTAAACGTCACCGGATCGATGAACTCCGACTCCAACCAGCGCTTGTTCTCCGAGAAGAAGTTGCCGTTGAGCGTCAGGTCCCAGGCGCGGTTTAGACGGCGCCCGATCTTGCCGTCGAGATTGAAGCGCCTGATCCGTTCGAGGCCGTTGGTGTGCGGCGTGGACTTGTTGAGATCGAAACCGTCGGTGCGGTCGAAACGCGAGGCCAGTTGCAGCCCCCAGGGACCGCGCCGAGAATCGAGTTCGAGGTTCTGCGCGAACGTTTTGAAGCTGCCGTACTCTGAGGAAGTATAGAGCCGCATCTTGGCTGTCGGTTTGCGGGTGATGATATTGACAACGCCGCCGATTGCTTCCGAGCCGTAGAGCGTTGATCCGACACCCTTGACAACCTCGATCTTCTCGACGTTGGCCAGCGAGATCTGCGCCAGGTCGATCGCCCCCCGAACGCGGCCAACCATCTTCTCGCCGTCGATCAGCACCAGCACCCGCGTCGGATCGACACCGCGCAGCGAAGCGCCTGCGCCGGAGAAATTGTTGTCGACGTTGACGCCGACCGCGGACTTGAGCGCCTGATCCACCGTCGTCGCGCCGGTTTCAATGGCATCTGCGCTGCGAATGACCTCCGTCGTGACCGGAACATCCTTGAGCAAATAGGGTGTCCGCGTCCCGGTGACGACAATCTCGTCAGAGATGTAGGTGCGCGGTGTGAGACGGATTTCCAGCACAACATCGCCGGAGTCGACCCGCAGATCGATGAACTGCGTTTCGAAACTGATATGAGAGACCCGAACGCGGTAGTCGCCGGGCGTCGAAACGTTGAAGGTGAAACGACCGTCACGGTCGGTGCGGGAGTTGAGCGCGAGCGGCGTAATCAGCAAGTTGGCCTCGACGACCGGCTCGGAATTGCCGCCGTCCCAAACGACGCCCGAGACACGCATGGCGTTGGCCGGCAGACCGAGCGCGAGGATCAACAGCGCGCCGGTGAGCGCCAGCCGCAGGCAAACCATTTCGCCAACTCCTCCATGTACCGAGGATCGTCGTTCCATCGTGGATAAATTAGGTAAATTAATCTTACGATTGTCAAACCACTGTCAAACCGTAAGGCGAAGTCGCCGGGCTTGACATTGGTGTGACAGAAGTGAGGAGATCGGAGCTGGCGTTGTGGCGACTAAAGGCCGATGATCGATCCGATGCGGTAGATGGCAAAGGCGGCAATCCACGGGATCGCCAATTGCGCGGCCATACCCAGCCACATCCAGCGGGCGCCGATTTCGCGCCGCATTGCCGCCATCACGGAGATGCACGGCGTGTAGAGCAGCACGAAGACGAGGAAGGCATAGGCGGCCAGCGGCGTGATGCCGTTGATCGGATCGCTCAGGACATTCATCAGTGAAGTGGAATTCTCGTCGACGTCGCCGCCGAGCTGGTAGAGCACGCCGAGGGTCGACACGACTACTTCCTTGGCGACAAAGCCGGTGATGAGGCCGATGCCCATTTGCCAGTTGAATCCCAGTGGCTCAATGATCGGATGGATCAGGTTGCCGAGCCGGCCGATGTAGGAATTCTTGATTTCTTCGGATTGCCTCTGCGCCTGCAGACGCGCGGCCTGTTCGGTGGCTTCCGGCGAATTGAGCGTCTCCAGCTGCGCGATCTGTCCGGCATAGTCCTGCGAGTACTGGTCCAACTGCGGGAAAGCGCCCAAAAACCAGATAATGATCGAGGCAACCAGGATGACGCCCCCGATCTTGCGCAGGTAAATCTTGGCCCGCTCCCACATCATCAACAGGCCGGTCTTGAACGTGGGGCGGCGATACGGTGGAAACTCCATGAAGAACGGCGACTTGTCTTCCTTGAACAGGCTGTTCTTGAGGAGCCGGCCGAGAATCACGGCAACGCCGATACCGAGCAAATACAGCGAGAAAATCACGTTGCCGGCGCTGCCGGCGAAGAAGGCGCCGCAGAAGAGCACATATACCGAGAGCCGCGCCGAACAACTCATGAAGGGAATCAGCAGTACCGACAATACGCGGTCGCGATGCGATTCCAGCGTGCGAGTGGCCATGATGGCGGGGACATTGCAGCCAAAACCCATTAGCAGCGGGATGAAAGCCTTGCCGTTGAGGCCGAGAACGCGCATGAAGCGATCCATCATGAACGCCGCGCGCGCCATGTAGCCGGAATCCTCCATCACGGCGATCCCGAGATAGAGAATCATGATGTTGGGGAGAAAGATCAGCACCGCGCCCATACCGCCGATCATCCCGTCGGTGACCAGATCATTGATCACGCCCGCCGGCAGCGCGCCGGAAACGAAACCTTGCAGCGCTACGACGCCGGCGTCGATGATGTCGGCCGGAAACTGGCCGAGCACGTAGGTGGCCTGGAAGATCAGCCACATGAAGAAGAGAAAAATCGGATAGCCGAAGTACTTGTGGGTCAGGATCGCATCGAGCCGATTCGAGAACTCCATACGATTGTCGGCGCCGCGCTTGACCGCCTTCTCCAGCACTTCATTGACATAACGATAGCGCGCGTCACTGATGGCGGCATCCGACTCCTGTTGCAGCTGCTGGCGGATGCGGTTCTTCGATGCGGCGAGCTGGCCGAAGATTAATTCGCGCTCGGGCGGAGTCGGCTTGGCGAAGTCGTCGATATTGACGGTGTCTTCCAGGAGATTGACGGCGTACCAGCGCGGCGGCAGGGTATTGCAGCTGGTCGAGGCAACCGCTCCGGCGATCGCCGCAATTTGCCTGTCGAGTTCGGGATGATAGCGAATCTCGCGCGGGATGTGCTCCGGCACCGGCTGCTTGAGGGCAAGGACAGTCTTTTCAAGCAGTTCCTGGACGCCCTCACCGCGATGGCCGACGGTGTGCACGATCGGCGCGCCCAGCAGCTGACTCAGTTTCGCTTCATTGACTTCGATTCCCTGCTTGCGCGCCTCGTCCCACATGTTGAGGTCGATAATCATGCGCACACCCATCTCCATCACCTGCATCGTCAGGTAGAGATTGCGCTCGAGATTGCCGGAGTCGATGACGTTGATCACCAGGTCGGGCTTATGGATCAGAATAAACTTGCGAGCGATGCGTTCATCGAGCGTTGCGGCCGAAAGGGAATAGGTCCCGGGCAGATCGACAAATTCGATTTCGAGACCGTCGCGCCGAAGCCTCGCGCTACGTTTTTCGACGGTAACCCCGGGGTAATTGCCGACGTGGGCCCGCGCGCCGACGAGCGCATTGAATATCGAGGTCTTGCCGCTGTTGGGATTGCCGACGAGCGCAACGGTGAAAGTCTTCTTGGCAGTAGCGACGGTGCTCACGCGACACCTTCCACTTCAATCTGCTCCGCCTCGGCCTTGCGCAGGCTGACGTAGGCGCCGCGCAGCTTGTATTCGAGCGGATCAGCCAGCGGTGCGCGCCGGATCATCGTCACCTGCTCGCCGCAGCGAAAGCCAAAGTCCATCAAACGATGACGCACCCGGGCGTCGGCACGTACGGCCGTAATCCGCGCGGTATCACCCGGTTCCATATCAGCTAAGGTCAGTTTCGCGTTTCCCATCACAAACCCGATGAAATCCAATGCCAGACTACTGTTGCCACAAAATGATCATGACGTCGAACAATTTTGGTCGACCGACTTTCGATAGATCCCCATGCACTTGGGGCTGTTGTTGTTGCAGGTGCGGATTACGTCCAGGAACAAAGTCAGCCTGCGCAAGGTCGACTTGGACAATCCATGCTCCATGCGGCAAGCCTCTTCGTCCGCCTGCTTGGGGTCAAGCAAGAGCACATCCGCCAGGAATCGCCGCAGCGTCCGGTGGACACTGTAAAGCTCCTCGCCGAGTCGTTCACCTGCCTGATTGAGCATGATCTTACCGTAAAGTTGCTGCCGGACCAGACCGTTGCGGACCAGACGTGCAACCGCCGTGCGGGCTGTGGGTACGGTGACACTGCGTGCCTTGGCGACATCGGTAACTCCGACAGTGTCGGAATGCCGAGAGATGCGATAGATCGTTTCAAGGTAATCCTGATCTTTGTCAGTCAGAGTAATCATAGCCTCACAATGTAAGATTCGTCTTACATTGTCAAGGAAATTAGGAAAAATTTGTGAAAAATTTCTCAAATCCAGCACTAATTATGGCTGATTTTGTATTATTTAGAAAATTGGGCTAATCGCTCTTGGTTCAAAAGCTTGGATGAGATAGTTTCTGGTCATGAAAGGCGCACCCACGCACTCGACTGAGCACCACACCGATTCTGGTCGTCGCCGTGCCGCAGTGTTCGTCGCGACACTCAGTTCGTTCCTCGGACCGTTCATGGGTTCATCGGTGAACGTAGCATTACCTGCGATCGGGGCAGAGTTTTCGATGGGTGCCGTGATGTTGGGCTGGATAAACACCGCCTTTCTCCTGGCGGCGGCGACATTCCTGATCCCGTTCGGTCGCTTGGGTGACTTGTACGGCCGGAAGATGATCTTCACATTGGGTGTCGGCCTCTTGGCGATCTCATCGGCGCTGTTAGCACTGGCAGGTTCCGGTGGGCAGTTGATCACCATACGCGTTTTTCAAGGAATCTCCTCGGCGATGATCTTCGCGACGGCGATGCCGCTGCTGATTGCCGTCGTACCGGCGCAGGAGCGGGGCCGCGCGATCGGCTTTACAATAGCGGCGGTCTACCTCGGGCTTTCGACCGGGCCGTTTTTCGGCGGTTTCATTACACAGTATCTCGGCTGGCGCTACATCTTCGGCATCAATGTTCCGCTGGGATTGTCGCTGCTGGTCGTGGCGCTCGTGATGTTGCGCAAGGACGCCGGCGAGCACGGACACGCGAAGTTCGACTATCTCGGTTCGCTGATTCTGGCCGTCGGACTACTTCTGACAATGTACGGATTCTCCAATCTTCCCTCCGCTGTGGCCGGGATGATGGTCCTCTGCGGATTGGTGGTGCTGGGGGCTTTTGTCGGCTACGAGTCGCGTCTGAAACATCCGCTGGTGGACATGATGTTGTTTCGCAAGAACACGATCTTTGCCTTCTCGAATCTGGCCGCGCTGATCAACTACGCGGCCACCTTCGCCGTGACGTTTTTGCTGAGTCTCTACTTGCAGAAGGTGCGCCTGTTGTCACCGCAGGCAGCCGGAATTGTGTTGGTCGCGCAGCCGATCGTCATGACAATTTTCTCGCCCCTCGCCGGTCGGCTGTCGGATCGGATCGAGCCGCGTACGCTGGCTTCGTGGGGCATGGGCATCACCGCGCTGGGTCTGACGATGCTGGCATTTCTGGCGGCGGCCACGCCGCTGGCCTATATCGTGGCCAGCCTGATCGTGCTGGGATTCGGGTTTGCGTTGTTCTCCTCGCCCAATACCAACGCGATTATGAGTGCGGTCGATCGGCGGATGTACGGCGTGGCCAGCTCGATTGTCAGCGCGATGCGGCAGATCGGGATGATGTTTTCGATGGGGATCGTGGCGATGCTGCTGTCGGTGTTCATCGGATCAGCGCAGCTAAGTTCGGAGAATGCGCCACAGTTCTTGCAGTGCGCGCGCGTGGCGTTCGCGGTGTTTGCGGCGTTGTGCTGTGCGGGAGTGTTTGCGTCCCTGGCACGGGGCAAGGTCGAGAGGCCCGGTGCGGCTACTTCTTGAACTTCTGCTCCCAGCGGCGACGTAAGAGGTCGTTGAGTTTAGCGGCAAATTCCGGCGGCAGATCCTCGCACTGGCCCGAGTCGCGGCAGAGTTTGACAGTCATTTTGAGCGTATCAACCATCAAGCGGCAGTCATGACAATCACCCAGGTGCTTCTCGATCTCGGCACAGAGCTCGGGGGCGATTTCGCCGTCGAGGTAGTCGTTGAGACCCTGGATCAGATCAGTGCACTTTTTGGTCACGATCCTCTACTCCCAACACGGCATCAAGCCGGTTACGCATGAACAATCGCGCGCGCAAGACCCGCGACTTCGTTGCGGCTTCGGTGATTCCCAGCACCTCCGCAATCTCCTTGATCGACAGCTCCTCTTCATAGCGCAGCGAGAAGGGGATGGCATATTCCGGCGGCAACTCGGCAAAGGCGGAGGCAATCAGGCGGTTTAACTCGTCACTTTCCAGCAGCGTATGCGGATCGCGCCACTCGTGCAGGTGATGGGACGGAGTGCCGTGGCTGTGTTCACGCAGCGGCAACAGGTCATCAAGCGACTGCAAATCCGATTTCTTGGCGCGGTTGTAGTGAGCGCGGCCTTGATTGAGGGCAATCGAGTAGAGCCAAGTGCCGAAGGCGCTGTCGCCGCGGAACTTGTCAATGTTATCGATGGCCTTCAAAAGCGTCTCCTGCACGAGATCCTCGGCGTCCTGAGTGTTACCGGTTAATCGCCGCGCCAGGCCAAAGACCTGCTTCTGGTACTTGGCGACCAATTGGGCGAATGCCTCAAAGTCGCCGGCCTGGGCACGCCGAATCAATTCCTGCTCACTCATTCGATTCGAATATAGGGAGAACGATTCAGGGGGAAAGCAAAATGATTGCGCACCATTCTTGTTCACGCCCCAAGTCAATCCCAAAACCCGGGCAGTCTATGCCGCGTCGTAAGCCTGCTTCAACCAGCCCAGCAGCGCTTTGTCAACGTCTTTGGCCGCCGCGACACGGACGCGATGTGTGCACATGGCGTTGAACGATCCCGAGGCTTCGAGCTTCCCGGCCGGGGCAATGCCCCTCAGGTTGAGGCCGACATCCAGGCGGGTCTTGGTCGAGGGCTGAATCAAAGCGAACTGCTTGGAGCGGCGGAGCGAAACATAGGTCTTCTTCGGCGAAACCTCGACATCCTTACCGAACTTACCAATCGCCGCGATCAGGGAGTCATAGAGCGGCCGTAAGGCAGCCTTCTCTCCGGCATACTGGGCGGCCACGAGGTCGTCGCCGGCGGGCGCGCCGTCACCCACCGCGCCGGCCGCAGTGTGCGCCACCAGGTTGGCATAGCCGTGACCGAGCCCGTGTTGCGACTTCAATTGGGCAACGATCTGGCCGTGTTTCAGTTCGCCGAACGACTTGGCGATCTTGACCCACTCGGCCATCGACTTACTGGTTTTTTCTTCAAGGTTCTTGATCATGTTGGCCGTAGCTTCGGCAATCTTGTCGGACATTGTCTCTTCTCCTTCTGAATCTCTTGGGCTCTATGATTGTGGCCAATGCAAGCGGCTATCCTGCTGAAACCGCAATCCGCGATCACAGCCCTTTTACGCGAAACGCAGAATTCCTTTAGGCAAAATTGACTGATATCAGAAAGTGATTGCCCGGGGCAACCAATGGAAGTGATTGGCAGTACAACATCTCTGGACGTGAACTTCAGTATGAGGAGAGACTTATGAGCATGAGCGCAATGTTGCTTCCGGAATTCGACCACGAAATGGCTACCACCCGCCGGACGCTCGAACGAGTGCCGGATGACAAATTCGACTGGCGGCCGCACCCCAAGTCCCTCACCATGGGAGCTCTGGCCGGACACGTCGCCAATCTTCCGACCTGGACGAACTATACGATCAATCAGGATTCGCTCGACGTGATGCCTAACGGCGTACCAATGAGATATGACCCCCCCCGGTCCGTCACCGAGCGGCTCAAGGTCTTTGACGCCAATGTCGCCGCCGCCCGTGCCGCCATTGCGCAGGCCAGCGACCAGGAATTGCTCAAGCCGTGGTCGCTGCTGGCAAACGGCGAGGTAATTCTCACTCTGTCGAAAGCCGCCGTCCTGCGCGGATTTGTGATGAACCACTCGATCCATCACCGCGCGCAATTGGGGGTCTATCTGCGGCTCAACGACATCCCGCATCCGTCGATGTACGGCCCGTCGGCGGACGAACAGGGAATGTAACAGAGCGGTTCACTTACGGGCTGGCCTTGCCCCATGCCCCCGGCGCACCCGCACGAGCCGGGGGCGGTTTGCTTCGCGCGACGAGAAAACCCTTGACATCTCTATCATAATCGACATTATAGGCCTATAATCACAATTGCGGGTGTCTGCAGTGAACCCGGTCTCGCCAACCGCCGCGACGGTTGTAGTCGTGGCCAGAGTTGAAAGGAGAGTGTTTTCATGGGTCGGATTCTGATCCTGATTTACGGAGTCATCGCCTACGTGGTCTTCCTGGCCGCATTCTTGTACGCGATCGGCTTTGTCGGTGGCATGGTCGTGCCCAAGACCATCGATTCGGGCGTGCCGGGGGCGCCGCTCACGGCGGTCGTCATCAACCTGCTCCTGCTGGGCGCGTTCGGGCTTCAGCATAGTATCATGGCGCGGCCGGGGTTCAAGCGGGTCTGGACCAAGGTTGTTCCGCCGGCGGCCGAGCGCTCGACGTTCGTCCTGGTGGCGAGTTTGCTGTTACTGCTGCTCTATTGGCAGTGGCGGCCGCTGCCGGATCCGGTCTGGCATGTCGGGAACGAGATCGTCGCGATGATCCTGCAAGTGTTGTTCTGGTTCGGGTGGGCGGTAGTCCTGATTGCGACGTTCCAGATCAATCACTTTGACCTGTTCGGTCTGCGACAGATCTGGCTGAACCTGCAAAGCAAGCCATACACGCACCTGCCGTTTCGGGTGAGCTCATTCTACCGCGTGATCCGGCATCCGCTCATGTTCGGATTCATTGTGGCGTTCTGGGCGGCGCCGACCATGAGCCAGGGGCGTCTGCTCTTTGCGATCGTGACCACCGCCTATATCCTTGTCGCCATCCGGCTGGAAGAACGCGACCTGATCGCCTATCACGGCGAGAAGTACGTGGCCTATCGCCGTTCGGTGCCGGCACTGGTGCCGTTGCCGAAACTGGCGGATAAGCAGGGCCCGACCGACGTCGCCACCGACACCCCCGAATAGTCTCGCAGCGCCGACTTCGATTTTACCTTTCCCGGCCGAAAGAATCGCGCCGGGAAAGGTCATAGCCGTGTCAAAAACGCGACCGGCCGATTTCCTCGACTCCGGCGCGGGAACACAAGACCCCATAACTCTGGTTTTGTAGAATATATGGGGCGATGATGGGCATCGCCGCCGACGTGGGGAAAGCGAGGACGAGGCATGAACGAACAGGATCATCCCAAGTCGATCAAGCAGTATCTGGGAATGGCGGCGATCGCGGTGGCCGCGCTGATCGCGCTGACGCCGCTGCTGCGAACGCCGCACGATACGGTCGCCGCGGCTGATCACAACGAAGAGCACTCACCAACCAGCGAGGTCAAATTGAATAAGCTGACGCCTGAAGAAGAAGATGTCATTCTCCATAAGGGCACCGAGATGCCGTTTACCGGCAAATACTACAAGAACAAAGCTGCCGGAACCTACACCTGCAAGCAGTGCGGCGCACCGCTCTACCGGTCGAGCGACAAGTTTGATTCCGGTTGCGGCTGGCCGAGTTTCGACGACGAAATTCCCGGCGCGGTCAAGCGGACGACGGATGCCGACGGCCGGCGCACGGAAATCACCTGCGCGCGCTGCGGCGGTCATCTGGGGCACGTCTTCGAGGGCGAAGGCTTCACCGCCAAGAACACTCGCCACTGCGTCAACTCGATTTCGCTGAATTTCGTGCCCGCGGGCGGCGAGGGTTCGCCGGTGAGCGTCATGCCGGCCGCAGGTGCGAAAACGACCGCTGCCACCGAGACGGCCTATTTTGCTGGCGGTTGTTTCTGGGGTGTCGAGCATTTGCTGCAAAGCCAGCCGGGTGTGATCTCGGCGAAGTCGGGCTACATGGGCGGGCGCACCGATAACCCGTCGTACAAGGATGTGTGCTACAAGAGTACCGGCCACGCCGAGACGGTCGAGGTCGTGTTTGATCCGACCAAGACCAACTACGAGACGCTGGCCAAATACTTCTTCGAGATTCACGATCCGACCCAAGTCGACCGGCAGGGGCCCGATGTCGGCGACCAGTATCGTTCGGTGGTGTTCTATACCTCGGATGCCCAGAAGACGACCACCGAAAAGCTGATCGGGATTTTGAAGGACAAGGGCTACAAGGTCGTGACGCAGGTCGTGCCCGCCGGCAAGTTCTGGGTTGCCGAAGACTATCACCAGGACTACTACGACGCCAACGGCAAAGAGCCCTACTGCCACTTCTGGACGAAGAAGTTCTAAAGGCAGACAACGTTAGAAGCATCGCAAACATCGCACGACGCGCCGTCAGGAATCCCTTCCTGACGGCCTTTTTCTTCGCCCACTCCAATCGGTAGCCCACCCGCAGCGCTCGTAATTCCAAGATGCACATCGCGATTAGCCGATGCTAATGCAATGGAAGCGAATCGGACCGTCGAGGAAGCGAAGGGTGGGTTTGCCTTCGAATTCTCAAGACGCCCCACCCTGCGCTCCGGCTCTACTATCGTGCGCGACTCGTGCAAGCAGCAGTGGAGGTGAGACCTGTGATGATGGCCTCGGTTCGCTTCGGGTGGGCTACCGGGTTGATCCAATGTTCAGAGCAATTCTGTTGCCGCGATGGCAAACCTCTCAGCAATGAACCGAGGAAGACTGCGGATCTCGGAGTCTTTGTGATCGAACCCAACATTCGTCGCTAGTGCTGAACCTATAGCAGGAATCCATTCGTCGATCGATCTACCGACGAGTTCTGGGTGCGAAGATTTCAGCTCCCTGTTCCATGCGAGTGAAGCCGATTTCAAATCACTGACGAACGCTGATTTGAATCTCTGGATATCGTCCACTTTCTCGCGAGTTTCGGTGACATCCAGAAACCAGTCAGCAAGAATATCCAAAGCGTGTTCCAGTGCAGCACCTGTGGTCAACACGCTCCCCCGAGTCTTAGACAGAGATAGAACCCAACAGGCGCAAAAACTTTGCACAAGAATTTTGTGAGTATCGCCGACTAGTAATTCTCTCGCTCCAGTTGTGTGAATGTGATTGACAATGTCCTTTGCCAGCGCCCCTGAGACCCTTGCTAGCTTTCCCCCAATCCGAATTCCCTTTATGCCCTCGAGAAATTCCACGGCTCGCTTATCTCACTCTCCGTCACGAATCTTCATACGTTGGTACAATATTAGATCTCAAGCTGCGGTCAGGAAAGGATTCCTGACCGCGCTTAATTATTGATCAAAGATTCGCTCGGCCGAGACTCAGTTACTCCCCGCCTTGGTGAAATTCAACAGCCCGCCGGCCAACAGTATCTTGACCTGGCGCGGCGACAGGTCGAACTGCACCTCAAAGCTGTGGCCCTGCGTCACGTTGGTCACGTTCAGACGATTGCCGGAGGACTTCAGGCCGGCCGTGACATCCGCAATCTCCAGCATATCCTCCTGCTTGATCTTGTCGTAATCCGCCGGATTCACGAAGGTCAAAGGCAGAATCCCGAAGTTGACCAGGTTCGTCTTGTGGATGCGCGCGAAGCTCTTGGCAATGACGAACTGCAAACCAAGATACATCGGCGCCAGCGCCGCGTGTTCGCGCGAACTGCCCTGGCCGTAGTTTTCGCCGCCCACGATCGTGAAGGTGTGCGCTTCCTTGGCGCGCTTGGCAAACTCCTTGTCGACATGGAAGAACACGAATTCCGAGATCGCCGGAATATTCGAGCGCAGCGGCAACACCTTGGCGCCGGCCGGCATGATGTGATCGGTCGTGATGTTGTCGCCCAGCTTCAGCAACGACTTGCCGGCCAGCTTGGGCGCGATCGGCCCGCGAGTCGGTAGCGGCTTGATGTTCGGTCCGCGCGCAATTTCAGGACGGTCGCCGTTCTTGGCCGGCGGAATAATGCCGCGATCATCGATGTAGAACTTTGACGGCAAATCCAGCCGCGGCAGCGCGCCGAGATCGCGTGGATCGGTGATCACACCCTTCAACGCGGTGGCAGCACAGGTCTCCGGCGAAGCGAGGTAGACGTACGAATCCTTGGTACCGGCGCGGCCTTCGAAATTGCGATTGAAAGAGCGCACCGAGACACCGCCGGAGGGCGGCGCCTGACCCATGCCGATGCACGGTCCGCAAGCGGATTCGAGGATGCGCGCGCCCGACTGAATGATCTTGGCCAGCGCGCCCGAATTGGCAATCATCGTGTACACCTGCTTGGAACCGGGGGTGACCGTCAAATCGAGCTGCGGGAAAACCTGATCGCCCTTGAGGATCGCCGCGGTGATTTCCAGATCGTAGAGAGAGGAGTTGGTGCAGGAGCCGATGCAAACCTGCTGCACCTTCTTGCCCGCGACCGCTTTCACCGGCACGACGTTGTCGGGCGAGTGCGGCTGGGCGATCATCGGCTCGAGCTTGTTGAGATCGATTTCGATCAGCTTATCATAAGTCGCGCCCGGATCGGGACCGATCGCCTTCCAGTCCTGCTCGCGACTTTGCGCGGCCAAGTACTCCTTGGTGCGTTCGTCGGAGGGAAAGATCGAGCAGGTCGCGCCGAGTTCCGCGCCCATATTGGTAATCGTCGCGCGCTGCGTGACGGTGAGCGATTTGACGCCCTCGCCGTGATATTCAATCACATTGCCGACACCGCCCTTGACGGTCAGCAGGCGCAGCACTTCAAGGATGATGTCTTTTCCCGAGACCCACGGCTGTAAACTGCCGGTGAGATGCACGCCGACGACGCGCGGGCAGGGGAGATAAAACGCGCCGCCGCCCATGGCGACCGCGACGTCCAGACCGCCGGCGCCGATCGCGATCATGCCGAGCGCGCCGTTGGTCGGGGTATGCGAATCGGAACCGAGCAAGGTCAGGCCCGGTTTGCCGAAGCGTTCCAGATGCACCTGGTGGCAGATGCCGTTGCCGGGCTTCGAGAAATAGATGCCGTAGTTGGCGGCGACCGTCTGCAGGTAGCGGTGGTCGTCGGCGTTTTCAAAGCCGGTCTGCAGCATGTTGTGATCGACGTACGAAACCGACAACTGCGTCTTGACGCGGTTGATGCCCATGGCCTCGAACTGCAGGTAGGCCATCGTACCGGTCGCGTCCTGGGTGAGAGTCTGGTCGATGCGGATACCGATTTCGGTGCCGGGCTTGAGTTCGCCTTCAACCAAGTGTGCTTTCAGGATTTTATGAGTCAATGAATCAGCCACAAGATTCCTCCATGTGGAAAAAACCACTAAAGTCTTATCGGATATAATACGAAGCGGCCGTGCGGGGCAAAGGGAAATTGGGTGCTCTCGTCCGCGAGCGTGAGTTAACTCCTTGACGAATCTTGAGGTTCTGCCGACAATTCGCGTATGAGCAAGTCAGTCATTGCCTTTCAGGGTGAACGGGGAGCGTTTTCGGAGGAGGCGGCACGAGAATTCCTCGGTGCCGGCACGGATTTCCTGCCGCTGGCGACGTTTCCGGAAGTCTTTGCCGCCGTTGAAGCTGGAGCGGCTACTCACGGCATCGTCCCGCTCGAGAATTCGCTGGTCGGAAGCATCCATCAGAACTTCGACCTCCTGCTCACACACGATCTCTTCATCGTCGGTGAACAGAATCTGCGGATCGAGCATTGCTTGATCGCTCATCCGGGGGCGACGCTGGACCATCTTACCGAAGTGCGATCGCATCCGGTCGCGCTTGAGCAATGTAAAGAGTACCTGCTCGAGCATCCGCGAATGCAGCCACACGTCGAGTACGATACCGCCGGAGCCGTGAAGCTGATCAAGGAGAAGAATCTGAAGCACTTCGCGGCAATTGCCGGGGCGTACGCGGCGGAGTTGTACGGGATGCAGATTTTGGCCTCGGCGATTCAAGATGAACCGGACAATTACACGCGGTTTGTCGTTCTCTCCAGGACGCCCGCAGAGCGCGGCGAGCGGTCGAAGACGTCGATCGTGTTCGCCTTGAAGAATCTTCCGGGCGCGCTGTTCAAAGCCCTGTCAGTGTTTGCGCAGCGCGATCTCGATCTGACCAAAATCGAATCGCGACCGCTGCGCAAGCGGCCCTGGGAATATTACTTCTATCTCGATTTTGTCGGGCACGGCGACGACGACGACGCCAAGAACGCGATCGCGGACCTCCGGGAAATCACGACATATCTGAAGATTCTGGGATCATATCCGGCAGCGGAGTAATCTGCTGAAGCTGGCGGGCAGCTCCAGCCGCTATTGCGTCCTCGAGGCTGTCGTCTTCCAGAACGCGGTGTAGGTCAGGCCGTCGCCCCAGACCCGATCCTCGCACAACCAGGCGCCGTTGGTGAGTGCAACCATGCGGCGGACCTCGGCGTTCTTCTCTTCCTGCGGCAAATTGCGGAAGCGCTCTTGTTCCTCCTCGTTCCAGTTGCGGCCATAAGCAGCCCTGAACAGGTCGAGGAAGCTATAACAGCAGTTTTCGCTCATCGAAAATCCTGATCGAACATGTCTCTTCCAAAATACGCAGAGCGGGCAAAATCATCAACGAAATCTCTTTGTCGGCGCCCGCGCGGTTCTTATCCTTGGCGCCGATGGACTCGCTCACCGCTCTTGGGCTGATTGCCGGCGCTTGCACGACTTTTTCCTTCGTGCCGCAGTTGCTCAAAATTTGGAAGTCGAAATCAACCCACGATATCTCACTGGCAATGTACGCCGTTATTTCCACCGGCGTGCTCCTGTGGCTGGTTTACGGCTTGCTGGTGCGCGACGTGCCGATCATCGTGGCCAACGCCGTGGCGCTGTTCTTCACGGTCGGGATTCTGGCCTTCAAGCTTAAATACCGGTAGCGCAATCTTCGACACGGCGAACCCACCGTGACGGCATTGGTTGGAATTGGTGAGATGAAGACGATGCAGGTTCACCATGTCTGATCGCGTTGACCTGAGCCGTGCACGATCGCTGCGAACCGGCACTCCGACTGCCGGACCGGTCGTCTACTGGATGAGTCGCGACCAGCGCGTTCACGACAACTGGGCGCTGCTCTATGCCCAAGAGTTGTCGTTGAAGCTACGGCAGCCGCTAATCGTCGCGTTTTGCCTGCTCCCGAACTATCTCGGCGCGACGTTGCGCCAGTATGAGTTCATGAATAAGGGACTGGAGCAGGTCGAACTCGAGTGCCGCCGACTCGCCATCGAATTTCGGTTGCTGACCGGGTCTCCCGACATCGAAATACCAAAGCTGGCGGCGCGGGAGAGAATCGGGGCGCTGGTCACCGATTTCACGGCGCTACGCATCAACCGCAAGTGGAAGGACGCCATCGTCCCAAAGATCGCCGCGCCCTTCTTTGAAGTCGACGCGCACAACATCGTTCCCTGCTGGGTGGCATCGCCGAAGCAGGAGTTTGCGGCTTACACGTTTCGACCGAAGATTCATAAGCTCCTGCCGCACTATCTCACGGAGTTCCCGCGCGTCAAGAAGCACCCCTATCCGGCTGTCGGACACAGCGCACCGGTCGACTGGGCAAAGGCGCGCCGAGCGCTTGCGGTCGATCGCGGTGTCGGCGCCGTCGCAGACTTCGCCCCCGGCGAAGCGGCCGCGCACAAACAGTTGCAGGCCTTCCTTCGGCGCGGACTGCAACGCTATCACGATGAGCGCAATCTGCCCACGCACGACGCGCAATCTAATTTGTCACCCTATTTGCACTTCGGGCAGATAGCCGCGCAACGGGTAGCGCTGGAGGCTCAGCGGTTCGATCAAAACATCGCGGCGCAGGAGAGCTTTCTGGAGGAGTTGATCGTGCGCCGTGAGTTGTCCGATAACTTTTGCCACTACAACGAGCACTATGACGCGTTTCCGGGATTTCATTCCTGGGCGCAGACGACTCTGAACGAACACCGCGGTGATGAGCGCAGCTACCTGTATTCCCGCGCCGACTTCGAAAACGCGCGAACCCACGACGATCTGTGGAACGCAGCGCAAATCGAAATGGTGACGACCGGCAAGATGCACGGTTACCTGCGCATGTACTGGGCGAAGAAGATCCTGGAGTGGACCGGATCGCCGGAGGAAGCCTTGGAGACCGCGATTTATCTGAATGACCGCTACGAATTGGACGGGCGCGATCCGAACGGCTACGCGGGCATCGCCTGGAGCATCGGCGGCGTGCACGACCGGGCCTGGGGCGAGCGGGCGGTGTTCGGCAAGATTCGCTACATGAGCTACAACGGCTGCGCGCGCAAGTTCGACGTCAAACAATACATCACGCGCTTCGTGCCGGCGGAGAAGAAATCGTGAAAACCTACACTCTGACCGCCGAGCAGTTTGTGCCGCGACCACTGGCGGAGGTGTTTGCGTTCTTCGAGCGGCCCGAAAATCTCGCCAAGATTACACCGCCGGCGCTGGGGTTCGTGATACTCACGCCGACGCCAATCGAGATGAAAACCGGCGCGCTGATCGACTACACAATCAAAGTGATGGGACTGCGCCTGCGCTGGCGCACGCTGATCTCCCAGTACGATCCGCCGCATGCCTTCGTCGACGAACAGATCAATGGTCCGTACCGGCTCTGGCAGCACCGGCACAGCTTCCGCGAAGTTGAAGGCGGAACCCTGATCTCCGATAAAGTCAACTATGCGCTGCCTATGGGGATTCTGGGGCGAATGGCGCACGCGCTGTTCGTGCGGCGGCAATTGCAGGGGATCTTTGCGTATCGGGCAAAGGTGATCGGAGAGAAGTTTACTCAAACGTTGCAGAGCGCAAGGTAGCGAAGTCCGACCGCAATCCCTCGTTCCTCGAGATTTTCCGGCAGTGGGCACCAGATCACCGATGGAGACATTATTGTAGAATTAAAACGTCGCTGCAGACGGTGGTCTACAGCGACGTCACACTTAAGCCAATACGCTTGTCAGGATCGCGGGGATCCTGACCTACGGTCTCTACGCGACGGCAATTTCCTTACAGAGATAGACATCCTGAATCGCATTGAGCAACTCGACGCCTTCTTTCATCGGACGCTGGAACGCCTTGCGACCGGAAATTAAGCCCATGCCGCCGGCGCGCTTGTTGATCACGGCTGTAGTTACAGCATCCGCCAGATCGTTTTTGCCGGAGGCGCCGCCGGAGTTGATCAGACCCGCGCGACCCATGAAGCAATTGGCCACTTGGTAGCGCACTAGGTCGATCGGGTTGTCGGTCGTAAGCTGGTCGTAAACCTTCTTGCTCCACTTCGAATATGCCTTCCCGGCAGCTTTCTCAACCGCTTCGAAACCGCGATTTGTCTCGGGGAGCTTCTGCTTGATGATGTCAGCCTGCAAGGTCACGCCCAGATGATTAGCCTGGCCGGTAAGGTCGGCCGCGACGTGATAATCGATGCCGTCAATCTTGAAGGCACTGTTGCGCAGGTAACACCACAGCACGGTGACCATGCCGAGTTCGTGCGCGTGGGCAAACGCCTCGGCGACTTCGACGATCTGCCGCCGCGATTCCTGCGAGCCGAAATAGATGGTGGCACCGACGGCGATCGCGCCCATGTCGTACGCGCGGTCGATCGTGCCGAACATCACCTGATCGAAGGCATTCGGATAGCTCAGGAATTCGTTATGATTGACCTTGACGATAAACGGCATCTTGTGCGCCCACTTGCGCGCAACCGAGCCGAGCACGCCGAAGGTGGAGGCAACGGCGTTGCACCCGCCCTCGACCGCGAGCTTGACGATGCCCTCGGGGTCAAAGTAATCGGGATTGGGCGCAAAGGAAGCGCCGCCGGAATGTTCAATGCCCTGATCCACCGGGAGAATCGACATGTAGCCGGTGTGGGCGAGACGGCCGTGATGGATCATCCAGTTGAGGTTCTGAAGCACAGTATTCGGACGATCGGTGTGGACGACGACGCGGTCGACGAAGTCAGGTCCGGGGAGATGGAGCTTGGACTTGTCGATGGTCTTACACTGATGTCCAAGCAAGGTTTTGGCATTCGGCCCGAGCAAAGATTCGATTTGGCTAATATTGAGGGTCATGATCAACCTCCGCTATGACTGCGATCAGATTTGAATCAGTTGCCGCGCGGCCGCAACACGCTGCCCATCCGCTGGGCGGCCGGCCGCTCGATATTTTAATGTAATGCTTCGCCAGTTCAGAGTCCAGATACGACTTTGTTTAGTGTGCGCGCTCAATCACCACCGTCGCAATCGCCAGCGTGCTGGTATGGCTGAGAGATAAGTGCACGATCATATTGTGCAGCCCCGGGACTATGAGCTGCGGGATCCCGTCGGAATTCTGGGTAACCGTCAATTCGCGCCAGTGGCCGGGGGGGATGCCCGCCTGCGAGAGGGCCTTGAAGCCGGCCTCCTTGGCGGCAAATCGGGCGGCCAATGAGGGGAAGGGATTCTGCTTCATGAAGCAGAACTCGATCTCTTCGAAGGAATAGACTTTTTGCAGAAACGCGTCGCCGAAGCGCTGGTAGGCATACTTGATGCGCTCGATTTCAATCAGATCGACGCCAATGCCGAGCGTCTTGCCGTTCAGACCGGGATGCTCCAACACACCAATTAGATAGAGCGACACCAGTGTTTGTGCAAGATTTTAGTGCAAGCGAAACAAACGGCGTGCCGGGGGCGGAATAATCGGTCAACGGCCAATTTACTCTTGAAAAGCCAGGTTGAGGACGTATATTTCAGCAGGTGTTAGAGAGGGGATTTTGAAAATTCTCTAACATTTCAATTATGAAGGTTGCCCCCGTATTTGGTTGAGCGTCCTGCCGTGACCTCATTCTCAAGGATGAGTAGCGGGAGCAAAAAGCCGTGGTGGCTGTAAAAACCCTTTAGCGTAATCGTCTGAGGAGTTATTTTCATTCAGGTGATTGAGCCTCCCCTCTCTCACCATTTTTTTGCCCGCCCCTTATTTGGGAACGTAGCGCCGGGCGGAGGCGAAGTAGTTGTAGAAGCCGATCTCGGCCAACATCTGGTGCAGTCCGAGCGTGAGCTTCTCAATGTCAAAGCCGATGGTCGAGCTTTTGGCGCCGATCAGTCGCACGAAATTGGCGACCAGCTGCGCCGCCGCCGGTACGGCGTCCGCGTCCATGTGTTTCTCCGCACCCTTGATCACGATAATGCCGCCGTTGGCATCGACGGTGAAGTGCTTGAGCACGGGGTACTCTTCAAGCAGTTGCGTCTTGGCTTGGCGCAGAACTTCGGCGATTTCAAAGCGCGAGACCTGCCCCTGGAAGTGACCGAGGGCGAGGTTGATCGCGCGGGAGATCGCGACAACATGATCCGGGGTGAATTCCACATATTGCAGTACGGTCGGCTGCGGCGCCGGCATGCGAATCTGCGACTCCAACGTCGCCAGCGACGATTTCATCACGAGATTGAGCGTGGTCGTATTGAGATCGGGCTTGGCAATAACTGCCAACGCGAATTTGGGGCTGCAGTGGATCCATAGCCAACCCGATTTGAAGCGGGTTTTCACTTCGCGCACCTTACCCGCCAACTGGCTGAACTTGACCAATTGACCGCAGATGTTCTCCGTATCCGTGGACGTTAATCGCGCCGGAAGGAGCTTGTGGAACGCACTGTTGTCGCGCTCCCAGAGAACGACGCCGGAGACGCCCATCACACCGCGAATCGCTTCGATTACTTTTCTCATGCCGCCCTCGCGATTTTCCAGAGTTGTTCGAGCACCTCCCGCTTGCGCACCTTGGTGTCGACCAGCACGGCCAGGTAGCCGCCCTGGAACGGCAACAGCAACAGGTCGTGCGACCCGAGATTGAGCACGCAATCTTCGCAGTCGCCGAGGTTCATCGTGCGGCCGATCTCGAAGAGGATCTCGGTCAGACTGGCGATCATCGCAGCAACAACCTCGGCCTCCTTCGTGATCTTCTGCCGCGCCACCAGCTTGCCCTCGGAAGTCAGGATGAAGGCCGACTGCACGTGCTCGACTTTGCCGACCTGATCGAGAATCTGTTCGCCCCCGGGCCGGTTGCGCTGCGCTTGCACCTGTTCGATGAGGGTGTGGGCGTGCTCGTGGATCAGCGCCGTCACTTCGTTATGCTGTTTGTTGATGATCTCCTCGACCACCCGCATCTCGTCGATCGAGTCGATCTGCTTGCCCCAGAGCTTCTGGATCTTATGGATAACCTGCCCGGCGAGGCTGACGGAGGTGGCAATCCGGGGCTCCGGATACTTGGAGAACTCCGTTTGAATCTCAATGCGCTGATCGCCGTACTTGACGGCGGATAATCGGCCGGCCGGAATGAATGTTCCCATAGCTCCAATAAGTTAGACCAACGCGCCTGCCGCCCCGGGTCACGCGCGAACGGACTTAGTCACTTTGAGTTATCGGCAATTGCCGCAGAATGTGCACAGTTCAGGTTTTGTAAGCCGTCGCCAGTGTTTCAGATCGGGACAACTTCGCGTCCGGCGCATCGTAAATAACCGATATAGACAACTTCATCCGTGATGGCTGCGCCGGCTTGAACCGGCACGGCTGCGGCGGAAGCGTAATCGTCAATCAATGCTCAGACGCTTCACACAAGCGTCGGCACGCCAACCTCAGACCCATGGGAGGGGCCTATGCGCATCGGATCATGCGCCCGGATGCGGTCCGCGTTGTCGCGGATCGCTGCGCTCGTTTCGCTGCTTGTTCTCATCGTTTCCCCGACTCTCGCCGCCGCGGTCTTTCCTCCGATCGATCAAGTGATTCGCGATTCGAAGGCGGCGCACGAAGCCTGCCGACAAGGCAGGACCAGGCAACTGGCGACGGCGCTCGACTTGGGCGCGGCCAGACCGCGCGGCGGGACACCGCTGCAGGAGAAGTATGATGTCAAGTATTACCGGCTGGAGATGAAGTTTGACCGCGCCAATGCGATCGTCAGCGGCAACGTGACCATGACCGCAGAGGTCGTTGCGCCGCTGGCGGTCTGTCAGATCGACTGCTACTGGATTGTCAACGTCGATTCGATCAAGCTCAACGGCGAGCCGGCCAGTTGGTGGACTGACTCGCGCCTGTTGCATATTGACCTCGGGCGCACGTACGCACCGGGAGAACTGTTCCAGACGCAGGTGTTTCACCACGGGGTCGAAGAACAACTGGCGTGGGCCGCGTTGTTTTTCGACGAGTATGATGGCCAGCCCGTCATCGGCAACCTGTCGGAGCCGTTCTACGCGTGCGCGTGGTGGCCGTGCAAAGACTATCCCAACGACAAAGCCGACTCGCTGGATTTCTACATCACTTATCCTGCAAATCTATTCTGCTCTTCGAACGGCAATCTGATCAGCGATGTCGACAACGGCGACGGTTTCCGCACGACACATTGGTCGGTACACTATCCGATCGCAACGTACCTGGTGAGCGTAGCCATCGCGGAGTTCACCCATTGGCGCGAATGGGCGCAGAAGACGCCGACCGACTCGCTGCCGGTCGACTACTGGGTGTATCCCGGCTTGGTGCCGCAGATCGCCGGTGCCTACGCGTTTACCGTGCCGGCGATCGACACCCTGTCGCGCATTTTCGGGCCGTATCCGTTCCCGAACGAGAAGTACGCCATGTCGAACTTCACCTGGGGCGGCGCGATGGAACACCAGACCAATACCTCGATGTCACCGGGAATGTCGGAAAATGTCATGACGATCGTGCACGAGCTGTCACACCAGTGGTGGGGCGATATGATCACCTGCCGCGACTGGCATCACATCTGGCTGAACGAGGGATTCGCCACCTACTCCGAGGCGCTGATGGTGGAGGCGATGCTCGGGACCGACGCGCTGCACAGCTACATGAACGCAATCGAATACTTCGGACCGGGCTCGATCTATGTGCGCGACACGACTTATGCCTGGAATATCCTCGATATTATTGTTTACGACAAAGGCGGTTGGGTGCTGCATATGTTGCGCGGAGTGATCGGCGACGAGGCCTTCTTCACCGGCTTGCGCAACTACGGTGCCTCGCCGCTCAAGTACGGCACCGCCGTGACGGAGGACTTCCAGTACTACATGGAGCAATCTTCGGGGCAGGATTTGGACTGGTTCTTCTCGGAGTGGGTCTACGGTTACGGCAATCCGCAATATGAATACATGTGGCAGAGTGCGCCAAGTGGGGGCGGCGGGTATCGGCTTGATCTGATCATCAAGCAGGTGCAGACGGAGTTCGAGGTGTTCGCCATGCCGATCCAGGTGATGTATCGATTCGATGACGACAGCGAGATTTACGACACGCTGTGGAACGACCGGGCGTTCACGCTCTACCAGCGCGAGTTCGCGCAGAACGTCGCGGAAGTGCATTTCGATCCGCTTAACTGGATTCTCAAGGGTTACAGCGAGCAGCCGTTTGCACTGACAATAATCTCGCGCGATCTGCCGGACGGAGAGGAAACCAAGCCGTACTACTGCGAGTTGGCGGCGCTGGGAGGCGTGCCGCCCTACAACTGGACCTTCCTCGGCGGCGATATTCCCTACGGCCTGAACTTCACCGGCGGCGAGCAGGGCATCATCGAAGGTGTGCCGACCTATCCGGCCACGTTCTACTTCACCATCCAACTGACCGACGCGAGCACGCCGCCGGCCGGCGATGTATTTGGGTTCGCGCTGAAGATCAATCCGACGGTGCACGTCGGCGACTGCGACTGCGACGGCCGCATTGCGCTGACCGATGCCGTGTATCTGGTGAATTACATCTTCGCGAGCGGCCCGGCGCCGAATCCGCAAGCAGCCGGAGATCTGGACTGCAGCGGATTTGTAAACATCTCGGATGCAGTGCACTTGATACTGTACCTGTTCGATTTGGGGCCGGGACCGTGTCAGTGAGCACTTCCACCTGTTGCGCGAAGTAAGATTTCAAAGCACAAATCCAAAGGGCGGGGACTTCTCCCCGCCCTCATGCGACTAATATCCAAGTCGGTAGCCACTCCGACCGCCCCCCCTTCAGGCAGCAATCGTGTTCATGTCAGGATCGCCGGGATTCTGACCTACGCAACTAACACTTGTTGTAACCGCAGCCGCGACAAGTGACGCACCCGGAATCGTGCTCCAGCTTGGTCCCGCAGTCGGGGCAGACCTCGTGATAGGTCGACTTGCGCTGCACGTCCTTGCCGTTGCCGAAATGCTTCTTCAGCACAATGCCGATCGCATCGGGAATCGACTTGATCAATTCGCCGTTTTGATACAGCGGCGATTCCCCGCCGATGCCGGCCAATTGCTCGATGATCGCGCTTACCGGCACGCCGGAACGCAGCGCCAGCGAGATCATGCGGCAGATCGCCTCGGTGTCGGCCATCGTCGACCAGCCCGATTTGCCGATCTGCGCAAACACCTCGAACGGCTTGCCGTTGTGCTCGTTGATCGTGATGTAGAGATTGCCGTAGCCAGTGCGGATGCGCTCGGTGATGCCGGTCAAAACATCGGGCCGATCCTGCACCTCGGCGTGTACCGGCGCCGCCGGTTCGACAGCCGGAGTCGTCGGCGCGCTCGGAGTCGCGGCGGCAGTCGCAGCGGCAGCTTCGACCTTCGGCTCTTCCTTGGCCGCATTCGGATCCTTGGTCTTACCGGTAGAAAGTACCTGCATCGGCCGCGAACCGTCGCGATAGATCGTCACGCCCTTGCAGCCGAGTTCGTAGGCATACCAGTAGGCGTCGTAGACATCCTGCTGCGTCGCGGAGTTATCCATGTTGATCGTCTTGGAAACCGAGGAATCGCAGTTCTTCTGGAAGACCGCCTGCATCCGAATATGCTGGAACGGCGTGACGTCGGCGGCGGTCATGAAGAGCTCTTTTACATCGCCGGGAATATCGTCGAAGCCCTGAACGGAATTGTCGTTGGCGATATTCTCCATCAGTTCCTGGGTATAGAAGCCGCGCTTACGAGCGATCTCTTCGAAGAGCGGGTTGACATCAACCAGCTTGGTATTGTCCATGACGTTGCGGACGAAGGAAATCGCGTAATACGGTTCAATCCCGGACGAACAGCCCGCGATGATCGAGATTGTGCCGGTCGGCGCGATCGTGGTCACGGTGGCGTTGCGCATGATCACGCCCTCGGCGGCGAAGCGCGAATGCTCCCAGTTCGGGAACTTGCCGCGTAGGCGCGCCAGCTCGGAGGAGTACATGTGGCCTTCATTGTTGATGAACTCCATCACGCGCTCGCCCAGTTCAAACGCCTTCTCGCTGTTGTACGGCACGCGCAGCTTGATCAGCATATCCGCCCAGCCCATCACGCCGAGGCCGATACGCCGGTTGCGGCGCGTCTGGTCCTCGATTTCGGGAATCGGATATTTGTTGGCATCGATGATGTTGTCGAGGAAGTGCACGCAGTCCTGGATCAGCTTGCGGAATTTCTCCCAGTCGATGCCGCGCGCCGGGTCGACCTTGGGATTGTAGTCGCGCGGCAATTCCGTCATCACCATTGCGCCCAGATTGATCGAGCCGAGATTGCAGGAATCGTACGGCGGCAACGGCTGTTCGCCGCAGGGATTGGTGGCCTCGATGACCTCATACCCAGGATTCGGCGATAGGGCGTTCATCCGGTCGATATACACGATCCCCGGTTCGCCGGTCTGCCAGGCGTGCTGAATGATATCGTTGAAGATCTTCGGCGCGTACTTGGTGACGATCTTGCCGTTGACCGTGTACGGCTCGCCGGTGCGCGGGTTGATCAGCGCGTAATCCCGGTTCTCCTTGACGGCGCGCATGAACTCATCGGTGATCGCCACCGAGATGTTGAAGTTGGTCACCTGTGAGAGATCGTCTTTGCAGGAAACGAATTCTTCAATATCGGGATGGTCGACGCGCAGAATACCCATATTGGCGCCGCGGCGCGTGCCGCCCTGTTTGACCGCTTCGGTGGCGGCATTGAACACCTTCATGAAGGAAACCGGTCCCGAGGCCACGCCCGAGGTCGAAGCAACCATCGAGTTGCGCGGGCGCAACCGCGAGAACGAGAATCCGGTGCCGCCGCCCGATTTGTGAATCAGGGCCGCATGTTTAATGGTTTCGAAAATTTCTTCCATCGAGTCGCCGACCGGCAGAACGAAGCAGGCCGACAATTGCCCGAGCGGCCGCCCGGCGTTCATCAGCGTCGGCGAGTTCGGCATGAAGTCGAGACTCGAGATCATGCGGTAGAAGACCTCAGCCGACTCCTGAATCTGTTCGTCGGTCGCGCCGTAGTTGCGGTCGGGTTGCGCCACCGCTGTTGCCACGCGTCGGAAGAGTTGATCGGGTGATTCGATCACATTCCCGTGGTCATCCTTGGCCAAATAGCGCCTTTCCAAGACGCGCAGGGCGTTTTCGGTCAACGCTTTCTTCTCTGATCCCTGCATAACAGCTCTCCCTAAAAGTAGATTATCCCCACTCGAATGATCGGAAGATCACTCGCGCCACTTCGATGTTATTCTCTGGACTCCCTGTCCGGAATCGCTTTTTGAGCTCTTGCGCCCGGGTTGTGATCGCCGGCGATCACGCGCGGGATGGCAAGAGTAAAGGCTGCAAGAGATCGGTCAAAATAAAATTTCCAGAAAAACACAATATATTGTGGTATCAATGAGTTATCAGCCACAATATATACGATTGTGCATATGTCGATGGCAGTTGCATTTTTTAGATTCTCTAACCGCTTGCCAACAAGAATCTTACAGATCAAACGTCGTAGCCGGTGCCGGAGAAGCTCTGTTCGAAACCCCATGGAATCAAGTTCAGGCGCCCTCGGGGCGACAACGGGAGGCATCTTCGCCGCCTGGAATGCGGGTGAAATCGAGATTGGCAGCAGCGGAATAAAGAAGCGGCTGCCCCGCCGTGCGCCAAAATCGTAATTTGGCTTGACAATGTCGGAAGAGAGGCGCTAACTTTTGTGCTGCGAGGATAGCAGTTGGCAGACAAAACGTTAGCGTACCGCAAAGAAATCTGTAGAGTCGGTAAGTTATTATACGATAAAGGGTTGATTGCAGGGACCGAGGGCAACATCTCTTGCCGGCTTCCTGCGGGCGAGATCCTGATCACACCGGCCGGCATCTGCAAAGGCATGATGAGCTCGGCTGATCTCGTGGTGCTCGATCGCACCGGCAAACCGAAGTCGGAATCACAGCGGCCATCGAGCGAATATCGGATTCATCTGCTGGCCTACGACAAGCGGCCGGAGATCAACGCTGTTGTGCATTCCCATCCGAGTTATGCAACCGGATTCGCTCTGGCGGGTACGGCGATTGACGCTTCCGGATTGCCGGAGTTTGAGGTTAGCTTCGGCACAATTCCCTTCGTCCCTTACGCCGCGCCGGGAACCACAGAATTGTCCGACGCGCTCGCAAAGCATATTGGCAGCGGTTGTGTCTACCTGCTCGAAAACCACGGTTTGGTTGCGCTGGGGACGACGGTTCTGGAAGCATTCTTCCGGACCGAGATGGCCGAGCACTGCGCCAAGGCGCTTTACCTGGCCTATCAAATCGATATGGCCATGGACATGGATGTCGATTACGATGAGGAGGAGATCACGACGGACGAACACTCCCTGTCGGCGATCACCATGCCGCGCGATCGGCGCCGAAGAGAGAATTGAGAATCTCCGGGCGTGTCGTCGTGGCATCGGCTGAACGCGTGCAGCGACTGCCGGCGCCCTTCTTGAGCGAGATGGCCGACTTGCAGGCTGCACAGCTTCGTCGCGGGCGCCCTGTTGTCGATCTCGGACGGTTTGCCTTGCGCCGCGAGCCGGCGGATCAGACTGCTCACCCCATCACCGAACCTGAGATTCGGCGGGTTCTTGCCGAGTACCTCGCTTCGGAGTATGATGTTAAGCTCGACCCGCAGCGAGAAATGCTGTTGATGCCGGGCACCAAGATCGCCTTGCTGTTACTGAACGCCTACCTGGCCGACGCCGATGCCGTCTATCACGTTCCCGATCCGGGTTATCTGAGCTATCGCGTCTTTGCGACCCTTTTCGGTGCTCAGGTCAAGCCCTATCCGCTTTTCCAACGCAACGACTTTCTGCCGAACTTGGAACAATTTCGCACGCGGACGGCGAAGTCCTTCGGCGTGCTGATGGTAAACTCGCCGCACAATCCGACCGGCGCCGTCTGCGACAAGGAATTCTACCGACGCTTACACAAGTGCGCGGTCGAGTCCAATCTGTTGACCGTTGTCGATTCATCCTACGCGCTCTCGTTTGCCGGCAACTTCCAGCCGCCGCTGTTGTGCCAGACGCCGCGCAACCTGCGCACAGGACTAGAGTTGATTAGTTTTTCGACTTCGTTGCTCGCGCCCGAACTCAAACTCACCGTGCTGATTGGACGCAAGACGCTGATCCAGCCGCTGGCGGCACTGGCGCGCAGCTTGAGCTTCGAAGTGCCACAGGCGGTGATTCGCTCCGCGGCCGGGTATATGCGGGACGCCGAGACCTTGCGCGCGCAGATTGCCGGCTGCCGCAATGAAATTGCGCAGCGAATGGCTGTTGTCACCGACAAGTTGCGGGCAGCCGGAATCGAGTATTTTCCGACGGCTGGCTGCGGTTTCGTCTGGGTCCAGCTGCGGCATCGTCGTGTGGCTGTGAATTTTGCGCGTTCACTCCTGCGCTCAAAGGGCGTGCTGGTAGCGCCGGGATCGGCCTTCGGCGAAAACGGTGAAGGCTGGGTTCGCATCAGCGCCAATGTCGGCGGCGAGGAGTTGGCGGCGGCCCTCGATCAGTTTGTGCGACATTACCAGCCGATTCGCTCCCGCTTGCGCGTGAGGGAAAAGTGATGGACGTCATCCGCCTGCAGAATATGATCTTCTACGGCTACCACGGCGTCAGCGCGGCCGAGAAGGAAACTGGGCGGCGCTATGAAGTGGACTGCGAACTGTTCCTGGATTTGACCAAACCGGGCGCCAGCGACCGCCTGAACGATACCGTCAATTATGCGCAGGTATATGCAACGATCGAAGACGTGATGAACGGCAAGAAGTATGCCTTGATCGAGGCGATCGCGCAGGACATCGCCGGGCGCATCCTGAGCGATGCGCGTATCAATCAGGTTGTGGTTCGGGTGCGGAAAATGATTCCGCCGATCCCGGGGAATCTCGATCATATCGAGGTTGAGATCAAACGCGGGCGGGGTTGATATTTCGATTTATCTGTCATTGGGATCAAATCTGGGCGATCGGAGTGAGAACATCCGGCAAGCACTGGAGCGGCTGCAGGCATCCGGCGATGTAACGGTGGTGTGCGCCTCGCAGCTCTACGAGACGACGCCCGTGGATTACCAGGCCCAGCCGGACTTTTTGAACAGCGTGGTCGAGGTGAAGACGTCATTGAGCGCGACCGAATTGCTGGCGCGAACGCGCGTCGTGGAACGCAGTTTCCCCCGGGAACGTGCCGTTGCCCGCGGACCGCGACTGCTCGATATTGATATTCTCGCATTCGACGAACAACGCAGCAACACCGCGGAGCTGCAATTGCCGCACCCGCGGATGTGCCGGCGCAAGTTTGTGCTGATCCCGCTTCTGGAAATTGCTCCCGATGCGTATTGTCATAAAGATGCCCGGCCGTTTGCGGACTGCCTGCGGATGATTGCGGACCCGTCACAGGGGATACGAATTTATCATGGATGATCGTTTCGCTCACCTCCACTATGTCGCCGTCGACGGACCGATCGGCGTCGGCAAGACGACCTTCTGCAAAATCCTGGCCGACCGGATTGGCGGGCATCTGGTGCTGGAGGAGGCGGCGAAGAATCCGTTCCTGAAAGACTTCTACCGCGACCGCAAACGCTACGCCTTGCAAACGCAGTTCTTTTTCCTGCTCTCACGCTACCAGCAGCAGCGTGAGCTGATTGAGTTTGACCTCTTCAAGAAGCGGATCGTCGCGGATTACACTTTCGAGAAAGACCTGCTGTTTGCCTCGGCGAATTTGACCGAAGAGGAATTGGCGCTCTACAAGCAGGTTGCCGACCTCCTGAAGAAGAACCTGCCGCGCCCCGATCTGGCGGTCTTCCTGACAGCCTCGGTCGATGTGCTGCTCGCGCGAATCGCCAAGCGTAACGTGACCTATGAGCGCAATTTCGACGCCGAGTATCTCAAACAGGTGCTCGACGCCTACAACTATCATTTCTTCCACTACAACCGCACGCCGCTGCTCGTGATCAAGACCGACAATTTGGACTTTGTCGAAAACTCGCAGCATTTGGAAGAAATCTTCAACCAGATCGCCGAGATGCGGCAGGGGACACGCTACTTCACCCGGGGCGACCAGGAACTGGGAATCTGATGACAACTACCAAGAACAAAATCACCGCCGCCAGCTTTGGGCCGATGAAGAAGAAGGGCGAGAAGATCGTCTGGATCACCGCCTACGATTACTACACGGCCCGGGCGCTCGATGCGGCCGGCGTCGATGGCCTACTGGTCGGAGACACCCTCAATATGGTCGTCTATGGTCACAAGGACACCTTGTCCGCGACCATGGAGACAATGCTGCGCCACACCGAGGCGGTCAGCCGTGCCGCACAAACGGCGATGGTGGTGGGCGATATGCCGTTCGGGTCGTATCAAACTTCGGATGCCGACGCCGTGCGCAATGCAGTGCGGTTTCTGGCGGAAGGCGGCGCGGCGGGGATCAAGCTGGAAGGCGGCATCGAGCTGGCGCCGCGAATCAAGCGGATCACCGAAGCCGGAATCCCGGTCTTCGGGCACATCGGTCTGACGCCCCAGTCGATCAACAAGTTTGGCGGCTACCGGGTGCAGGGCAAGACCGATGCCGGGAAGGACTATTTGCTCGAATCGGCACAGGCGCTCGAAGAGGCCGGCTGTTTCAGCATCGTGCTGGAAGCGATGAAGAACGACATTGCGCGCAAGATCACTGAGAGCCTCACCATTCCGACCATCGGCATCGGCGCCGGCAAAGATACCGACGGCCAGATCATCGTGATCAATGACATCATGGGCGTCGGCGAAGACTTCATGCCGAAGTTCGTGCGGCAATACTTCAACTACCAGGCCAAGCTGCGCGAAGTCGGGGCCAAGTTCGCTGCCGACGTGCGCAGCGGCAGCTATCCCAATGACGCGGAGAGCTACGGCTAACGCTGCCATCATGAAACTCATTCATTCATCCGGGCAGATGCAAAAGGCGGCGCTGAAGTTGAAGCGCCACGGCAAGACCATCGCCCTGGTACCGACAATGGGCGCACTTCATCGCGGCCACCTTGAGTTGGTCAAGCGCGCGAAGAAGTTGGGAAAGATCACCGTCGTGTCGATCTTCGTCAATCCGACGCAGTTCGGGCCGAAGGAAGACTTCTCGAAATACCCCCGCACGCTGAAGGAAGATTGCCGGCTCTGCCGCGAGGTAGGAGCCGACTTCGTGTTTAATCCGGCGGCTGACGATGTCTATCCACAAGACTTTGACACCTATGTTGTGCCGGAGAGAATCGCCACCGTGCTGGAGGGCGCTATGCGGCCGGGACATTTTCGCGGCGTCGCCACGGTTGTACTCAAGTTGTTAAACGTCGTGCAACCGGACGTTGCCGTCTTCGGCAAGAAGGACCTGCAGCAGTCGATCGTGATCAAGCAGATGGTGCGCGATCTGAATATTCCGGTTAAAATTGTCATTGTTCCCACGGTGCGCGACCGCGATCGACTTGCATTGTCATCGCGGAACGTGTATCTTTCTGAACTGGGTCGCCGGCGCGCGCGGGTGATTCCGGAAGCGCTGTTCGCGGCGCAGGAACTGGTCCGGCGCGGCGAACGCTCGGCGGCGGTGATCCGGAACTATGTCACCGCCCGACTTGTTAAAGACGGGGAGGCGACGGTCGACTATGTGTCGGTTGCGGACGAAAAGTCGCTGTCCGAACTGGACCGGATCGCCGGAGGTATCGCAATCAGCTTGGCGTGCCGCATCGACGGGGTCCGGCTGATTGACAATGTGACAATGAAGGTCAAGTAATATGTACCTGACGATGTTCAAATCGAAGATCCACCGCGCCACGGTGACCGACGCCAATCTCGCCTACGAGGGCTCGCTCGAACTGGATCCGATCCTGATGAAGGCGGCGAATATCCTTGAAGGCGAGAAGGTGCAGGTGGTCAACGTGGCCAATGGCGAACGGTTTGAAACCTATACGATTGCGGGCAAGAAGGGTTCCGGTACTGTCTGCCTCAACGGCCCGGCGGCGCGACTGGGACAGGTCGGCGACGTCGTCATCGTGATCACTTACATTCTGCTGTCGCCAAAAGAGGCTGCCAAACACCAGCCCACCATCGTCAAGGTCGACAAGAAGAACCGCATCTTCAAATCGTAGCACCACACCTTGAAGAAATCCCCTGACATGCTCGCCATCATTCTCGCCGCCGGCAAGGGCAAGCGGATGAAATCCGACCTGCCGAAAGTACTGCATCCGATCGCCGGCAAGCCGATGGTCTGGCGCCTGACGGAACTACTTAAGAAGCTCGGTCTGAGAAAGATCGTGCTGGTCGTCGGTCATGGCCGCGAGCAGGTGATGGCGCTTTACGACCACGACCCCGGCATCGAATTCGCCATTCAGCACGAACAACGCGGGACGGCCCACGCCGTCATGTCGGCCGAAAAGCACTTCAAGGATTTCCAGGGCGGTATCCTGGTGCTGGCGGGGGATGTGCCGTTGTTGACGCGAAAATCGCTGACGGCGTTGATCGAACATCATCGCCAGGCCGGCGCAGCGGCGACAGTACTGACCTCCGTGCCGCCGGACGCCACCGGCTACGGCCGGATCATTCGCGGGTCGGACGACTCGGTGAAGAAAATTGTCGAACATGCCGATTGTAATGATGAAGAGCGCGCCGTGCGCGAAATCAATACCGGAATCTTCATGTTTGACGCGGACGCGCTGCGTTCCGCTCTCCACAAAGTCGACGACAAGAACGCGCAAGGCGAATTTTATCTGACCGACGTTATGAAGATCATGATTGATGAGGGGAAGAAGACATCGGCTCTGAAGCTGCACGACTACCGCGAGGCGCTGGGAGTGAACTCGGTCAAGGAGTTACACGAATTGGAGTCGATCTTCACGGAATTAAATCATTGACAATTTTTTGGGCAAAAAGTAGATTCTGGGCGTATTACCAGTAGACACTGGCAGGAGATCTTATCAACATGGCATTGCGAAAGTTATCATTATCGGTGCTTGTGCTTTGGTTGACGTTGGCGTCCGTCCTGGCCGCGGAAACGCTTATCACCAAAGAGAATAGCCCGGCCAGTCGCAGCAATGTCACGAGCGGGACCGGGATCACCGGATTCTCGCTGTTCGACCCGTCGCGTCTTCATATGCAACATGCCTATACGGTGAGCGTGTTTTCGGGCGGCGGTCGGAGCCAGACGATTGCGGCCTACCTGAATCAGATTGACTACCAGTTTGCCAAGCCGTTGCGTCTGTCGGTCGGGCTGGCGTTCGTGCATCAGCCGCAATCCTGGTTCGGGTCATCGGCGAGCAGCTCGCTCAACAACCGGATCTTGCCGAGTTTTCGCTTGCTGTGGGAGCCTTCGAAGAACTTCCACATGAGCATCAACTACGAGTCTTATGTGCCGGGGCTGTACAACTATAACGGATATTATTCGCCGTACGGGAGGTATGGATCGTTTTTCGACTGAGTTCAGTGATTCATTGCGCCCCCCAATTCACCTGATGTTCCAAACTTTCAATCACGATAAAGTAAGTTCTGAGCAAGGATCGCAAGAAATCTAAGTCGGCCAAACCGCGCGCGGGCAGCCGAATCATCGACATTCTCCTGATCGTCGTAGCCCTGGCGGTGCTCGTCTTCATCGGCTCGTTTGTGGTGCGGATCACGCAGGGGGAATCGGCGCCGGCTGACCAGACACCGCAGGCGATCGCGCCGGTGGCGGCGCGAGTGCAGGTGCTGAACGGCTGCGGCATCCCCGGAGCGGCTTCGAAGTTCTCACAATTCTTGAAAAAGACGGCGCAGCCGGAGTTCGTGGTGGACGTGATTGACGAGCGCAATTTCGACTCCTTCGCGCAGGCGAAGACGCTGGTGATCGCGCGCAAGCAGCAGCCGCCGGCGGAAGCCAATCGCTTCGCGGCTAAACTGGGACTGGCGGCCGATCGCGTCAGCTTCAAGCAACTGGAAAATGATTTCTACGATTTGGATTATTCGATTGTCGTGGGAACTGACTTTGAGGCCATCATGGCCGGCAATAAACAACCGTAAGACCTGAGACCGTTCTGGAGGAGGTTTCGAAAACTCTCGTTAATGACCCCAAGTGAACTTGCGCACAGAATCGCGGATTTGGCTTTAGACAAGAAAGCGTACGACATCAAGATCCTGGATCTGCGGGAACTCTCAACCATTTGCGACTACTTCGTGATCTGCTCCGCGGATGCCGACGTTCAGGTCAAGGCCATCGCGGATCATATCATGGATGAATTGAAGAAAACCGATGTCCGCGTCTGGCACAAGGAAGGCTACACCAGCCTGCGCTGGGTGCTGTTGGACTACGTCGACGTCGTGGTGCACATCTTCCACCGCGAAATCCGCGAGTTCTACGGCCTCGAAGAGCTCTGGGGCGACGCCCCGACCGAAGAGATCGCCGCTGCCTGAGCCGGAACGACCCGGCCGCCGTTTTCATTGCCGTCAGTTGCTCAAGTCGCCCTGACCCAGCCGGTACCATAACAATGAAATTGATGATTTATGATAGTATTTGAAAGGATGACTCAACATGGACATTGTTGAACTGAAAAGCAAGAGCATCGCGGATTTGCTCAAAACCGCGGAAGAATTGGAGATTCCCGGCGTCTCGGGGCTGCGTAAGTCGGAGCTGATCTTCAAGATTCTCGAAGCCAAGACCGAGAAGGACGGGCTGATCTTCGCCGAGGGCGTACTGGAAATCCTTGAAGAGGGTTACGGCTTCCTCCGTTCGGCCGACTACAACTACCTGCCCGGCCCCGACGACATCTACGTCTCGCCGTCGCAGATTAAACGCTTCGACCTGCGCACCGGCGACATCATCTCCGGCCAGGTGCGCCCGCCGAAGGAATCGGAGCGGTATTTCGCTTTGCTCAAGATTGAGGCAGTCAATTTCGAGAACCCGGATGTCGCCAAGCACAAGATTCTCTTCGATAACCTGACACCGCTCTATCCGAACCAGAAATTCACGCTGGAGACGACCTCGGAAGAGCAGACGACCCGCGTCATGGATCTGATGTGCCCGCTCGGCAAGGGGCAGCGCGCCCTGATCGTCTCGCCGCCGAAAGCCGGCAAAACGATTATCCTCCAGAAAATCGCCAACGCGATCACGACCAATCACCCCGAATGCAAATTGATCGTCCTGCTGATCGACGAGCGGCCGGAAGAAGTCACCGACATGAAGCGCTCGGTCAAGGGCGAAGTGATTTCTTCGACCTTTGACGAGCCGGCGGAACGCCACGTGCAAGTGGCAGAGATGGTGCTGCAGAAGGCTAAGCGCTTGACCGAGCACCAGCACGACGTGGTGATCCTGCTCGACTCGATCACCCGCCTGGCCCGCGCTCACAATGCGGTTGTGCCGCACTCCGGCAAAATCCTCTCCGGCGGCGTCGACTCCAACGCGCTGCAGAAACCGAAGCGCTTCTTCGGTGCTGCGCGCAATATCGAGGAAGGCGGCTCGCTGACGATCATCGGCACCGCGCTGATCGAAACCGGCTCACGCATGGACGAAGTCATCTTCGAAGAATTCAAGGGTACCGGTAACTCGGAAATCGTGCTCGACCGCCGTCTCGCCGATCGCCGTATCTTCCCGGCCATGGACATCAACCGTTCCTCGACGCGTAAGGAAGAGCTGCTGCTCGACGAAGCGACGCTGGCGCGCATGTGGATTCTGCGCAAGTTCCTGGCCGATATGAATGCCATCGAAGCGATGGAATTCCTGCTCGACCGCCTGCGCAAGACCAAGTCGAACAAGAAGTTCCTGGACTCGATGAAGGACTAAGTAGTGAAAATGCGGTGATAGTGCGAACGCTGCGCCGCATCCATGGGGCAATAATAAGACGGGATTTCTCTAAGTGGGGTTGATTCGCAAACTACTGGGAATTGCCGAACGGCATGAGCTCGAGGGCGCGCATCTTGACTACACCAGCCGCCATTGGGAGTTGACCGGCGACTGCGACCTTCCAACCTTTCTGCAGGCTTTGCCGGATCTGGTTCCGTCACGCAGTGTGATCTACCTTGAAGGAGGGTTCTACCGCGGCAAGCTCGCGGAGTTTCTGCGAAGCCGAATGATCCCGGAGCCGTTTCATATTGCTCTCGGTATCCTTTCGGCGCGGACGGAGTACTTTCACATTCCGTTAACTCCGGAGAACCTGGAGGGCCTCGTTACGATTGCATGCAAGACCTGCTCGCCGGAGATTGCCGTTCACATTCACGTTCACGACTACAACAAAGTTGTACTCGAGTGGCACGATGCGCTGTTAAACGGAACGATGGTCATTACCGACGAACTGGGTGAAGAGAAAATCAGGGCTTTCGCCCTACGGCTCGGAATGGAACCGAAGGTTTGCACCAAGTGCGTGAATCCGTCGGGAGCGCCCAACAAGGGACAGCACTCCTGACAGGGGAGAATCCGCAAGTCAGTCCCCGATTTCCGCAACAATAGGGACAAAAAACTCGTTATTCCTCACGGATGATGCCCTTAGGCAGCATCTTGGGAGGGAGTACATGAGTTATCGCGTCCATCGCCTGGAGGTCAAGAAAGACACCGCCCAGGCCAATCTGGAAGAGTTCCTGAACCGGCAGAGGGGGGAAATCATTGCTGTGATTCCCTACGTCAGCCCGTCATTTCAGATGATGGGCGCGACGTCGAAAGTAGATTTTTTGCTCGTTGTCGAGCGCGTCTGATAGTGGGGCAAACCGCATAGATATCAGGGAGTGGCAAATTTGTCTTTGGTGACTTCGCTTATGGTGATCGGCGCGATCGCCATGGTTTGGTATGTGGTGTCGAGCATACTGATCGTCGTTGACCTGCAGCGGCGCGGCGAGAAGCTGAATTTCCTTCTGATCCGCATGTTGCTGATCGCCTGGGTTAATCGTTACAAGAAACTTACGCTGGAAGCGACCGGGCATGTCGGCGTGCTCTACTATCACTGGCAAACGTCGGTGATCATCATGATGATTGCCTTCGTTGCTGCGGTAGCGGTCAAGTTAAGCACCCGCTGAACGCACTGCAGAGTAACCCTGCGAATGCGAAAGGCGCAGGAACCTGCGCCTTTCGTCTTATCAGCATGTGAGGGTTCAGCTATTTCGCCAGCACCATCTTTCGCGATTCGACAACATCACCGACGCGGATTTGATAGAAATAGATGCCGCTGGCGGCCGGGCGGCCAAGTTGATCGGTGCCGTCCCAGGTTGCCGCATACAGCCCCGGCCCCAACGTCGCATCTTCGAGCACCCGTACGCGCTGGCCGAGCAGGTTGAAGACAACCAGCTCGACGTGCGCCGGTTTGGGCAAACTAAAGCGAATCTCGGTCGATGGATTGAAGGGGTTGGGATAATTCTGCAGCAACTGGAAGTCGCGCGGAAGTTCGTCGGTATCAACCTTGACCGCAAGGATCTCCTCGTAGACGAAGACAGCGCGCGTCTCATTGACCCAGTCCTCGGCCGGAGCTTTCGACTGGCCGATCTCGAGGATCAGGTTATCATTGCCATCGTAAGTCATATTGGATTTGTCGAGAATGCCGCTGGCAATGTGGTAGGTGACGGTCTCGGTATTCAGATTGCCGGTGTACTTGAGCGTGTCGACGTCGGTCGGGGACCAGGCGCTCCCACCCCAACTTGAGGTCCGATCGATTGTGAGCAGTTCACCGGTGTAAACATACTCGTTGCGACTGACGTTGGTCCAGGCGCTGCCGCTCCAAGTTTGCAGAACGCTCTCCGTCTCCAGGTTGCCGCTGTAGGTGCTGGTCATGCGGGTCAAATTGACCCAGGAGCCGACCCAATTCTGGGTCAAGAATTCGGTCAAGTTGCCGTTGCCGTCGTAAGTGTAGGTTTCAAGGTGGTAGTTCATCCAGCTGCCGGCATATTGCTCGGTCAGGATCGTAGCGATACGATCGCCGCTGCCGTAGGTGTACGTCGAGCGCTGATTGTCGGCAAACTCGGTGCCGGTCCAAATCTGAGCGGTCATCGTTGCGACGCGGTTCGAGCCGTCGTAAGTATAAACGCTGCGCCCGAAGTTTACCCAGTCACCCTCGTCCCACATCTGGTAGGTGGAGGTCTGCAGCCGATTGGAACCGTCGTAGATAGAAGCGATTTGAAATACGTTAAGCCATTTGACCGAGTCGACATCCCACTCTTCGGTCAGCCAGAGGGTCTGCTTGCCGTTGCCGTAAGTGTACGTGTTGCGGACATCCGGCTCCCAGGTGTCGACATTCCAGAGGTAGGCTGTGTCCGACGCGGGCATCCAGACATTGGGCCGCAGCCTTTGCAGCAATGTCTGCACCTCTGCCTGCAGCGCATTTTCGGAAACCAGGCCGGACACCATGTGTGCGGCTACGATAACCCGCTGGGCGGGAGAAACGTTCTCAGGTAGCCCCACGGCCTCCTGCAGTTGGCAGGCGTTCCGCAGCAAGCTTCCTGGCTTCACCGTCGCAAGAGCCGTGGCCGAGAGGATCAGAAGCAGAACTGCCACAGGAACAAGCGAGCGAACGCGCATGAACATTTGCGCCATGAGATAATTCCTCCGAATAAAGTGATTGAAACTTAAGTATGGCTAAATCGATCCCTCAAAGTCAAGAATTTTACGAGAAACTTGCGCTCAAGTTGCACTACAATTTCCTCTGGCGACCGAATGCAAATTCCCTTACAATCGAGCCATTGCCGGAGCGCAGTTGACTCCGGTCAGGACGTGGAGAATTTCCCAACCCCAAGGATAGAGGATCATGAACAGCGTTCAAGTCTGGCAGACGATTAAGGACGACGTGGCGCGCGAGATCGGCGCGTTTCTCAAACATCAATTCGATTCCGGCGCGGTCGATCAACTCATCTACGAAAAAGCGGTCTCGGACGTCGGCGTGTTCGCGAACTTGTGCAAGTGGATGGAGTCGCCCGCTATCGATCGGATTTCTCCCAACACCAAGCCGGGAATCCTGGCGGCGATCTTCGCCCAACGCTGGCCGGACGTCAACGAAGCCTTCTTCACTGATGTCGAGTTCGGTACCGGCGGGATTCGCGGCCGCGCGGTGATCTCGGACTGGGAGTTGGAAATGCTGCGTGATGTCGGAATTGACGCGCCCTTCCTGCGCGGTCCCAATACGATCAACGACGTCGTGCTGCTGCAAAAGTCCGCCGCCATCGCCAAATTCGCCAATATGCGCGGCTTCAAGTCGCTGGTGATCGGTTTCGACAGCCGCATCCGCGGCCGCGACTTCGCCAAGATCATCGCCGAGCTGTTCATCGACTTCGGCCTGAAGGTCTACCTGTTCGACGACGTCGTGCCGTATCCCGAAGTAACCTTCGCGATTCCGACGATGCGCGCCGACATGGGCATTCTGCTCTCGGCCTCGCACAATGACCGGCGCTATAACGGCTACAAGCTGTCGTGCGGCAACGGTTCGCAATTCTCAGTGGCGGAACGGCGGATGATCCTGACCGACTACATCGGCAAGACGGGCTTCGACGAAATCCGCCGCGCCGATCTGGCCAAAGCCACGAATGAGCAGTTGACATTCCTCGGCGGCGCCAAACGCGTCAAGGGGATCAATTACTACAATTACCAAGGTGAGCCGGTGAACGTGCACAAGCAGCATGAAAAGCAGATCATGTCGTTCCTGCTCGACAAGAAGCTGCTGGCGGCACAAGCCAAGAAACTGAGCCTCGGCTTCTGTGCCTACAACGGCGCCGGACGCGATGCCGTGCCGCGCCTGATCCACTCGCTCAAGATCGACAAGCTGGATCTGATCTCAGTAATGCAGCCGGTTGACGGCATGTTCCCGGCCTTTGACGACCTCAAGAGCCCCAAGGGGAAAAAGGTCTATCAACAGCCCGATCCCGGCGATAAGTTCGCCGCGATGAAGGCCGTGACCGAATACATCAAGGAGTTCGGTGCGGAGAAATTCGCCAAGCTCGACGCGCTGATCGGTACTGATCCCGATGCCGATCGCGTCGGCGTCGTCGTGCCGGTGCCGAAATCGCAGCGCGCAATCTACGGCTCCGACTCCACCCTCCTCGATGCCGATACCGCCTGGGCGATCCTGCTTTGGTACCGGATGGAGAAGATGAAGCAGGCGAAAGGCGACTTCTCGAAATACTTCCTCGTGCAGTCGCACACCACCACCGACGTCATTACATTGCTGTGCGAGAAGTACGGCATTGCCTGGATTAAGACCTGGGTGGGATTTGCGCAGCTTTCAGCGGCCGTGGAGCGCGTCTGGAAAAACGACGAAATCTCCAAGAAGATCTACTGGACATTGTACGACTTCAAGGGTTTGACGCCGCAGGCAACGATCAATTTGGCGGCGCTGGAGCAGTCGAACGGCTTCTCGATTCTCGGTGCCAGGCCGAAGGACGAGATGTCGATGGGCACCGATGGCCACGTGCGCGACAAGGATGGAATCTTTGCCGCAATGCTGTTCCTCGAAGTGCTCGCTTACGCCAAGGCCCAGAAAAAGTCGGTGCTGGAACTGGTCAACGAGAAGTTGTACCTCGACCCGGCCATCGGCCTGATTCGCACCGGCTATCGCCCGGCGCCGGTCTACGGACAATATGAAGGCATCGAAGGCCGCTCGACCAAGATGAAGGTGATTCACAAGGCGGAAGGCTTGATGGAGCGTCTCGCCGGCGGCGGAGCAGTGAAACTCGGCGGTTTGAAGGCTACGCACTTTGAAGTCTACAAGACCGGCAAATACGACATCCAGCACGGCTATACCAAGGGCTACAACCCGGATGATCCGTCCACTTTCGGCTTCCCGGATGAGGGCATTCGCTTCTTCTTCGGCGACTACTACAACCATCTGACGATTCGCCCCTCGGGAACGTCGCAAAGCTTGCGCTTCCACATTCAGTTGCGCGAAAAGAAGGTGTCGAAGAGCGACCTGCTCAAGAAGCGGATCGCCATGGAGCGGAAAATCACGTCGATCTTTGAGGATGTCGGCAAACAACTTGACGTCGATTGGGACGAATAAACGTTTCCGACCCGCAAAACGGCGGTTCCCCGGCGCAGCCCGGAAACCGCCGGTTGTGCTGGCGCCGATTGTGTTCGCGGAACAATTGGGCTAATCTCGATGTTGACCACATGGGTCGGATAAGGTTAGTTTGGAGCTGGAGGGATCGATGACCCATTCGACGATTGCAACTGCATCCGCTACCGCCGGACCGGCGAGCATCAACCTGACAGTCACCGGGATGCACTGCGCCAGTTGTGTGGCCCGCGTCGAGGGCATCATCAAGGGTGTGAGCGGCATCAATCAGGTCGCTGTCAATCTGGCCACCAATCAGGCCGCCATTCAGTATGATCCCCGGCATTTGAGTCTTGAAACCCTTGCAGCGGCTCTGGAAGCGGGTGGCTATCCGGCCGCATTCGAGGAAACGCGAATCGAAGTCACCGGAATGCACTGCGCCTCGTGCGTTGTGCGCACCGAGGACTTCATCAAGAGCATCCCCGGCGTCGTTGCCGCCTCGGTCAATTACGCGACCGGGACCGGGAGTATTCGCCACGCCGCGATCCCGGACCTGCAGGCTCAACTCGATGCGGCGTTGGCGGGATCAGGCTACCAGGCGCGAATTGTCGGCGCGCTCGGCGAGCTGCAAGACCCGGCCGCCGCGGAACTGGCATCACTCAAAACCCCGCTGATCTTCAGCTTGATCGCCGCGGCGATTACGATGTTGCTGATGCTATTGGAGCATCTCGAGCGGCTGCCCTTCAGTCGCGCAACATCCGGCTTCGTGCAGTTGGCATTGGCAACAGCGGTCTATTTCTGGGCCGGGCGCCGATTTCACCAAGGGCTCTGGAGTTCGCTGAAACATCGAACCGCGGACATGAACACGCTGATCTCGCTCGGAACTTCAGCGGCATACTGGTTCAGTGTCGCCGCGCTCCTGCAGCCCGAGCTCTTCTTCACCGGGCAACACCACCCGGAACTGTACTTCGATTCCACCGTGATGATCATCGCGCTGATTCTCCTTGGCCGCTATCTGGAAGCAAAGGCGAAAGCGCGCAGTTCCGGCGCCATTCGCAAGCTGTTGAACGCCCGACCGGAGCAGGCGGCAGTCGTGCGCGACGGCAAGGAAACGACCGTGCGGCCGGCTGATCTGGCGCCGGGCGATATCGTGCGCGTGCGACCGGGCGAGAAGATCGCGGCAGACGGTGTGATCATCGTCGGCAGCGGCGCCGTCGATGAGTCCATGCTGACGGGCGAAGCCCTACCGGTGGAAAAGCAGGCGGGCGATCCCGTTACCGGCGGTACCATCAACAGCACTGGCAGTTTTGACTTCCGCGTCACAACCTATCAGCGCGATTCGCGTCTGGCGCGGATCGCGGCGCTGGTTCAGCAGGCCCTGACAACCAAACCGGCAATCCAGCGACTGGTCGACAAAGTTGCCGCCGTGTTCGTCCCAATAGTGATCGGTATCGCTTTGGTGACCCTCGTCGTCTGGCTGCTTGCCGGAGCTGAATTCACTTTTGCCCTCAAGTCGTTGATCGCCGTCCTGATCATTGCTTGCCCGTGTGCACTGGGCCTAGCGACACCGGTTGCCTTGATGGTTGCTGTAGGCCGCGGTGCCGCACTCGGCATGCTGTTTCGCGGTGGTGAATCCCTCGAACAGATCGGCAAGGTTGGCAAGATCTTCTTTGATAAAACCGGCACTCTAACCGAAGGAAAGTTTCGCGTTGCCTCAGTACGCGTGGTCGGCATCGATGAACAGCAGGTCCTGACGGCGATTGCGGCCGTCGAAAACCGCTCGGAGCATCCCTTGGCTAAAGCATTCATGGAGTACAGCGCCACTAAATCTATTGCTCCACCGGATGTCGCGGACTTCATCGCCTACGCCGGCGCCGGCGCCGCAGGAGTTGTCGACGGCAAACCGGTGCTGCTCGGTACCAAGAAGCTCTTCGACCATCGCACAATCGATCTCACGGAACTGACACCGGCTTACGAACAGGAGACTGCGCTCGGACGCAGCGTGACGCTGGCCGCCATCGATGGGCGTGCGGTGGCACTGGTTACGTTTGCGGACGTGGTCAAACCACAGGCGCGGCCGGCGCTGGATGAATTGCGCAAGCTGCAAATTACCCCGGCGATTCTCACCGGTGACAATCAGGCGGCAGCCGGCGTGGTCGCGCGCGAGCTGGGCGTGAGCGAAGTCCACGCAGAATTGCTGCCGCAGCAGAAACTCAATACGATTTCCGCGGCGAAGGCGGAAGGGATGCCGGTGGGCATGGTCGGCGACGGCGTCAACGACGCGCCGGCGCTGGCGATCGCCGATGTCGGCATCGCGCTCTCGTCCGGCAGCGATATCGCCATCGAAACGGCGGCGGTCACCTTGAGCAACAACGACCTGACCAAGGTGCCGCAGGTCATTCGCCTGGCGCGGGCAACACGCCGCAACATCCAGCAAAATCTCTTCTGGGCATTCTTTTACAACGTGGCCGCAATCCCGATCGCTGCCGGTGTGTTGTATCCGGCGTTTGGCTGGCAGTTGTCGCCGATGGTCGCGGCAGGGGCAATGGCGTTTTCGTCCGTCTTTGTCGTCACCAACGCGCTGCGGCTGCGCCGGTTCAATTGAGGGAGCAACCTTGCCGAATCCGCATCCGATCATCGTCCACTTCGCCATCGGGCTTTTCGTTACGGCGATCATTGCCGAAATCCTGGCCTATTTCCTGAAGTCGAAACTCTGGAACCTCGTCGCTCTGGTCAACGGCGGTATCGCCGCGGCCGCGGCATTTGCAGCGGTCGTCACCGGGCTGATGGCCAAACCGCTCGTAACCGGCGGGCCGGCCGTATTCGTCCTGGAATCGCACGAGACAATGGGCTATCTGGTACTGGCGACGGCTCTGGTGTTCACCGGCCTGAAGTTCTATGGGCATTGGCGTCAGAGCGAGAGATTCGTCACCGCGACGGTCGGCGCGGGTCTGTTAGGCTTGGTCTTTACCGTCATTGCCGCGCACGAAGGGGGCGAATTGGTCTACCGCTATGGCGTCGGAGTGCGCAAGGATACGCCGCAGGAAGTTCAGAAATATCCCTATGGCCGGCCGTTGACTGCGCCGAGCGAACCAACCGGCGACAGCACGAGTACAACTCCAGGTAACTGACTCAGAGCTTCGTGAGAATTATCCCGCGCGGACGATCGTTGTAATCGATGATGATCTCGGGCGCGCCGTAGGCTCCGCTTTTCCGCACGATCTCCGTCACAGGCGCGGCATGGTCGATACCGAACTCCAGCACGAGCGCACCTCCCGACTTAAGATTCTTCGGTGCCAACTCGATCAGCGGCCGCAGCGTTTCGAGACCGTCCGCTCCGGCAACCAGGGCGCCGCGCGGCTCAAAATCCCGGACCTCCGGCATCAACCCGGGATACTCGCTTTCGCGTACATAAGGCGGATTGGAAATGATCAAGTCGAATTCCTCTTTGCCGAGCGGTTCCAGCAGTTCGCCCGGACGCAGCAAGATGCGATGACCGAACTGATGCGCGGTTACGTTCTCCTGCGCCAGTTGCAGTGCCGTCGGCGACAAGTCGGTGGCGATGACTGTGGCATCCTCGCGCGTCGCCGCAATCGCCAGAGCGATACAGCCGGTGCCGGTGCCAATATCGGCGATGCGCGGCGCCTGACGGTCTTTGACGGTCGCCAGCGCCGTCTCGACGACGATCTCGGTTTCGGGGCGCGGCACCAGGGCGCGGCGGTCGCACTTGATCGTCAAGCCAAACCAATCGGTTGAGCCGACGATATACTGCAGCGGTTCGTGGTAAGTCTTGCGTCCGATCATATCCCGGAACTTCGCCGCCAAATCGCCATCGATGGTGCGGTTGATGTCAAGAAAGAGGTCGATCCGGCGGAGATTCAGCAGTGCCCGCAGCATGACTTCCGCGGCGAAGCGCGGATTTTCGATACCGGCGGCGCGCAATTCTTCGTGCCCCCAATGGAGAAGTTCCCGGATCGTCTTGGTCATTGCGGGCGCTTAATACAGGGCGTCGGAGATGCGGCGAATGTCCATGTTGGTCGGATCGTGGGCACAGCCGTCGCGCTTGTGGCCGTAAAGGCGAAACTCCGACGAATGGGATGCGGTAGTCGCGGCCTCTGCCTCCGGCGTGAAGTCAAAACCCGGCAGGCCGATGACGGCGACCGCGAGCAGCAGACCGGAATGCTTGATAAACTCTCTGCGTTGCATCGCTCAACCCTCCGTCGACTCAAGGGTGAAATTGTTGATCTTCATCGCCGGCACCAGCATCACCACCGAGTATTGCGGATACAACACGCGCGTTGCGGAAATCATTTCGGCGTTCGCGAAGGCGTCTAAGATCGACTGGTTAAGGCGCATGTTCCTGACCGCGCGTGTCACCTTGCCGTTCTCGATCAGAAATGTGCCGTCGCGGGTTGTGCCGGTGACCTGGGTCTTCATCGGATTCAGGAAATTCACATACCAGAAGTGCGTGATGTACACGCCCCGCGCTGTCGAGGCAATCATCTCGTTCAGCGACTTGTCACCTGGCGCGATGGCCATGTGCTTGGGGTAGGGACCGTAGGTGTTGTTTGGCGGCAACGCGTGCCCGGTGGACTCAGAGTCGAGCAGACGCGAATAGTACGAGTTGGTCACGACACCGCGCGCAATACCGTTCTCGATCAGAACTATCCGTCGGCGCGGCACTCCTTCATAATCGAACGGCACGGCGGCCAATTGCGGATCAAACGGATCCTCGGTGATGGTGATGTTGTCGCCGGTGATTTTCTCGCCGATCTTGCCCGCCATGAACGAGCGTTGCTGCTGCAGCGTCTTGCCGCCAAAACCCATGAATGCGAGGAAGAGCAAGAGTTGGCCAACCGCGGCGGGTTCAAGGATCACGGTATACGCCCCTGATTCCAGCGCGATCGGAGCGCGGGATCGAATAGCCTTGTCGGCGGCCGTCTCGGCCAGGCCGGCCGCATCGATTCCGCCGATATCGCGGCTGTAACTAATCGCCCACCCGGAATTCTGCTGATCGCCGACCGCTGTCAGCGACAATTCAGCTTTGGTCGAAGCATTGTACTGCCGGACACCCAGCGAGTTGAGCACTGCCACCGTCTCCGTCGTGACACGAAACGCCCCGGCCGTCTGCAATTTCTGTTTCGCACAAATTCCGACAATCGACTTGACCGCCTCCGCACGCTGCTCCGGCAGGCTCGCAGCCGTCGCCGGAACAAAGCAGGCGTCGTCGCTCGGCGTCTCGGTGCTAATCGGCTGCGGCAGCGACGCGAAATCGGGATCCTCCGGCATCAAATCGGCAATCGCGCCGGCAGCGGCAACTGCCTGCTTGACCGCGTCCGGGCTGAGATCGCCGGTAGAAGACACACCGATCTTCTTGCCCTTGACCGCCCGCACAAACAGCGTTGAGTCGGAGCGATACATATTCTGATGAATCGTCGATTCGGCAAACCGGGTGAGACTGAAGTCCTCGCCCATCAGCACCAACTCGGTCTGATCGGCGGCGGAGGTTGCCAGTCCCGTCTCCAGAATTTGCAGCGCGCGCGCCTTGTCGATCATGCTCCCACCTTGATCTGGCGGAAGCGAACGTACGCCGCACCTTGCGCCGTGCGGGCGTTCTGGCCCGGTTCGCCCTTGCCGCAATTGGGCGTACCCCACAACGTCCACTCATCGGGGTGGCCGGTGGCGTCGCAACTATTCCAGAATTGCACGGTGTTTCCGCTATAGGTCGGCGACTTGATCATGCCGCCGAGTTGGCCGTTCTTTATCTCCCAACCGATTTCGCCGCCCAAAGTGAAATTATCGCGGTTGTCGTCAATCGACCATGACTCGACCCCTTCGATGTAAATGCCGTCCTCAATCTCGGCAATCATGTCCGTGAACTTCTTGTTGCCTGGTTCCAACACCAGGTTAGTCATGCGCACCAGCGGGATATTGCCCCAGCCGTCAGAGCGGGCAGCCGCGCTGGAGGGCATCGTAATCCGTGCTGCGGTCTCGAGCGAACTGAGATAGCCGACGAGAGTGCCTCTCTCGATCAACGGCACGCGCTTGGCCGGGACGCCTTCGTCATCGAATTGATAAGTCGCCAATCCGCCGGCCACCGTCGGATCGCTGAAGACCGACACGGCGTCGGAGGCATACTTGAGCTTGTTCAGTTGATCGACGGTAGCGAAACTGGTGCCGGAGAAGTTGCGCTCCGATCCGAAGACGCGGTCGAGTTCGAGCGGATGGCCGATCGACTCGTGGATCTGCAGTGAAGCTAAATCGGGTGACAGGATAATGTCGCAGGTCTTCGCCGGGCAATCGGCGGCCGTCTGCATTGCCACGACCTGCTCGATGATTTTTGGGATATTCTCTTCGATTTTGAAGGTCGCTATCTTTTCGAATCCGCCCGAAACAAATTGACCGGAAGAGGTTGGGAAGGAACGCTCGTACCGTTCGCGCCGGCTCTTGACGATACCGCCGGTTACGCCGGCGCCCACGTGCGTGAGCACCTGAGAGATGTCACCGCCGGCCAGTGAGCGGAAGAACTTGGTTTCGCGGCGAAAATCCAGAAAGGCCGAGGTCGCGGTAATTGCCGCCTCGGCGTGTAGCAAGTCTTCCCAGTGCTGCAACAGCCCTAATTTCTCGGGCAAGGACATGGCAAAAGGGTCTTGCTGGACCGGCGTGCGGTAGCTGCCAGTCTGCGTCGGCCAACGGTCGATCTGCACCTCGCGCCCGATCACCTTGTGTGACGCCGCGGCAATCGCCAGTGCCAGCTTGGCGATGCGCTCGTATTCTTTGTCGTCGAACAGCGATGAGGCGGCAAATCCCCAGGCGCCGTCTTTGAGCACGCGCACGGCGAAACCCATCGAGACCGACTTCTCAATCGGTTCGGCTTTGCGCGATGCGGTCGCCAGCCGCTCGGTTTCGACTTGTTGCAGACGCAAGTCGGCGTATTGGCACTTGCCTTTGGTGAACTTCCGAAAGACGCTGTCAATCCGATCCAGCAACTCGATCACAACGGTATCCCTACAAAGTGTCCGCCGATGAGATATACGCCGATCATAAATAAAACTCCGACGAGAGTCAAGATAACAGCGCCGGGGACACCGACGAGATTCTTGTCGGGGTTGAAGCCGAAGATTGTACCGCGGAAAATGACGGCGAGGAAGAAGAAGTAGAGAATCAGCAGCATCATCAGTGTCTGGGACGTATTGCCGGCGAACGGCCAGCCGCCCCAGAAGTAGCCGAAGCGAGCGTGCGAGATCAGCGCGCCGACTGTCACCGTGCCGATGAGCATCAACGCGCCGGTGATCAGTACCTTGCGCGACAGCCGCTTCAGGTTGCGCTCGTACGAACGCAGCCCGAAGGCATTGAACAGCGCCGAGAAAGCAAACATCGCGGCGACAAACATCAGCGCGACGTGGATCGCCCAGATCAGCAGCGACGGCTGGCCCTCGAATAACACTCGCACGGTCTGCGCCGGATTCTGTGGCAGCCGCAGTGCGAGCGAGTCATTCAGCGCGCGCAGCTCGACGAAGTAATCATAGACCGCGCCGCGATCGAGTCGGGGCAGCGATGTCTCGTATTGGTCGAGAGTCTCGAGATTGCGCATCAGTATCAGTGAATCGAAATTTTCCTGGCCGCTGCGGCGATAGTGCAACCAGAGTTGAAATTGCAGAGAATCGGAAGGCGCCGCCACCCAGACGCGGATGCGCGGATCGACGGCAACCGTGCCCGGCGAGGCATGGTCGATGATGACATCGTGACCGGAAGCCTGGTAGTAACGGGATTCGGCAAGTTTGGTGCTGAAACGCGGAGCTACGGCAAACAGCAGCAGCGTCAGGATGAACGCAAGGAAGAGCCGAACACTGCTCAATTCACCCCCGCCAGCTCGCCTGCTTTCTTCAGCCGCTCTTCCTGCTCCTGCTGTTGAAGCGGCAAAATCAGATCATCGAGGTCTCCGGCGAGAATATCATTGAGTTTATGCAAAGTCAGATTGATGCGGTGGTCGGTCACGCGACTCTGCGGAAAATTGTAAGTGCGAATCTTGGCCGAACGGTCCCCTGAGCCCACCATCGAGCGGCGGGTTGAAGCGATCTTTTCCTGCTGCTCGGCGATCGCGCGATCCAGCAACCGGGCCCGCAGTACCTTGATTGCTTTGGCCTTGTTCTTGATCTGCGACTTCTCATCCTGGCACGAGACGACCAGCCCGGTCGGCAAGTGTGTCACGCGAACGGCGGAATCGGTCGTGTTGACCGATTGCCCGCCGGGACCGGAAGAGCGAAAAACGTCGATCCGCAGTTCGTTGGGATTGATCTCGATGTCCACGTCGTCGGCCTCGGCCAGCACCGCTACCGACGCGGCGGAGGTATGAATCCGCCCCGAAGCCTCGGTCGCCGGCACGCGTTGTACGCGGTGGACGCCGGACTCGTACTTCAGCAGCGAATACACGTCCTGCCCCGAAATCGAGAGGATGATTTCTTTGAAACCGCCGACGCCGGTCGGATTCGAACTCATCACCTCAACTTTGAAGCCCTTGGTGTCGGCAAAACGAGTGTACATCCGGTACAGGTCCGAGGCAAACAACGCCGCCTCCTCACCGCCAGTACCGGCACGAATTTCCAGAATGACGTCCTTGGCGTCGTTGGGATCGCGCGGCGACAGCAGTAGCTTGAGCCGGCGGGCAACCTCTTCCAGCTTGCTGGTCGCTTCAGTCTTCTCCTGCGTGGCCAAATCCAGCATCTCGGTGTCGGACTCGCTGGCCAGAAGCTTGTCGCTGTCCTCGATCGTTTGCAGCAACTTGCGATACTCACGGCCGACCGTCACGATTTCGGTCAGATCCTTGTGCTCACGCGATAGCGTCTTGAAGCGCTGATTATCGGAGATGATCTTGGGATCGGTCAACTGCTCGTTGAGCTTCTCCAACTTGTCTTCGATGGCTTTGACGAGATCAAGCATCGGCGAGTTCGCGAACTTCGATATCCTGCGGCAGTCCCAGCGACGCTTTGACTGCGACGAGCGCGACCTCCAGTTGGTCGAGCGAGGGTTCTTTGGTGGTGATCAGCTGCAACCACAGGCCGGGCTTGATTAGGGCGCGCACGAGCGGATTGTTGCAGCTCCGGGCCGACGCTTTGAGAATCTCATACGAGCCGCCTGCAACGAGCGGCAGCAGCGCAAAGTGGATGGCGAACCGCACCAGAATTTGCGGCGGATGGCCGGCGATGACTTGGAAGAGCGTGTCGGCAATCGCGAAAATCAGGATGGCGAAGAGCGCCACGATCAGAATAAACGAGGTGCCGCAGCGCGGGTGCAGAGTCGTATACTTCTGCGCGTGCTCGGGCGTCAAAGGATCCTGATTTTCGTACGCCCAGATTGACTTGTGCTCGGCGCCGTGGTACTCGAAGATGCGCCGAAAATCCTTAAAATAGCTCAGGGCCGTGACGTAGGCCAGGAAGAGCGTAATCCGGACCGCGCCGGCGATCAAATTGAACAGCAGCGCATCCTTGTCGAAGCCCAACAGCGACGCCACCCACAACGGCAGGAAGAAGAAGACGAGGATGCCGATGCCGAGCGCGAAGATGATACTGAGGGCGATCATCAGGCCGCTCGACTTCTTGGTCTCGGCGGCGGCGCGACCCTCGGCCTTGTCGATATCCTGTGCGGCGATCTCAGCGGAAAAATTCAGCGAAGTGATGCCGATCACGAGCATCTCGAACAGGCCGATGAAGCCGCGAATGATCGGCAGGGCGATGATCTTGTTCCGGCGCGCCAACGGCTTGTAGTCGGATGATTTCACGACAATCGTGTTGTCCGCCCGCCGCACCGCGGTGGCAATGCGCGACTCGGAGCGTATCATCACGCCCTCGATCACGGCTTGTCCGCCGACCTGGAAATCCGCCATGGTGTCCTTATCTCGCAGCTAATGAAAAGCAGGAGCGGGGACACCACTCCTGCTGATGATAGCGCAACAACGTTACTTTTCGGTCTTGGTGTCGGTTTGGTTGAGCTTAGCGTACTTGCGGCGGAACCGGTCGACGCGTCCGGCCGTGTCGATCAGCTTCTGCTTGCCGGTATAAAACGGATGGCAATTCGAGCAGATTTCCACCATGATCGCGTCCTTCGTCGTCGAGCGCGTCTCAAATTCGTTGCCGCACGCGCACTTGATCATCACCTTGAAATATTTGGGATGAATGTCAGCTTTCACTTCTTCCTATCTCCTGTTCAGAAATCTCTAAGACCAATATTATACGGCAAAACACTTCATCAGGCAAGCAAATCTTCGCAATGCCGCGCCGCCCACCGTTATCCAGAACCCTTGCTCCGGCAAGAAGTTCCGCCGCTCTTCACCCGCCATTGCCGGCCGGGAGCCGCGCCGGATCGGGAAAATCGCGATACAAGGCGGAACGAAAATCGGTGACGGCGGAGTAAACTAATCGGTGCAGGCGCTCGATCTCGCCACTTCGGGCGGCGACGTGCTGGAACGTCTCTTCCAATTTCGCCAGGCTTTCAGTCTTGATCGTGATGTTAAACTCACCCAACTCCGCCGGTCCGAATCCCAGCTTGCGCCGCGTGATTGTGAAGCCGCTGATCGTGCCCTGGCTTTGCAGATGGCCGAGATACCTGCGCACGTTCTCGCAGAATTCGAGGTCCTGGTGTGAGTCAATCAGATTGCACCAGATTAGGTAATAGTCCATTCGCTTTTCCTTTGTCGTCCAACCGAGCCTGCCGGCCGTGGCCGCTTGAACTTGCCGACGACATGATCATTATCGAGTTAATAGCTGTACGAAGTCTATTACGTGGCTCTCTGTCCAGTAGTTGTTATGGAAATGTGCTAACAAACAGGACGAAAGGAGTCTAAGATGGACAGCAAGCAATTCATTCGCAAGCAACTGCTGAGCGTCGTGCTCGCGGCGGCATCAATCTTCGCCGGATGTTCCGATCAAGCGCCGCTGGCGCCGGCCGTTGGTGCAATGCCGGCAATGCAGCGCGAAAGTCGCCCGGCCGGCGATCTGGTCAGATTCAGCGGCCAGTTGACCGGTGTGGACGTCGACTCGCGGACGCTGACTTTGGCAGAACGGCAGGAGAAGTTGATCCTGGCAGATGGCGCTCGGATCGTGTCGGAGCGCTTCAGCAGCATCAATTCTCGCCTGACGATCAAGGACCTGAGCGTGGGTCAGTACGTGCTGGTCGAGGGCAATCTGCTCGACCGCGAAACCATCATGATTGAATTGGTAACGGTCGGTAGCCGCAGTTTCACGGATCGCGACCGCTCGCGCTCAGCCACGCAGTGACGGTTCAGCCGGCATCGGTATCTTGCGGCTCCTCACCAGAGCCGAGTCGCGAAGGTTGGCATGAACGCACCAATCCGCATTGACCTTCTTACCGCGCTTCCGAGGCAACGCCCGATCCCGATCGGGCCTTGTCTCTTGAAGGCGTCAAATCCTTAACAAGAGTTTGACATTGGGCTCACTGGATTCAAAGCAGACCGGGCGAGATTGCCCGGCATACCCGGAAACCTTCGGGGACCTTACCCTCCCCTGCGCCCGAATCTCTTCTACGCCTGAATGGGGGCCAGATTCGGGCGCTTCTCTTTCCAACTGCCAAATCACTTGGTCGATTGACGGAATTGCGTATAATAGAGCAACGATGTCTGGTACCGATCAAGAGTTATGGCCGGCGGTGGTTTCCGGCGATGCCAAGGCCTGGGGCGTTATTGTCAAGCGTTACCAGTCTCTGGTTTATGCCGTTGCAACCCGCGCCGGATTGTCTCAGGTCGATGCCGCTGATTGTTTTCAGCAAACCTGGCTATTGCTCTACAACAACCGCCGCAAATTGAACGACCCGAGTCGTCTGTCGGCGTGGTTGGTGACGACGGCTAAGCGCGAGGCGTTGCGACTGAAACGGCGCCTCGGCAACGATCCCGGAGAGGAAGCCATCGATGAGGCCGTCGACAGTGCTCTGCTGCCCGACCAGGAGTTGATTGCCCTCGAACGGCAGTCACAACTGGAAGCCGCGATCACCCAGCTCGATCGCCGTTGTCAGGATCTGGTAGACGCGTTTTTCTTCGCCGATGAGGAGCAATCGTATGAGGCAATCGCGCAATCGCTGGGTATTTCCGCTAACAGCTTGGGGCCGATCCGGCGACGTTGTCTGGAGCGCCTGAAACGGATTCTCGAACAAAACGGCCACTTGGAAGTACGAAATGCCGACGGCGACGCTCTGTAATGTGACGAGAGGAAGAGAGTTACGATGGAACGACATTTAACGCGCCAGGAATTGATCCAAGCCGCACAGCAGCAAGAAGTTAGCAGGGACGGGCATGTGGCTGAGTGCGTTGAATGCCGCGAGTTGGTCGAGCTCCTGCGCGTCTTTCAGGTCACCGGAAAACTGCATCTGCCGGATGTCCCGGTAGGTTGGACTGAGAAAGCCGCGGCCATCGCCCAGGGTCAGAGCCTTGGCGAGAAAGTACGGGCATTGGTGGCGCGACTGGCGTTTGACTCGTGGGCCATGCCGCAAGCTGTTGGCGTGCGCGGAGCCAGCGTCGAGACCGACCGGAGGTTGCGCTTTGAAACGTCAGAACTGCTCTTCGACTTGCGCGCTGAACAGCAAGCCAGGGGCTGGGCATTTGTGGCGCAGGTTCGCAAGGCTGGCGCACCAGTTGTCGTTATCGCTGACACGAAGAAATTACTCCCTGATCCTGCGGGGCTCTATCAGTGGTCGAGCACTCGCCCGCCGCGAAAGATTATCCTCCGCTCGGACGACTTGGTCGTCGAACTGCCGGAGTTGTCGTGGAAAAAGCCGCACTTGAGGTAGCCGCAGCAAGATTTCTCAGTCGGGGAATCGTTGCGGACATTACCGAATCTGATTTGGCAGCCGCCTGCGAGGCACAAGTCCAGTCCGCAGCGCGCACGTCATTGGTGCAAGCACTGAAATTGGCGCGGCGTTTCGCGGCGAAAGCCTCCCGCCGCGGTGATACTCTGGAGGCGACCGCACAGCGCGCGTTGGCACGCGCCTGTCACATGAGCGGCCGCCATGCCGAAGCACTCGACGCCTATCTGCGCGCTCGCGAGCTATCCCGCCAAGACGCGTTGGTACGGGCGCGGATCGATCGAGCCTTGATCGATGTCTATATGTACTTGAATAAATTCGACAGTTCGAAGCGGCATGCGCAAGCGGCGATGAACACGTTCAGCCGATTGCGAGCGCATAGCGATCTGGCCCAAGCGCGGGTTAATTACGGTAACTTGTTGCATCGGCAGGATCGCCATCGCGACGCCGAGAAGCTCTACCGCCAGGCTGCCGCTGTCTTTGCCAAATCCGGAAATCGTGTCGCGCTGGCGCGCACGCTCTACAATCGCGCCAATACGCTCGTGCAGCTGTTTGAATCGGGCGAGGCCGAGCGGTTGTATCGCGAAGCTCTGGAGATTTGGCAGACGGAAGGTTTTGAGCTGGATGCCAACGACACGCGCTACGGTCTGGCCTGGCTCCACATGCTGGCTGGTAAGTTTCATGTAGCACTGCGGGAACTGGCGGATTGCGAACGGATTTACCGTGAGGGCGGCGACCCGCGTGGCTCGGCGCTCTGCAACCTCGACCGCGCTGAGGTCTATCTGAGCCTCGGCCTCTATCAAGATGGCCTGACGGCCGCGCGCGCCGCCGAAGCGGAATTCGGCAAGTTGAGTCTAAGATACGAAACCGCAAAAGCCGCGTTATTTCGAGGGCAAGCGGCACTGGCGCTGCAGAAGCCCCATGAAGCGCGCGCCGCGCTGGAACGTGCCCGGCGCGGCTTCGGTGCCGAACGGAATCACGGTTTTCTGGGCGCCTGTTACCTGCTGGCAGCGCAGTTGGGCGAAGACCACGGCAACGTCCGTCAGCGCCAACTGGCCGCAGCGCGGCGCGAGTTTGCCCGAGCACAACTTCCGCTCTGGGAGGCGATGTGCGACCTGCAGACACTACAGTCGGCAAACGACCTGCGCGGATCCCTGGCGCGGCTCGAGAGCAACTCGGCGATCCGGCACGTCCCGCAGCTGTTTGCGGTTTGGCAGACCCTCCGCGGCGATCGCGAGTTCGAGCGCGGTGACGTGGCGGAAGCCCGCCGCTGCTGGCGCGCGGCCGCCGATCGCCTCGATGCCGTGCGCGCCGAACTGCCACCGCTGGAACTGCGTTCCGCTTTCGGTAAGAAACAAAGCTCACCGCACTTGCGGCTGATTGCCGCCGAACTTGAACATCGCCCCGAACAGGCGGCGGTGTGGTCGGAACGCTACAAGACCGCCGGCGTTTGGACGCCGTTGAATCCGGATGCCGCCGTGGCCGGCTCGCGCCGCCGCGTCACGGCGAGCCTGGAAGCCCTCGCCCGCGAAGTGGCGGCGTTATCGCACCGGATTGCCGGCAGCGGCGAACGTGGTCTGGCGACGGCGAGCGGGAGTCGACGCTTGACACAGCTGCAGAATCAGATCCGCGAGCAATTGATCGAAATCGAGAGCAACCCCAAACAGACTTTGACAAACAATGAGCGCCTGTTGGCGGCGATGCGACGAACCTCGCAGCGTCTGCCGATCGTGCAATTTCATCTGCGTGAGGACGACATCGTTGCCTTCGTTCACCAGAACGGCGCGATCTCCTTCCGCCGCCTTCGCGGCGGACGTCAACGCTTGGCCGAGGCAATGCAGCGCTGGCGGTTTATCCTCGAAAGCGAGTTGCTGTCCGGCCATCTGCACGGCGCCACCGACCTCGAGTTGGAGCAGCGGCTCTGGGCTGACTTAGGGGATTGGCTCTGGCGACCGCTCGAATTGCCGGTATCGAGCGATACAGTCTTGCTGCTGCCGGAAGGCGAATTGGCGAATCTGCCCTGGCGGGCATTGTCGGTCGACGGGAAACAATTGGTCGAGCGCCACCACTTCGTGATCGCGCCCAGTTTCCGACATTTCGAGGCGGCACAACAGGTTAATCCGACGGAGTCTGCAGCACATATCTTCCGTGGCGCCGCCGAGGATTTGCCGGAAGTTGACCGCGAACTGGCGTCGCTCACGGCTGAACTTGGAGCGCGGGCGCAAGTACACGTCCCCGCCCGCCGTGCAGACTGGCCGGAAGCGGAGTCAGCTTTTTTGTGGCACTACGCCGGCCATGCGAACCTTCGCGCCGATAATCCGTTCTATTCATATCTGGTGTTGGAAGACGGGGCGTTGTTTGCCGCAGATTTTCGACTGAAACGGTGCCGTGTCAAGCTCGTGACCCTGGCCGCCTGCCGCTCCGGCGAACAGGTAGCGCTCCCGGGTGAAGAATCCACCGGCTTAGTTCGATCTCTATTGGAGATGGGTGCGCGCAACATTATCGCCGGACACTGGCCGGTGTCGGACCGGACCACGGCGCTCTGGATGACTGGATTCTATGAGCGTTATCTGGCCGGGGCGACGCTTCTGGATGCCTTGAGACAAGCGGCATTAGACGTGCGCCGACATTACCCGTCAGCTTACCATTGGGCCGCCTATTCGGTGTTTGGAGCAGGTGATTAAAGGAGACCGATGATGATAGATCTGATGAATTCCCCACGGCGAGTCTGGCGGCTGATGCTGCTGGGTCTGGTACTATTCGCAGCCGCGAATGTCTCGGGCAACAACAACGGCGAATTTCAGGCGGAACGGTTAGTCTGCCGAATGAACGCCGGCTATGATATCAACTACGTTAATGTGACCTATGGTACCACGACGGTCAGCATCATGCCGCAAACCGGCGCCTACTTGCTCGCAACGCAACCGGGGCTGGATGCCGAGAGTCTCGCGACCGCGATCATGCTCGACCCGGCCGTGTTCTACTGCGGCGCCAATTATTACCTCGATGCACCGGAACCGTTTCAGCGCAGCTCGCCGTTTCTCGACGATCAGTTGATCGGCGATTTTGCCACGCAAGCGGCCGCCGTGACGCTCAACTTGGAGACTGCTCACACGGTCAGCGACGGTACCGCGGTGAAAGTGGCGATCATCGACACCGGTCTCAATTTCGACCACCCCGAGTTTGCCGCCAAGTCTTCGCGCTTTATGTCCGGCTACGATTTTGTCGACAATGATCCGGATGCCTTCGACGAACCCGGTGGCGTTGCCTCCGGGCACGGCACCTTCGTCGCGGGAGCAGTGGCGTTGGTGGCGCCGGGCTCGGAGTTGTGGGCGTATCGCGTGCTGGACACTTTGGGTCGCGGCGATGGGTACACGCTGGCGCTCGCCGTGGCGCGTGCGGTCGACGACGGCTGCAAGGTGATCAATCTGAGCCTGGGACTGGTCGGCAAGCATGACGCGCTTGATGACGCCATCCATTATGCTTACGACAACAATGTCATCGTCGTGGCTGCCGTCGGCAACGACTCGACCGGCAACCCCAATCTATTCCCGTATCCCGCCAAAGAATCCTCTACCATCGCCGTCGCGGCTCTCGACTCGCTCAACCACAAGGCCGATTTCTCCAACTACGGCAGGAAAGTTGACCTGTCCGCGCCGGGAACGCGCGTGTATTCGCCGTACCTGGACAGCTCGTACGCGTGGTGGGACGGTACCAGCTTCGCGGCGCCGCTGGTTGCCGGAGTCGCCGCCCTACTGTGCCAGATCGACCCCTCCCTGACGCCGGACGTGGTCGACAGCCTGCTGGAAGAGACTGCCATCAATATTGACGATATCAATCCCGCGTACGTAGACAGCCTGGGCAAAGGGCTGGTGGATCCCATCGCAGCATTGGCACGGTTAACCGCTTACGTCTGCGGAGATTCCGATGGCTCATCGTCAGTGTCAGTCACTGACGCCGTCTTTCTCATCAACTACATCTTCAACGGCGGCCCGGCGCCGATTCCCTCGATGGCGGGCGATTGTGACTGCTCGGGCTCAATCAGTATTTCCGATGCCGTCTACTTGATCACCTACATCTTTGCCTCCGGCACTCCACCGTGCGGCAGTTGCCCGTAACCATTGGTTCCGGTGCCCAAGTCCTGATAATGGGAGTCGCCCAGCGACTCCCTTTTCTTTTTCCGCCCTCAGGTGAAAATGGCGAAATGTCTCGATATTACTGTACGGAAAGGGCGACAAAAGACTCTGTTTTGCAGAACCAAGAACTGCCGCCAGCTACCGGGCAGAACGAATCCAACCGAGGGAGGTTGTACGATGTTTACCAGTTCCTTACTGCGATCGCTTGTGCAGCAATTGGCCGTGGCCGTCTTGATGCTGGCCCTGGTCGGCTGCTCAAACGATGCGCCGGTAGCGCCGTTGAGCACGTTCTCGCGATCTTACGTCGGCCCTGACGATTGTCCCACCTGTCCGCAGGTCAGCCTGAATGCCCGGATCGCAACTGTCGACCAGAATACGCGCATGCTGACCTTCGCCGAACACCCCGATACCGTGATCGCCCTCCAGAACGCCGAGATCGTCAAGTTCGCTGCGGGAGTGGAAGTCCGCATCCAACTCGGCGACCTCCGCCCCGACGATTCCGTCACGATCATCGGGCAGCGCTATCAAAACAATTACATCTACGCCCATCGGATTCGCGTCGAGTACTCCGATCCGCAGTGCGATTACGATCTGGCGTTCCGGGATACGATCGCGACCATCGACTATCAGGCGCTCTCGTTTACCGTCGCCGGACGCACCGAAACGATTCTGGTTGACGAGAACACCTACATCTGGGGTAACCTCTACGTGCGGCCAAACGCCCAGCTTTCCGGCGGCGGCGATCAGAATCAATACACGGAACGTGAGCGACTGAAAAACGTCATCGACACGGTTTATCAGTTCACCGACCTCCAGGTTGGTGATGTGGTTGAGGTCAGAGCGAAGGTGGTCGACGGCGTGACCCTGTTGGCCGTCAAGATTAAGCTCGCGAATTGTCAGGTGAAGCAGTGTGTGACCTTCGAAGCTGCCATCGCCACACTTGACGTCCAGGCGCGCGCGATCACCTTTGTCGACCTCGAATGGGAGGGAGTCGTCTGTCCGCGCGCAGAACTCACCGACAGCGACGGCACCGAACTCACTCTGGCTGACTTCGCCGTCGGCGACCTGGTCTATGTGAAGGGCTTTCCCACGGAGTCAAACCTGCAAATCTGCGTCATGACCAAGATCGAACCTTAGCTCTGCATCGGTTCTGCCGGTGACGGCACTGTCACAAGTCCGGTAGCATCGCCGGCGACTTGACGCCCCCGGGCGAGAATACTCGCCCGGGGCTTCATCTTTTGCTCCGCCTTCGTTAGCGAATACTAACACGGATAGATTTAGCGAAGATTCCGCGATTCAGGACAGTTTTGTGTACGATATCGATCCAAGCGGTCTCTGTTGGTCAGTAATGAGCAAACACCAATCTCACGGAATGAAGAACGTGAAAGGAGATCAGTTAATGAGACACGGTTTGAAGAAACTTGCAGGCAAGACGGCGGCGGCAGTCGCAATCCTAGCAATCATGGTTGGCTGCTCCAGCAATTCACCGCTGGCTCCGGGCAGCGACACGCGGTCGAATCTGAAGGGCGGCGCCGGCGCCGACAATAATTTGGCAGCGCAAGTCGAATTCGCGAGCGTGGTGGCGAGCACGGATGTCGCCCTGCGCAAACTTACTTTCACCGGCAACAGCGAAATCGCTTTCGCCGCCGCCGATGCGGAAATCGTTCGCCGCCAGAGCGGCAATGAGACCTCGATCACGTTCGCGGAGATTCAGGTCGGCGATTCGGTCGAAGTGCGCGGCAATCGGCAGGGCGACAACAGCGTACTGGCTAACCGGATTCGCGTGAAGGTTGAAGATGGCAACAACGCGGAAGTGGAATTCGGCGGCCGCGTGGCGACCATCGACGCCGACGCGCGCACGATCACCTTCGTCAACAACCCGACCCTGATTAACGTCATGGCCGGCGCCGAAATCGTCAACCACGACCTGCAGATTGCGATCACCCTGAGCGACATCGTTCCGGGCGATTCGGTCGAAATTCGCGGCACCAACCAGCCCAACGGCTCCGTTCTGGCCGACCGCGTCCGGCTGCGCAGCAGCGATGGCGCCGAGGACGCCGATGTCGAATTCAAGGGCACGATCACCTCAATCGACTACACCGCCGGCGAACTGACCGTCAGTGGCCGCAGCGAGACAATCGTGGTGACCAGTACCACGCAGATCTTTGCCAAGCTTGATCACAGCGAACACTTCCTGGGCAAGCGTGGTCGCGGCGAGGACGACGGCTTCGTCATCGGCCGGGATACCGCGATTGCCTTCACCTCGCTCCAGGTCGGCGATTCGGTGGAAGTGCACGCCGATATCGTGAGTGCAACGTCCCTGCGCGCCGTGACAATCGAAGTCGAGGACTTCCTGTTCGGCGAACCGGTGGACGTACAGTTCAAAGCCGCGATCGCCTCGATCGATGCCGGTAGTCGCACCGTGACCTTCGTCGGCCAATCGTGGCAGGGAACCGTCAGCGCGACCGCGGTCCTGACCGGCCTGAACAACGAACCACTGACTCTCGCAGACTTCCCGGTCGGGCAGCTGGTCGAAGTCAAAGGCTTTCCCGGGACCGGCGCTGCACTGACGATCGTACGGCTGCACAAAGAAGACAATATATAGACCAGGGAAAGCAGGGAAGAGCCGCAGTACGGATGCGGCATCGACAGGCGCTTCGGACTTCCGGGGCGCCTGTTTCGTTGCGCCGGCGCGGCTGTGAATCGGCGGGTCGCCGGACTAATCGCCGCGCTCCGCATTTCTGGCCTGACGCCTGTACGAAATTGAAACACCCCGGCCTCTGTAGCCTCAGAGGCTTTAGCTCTCCGGACTACGGCAACAATCTGGATCCGAGTCAAGTTCAAAGCGCAAAAAACACGGTCGCCCGTATTGGCGGCTTGCCAAACTCGCAAATATGGACTATATTGAACCATTAACACCACATCCGAGGAGGTCAGAATGACGAAACGGCGAGGGAGCCTGATCGCGGCCGTCACTGCGGTCGCCGTTATCCTGGGCGCAACGTCCGCCCGCGCCACGATCCACAATGTATCGGTCGGCAATTTCTTCTTTAACCCGGCTACGGTCAATGCCGTCGCCGGCGACACGGTCCGCTGGACTTGGGCCGGCGGCGTCCACTCCACGACGTCCGATCCCGGCCAGGGAACCTCGTGGGATTCCGGCACTCTTAGCACGATCGGCGCTACCTACGACTTCGACTTCGCCGATACCACGACGCCGGGCGCTTACACCTATATTTGTTCCGTGCATCCGCTCTCGATGAGCGGAACGATCAACATTGCGGCGCCACCGACGCCTCCGATGCTCTTCACCTTCCTGCTCGATGACGATCAGGAAGTCAGTTGCACCGGCACCGGCAGCACCGCGACCGGTTGGGGGCTGGCGATTCTCAACAGCGCCCAGACACAGCTTTCCATCTACGTCGAGCACAATGTCGTCGGCGCCAATGCCGGTCACATCCATTTCGGCGCCCCGTGTGTCGATGGCGGCGCCATCCGTTTCGGCTTCACGAGCGCGACCAGTCCAATCCACAACACCTGGAATTTGACCCCGACCAACGTCACCGAGTTGTTGGCCGGGAATCTCTACGTCAACATCCACTCACCGTCATTCCCAAGCGGCGAAATTCGCGGGCAGATCGTCCAGGCGCCGCTCAAGTTTGTCTTCACGCTTGATGAGGCGCAAGCCTTGGCGGCTGCCGGCAGCAACAGCTTCGCCAACGGTCTCGGTGTCTGCGAACTCAATGCCACCAGCACGGCGCTATCCATCGATGTGATCCACGACGTCCAGAATACGATTGACGGCCACGTGCATATCGGCATGCCGGGAGTCGAGGGCGCAATTCGCTACGGCTTCGCCAATCCTCAAAGCCCGGTCAACGAGACCTGGAATCTCGATTCGTTGAATGTCAAAGACCTGATGCAGGGCGATCTCTATATTAACATCCATTCGACCGCGTTCATGACCGGTGAAATCCGCGGGCAAATCGTCCGGCAGGACATCCACGTCTCGTCGCAGCTCAATGGCGCGAAAGCCAACGGCGGCGCCGGGACCGGTTCTTCCGCGACCGGATTCGCGGTTTGCACTCTGTCGGATGATCTCAAGACCTTGACAATTCACTGCGAGCACGACGTCACCAGCCCGATCGACGGCCACGTGCACTTCGGCGCGCCGAATGTCGAAGGTGCGATTCGCTTCGGCTTCTCCAGCTTCACCAGCCCGATCAATGAGACCTGGAACCTGACACCAGCCAACGTGCAGGAATTGCTCGACGGCAACCTCTACATCAACATCCATTCGACCGCGTTTCCGTCCGGCGAAATCCGCGGCCAACTGGTGCTTGACGAGGAGTTCTCGTTCAGCTTCCCGCTGGACGAGTCACAGGCCGACGCCTGCGCCGGCACGGGCAGCGCTGCCGTCGGTAATGCGGATGTCACGCTGAAGCGCGGCGGGCGGGAAATGACGGTCAACCTGACGCACAACGTCAGCAGCCCGATCGATGGGCACGTCCACCGCGGTGCGGCGTGCGTCAGCGGTCCAATCCTGTTCGGTTTCAGCCAGTTTACCAGCCCGATCAAGGAGTTCTGGTACCTGGGTGCGGCTGACATCATCGACATGTTCCAGAAGGAGCTGTACGTCAACGTGCACTCGACGGCATTTCCGGTCGAGGAAATTCGCGGACAAATCGACAATCCGCCGCCGGCCTGCATGTGCGGCGATTCTGACGGCAGCGGCGCTTTCTCGATCTCCGATGCGGTATTCCTGATCAACTACATCTTCGCGGGGGGCCCGGCGCCATCGCCGACCTGCCTGGGTGACTCCGACGGCTCGGGGGCGATTTCGATTTCGGATGCCGTCTATCTGATCAACTACATCTTTGCGGGCGGACCGGCTCCGCACTGCTAAACCGGCAACCGGGAAACATGAAAAGAGGCGTCCTGCAATCGCAGGGCGCCTCTTGCTTTTGCCGTTGGATTTGCGGCTATTCCGGCTTGGCGAAGCCGATATTCTTCTGATCGGGCATTCCCTGCAATTTGATCTCGCCGAATTTCTCCTCGTACTTCTTGAGGTTGTCGTCCAGCGTCTTCAGCAGCGCCTTGGCGTTCTGCGGGGTCATGATGATCCGGGCAAAGACGCGCGCCTTGGGCGTTCCGGGCAGCAGCCGGGCAAAATCAAAGATGATCTCGGACGGCGAGTGGCCGATCATCACGAGATTCGAGTAGATGCCCTCGGCTTCCGGTTCGCGCAACTCCATCTGGATTTGCTGGGTCGGCGGCTTGTTGTTCATCGTTCCTCCTTGTCATCGCCCGAGGAGTGTAATATAATACGCCCCGCTGTCAAGGAGATTCCCTTGTCGATATTGACCTTAGCGCGCCTGAAACAACTCTTCCACGATCTGCCCCGCGGAAACGTGCTCGTCTACGGCGATGTCATGATCGACCAATACCTGTGGGGCAAGGTCGATCGCATCTCGCCCGAGGCGCCGGTGCCGGTCGTCGAAGTTGAATCGGAGACGCTGCAACTCGGCGGCGCCGCCAACGTCGCCCGCAACATCAGCGCGCTCGGCTGCAACGTCGAATTGGTCGGGCTGGTCGGCGACGACGACAACGCCACGCGCTTGAAGCACCTGCTGGAACGCGAGGGCATCCGCAACTACAAGCTGGTCTCCGACCAGAAACGGCCCACGACCGTCAAGACGCGCGTCATCGCCCACAATCAGCAGGTCGTGCGCGCCGATCGCGAATCGCGCGCCGAAATCGACGGTTATACCGAAAACGAGATGGTCTCCTACATCGAAAGCCGCCTGCCGGAGACCCAGTGCCTCCTGATTTCCGACTACGGCAAGGGCGTCATCACGCTGCCGCTGCTGCAACGCATCGTCCCGCTCGCGCGCAAACGCAACCGCTTCATCGCGGTCGACCCGAAAGAGTCGCACTTCCGCAACTACCGGCAAGTGTCGGTCATCACGCCCAATGAGCACGAGGCGGCATTTGCGGCCGGTCAACGTATTCGCGACGACGAATCGCTCCAGGCCGTCGGCTGGGGACTGCTGAAAGAACTCGAATTGGATTCGATCCTGGTCACGCTCGGCGCCCGCGGCATGGCGCTGTTTGAAAGAGACGGCAGCTTCAATCATTTGCCCACAGTCGCCAAGAAAGTCTATGACGTCACCGGCGCCGGCGACACGGTCATCGCCGTCCTGACCGCCATGATGGCCGCCGGAGCCACACGGCTGGAAGCGGCATTCGTGGCCAATCAAGCCGCCGGCATTGTCGTCGGCTACATCGGCACGGCGTATGTCGGCAAAGATGAGCTGTTTAACACCATCGCCGAATCGCTGTAGCGATTTGGTGATTACCCGGTAACCCACCCGTAGCCTGTAGCCCACCCGGAGTGCAGCGCAGGGTGGGGAGAGAATAGCATGAACTCGAAACTCATTGCCAGATCGCAACTTACCAACTTCGCCCGCAGGCTTCATCGCACCGGCAAGCGCATCGTCTTCACCAACGGCATTTTCGACATTCTGCATGCCGGCCACGTCGACTACCTTGAGCGCGCGAAACGCCACGGCGATCTTCTCGTTGTCGGACTGAATACCGATGCTTCCGTCAAAGTCAACAAGGGGGATCACCGGCCGATCATCCCCTACAAGTACCGCGCAAGATTGTTGGCGGCACTGAGCGTTGTGGACTACATTGTCCCGTTAGAGCGCAAGACGCCTGACCGCCTGATCGAAATCATCTCTCCGCATGTGCTCGTCAAAGGCGCTCAATACAAACTCGGAGAAATTGTCGGCGCCGACTTCGTGCGCGCCCATGGCGGCAAAGTCGTGCGGATGCGCATGGTGCCGGGGCTGTCGACGACGGCGATCATCAAGCGAATCAAGAGTAGCAGTTGAACGGCATTTTTGTTCGACTCTCGCAGGGCAAAAAAAACGTCCCGCCATCTCGACGGGACGTTTTCATTCTTCGTTGTCGCGGTTCGCTACGGCAGGACGTGGACGATCTTGCGGTCGCCGGAATTGGCGAACTCGATCACGCCGGTGATCTTCGCGAAGAGCGTGTTGTCGCGCCCGATGCCGACATTGCGGCCCGGCTTGATCTTGGTGCCGCACTGCCGGACGATAATCGAACCGGCCAGGACGGCCTCGCCGCCGAAGCGCTTGGTGCCGCGCCGTTGACCGTTCGAGTCGCGGCCGTTCTTCGACGAACCTAAACCTTTTTTATGTGCCAAGGGGTCCTCCTAATCTTCAATCTCATACCGCCGCCAAAATCCAAAACCGGCCGATCCGGTCCGGCGGCAGTCGTCTAATATACATCCCGACCGCCGACGGTCAAGGGGAAATTCGCGTGTCGACAGCAGGAATGATCCAATCAGCGCAAGAGCGAAGTCGTTGCCAAGGCTTCCGTCCCTACCGGCCGCTGTTCTCGCGTCCTCGCAATTCAGCGTGGATTGCCGACTTGGTCATAAGCGGATAACGATACTTGAGGTCCGAGCTGTCATCTCTTAATGCTCTACGCCAAACCGGATAGAGCGTCGCATCGTCCGGATCAACGAGCCAGCCACCCGTCTCGGTGCCTTCGAACCGCCGCACCAGCGAGAGCCGGGTCGCGTGACCTGCGATTGTGTGTCCGTCGACGCGGCAATAAGTGATTCCCATGGAAACCAGCGTCGTCCGGATGAAATTGGCAAATCCGTCGGCACCGTCGTTGGCACCGCCGGCCGTGGAGCAGCCGTAAATCGGCATACTCAAGTCGTGACGGCTGATTTCAGCGATTGCCTGAAGCCACGCCCGCGTGCGGTTGCGCTCCGTCTCATTACGAATGCTGAATCCGAACTGAATGCCGGTGTTGAAACCGTGGCAAACGTGAATGATCATGCTCAGGGGGGCGGTCAAATCGCGGCGCAACTCGGCCAGCTTGTCCATCACCTGATCGCGCATGACGTCGTCGGAGGCGTCATCGCCTTCGTCGTACTCATTGGGCGCACCGTTGTCAATCATGATCAGGCGCGACTCCGGCCAGGACATCAGACGGCGGATCTCCCTGGCGGCCGGGTGAAAGGCGGCGACATCATTGGGATTGCGTCGGGCGAGACGCCGGATCGGATCATGCAGGTCCAGCCCGTCATATTCGGCCGGCCGGTTTGCCCGCCGCTCCCAGTCATCATGAACCATACCACCGCGGGGGCTTGGCTTGAGTCGTTCGACCCAAAGCTGATTCTTTTTGTAGCGTGGGACAAAGATCAGACCATCGTGCGGCACGCTCAGAACTTGCGGCGTATCCCAGGCGATCGGACGGTCGCTCATCTATAAATCGCGCTCCATTAGACCCCACCGTGTGCTTCAACAAGTCGCCGCCGAAGTTGGTCGTCGATCACTCCCGAATCCGGTAGCTCGTGCTGAAGCCGAAACAATCGTACAGCAAACTCAAAATCCTCGCCTGTGGATTCATCGAGGGCGTTGATCGTGTATCCGAGATTGCGTAATCGACCCTTAAGACCAATAGTGGTTTCGACCGGCTCGAGCCAGCCAAGTTGAAGCGGCCAAACAAGACGGAGTTGTTCGTTGCCGTCGCGCGGAAAGACAGTAAGTGTCGGTGCATTTTGAGTGTAGGGAACGAAGCAATTGACTTCGCCACGCTCCGATGTCAAGCCTTCCATCGTGCCGTCGCCGTATCTAAGCTGGAAGCGCTTTTTGGCAAACGGATTCCCCCGACTATCCTGAAGGACAAGCATGATCATCCGAAGTTCAGAGAGCGGCGGTGCCGGTCGAAACTCCACGTGGCGACCGGAACCGGCCACAAAATCAGGCTCGTCTTCGGGAACGAAGACGTGGTCGCCACTGGCGAGCAGGAGCGGGTTGGTGCGGGTGCGGCGTAGCTCCGCATTCTCGGGATGCTCCCAAATCGTACTCCAATCGTTGATGCCGTGGAGTAAGGCGATTGTTGGAATGTCTTCGTGATCGACGCGATGCCAACCCACTTGCTATGTCCTCCTGCTTGCTGGTTTTGACACCAGACACCGGTTGCGATACGTCCTTTCGCAAGAGCCCTGGCATGATTATTGTCGTACTAAAATTATCTACGTTCAGAAGAAAGGCAAGCGAGAGCGCCGGCAAAAAAAAAGCGCGCCGCTGGCGCGCTTTGAAAGATCGATGTGAATCGACTACACGTTCGCCTTGTGCGACTCGGAAGTCGCATTGATCCGGAAAATCAGCTTGTCGCGGTCGGGCGCCACATCGACTTCGATATGGCAATCGCCCGCGAACTGGCCGGCCAGAATCTCCTCGGCCAACGGATCGTCGAGATGCTTCTGCAGCGCGCGCTTGAGGTGGCGCGCACCGTAGACCGGGTCGAATCCCTTCTCGGCAATGAACTTCTTGGCTTCGGGCGTGACGTGAATCGCCAGACCCCGTTCCGCCAGTCGCTTGGCCATTTCCGCCAACTGGATGTCGATGATCTGCATGATGTGTTCCATCCCGAGGGCATGGAAGATCAGAATCTCGTCGATACGGTTGATCAACTCCGGGTTGAAGATGCGCTTCATCTCGGTGATGACCGACTGCTTCATCGCATCGTAATCGTCTTCCACACCGGAGGCGCCGAAGCCGAGCGTCTTGCCCGAGCGAATATCGCGCGTGCCGGCGTTCGAGGTCATGATGATCACCGTATTGCGGAAATCCACCTTGCGGCCGAACGAGTCGGTCAGGCAGCCGTCATCGAGTAACTGCAGCAGAATGTTGAACACATCCGGGTGCGCCTTCTCAATTTCGTCCAGCAGCACGACCGAGTACGGATGCCGACGCACCTTCTCGGTGAGCTGGCCACCCTCTTCGTAACCGACGTAGCCCGGAGGCGCGCCGATAAGGCGGCTGACGGCGAATTTCTCCATGTATTCCGACATGTCGATACGCACCAGTGCGTCTGGATTCTCGAACAGGAACTCGGCGAGAACACGCGTCAGTTCGGTCTTGCCGACGCCGGTCGGGCCCAGGAAGATAAACGAGCCGATCGGGCGATGCGGATCTTTCAGACCCGCGCGGGCGCGCCGGATCGACTTGGTCAGGGCGGTAATCGCTTCCTCCTGGCCGACGATCTTCTTCTTCAGCTCTTCTTCCATGCGCAGCAGCCGCTTCGATTCCTTCTCTTCGAGACGGAACAGCGGGATGCCGGTGATCTTGGCGACGATCTCGGCGATATGCTCCTCTTTGAGCGTGATCTTTTCGCTCTGGCGCTGCACCTCCCAGTTGCGCTTCATCTGCTCGTATTCTTCCTTCTTGAACTTGAGCTCGTCGCGCAGCTTGGCCGCCCGTTCGAATTCCTGGTTCTTGACCGCTTCTTCCTTCTTGGTCGAAATCTCCCCGATCAGCGCATCCATGTCGTTAAACTCTTTCGGCTTGGTGTAGGTCGACAGGTGCGCGCGCGAACCGGCCTCGTCGATGATATCGATTGCCTTGTCCGGCTGGAATTTGCCGGTGATGTAGCGGTTCGACATGATCACCGCCGCACGGATCGCATCGTCCGAAATCAGAATCTGATGATGCTCTTCGTAACGACCCTTGAGTCCCTGGAGAATCTTGACCGTGTCTTCCTGCGTTGGCTCCTCGACCATGACGGTGTGGAACCGGCGATCCAGCGCGCCGTCCTTCTCGATGTACTTGCGGTACTCATTCAGCGTCGTCGCGCCGATGCACTGCAATTCGCCGCGCGACAACGCCGGCTTGAAGATATTCGACGCATCGAGCGAGCCCTCGGCGCCGCCGGCGCCGACGATCGTATGCAGCTCGTCGATGAAGATAATCACATCCTGCGAATTGGTGATCTCGTTCATCACCGCCTTCAGGCGCTCCTCGAACTGGCCGCGGTACTTCGTGCCCGCCACCAGGGAAGCCATGTCGAGCATGACGATGCGGCGGTTTTCCAGCACCGCCGGCACCTGGCCGGTGACCACGCGTTGGGCGAGGCCTTCGACGATCGCCGTCTTGCCGACGCCCGGCTCGCCGATCAGCACCGGGTTATTCTTCTTGCGGCGCGACAGAATCTGCGACACCCGCTCGATTTCGTTGTCGCGGCCGATGATCGGATCCAGCTTGCCCTTGCGCGCCAATTCGGTCAGGTCGCGGCCGAAATGGTCGAGCGCCGGCGTCTTCGACTTCTTCCGCTTCTTGCCGTACGCCGATGGCTGACCGCTCTGGATGTTCTTCAGTTCCTCGTAGACGTCCTTGTAGTCGACGTCGAACATCGACAGCACCTGCGCGGCGACGCCTTCTTCATCCTTCAGCAGCGCCAGTAGAATATGTTCAGTGTCAATTTCCTTCGACTTGAGGGCGCGCGCTTCCTGACCCGCTACTTCCAGGGTCTTCTTGGCGCGGGCGGTCAGGGGCAACTGCCCCATCGTCATCGTGCCGCCGGCCGGCTGCACGACGTCTTCCACCGACTGGACCAGCTCGCTCATGTCCAGACCGATGTTGGTAAAGACCTCGACGGCGCGGCCTTCGCCCAAACGGATTAAACCCAGCAGGAGATGCTCGGTCCCGATGTAGTCGTGGCGCAGTCTGGCCGCCTCATCACGGGCATACTCGATCGCTTTGCGGGCCAGCTCGGAAAACATCTCGTTCATCTATACCTCCGCCTGAGATAATAACCTAATTCACTTCCGCCAGCATTTCCCGAACCATGTTCGCCCTGGCGACATCGCGATCCGCCGGTTCCAGCGCCTGCCCGAGATACTTCTGCAGGTGTGCCGGCTGACTCAGAATCAACATCTTGTTGATTCGCTCGAGCGGGACATCGGACACGATGCCCAACGCCGCCCCGAGCCGAACCGCGCTGAGGAGATTCATAACCTCCTCCGATGTTAATACGCGCGCGTGCTTCAGAATGCCAAACGCACGCCAAATTTTGTCCGCAATTTCATTACCGGCCTGCGTCACCAACTGGTCGCGCGACTGGTTCTCGAATTCGATGATCTGTTGCGTCATCTTGTGCAACGCTTCCGTAATGTCCGACTCCGTCCGGCCCAGTGTCGTTTGATTCGAAATCTGGAACAAATTGCCCCAGACATCGGAGCCTTCACCGTAGAAGCCGCGCACCACCAGTCCCAGCTTGGTGATATGATCGATCACCGAGTCGATTTCCTTGGTCAACACCAGTCCGGCCAGATGTATCAACACCGAAGCACGCAATCCGGTTCCAACATTCGTGGGGCAAGAGGTCAAATATCCGAAATCGGAGTCAAAGTCGAACTCCAGTGTCTTGGCCAGCTCGTCGTCGATGCGCATCGCCTGGCCGAGCGCATCCGCCAGCGACAAGCCCGGGCTCATCGTTTGGATGCGCAAATGATCTTCCTCGTTGACCATGATCGCCACACGCTCGTCGGCGGAGATGAAAATCGCGCTATCGCTCTCCGGACTCATAAACTCCGGCGAAATCAGGTGCCGCTCGATCAAGAAGGCGCGGTCCAAATCGTCGATCGTCTCGGAGCGGTGAAATTCGCCCGCCTGCAGCTCGCGGCTGGAGCGAATCGCCGACTCGACAAAACCGACGACCTGCTCGCGGCTCTCCGACTCGGCGTGCGTCGGGAAGGTCTGGCCTTTGATGTTGCGCGCCAGCCGCACGCGCGACGACAGCACGATCGAAGCTTCCGCACCCTCACCGGTCAGCCAGGAACTGAGCCGCTCCGGCATGCTATCGAACATGATCGGCCTCCAGCTTGACCTGCAGATCGCGAATCATGTCGCGAATGTGCGCCGCCCGCTCGAAATCTTCATTCTCGATCGCCGCCTTAAGTTCGTCCTTCAACCGCGCCTCTTCCTTGAGCGAGTCCATCCCGGCCGCGGCCGCATTTTGGCGCTTGCCGCGATGCAGATTCGAACCGTGGATCTTGCGCAACAGGTCGGCCAGCGGCTGGCGGAAGGCGGTAAAACACTGGCCGCAGCCGAGGCGGCCGGTCTTGGCAAATTTGTCGTACGTCAGCCCGCACCCGGAACAGCGCTGCTCCATCAACTTGTTGTCCGGCCGCGACGTCGTGGTCGGCACCATCGATGTGAGCAGATCGGCGAGCGGGAAGGGGATATTCTTCAGCGGATTCGAAAAACCGCGCCGCTTGGCGCAGGCGCTGCACAGGTTGAGCACCACCTTCTGATTGTTGACAACCTGTTTGAGATGCACGGTCGCATCCTGCTTGCGGCAATCTTCACACAACATACCTGTCAACCTATCTCTGTTAGATGTCCATCCGACAGGCGAAAGCGCCGGGACGCGCGGTCGGCCAGCGACAAATCGTGCGTCGCGACGATGATCGTCATTCGTTTTTCGGAGTTCAAGCGAGCCAGGAGGTCGTGAAGCGTTTCGGCCGTCTCATGGTCGAGATTTCCTGTCGGCTCATCGGCGATCAAGATCTCCGGCGCACCCGCCATCGCCCGCGCGACTGCCGCCCTCTGGCATTCGCCGCCTGACAACTGGGTCGGCCGGTGGTGCAGGCGATGACCCAACCCCACCTCGTCCAGCAGTCTAACCGCGGTCGCCTCCGAATTGTTCCGCGACTCGCCGCGCACCAACAGCGGCATCATCACGTTCTCGACCGCGTTAAACTCCTCCAAAAGATAGTGATACTGGAAGACAAAACCACACTTTTTGTTCCGGTACTCCGAGAGCTGGACTTCACCGAGCGCATCCACCTTCTGACCCGCCACGGTCAGCGCTCCCGAACTGGGCGTATCGAGTCCGCCGAGAATATGCAGCAAGGTACTCTTTCCCACTCCTGATGCGCCGGTGATTGCGACAAACTCCCCGCGGTCGACCTGCAAGTCGATCCCGCGCAAAATCCGCAACTCACCGTCTACCGATGCAAAGTTCTTACACAGTTCTGTGGCTTCGAGAATCACGGCGTCCAATGTCGCCTTTCTTGACTCCTGTCTACAGTCATCTTGTCGTCACATTCCCGCAGTCCCTTAACTGCAATAAAACTACGAACTTATCCATGCCGCAAAATGTCAGCCGGGAACAACCGCGCCGCCCGGCGCGACGGATACAACGTTGCCAGAAACGCGATTAGCACGCTGACGGCGGCAACGATCGCAAACTCGTGCGCCCGCGCATCCACCGGCAGGCTGTTGATGAAATAGATTTCGCCGGGGATTGAAACAATGTGAAACGTCCGCTGCAGCCAGCAGAGCAAGAACCCGAGCGCCGTTCCGGCCAGCGTGCCGACGACGCCCAGCAGCGTTCCCTGGTAGACGAAGATGCGCATCACCTGGCTGCGATTTGCACCCATCGACTTCAGAATCGCGATGTCCTTCCGCTTCTCCAGCACCAACATAATCAAGGTCGTGACGATATTGAACGCCGCGACCGCAACAATCAGACCGACAACGATCGCCATGCCGTATTTCTCCAGCGTCATCCAGCCGAACAGGTTCTTGTGCCGCTCCGACCAATCAACCGCATAGTAGGGATTTCCCAGCTCTTCCTCGATCGCGCGCGCGACGTCTTGTGACTTGTAGAAGTCCTTAACTCGCACTTGCAGACCGTTCACCATGTTGTCGAGTTTGAACAGATCCTGCGCCATCGGGATCGAGATGTAGACGAGGTTGGCGTCGTACTCGTTCATACCGGTCTCGAAAACTCCGGTGATGCGAAATTTCTTGTACTTGGGCTGCAGCGTCAGCGTCATCTTCTTCTGCTTCAGCGAGGCCAGCATCACCTCATCATCAAGCTTGACTCCGAGCGTCGCCGCCAGTTCGCGGCCGATCAGGATTCCCGGCAGGCTGTCTTCCACAATTCCCAGATCGACCGTGCCGGCAACAACTTGCTTCTGCAATTCGGATACGCCGAATTCGAGTTCGGGAATAATGCCCTTGACGAAGATGCCGTCGTTGGCATCGCTCGAGCCGATGACCGACTTGTAGAAGATGTTCGGGGCCGTGGCAACCACATCCGGCACCTCGCCGACCTTCTGCGCCAGAGTCTGCCAGTCGACGAAGCCCTCGCCGGAAAACGTGTAGACCGTGATGTGCGCCGTCGTATCGATGATGCGCTGCCGGATCTCCGTTTCGAAACCGTTCATCATCGCCATGACGAAGTTGAGGGTCGCCACGCCGATGGCGACGCCGACAATCGAGATCAGCGAAATGAAGGAGATAAAATGCTCGCGGCGACGACTGCGCAGGTAACGTCGCGCGATGAAGATTTCAAAACCCAAACCTACTCCGGTTTCATCTGCGGAAACAGAATCACGTCGCGGATCGAGTGCTGATTCAGCAGCAGCATGCACAGCCGGTCGACCCCGAAGCCGAGCCCGCCGGTCGGCGGCATCCCATGCTCCAGGCAAAACACATAATCCTCGTCCAGCACCGCCGGCGCGTCCTCGTCGCCCGCGCGCGCCATCTCGACCAGTCGCTCGAACCGTTCCCGCTGATCGATGGGATCGTTCAATTCGCTGAACGCGTTCCCCATCTCCATTCCACCAATGAACACCTCGAATCGTTCCGTCAATCCCGGCTGGCTGCGGTGCGGCTTGGCCAGCGGGGATAACTCGGTCGGATAATCGATGATAAGTGTCGGCTGAATTAACTTCGGTTGCACCAGGACGCTGAACAGCTCGTCGATCAGCTTGCCCCGGCCGACGAGCTTGTCGGAGTCAATTCCGTGCTCTTTGGCGAGCGCGCGCAAGGTGAGTTCGTCCGCGGGCATCACATCACGGCCGACCGCCGCGGCGATCGCATCCAACAACGCTACCTTCTTCCAGCTCCCGCCCAATTCAATCGTGTTGCCGCCGAATTCAACTGTCGTCGTGCCCAGAACATCCGTGGCAACCTTGACGATCATGCGCTGGTACAAATCCATAATGTCGTTGTAGTCGGCATACGCCCAGTACAGCTCGACCATGGTGAATTCGGGATTGTGGCTGCGATCGAGCCCTTCATTGCGGAAATCCTTGCAGAACTCCCACACCTTCTCAAACCCGCCCACGATCAGCCGTTTCAGATACAACTCATCCGCTACGCGCATGTACAAGTCGACATCGAGGCGATTATGATGTGTGACAAACGGCTTGGCCGCGGCGCCGCCGTAAATCGGCTGGAGAACCGGCGTCTCAACTTCCACGAATCCCTCGCCGTCGAGGAAATTCCGCACCGCCCGCACGATCGCCGACCGCTTCTTGAAAACGTCGCGCACCTCGGGATTGGCGATCAGGTCGAGATAGCGCCGGCGGTAGCGTGTCTCCTTGTCGGTCAGGCCATGCCACTTCTCCGGCATCGGCCGCAGACTCTTGGCCAGCAACTGTAAGCTGCTGACGTGGACGCTCTTCTCGCCCATCTTGGTCAGGAACAGATATCCGGCCACGCCGAAGATATCGCCGATATCCGCCTTCTTGAAGACCTCGAACTCCGGCTCGCTGACTGCGTCCTTCTTGACATAGATCTGAATCTGTCCCGATTCATCCTGCAGGTGCGCGAAGATCGACTTGCCCATATGCCGGATCGTCATCAACCGGCCGGCGATCTTCACCGTCGTCTGCGGTTCGGCGAGCGCTTCGAAGTTGTCCAGCAACTGCTGTGCGGCGTGCGTCTTGTCGTACTTGTAGGCGTAAGGTTCGATACCGGCCTCGCGCAGGGCGCGCATCTTGTCAACGCGGACTTGGTGTTGGTCGGCGATATTCTCGGTCACTCTTGCTCCTTGTGCTGTTCTCTGACTCGGTTCGAGGCCTACTGCCCGTACTTCTCGCGCAACTTGGCCAGAACCGCCGGCGGCACCAGATCGTCGATCTTGCCGTTATGACGAGCGATCTCCTTGATCATGTTTGAACTGAGGTAGACGTAGCGCAGCGACGGCAACAGGAATACTGTCTCGGCCTGGGGCGACAATTTGCGGTTCATCAATGCCATCTGAAATTCGTACTCGAAATCGCTGACGGCGCGCATCCCCCGGACAATCGCGCAGCACTGCTCGCGTTCGACCAGAGTGGCCAGCAGGCCACCGAAAACGATCACGCGGGCGTTCTTGATCTCCGCCAGCGCCGCCGCCGCCATGTCGCGCCGCTCCTCGTGCGTGAACATCACCTTCTTGTTGGGATTGTCCGCAATCGCCACGATCACCTCGTCGAACATCTCCGCCGCCCGCTTGGTCAAGTCGACATGTCCGTAGGTGATCGGGTCAAAACTCCCCGGATAAACGGCCCGTCTCACTGATTTCTCCTCATGATCCAGATTAACGTGCTGCCGTATTTCTTCTCGCGCAGGATTTCGAAGCCGGTGTAAGCACAGGCGGCGGCCTCCTTGCGCGCCAATTCCAGGCACATCAGCCCGTCCGGTGTCAGCAGGCCGTAGTCGTAGACATGATCGATCACCCGCTGCGCCAGACCGCTGAAATACGGCGGATCGGCGAAAACTAAGTCAAAGCGCTCGCCCCGCGCAACCTTTTTTCCCACAACGTCAAAGTCGGCTCGGACGAAACGACAGCGCTCGCCGAAATCCGCCGCCGCCAGATTCTTCTCGATCACTCTGGCCGCGCGCGGATCGTTGTCGATCAGCAGTGCGGACGCGGCTCCGCGCGAAACCGCCTCCAGTCCGAGTGCGCCCGACCCGGCAAACAGATCAAGCACACGCGCTCCCTCCACATGCGGCGTCAGGGTACCGAACAGCGACTCCTTGACGCGATCGAGGGTCGGGCGGAATCCTTCAAAATCGCAAGTCTTTAGGATAAGGCCGCGTCTTTCACCGGCGATGATGCGCATACTTCGGCAAGATAATAGGCATAGGCCGGCGCCAGGGCGGAAAAATAGGCGCTCCGACTCTCCGGAGACAGACCGGCGCCGAGCGGCACCGAGTTCCAAATCTCGTCGGTGAAGGTGAAATTGTAGGGAAGTTGTCGTTCGAGTACGACGGCAATGTCGTGCAGCTGCTGACCGCCGACGATGTGCGCCGTCACCGCCCGGCGCAGCGTGCGTCCGCCGAATACCGCCATCATGACGATCCCGATCTCCTCCGTCATTCGCTCGATCGTCTCGCCGCCGCTCAATCCGATCGTCTCAAACGCCGCCAGCCGGCCGCGGCGGAACAACTGCAAATGCAGCCCGCCGTCGCCGTCAAACAGGCACACTTCCCGCTCGGCCTGCAGTCGCGGTTTGACGATCTTGCGAAACGCTTCCGGCAGAAACACCATCCGATCCAGCAGCAGCCCGCGGCTTTCGAACGACTGTCCGATCCAGCTGAAAACACTCTTGTTGACCGCGAGGCAGGTGACCTCGACCTCGGAATCGTTGCTGTGGGTGCGCAGCAAAGTGAAATGGTAATTGTCGATCGCCTCGGCGCAGGCGCGCGATAGCTCCCAGAGCAACTGGTCGGGATCCTGCAACACCGCCTCGCTGACCAGGCTGAGCCGCTGGCGCGAGTATTCGTCCTTGCTCAATCCGTAAATACAGCGGCAGCCGGCCAGCACCTGCCAGGCCTCATCGGACGCGGCAGCATCCAACTCGCCGACCTGATCGACACTCAGCTCTTCGGGATTCGGCATCGCCAGGACGTAGCGCCAGCCCGTCCCGGCTTTCGCCACTCCGGCAATCCTTCCGTGATAGGCGAACATGTCCCGATGGTACACTGTTGACGCCGTTCGGCAAGCGCCTTTCGCGAGCGAGAAACAAGCCGCCTCGAGACGCGGCGTGTCATTCAATGATCCACGGCGACGTTCTCTCCCCTCTCCTACTGGGAGAGGGGCCGGGGGTGAGGGCTCTCGTCGTTGCGGCAGGTCTTGATCCCGCGCACCACTGCCGGCGCGATCTCATCTTCACTCCCCGCACGAGATTGTGACCTGCCGCCCTCTTAACTACCGACGGCCACGAATCTCTGACGCATCCCCCCGCACTCACCAGTGCGAATTCCCCCTTGGCAGAGCGGGTCAGGGGTTTGTATTGACTTAGCTCGTACTGCCTGCATCTCCCGACGCCGCAGCTCCGCTGACTGCCCCGCGTCACTGCGAGGAGCCTCCCTGCCGTTGGGAGAGGGGCCGGGGTGAGGGTGCTTTGCCGCTGGTCCACTCGAGCGAACCGCCCTCCCGCCCGCATTTTCTGCCGCTATTTGGAGACCAACGGCAGCCGCCGGAACCGGCGCTGTCCGGAAAGGTGCGGTTTTACTGCCCGAAAAAGGGGCGACCTGCGTTTCACCCGCGAAAAAAAAGTGCAAAATTCAAAAGTTTTTGTTGCGTTGAATATTGGGAATGATTATCCAATGCGCCGCAAACATTGTAAATACAGGGTGAAACTGGGGTCACCCAGGTTTTGACCCTGTCAATATTGCCTAAACCCAATTCGTGGAGGATTCCACATGGCTAACAAGCCCCTGACCAAAGCTCAGCTGATCACGACGATGGCTGAGAAAACCGGCATGACCAAGGTCGAAGTCAGCAAATTCATGGACACGCTGCACATGACCGCCGTCTCCGAAACCAAGAAGAACGGCGAGTTCACGCTCCCCGGCTTCGGCAAACTGGTGAAGTCGAATCGCAAGGCGCGCACCGGCCGCAATCCGCAGACCGGCGAAGCCATCAAGATTCCGGCCAAGACCGTGGTGAAGTTCCGTGTCGCCAAGGCTTGCAAGGATGCAATCATCCCGCCGAAGAAGTAAGCTCCTTTGATTTTTCTGCTCAGGGAACCGAGCCCGACGTCCCCGCATCTCCGGGGACGTTTTTTTTGTTGAGTGCAATCACCGACAATGACATCGTATGTTCATGCACTCCTCCTCCATCCCACCCAACCGCCTCTACTCCGACCTCGCCTGGCTCTGGCCGCTGGTGAGTGATCGGGATGAATACGCCGAAGAATCCGACTGCTGGCGCTCACTCTTGCGCCAACACCTCGGTAGCGGCCGCCACCATCTGCTCGAACTCGGCGTCGGCGGCGGGCACAACCTGTCGCATCTGACCGGCGAATTCGACGCCACCGCCGTTGACCTCTCGGCCGCGATGCTCGCCCACTCGCAGCAACTCAATCCCGGCGTCGAGCATTTCGTCGGCGACATGCGCAGCATCCGCCTGAATCGCAAATTCGCCGCCGTCCTGATTCATGATGCTAATAGCTACATGCTGACTGAGGATGATCTGCGCGCGACTTTCACCACCGCCGCCGCCCACCTGGAGCCCGGAGGCCTCCTTCTGATGTCTCCCGACTATTTCCGTGACACCTTCGTCTCGCCGCTGGTGTACCACGTCACCCGCAAGAACGCCGACTGCGAATTGAGCCACGTCGAGTACGTCTATGATCCTGATCCGAGCGACACCAGAGTGGAGGTTATCATGACCTACTTCATTCGAACGGGTGGTCTTCTCGAAATCGAATTTGATCGACATACTCTCGGGCTGTTCTCACGCACCGATTGGCTGCGCCTGCTCACCGAAGCCGGATTCCACGCACGCGAGCAAACGTTTCAGTTGACCTTGGCGAATCAACCCTATTCCATACTCGTGGCAACACTCTTGCCGAAGCGGTAGCAACCGAAGGATATGACCAAACCCGAGGATCCTTCGTCCGATCTCGGCTTTACCTGGCGCGCGAACAAGAAGCGCGAGGTTACCATTCTGCATTACGGCCGGACGGCCGCGGTGCTGCGCGGCTGCGTGGCGCTGGAATTCCTCGCCGATACCGAATCGCTCCCGCCGGCGGACCTGCAACAGCTTATGGCCCGTCTGACCGGAAACTACAAGCACGGCAACGAGCGTACCGCCAGAAACCACCCCCGCAATCGGCCCTGATGGTCGTTTCAAGAAAACGCTCGACACGGGCTGTGACGAGTTCTTTGCAGATCGCCATCGTCAGCATATAATCTCTCGATGAACATCCTCGGCCTCTCTGCTTTCTATCACGACTCCGCCGCGGCCCTGATTCAGGACGGCCGCATCGTCGCCGCCGCCCACGAGGAACGCTTCAGCCGCGTTAAGCATGATGCCCGTTTTCCCACTGGAGCCATCGCCTACTGCCTGGAGGAAGGCCGGATCTCTGCCGCTCAGCTTGATTGCGTCTGCTATTACGACAAGCCGCTGCTCACCTTCGAGCGCCTGATGGAAACCTACCTGGCCTTCGCTCCGCGCGGCATTCGCTCCTTCAGCAAGGCACTGCCGCTCTGGCTGCACCACAAACTCCATATCCCCCGCGAAATCCGGCGCGGGCTCGGCGCGGATTTCCGTGGCAAGATTCTCTTCTCGCAGCATCATCTGTCTCATGCCGCCTCGGCATACTATCCCTCTCCCTTCGAGTCAGCCGCGATTCTCACCATCGACGGCGTCGGCGAGTGGAGCACTACCACGCTCGGCCGCGGTCGCGGCAACAACATCGAGATTCTCAAGGAGATTCGTTTCCCGCATTCGCTGGGCCTGCTCTATTCCGCCTTCACCTACTTCCTCGGCTTTGCCGTCAACTCCGGCGAATACAAGCTGATGGGACTCGCGCCCTACGGCGAACCGAAGTACGTCGAACTGATCCTCCACGAGCTGGTCGATGTCAAAGATGACGGCTCGTTCTGGCTGAACCTCGACTACTTCGACTACTGTCACGGTCTCCGCATGACGTCGACGAAATTCCACCGGCTGTTCGGACTCGAGCCGAAGGCGCCGGACGAGCGCTTCAGTCAGCAGCAACTTGACCTCGCCGCCTCGATCCAAGCCGTCACCAATCTGATCATGTTGCGGCTGGCGCAAACGGTGCGGCGACTGACCGGGGAGCGCAACCTCTGCCTGGCCGGCGGTTGCGCCTTGAATTCAGTTGCCAACGGCCTGATCCGACGCGAGCGCATCTTCGACAACCTCTGGATTCAGCCGGCAGCCGGCGATGCCGGCGGCGCACTCGGTGCCGCGCTGGCGGCTTGGCACATCCATTTTGACAACGATCGTACCCCGGAGCCAGCCGACAGCCAGCAGGGAAGTCTCCTCGGCCCGGCCTACTCAACGAAGCAGATCACGGATTATCTCGACTCCGTCGGCGCGAAGTACCAACAACTCGATTACGCTCAGACGGCCCATCGGATCGCGGCCGCCATCGATGACGGCTTGGTCGTCGGACTGGTACAAGGGCGGATGGAGTTCGGTCCCCGCGCTCTCGGCGCCCGCAGTATCCTCGCCGACGCCCGATCGCCCCAAATCCAGTCGCGGCTCAATCGGGCGATCAAGTTCCGCGAGGGCTTTCGTCCCTTTGCGCCGGCGGTCCTGCGCGAGGATGTTGCCGCATACTTTGCCGAAGACTGCGACAGCCCCTACATGCTCCTTGTCGAGCCGATCAAATCCGCTCTGCGGCGCCAACCGACTCCGGACGAGGCGCAACTGCAGGGCATCAACCGCCTGAACTGGGCGAAATCAACGATTCCCGCCGTCACCCATGTCGACTTTAGCGGACGCCTGCAGACCGTGAGCCGCGAACGTAACGGCTTCTTCTTCGACATCCTGCGCGCCTTCAAGGAGCGCACCGGCTGCGGCGTCATCGTCAACACCAGCTTCAATATTCGCGGCGAGCCGATCGTCAACGCGCCGGAAGAGGCCTATCGCTGCTTTATGTTTACCGACTTGGACATGCTCGCGCTGGAGAACATCGTGCTCTTCAAGCGCGATCAACCGCCATTCCCGGGCGCGCAGGAATACCGCGCTCGCTTCGGGAAGGACTAGTATGATCCTCCAGCGAATCAACTGGCGTCCGTCCCGCGGTGAAGTCCGCTATTTCGCGATCACCCTCGCCATTGCGGCCACCTTGCTTGCCGTTTTGGCGCTGGCAGTAAGGGGCATCATTCCTGCCCTCTGGGTCGGTGGTATCGGCTTGGCGCTGGCTCTGGCCAGCTTCCTCATGACCGCGACACTCGGCAAATGGGCCTACCTCTTGTGGATGGGTGTCACTTTCATCCTCGCGGTGGTCATCTCGCCGGTCGTTATTGGAGTCATTTTCTATCTCATTTTAACAGCGATCGGGATTATTGCCCGACTCATCGGCAGGGACGAATTGCGACTCAAACGGTCGAAAGATGCCGATAGCTATTTCATCGACGTCGAGAGCAACCCCGACCGCGAATCTTTCCACCGCCAGTTCTGACATCCGAGCACGAAATTCCCTAAACATCGCCGTAATTGTTGACGTTTACTGAATTGGGGAGTATAATGGTATGGAAGAGGAAGGTGCCCTATGACTTCCATTGAACTCATTATTGATCGCCAGATCCGCCGCTGGGAGCTGCAGAAATCACTGGAAGACTCGCACTCCGGCTTGGCGCGCTCGATTCATATTCCCAAACCGATGATCACCATCTCGCGCCAGCGCGGATCGGGCGGAACGATCATTGCCGAACGCCTGGCCCACCGCTTCAACTACACTTTGCTGCACCGCGACATCATCGACCGTATCTGCGCTACCTCCGGATACAAGCGCCGCATTGTCGAGTCGCTGGATGAGCACTCGCGCTCGCAGATGGAGCTGTGGTTCGAATCGATCCTGACCGGCAAATCGATCGACTTGAGCGATTACGCCCGCCACTTGCTCGAAATCATCTTCAGCATCTCGCGTCTCGGCGGCGTCATCGTCGTTGGCCGGGCGGCCAACTTCATCATCGGCGGCAATCGCGGCTTCCACCTGCGGGTGATCGCCTCGCCGGCCACGCGTATCCACAACCTGGTCGAACGTGATAAGTTGACGCCGGAGCAGGCGAAGAAAGAGATCGAAACCAGCGACCGCGACCGCACGGTCTTTGTCCACAAGCTGGTCGGCAAGTCGATTGACGATCCGGCCCACTACGACATGGTGCTCAACATGGATTGGGTCTCTCTTGAAACGGCCGTTAATCTGATCGCCAACGCCGCCATGGACAAGTTCGAACGACTGGCTCGTCCCGAAAACGCCGGCACCAACCACTAATCTCGACCTGCGGGGGCGATAATTCGGTTGCGCGGCACCGCCGCAGCACATATCGTTTCTGCAGGATTCGTCCCTGAGGAGAACCATGGAACTAAGAAAACTGCATCCGGTCGCCGGTTATCAGCCGTCGACTCAGAAGATCGTCGGGCTTTTTGCCGCCCAATTCGACGATCAGTTGGCGCTGCTGCGGCTGGCCGTTGGGAAACTGACGGTGGCACAATTGGAGTGGCAGCCGCAGCCGGGTGTCAATACCATCGGCATGTTGCTGGCGCATTTGGCCGTTGTTGAAGTCTATTGGCTCACGGTCGCGGCACGCGAGATTCGCGTTGAACCGGAGGGTGATGACATCATCCTGAAAACCATCGGTATTCGCGGCGACGATGACGGCTTGCCGCTCAAGCCGGACGACAGACATCCCGCCACCTTGGCCGGGAAGACCGCGGCCGACTATCTGGCGATGCTCGACAAGGCGCGCGCCGCCGTCCACACCGAGCTGCGCACTTGGGACGATGCCAAACTCGACCAGACATTCCAGGGCCGCACTCGTGAGATAACCTTCATGTGGACTCTCTATCACGTGCTGGAGCACTTCGCCGGGCACTTCGGCCAAATCCTGCTGCTCAAGCACTTGATGCGCGACGCTGGCGTGCTCTCCGGTCCTGCCGACGATTAGTTGCGTCGCCATATCGCTTGCTTTTGTGATGCCGCCGCATGATGTTTTGCCGGTGAGCCGGACTTCAATCATCCGCTGCGGCCGGCGCTGCCTGCTGCGGCGGGTCGTGCCCGAAGACCTCGATCCGTTCTTCGACTGGTATCGCGACGAACGCATCCAGCGTTACCTCGCCAACCCCTGGTGGGATCCGACCCTTTCGCGCTCCGACTACGAACGCTTCCGCTTCAAACGCTACCTCGATCACGATGCTTCCGGCGGTGTCATGACGATCTGCGATTTGTCCGGAATCCCGCTCGGCCTGGTCAATTACTTCGACCATTTGCCGGAACAGCACTCCTGCGAGGTGGGCATCATCGTCGGTGTCGTGGCGCGCTGGCGGCAGGGGATCGCTCTGGAGGCGCTGCACCTAATGCTCGATTTCCTCAGCACTGATCTGCAGATTTCGCGGGTCAATGCGCAGATCCTCGAAGAAAATATCGCTTCGCAGATGCTGTTCGAGAAAGCCGGATTCCACCGGATCGGCGTCGCGCCGGAAGGGAACTACGTCTTCTTGAAGTATCTTTGGGAAACTGCCCCGGATCGCTGACTACTTCACCGCGGTTTTCAGCAGTTGATTGACCGCCGTGCCCTGCAGCTCTTCGAGCACCCGCCGCAAGCGAATCCGCTCAATCGCCATGGCCGCCTGATTGATCAGGCTGGCGATGGTCCGCAGTCGCTCATCGTCCACCGGCTCGGTCGGGTCGGGATTATTGACGATCATCACGAATTCGACATTCTCCCCAACCACCACCGGCAATGTCGCGAACGCGCAACAACCGATCACCGCGCGTTCTTCGGCGCCGATGACCTCCTGATATATCTCCGAGTCCGCATCGACGATGTTTTGCACCGCCCGGTCGGCCACAGTCCTGCCGACTACATTGTCTCCAAGCGGCAAGGCGATATCGTACACCGATTGCTGGGAGTTCACCCCGAAGCCCAGCGCCCCCTGCGCGCTCTTCGTCTCGCCGTCGATCTTTAGCAGCAACGCCCGGCCGATTCCAACCCCGCGGATGACCTCTTCCAGCGTTGTCTGGACGATCTCATCCTCGCTGGCCGCGCAGCGCAGCGCTTCGCCTGCCTCCTGAATAATCGCCAGTTCGCGGTTGCGTTCCTGCAGCTTTTGGATCGTCTCCGCCGCCTCTTTGCGCACCAGATCGCGCTCGACTTCCATCTTCGTGGTCGCCGGCGCCTTGAGCGAAATCTCCAGCTCATTGGCAATATTGCGGATCAACTCCGGCGCCGCTTCGAGGATCTTCAGCAACACTTCTTCATTGATCCCGACCAAATCAACACCCGCTTTGACGTAGGCGCGCTGGCGGGTCTCGTCCCCCTTGAAAATGGCGTCATAGGCCAGATCGGCGACGTAGATATAGTCCACCAGGCAATTGCTATTGCGTTGCCGCGACGGCAAACCGCGCCGGTGGTGCTCCATGATCGGCCGCGCCAGCAGCGCCGGTAGATTCCACTTGCGCGCCAGCCAGCCGCCCACCTCGCCGTGATCGATGCCGAAGATCGACTTCTCGGCGGTAATCTGCTCCTCCCCGCGCTCGATCTTCTTGAGCACCAGCGCCTCTTCCTCCGGGAACACCACCGCGAGAATCGCGACGCCGATATTGTGCATAAACCCCGCGATAAACGCCTCCTCCGGCACCTTGTAGCGCGCAGCGGCGGCAATCATCTTGCCAATCACGCCGGTCGCCAGCGAATGCGTCCAGAACTGGCGAAAATCGAACTTGTGCCGGCTGAAGGTGTCCATGGCGTCAAACATCGCCAGCGATATCACCACATTCTGCACCGTGCGGAAGCCCATCAGCGTGATCGCCTGCGTGATCGTGGAGACGCGGTTGGCGTATTCGGCGTAAAACGCCGAGTTGGCGATCTTGAGGATGCGGGAGGTCAGCGCGTGATCGGAGAGAATAATATTGGCCAGGTCCGCCACCGACGAGCGGGGATCTTCCGAGATCTCCCGCACCCGCACGATGATCTGCGGAATCGACGGCATCACCTCGAATTCGTCAAGGCGCCGCAGTGTTTCGTGGCGTCCGATCAACGACACAGTTTAGTACTCCTCGAAAAGTTGCTTTTCTTCCGCATAACGCGTGGCCAGTTCCTCGCTCAACTCGGTCACTGCTTCGACAGTCAAATCAAGTGGCCGTGACAACTGCTGGAGCCGGTCGTTGCGGCCGTCGCCGCTGTAAAAACCCACACCCAGTTGCTTGGCCAGACCATTGGAAAACCGGACGACGGCGGCAATCGTCGCTGCTCCGCCCTCGGCTTTGGCCGGCTCGGCGTGATGCATGCGCACGCCCTCGACCAACTCCGGTGGGAAATTCCAGCGCTGCAGTACCAGTGCCCCGACATCGACATGGGTGAATCCCAATGCTGACAGTTCGGCCTCGGAGAACTCGCCCCGTTCGTCTTCGACCGTGAGCACAAGCCTGTCGTAAGCGGCCTGCAGCTTCTGGCCGAGGATAATCTTGCCAATATCATGCAACAGTCCGGCGATGAAGATCTCTTCGAGGCGCGGGTGCTTGAGCCGGCGCGCCACCATCCGCGCCGCCAACGCGCACGCCAGCGAATGATCCCACAGTTTCTGTCCAAACTGGATATTGTCGCGGCGATTGTAAAGCGTGTGCGTGGACGATGCGATTACGATTGAGCGCAACGTGTAGAAGCCCAGGATCAGTATTGCCTCGCGCAACGAACTCACCGCCCGTGAGCGGCCGTAAAAGGACGAATTCGAGAGCTTGAGCACCTTGGCGGTCAGCCCGGGATCGGCCGCCAATACTTCACCAAGTTCCTCTACATTTGAATTCAAATCGGCCGTGAGCCCCATGACCGCCGACACAATCGCGGGTGAAGCCGGCAGATCTCCAATTGCGGAGACAACCTTTTCCAGCAGTGAATAACTCTTAGTGTCGAGAATGGTCACAGCGCCTCGGAATCAACCAGAACCTGAGCCTATAACTCAATATCGACCCGACTGGACAAACACTTGATCGGTATGAGGATGGCGGCGAAATAGAAATTTTTCTTGCTTTATTGGAACATTCATATAGCTTGCGTGTTAGCAATATTGGCTGAAGTAGGGTGTTGTACCAAATTTGAGTTTCCTGCCCCCCTCTCAGATTTGGCACCCGACCTTCGGCCTTTTTTTATCCACTTTAGAATTACCAACCGCTGTGTTCTGGCTACAAGAGAAGAACCCTAAACGGTTTAAGACTTGTTGGTTCGCCCTGGGACGAAGGCTTCAAACCTGCCAAAAAGTCCCATTTACTCGCCAAAATCCTATTGACAATCTACGGGGGTACCTTTATATTCCAACCCGAAGTGAACACAAGGTCTTAATCAAACTGTCTCACACCCGATGAAGTTGTTGCTAATTGGCACAACCTCTTGACAAACGCGAAATTTTCGATACTTTAGGTTTGACGACAGTCGTTCTCTATTACTTCTAGTCTATAATTCGCAGCGCTAACAGGTTCTCTCTTCGGTTACGCTGTTGAACGGAACGTTTGATAAGGTTCTTGCCAAGTACAAGAAGAAGACGCCAACCTGACAGAATCACGCAACGGAGACTGGACACAGGCCAAACAGCTACCGATTAAAGTACTAACGGTTTAGCAGTTGTCACCCGCAAGGAGGTTGCTTAATGGCCAGCATATGGCGCTTTCTTTCAATCGCGTTGGTCTTCATCGTTCCGATCGCGATTGCGTTCTCGTCCGGAGAGAAAGCCGATTCGTCCCCGCAGGCGCTCAGTCTGATCTGTATCGTCGATACGGTTACGACACCGCTCTCGAATAGTAATATTGTGATTCCGGTCTATGTTACCAACATCTCGGACTCGGTTTCCGGGTTCCAAATGTGGATCAATATCTCCGAACCCTCAATGGTGCGCTTCAAGACTGATTCTGTCCAGGCGGGAATCTATTATGCCAAAATCGACACCATCGGGACCCGCATCCGCGGTTGGGAATACCTCCAGGCGCGAATCCTTGATGACACCATCGGCGCCGTCCTGCGCGTCGCCGGCACCGCCGACAATGGCGGCTTCCCGATTAAGAAGCCCCTGGCGCCCGGCTCCGGTATCTTCTTCCGAATGTATCTGGAAACCAAGGGTACCCTCCCCGATTCGCTTTGCGATTCGGCACGCGTCGTACTTACGGTCAATCGCGTCGAGACCCGGTTCTCCAATCCTTTTGCGGATCTGATCGCCTATAGCTGCTCTACCTATCTCGACACTTCGTTCTCCAATTGCGCGGTGTGGGAGGGTGATACTTGCGTCAACTGGTTCGACACCACCGAGGTCGAACTGCAGGATTGCTGGTTTGACTCAACCAAAGGACTTTACGTCGACGGTGGTATCGGCTTCGAGTGCTGCAAGTGCGGCGATGCCGACGGCAGCGGCACCTTCTCGATTTCCGACGCCGTCTACTTGATCAATTACATCTTCGCCGGCGGCCCGGCCCCGAACCCGAATTGCCTCGGCGATGCCGATGGCAGCGGCGCCGTCTCCATTTCCGACGCCGTCTATCTGATCAATTACATCTTCGCCGGAGGCCCGATCCCGCACTGCTGAGGCGGGCTAACGGCGAATTAACACTGAGCACATATCATGTTTGGCACTTTGAGCGATAATTCAATTCGAGATATGGAGTGAAAGGAGGTGAGAAGGAGTTTAGGAGAAGAGGCTTAAACGTTCAACCACCACGAGACGACTCAGCGCCGGCCTTGTGCCTTCTCTGAGAGATCTCACTCGGCTGAAGAACCTCGCAATGTCGGGGCTGCTTCAGGCGAATCAGTATTGAATGAGTCTGGGGTAAGAGTTAACCCCAACTTTTCTATCGAGTTTTTACAGCAACTGATAGGAGCAAACAATGAAGCGCATTTGTTTACTTCTTACTTCGTTTATGCTTCTTCTGACGGTGGCAGCCTTCGCGCAAGGAGACGTCACCATCAAAATCAATCCGACCCACGCGTTTCCGAACGTTGTGCATGAGGGCAATGCGAGCCAGATCGTTGAATTCTGGTTCACTAACCCCAGCATGATCTCCGGTATGTCGTTGGGCTTCGGATTTGCGAAGACCGGCGGCGAGCCGATCGTGTGGAATGACTATGGCACGCACCCGCAGCCGGATGGCGGCGGTGATGACGTCCTGGCCATCGACGATGCGCCCTCTGTCCCCGCGTTCAACCTTGGCGGCCTGCTGCTCACCATGGGCGGCATGCCGGCTTCGATCCTTATGGGCGGCGCGAGCCTTCCGGGCGGCGGTATGCCGGCCCATGCCGTGTCGACCCGCGTCTACTCGATGAGTCTGGACGCAACCGGCTGGCTTGATCTGGATCCGGCTGCCGACGACTTCTGCGTGGACAACATCTTCTATCCGCCGGCTGGTAGCTGGACCTTCGACTACGGTTCAGGCGGTTTCGCTCCGGACTTCAACGGCCAGCCCAACCCGGGCGGTCAGTCCAATCCGGATGCCCCGGCTGTCTGCTTCGACGTGTTCCACATTCCGTGTCTGCCTCCGGTGTTTACCAACACCCCGGGCGGCCCGGTGAATCGCAATCACTGCTTGACCTACACGTTCAACTTTGATGCGACCGAAGGTGGCAACACCCCGGCGGCCAATCCGGTTACCTTCGCAACCTCGGCTGGTACCATCAATTCCGGTACTGGCGAGTTGACGGTGAACCCGATCGCGACCTGCGGCAGCACCGACGTCACCGTGACGGCGTCCAACGCTTGCTCGGGCACCGCGGACTACAACTTCACGATTACCTGGACCAACAACAACCCGGCCATCACCAATTGCGGTGGTGTCCAGACCAAGGTTGGCAAGGGTAATCCGGTCAGCTTTGATTTCAACGCGACCGATCCGGATCCGTGCGACGCCCTTACTTGGACCGTCGTCGCTAACGACCCGGTTGTGAATGCTCCGACCATCAGCGGCATCGGCGTGTTTGATTGGGCGAGCGACCTGTCCGAAGGTGGGTCGACCAAGAACTTCACCGTGACGGCTACCGATCCGTGCGGTGGAGCGGCGACCTGCGACTTCGCGATTGAAGTGCTGGACGTGCAACCGTTCATCATTCACATTGAGAAGACGCATAACACCCTTCAGGGCATGTTTGAGTACGTTTCGATCATCAAGGAAGCCGGTACCGACCTCATGGGCGGTTTTGACTTCTTGGTCGCTTATGACGCTTCGGCGCTCAGCTTCTTCTCCGCTTCGCTTGGCGCGGCCCTTGGCCCGGCTGGCTGCGGATGGGAGTACTTCACCTACCGTTACGGCGCGCAGGGTAACTGCGGTGGTCCGTGCCCGAGTGGTCTGCTTCGCGTCGTCGCGATTGCCGACGTCAACAACGGCGCCAACCATCCGTCGTGCTACACTGTTGCCGACGGTGCTGAACTGGTCAGCCTGAAGTTCTACGTCACCAACGATCGTACCTTCGAGTGCATGTACGTGCCGATCCGCTTCGCGTGGATTGATTGCGGCGACAACGGCATTTCGAACGTCGGTGGTGACACCCTTTGGATCTCGAGCCAGGTGTTTGACTTCGAGAATACCGCTCCTGGTATCGATCCGAATTACGAAATCACTGACATGAGCTGCTACTTCGCCATCGCCTACGGTGGTGCGTGCGCGGCTTGCGATGTCAGCGAGAAGTATGCGCCGATCCGCTTCATCCTGTTCTGGAACGGCGGTGTGGACATCGTTTGCGCCGACT
>CAZFNN010000003.1:0-236125 GCA_964520555.1 uncultured Ignavibacteria bacterium
CCCCCCCCCCCCCCCCCCCCCCCCCCCCCCCCCCCCCCCCCCCCCCCGGCCGCCCGCTCCCGGGCGCCCCCCCCCCGGGGGGGATCGGACGGTTGGAGTGGGAAGGGAATGAGATTTTTCTTGAAGCGCGGACCCAGTTTATCTATCTTGACTAAACTTGTCAGAATTGACAGGCGGTTCTGAGAGCGAACCTTTTACGAATGGAGGCGTTAAATGTTTGTGATGATGAATCGGATGTCGGTTCCGGAAGAACACCGGGAGCGTTTTGAAGAGATGTTTCGTACCCGCGCACGGGCGGTTGATCGCCGGCCGGGGTTTATCCGCGCCGAAATCCTCAAGCCGCGGCAGGGCAATGAATACATTGTCATGACTCACTGGGAATCGGAACAGGCATTCGAAAGTTGGACCAAGAGCCAGGAATATTTGGAAGGCCACAAGCGTGTGGGCGAATTCAAGGGCGGTGACGGGCGGATGACGCTGACTTCGAGCATCGAGAAGTATGAAGTATTTGCCACCTGATTCGCAGCAGTCGGAAGCGGCCGAGATCGAAATCGGCGTTGACACCAAGCCGGGCTGGTACCAACGGCTAAAAGCTGTGTTGCGGCAATTCAAGGCTGATCTGCGCGGGCCGATTCCCGGCACCGAGGGGCTCGGCCGCGGCGGTCGCTTCAAGGCTCGCGTCAAGCATCTGGTCAAGCGCTACGGCTGGAAGCTGGTGGTGGCAATCGTGATCTATTATCTAATCCGTGATACCCTGCTCTATATCGTCATCCCCTTTCTGGTTGCCAAGCACCTGCTGGGTTGACATTGCGCTCGCGGCCGCTATATTAGCACCACGCCGGTCGATTATCGTCGGCGCAGATCAGAAAGATCTATGTCAGAAATCGACTCCCAGACAATCGCACAGTCGGCCAAGACAGTTTATGTCGAGACCTATGGCTGCCAAATGAACGAGTACGACTCGGAAATCGTGCGCGAGATCCTGCGGCGGAGCGATTTTGCCCTGACCGACACCCCCGATGCGGCCGGAGTCGTGCTGCTGAATACCTGCGCCATCCGCGAGAATGCCCATGACAAGGTGCGCGCGCGCATCGGTGAGCTGCGCCATCTCAAAAAGCGCAACAAGCGGATGATCCTCGGGGTGCTCGGTTGCATGGCGCAGAATCTCAAGAAAGAGTTGTTGGAGACCAATACTGGCGTCGATCTGATTGCCGGACCCGACTCGTACAAGGCACTGCCGGTCATAATCGACCGGGTGCACAATACCGGCGAGAAGGCATTCAAGCTGACGCTGTCGGAGTATGAGACCTACGCCGACGTATTTCCGACCAATCGCCACGGTATCAACGCCTGGGTCGCCGTGATGCGCGGTTGTGACAATTACTGTACCTTCTGCGTCGTCCCGATGACGCGCGGCCGCGAGCGCAGCCGTGATCCGTTCAATGTGATCGAAGAGGTGCGCCAGTTGGCTGATCACGGCTTCAAGCAGGTCACCCTGCTCGGCCAGAACGTCAATTCGTATACTTTCAAGGGTTTCGATTTCGCCAAGCTGATCACGGCGGTCGCGAACATTGAGGGGATCAAGCGGATTCGGTTCACTTCGCCGCATCCGAAAGATTTCCCCGAGCGGTTGATCGAGGTTGTTGCGACCAATCCCAAAGCATGCAAGCATATCCATCTGCCGTTACAAGCGGGCTCCAGCCGAGTATTGGACGCGATGAACCGCACCTACACGCGCGAACATTTCGTCGGTCTGGCGGAGCGGATGCGTGAGCTGATTCCCGGCGTGGTGCTGACTACGGACATCATCGTTGGTTTTCCGACTGAAACCGAAGCCGAGTTTGAAGAGACCCTGGCGGTAATGCGCGAGGTGAAGTTTGACTCGGCGTTCATGTTCAAGTACTCCGAGCGCAAGGGGACACTGGCCCAGCGGACGCTTCCGGACGACATCTCCGATGAAGTCAAAAGCGATCGCATGGTCCGACTCGTCGAGCAGCAGCGGCAGATTTCGTATATCCGCAATCAGGCCCACTTGAGGCAGTCGTTTGAAGTCCTGGTCGAGGGCTACGGCAAAAAGCCGAGTCAATTGCTGGGCCGCAACGACGGGAACAAGATTGTGGTCTTCCCCGACACCGGCGCCAAACCGGGTGAGTTCGTCACCGTCCGCATCGAAGAAGTCACTCCGAATACCCTCATCGGCATCGCCGTTTAGCCTGCACCATAAACAAAAGCCGGGACAGCTTTGGGACCATCCCGGCAATGTCTGGTCAGCAGATTGGCGTCTTAGTGCGCCGCCACCGCCGGTTTGTTCAAAGACACTGGAATCGTATAGCGCGTGCCATCCTGGTCATTGACCGCGAAGGTGAATGACTTTTGGAATTGATCCTCCGGCAGCGTGCTGTTGAGCTTGACTTTGATGTCCTTGGACTGCCCCGGCTTGATCTCGGCATCCGGCAGTCCGACCGCGAAGTATTCGCCGGCATCACTCACGAGGCTGAGGCGCAGGGGCGCGGCCGAGACGTTCTTGACGGTCAGTTTCGTCTCCTGCGTCCGGGTTTGCGCCGTCAGCGCGATCTCACCCAAGGACAAGGTCAGCGGCGTGAGCGAGTCGGGATGTTCGTACGCCTTGCCTTTGAAGGTCAGTTGGAGATTGCCGCGGTCAGCGTCGTTGGTGGCAACAACTGCGCTCTTGGCGAAATTGCCCTTGGCTGCCTTGTTTGACGTATAGACCAACTCGATGCTGGTGCTGTCGCCGGCGGCCACCACTTCCTTCTTCAGGGGCGCCTTGGTGCAGCCGCAGCCGGGCCGCACACTGAGGATTTTGAGCGAGTCGGCGCCGCGGCTGTGCATGGTATAGGCGTGGGAGACCACGGCGCCCGCGGGGATGTAGCCGAAGTCGAAGCCGGTGTCGGCGATCTGCACCTTGGCGGCGGTGGTGGCCGCGTCCTGCGCGACGATGACCGCTGATGTCAGCAGAATCAAGATTGCCGTGATGGCTGTGAGTACTTTCATGGTTCCTCCAGATTAGTTTGAGCATTGTGGGTCGATTAAGTTCATACTTAGGTTTGCTGGTTCGCGCGGGCAAATTCCCCTGGTGGTATGTTGAGGACTACGACAGCAACTTTCTCGCCGCCAGGCCGAGCAGGCTGGTCGATTCGCGCCGGAAGATCGGCGCGATATTGTCGATTTGACAGCAGCCGAGGTCGATGATGGCCTTGACCATCAGGCGCACGTCGCGTTCGGTCTTAAGATCGGAGATTGTCAGTCTGCAGGTTTCGCTGCACTCGCCGACGGAGAACTGGATTTGCTCGACGCCGAGCGAGTCCAACAGGTTGGTCGCTTCGTTCTTCCCCATCCCAAGCGCATCGAGCAAAGAATTGGCCTTGTCGTAATTCAAGGCTACATCTTTGCCGACGCCGGCGATTGCGATCTCGTATCCAACTTGCTCGCGAAAATTGAAAGGTATTATCGCCAGGGCGGCGATCACCGCGGCAGCAGCGAGTATCGCCAGTCGCGGCCGCAAATTCGCAGTGCCAAGGCGCCGTGGTGAGACTCGACGAGCGTCGACTTGATCGGCAGGGCTTCCGATGCCCTCAATCCGCAGCCGAATCTCATTGAGCGAAAGCCCTGGAGTCGGCTGGATTTCGCCAAGCGCTTGAAAGTCCCGTCCAATGGTTTCTTCGGCCCGAACCAGTGCTGCGCACTCGAGACACGCGGCGAGATGTTCAAGTAGTTCGCGGTCCCGGCAGTAGGCGCTGTACTGCCAGTTGGCACGCTCCAGGCGTGTGCGGGCATGACTGCATCTCATAGAATATCCAGACCTTCCCTGCCGGTAGCGGCTGAATTGCTCGCGAGTCGCGCGAGCCGCTCGCGCATCTTCTTGCGGGCACGCGAGAGTCGCATCTTGATAAGTCCTTCGGATTTGCCAAAGAGGGCCGCCAATTCAGATACCTTCCACCCTTCAACTTCGGACATGATTATCATCATTCGGTCATCAGCACTCAGAACGGCCAGAGCCGTCGAAAGCTGGCGCCGGGCACTATAAACTGGTGCTGGGTCGGAAGCACCGGCAAGCAATTCCAAATCGGGCGCTCCCAGAAGCACTCGCTTCCACCACGGGTGGCGCACCCGGTTGCGGTAGGTGTTGTTGATAATGCTGTAGAGCCAGGGGCGGAATGATTCTTCGCTCCGCAAACCGGCGTACCCGTCATAAGCCTTTAGAATCGCATCCTGGTACAAATCATCACCCTCATCTGCTGTTCCGGTCAAGCGGACACAGTAATTCCTTGCCCGCGCATGTTGAGTCTCGAGCAGCTTCCAGAATTCATTTCTGATTACATCCACCTATTCAAGAGACAACTTTCCGGGGCGAAAGGTAACAAGAAATTCTCGGCGGCAGCAGTTGTGCGAGCGATCAGAATGTAAGTCCTCTAATTTCAACAGGTTACATTGTGACTGGGAGTGGAGATCTGCGATTGACGTTCGGGGGATTTCGTTTTATCGTGGGTCTATGCTTTACATGATTGTCGAGCGGTTCGCGCGTGGCGGTATCGAGGCGGTCGCCGAGCGTTTCCGGCTGCAGGGACGGATGATGCCGGAGGGTCTGAGTTACATTGCGAGTTGGTTGGATCCGGATGGAACGGTCTGTTTCCAAGTAATGGAGACGGCCGATCGACTGCTTCTCGAAGAATGGATGTGCAACTGGAACGATTTGGTGGATTTCGAAGTCGTCCCCGTATTGACTTCGGCGGAGTTTTGGGCGCCAAGGTCACGAGGTTAGATGGTTTCTAAGCAGGAGTCCTAAAGATGTCGGCAAGAACGAGACAAGCGGGTGCTATAACGTATGATGTTCATCCGTCATATGCGATGGTTGCTGAATGGATCGCGTCCCTGAAGATCAAAACTGGTCGGTCATTGGACGACTGGATGAATTACATCCGGAAGAGCGGTCCCAAGACTGAGAGGGAGCGTTGTGATTGGCTCAAATTAGAGCTAGGGCTCGGAACCAATACTGCGGCGTGGCTTGCTGAGCGGTCGGTCGGCACGGGATGGGACGAGGACACCCCCGAGGGTTACTTACGAATGGCCGCGAAATACGTTGAGGACCAATATGCGGGCAAGAAGGCGGTTTTGCGCCCCATTTTTGATCGCCTCGTTCGCCTTGGGAAAGAGACTGCCGGAGACGTCAAAGTCTGCCCCTGCAAGACAATGGTGCCGCTCTTTCGAAATCACGTGATTGCACAAATCAAGGCTTCGACAAACACGAGGGTCGATTTTGGACTGGCGCTAGGTGCCCGCAAGCCCACAGGCCGACTGATTGACACCGGCGGGTTAGCCAAGAAGGACCGCATTACTCATCGGATACCGATCGGCTCGCTCGAGGAAATCGACGACGAGGTGATCAATTGGCTCAAGCTGGCATACCGTCTGGATGTCAAATCAAAGTAGCAGGTCGAAGCAAGTGGGGGAAGTACACAATTGAATAACGCCGTCTCGCTATTGCGAGACGGCGCTCAATATCGGTCAAACTAGGCAGTTACCCCGCGAGCCCGAGGCGCGCGAGGCTGTCAACGTCGATCGAACTAACGGTCGCGACGGCCGCCGCCGTAACCGCCCCGGCCACCGCCGCCGCCACCCGGCCGACGATCGCCGCCACCACCGCCGCCGCCCATGCGGGGGTTGTTCTCACGTGGGCGCGCTTCGTTCACATTCAGCGTCCGGCCGAGGAATTCCTTGCCGTTCATGCCGGCAATAGCCGCCTGCGCTTCTTCTTTCGTCGCCATTTCAACAAAGCCGAAGCCGCGGGGTTCGCCCGAGAACTTGTCCTTGATGATAGTGGCACGGGCAACATTGCCGAAAGCCGAAAAAGCGTTCTTCAGATCCTCTTCCGTTGCCTGACGTGACAGATTGCCTACGAAGATGTTCATCTCTCTCTCCTGTTTGGTCTGCTGCAAAAGAACTGCGTTGGCAAGGCGCAACCTCGCGGCAAACAATTGTTGGTGCGCACTATTGCGCTAGGTCTCCGGGAATTAGTTGTAGTCGGTGTTACTCTCTACTTGGACAGGTTCTACCTTAAACAAATAATGTGGGAGACTTGTGGTCACACATGGATAGATTATCGTCCGATTTGATCTCTGTCAATAGCATTTTTGTTTAATTTCGAAACGCGATGAGGCCGAGATTCGCGTAGAGCCCATGAATACTGCCGCAAATCGACCCGGCCCCGGTGCTCAAGTTGCCAGAATCCGGCCCAGCGCTTCCGCGTCCCCGGCCGCCACGGCCGTTTCCAGGGCTGTCAGGAATTCGGTAATCCGTTCGGGCTCAAGCCCGGCCGCGGCAAAGTGGTTTGCGCCCGCGGTCTGAAAGTCGATCGGCCCGGTGCCGGGCAGTTCGTAGCGTGAGTTGTAGCAGATCGCCAGATCGAGATCTTCCAGGGGGCGAAAGGCGAATTCGGACCAGTCAAAATGCGCCCGCCACGAGAGTGGAAGGAGGCTGATTAGGTCGGCGAGGAAACGATTCGTGTATTCGGAATTCTTGTCACCGAAGGCAATCAGCCGCTCACCGCACAAGAGCCGGCGCAGCGGAGTCAAGTAGTCGACGGCTCGGAGGTCGGCCAGATCCGCCGTCAGGTCGGGCGCCGCCTCCGAAGGGCTAACTTCGAGATCGCGCGCATGCGATAAGTCGGCCGAGGTCCCCGAGCTGGCCAACTGCTGCGCCACCTCATGGAGATCGCCCCGCAGTTCAACAAACTGCTCCTGTGTCAAGATTGCCGTATGGCGCAGCAGCGCCCCCCAGCGCCCGGAGAAGTCTTTTCCGAATTGGCTCACTTTGGTCAGCGTGCACAAAGGGGACTCGCCCGCACGGAACCACCTTATACTCAGGGACGAGACGAACTCTTCATTCTTGCAGTCACCGAATTCGTTATAGAATACAAGCAGCCACTGCTCGAACTCGGTGTCGACGCCGGGAGTCTTGAAGACAACCTGCTGCGAACCGGGAAGATCGGGGAAGGTGCCGTAGATCAGATGATCGAGCTTCATCCACTGCTAAATCTGCGGTACTGAGGGCGGCTTCGGGGGTGTACCCGACTTGCGTTTGACGATCAGGTTGTAGTCGCGGCCGAAGTCGAGCCGAACGCCGGTTTCGAGCTTCGGATAAAACGTCTCGATCGGATTTTCAAACGGGGCCTGCTCGTAACGAATTGACTGGTCGGTCAGGTCAAGCCACTTGAACGTCACCGGCGCGTTGCCCACGCCCGTGATTTTTTGACTCACGGTCGGTGTCCCGCTGAAATTGGAGAACTCGACATAGGGATCGGTACCGATTTGTGCCACGACCTGCGACTTTTCGCGCAGGCCTTGAATAGTCAGTTCGATTTCGAATTTCTGCTCCGCTACCGCCGTGCCACCGGACTTGAACTGTTCTTGCGCGCCTTCGACTTTCTTGACAAAGGCCGGATCGAGGCTATCGGCGGGGTGCTTCTGCCAGAATTCCGTCATCTTCGTATCGAAGGCCGCCTGCTGTTCGCCGGGCGGCAGCTTGCCGACATCGTCGGCGATTTTCTTGTAGTCTTTCTTGGCCGCATCGGTAGCCGCTTTGTACGGTGAATCCTCGGCGACTTCTTCAATCAGCGGTTTGGCGTCGGCCGAGACCTGGCTTTGGGTGAACTGCTGGCGCGCTTTGGCGTAGTCGATCATCGGTTTGGCGCCGAAGAATTCCGCCACCGGCATCCGTTTCAGGTAGTCGTCGAACTTGCTCTTGATAATGTTGGCGGTCGCCTGGTCGATAGGTAGCGGCCCCGATATGAAGGCTTTGTTGTAGCCGTCCTCGGCCCGCTTCAACTGGTCGTCGTAGATAAATGCGACATGGTACAGGTTAAACGCGCTGTAGAGCGCCATCCAGACGATGCTTAATCCGATTACCCACTTGGTGATGCGCCACCAGAACTGCTTGCGTTTGTTGAAGAGAATCCGGTTGAACGACCAGACCAGCGGATCGGGGACACCGGAAGGGGTAATCTCGCGCGGCGGTTGTACAGCTCCCGCAGCCACCTTCTCCAGTCCGCCGGTCGCGGTAACGAAGAAGAACTGGAAGTCGAGATTGTAGGAGGTCATCGAGTCGATCAAGTTGGCCAAAGTCCGCGTGACCCGCTCGCAGGAGCGCGCCCAGACTTCGCCGAAACGGCGCTGATTGACGGTGGCCAGCCCCTTGATGAACGCTGAAACCGATTTGCCTTTGTGCACGGCGGCATTGGCGGGAATCAGCTCGACCGGATTTGACGGCGAAAATCCTTCGAGGAAGTCCGCCTTGGTGATCACGATGCCGATAGGCACTTTCTTCGGCACGCAATCGCGCAGATCGTTGATAATGGTCTGGAAGGCGGCGATTTGTTCGCGCAGCAGGACATCGGTATCGAGCACCGAGGCGTCGATAAAGAAGAGCGCCGCGCGGGCGTACGGGAAGAAGCGAGCGAATTGCTTCCGCAATCCGCCGGGTTCGGCAATCGAGAGCGTTTCGCCCTTGTAGTCGACGGTGTAGAATTTGATACCCTTGCGGATTGACATGTCGAGGCCAAACTTAAGCACGCGTGTCTCGGAGGTCATCGTCGGGAACTTGCGCTCGCCCTCGATTTCGACCTGTCGCCCTTCCTTGATCTTGATCTGTTTTCCCCGCATCAGGTTGTAGTTCTCGATCAGCGCCGCGGCGGTTTCGTTGTCCAGCGGTGAGAGCTTGTACTCCGGATTGCCCTTGAGCAACTCGTAGAGCACCGAGAAGTAGACGGTCTTGCCGGCATTCGAATGTCCGAACACGAGGACGACATTGTCGTCGGGCTGGAACGGGATATCGGCGGCACCTTTGGCGGGCGGGGGTGTCGCCGAGGCTTTCTTGAAGATGCCAAAGGCTTTTTTGATCAGTCCGATCGGATTCAAGCTCATTGCGCCCCCTCATGCTTGGAAGACATCAACTCCGCGGCCTTGTCGCGGTGCACTTTCTCCCACGGCTTGCGAATATTCAGCGCTCCGTAAATGAACGCCGCGCAGAGCACCAGGTAGACAATGTAAACCGGCCAGCGGTTGCGGAAGACGTGGAGCACGAAGCGCCAATTGAAGACCGAGAAAACGGCATTGCCGAGGGCGCCGAAGAAATGCTTGAGTCCGCGCAGAATCGCCGATTCGCCCTTGTAAATTTCGTGCGTGCGCAGATACCAGGCGGCGAAGTCATTGTGTTCAGAGATGGCGCGCAGTTCGTCGGCCGGCGCGAAGGTGCGGATTTCGTCCTTGCGGCCTTTCTGATTCAGCGCGGCAATATGCAGCATTTTTTTCTGCCAGGTGTCGGAGCGGACGATGCGAGTGGCCGAGACATTGATCTGGTCGGATTCGCGGAAGTTGACGGCGATCTGGGCGGTGCGGTGCAATACCAGGGTACGGAAATCGCGTTCGCGCTTGGCGAAACCGCGAATTTTGCCGCCGAAGACCAGCGGGGCGATCGCCTGTTCAACAAACTGGCTATCGTCGACGATGCCGCGCAATTTCTTGGCGGCCAGGAACGCGTTTTGGCACTGCTGGGGGGGGCGCCGCACATACCAGAAATAGAGCGCCATGAGATTGGCCACGACCAGCGTCACCGCCTGCGAATTGCGCGGGACGGTGTTGATTCGCTGTTTCAGGTGCTCGTCGATAGCCAGGCCACCGTCGCGCGACAGATCGAGGCGATCCAGCTCGGCGAAGTAGCTTTCACAATCGCGAATGAACGTGTCGGCGGAGAAGTCCGCCTGCTGACGCTCGTAGCGGTTGAGCTGGACGAAGATGGAATTGATTAAGGCCTTGAGTTTTTCCGACATCCCTGTTTACCGCGCTCTGGAAAAGATCGAGACGTGGTTCATTTTCACCGCCTCCAATGCGGACCGGTCGACATCACCATCGATAATTATGTTCAGCCGGTCAAGTCTTGAACTCTTGAGCGGGAAATATTCATTGGGCTGGATCAGCCAGTAATCCGGATCGGTAACGTCCTCCACCGGCTTGCGTGCCACCGAGGCGGCCGCGATATCGTCCACCTCGTTTGCGCCCAGATAGATGATCACATTGGCGGCGTACTGCATCGGCAGCACCTTCTTGTGCAGTTTGACGATGACGTCCTCGGTGCCGCGCGGATCGACGCCGTCGATGATGACGTGATGGCGATTGTTGCGGAATGAATACTTGACCGCGCCATGATGCTGGATCAGGAAGCGGTAGCCGTCGCGCTCGATCGCATCGCCGGTGCGGCCCGCCGCGCCGGAGGCGTAGTAGCTCAGGATCGCGGCCACGAAACCAAGGACACGTTCGGTATCGTTGAAGAACTGCGTCATTTCCTCGTAGCCATAGGAGCGCGTCTGGTATTCGCGCAGTTCCGGGAGGATATTGCCGCCGTTGAGCTCGCCTTTGTCAGTGCCGATCGTGGCCGTGCGGACGTATTCGCGCAGTTCCGGGTAGATCAAAAAGCTCTGTTGGAAGCCGCCGACAAACCCCGCGAAGAAGTTCATCAGGGACCGTGCCGGGACGCCGCTGTGGTTATCGAGAATGACGTTGTAGTTGAAACCCAGGCTGTGGAGGAGATTTTCGGTCTGCAGGAACACGCCGCGAATGATCTCTTCCTCACCGGCGGCCGGACGGCTCTTGGTCTTCATCCGTACTTCAGCGATGGCCGCCACGCCGGCGCGCTGGATGGCGTCCAACAGCTTGCGCAGATTGTCCATGCGCTGCAGGACGGCCTTGCCGCAGGTGGTGCTCATCACGGCGGGCACGAAGCCTTCATCCAGGTGCACGTCATCGCCCTCGCGCACGATCTCGGCGATCTGTAACCCGGCCGTCGCGGAGAGACTGTCCGACGGTGCGGTTGTCAGGCTCAGGCGCGGGACCTGGTAGGGCTGGCGGCTTAAGAGCTCGCCCGCCAGCGGGTCGCCGAATTGCGTCCGTTCGGTCGGGGAAGCGTACAGGAAGACGGGAATCCGCTCCCGTTTCTCCTTGCTGAGATCGAAGCTCAGCTCGACGGATTTATGCTTGAGGAAGGCGTCGTTGACATTGACCAGGCTGCCGTTGGGAAGAATCGCGGCGCATCTCATTACCGTGACGGTCGCGGTGGGACCGCTGCGCCGCAGTTGGACCTCGAGCGGTTCGGTTTTGCTGGCGGCACCTTTGGCCAGGCCGTAGCCGGGCGCGAGCGCCATCGTCCCCGCGCGCTGCAGATTGTAAACGAAGTCGGCTTCCTGATTGAAATGACGGCTTGTGATCAGCATGCCGTCGATCCAGTTCACGCCCCAGACGTTCAGATCATCCATGTATCAGACCCATACAGATTAAGTGCCCGCAATATATTCCGCTACACCGTCTCCCGCAAGTAAGATGAGAATCCGAGGAACGCGCTGTGCGGCTCATCACCTATCACAAATATCGACAAGCCCGGTTGAAAATGAAAACGCAATTCCGAACGCAAGTGTGCCGGTCGGAACAGGGTTAGCAAGTTATTCGCGATGACGCGGCGCCGCCCGGTCGGCGCAAACTCCGGGATATCCTCCGCCGACAGGTCGCTGACATTGACGCGAAAGGTCGAGAAATTTTCTTCAAATTCCGAGCCCGGATAGAAGTCGCGGCCCAGATAGCTGTTGGCCTGTCCGAGGCGCGAGTAGTATTCGGCGGGAATGGACTCGAGCGCCGAGATGTTTTCATCGATCGCGACTGGTTTGCGCAGAAACGCCGGCAAGATCCGTTCGTAGAGCAGCCGCCGTCCGAGAAAATAGGGCGCGAAGAAACGCAGCAACAGCAGGTATTTGCGATCCTCCTTGCCCAGGGTGGGCAGGTCGCCGCCCAGACTTTCCCAGTAGAGCAGTTCCGCATCGTTATCCTCGATCGCAAACAGCAGCTTGAGCCGGAGCAGATAGAAAGCGATCCAGTGCCGATAGGTGAGCGTGTCGAACGCGCTCCAAAACTCCAGGTACCGGTCTTCCCACACACCGGGGTGATGATCGGACTCCTCCAGCTGCTCGACGAAGAATCCCTGCGGGAAGTAGTTCTTGAAGGAGGGCAAAAAGGCAAAGATGATGCGTTCGTCGCGGCGCGCCACCCGGGAGGTCACCGTGCGGATCGTCTCGATATCGGAGAAGAAGTTGCCGTGCGCTTCAAGGCTGACGAACCAGAACTGGCCGGCTTCGATCCCGAGCGTGTGCAGCAGCAGGCTGAATTCCGAGAGGCGAGTACGCTCACGGATGCGATAATCGGGAGTGACAAAGCCGGTATTCATCAGGCCGTCACCAGCCGCGCCGCGAGGTGGAGATTGAGCGGCGTGTAGCTATCCAGATATTGTCCGAGGCGCTGCATCAGGTATTTCTGTTCTTCCCGCGACAGCTTGGTGTCCGAGCGCAGCGCGATATCGACGATGACCGACGGCACCAGTCCACCGCGCGTCCGAGTGACGCCACGGACGGCCTTGGCCGAATCAATACGGCTGTCGAAGTTGCGCGCGAGGAATTCGATTTCGCCTTCCGAAAGCGCCACGCCGTGATTACGCAGGAAGAAGCCGGTCATGCGGCGCAGTTCTTCATCCGACTTGGCATCCGACCCGCCGGCTGAGCTGATCAGATTACGCGGGGAATGTAGTTGAGGATGATCCCGCACCAGCCGCAGTTCGGTATCGGCGCCGATGCCGTTGCCGTCCGCGCCTTCGGTCAGCGCGTATTGCACCACCACGAAATCGGGCGGCTCCTTGCCGGTCGCCTCGAAGTTCAGGGCGATTTTGACCGCACCTTCTTCCTCGATCACCGTGTATTTGTGCGGATTAGCGTAGGTGGTCAGATCGAGGTGGTCATAGTATTCCTGATCGCGTGAATCCCAGACCCGATCGATGGAGAACAATTTCTTGGTGAGATCCTCGCCTTCGTTCTGATACTCGAACAGGTTGATCTCCAGCGCCGGCTGGCCCATGGTGTATTTGTTCAGATGCGACTTGCGGCGGTTGATGAGCAGCAGCGTGTTGGCGTCGAAGTGGACGAAGCGGCGCAGATCGCCGACTTTCTCGTCGCGGGCCAGATCAACTTTCAGCCAGACCCGCGGCGTTGCCAGCTTGCTGAAATCCAAGTGGGCGAACTTCTGGTGAATAGAGGGAGGAATCGGCATCTTTTCGGCTGCCTGCAACAGCTCACCGGGCAGGTAGACGAAATTCTTGGCGGGGGCCAGATAGTGTTTGAAATGCCAGAGCAATTTGCCGGAGGTCAGAAAGTCGCTGCTGTAAAGGCGACTCTGGAAGTTGGTTTCAACTTCCAGTTCGCGAATATCGAGGTGTTTGAAGATTTCGAGACGATCCTGAAATTCGCCCGGTTTGACGCCGGCGCCCTTGTTGCCGACCACCTGCCACTCGACCCAGTTGAGCATGTGGCCGGCTTCCGCGTCGGGCCCGGTATAGAGGGGCAGACCGGTGATCTCGGTCAGCGGTAGTCCCACCTGCAATCCGATCCAGATCGTTCCGCCCAATTGCGGCGGGGCGTTGCGCTTCATCGTGCGGTAGGCCGGTGAGTCGAGCGCCTCCTCCCATTTGTCCGCTTCCGGCGGCAGCACTTTCAAGACGCGGAAGTACTCGCCAGAGGTAAAGAGGACGACGTCGGCATAGACATCGAGGATTTCCTGTCCATAGAGCGGATAGAAGGAGTATTCACGCGGGTAGGCGCCGCCCAGGGTGCAAGCGAATTCCAGATCGGTGTCGATCCAGGCGCGGCGGTCGGTGCAGCGGCAGGAGAGCATGGTAAACGCCGGCACGGGCCGTCGAATTCCGGTCACGAAGAAGTTGCTGATGAGGGAGTCAATGACATCCTGGCCGGCGCGCTTGAGTTTGTCCTCGGTGCTGGTGGTGTGGAAGGCAAACGCCTTCAGCATCAGCAGCAGCGCCGGATCCATTTGTTTTTCGCCGGAAGGGACCTGATAGCCCCAGAACTTCAGGCGGTCGATCATTTCCTGATAGACGCGTTCTTCTCGATCAGTCCACTTCTCCGCCACTTCGCTTCCTCTCAGATTTCCCAGGACAAATCAAAGCGTTGGTTGCCGGGGCCGGTGCCGGTGACGCGACAGACGAAGGTTGCCGTCGGCGTGGAGACGTTGTCGGAAATCGACACGTTGACGACGAGGCCGAGGTACTGCCGGAATTGTCGGAGCACGTGATTGCGCACCTCGACTTTGAGGTCGTCGTAATATTCCGGCGTGAACTGCGGCGAGCGGCAACCGAATTCCGGATCGGGGCGATAACTCCCCAATTCCGTTTCCAGGAGGAAGCGGGCAAATTCGGCGATGCCGGTCGTGCGCACGAACCGGCTGTCGCGGAGTTCAATGGGTACCCGAACTGCTTCGTTGGCCATCGTTTAGTTGAGCTTGATCAAACCACCCTGCACATTGACCATGGCGCTGCCCTTGACGTCGGTCGTGGCGGCTTCCAGGCCGGCCTGGCCATTGGCCTTCAATTTCATGTTGCCGGTGGCGGTGGCGTCGACGCTCATGCCGTCGATCTTGATGCCTTGCGACGCCTTCATCGAGGCGTTCTTGCTTTGCGACTCGATGGACACGTCGTCCATGGCCTTGATCGTGAACGCCTTGCCGGCCTCCATGCTGATATTTTCCTTAGCCTTAAGCACAATATCTTTATCGGAAGTAATCGTGATTGTATTCTTGTCGGATTCAATCACAATCGAATTAGCCCCGGTCTTATCGATGATCTTGATCGCTTCCTGTCCCGATTTGTCATCGAAAATCAGCTGGTGCCCTGAGCGGGTATAGATGATCTTGATATCGTTGTCGTCGCTGTACATTTCGCTGCGGGGCATATCGGTGCCGTTCCATAACGCACCGATGACTACCGGGTGCGTCGGGTCGCCGTTTTCGAAAATGACCATGACCTGGTCGTCGATTTCCGGCATGAAGTACATCCCGCGCTCGCGCCCGGCGTACGGCATCAGCACCGGGGCCCAATCGCTTTCCATCATGCTGCCGGAGTCGCCCTCGGGGACGTAATACTGCAGCTTGATCCGTCCCAGCTTCTCCGGGTCCTTGTTATCCGACACCACGGCCGGAAACGGGTCCATTCGCCGGGCATAGGTTTCGGCACCGCGCCAGCTCGGCACTGCCGCCTCCAGCGGCAGCACTTCGAGAACGTTGTAGTAGCCGACTTCCGCGTCGACCGTATGGCGCACGGCTTCGACGAAATAGATGCCGTTGTAGGCGCTGCCGGCGTCGCTCAGTTTGACCGTATCGCCGACCTTGATGCTGGGCACATTGCACTGAATGGTACCTTCGAGCAAACCGGCGACAGCTTCCTGCCCGTCGGACAGCGCCTGGAGTTTGACTTCGTTCTGGTGGAAGTCGGCCTCCGCCATGCCGTACGAGGTTCCGCTCGACAACGACCGGGAGCCGCTGAAGGCTTTTTGGGCCAGGGACGAGAACGAGGTTGCCGTCGACTGTTGCCCGGTAAAAGCTGCTTTCTGCGCGCGGTCCCAGCCAAACGCTTTGTGATTCAACTGCTGGGCGCTCAGCTTGAAATCGATGCTTCCGACGTTTTTGCCCCAGAAGATTTCGGCCTGATTCCTCGTGGCCGCCGGGCCGATGCTCAGTTTCCGGCCATCGTAGTAGAGCCAGCTGTCACTGATGCTCACGTGCGACACCAGGAATTCCCAGTCGGTCTCATTCCATTGGACGAACTGCTCCGGTTTGTGCGAGGCGTCGCCGCTGAGTTGCACCCCGGCCATCTCGAGACCGGCGCCCTGTACGAGCTGATTGGCGATGTCGCTCCGGCTCAGCTGTTTGTGGGTTACGAATTTGTTGCGGAAGTCCATCTTGATCGTCGGGCTTTTGGCTTCGATGGTCACCGTGGCGAGGTTTTGTCCGCGGCTGTTGATCTCGACGTCAGTGATGATCCCGGCGAACTCCAGCGGTTTGGCCTGGCCAACGTACTCTTCCTGCGGCGTCACCGTCAGGTTGATGGACTTGCCGATGATGTCGTGATAGGCGTTGGTTTGGTTGAGTTGGTTGCTCAGGTCCATGGAGGTGAGATCGGCTGTCAGCGTCACGCGTAAGACATGATGCTCAAACGCGGCCTGGTTCAGCTCGATATAGCTGATCACCCAGGACACGACGGATCCGTCGACTTTCACTTCCGTCATTACTGTCATCCGCGAGCCCGGACCTTTGTCCGGCGATTCGTTCTCGGGAATATCCGTCACATGGATTGCCATCGTTGCCTCGTTTCCTGCGCTACCTTACGACAGCGGGAAGGGAGAACTTCTCTCGCCTTCCCGCAGATTTTCGTCCTGGTCAGTCAGGCTTATTTGCCCTTCCAGTCCTTCTTGTATTCGGTGCCGTTCAGATCCACGAGCTCCGCGGAAATCTCGAAGTACTCATACATCTGTTCGTTCGGCGCCGACGCGGTCGACGGGACGTGCTCTTCGTAGTGGGTGATGAATCCGTTTTCCCACTTGAGCACCTTCAGGTCCTTCTTCAGGTTCGGGTCCTTGAAGGTGATCTGGCCGGCCTTGCGGTTGACCTGGGACGAATCGAACGCCCACTTGGCGATGCCGATGTTTTCGTCCGATTCGCGGCTGATCTTGATCTTCAGACCGGTCGGAACCGAGCTCGGCTTGCCGTCGGCGAGATCGTGGGGCGTGAACAATTCGTAGCTCACCGAGTGAACCTTGTCGAACTTTTCGCCGTCCACCAGCAGTTCAACTTCCTGTGCCATTCTTCATTTCCTCCTCAGAATGTTGCTTGTATCTGTTAATCTCGTTTTCGTATTCGAACTTCGTTTGCTTCATCCCAACTGTCGCCGGGCGCCGCTGTCGGTTCGAAATTATTTTACGGCCGTCTGACCGGCGTCGTCCACCATCGCCTCCAGCTTCACCACGTACTGCTTGATCGGCGTCTTGGTATTGAGCGCCACTTCGAGCAGCATCTGCTGGTTCTCGATCATTTCGTTGGTCGCGATGACGTTGCAGGTGAACCCGTTGATCACCTTGTTGCGCTGCAAGAGGCTCAGGAACTTGTTCAGATCAGCGTCGATCGACTTCTTCAGCTTCTCATCAAAGCCCTTGTAAACCTGCTGGTTCAGGTAGTTGCGCATCACCTTGTAGATGTAGTCGTAGGTGCGCTTGATCGTGTAGTTACGGAACTTGGCGTCTTTCGACAGCGTGTCCGCGCCCATCGCGACGACATCGCCGACGTCGCCCTGCCAGTTGAGCACGCAGTTGATGCCCTTCTCATTCAACTTGGTATTTTTCGCCTCGTTGAGTTTGATCCGGGTCGCCTGCACGCCGCCCAGCTTGCCGTTGACCTTGCCGGCCGAGGGCGCCTGGATGCCGATCTCGTTATCATTTTTGTAAATCAGACCGGCCACCAGCGATGAGGGTGGAATCCAGAGTGGATCCTTGTCGAACCGGCTCTCCGGTTTGTCGGCTTTGACGTAGTTGCCGAACACCGAAATGTACGCCTTGTATTCGTCATTGGACCGGAGCGAATCGTAGGACGGATCGTCAAGTTCTTCCGACAGTTCTTCGTAGCTGTTGAGGTGCTTGAAATCGGTCAGTACGTGAAGTTTGCTCGGCATCCCCATGTCGCGCGCCACCGTGTCGATGTCCTTCACGCTGCCAAGGTATCCCGGAATGCAGCAGAGCGAGTAACAATTGGTGATGTCGTAGAGGCCGTAGATGTCGTGCACCTGGCGGTTGATGTACTCGAACTTCTCGCGGTCGTTCGGATCGGTCAGATCGGAGATGCCGACGTTGGCGAAGTACGCGTAGATCTCCGCATCGGGCCGGGCGGCGGCGTTCTGGAAGAACAGATCGACACCGCGGTAGGCGACTTCCAGCGGCCGGATCGTCGCGTGGATGCTCTTCATGTTTTCCGACAGGTTCTTGTCCGCCTCGGCAATCATATTGTCGAGTTTGTCCTTGAACTCGTCGGAAGTAGCGTCGCCGGCGTCGAACAAGCTCGCCCAGACGCTCAGGCGCTGCTTGAGCTGTTTGCGGCGATCTTTGAATTCGTCCGAAGACAGGAACTTATTGAAGGATTCGTTCTTCGGATCCAGGAACTTGGCACCCTCGACGTAGACGCCGTCCTGACTCGTGAAGTGCGACAGATGATCCTTGATGACCTCGTAACCGACAAAACCGGCGCCGAGGATGTCTTTTAGGTCGGTTTTCTCCTTGACCTTGACTTCAGCCTGTTGCTGTTGGTCTTTTTCCTGATCAGCCATGACTACCTCTTCCCCGGTTACAGTTTCTCGATGTAGGATTTAATGACGTTCAAGAACTCTTCCTTCTTGGCCGGATTCGACAGCTCCTTTTTGAGCTTGGAATTCGGTTTCTCGAGCAGGTTCTTGAGATTGCGCAGGATTTCGACTTCGTTGTATTTTTCCCAGAGGTACTGGTTTTTCTTGATGATTTCCATCGAGCCGAAATCCTTCATCGAATTGAATCCCAGCTCGACGGACTCTTCCGAACCGTCCTGCTTGTTGACGGTGATTTCCTGTGTCGGCTGGAACTTCGCGAATACTTCCTTCAAACTCTTGCACCGCGTCAACTCGGGTTCGGTCTCCTCGCGCGAATTCAGTTTGGTCAAGTAGACCATCTTATTCGACGGCAAGAGATCGACCGGAATCGAATCGCTCTTCTCCTTGTACTCGGTCGTGCCGATATGAGGGGCGGCAATTCGGAATTGATCTGCCATGGTTTCCTCCTGATTCCTCGCTTATATTTTCACAATTTCAAAATTTTCGCCGGCGAAACGCACCTCGACCTGCGACCCTTCCGGGAAGCGGCCGTCGATGATGCCGACCGAGAGCGGATTGAGGATGTCTTTCTCGATCACCCGCTGCAGCGGTCGCGCGCCCATCTCGAAATTATATCCCCGCTCCGCCAGCGCTTTCATGGCCTCGGGCGTGCAGGAGATCTTCATCTTCTGATCCTTGAGAATTTTGTTGATCACCTTTAACTGGATATTCACGATCGCGCTGATGCCCTTCTCGGTGAGCGGCCGGAACATGATCCATTCCAGGCGGTTCAAGAACTCCGGTCGGAATTTGGCTTTCAGCACCTGCATCATTTCTTCGCGCTCGACCGGCCTGTTTTCGCGGTAGCAGTCGAGAATGTAGTTCGAGCCGAAATTCGAAGTCAGGATCACGATCGTATTGGTGAAGTCGATCGTGTTGCCCTGGCCGTCGGTGAGGCGGCCGTCATCGAGCAACTGAAGCATGATGTTGAAGACATCCGGATCGGCCTTCTCGACCTCGTCGAACAGGACCACCGAGTACGGATTCCGCTTCACCTTCTCGGTGAGCATCCCCCCCGCCTCGTAGCCGACATACCCGGGCGGCGCGCCGATCAGCTTCGCCACCGAGTGCTTCTCCATGTATTCCGACATATCAAAGCGGATCATGTTTTTCTCGTCGTTGAACAGGAATTCCGCCAGAGTCTTGGCCAACTCCGTCTTGCCGGTACCGGTGGGGCCGAGGAACAGGAACGACCCAATCGGCCGGTTGTGACGTTTGATTCCGGAGCGCGACCGCCGCACGGCCTCGCAGATGGTCTTGATGGCATCATCCTGATCGACGACCCGCTGCCCCAGGTGCTGTTCCAGGTGCAGCAGCTTTTCCTTCTCGTCCTCCATCATTCGCGAGACCGGAATCTTCGTCCAGCGCGAGATGACATAGGCCACATCCTCGGAGCCCAGGGTCTGCTTCTCGGCTGTCACGAATTTTTCCAGCCGATCGATCTTTTCCAAATTTTCGCGAAACTTGGCGATTTGAGTTTTCTCTCCGCTCATTCCATTTTTCCGTTCAAGCCTGATTCGTATTTACCACGGAAATTGCGCCGGAAATTCTCCCGCACAACCACCCGTCTATACCCGCCCTACCCACAACGAAAATGTTTCTTCAAACCGGTCGTTGAACTCATCGATTCGGCGCCGGGCCTCTTCGCTCAAGGCTTCATCACTGTCGGCCGCCACTTGCGTCCCCAGCAAAGCTTTAATTTCATCCGCAATTTTGCGCAGCTCGGGAATTTCGTTCTTGGCGCGCGTGCAGTTGAGGCGGAAGGACGCGGCGGCTTCATCGAGCAGATCGATCGCCTTGTCGGGCAGGAATCGATCGCCGATGTAGCGTTGCGAGAGTCGAATCGCTTCGTCCACCACCGGATCGGGGATGGCAAGGTTGTGATGCTTGCCGTAGGTATCGCGCACGCCGGAGAGAATTTCCTGGGCTTCGGCGAAGGTTGGTTCTTCGACCATCACCCGCTGGAACCGGCGATCCAGCGCTTTGTCTTTCTCGATGTACTTGCGATACTCTTCCAGCGTGGTCGCGCCGATAACTTTGAACGTGCCGCGCGCCAGCGCCGGCTTGATCAGATTGGCGGCATCCATGCCGCCGGAGGGATTCCCGGCCCCGACCAGCGTATGCACTTCATCGATGTAGAGGATCAGATTGCCCTTGCCCTTCGCCAATCGCGAGATCAGGGCATTGAAGCGTTCCTCGAATTCACCTTTGTACTTGGCGCCGGCCACCAGTTGTCCGAGATCCAGTTGCAGCAGAATCGAGTCCCACAACTCCGGCGTGGTCAGCTTGTTGACGATTTGCAGCGCCAGGCCTTCCACCAAAGCCGACTTGCCCACTCCGGGCGGTCCCACCAGGATCGGGTTGTTCTTGCGGCGGCGGATCAGCACGCGCGAGATATTGTAGATGTCTTCCTTGCGGCCGAAGAAATTGTCGAATTCGCCGCGGCGGGCCTTCTCGCACATGTCGACGCAGTACTTGATACCTTCGGCACCCGCGACGGCATCTTCGCCTTCGCCGGTCGTCAATGCCGGTCCGCCGGCGATCGACTGGACGACCTTCATCTCGGCGTTGGCGTCGATGATCTTGCCTTCGTCAAAATCGAGGCGGCGGCGGATCTGCTCCGAGAGCGGCGAATCGGCCGAGACCAGGACCATCAGGATGTGTTCCGGCCGCACTTCAGCATCGGAATACTTCTCGGCGCGATTGCCGGCGGCGACCAGGAGGGACTGCAGCGCCGGCGATGCAGCCGGCCGCACTTCATCCGCCGCAGATTTGCCGAGTTTGGAGAGTTCGTCCGCCAGGAGCGCTTCGAAGTACTCCGGCTTCTTCCCCAGTTGTTTCATCAGGGCGGCCAGCTCGCCGCCTTCGTCCCGCAGCAGCGTCAGGAACAGATGCTGGGGCCGGATCTCCGCATGATAGTAGCTCTTGGCCAGTTCCTGCGAACGCCGAATAGCGTTTTGCAGGGTCGTTGAAAACGATCCTAAATCCATACTCTCTTCACGTTGGGGGTACGAAATTTCCCGTTACTGATGCGCTAAACTTAAAAGCTAACTTCCAACCTGTTCCCTGTCAAGGCGATAATTCATCCTTTAAGTCGCCGATGGAAGATTGAGGACTTTATCGCCCCACAATCTTCCGCCCTTCCGGTTCTTCCACTCCTGGCGTTCGGTTCGGCGCCGCATTGCGCCCCCGCATCTGCTCTTATCCGCCGAACAGTCGATCAATAATAGTTTTTTTACGCGTGCGCTCAACCTGAAAAGTGCCCGCCCGCAAAAAATCGGCCAGCGTCCGACCACGCTCATCGTAGCCGGCGGTTGCAAAGTACTTGGCCAGCCACCCCTCCAGATCAGCCACCGTTGCGGGACGCTTGTCGGCCGCAAAGGCGGTCATCCTACCGATGATCTCTCCGAGTTCCTTCAGGCAGCTTCGCGAATCGGCGTCGCGATACTGCGGATAAAGTGACTCCAGTTTTACTCCGCGACCCTCGCGGATGTTCTGCCGAGCCTCAAAAATATTGTGTCCGACGAACGGATGCTGTGCCGTTGCCATTTCCAGCATGGTCAGGCCGAGCGAGTAGATGTCGGAGCGCCGGTCGGCGTACCCCGACTTCAAGAGCTGCTCCGGCGACTCGTAGACCTGAGGCGTGTAGGGCAGCTCGATTTGCTGACGGTCAGCAAAATAGCAGAACGGCAGCATATCGATGTCCAGCAGCAGAACGCGACCATCCGGTGTAAGCAGGACATTTTCCGGCCTTAGATTACGATGCAGCGGAATGAGATTTCCCAGCCCCGGCGATGGCCGCATCCCGTGGATCTGCGTCAGGGCTTCGCCGATCCCAAGTCCGATCAATCCGACCAGGTCCGGATGCAAGGGAGCGTGTTCGTCGATTACTCGTCGCAGGCTGACGCCGTCGATCAAATCGTACTCGAGGAACTGTATTCCCGCATGTTGACCGGCCCCACGAAACGGCAGCAGCGCTTCGCCCCGGAATTCGCGCAAGTAGCGCACCTGCCGCTGCAGAATCTCGCTGATTCCGGTTTGCTCGGACAATCGGCGCCGCAGCACTTTGAGGCGAACGGCTTGTTGATTGTCCGTGCGGCGTGCGCGATAGCAGAAGCTGATTGCGCCTTCCCCCATCGGATTTTTGTCGAGAATGTACGTCTGGAAACGTTCCGGCAGATCGGGGTTATCCGCTGCCGCAAACTGGGCAAATCGTCCGTGAGTGTTGCTCGACATCATCCATCTTCAGCCCCCGATTGTGATCACGCAGAGATGTTTACAGTCCAAAACTGGGATTGGCTCCCAGGTTGCGCTCGTCTTCCACCGTGAAGCGGATCACCGTTTGAATCCCGACTTTGATTAAGTCGTTGCTTTTCAACAAAGTCTGATCGGCGCGCACGCCATTAATCGAGGAGCCGTTGCGCGAAAGATTCATAAACAGGAATGTGTCTCCGCGCCGGATTACCGCAAAATGCTCGCGGCTAATGGCTGGATCTTCATCCGAGAGCACAAAATCGCACTTGTCGGACGATCGGCCGACGCGGAATTGCACGGCGTCGGTAGTGAACTGCCGTCCGCGATCAGGACCCTCTTCAACAACCATCAGCGGCCTAAGTGACATAGGTTTAACAAGTAAATCGGTTGTGCCGTCAAAATCAATAGAATTGTACCGTCGTGGAACCGAGAGCGACATGAAATCGGTGCTAACTGCGGAAATTCTCTGTGTTTGAAGAATATTCTCCATATGCCACAATGACACAGTGCTACGCCAGAATGACACCAATTGTCCATGGTATCGTCATTTGACCTTTTGCTTGCGCGCTGGATTCAATTCGAGAACTTGGCTAGAGCATGTTCCTTGGTCACTACGGAGTAGCGTTGGCTTCCAAGCGAATCGCTCCAAGGATTTCGCTTGGGAGTCTGGTCTTTGCGTCGCTGTTTATCGATTTGATCTGGCCGATTTTTCTTCTGGCCGGCATCGAGCACGTGATGATTGCGCCGGGAATTACGGTGATCACACCGCTGGACTTTCAAGACTACCCGATCAGTCACAGTTTGCTGGCGGTCGTGCTTTGGGGTGGGTTGCTGGGGCTGGTCTATTACATCTTGAGACGTTCGAGAGGCGGGGCCGTGCTGATTGGGGTCTTGGTAGTGAGCCACTGGGCGTTGGATCTACTGGTGCATCGGCCCGACCTGCCGTTGACGCCGTTGGGAGATGAGAAGTACGGGCTCGGCCTGTGGAATTCCCACGCCGCTACCCTCGCGCTTGAGTACGGGCTGCTGGTGGTGGGGGTGATCGTTTACGCAACTACGACACGAGCGCGGGATTGGATCGGGCGGTGGGTGTTCTGGGGAACGGTGTTGGTTCTGGCGGCGATTTATGTGGTAAACCTCTTGGGGCCGCCACCGCCGGGGACGACGGCGTTGGCGCTGGTGGCGTTGGCGCAATGGCTGTTTGTGTTGCTGTTCGTGTGGATTGACCGGCATCGGCGAAATGCGCTGAATCGAGCATATTAGCAGCGGCGCTGGGATTGGTGATCAAGAGAAAGGGGTTGCTCTCGACTGACATTAGCGCCGCCAACACCGAGCTGGAGGGCTGAGGCGAAAAGAAGGGGATGGGGCAAAATCGCGTGAGAAAGCTCTACGTACGCCGGGGAGATTAATCACTTTGCGGGGAACGGCCAGGGTCTTATACTTGATAATGTGGGGGCGAACGGTGTTGGATCGATACTTGAATTGAGGATAGGAAATGGCAGATTCGAAGGCGCAACAGCCTCATTCGCATGAAGAGAATACCGGCGGATTGGCCGGGGTCAAGAATATTATCGCAATAGCTTCCGGCAAGGGCGGGGTCGGTAAATCGACGGTTTCAGCCAATCTTGCTGTGGCGTTGAAGCAGACCGGTGCGAAGGTCGGGCTAATGGACGCGGATATCTACGGGCCGAGTCAGCCGGGGATGCTGGGAGCACGACAGGCGAAGCCGGGGATCAGGGGCGATCTCTTGGAGCCGGTGGAGCGCTTCGGCGTGAGTTTCGTGTCGATGGGGCTTCTGATCGATAATGATGGGCCGGTGATCTGGCGCGCGCCGATGGCGATGAAGATCATCCACCAGTTTATTGGGAACGTCGACTGGGGGAAGCTCGATTACCTCTTGATTGACCTGCCGCCCGGCACGGGAGACGTGCAGTTGACTCTGGCGCAGCAGGCACAATTGAGCGGCGCGGTGATTGTGACGACGCCGCAGCAGGTAGCGCTGGGTGTAGCGGCCAAGGGGCTGCGGATGTTCGAGCAAGTGAATGTGCCGATCGTCGGCGTGATCGAGAATATGAGCGGCTTTACCTGCAAGCATTGCGGCAAGACGACGGAGATTTTCAAGAGCGGCGGCGGTGAAGCGCTGGCCAAGCACGCGGGGGTGCCGTATCTGGGCGCGATTCCACTTGATCCGGAGATTATGATGAGCGGCGATACGGGAGTGCCGCTGGTGGAGAACGGTGCAGGAAGTCCGGGAGCACAGGCGTTCCTGGCGGTAGCGCGGAACTTGCAGGCGCAGGTGGCACGGCTGGCGGCAACCGTCGGCGCGGATGAGCCGGAGCAAATCGAGCTGCGGCAGACGGGGGAGTTAGTGGTAACGTGGCAGGACAACAGCCAGAGCCAGTACAATCCGTTTACGCTGCGGATCAACTGCCCGTGCGCCTCGTGCGTGGATGAGAACTCGGGGCGGCGGACGCTTGATCCGAAGCGGGTGCCGCTGGACATCAAGGTGACCGGCTTCGACATGATCGGGCGGTATGCGGTGGCGTTGCATTTCTCCGACGGGCACTCGACGGGGCTGTACGCGTTTAAGTTATTGAGGGAGTTGCCGGAGATCGGCGACAGCGGGGCGTTTGACGTGTAGGTCCTCGGCGTTGTGACGCGGTGGTGAAGTGAAGCCCTCACCCCCGGCCCCTCTCCCAGAGGGAGAGGGGGGGAAGACAACGTTCCCAGCGCAATGCGTCGTTCCTCGGGACGCGGAGCAAGCGTTGGGGCAGCGGGTGGTAATCGAGGGAAAAATCCCACCGCAAGCGGTGGGGCACCGCTTCGGTGCGGAGTGAGACGCGAAGTGCGAAGATGAGTGATTCGTGAAAGGATAGATGAGATGAGTGAACAGGAAATCAAGATAACGGCGCAGTTATTCCCTGACCCGGACGTATGCATCTTCCGAGTCGACCGGCCGGTGTTTCCGGGAGGCGCATACGACTGCAAGACGCGGGAGATGGCGGAAGGCTCACCGCTGCTGGAGGCGCTGTTTGCGCTGAAGGGAATTCGCGAGGTATTCGTCACGGGCGACAGCCTGACGATTTCGAAGGATTCGGACGAGGACTGGCAGGTGCTGGGACGCGAAGTCGGCAAGACAATCCGCATGGCGATTAGCTCGGGCAAGCCGCTAATGGCGGAAAATCTGAAGCAGCCGATACCGCCGGATGCCGAGATTCGCAAGATCGTGACGGAGATGCTGGAAGAGCAGATCAATCCGGCGATCGCCTCGCACGGCGGGTTTGTGGATGTGGTGGATGTGAAGGAGGGGCGGATTTATATGCGGATGAGCGGCGGGTGCCAGGGGTGCGCGTCCTCATCGATGACGCTGCGTTATGGGATTGAGCGGATGATTCGCGAGCGGATCCCGCAGATCGTGGATATCGTCGATGTGACGGATCATGAGGCGGGAGTGAATCCGTATTATTGATTGCAGTCGATGGAGCAAGTTCGAGGGACAGGCTGCGAGGCTTGTCCCTTTTTTGTTGAGGCAGGAATGGTCGAAGTCTCGTCTGCCGCAACGCGGGGGGAAGGTTTTCGTTGCGCGGCGGGGAGAGCGGGCGTATAATGCTGTATTAGTATGGACGGCGGCAACGATATCAGCCGCAATTGCCGGCAGTTTTGGGAGCGGCTGGCGGAGGTTGCCGGCCGGTGCGGGCGCGATCCGGCGGGAATCGGCGTGATTGCGGTCGCGAAGACCAAGCCGCTGGCGGATGTGTTGGCCGCGGTCGGCGCCGGGATGCGGCAGATCGGCGAGAACAAGGTGCAGGAAGCGCAGGCCAAGTACGGCGGCGCGCAACGCGATTTCCGCCTGCACATGATCGGCCACCTGCAGAGCAACAAGGCGAAGGCGGCGGTCGAGTTGTTCGATACAATTCAGTCGGTGGACTCGCTCAAGCTGGCGCAGGCGATCGACAAGGAAGCTGAGCGACTCGGTAAAGTGCTGCCGATCATGCTCGAAGTGAACACCAGCCGCGAGACGCAGAAGTTTGGACTGGCGGTGGAGGCGACGAGCGAGGTCTTCGGACAGACGCGGGAATTGAAGAATGTGCGCGTGCGGGGGCTGATGACGATCGCGCCGTTTGTCGACGAGGAAGCGCCGGTGCGGGGGGCGTTCCGGGAACTGCGGGAATTGCGGGAGAAGATCAAGTCGGAATATCCCACGGCGACGGAGTTCACTGAGTTGTCGATGGGAATGTCGGACGATTGGGAATTGGCCGTGGCGGAAGGCGCGACGATGATTCGGATCGGACGCGCGCTGTTTGGAGAAAGGAACTGAGCGATGGCGATTACGCCGGTGGATTTGCGCAATGCCACATTCGAGAAGAAGATGCGCGGCTACAATCCGCTTGATGTGGATGCACTCATCAACGAGGCTGCCGGTGAGATCGAGCGCTTGATCAACCTGAACAGCGACCTGCAGCGGCAGGTATTGTCGCTGGAGGACAAGCTGGCGACGTTTCAGAATCTGGAGAAGTCGCTGAAGGAAGCGCTGGTGACGGCGCAGCAGGCGGCGGAGGAGCGCAAGCGGACGGCCGACCGCGCGGCGGAAGTGCAGATTCGCGAGACAGAGGCGGCTTGTGCGGAATTGAAGCAGCAGGCGCACAAGGAAGTGGAAACCATGCGCTTCGAGCTGGCGTCATTAAAAATGCAGAAGGTGCGGTTCACGGCGGAATTGAGATCGCTGATTGAAGCCCACCAGAAATTGCTCGACGAGAAGACCGGCGCGGAAAATCTGGCTGAGGTGGCAACACAGGTGCAGCAGATCAGCGCCGACATGAACCGGGCGGAACAGGAATAGGCGATGCAGCTCTACGACAAGATTGTTGAAGCGACGAATTTCATCCGCACCAAGACGAAGGCTGCGCCGGAGATCGGGATTATTCTTGGTACCGGGTTAGGGCGGCTGGGCGAAAAGATCGAGCGCGAGACGGCGGTGGACTACCAGCAGATTCCGCATTTTGCGGTGTCGACAGTGGAAGGGCATGCCGGGCGGCTGATCTTTGGGAAACTGAAGGGCAAGTCGGTGGTGGCGATGCAGGGCCGGTTCCATTTCTACGAAGGCTACAACATGGAGCAGGTGACGTTCCCGGTGCGGGTGATGAAGCAGTTGGGGATCAAGGTGCTGATCGTATGTAACGCGGCGGGCGGGTTGAATCCGCAGTTTCGCGTCGGCGAGATGGTGCTGATCACCGACCATATCAACTTCCAGGCGCAGAACCCGCTGATCGGACATAACGACGAGCGGCTGGGGCCGCGGTTTCCCGATATGTTCAACTGCTACGATAAGGAGTTGGTCGATCTGGCGGAACGGACGGCAATCGATCTGGGTTATCGGGTCATGCGCGGCGTGTATGCGGCAGTCACGGGACCGAACCTGGAGACGGCGGCGGAATACCGGATGCTGCGGGCGATGACCGCGGATCTGGTGGGCATGTCGACGGTACCGGAGGTGCTGGTGGCGCGCCACCAGGGAACGAGGGTGCTGGGGGTGTCGATTGTGACGGATATGGGACTCCCGGATGATCTGCATCCGTGCAGCCATGAGAAGATCCTGGCGGCGGCGAACAAGACGGAGCCGCTGATGACTGAGATGATCGCGAACGTGGTCGAAAGGATGAAGCTTTGAAGTTTGACGAATTAAAGACCACTCAGTCTTTGGCCAAGCTCGAAGAAGAGATCCTGAAATACTGGGATGCGACGGACACGTTTCACGCGGGTCTGCGGCTGTATAAGGGCGCGCCGCGGTTCACGTTTTACGAAGGGCCGCCGACCGCAAACGGCTTCCCGGGGATTCACCATGTGATCACACGCGCCATCAAGGACATGGTGTGCCGCTACAAGCAGATGCAGGGCTTCCTGGTCGAGCGCAAGGCGGGCTGGGACACGCACGGGCTGCCGGTGGAGATCGAAGTCGAGAAGCAACTCGGCCTGAAGAACAAGAGCGACGTCGAAAAGTACGGCATCGCGGAATTCAACAAGAAGTGCCGCGAGTCGGTGTTCAAGTACAAGGCGGATTGGGACAATCTGACGCGGCGGATCGGGTACTGGCTCGATCTGGACAAGCCATACATCACCTGCGAGAATTACTACATCGAGTCGGTGTGGTGGATTCTGGCGCAGTTCTACAAGCGCGGACTGATGTACAAGGGGCACAAGATCCTCCCCTACTGCCCGCGCTGCGGGACGGGGCTGTCCTCGCACGAGGTGGCGCAAGGGTACGAAGATATCAAGGATCCATCGATCTTCGTGCGCGCAGAACTGGCCGACGAGCCGGGGACGAAGTTCCTGGTCTGGACGACGACGCCGTGGACGCTGATTTCAAACGTCGCGCTGGCGGTGGCGCCGGAGGCGGATTATGTCAAGGTCAAGCACGGCGACGAGAAGCTGATCCTGGCGGAAGCGCTGGTGGCGAAGGTGTTCGGCGGGCACGAAGTGGAAGTGCTGGAGCGGTTCAAGGGCAAGACCCTGGAGCACAAGAGGTACAAGCCGTTCTTCAGCTACTTTGAGAAGAAGTACGACAAGATTTACTACGTCACGCTGGCCGATTTCGTGACGCTGGAAGACGGCACCGGGATCGTGCACATGGCACCGGCGTTCGGCGCGGATGACTATTCGGTCGGGGTGAAGTACGGACTGCCGGTAATCCAGGCGGTCGAGCCGGACGGGACATTTCCGGCGGAGGTGACCGACTACGCCGGCAAGTTCATCAAGGATGCCGATCCGATCATCATTAAGGACCTCGACAAACGCGGAGTTCTTTTCAAGAAAGAGATATACGAACACTCATATCCGTTCTGCTGGCGCTGTCATTCGCCGCTGATTTACTATGCACGGCGGTCGTGGTACATCAAGACCTCGGAGAACAAAGAGCGGCTGCTGGCGCGTAACGCGGAGATCAACTGGGTGCCGGCGGAGATGGGCAGCGGGCGGATGGGCGAGTGGCTGTCGAACAACGTTGATTGGGCGCTGTCGCGCGAGCGCTACTGGGGCACGCCGCTGAATTTGTGGGCGTGCCAGTCGTGCGAGAAGGTGACGGCGGTGGAGTCGGTGGCGATGCTGCGGCAACTGGCGCCGAATGCGCCGGCGGAGTTGGATCTGCACAAGCCGCACGTCGACGAATTGGAACTGAAATGCGAGTGCGGCGGGAAGCTGGTGCGCGAGCCGGAGGTGATCGACGTGTGGTTTGACTCCGGCGCGATGCCGTACGCGCAGTATCACTATCCGTTCGAGAACCAGGAGACGTTCGAAGCCCACTTCCCGGCGGACTTCATTTCGGAAGCGACGGATCAGACGCGCGGGTGGTTCTATTCCCTGCTGGCGATCAGCACGTTGCTGTTCGACAAGCCGGCGTACAAGAACGTGGCGGTGATCGGGTTTGTGCTCGACAAGAAGGGTAAGAAGATGTCGAAGCACCTGAAGAACACGATCGATCCATTCGAGGTGGTCGGCAAGCACGGGGCGGATGCGTTGCGGTGGTACTTGCTGACGGTGAGCCAACCATCGCAGTTGACGCGGTTTGACATCGAAGGCGTGGCGGAGACGGAGCGAAAGTTCCTCGACACGCTGCGAAATACGTACGCGTTCTTCGCGATCTATGCGAATATCGACGAGCTCAAGGAGCGGGCGGCGACGGAAGCCGACGGCAACATGCAGAAGTTTTTGGCGCAATACGCCGGCGCGCCGACGGAGATCGACCGCTGGCTGCAGTCGCGATTGGAGTCGGTCAAGAAAACGGTGACCGAGGCGATGGACGCCTACGATCTGACGCGCGGGTGCCGGGCGATTGAGGAATTTGTGCTCGACGAATTGTCGAACTGGTACGTGCGGCGGTGCCGGCGCCGGTACTGGGCGTCGGGCGACACGCCGGACAAGTTCCGTGCTTACCTGGAGCTTTACGAGGCACTGGTGAGTGTCTGCCTGCTGGCAGCGCCGACGACGCCGTTTTTGGCGGAGCGGCTGTATCGCGAACTGGGCGACGGGGCGTCGGTGCATCACCAGGCATTTCCGAAATGCGATGCGACCCGGATCGACGCGGCGTTAGAAGAGCGAATGGAGGCGGCGATCAAGCTGGTGTCGCTGGGGCGGGCGGCGCGCAATACCGTGCAGATCAAGGTGCGGCAACCGCTGGCGGAGATGAAGGTGAAGATGCCGGCGGGCGTGGCCGAGGCGAACGTGCAGCCGCTGCTGCCGGTGATCGCGGAAGAGATCAACGTCAAGAAGGTGAGTTTCCTGACGGATACGACCGAGGTGGCCGAGTACACGCTGCTGCCGAACTTCAAGGAACTGGGACCGAAGGTCGGGGGCGCGCTGAAGAGCGTGCAGGCGGAGTTGGGCAAGCTTACCGAGATTGAGATCAAGAAGTTCCTGGCCCTGAAAGAACTCAAGGTGACGGTGGACGGGCGGGTCTTCACGCTGACGAACGACGAAATCCAGGTACGGCTGGCGGGCAAGAACGGGTATGCGGTAGCGGCGGACGGCGGCTACACGGTGGCGCTGACGACGGAGATCACCGAAGAGTTGCGGGACGAGGGGTTTGCCCGCGAGTTGGTGAACAAGATCCAGAATATGCGCAAGGACGCCGATTTCAACGTGACCGACACGATCACGGTGACGATCAATGGGACGGCGCGGGTGGCAGCGGCAGCCGGAAAGCATCTGGAATATATCAAACAAGAGACGCTGGCGAAGCATATTACCTTTGCCGAGCCGAGCGACGGCGTTATCCGCGAGTGGGATATCAACGGCGAGCCGGCGAAGCTGGCGGTGAAGCGATAGTTTTTGATTGTCGAATTGACGCGCCGGCCGTTACTTGAAGAGCAATCAACCCGAACGCCAACGGACAAATCCGGAACGAGATCATGCGTAAACGCGACTTAGAGAAATTTGAAAAGCAGTTGTTGGCGCGCCGCGACGAGTTGCTGAAAGATATGGAGTCGTTCAAGGACATGTCGCTGTCGACGACGACGAAGGAAGCAACGGGCGATCATTCGAGTTACTCCTTCCACATGGCCGACCAGGGTACTGACGCCGAGGAGCGCGAGAAGGCCTTCATGCTGGCGTCGAAGACGGGGCGGCTATTGTATCACATCGACGAGGCACTGCGCCGGATCAAGGACAACACCTTCGGCAAGTGCCTGAAGTGCGGCAAGCAGATCTCGGTCGCGCGGCTGCAGGCGGTGCCGCACGCGCGGTACTGTATCGACTGCAAATCGCGCGAAGAGGAAGAGAAGGCGGCGCGGACGATTCCGCGTCACTAAGCCGCATGTCCTGGTCCGACTCGCTGCGCTGGACGAGCACCAACCGTTATCTCTTCGGGCTCGCTTCCCTCTCCGGCCTCATCTTTGTCATCGATCAGATCACCAAGCAGATTGCGCTCAAGCACTTGAGTGCGGTGACGAGCACTCCGGTGTGGGGCGATTTATTGCGACTGACGCTGGTGTTTAACGAGGGGGGCGCGTTCTCGACGCGCCTGGGTACATCGTACTTCTATACCTTCGCCTCAGTGCTGGTGATGATCATCGTGGTGACGGTGATTTACCGCGACGCCGGCAAGAACCGCAAGCTCGACCTGGCGCTGGCGTTGGTACTGGGGGGAGCGCTGGGCAATTTGACCGACCGTCTGCAGTTCGGATCGGTGATTGACTTCATTGATTTCGATTTCCCCGATATCGCGATTCCCTCCGGCAAGATTCTGTTCATCAACTTCCCGGGCTATGCGCTCGACCGCTGGCCGGTGTTCAACGTTGCCGACTCGGCGATCACAGTCGGGATGGTGTTGCTCGTGGTCGCACTGATATTCGATTCCCGCAAGAAGCATTGTGAGCTTAATCCAGTTAACGATTCCCCCGCTGTCTGAGCCGCAACGCCTCGATCTGTATCTGGCGCAAGCGAATCTCGGGCTGTCGCGCACACAGATCAAGCGGTTGTTCGGCGAAAAGCGGATCACGATGAACGGGGCGTGGGTGCGCGTGTCGTTTCAGGTGCGGGGCGGCGAGGAGATCGCGATTGACAAGCCGGACGAGAAGCGGATCGAGTTTGCCGCGGAGGCGATCGCGTTGGATATCGTGTTCGAGGACGACGATCTGGCGGTGGTCAACAAGCCGGCGGGACTGGTGACGCATCCGGCACCGGGCAACGAAACGGGGACGCTGGCCAATGCGCTGCTGCATCATTTCACGCAGCTTTCAAGCGGGTATGCGAAGGGGTTTCCGGGGCTGGTGCACCGGCTGGATAAGAATACGAGCGGGTTGATGGTGGTGGCGAAGAACGACGAGATCCAGCGCAAGTTGGCGCAGCAGCTGATGGAGCGGACGTTGCGGCGGGAGTACTGGGCGCTGATCTGGGGGAAGTTCCGCGAGCCGGAGGGGACGATCGACATGGCGATCGGGCGGTCGCGCGCAGACCGGCGAGTGATGACTTCGGGGAGTCCGAAACCGCGGGAGGCGATCACGCACTACGCGACAATTGAAGAATGCGTACTATTCAGCTTGATCAAGGTTCACCTGGAGACGGGTCGGACCCACCAGATCCGCACACATTTGAAGGAGTCGGGGCATCCGGTATTCGGTGATCCGGAGTACGGCGGCCGGGAGAATCGGTTGACCGGCATCGAGGCGCGGCATCGCGGCTTCGCAACGCGCCTGCTGGAGATGGCACAGCGGCAAATGTTACACGCCAAGCGGCTGCAGTTCGTGCATCCGGCGACCGGAAAATCGGTTGACTTCGTCGTGGATTTGCCGGATGATTTTAAGCAAGTGCTCGAGCTTGTGCGTCAGTACCGGTAGAAAGGACAAGTATGAGCAGAACCATATCGATCCTGTTAATTGCTTCATTGTTACTGGGTTTGATCGCTGCCGACGCGGCAGTGGCACAGCGGAAATCGCGCCCGTGGCCGGAAATTAGTCTCTCGACGCTGCCGTCGGTGGTGGGGATGTCGAATTCGTGGCCGTATGAGATTCAGCGGCGGAGTCCGGTGTATCTGGCCGATTTGGACAAGCTGCACGTGGCGTTCAGCTACGGCAAGGGCCGGCACGATAACGATTTGAATCCGCTCGCGGGAGCGGCCTCGGCGCGGTATGGATATTCGTTTTATCAGGGAATTGACTATTCCAGCGATAATTTCAAGCTGGATGTCTATTCGCATCTGGGGAAGACGACATTTGGATCGCTGTGGGCGGTTTACGGCGAGGATGAAGATCGCGAGACGCGAAGGGCGTTCTTGACCTATGAGCCCAATCGTGTGGAAGCGCGAGCGGCGTTTGCCTGGGCGTTCAAGCCGGGCTGGACGGCAGCGGTAGCGGGATCGTTCTCGAATTATCCGTATGCTTACGTGTTTGCGCTGCAGCCGTCGGGGTCACAACCTGCGGATTCGCAGTTTGCGCTGCCGGCGAATGTCGGAGAGCATCTGACGGGAACTGTCGATGTTCTGCATCGCACCGAGAGCAACCTCGATCTGATCGTGGGCGCAGAGTTTCGGCGACATTACACGAAATTTGCGGCGCCTGATCCGCCGCCGGGATCGAATTACCGCGATACTTCGGAAGTGAAGGAATACATCTACAGCGGCGCGCCCCGGGTGATCGTGAAGAAGACGTTTTCAACGGGAGACTATGTGCGCGCGGGCGCTTCGGTCTATTTTAATCTGGTGGACTATCAGTACACCGGCGCCGGCCGGTGGGAGTATCCATCGCTGGCGGTGCCGTCGTATCGGACGCAGACGCTGGAGTCGATGGTACCGACGTGGAATTTCTATCTCGACGGCAGCCATCTGCTGAGTTCGAATGCGGTGCTGTACGGTGCAGTGGAACTGGCGGGGTATCCGAACCGACTGACGCGCAAGGACACCGATTTTGTGCCGGTGGATTTTTCGTTGCTGGATGCTGAAAACATCACGACAGCGGCATTTACGGTAGACATCGCGGCGAAGTTGACGCCGATATTTCACGGGACGGCGGGAGTAACATTGCGCTACCTCGACCCGGGAACCTTGACAGCAACGCGGCCGGTGGATGATCGCAGTCTATATCCAAGCCTGCACGTGGGGACGCAGACGCGGTTCTACCGCAGTCTGTGGTGGACGATCCGCGTGAATGAGTTCCGGCTGTATACTTCGGAGGAGGTTGGAACGGCGGCGCTGATGGAGAATCGGTACTATTTCGAGACGGAAGTGTTGTTCTTGGGGTTGTAAGGGGCGCGGCTCAATTTCAGACGAGCTTAAACATGAAGGGCACGCGATCGCGTGCCCTGTTCTTATTTTTCTAAGGAATCAGCTTACCATTTCACCAAGCGCTCGGCTTCGGCCATAATCTGGTCGAGCTGCGGCAGGCAGGCGCGGTCGCCGTCGGGACCATAGGCGATACGGGCATCGGGCGGCGTGATCATGCCGATCGGCGCATCGAGATAACCCATCGCATCGGAAGTCGTGATCACGGCGGAGATCGTCGGACCGGCGCCACCCGGGAAGCGATCTTCGGAGACGATGAGCACGCGGCCGCAGTCTTTGGCGGCTTGGCGGATGGTCTCTTCATCGATCGGCTTGAGGGTGCGCAGGTCGATGACACGGGCGTTGATCCCCTTCTCGGCGAGCAGCTCGGCGGCCTTGAGGCACATCGGCAGCGTGATGCCGTAGGAGATGATGGCCAGATCGGAGTCCTGGTCGCGGTAGACCTTGGCCTGACCGAACGGAATCGTGAAATCGAGGGCCGGGTAGGGCCGCTCGATGACGACGCCGTCCCAATCGCGGCGGTTGTAAAGCGCGACGGCCTCGCAGAAGAGCACCGGGTCGGTGCAGCCGACGGCGGTGCGGAAGAGACCGACGGCGTCCTCGGCGTTCGACGGGCAGACGACGTGGAGGCCGGGGATGTTCAGGAAAGTGCCGAGGTTGGCCTCGGAATGCCAGAACGAGCCGGCACCCTGTTTGTAGCCGCCGTAGGAGCAGCGAATGACCATATCGGCATGCTCTTGCTTCTTCGAGCGCTGGTGGAGCGTGCAGATGCGGTCTTTCAGATGCTGATAGGCGGGCGACATATAGTCAATAAACTGGACTTCCGGCAGTGCCTTGCGGCCTTGAAAGGCGTGGCCGGAGGCTTTGCCGAGAATGCCGGCCTCATCCAGCGGGGTGTTAAAGACACGATGAATACCAAAGGCGCGTTGGAGTCCTTGCGAAACCAGGAAGACACCACCCTTCCCCTTGAGAATCTTCTGCTCTTCGGTGTTGAACTTCATCTTGCCGGAGAAATCGGCAACGTCCTCGCCGAAGAGAATCACATCGGGAGTGATTAAGAACGTGTCGAAGAGAGCGTAGTTTATGGCACGGCGAAGCGTCATCGGGCCGAGGGTCTCGGGAAGTTCCGGCGACGGGCGCGCGCCCATCTCGTGGTACTTCTTGTACTCCTTCTTGCGGTCGCCCTTGTAGGCGTTGACGTACTTCTGCCAGCGGGCTTTGGCCTTGTCGTAGCTGTAATCGGTGACCAGGCTCATGACGAAGTCGCGGGTCTTGTGCTGACGGTCGGCGACGACCTCGGCGGAGATTTTGGAGACCTCGGCGTCGTACTTTTCGTACATGCCCTTGATCTGGTCGGCGGTCAGGACTCCATCTTCGATCAGCACCTTGGCCGCTTTGAGGATCGGGTCGTTGGTATAGTGCCACTTCTGCTCGGCCAGTGCCATGTAGAAGGACTGGTCGTCGGAGCCGGAGTGGCTTTCCTCGCGGACGACGCGGATATTGGACAGCACTGGGCCTTTGCCGGAGCGGGCGTATTCGATGTTCTCTTTCTGGTGCTTGAGCACTTCCTTGATCTCGGTGCCATCGAAGTGATCGATCTTGAGGCCGAAGCGCTGGTAGCCCTCGAAGGGCGAGGTCGGATCGCCATCGGGGAACTGCTCTTCGACGGAGACGGAGATCGCCCAGCCGCAATTGTAGATCGAGAAGATATTGCGGGTCTTGTCGAAGACCGAGTAGAAGACCGCGCGGGCAAACTCGGCTTCGGAGGTCGAGCCCTCGCCGATGGCGGTATAGACGACGGCATCCTTGGGCCAGCGGCCGCCGGGATAGCGCGCCTGCTGTGAGATCGGCGTGGGATTCTTGATCGCTTCGCCCAAACCGGCGGCTTCGAGCGCATGGGCGCCGGTTGGCGAGGCCTGGGGCAGGATCGATTCCTTGGCGTGCGCGGCGTGGTGATGCTGGATCATGCCGCCGGTCGAGGAGGAACGGGGGTCGCCGATTGCCTCAAGCATCTTCTGGTGGATATCGATGCCGCGGGTCAAGTCAATGGTCATATTGCGATAGTAGCCGAAGAACGGGTCGTCCTGGCGCAGGAGAAAGCCGGTACAGGCGTCGAGCAGTTCCTTGCCGGAGGAGCCGATGAAGAAGTAGCACTCACCGCGGCGGGTGAGGAGCTTCTCCTCGATCAGGATACGCCGGGACTTGATCATGGTATCGAAGATCCATTCCAGGTCCTTGGCAGACAGACCGGCGTAGTCTTTCAGGGGTTTATCGCGGTCGGTGATATACTTACCGACCTTATCGTAGGTCTCAACTTGTTGCAGAATTTCTTTAATATCCAAGGTTCTCCTACCTTTCCAGGAGTAAACGAAAATTCGAAAATAAGTACGTATATTAGCGCCGTTTGGGTAAGATTCAAAACGAAATTTTGGCACGGAAATGGACTAACTGGAGGCATTCCGTCTCTCATTGACGGCACGGCCGCCATATCGATAAGGGAGTCGGAGACAGAAGATCAGAGGTTGAAAGATCCAGCGCCGGGTTGGCACTTAGGCGATTCGTTGCCCGATAATGTACTCCAGGCTTGATTACCAGCGTGTTGCATCGCAGGCACAGCTTGGGGTCGGTTTCGCTATTCGAGTAGGGACCGGGCGCAGGTGGCGCCAAGGGCGCGAGCTTCCTCGAGCTTGGCGGGGTCGCGGGCGACGGCGCCGAGAACATCTTCTTCGTGGGCGAAGGTCAGTGTGCCGACCTTGGCGATGCCGCACCAGATGAAGAAGCCGCCGATGGTACGTTCGGCGGGGGCGAATTTCTCCCTTGGGCCGCCAACGAGGAGATAGGCGCCTTTGCTCGAGAGGATGCCTTCATTGTCGAAGACGGCGCGGCCCTTCTCGAAGCGGGGCGGGCGAAAGCAGTTGCAGCGGTCGATGAACAACTTGGTTTGCGCCGAGACGCCGTCAAAGTACACCGGTGAGGCAATCAGGACGAAGTCGGCGGCGCGCAGATGTTCGAGAACCGGATAGAGGTCATCCTTGTAGATGCAAAGGAGCGGGCGCGGATCGATGGCGCAGGACTGGCACGGGATGATATTCAGGTCATTGAGGCGGACGTTGACGACTTCGGCTTCCGGCAGCACCGAGCGGAAGCCATTCTCGAAATGGGCGGCGAGGATTTCGGTAGAACTGCCGTAGCGCGGCGAGCCGTTAACGATCAGCAGTTTTTTCTTCATCGAGCAATTGATAGTATTCCCAGAAGCATTTATCAAGCTGCTCCTGCGTCAGCTGTTGTTGAACGCCGAGTTCGGAAAGTTTCTGCCAGTCGGCGGCGAAGCGTTCATCGAGAAGGTCGGCCTTGATGCGCTCAAGGCGCGCTTCAACGGCGGCGATTTCCGTTTCGAGTTCCTTGATGCGGCGCTTGCGCGAGGTGGCGAGGTTCTTCTGGCGACGCTCTACTTTGTAGGAGTCGCGCTTCTGTAGTTTCTCGTCGTCGGGGGCAGCCCAGGACTGCGCTTTCTTACGTTCGACGTATTGGGAGTACTTGCCGTCAAAGTCGATCAGGCGGGTATCCTCGAGCGCGAGAATACGCGAGGCGACTGATTCGAGGAAGAAGCGGTCGTGGCTGATGAACAAGACGGTGCCGTCGAACTCGCGCAGGGCTTCTTCGAGCACCTCGCGCGACCCAATATCGAGATGATTGGTCGGTTCGTCGAGGATGAGGAAATTCGCAGGCAGCGCTAACAGCCAGGCGAGCGCGAGTTTCTTTTTCTCGCCGCCGGAGAGCAGCTTGACCTGTTTGAAGACATCGTCGCCAAAGAAGAGGAAGCGCGCGAGGTGGCTGCGGAGTTTGAAGGCATCCCACTGCGGCTGGATATTCCAAACGGTGTCGAGCACGGTCTCTTCGGGGTTGAGCATCGCCAGTTCCTGGTCAAAATAGTCGTAGTCGACGTTGCGCCCGATTTCAATGCTCCCGTCTTTACACTCGATTTCGCCGAGGATCGCCTTGACCAACGTGGTCTTCCCGCTGCCGTTGCGACCGATGAGGGCGACCTTGTCGCCGCGTTCGATCTCGAAGGTGGCCTCGGCGAAGAGCACGCGTTCGCCGTAGGCGAAGCTGAGGTCCTCGACGCGCAGGATGGACTGATACGAGCGGCGCGAGGCGGTCATGCGGATGACGGCCTTTTTGGAATCAGCCGAGGGGGCGCTCAGGCGGTCGAGCTTGGAGAGTGCGAGGCGTCGCGACTGTGCCTGTTTAGTTTTCTGGCCGGCGATGTTACGGACGATGAAGTCCTCGATACGGGCGATTTCGGCCTGCTGGTGGAGATACTTCTTCAGTTGCAGACGGCGCCGTTCAGCACGTTCCTCGCAATAGGCGGTGAAATTACCGTGATAGAGTTCGAGGCGACCTTGATCGAGTTCAACGATCTTGTTGACGACGTGATCGAGGAAGACGCGGTCGTGCGAAACGACGATGAGCGCGCCGGCGAAAGTCTGCAGGTAGTTCTCCAGCCAGATAGTCGACTCGATGTCGAGGTGGTTGGTCGGTTCATCGAGGAAGAGCAGGTCGGGCTGGCGCAGAAGTACCTTGGCCAGCGCGGCGCGGTTGCGTTCACCGCCGGAGAAACTGGAGATCGGGCGGTGGAAGTCGTTTTCGCTGAAGCCGAGACCGAGCAAGGTCGACTTGATCGTATCGTCGAGAGTATAGCCGCCGCGGACTTCCCACTCGTGCTGGAGTTCACCGTACCTTTCGAGATCGGCGGGGTTGCCGGCGGCGATGACGGATTCGAGCGCCTCCATGCGACTCTTGAGTTCGAGCAGTTCCGCATAGGACTCGAGCATTGAGAGGAAGAGCGAATAATTGGAGGCGATTTCGTCCTCCTGCGAAACGTAGCCGACCTTGCACTGGCCGTTGAGCATGATGGTGCCCTGGTCGGGATGGAGCAGGCCGAGGGCGATCTTGATGATCGTGGTCTTGCCGGTGCCGTTGGGACCGACGAGGCCATATTTCTCACCCTTGACGACCTGGAGGTCGATGCCGCGCAGCAGGTGGTCTTCGTTAAAGGTTTTGTGAATCCCGGAGAGTTGCAGATAGATCAACCAGCGCTCACCTCCGGCTGGCGCGCCGAGTAGGCCACCGCCATTTCCACCAGCAAGAAGACGAAGCCAAACAACAAGAAGAGCTTCCAGAGTTCGGTGCCGAAGCGGGCGGCGGAAATCGCCTCCGTGGGGCTGCCGTCATAATCGAGCACGATCACTTTGGTGCCGGCAACTTTGGCGCCGACGCTTTCAGGCTCGCCGTATTCGGGGACGGATTCGGCCGGAGGAAAATTCACAGCGAAGGCATCGACAACCTGGCCGTCACCGAGAATGCGGTAGACTCCGGTGTGCTGGAGCCGCCCCAGGCTGAAGACGACAGCGCCGGCGCGAATGGCCGCGGATACCTGAAGCGAGTCACCGGCCGGCGTAACGAGCTGGAACTGGCGGGCCGTCTGCGGGCCGAGTTCGCGGGTGATGTCGGTTCCGGCGATCAGGTTTTCGCGCTGATTGAGCGGCTCCGAGACGAGATACTCGATGGAGCGATTAAGCATGATGACCGAGAGCGGGCGGAAGACGAGATCGGAGTAGCCTTCATCAAAGCTGAAGGTATAGAGCAGCGCCTTGCCCTTGCCGACGTTGGCTTCGAGGACGGCAGGCGAATTATCGGAGAAACGCGCGAGCACGGTGGATCGAGCGGACTCACGGGTTTTGAAGTGTCCGGTGAACTCCGCTTGCGGGCGTTTGTCGGCGGTGAAACTGCGATAGGGCGAGAAGAGCGGGTGCGCGTAATCGAAGTTGTTGAGCAGGTAATTGCCGCCGGCGGCCGCAACCGGGGGCGCTTCGAGGATGTCAAGGCCGAAAAACGCTTCAGTAACCTCATTGCTGAAGCCGGCAAAGTCGAGTGTCGGGCGCATCAGAAAGAGCGCGGCACCGCCGGTGTTGAGGTAATTGCGCAACGTCGAAACCAGCGCCTGCGGCGGCGCGCCGGATTTGAGGTTGACGATTACGGCGTCATAGTCGAGCAGATTCGTGGTGGCGGCCTGCAAGGGGCCGATTACCTGAACAGTCTTAGACAGATTCTGACTTTCACTGGGAGCCAGAGCGCTCTTGATGTAGAAGGCCTCGCGGTCGTCCTCGGCAATCAGGGCAATCCTGCTGCCGGAGGGAATGCGCATAGCGAAGTGCGCGCGGTTGTCGGCGAGGAGATCGTCGTCATCGATTGCGATCTGACCGTAGAGGAAGCCGGGTTCGGTCGGCGAGTAATCGAAGCTGACGCGGCCGGAGCCGGCCGGCGGAACCGACAGGTCAGTTTGGGCGATGCGGCGATCGTTGACATCGAGCGAGACCAGCAGTTCAGCCGGTTCCTTGCTCTGAAGGTTGCCGACTTCGCCCTGCACGGTAAAGGCGCGGCCGGCGATGATAATCTGATTCGGGAAGACGACCTGCTCGACGGCGGAATTAGTGATGCCGGCCAATGAGGTGCGAGTGACGAAAAGCTTGACGTCGAGACGTTCAGCCTGGATTGACTGGAACTCGAAATTGCGCCAGGCGTCGCCCTGGAGATCGCTAATCAGGTAGATCTCGAGATTCGGGTCGGTGGCGGATTTGAGAATTTCGGTGGCGCGGGCAAAGGCGACTTCGGGCGCGGCCGCAGCGTTTCCCGGATGGATCGTCTTGACGAACTCGCCGAGATGTTCGAAATCGGAGGTCGGCTCACCGGAATCGTATTCGATCACGGAACCGAAGGCGAGCACGGTGACCTTCTCCTTCTCGGTGAAATTCGCAAGGATCGACTGAAGTTTTTCGATACCGCGCTCGAAGAAACTGCCGGAGTTCGTCTCCGAGGCGCACGAGCCGGAAATATCGAGCAAAATGACAGCGGTCGTGGTGGTCTTGCCGCCGAGCGCCGGCAGATAGCCGCCCTCGATGGTCGGGCGCGCGAAAGCGAAGGCGATCATCAGCAGGGCCAGGGTGCGGAGGATCAAAAGCAGAATCTGACGGATCTTGATCTGCCGCATACGGGTCTTCTGCAGCGAAAGCAGATACTTGACGGTTGAGAACTCGACAATCTTAACGCGTTGTTTGTTGAACAGATGCAGCAAGAGCGGAACCGAGGCCGCGGCCGCGAAGAGCAACAGGAGGGGGTTAATGAAATTCATGAATCAGCTCGTTTGCTCCGTCAAGAGTGATACCGGAAACGCGCGACGCGCCGGCCGTTCCCTACCGCCAATAAAGCTACCAGCTTCTACGAATGAAAGCGGGATTAGTTCTGATAGGGAGATTTCAGGAAACGCTCGGCCAGCCGGCGGTCGAGGTAAGCGGTCGGCAGTTCGAGCACGTCTTTGTAATCGGCGACAGCTTCAGCCCGTTGTTTTTTCAAGTCCTTGGCCTGACCGAGCGCGAGCAGGATCTGGCCGATATAGAACATCCGTTCTTCGAGGAACAGCGCGACATCGAGATGCTGGAGGGCGAGGTCGGCGGAGCCGAGCCTGAGCGCCGCCTTGCCAACGCGCAGATGATGCAGCGGATTGTCGTTGAAGGCGCCGACGAGGATTTTTGCGTTATCCAGCGCGGTCTGGAAGTATGCGGCGGCGGAGTCACGGCGACCGAGGGCGACAAAGGCATCGCCCAGTGCGAGGTCGTAGTCGACCATGAGACCCGGATTCTTCGTTGCGGCACGGGCGGCGCGGATGAGGTCGAGTGCCTTCTGCGGGTTGCCTTTCAGGTCCTCGATTTGTGCCAGTTTGACGCCCGCCTGATCCATGGAAGTATCCGTAGCGGCAAGCGGCGCGAAGATGGCGGCGGCGGAGTCGACCTTGCCGGCAGCCAATAGCAGATTGCCGAAGTAGACACGGGTGCCCTTATCGCGCTCCGAAGTCAGCGCGAGTGGTTGGATCGCTGCAGCAGCGCGCTCGAAGTCGCCAAAAGTATAGTAGAGACTTGAGAGTAAGCGCGGCGACCAGGTGGTATCGCCCAGTTGTTCGTGGGCAGCGCGGGTATAGATCATCATTTCCGATGTCTTGAGGAACATCCGGGCACGTTCGCAGAAGAAGTTCAGGGCGGCGAGGTTGAGACTGGTGGTGTCAACGAACTGCTTCCATTCGGCTTCGACCTTGCCAAGGGGCTCGCCGTAGACGCCGGTAAAGGCGTCGGCAAAGGTCAGATCGGTGGAGCGGCGGTAGAGTTCGATCAGTTTGCCACGGCCACGGGTGTTATAAAGATAATTGACAAAGGAGCCGGCGACGTTGACCGCCAGGGCCGGATCGAGGGCGCGATATTCGCGCGAGACGCCGAGCCTATCAAGGGCGGGCAACTGATTCGCTTTGGCGAAGTCCTTCAAATAGACCTCAGTATAGTTCAGGCTGGCGGCCATGCCTTCGAGCAAGAACGCCGGCGCATAGCCGTAAATGCGCATCAGTCGGACCATATAGACGACTTCCGGATGCAGCTCGTTGACGGCATGGGTGAAGTGCGCGTAGACGCTGTGGCGAGCATAGTCATAGCCGTTATGCCAGCGCGGGTCCCAGCCGACATCGGCGGCCGGACAGGGGGCGATGTAGAAGTTGGTCTTGGTGCGATCGGTCAGCTGGAAGCGTTCGACCAGGCCGTCGTAGTCCCGCTCGAAGGCGTCGCGGATTTCGTTCCAGCGGTAGTCGCCAAGGGACTGCTTGACATAGTAGAAGTCGAAATCGCCGGAGGGATCACTGGCGTAGCTATCGCCGCGAATCGGATACTCGCAGTCCGCGGCACTGTGGCCGAGCGAGTCAAACTGCAATTTGATCCGGTAAACGGAGTTGCCGCGGACGAGCGCCGAGTCACAGAAGACGGCGGCACCTTTGAAAACGACATCCTGTTTGAAGAAATTGCGCGGCGGGTCGGCGGTGCAATTGACCTGTGACTGGAGTTGAACAATCGTGTCGTGGAGGGCGGTGGTAACGAGACGATAGCTGAAATTGCCCATGCTGAACTGAAACTCGGAATCGAGGGGCGCGGCGTAACTGCGGCGATCGACGATTTGCCAAGGCTGCTCGGCCGCCTTTTCGAGGAAGTCGCACGTGAAATAAGCGGCGCGATCGGAAGCGACCAGCGGGGCGGCGAGCAGCAGGAGAACGACGACGCCAACCCGGGATGTGAACCTCAAACGGTTCCCTCGACTTTCTGTCTCTGCAAGTCTACAACCTTGTTGCCGGCCAGGATCGGCACGACGCGGACCGAGTCGACGGCACAGGCGGTGATGATGTCGGCGCCGTAACCGATCTCGCGCAGGTAGCGCGCGTGATCGGCGCGGCTGACGACGGCTTCGATCGAGTCGGTCTGATTCTTATACCACATATGGGCCACCTGGGCCGCATCGTTGTCGACCTGAAAGCCGCCGGAGGAGGCGAGCTTGTCGATCAGGGCGCCGCCGCAGAAGGTGTCCTCGAGGGAGAAATTTCCCTGTCTGCCGGCACAGACGATGGCGACGTCCTTTTGTGCAGTCAGAATTGTCTCGGCGACGAGGGACAGATTGACAAAACCGCAGATCATCGTCTGGATGGCGGGCGCGCACTTGAGGATGGCGCGCGAGCCGTTGGTGGAGGCGAAGATCAGCACCTTGTCGTTAACCGCTTCCTCGGCATATTCCGACGGCGAGTTGCCAAGGTCGAAGCCTTCGACCTTGTGGCCGTCGCGTTCGCCGCAGAGGAGCACCTTGGCGCGGTCGAGATTGGCGCGCATGGCGGCAGCGTCGCCGGGGGCGCCGACCGGGACGATTTCGCGGCAGCCGTTTTGGATGGCGGTGCAGATGGAAGTGGAGGCGCGCAGCACGTCGATAACGACAGCAATGCGTCCGCGCAGCTTGGCGTCGGTCAGCGGCTGCGGCGTGAAATAGAGTTTAACAACCATGCCCAACTATTTGTGCGTTCCGTTCCGGTAAAAGGCGCCTTTGATCACCTCAGCGGCACAGCGCTTGCCGCGAATGTCGATTTCGACGACCTCGCCGACCTTGCCGTGCTCGCGGTCGATGTAACCCAGCGCAATTCCCTGTCCAATCGAGGGGCTGAAGCAGCCCGAAGTAACCGTGCCCACCCGCTTATCACCGATGAAGATCGGGTAGCCGTGGCGCGGAATGGCCTTGTCTTTGAGCACCAAAGACTGCAGGCGGCGCGGCGGTTTGCCGTCCTTCATTTTTACAATCGCATCCCGTCCGATGAAGTCACCTTTTTCGACTTTGCAGATCCAGCCGAGTCCGGCTTCGATCGGGTTAGTATGTTGGTCGATGTCGTTGCCATAGAGCATGTAACGCATTTCGAGACGAAGGCTGTCGCGGGCGCCGAGGCCGATCGGCTCGATTTCGAATTCACGGCCGCCGTCAATCGCCTGTTCCCAAAGCTGTTTGGCAATTGCCGGGTCGCAGTAGATCTCGAAGCCATCTTCGCCGGTGTAGCCGGTACGGCTGAAAAGGGTGTCGCGACCGCAGAAGGTGGCGCGCCCGGCCTCGTAGTAGCCCATGGCATCGAAGTCAAATTTCGCCAGTTTTTGCGCCAGAGCCTGAGCTTTCGGGCCCTGAATCGCCAGCAGACCGATTTCGTCGGATCTGTTCACGAGATCGACGCCGGCAGGCTTGTGTTCCATGAGCCAGGCGAAGTCTTTGTCGATGTTGGAGGCATTGACGACGAGCATGTACTCATCAGGAAGACGGTAGACCAAGAGATCGTCAACGATCCCGCCGTCCGGATAGCAGAGCGCAGAATATTGGATCTGGTTCATGCGCAGGGTGGAGGCGTCGTTGGTTGTCATCTTTTGGATAAACTCCAGCGCGCCGGCGCCACGGACAAAGAACTCGCCCATGTGGGAGAGATCGAAGGCCCCCAGGCTCTGGCGCACCCTGAGGTGCTCCTGATTAATCGAGTGATACTGGATCGGCATCCAAAAACCGGCAAATTCGACCATTTTGGCGCCGTGTTTTTCGTGACATGCGGTAAACGGTGTGTGTTTGGCTAAGCTCATGGCAGGTACATCCCAACTTTCTCCATCCCAGTCATTCGTTGCATATTATGCAGGCACATAATCAGCGTCAATCGGTTTTTCCGAAATCGCCGGCAGTGGAGATTTGGAGCTTGGCAGTTCAATCAAAACTGCTGGGCGCCGTCGTATAAGCCTGCGATGGGAAGTTTGACGGAAACGTCTGGTTTGTGCCGATGCGCCGCCCGCGACGGCGGCAGTCGGTCGTCCCTGTCCATATACTGCATTTCATCGGCAACCACAATGAAGTCGGAGTAAAATGGCGGCGTTGTTTCCCTTCAACGAGTACTGGTGGCTGTACTTAGCGTTCTCCGGGTTCGTGCTGCTGCTGTTGGCGCTGGATTTGGGAGTTTTTCACCGCAAGGCTCATGCCGTTTCCAATAAGGAGGCAGCGACGTGGAGCGTGATCTGGATTGCGCTGGCGCTGGTCTTCAACTTCGCGCTGTACAAGTACGCGGCCTGGACATTTGCGGATAACCCGCGACTGCAGGCGATTGCGGGTTTTGATGCCGAGCAGGCGGCGCGAGCGGTCGGGCTGGAGTTCCTGACGGGATTCATCGTCGAGAAGTCGCTGGCGGTGGATAATATCTTTGTGTTCGTGTTAGTGTTCAACTACCTGGCGATACCGCTGACCTACCAGCACCGGGTGTTGTTCTACGGCATTATCGGGGCGCTGATTTTCCGGGCGATCTTCATCGCGATGGGGTCGGTGTTGCTGCAGTATCACATCGTCGTCTACATCTTTGGTGCATTCCTGATCCTCACCGGAATTAAGATGATGTTTACGCCGGACAAAGGGATCGAGCCGGAGAAGAATCCACTGGTGCGGCTCTTGCGAAGGTTCTTCCCGGTAACGCCGACGATCGAGGGGGAGAGATTCTTCCTGAAGCGAGATGGCCGGTGGTATGTGACGCCGCTGATGATCGCGCTGGTGCTGGTGGAGTTTTCCGACATCATCTTCGCGGTCGATTCGGTGCCGGCGATCTTTGCGATCACGAAGGAGCCGCTGATCGTCTTCACTTCGAACGTCTTCGCGATTCTCGGATTGCGCGCACTGTATTTTCTGCTCGCCAACATCGTCAGCCGCTTCCATCTCCTCAAGTACGGGCTGGCCCTGGTGCTGATTTTCGTCGGGCTGAAGATGGTGTGGCTGAACAATGCCTTCGACGGGAAGTTCCCGATCACGTGGTCGCTGGGGATCATCTGCGCGATTATCGCGGTGGCGGTGGTATTGTCGTGGAAGATTCCGAAGAAGGCGGCCTAGTCGGCACGCACCCAGTTGATGCGGTAACCTTCCCGGATACCATAGCGATCGGTGTAGCCGGCGTTAACTTCGACGACGTACTTGGCGGGCGCGGTTGAGCGGTAGCTGACTTCGGCATAAGGGGTAGTGTTCTTGTGAATGTTGACGATTTCGCGATTGGCATTGACGAAGATCATGTCAAGGGGGAGGATCGTGTTCTTCATCCAGAAAGACTGGATGACTTCGTACGGGAAGATGAAGAGCATCCCCTGATTCATTGCCATCTGATCGCGATACATCAGGCCACGGGCGCGTTCGTCGTCGTTTTCGGCCAATTCGGCATCGATGGTAGCGACAATTTGGCCGCCGGGCTCAAAGAAGCTGAGGATCGCTTCGCGCTGGAATTCGAGGCGGATCAGCATGTTATCGGTTGAGGCGCCGCCGGTCGAGGAGTTGGCTGCCGACTTCCCGGAATCGCGGACCAAGGTGATGGCGGCAACGACGGCCACAATCGCGATTACGAGGTAGACAACGTATTTCAAACCGGTGCCGCTGGGCTTCTCCGGCTTCTTTGACTTGGCTTTGCGCTTCGGGTTCTTCTTTGGCTCAGCCATCGCGGTCCGCCTCTATCTCTCAGGTCCATTTCCCAGCCATTAACAGGGCGAATATATGCGGTGGCGCCGGCGGTGTCTACCTCACTTTACGCGCTCGTAGAGAAAATCCACGCCCGCAGGTTTCCCTTTGCGGAGGCCCTCAATGCGCGCATGAAGCGAATCGGCGTTGCGGCGGGAATAGATGATGCGCGTCGGGAAGTCGTGGGCTGGGTTCTCGAAGACGGCCGTGATGGAATCCTGCCGGATCATCTTAAAGTAGGTCGGCGCAAGGTTATGAGCGACCTCGGCCACGTAGAAGAGCCCGCTGTCGGTAGCCAGGAGCGAAAGCTTTTCCGAAAAGACGGTGTCGGCTCCGGCAAGGGTGATGCTATTACCGACGAAGGAAGAGCTGTCGGGGCGCTGCCAGGTTTCGAAGGTGACATCCTTGGCGCCGGTCATTTTCCAGGAGCCGAGCAGCCAGGAGAGATTATGCAGGGCGGCGCGGTTTGAGTTCGTGGCGATCGGTGTTACTGCGAAGGCGGTCAAAGTCAGGGCGACGATGGCCGCGAGGGTCAGAATCTGTTTCATCGAGCAGTCCTCATCGAGTCAGCGGGCCGGAATCGCTATGCAATTATACGCCGGATCTGCGATTGCCGCAAATTCCAATTGACAAAATGCACTTGGTGGGGTTATTTTTGTAATAACACAACAGTTCCACCAAGAGAATCAGGCACTACGCTCGGCGTGGCAGCACGCGGGGGCTAAGGGTTTTGGTGTCGCCGCCCGGCGCACATGACAGACAGCAGCGGTGGAATCTGGAGGATCCACACCAACCAACTTTCCGTTCCGGGAGGACGTTATGTCGCAAGCTCGATTCTGGCCCGTTCCAATCGTGCTGATTGCACTTACAGCCGGCCTGTTGCTTTGGCTCTCGCCGGGAGTATCAGCGCTGCCCAATGTCATCGTCAACGGCAGTCCGCCGATGACCGAGCAGCACAATTCGTCGGTAGCAGTGAGCGAGACGGTACCGGGGGTGGCCTACACGGTCTGGACCGAGTTTCCACCCGCCGGGTTCGGCACTTCCCTGATTGGCTACGCGCCAACATTGACCGGCGGAGCGGCCTGGGCACCGGCCCTGATTCCGGCAACGCCGCCCTACCCGTTCGAGTGGAACCCATCGGTTTCGGCACATCCGGGAGGCGCATTCTATGCCGTGGCAGCGGCCTACGGCGCGGCACCGCCGTGGGTATCACCGAACCAGATCTTGATTCACCCCTCTCCCGGCGGTGGCGCACCGTTTGCGGCTGGGGTTCCGATTTCACCGGTGAATGCGCCGGGCGGCAACTGGTTTGATTATCCCAATCTTGAGGTAGACGCGTACCCGTTGAATCCGCCGGCCGCGATCGGCACGATCCACTCGGCGTGGGTTGAATATTTGAATGCGAACGGAATCGACGCCGATGGTAACGGCAATCCATTTGACGATCCCGGTGGTGACGGTTATACGATTTGGTATTCCTATTCCCGAACAGCGGCTGGTCCGGCGCCGATTTATCCGGCGTTCAGCGTGCCAGTGGCACTGATCGGCGGGCCGGTCTCCGGCAACGGGATGGCGGCGCATCGGCCATCGGTGGCGGTGATGGGGCCTCCCGGGAACGGCGTGATTCCGCCGGGGGGCGTTTATGTGGCCTGGACGGATGGTGTGACGGCGTTCATCACGGGCGCGCCGGGTTTGGGCGCGGCATTCGGGCCGGTTGCGGTGATCAGTCCGATAGTGCCGATCCCGCCGGTGATTCCCCCCGGCGTCAGCGCGACCACGAATGTCTCAATCGCAGTGGCGCCAATGGCAAGTCCGTGTCCCGGGACGGTGTTCGCCGTCTGGGCAGGGATAAATGCCGCAGATATCGACATCTGGTTCTCTTCCAGTCCGAACGGTCTACCGGGAACCTGGCTGCCGCCAGTGCGGGTAAACCAGGACCCGGTTGGCAACGGCCGGGATCAATGGGCGCCGAAGATTACAGTCGATCCGGGCGGCAGAATCCATGTGACCTATTACGACCGGCGAATGGATCCGGCAAACGTGATGAAGGAAACCTGGACCTCGGTCTCGGCGGACTGCGGCATGACGTGGACAGATTGCCTGCTATCAAGTGTTCCACCGCTGGTGCCGGCTTCGACCTTCCCCCAGCCTCCGGCACCGATTACGATCGGTCATTATCTCGGCAGTGATTTCAACGCCATCAATCCATTCCTGGCGACGTGGAATGATGAGCGGGTTACGGGCGTTGATCAAGACATCTGGTCAGAGACAGTATTGACCTGCTTCCCGGACAGCGACGGAGACGGAGTCCCGGACATTTCCGACAATTGCCCGGCGGTTCCGAATCCCGGGCAAGCCGATGGAGACGGAGATGGTGTGGGTGATGTTTGCGACAATTGCCCGACGGTCGGCAATCCGGGACAGGCGGATGCTGACGCGGACGGTGTCGGTGATGTCTGTGACAATTGTCCGACTACACCAAACTCCAGTCAAACTGATGCGGATGGTGATGGTGTAGGAGATGCTTGCGACAATTGCCCGACGATCGGCAATCCGGGACAGGCGGATGCTGACGCGGACGGTGTCGGTGATGTCTGCGATAATTGCCCCGGTGTCCCCAACCCAGGACAAGCGGATGGTGATGCCGACGGCGTGGGTGATGTCTGCGATAATTGTCCGACGATGGCGAATTCCGCGCAGGCCGATTTGGACAGTGACGGCGTGGGAGACGTCTGCGACAACTGCCCGACGGTATCCAACAGCGCGCAGGCCGACGCCGATGCCGACTTGGTTGGTGATGCTTGCGACAATTGCCCGACGACGCCCAATCCCGGGCAGTTGAATTCCGACGGCGATTCATTCGGGGATGCCTGCGACAATTGTCCGACGATCAGTAATCCCGGGCAAGCCGACGGCGATGGCGATGGCGTCGGGAACGTGTGTGACAACTGCCCAACCAACATCAACCCATCGCAAGAGGACATCGACGGTGATGCAGTCGGTGATTCGTGCGACAATTGCCTGACGGTGCCGAACCCGTCGCAGGCAGACAGCGATGCTGACGGCATCGGCGATGCGTGCGACAGCAGCAGTTGTGTCTGCATTCCGGGCGATGCCGACGGCAACGGGATGCATACGATCTCAGACGCCGTGTTCCTGATTAACTATATCTTTGCAGGCGGGCCGGCGCCGTGCAACGGCGACGCCGACTGCAATTGTGCAGTCTCGATTTCGGATGCGGTGTATCTAATCAATTACATCTTTGCGGGGGGACCGGCGCCGTGCACTTGTGCGGTGTATATCACGCTTTGTCCATAGGGGGCCTGCGAAAAGAGGACAGTCGGTTGGAGGGTGCGCGCAAGCGCACCCTTCGGTGTATTAGCGGAGGGCGAACTGCGTGGCGATGCGCGCGTGGTACTGGGTACCGACCGGTCCATGATGCAGGATCCAGACGGTGCTGTCATCAAAGTCAATCGAGAAGAGCAGTTTTACCGGCAGCGGGTACTCGCGCAGCGATTCGCCCCGGGCATCAACGGCAACGAGCGACGACGGCGTTGCGACAACGAGATTGCCGTCGTGGAAACCGAAGTCGGTGACATCGTCGAAATGATCGAGGGGAATTGCCAGCGGTGTGCCCAGCGGATCACCCGACAGCAGCGAGTCGATGGTAAAGCTGACTGCGCGCCAGGAATCCGACTGGTGCTGCGAAAGCCAGAGGCGGTTGGCGCCGGCGGTCAGGGAGAAGAAAGTCTGGGTCGGCAGAGTCACCTGATTCAGAATCTCTCCGTCAGTGTTGATGCGTGCAAGGGAGAATCCGGCAAGGAGCCAGAGGTTGGCGCCGTCAAAGCAGATGTCGGAAATGTTCCCGATAGTCAGGTCGTGGCGACTAACGAGTTCGCCGTTCGTCTTGAACTTGTAGAGCGCCGCGGGATCGTAGCCGAAGGTCCAGAGGTACTGACCGTCGCAGGCGATGTCGTAGGCGCGTGATTCGTCTTCGAGTTGAAGCGCGACGGCGAAGTATTTGGAGTGGAGTTGGTGAGTTCGCAGGGCCAGGCTGCAATTGCCGTATGTGTAGTCGACCAGCTGCGGTTTTGAGCTGCGAAGTCGGATGACGCTGTCGGGAGCGACGACCTTGGACATGGCAATTCCGGTTCCGGAGAGGCTGTTGTCCTGGCAGGAGAACATGGGGTAGACGACATAGCTCGGGGCATCTTGCGGCGAAAACTGAATCCAGTCTTGCGCCTCGGGCCGCCACAGCCAGTTGAGGATATCGCCCGAGCTTGCAGTGGTGTATCGGATTTCAAAGTCGTTGGCGGAACTGTCGCGATAGAGTGGGTCCTGGCTGAGATTGAATTCGATGTCGTCCTCGCCGACGGTGACACCGGGGATCCAGTCGGAGATGTTCTGGACGATGGTTTCGTCAAGGTACATTAGTTTGGATTGCGGTTCGTCCTTGGGGGGAGTGACCGATTTGTCGCCGCAGCCGCACAGAATGGCTGTGACGCCGAGTATTGTTACCAGCCTTTTCATAGGGCCTCCTATGGCTTCATATAATTGACGTAGCTGTCGCTGTTTCCGTCTGTTAAAAAAGCCGCAAAAGTGATTGATTTTTCGGGGGGAGTTGCCGTAACTATTACTGCACATTTGTGCAGTATATATGAGACAGTTGGAGTTAGATATTCGGGATTTAGGTGGGAAAAACGAATACAACCCCATAACCCCCTTTGCTAAGGGGGAATCGCAAGCGTCGCTTGGTACGGGGACTGGGATGTTGAGTCCCCTCACCCCTGACCCCTCTCCCAAGAGGGAGAGGGGAGAAAAAGGTGCGGCGGAGCGTGGAGGGAATGGTGAAGAAATGTTCGCTCCTCGCAATGACACGTTGAAGCAAGGCACGAAGATTGTTAAGAGTGCCGGTGCGGAAGCAGAACCGGAAAGGGGTGGTTCCCATTTGGCGGTTTTGCGGGAGTTGTTGCGGGGGCAGTGGCCCGAGGCGGGGTATGTTGACCAGTTTGATCCACGGACGTGTTTTCGTATCAACCTGGAATCACTCGGAGGGGTATTTCCGAAATCGGGGATTCCGTACGGACAGATTCTGGAGATTACGGGCGGGGTGTCCTCGGGCAAAACCGGGTTGCTGTTGCGAACGCTGGCGGCGCTGACGCCGAGGCCACGGCTGGTTTATGTTGACGGGACGGGGACATTCTTCCCGCCGGCAGCGGCGGCGGCTGGAATCGACCCGCGGCAAATTTTGCTGTTGCGACCGGAACGGATCGGCGAGGCGATTCGCGGAGTCGAGCTACTGCTGGAGGCAAAGCTGGTGAACTGCGCGGTGTTTGACCTGGCGGGAGGGCATGAGGTACTGCCGCGGATTATGCTGCATCGGCTGCGCCGGCAGATCACGCGCGCCAAGGCGTTGGGGGTATTTTTGACTGAAGACGGGGTGCATCTGCTGCCGGCCAGTTTTGTCTCGCTGCAACTGACAGTGCACAAGCTCGACCGCCAGACGCTGGAAGTTACTGCCACGCGGAGTCGGATCAACAACGAGGGGGCGAAAGGACGGCTGCGCCTTGAAGCTGCCTGATCGTTCTTTTCATGTCGCGCAGATGTGGCGGACGATTGTGGCGCGACGGGGAGCGGGGAAAAAAAGCCCCCTTGCCCCCTCTACCGAGGAGGAATCAGAAACGCTGCTTGGTACGAAGCCTGAGATGTCGAGCACCCTCACCCCCGACCCCTCTCCCAGAGGGGAGAGGGGAGAAAAAGGTGCGGGAGAGGGCAACGAATACAACCCCATAACCCCCTTTGCTAAGGGGGAATCGCGAAGTCCTCTTGGTGCGGGACGAAAGAAGCGGGATGCTGGGTCGTCAAGTGTCTGCGCGAGTCCCCTTGCCCCCGACCCCTCTCCCAGAAGGGCGAGGGGGGAAAAAGGTGCGGCAGGTCGGGTGGTCTGTGCGCTGATTCCGCGGTTTGGATTGGCGCTTTATAGCAAGGACGACCCGCATCTTCTGCTCGACGCCGCGGTGCTGGCAGAGGATGGTACCGATACGGCGTTGGTTCTGGAAGTAAACGGCAAGGCGGCCAAGGCGGGAGCGACGGTCGGGATGACGGCGGCGCAGGCGGGAATGCTGTGCGCGGGTTTGGTGGTCAAGACGAAGAATCCGGCGCGGGAGGAACAAGCGCTGCAGGAGTTGCTGACGCGACTGCAGGCGATCGCGCCGCTGATCGAGGTGGAGATGCCGGGGGTGTTGCTGGTGGCGGCGGAAGGCTTTGACGCGCTTTACGGTGGCGAGCATCCGCTGGCCGAGCGGATCGTGCGGGCAATCAAGGATTACGGTTTGTCGGTGCAAGCGGGGATCGGCGATAATCCATTGGTGGCGCGGCTGGCAGCGGAATTGACGCGGCCCGGAACGGCGCAGGTCGTTGCGACGGGGACGGCGCGCGCATTTTTGGCGCCGTTGCCGGTGAAGCATCTTCCGGTTAGTGCGGAAGTTCGCGAGCAGTTGCTCGCGTTGGGAATTCGCACGATCGGGCAGGCGGCGGAATTTCCGGCAAACGAATTAGTCGCGCGGTTCGGTGCGGAGGGGGCACTGATGGCGCACCTGGCGCGCGGCGACGATCCACGTCATTTCGTGCCGCTGGCACCCGAAGACGATCTGACCGAGCGGTTGATACTGGATGATCCGTACTGCCAGTTGCCGCTGGTTCTCGATTTGGCCGAGCGCGCGATGAAGCCGCTGTTGCAACAATTGGCGCAGCGCGCGCTGGCGTGCGGGCGAATGGCGGTGCGATTGCAGTTTGCCGACCGCTCGCGGCAAACACTGGAGTTGGCAGTCGATAAGCCGACATTGTCGCTGCGCAAGTTGCGGCGGCAACTGCAACATCAGTTGGAGCAGGCGCACGTCGATGATGGGGTGGTGGAGATTGCGGTCGCACCGCTGGCGACCACGCCGCTGCGCTCAACGCAGTTGGATTTGGCCGCCCGGGGTGATGCCGGTCACGGAGAGCGCATCCTGGAACAGCAGATTCTCCGTAAGTCGTTACTGGCCGTTCAAATTCACGCCGCCGTGTTGCCGGAAGATTGTTATTCGCTCAGTTGTTTTGATCCTAATGCAACTTCCCCACCCCCGGAACTGCCGCTTCGAGAAACAAGTGGCAGCCGGCCCGCTTACGCGCTGGCGGGGATTGTCGGGCTACGAACGTTCAACCCGGTACGACGGATCGAGGTGATCAGCGAGAACGAGCAACCGCGGCTGATGATCGTGGGGGGACAGAAGCGGCGGATCGTGCGCTGTCACGGGCCGTGGCAGGTGTCGGGACGTTGGTGGCATGACGAGTTTCGGAGAGATTATTTCGAGGTGGAGACCGAGCGGGGGGAGGTGTATTTGATTTATCGGGTGGTGCCGGGGGCGGTTAATTCCGCAGCGGAGAGCGGAGGAAATGGTGAAGCAACGTTCGCTCCTCGCAATGACACGTTGAAGCAAGGCGTGAGGATTACGGAGAGCGTCAGTGCGGGAGAGAGCAGCGAATACAACCCCCTGGCCCCCTTTGCTAAGGGGGAATCACAAGCGTCGTTTGGTACGGAGCCGGAGATGTCGAGCCCCCTCACCCCCGACCCCTCTCCCAGGGGGGAGAGGGGAGGAAAGCGTGCGGCGGCATCTGACAATGAGGGATTGAACTCACAACCCCCTTTATCCCCCTTTGCTAAGGGGGAATCACAAGCGTCGTTTGGTACGGGGAATGGGATGTCGAGCCCCCTCACCCCCGACCCCTCTCCCAGGGGGGAGAGGGGAGGAACATCCCGTGCACGTGATATTCGAGGTCGGGAGAAAGTGAGCCCGACGAACAACGAGGCGACCATGGGAGTGGCGGGCACGGGCTGGTACTTGCAGGGGGTGTTTGATTGAATGAACTACATCGAACTGCATTGCCACTCGAATTTCTCGTTTCTGGACGGGGCGTCGCATCCGGAGGATCTTGTTGAAGCGGCCGCGCAACTGTGCTATCCGGCCTTGGCGCTGACCGATCACAACGGGCTGTACGGGATTGTTCGATTTAATCAGGTGGCCCAGCGCAAAGGGGTGCGGCCGATTTTCGGCGCAGAGATCACGCTCGACAATGGCCGGCATCTGGTGCTGTTGATCAAGGACGAGGGCGGTTACGCCAATTTGTCACAGTTGATCACGGCGGGACAGTTGCCGCATGAAAAAGGCGAGGCGCGGATCGGGTGGGAGCAGTTGGACAAATATCGCGAAGGACTGATTGCGCTGTCGGGATGCGGACTGGGGGAGATTCCGACGCTGTTGCGGCGGGGCGAGACGACAGCAGCAGCGGCAGCGGCAAGTCGGTATCGCGAGTTGTTCGGGGGGGAGAATTTTTATCTGGAGATGCAGAATCATCATCTGCCGCAGCAGGAGACGGTGTGCGACCGGCTGTATGCGCTCGGGAAGCAGTTGGGACTTCCCTGCGTCGCGACCAACAACGTGCATTATGCGCGCGCCGACGGCCGGCGGTTGCAGGATGTGCTGACCTGTATCAAACACCACACCGATCTGGATGCGGCCGACGGGAGGCTCTATCCCAACGGCGAGCGGTATCTGAAGGCACCGGCGGAGATGGCGCGGCTGTTTCAGGCGTATCCGGAGGCGGTGGCCAACACCCAGGCGATTGCGGAGCGTTGCCGATTTGTCCTGAATGCGCTGCCGACTTCCCTGCCGGAGTTTGCGATTCCGACGGGGCATACGCCGCACACCTATCTGCGCGAAATCACCTACCGCGGCGCGCGCGAACGCTGGGACACGATTTTGCCGGCACAGCGACGACAACTGGAACACGAGTTGCACCTGATCAACAAGCTCGATTTATCGGGGTATTTTCTGATCGTGTGGGATATCGCGCGGTTTTGCCATGAGCAGGCAATCCTGGCGCAGGGGCGCGGGTCGGCAGCGAACTCGGCGGTGTGTTATTGCCTGGGGATTACGGCGGTGGATCCGGTCAAGCTGAAATTGCTGTTCGAGCGATTCCTGTCGGAGGAGCGGCGCGAACCGCCCGATATCGACATCGATATCGCCAACAACCGGCGCGAAGAAGTGATTCAGTACATCTACAACAAGTACGGGCGTGCGCATGCGGCGATGGTCTGCGAGGTGATTTGTTATCGCGGGCGGTCGGCGGTGCGCGATGTCGGGAAGGCGCTGGGATTTTCGCTGGAGGAAGTGGACCGGCTGGCCAAGCTGCTGCACCACTACTCGAGTGGGGACGATGTCACGGCGATTATCGAAGAAGCCAAGCTGAACAGCGACAGCACGCGGGTGGGGCTGCTACTGGAACTGGCGCAGCAGATCCAGGATTTTCCCCGCCATCTCGGCATCCACTCGGGCGGGATGATCGTCACCGGCAAGCCGTTGTCGCAGGTGGTGCCGATCGAAAATGCCACGATGCCGGAGCGGAGTGTGATCCAGTGGGATAAGGATGATGCGGGTGAGGTCGGGTTGGTCAAGATCGACCTGTTGGGACTGGGGATGCTGTCGTTGATCGATATCGCGTTCAAGCTAATTGAGCGCCAGCGCGGGCTGAGGCTCGATCCGGCGAAGCTGGCGTATGACGATCCGCGGGTGTACGAGTTGCTCAGCAAGGCCGAGACGGTGGGGGTGTTTCAGGTCGAGTCGCGCGCGCAGATGAACACGCTGCCGCGCCTGCAACCGCGTTGTTTCTACGATCTGGTGGTCGAAGTGGCGCTGATTCGGCCGGGGCCGATTCAGGGGGAGATGGTGCATCCGTATCTGCGACGGCGGGCGGGCGAGGAGGAGGTGACCTATCCGCATCCGTCGCTCAAGCCGATTTTGGAGCGGACGCTTGGGGTGCCGCTGTTTCAGGAGCAAGGGATGCAGGTGGCGATTGCGGCGGCGGGATTCAGCCCGAGCCAAGCGGATGAATTGCGACGTGCGATGGGCCACAAACGATCGCGCGAGCGCATGGAGGCGATCGCGTTGGATTTAATCGAGGGGATGACGCGGCACGGGATCGAGCAGGAAGTGGCGATGCGAATCTACAAGCAGTTGACGGCGTTTGCCGACTACGGTTTTCCCGAATCGCATGCGGCCTCATTCGCGCTGCTGGTGTATGTGTCGGCGTACCTAAAGGTCTACTTCGCCCCGGAATTTTACTGCGCGCTGCTGAACGCGCAGCCGATGGGGTTTTATTCGCCGGCGAGCATTGTTTACGAAGGACAGCGACGCGGGGTGACATTCTTACCGGTGGATGTCAAGCGGAGTTCGTGGGATTGCACGATTGAGGCGGATGTTCGTGCCGTGACGACTTCAACTGCGGAAAAACTCGAATTGCGGGAAAGCTCCCTCGCGCCCGATCCGTTGCATGCACGGCAGAGGGAAAAAGACGCCGCGGGCGGTGAATCCGAAGGTACACAGAACGAGCAGCCGGCAGTGCGATTGGGATACCGGTACGTCAAGGGATTGGGGGCGGATGCACAGGAGATGATCGAGCGCGAACTGGCGCGCGGGCCGTTTGCGTCGCTGGAGGATTTTGTGTACCGCACGCAATTGCCTCGCGGCGCGCTGCAGCAGTTGGCGATGGTCGGAGCGTTCGACAGTTTCGGAATCACGCGGCGGCAGGCGGCGTGGCAGATTATGGCACTTACCGGGAGATCGAGTCAGGAATTACGTTTGCCGACGCCGGAACGGGGCGCGCTGCTTTTACCGGTGATGCTTCCCGCCGAGGAATTGATCGCGGATTTCAAGGGGATGGATCTGTCGACGACGCCGCATTTGATGCGCTATGTGCGGCCGCAACTGGCGGCGCGGGGATTCAAGAACTCGGCGGATTTGGCGCAAACGCCCGACCGGCAACGAGTGCAGGTGGCGGGAATAATCGTGATCCGGCAACGGCCCGGAACAGCGAAGGGGTTTTTGTTTATCACGCTGGAAGACGAGGCCGGGTTTATCAACGTCGTGGTCAAACCACAGCAGGTGGCGCAATTCGGGCGGATCGTGACCGACGGCAAGGCGCTGGTCGTCACGGGAACGGTGGAAAAAAAGGACGGGGTGATCAACGTGATCGGGAAAGATTTCCGGCCGCTGGAATTTGCCTTCCAAGATTTGGCGATCAAGTCGCGCGACTTTCGGTAACGCTATTTATCCAGGAGCAGCCGCAATTGTGCCTGCAGCTCGCCGATGCGGAACGAGTCGTTGCGGGCGAGCGCATCGGCCAGGCGCGCGGCAGTTGTGCGGTAGGGATCGGGCAGGCGCGGGCCGAGTTCACGCAAGAGCGCCATGGCCACCGTCGGCCGGCTGCGTTCGACGGCAAACAGCACGAAATCAACCTGATGTTCGAGCGTGAGCATATTCTTGCGCGCGAGCACCGAGGATTGCAGCGCCCAGGCAGAATCGAGTTGGCCGCGATCGCGCAGAAGCGAGCCGAGCTCATAGGTGATCCAGTCATGGTCGCCCTTGAGATTGAGATACGCGCGTAGGACTGCCTCCTGCTCACCGGGGCAGTCGGCACGGCGAAAGACGCGCGACAACTCCCAGGCCATGCGGGGTTGTTCGAGCAGGGCCGGATACCAGCGGTCGCGCACGAGGCGGGCGGCAGCCTGGGTCTCGCCGGCAAGGCTTTTGATTACCGCCAGTTGGTAGGCATTATAGATGTCGGTCGGGTGGGTGCTCAGGTGCATCTCAAGCACGCGGACCGCCTCGGGAACGTCGTCGTAGACATTGTAGGCAAGGACATGCCAAGGGATCAGGCGATAGCCGTCGTAGTAGGCTGAAGTGTAGTGAACATCATGCTGAATCACGCCTTTGACGAATTCGTAGCCGCGCTGGCGATCGGAATTGAGCAGCAGCCAACTCCCGGTGTGCAAGACGCCAAACAAGAAGAACGGCAGAAGTAATTGATAGCCCGCGCGGTGGTTGGCGGCAAACAGGCGGCGGAGCGTAACGATGAGCGCAGCCAGGCCAGGCGCGGCGGCGACGCTGAGCAAGTCCCAGTCGCGAACGGCGCCGATCTTGGGATCGATCAGAATCGTGAAGAGTACGGCGGGGATGATTGCGGAAAGAAGCAGGTTGCGTTCCGGCAGGCGGCGGAAGACTGGCGTAATGAGCAGCACAGGTAGAAGTGCGTGGTTGCGAACCACGACGTTGGCCAAGTCGGTCAGATGCTGGAGCGAAAACAGGTGGTACGGATTCAGTGCCGTCGGATAGAGCGGCACAAAGGTCTGCTCGAGCAAGCCGGCGCGGGCAAGGAAGATCGTCCCACCGGCAAACAGCACGACTCCGACGGCAGCGACGAGTACTGTGCGGAATCTAACGGCGAGAGTCTGATGCCAGAGAAACAGAATCGAGGGCAGCAGTACCGCCATGGAGACGTGAAACGCCATCGCAAGTACGAGCGCGATCGCCGTGAAGGGTCCAAGACGGCGACGCTCCTGGTCGCGGCAGGCGCTAAGGGTACAGGCAACTCCGGCAACGAACGCGTAGGTGTAATTCTCGACATAGCCGGCAAAGAACTGGACCACGCCAAGAGTCAGGAAGACAGCAAGGCTGAAGAAGAATTCGCGGCGATCGTTGCTGTGGTAGAAGAAGATTGTGAAAAGCAGCAACGCGGAGAGGATTCCGGCAGCGCGGAAAGCATTGACGCCCGCTGCGGCGGTGTGCTCGAAAACGCGATAGAGCAGGTGATTCGCCAGATAGGTTAGCGGTTCGGTAACAGACGCAATATCGCCGGCGCTGATGCGGGCCAGAATGGTCGAGCCGTCGCCGAGGATGTGATTTTGCGAGGGCAGCCGCCAGAACACGACAAGCAGCGCGGCCACGACGACGACGACGACAATCGTGAGGGCAGTCGGGGTTAGGCGGTCCATGCGAGCAGTGACGACACCGGCGGCGCGTCCGCTTATCGTCGGGAAGGCGAGCACCACAATCGAGGCGGCGAGCATCAGGCGCAGCCACACGGGATAGACGAGCCAGGAGGTGAACGCCCAGGTCGCGGTGGGGTCGAAATGACCCAGGACCAGGCCGAGCAGCGCCAAGACCGCGAGGGTTGCGGTCAAGATCAGGGCGGTACGCGCGGCGGGCGCAACAGCAGGAACAGTCGATGCCGGACGAGCGGATCTTCCCATTGGATAACGCGGACTTTGGCGCCGGGAGGCCGGCGGTTAGAGTTCATCGGGTTAGCACTGACGGCAAGTTACGCGTTGGGATGGCAGTGCTCAAGGGAAATCCGCGGCGGCGACAATTCGCTTTGAACATAGGCCAATATTGTATATGATGATAACAAGCCGCCGACAGTGGCGGATACGAGTACACTTCCGGTGGGAGACCGAAAATGAGCGATACGAATCAGAGCGGCGATCTCAGGCAGCGGTGCGCACCGATTGCGCTCGACGGAGCCGAGTTTCGCCGCCTCGGGCATCAACTGGTAAACGAAATTGCGGCGTTTCTGGATGCGCTTCCGCAGCGGCGGGTGACACCGGGCGAAAAGCCGGCAACGGTGCGGGCGGCGCTGGGCGCCGGTCCGGTGCCGGAACAGGGTGGCGACCCGCAGGCATTGTTGGCGGAAGCAAGTAATCTGCTAATCGAACATTCGCTCTTCAACGGCCATCCACGCTTCATGGGGTATATCACGTCCTCGGCAGCGCCGTTGGGAGCCTTGGCCGATCTGTTGGCGGCCGCGGTGAATCCGAATTGCGGCGGCTGGGTACTGGCACCGATGGCGAGCGAGATCGAAGGGCAGACGATTCGGTGGATTGCCGAGATGATCGGAGTTCCGGCCGGCGCCGGTGGGTTACTGGTGTCGGGCGGCAATATGGCGAATTTCGTCGGGTTCCTGGCGGGGCGACGCGCGAAAGCGCCATGGCCGCTCCGTGTTGAAGGGTTGCGCGAGCAGCCACAGTTGACGGTCTACGCCTCGAAGGAGACGCACACCTGGATCCACAAGGCAGCCGATCTATTTGGGCTCGGCACGAACGCGATTCGGTGGATTGCGGTTGATGCGCAGCGACGGATGAAATTGGGCGCGCTGGAGCAGCAGATTGTCGCGGATCGCCAGGCGGGATTGTTGCCACTCATGGTTATCGGCGCGGCGGGGACCGTGGCAGTCGGGGCGGTTGATCCGTTGCCGCAGATGGCGGAGATATGCCGGCGCGAGGGATTGTGGTTTCACGTGGACGGTGCGTACGGCGCGCCGGCGGCGATGCTGCCGGAAGCCGGCGCGGACCTGAAGGGACTGGCATTGGCGGACTCGATCGCGCTGGATCCGCACAAGTGGCTCTATTCCCCACTGGAGGCCGGTTGCGTGCTGGTCCAAGATCCGCAAACGCTGGTCGACGCCTTCAGCTTTACACCAGATTATTACCATTTCCATGAGGGCTTCGACGAGCAACCGATCAACTACTTCGAATTCGGACTGCAGAATTCGCGCGGGTTCCGGGCGCTGAAAGTATGGCTGGCGCTGAGGCAGGTCGGGCGCGCGGGGTATACGCAGATGATTCGCGAGGATATTGCGTTGGCGAAGGCGCTCTTCGAGCTCCTGGAGGCGCATCCCGATTTCGAGGCGGTCACCAACAATCTCAGCATCACGACCTTCCGCTATGTTCCGGCGGACCGGCGCAGCGGCAGCGCCTCGGATGAAGCTTATCTCAATGATCTCAATCGCGCGATCTTGAACGAGCTCGAGACGGGTGGTGAGGTCTTTGTCTCCAACGCAGTCATCGATGAGAGATTTCTGCTGCGCGCTTGCATCGTGAACTTTCGCACCTCGTTGACAGATATCGAGGCGGTGCCGGAGATCATCGCACAGGTGGGGCGAACAATGGACACCCGACTCCGAGCCGAGCAGGCGAAAGCGATCTAAGTTACAGCTACGTTTTGTCGCCTTCGGATTGGCGGCGATATTCGGCGAGTTTAACCTCGCCGAGCGGAACCGTCCCCTTCACGCGCAGGCTGTCGCGCATTTCGGCGATGAAGTCGCGCTGGTACTTCCAATTGATGGCGGCGACGATCAGCATTCCCAGCACTGCCCCAAGGGAGGCGAGTGCCATGTCCTTGTGCGCATCCCAGATGTCCCCCTGCGTGCCGAGGTAGGCCATGCCCAGTTCCCCGCCAAAGACACCGGCGACCGCCCATTCGATCAATTCGTAAAGCATCGAAAGCGACATAACCAGTTCGACCGGCAGGTAGTAGCTCCAGGCGCCCTGGGCCTGCACGATGCGCATGAAGACTTCGCGCACCGGATAGCAGAGCAGGAAGCCGAAGAGGAAATGCACGAGTCGGTCGAAGTGGTTGCGTTGAAAGCCGAGAAGGTCGTTGATCGAGAAGCCAAGCGCAGCCGTCCAGCGCTCGTACGGGACATCGGCGTAGGTGTAGTGCGTACCGACTGTGTGGAAACACATAAAGATGAAGATCAAGACATACGAAACGTTGCTGAGGCGGAAGCGATTACGGGTGGCGATGAGGAAGCTGACGGCAAGGACGGTCAGGACGTTCTCGAGGATCCAGTCGGAGAGATTCCACGGCCGATAAGCCCAGATCACCCACCAGAGAGCGAAGAGAATCAGTAGTTTGACGCGCAGCGAGATAGTCTTTGTGGACATGACTCAACCATAATTGACCGCTGTTACCGATTCAAACAAAAACTGCGAGGTGCAAAAACGCCGGCTCACGACAGTGAGCCGGCGTTGGGCCAAGTGGTTCGGGGAATCCTGCTGAGGCTACTTGCAGGCGCTGCAAGGCGCAGGACCGCCGGCGAAAATGAAATTGATCAGATAGACGGCGTCCGAGATTGTGACAGAGCCGCTGCAGTCGACGTCACCCGACATCAGCGGTTCCGGAGGCGGACCGCCGGCGAAAATGTAATTGATCAGGAAGACGACGTCAGAAATCGATACTGATGAGCTGCCATCGGCGTCGCCGCAGAGGTATTCGGGGAAGGTCGGAACCAGCGTGCGCAGTCCCCAGCTATCGAAAGCAAGGCAAAGTCCGCCGACTGAAGTCAGCGTCAACTGACCCGGCGCCAAGGGATTGATTGCACCGAGAGGCAATGAGAACGCCGTCTGTCCGGGCACCAAGGGGATCTGCTGCATGGGAATTTCTGCGCTCGGGCATTGCACCTGTAACATGCCGCCTTGAATGACCTGGAAGGGAACTATGTAGAGCACCATGTCGTCCCAATACGGGTTCGGCGTGGGGCTGAACGTGACAGTCAATTGCCCCACCCCGCCACAGGGACCAAGCATAACTGGTACCGATTGCAGGTTGAGCGGGACAATTTCAATATCCACTACAAAGTGCGATGGCCCCGTGATCAGCCCAAACTCTGAGGGAGAATTATCTGTTCCGCCTAGGGACCAGCCGGCAAATGTTGAGATATTCGATGGGGACTCCGGCAAGCTGGCGGTCCGGAACGACTCGACGGTAACGGAGAACTCTCCGTTATCATTGTGTATCCAGTAAACTCCTTTGCTTGTCAGTTCGCCGTTAAGCACGCGCATCTCATTCCCGGGCGAATATCCGGAACTCCCAGGGAGATTCCAATTCCAGACCTTGACCCTCGTCTTGGAACCGTCGCCTTCTTCACGATAGACGGAGACGTTTCCGCAGCCTCCGGTTCCCTTGAAGGTCAGCTTGACCTGGCCACCGGGAGGAACCACGATCTTCTTCCATTCGCAGTATTGCTTGAAGATGAGCCGCACCCAACTAACCGAGCCATCATCAAGCGAATCAGTGAGGTCATCGACCAAGTCCTGCCACTCATCGCGGGCGTCCTCCAACGCCGGTCGGTCGGGGTCGTCGAGCGGCAGCTCGTTCAGAATACTGTCGATGACGGCCAGGATGCTTTCGGCTTCTGCCCTGGCGTCTTCGAGCCAACGCCGGTAGTGATTTTTGGCGCTGTCGACTGCGGACTCGTAATCGTCGCCGACCATGAGCCGGGCGATTTTCTCGTTTAGATAGGGCGAGCCGTCGACATCGCCCCAGGCGCAGCTGCCGCCTCCGGCGGCTGAGTTGGCATGGATTTCGGTCTTATTCTTGTCGTCAAGTCCCTTGAGGCCCTCGACCATGTCGCCGCCATAGCACTCAGTGAATTCGTCGTAGAGGAAGTCACAGCAGGAGTCGATCAGTTCTTGCTGCATATTGCGGAGTTCTGCCGGCGAGACGTTTTCGTTGCCGAGGGTATTGAATCCAATTTCGTCTTCGCCGTGATTGGAGACCATTTTCTGGACGGTCGCGGCCTTTCCCGCACGTTCACAGTCGGCGATTCGTTGCGCAATTTCCTTATGCGCGTTCTCAATATTGGCCTGAGTGCAGGAGTCGACCGCGGCATTGGGAATTACCGCGGGGTTCTCGCTGTCGCCGTGATAGTAAAGGACCTTGACGTTTTCGGGGCAGTAGTTGCCGCCGGTGGGATTAGTCTTGTAGCTATAAAGATTCTCAATGTCCTTCCAGAATCCGGGATTGTTGTTGTCAGCATCGACGCCGCCGCTCATCAGGATTGCGAACTTGCAGGAATCGCAGCCGGCCCGGCTTTCGTAGTGCTGGCCGAGGTCCCAGTCGATTACTTTCCCGGCCGACGGACTGAACCCCCCGGGAAAGAAGTAATCGAACGAAGTAGCCGTGATCGTCACGACTACGGTATCGATTCCAAACAGCGGAGTGGCTTTCGGAACAAACGAGACGGTCCCGGTCACAGCCATCATGCCGCCATTCCAATAGAGCGAATCGGGTTCGAGTCCGGAAAGATAGACCATGACTTCCGGCGGTGTGGGTCGTCGATTGAGGTAGTCGAGGTACGATGTATAGAACTTGTCAACCTGAGGAGTGGTATAGAAGCCCAGGACTTTCACCGTCTGGCCATTGAGCGCGGCCAAGTTCTGGTATACGGTTTTGATGCTGACCAGAGTGTCAGCGGCGCGGTTGTTTGATGGTGGCGGCCCTTGCTGGCCAAAGCCGGAGGGGCTCAGGAGCAAGAGAGCCAGGGTGAGTACCAGACAGATCGTGCCTCTGGCAATAAACATAGGGTCCTCCTTCGGACAGGAAGTGAATGTTTGACGATGTCGAATTGAAGTGTTGAGCCTTCTGTATACTAAGGTAATTATTGTCCTCATTTATGTCAATAGGTGACTTTGAGTATCGTTTTTAGGGCTAATGGGAGACGGGGAAAATTCGGTTGACAAAGGCAGGGGGTGGGCTTAATATTCGAACTCTATTTTGCGCAGGTTGCTGACTCACTGCGTCTTGGGAGATGGGAAGGAAGGCGGAAGCGTTATTGCCGACGACTTTGGCGGAAGAATGGCGCAGCCCCCGACCGTGAAATTCATTGGACAATCTCAATTACAGGTATGGAGACGATAATGAGAGCTAGCAGGTTACCATGGCTAACGCTAATGGTTGTCGTCCTCGCAAGCGGGGTGGTCTTGGCAGGAGGGTGGCAGTATTCGGGTGTTGGTGCGCGCGCCAAGGCGATGGGAGGCGCATACCGCGGCTTATCGAATGACGGCAGCGGTGCCTACTACAACCCCGGAGGGATGGCTTTTCTGGAAGGGAGCCTGTTTAGCGGTGCCGTGGAATTCACCGGGCCGCGGCCGGAAGTGACGCCGAACTACAGTTCGGGCGGCTACTCATTTGGGCACTTGAACGGCGAGACCTGGTACCCGGTGGAGGACAACATCTACGCCATGGGCACGGCATCGTTGTTCTTCCAGACGGAGAAGTTGCCGAAGCTGACCTTTGGCGCGGCCGTCTATCAGGCGTATGACCACAATGCCGTGATGAACCTCTTCCGGTTGACGCCAGCTTTTAACGATCTGCGCAAGATTCAGGAAGACAACTACCGGTCGAACTGGGACGTCGTGACGTTCCAGCCGACGGTGGCCTATCAGGTGACGGAGAAGCTGGGGGTCGGCGCCGGGCTGATGGTGAATCGCGCCGACGTCTGGGTAGATCAGGTGCGGATGGCAGACAATCCGTATGGTTATCCGACGAACGTGCGGCCATACGATAAGCTACCGACGATGACCTCGGTCGACGGCTACGGCTACGGACTTGGTGGAAACGTCGGCGTGCAGTACAAGGCGAGTGAGAAGCTGTCGTTGGGCGCGAATTTGATCATCAATAAGGTATTCACGGTCGACGGTGACGCGGTGGAACGGGTGTTCTTCCCGCACAATCAGGGAATTGCCAACCAGTACACCGATCCGCAGGCCAACGACATACCACTCCAATCCGACATCCGCGAGACGTACCGGACCGGTCCGGAATGGATCATGAAGAGCTCATACGAGGTTGAACTGAAGCTGCCGAGCGAATTCGGCGTCGGGTTTGCGTATCAGGCAAACGAGAGGACGATCATCGCGGCGGATTTCAACTATGTTTTCTGGTCGCAGTTTGAGAACCTGAACTTCAAGATTCTCGATCGCGACGTCAACAACTCCAACAACATCAACGCTTCGGCGGCCTGGCAAAGCGTATTGTCGGACATGAACGTGCCGCTGACCTGGGATGATGCGTTCCGTCTGAGCTTCGGGCTGCAGCGCTTGATCAACGAGCGCTGGACGGTCCGGGGCGGGTACATGTACGACGACACGCCGATTCCGGACGAGACATTCAATCAGTTGTTTATCGATCCGGCGGCCAAGCATCACCTGAACATCGGCGCCAGCTTCACCTTGAACGATCGCATCTCCTTCGACGGCGCGTTTGAAGCGGTGTTCGGCGGCTCGCGAGATATTGGCGAGGCGGTGGATGCCAATAACGACGGCTACTGGGACAATTTCGGCGGCGAGTGGAAGGCGAACAGCTTCAATTCCACCTGGGCGCTGAACTACAGGTTTTAGGTGAGGTGCGGCAATGAATAAGACATTCGCAAAGATTCTGATTTTGATCGCCGCCATTAGCTTGTTGGCGGGTTGTTTGCGGCGCGATAATCCGACGTTGCCGACGGAACCGGCGCAAGGCCAAATCAGCCGCGGCGCGCATCAATACACGGGTCTCGGAGCCGGGCACGCGGCCTGGAGTATTTTCCAGAGCCGGCAAGTTGCGGCCTACTGGCCGTCCGGATATGATCCGTCGACCGTCGGCCCGCGTTTCCCGGTGCTGTATCTGTTGCCGGGATTTGACGGCGAGCCGTCCTTCTACTACCTATTCGGCAATGAGAACTACTACAGCACGAGTGCGATTACTGCCATTGCCGACGAGTTGATCGCCTCGGGCGAGATCAAGCCGCTGTTGATCGTGATGCCGGACGCCTCGATCTATTACGGCGGTTCGTTCTACAACAACAACGCGCTGGCGGGCGAATGGGAATCGATGATGGCGGTCGAGTTGGTGGATTACGTGGACAACATCTCCGGGTTCCGGTCGCTGGTCGACAAGGATTCCCGCGCGATCAGCGGGCACTCGTCCGGCGGTTACGGCGCGATTCGCATCGCGATGGCGTATCCGAATGTGTTTAATTCCGTGTCGGCGATCGACGCGCCGCTGGCGTTCGAGCACGGCAACATGCCGCAGTTGTTCCAGGCGTATCTGGATGAATCCGGCATCGACACGCAGGCGGAATTCGACGACACTGATACCACGGCGTTTCGGGCGCAGGGCAAGAAGTACATGATGATGATGTACTCGATGGCCGCGACGTTTTCGCCGGTGATGACGCAAGGTGCGACCAAGTTTTCGAAGCTGCAGATCCAACTACCGTTCGATTATCAGGGACAGACGGTGGCGAGCGTGTGGAACGCCTGGCTCAGCAACGACCTCTACAGCTGGCTGGACAACCAGGCCTACCGGACGAACCTGGCGGGCCACCACCTGCATCTTGAGTACTCCAGTCAAGATGTATACTCCTTCAATGCCCAAACGCAGGCGTTTATCGACAAGCTGGATGACGTGGGCGTCAGCCATACGCAGGCGACCTTCGGCAAGTATGATGGCGGTAGCGAATTCTCGCGCGCTTACCTGTACGACCGTTTGGCGGGACTTCTGAAGTTCCACGACCAGTACTTGAAAGATCGAAACGGCAACTTTTAGCCGGCAACTCGCTGCCGAGCCCCACAGGCTCGGCAGTTTCATTTCGGGGAGATCATGCGTACGAATCACGGTTATGATGTCATCTCCATTGGGGCGCATCCCGACGATGTCGAGGTCGGCACCGGGGGCGTGCTGTTGCGGATGGCACAGCAGGGCTATCGGGTGGGGATCATCTATCTGACCAAGGGAGAAATGGGCACCGGCGGGACGCCGGAGATCCGGGCACAGGAGGCACTGAAGGCGGCGCAGATCTTGAATGCCGATTTGCTGGAAACGCTGGATTTCGGCGATACCAAGGTAGTCGATACCCCGGAGCATCGTTACGTGGTCGCCGGGTTGATTCGCAAGTATCGGCCGCGAATCCTGCTGGCGCCGTGGATACGCGGCGGCCACGGTAAGCGCGGATCGCATGCCGATCATCTGGCGGCGGGAAATATCGTCACCAATGCCTGCTACTATGCCACGTTCAAGAAGCTCCCGATCAAAGGCGACCCTTACCCCGTACCGGCGCTGTTTCACTATTTCCTGCCGCTGGAAGACCCGCCGACGTTTGTGGTGGACATCACTGACCAGTTCGATGACTGGATGGTGGCCCTGAAGGCTCATGCGTCGCAGTTTTTGAATCCGGAGAAAATGAAGCACCGCGATTACATCTGGAATCTGGAGACGATGGCGCGGAATTACGGCAATATGATCGGGGTTAAGTACGGACAGGGCTTTAAGATTGGTGAGCCGCTGCGCGTTTCCGATCTGACAGACTTGGTGAGATTTCAGGCATAACCCAGTGGCGGCCGCCCGCAAATCTCAAAAAAAACTGCAACTTGCGCTCCGCTCCAGCGTTTAATAAGCTGAATTCGTCATTTCGCCAACTAACGAAATGCCAAGACAACAGTCAACCAGGAGTGACAAATGAGCAGCGACAGCAAGATCAAAGAAACGGTCAAGAAGCACTACGGGGAAATTGCCCGCAGCGGGTCATCGTGCTGCGGATCGCAAAAGACCTCGTGCTGCGGGCCGAGTGACGCGGCCGTGAGCCTGGTGCATGGATATGATCAGAACGACCTGGCCACATTACCGGCGGGCGCCGATCTGGGGCTTGGCTGCGGCAATCCGCTGAGCATTGTCGAGATTCAGTCGGGCTGGAAGGTGCTTGATCTGGGAAGCGGGGCCGGAATTGACGTGTTCATGGCGGCCAAGCGAGTCGGGGAGAGCGGACACGTCACCGGCCTGGACATGACAGACGAGATGCTGGCCAAGGCGTGGGAGAATGCACGCCGGGGTGGGTTTACGAATGTGAGCTTCATCAAGGGTGAAATCGAGGCATTGCCGTTCGCGGACAATTCGTTCGATCTGGTGATTTCCAACTGCGTGATCAATCTGGTACCGGACAAGCGGCAGGCATACCGCGAGATTCGGCGGGTGCTAAAGAGCGGCGGGCGGCTGGCGATCGCGGATATGGCCGTCCGCGGTGAAATGCCCGCGGCGACCCGCAAGTCGGCTGAGGAATGGGCGGGTTGCGTCGCCGGCGCGCTAAATCTTGATGAGTATCTGGCGATCGTGCGCGAGGTCGGTTTCACCGAGGTCGGCACCACTTTCGTTAACGAATACGACTACGGTCGCGAGGAGAAGTTCGCGCTGCTATCGATCGGCTTGACCGGACGCAAGCAATAGTTCAGCGACAAGATGAAGCCGCCCCGCTTCCCGATCGGGAAATGGGGCGGTTCTCATTTTCAGAGAGAGATTCAGTCTGTGAAGCTACTTGACTGCGCCGGCGCGCACTTGATTGATGCGTACATTGAACCGATCGAGCGAGTCGGTGGCGGCCGTGGCGAAATCGTCTTTGTTAGAGGCGAAGATCACACCGCGCGAGATATTGATGATGACGATGCCGTCGCCGGCGGTTCCGTACTCGACGGCTTTGTGGAGATCGCCGCCCTGCGCGCCGACACCAGGCACCAAGAACGGCAATTTGGGGGCGTTGAGCCGGATTTCCATCAATTGCTCCGGCTTGGAGGCTCCGACAACCAGGCCGAAGTTTTCGTTGCGATTCCAGGAATTGACCTTGTCAACGACATGCATGTAAAGTGGCTTGCCCTCACAATGCAGGTACTGAAAGTCCTTGGCACCCTCATTGGACGTCAGGCAGAGGACAAAAATGAAGGCGCCTTCATATTCGAGGAAAGGCGCGATCGAGTCATATCCCATGTAAGGCGAGAGCGTTACGGCGTCACCTTCAAGGTCGTCGAAGATGGCCTCAGCGTACTTTTTGGCGGTGTTGTCGATGTCGCCGCGCTTGGCGTCGATGATGATGGGGATCTCCGCGGGGATATGCATGATGGTCTTCTTGAGGGTCTCCATCCCGCGCGGACCCATGGCTTCGTAGAAGGCGAGATTGGGCTTATAGGCACAGCACTTGTCCTTGGTGGCATCGATGATCGCCTTGTTGAATTCGAAGACCGGATCCTGGTGCGACATCAGGTGTCGCGGGATCTTTTCGAAGTCCGAGTCGAGTCCGACGCAAACCAGGGAGTCGTTTTTGGACTGGGCCTTAGTGAGCTTGTCTATGAACGCGTTCATATTTTCTTCGCCTTTCCGATTAGATTATTCACATCTGATATGTTACGCTCGCGCAGATAGTCTGTTAGCGCGTCGATGGCTCGAATCGTGCAGTCGGGCTGGACGAAATTGGCGGTGCCAAACTGGACGGCGGTCGCGCCGGCGAGCATGAATTCCACAACATCCCGATAGTCCATGATTCCGCCGATACCGACGATCGGGATTTTCACGGTATTATATACCTTCCAAGTCAACGCAATGGCAACCGGTTTGATTGCGGGCCCGGAGAGTCCGCCGGTGACATTGGTGAGTTTGATCTTCCAGTTGAATGGGTCTATCGCCATGCCATACAGCGTGTTAATGAGCGAGATGGCGTCGGCGCCGGCTTCCTCGCACGCCTTGGCGATCGGACGAATATCGGCAACATTGGGTGACAATTTGGGCATTAGCGGGAAATTGCAGATAGAGCGCACACGGCTCACGACCTTGTAGGCGATCTCGGGATTGGAGGAGAATTCCATGCCGTCGCCCTTGATGTTCGGGCAAGAGATGTTGAGCTCAATCAGGTCGATTTCGTCGTGGCCGTTGAGTTTGTCAATTACGTAAACAAACTCTTCGAGATCGAAACCGGCGACGTTGACGACGATCCGCGTCCCGAGTCCGCGCAGGAACTGCAGTTTCTCGTTCACGTAAGCATCAACGCCGACATTGGCGAGACCGATGGCATTGAGCATGCCGGAGGCGGTCTCAGCCGTGCGCGGCGGCGGGTGGCCTTTACGCTCGTGGCGGGTAATCGACTTGGTGACGATGCCGCCGAGGCGAGAAAGATCGATATATTCGTTGAACTCCTCACCGTAGCCGAAAGTGCCGGAAGCGGTCATAATCGGGTTGGCAAACTCGATGCCGGCGATCCTGACTTTAAGGTTGGGCTGTGTCATAGCTCGACCTCGTCGGCGCTGAAGACGGGGCCCTCGCGGCAGACGCGCAGGTACTTCTCTTCCCCGTCCTTCTTGACGACACAGCCGAGGCAAGTGCCGACACCGCACGGCATGATCGACTCAAGGGACAGAAAGGCAGGAACTTCGAACTCGCGGGCCAGGTTTTGGACGGCTTTGAGCATCGGTTCCGGCCCGCAAGCGAAGACGGTTGTATCAGCGGCGGCTGCAGTCAGATGCGTGCGCAGCAGATCCGTAACGAAGCCGTGATACCCGTGCGTGCCGTCATCGGTGGAGATTTTCAGCTCGATCGGCAGAGTTCCGACCCGCTCGGCCATGCAGGATTCGGCGGCAGTGCCGAAACCGGCCAGAAAAGTGATTCTTGACGCTGCGTGGCCATGCATCAGGCAGTACTTGGCGAGAAGATAGACCGGCGGGATGCCGACCCCACCGCCGACCATGACGAGATTGCGCTCGTGCGCGGGAATCGGAAAGCCTTCTCCGAGCGGACCCAAGAGGTCGAGCTGATGCCCGGCTGGAACATGGGAGAGAATTGCCGAGCCGCGACCGAAGACCTTGTAGAGGACATCGACAGTGCCGCGGCCGGGGTCGTAGTCAAAGATGGAAAAAGCGCGGCGGAGCAAGGGATCGGTGCCCTCCGAGGTCGGCTTGATATGCAGGAATTTGCCCGGATACGGAGATTGCGGTAACGACAGTTTCAGCGTCAGTAGAAAAGCGCCCGCCCCTAATGCCCGGTTCTCCACCACCTCACATCGATGAAAGATATCGCGCTTCTCTATCGATACACCTCCGGCAGACGAATTTCATAGCTATATATAAAATAGCCGCCGATTTTCAAGGGATCAATGCGCAAGGGGTCAAATTCGGTCAGGCGCATGACGCGGTCGATTTCCTGGTCGATTGAGGCAATCTTGGAGCCCTTCAAGAACTGCACGTCGGTGACCTTGCCGTCGAATTCTATCTTGATCTTAAGCACGACGCGGCCTTCGAACTTTGAGGTGGCCGCATCAATGGGGTACTTGAATTCTACCTCATTGGTCGGTTTATACTCCATCAGTGGCCAACGTTCGATTTCCTCCTGTAGAAGCTTCTCATCCAGTTGCGCCTGGCTCAGGGTGTCGAGGGGTGCGACGGCAGCGGTATCTGCCCTGGTGACGCTGTCTTGCGGAGCCGGGCGCTGTTCTTGCTGAACCGGCTTCTGCTGTTGTTGTTGCGTGCGACGGACTTCACCTTGCGCCAGGCGGGCAGCTTCATCGCCGATGGGTGTGCCGGCATACTTTTCGGCCAATTCCTGGAAGCGCCAGATCATCGTGGAGTCGACCACAATCGTGTCGACTAGAGCCGCGACTGCGGCTGGTTTCTGACTCTGATTACCGGACGTGTCAACGGCGACACCCAGCTTGGCGGTCGTGTCGGCGCCGGGCTTCAGCACAGCGGCGGAATCGGCCCGGGAAAGTGTCGCTTTTATGGAGTCCACGTCAGCAGGCTTGCCGTTACGCGCCTGCGTACGGTTGCGGCCGAGGACTTCAGACGGCCGAATCAGGCTGTCGGCGGGGCTTGTCGCCGATGCCTTGACGGTATCGACAACGGCAGCGGAATCGGTCTGCGGCGCTTTTGCCGCCAGAGAGTCCGCTGCGGGCGGTTGTCCATTCTGCGTTTGCGGGCGGTTGCGGCCGAGAACTTCGGAGGGCCGGATGAGAGTGTCGGCGGGGTTTGTCGCCGGTGCCTTGACGGTATCAACAACGGCAGCGGAATCGGTCTGCGGCGGTGCTGCCGCCAGAGAGTCCGCTGCGGGTGGTTGTCCATTCTGCACTTGCGGTCGGTTTCGGCCGAGAACTTCGGAGGGCCGAATCAGGCTGTCGGTCGGATTGGCAAATCCTCGAGCCACCATCGAGTCGGTCACGACACCGATGGTATCAATCGGCGGGTACGCAGCGGAATCCGCCGGCGACGCCGGCTTGTGCAAGCTGCTGTCGGCAAGCTGCACAGCCCCTGAGTCGGCCGGGTGCACACTCGCGGGCTGGAGTGAGTCTGCATTGGCGGCAGTCGAGTCTTGTGGCTTGGGCTTTGGCTCAGGCCGCCGCACCGGCTTGTTCTGCGGCACGAATCGTTCAAGATCAATCTTGGCGACCGCAAAATCGGCCTGAGGCACCAGCCGCGAAGCCGGGAATTCTTCGATCAGTTTGGTGAAGAGGACGCGCGCTGAATCGAGATCGCGCAGGTCGAAGTATTGCGTTTCGGCCATGGCATAGAGCTTGTCGGGATACAATTCATACGGCTCCGCTTCCTCCAACTGCAGCAGTTTCACCGCCTGCTGCATGGCATCCGACTTGGGATACTCGTTGACAACGCGTTCGTAATAGACGTGCGCTTTGGCCGTGTCGCGGTAGTGGTTTTCGTAGAGCCAGCCGATCGCCAGGAGGGCACGTGGGGCGATGTCGCTGGTCGGATGCTGGTCAACGATAGTGGTATACTCCGCCAGCGCGGAATCGGGGCGTTCGAGGTCGGTGCGATACATTTCGGCCAGCAAGAAGCGATTGGTGACGACGGTTTCGCTGGAATCGCTGGCCAGGGCGGCGCGGTAGGTTTCGAACTTGGTGATGTCGGAGACCTTCTCGAGTGCCTGCGCGCGCCACTTATCGCCGCGTTGTTCCTTGGAGGCCTGCAGATACATATCTTTGGCCACACCAAGGTCGTCCATTTGGTTTTGCGCGATTTCGCCTAAATGGTAGTAGGCCTCCGCAGATTCGACGCGCTTGGCAAAGTTGGTGGCGATCTCATCATAGTAGAGGACCGCTTCGCGTTCGTCACCGAGAAGGTTTTTGCCCTCGGCGATGCGGAGCAGAATGTTGCCGAGGTAAACCGAATCCTGCTGTTCGGCGCGAAGTTCTTCAAAGAGCGCCAGGCCGGTCGCGACGCTGTCGAGCATGTAGAGGGCGCGCCCTTGCTCGTAGCGGGCGGAGAGATTCGCTTTGGGCTCATTGGCCAACTGGGCCGCCAGAGCGAAGGACTTTTCGGCGGCGGCAAAATTCTGCTGCAAGTACTGCAATTCGCCCATCTTGAACATAGCTTCCTGACGGCGGAAGTCGGATCGGTAGGTTTCAGCAAACTCCTGATAGAAATTGATCGCCTCGTCGTTCTTCTCTTCGCTACGCGCCATCTCAGCCATCAGGTAGGTGGCTTCGGCACGCCATTCGGTCTTCTTGGACTCGGCGATGTATTCGGTAAACATCTCGCGCGCCAGCATGTAGTTTTCCAACTGATAACGCGATTTGCCGAGGAAGAAGCGCGACTCATCGGCGAACTGCGACTCCGGGAACGAGGAAAGCAATTCGCGGAACTTCCGTTCGGCCTTGGCATAGTCGCCGAGATAGTAGAACGACTTGCCGATGACAAAAAGCGCGTCATCGACCCAACCGGAGTTTGGATGTTCGGAAAGCACTTTCGAGCACTTCTTGATCGCTTCCTGATAGCCCTTGATTTCGCTGCCGCTCGCTTTGTCGCGCTTCTCCTTCTTGCGCGAGGATTCGGCCTGATTGAAGTTCTTGCGGGCGAGATAGAAGGTGTTGAAGTAGACGCAGCCGGAACTGGAAAGCATGATAGCGACGAGCAACGTCGGCAGCAGGACGCGGCGCCACCAAAGATGAATGGAAAGTTTACGACGCATGAATTCCTGACCGGACTTGACGCCAGATTTCGGGGAGCGCGCTTCCGGACGGCGCTGAGAAAACTTCATCGGCGAAGGGTGTCAGCATGGTTTCCTCCGGGTTGATTTCCACCAAGTAAGCTCCGCAGCGCTTAGCGATCAACGGCAGATCAGCCGCCGGGTAGACGACGGCGGATGTGCCGATAGAAAAGAACAACCGCGCCTTCGCTGAACGCAGGGTGGCCAGATTCAGAGCCGCTTCGGGAAGCATTTCGCCAAACCAAACGACATCGGGTCGGATAGAGCCGCCGCAAGAGCATTGTGGCAGCCGCTCCGGATCAAAGTCAGCATCCGGAAACGGCGCCGAGCAACGCTGGCATTTGTTGCGGTGGATATTTCCGTGCAACTCGATCACGCGTCCGGAGCCGGCCCGCTGATGCAAGTTATCGACATTTTGGGTGATTAAGGTGAAATCGGGCAGCTCCTTCTCCATTTCCGCAAGCGTAAGATGGCCGGGATTCGGTTCGGCCTCATTGATCAACCGTCGCCGCCACTGGTACCACTCCCAAACGAGCTTGGGATTGGCCAGAAAGCCATCCGCGGATGCCAGTTCCTCCGGCCGGAATTTGTCCCACAAGCTGCCGGTGCCGCCGCGAAAGGTTGCGATACCGGACTCCGCCGATATGCCGGCCCCGGTCAGGACGACCGTTGCCACCCGCTCGCGCAAGAGCTTTAGCAATTCCGATGACGGCTGCATCGGCGCAATATACCCTTTCACTCGACAGAGTCAAGGAACGGCCGGTGAATCGAGTTGCCGCTGTTGACCGGCGCATGTATTATACAGCCGGCATGCGCACCCTGACTCTCGCTTTTTTGGCCGCTCTCCTCATGAGCGGGGCCGTACTGGCTCAAGGCGACAGCCTGCGCGTTGTTGCGCCGCAGACGGTGATGGTCGGGGCCAAACCGAAGCGATCGCCGATGGGCGCGTTGCTGCGGTCGGTAGCCGTGCCTGGATGGGGGCAGTACTACAATCGGAAGTTCCTCAAAAGCGCGGTGATCTTTGGGGCCGAGAGCTATTTCATCTATCGCGCGGCCTACTGGTGGGTGAAAGCGGAAGACCAGTATGACCAGGTGCGGGGCTTTCCGGAGTCGCAACAGGCGCTTGAATTCAACCGCTATTTGACCTATCGTTCCAGCCGCAATGACTATCTCTGGTTGACCGGCATCACGGTCTTTGTGTCGATGTTCGACGCCTACGTCGACGCGCACCTGGCCGGCTTCGACGTCGATCTGACGCCGGAATTCCAGCCGCCGAGCGAGGCGATGATGCTGACGTTGTCGCTGCGCTTTTGAACGCCTCAAAACTGAACTGGGCATTTCAGCCTGAAACGCCGGCGCCGGCAAGACCGGTTTTGTCTTGCATGAAAACATCGCGGCGGCGTGCATCAATTGCCTGTATTGCCGATACATTTGACTAAGGGGCGAACCCGTGATAGGGGACGAGGTGCAGTCGACAACCAGGCTGAATCAGTTGTACTCACTCGGCTCGCGGCGGAGTTTTCACGCTCAGGAAGTGATTTTCCGCGAGGGCGATCCGGGCACCACCATGCTCTGGGTGCTGTCGGGAACCGTCGGCGTTCTCAAAGAGAACATTGAGATTTCGCGGGCAGGACGAGGGGAGTTCATCGGTGAGATGTCGCTCATTGACGAATCGCCACGCTCGGCGACCGTGATTGCCGAGGGTGACTGCGAGGCGCTCGAATTCAACAGCCAACAATTCCTGGCACTGGTGCGGGAGGAGCCGGAGTTTGCGCTGGCCATCATGCGCAATCTGAGCCGCAAACTGCGGGAATCGGACACTTCGCGCGTAGCAGAACTCGAAGAAAGCAACCTCCAACTGCAAGCCAAGAACGAGCAATTGTTTCTGGCTAATGCTTTCCTGGAAAAGATCATCGAACAATCGCCGGCGGGAATCAGCCTCATTGACGACCAGGCGCACACGCTGCGGATCAACCCAGCGGGACGGCGCATTCTGAATATCAAGGGCAGCGAGGTGCCGCAGGCGCTGGCAGACCACTGCGTCACCGAAGGTCCGCTCTTCAACCTGCGCCTCAGCGGACAGGACACCTGGGCGGGCGAGTGCAAGGTGGCGCTTAATGACGGCCTGAAGACCCTCTACGTCTCGATCTCGCCGCTCGGCTCGGAAACAGACCAGCTGATTTATCTGATGATTTACGAGGACATCTCGCAGTTGATCGAGCTGAACGAACAGATTATCAAGTTGGAGCGGCTGGCGACGGAGGGCGAGCTTGCGGGCGAGATTGCGCACAATATCAACAATTACCTGGCGGTCTTGTCCGGGAATCTGGAACTGCTGCAACACCGGCTGGGCAAGAGCGCCGACGACGGTCTGCGCCGGCCATTGGAGGCGATGAGCCGCGGGTTGGAGGAGATTTCGCGGTTTGTTGATGATCTGATGGGCGCACACGACCACGCCTGCGAGCTGGCGCCGCTCAACATCGAAGAAGTCGTGCGCGTAATGATTCGTTTCCTGTCGCCGCAAAAGCGGTTTCGCAAGATCAAACTGAGCGCCCAAACTGCCTCCGATTTCCCAACGCGCGTACAAGCCAACGAAGCGATGATGCACCAGGTCCTACTCAACTTGTTGATCAATGCCGCCGACGCGCTGGGAACGATTGAGAAGCCGGACAAGCAGATTGCAGTCGAGCTGCAGCGCGATGGGGGGAATCAGCGGGCATTGATTCGCGTCTCCGACAATGGGCCGGGGGTGCCGGCCGAACATCGCGATCAGCTCTTCCATCGCCGGTTCACCACCAAGCAAGCGGGGCACGGAATCGGTCTGATGACCGTCAAGAAGATCATCGATCATCATGGCGGAACCATAGAATGCCAATCGCCTGCGGGGGGCGGCACAATCTTTACCATTTCCCTGCCGCTGTGAGGTTGTGATGCCGGATACCCTCTTCTTCCTGTTGCTCGGTCACGTCTTCGGCGACTTCGCGCTGCAGACCGATCGGATGGCGCGGGAGAAGGCGGCTAACAAGAGCATCTTATCATTGCACGTGCTGGTTTACGTCGTCACGATCGCGGCGTTTTGGTGGCTGGGCAAGCGGCTGAACGGCGGGACGCCGTTCGTGAGCGTCACCACGGCGCTGGTTCTGGTCGCATTGTATGTGCAGCACTGGCTGCAGGACTCACTGAAGGCGACGCGTTTCAACGGCAGCAAGCAGGCGTTCTTCCTCGATCAAGCCGCGCACCTGACCGTGCTCTACATCATGCGGTTGGCTTTCTGAAGGCCGGGTGATGGCAGAGTCCGCGGTCACATATCTGCCGCACTTGCTGCGCGACTGGTACCGCGCCCACCCGACGGAAATCCACGAACAATCGGAATATCAAGGCACCCTGCTGTTTGCCGACGCCAGCGGTTTTACCGCATTGACGCGCAGTCTCGGCGAAGAGGGTCGCGTCGGGTTTGAGATTTTGACCAACCTGCTCAACGCGGTCTTTCGGGGTCTCGAACGGGCGATCGCGGCGCACCACGGGGATATTCTCAAATTCTCCGGCGATGCGGTGTGGTGTTGGTTTCCGCCGGGCACGGATTGCGCGCGCGTTTTTGCGGTCATGAAAGATCAGGTCGCACGATTGAACGAGGCGGAGGCAATTTGCCGGCGGTTTCCGCTATCGCTGCATGCCGGCGCCTGTCACGGGACGTTCAAGCTGGTTACGGTACGCGTTTCGAGTGAGCGGTTGGATTACGAGATTTTCGGCGAAGCCGTTGAACGGGCGTACACAGCGGCGGATGAAGCGACCGCCGGGCAGTTGGTGGTCAGCGGCGCGATCGGGAAGGCGACAACAGCTGATGCAAGGGACCAGATACCGCGGGCGGCTGTAGATGCGGCCGGGGTATTGGCGCCAATGCTGCAGTACATTCCCGGGGCGATTCGCGCGCGCCTCACGGAGACTGCGGCTGACAACGATCTGAATAGCGAGCATCGCAATGTCAGCGTGTTGTTCGTACTCGCAGCAGCGCGCAAAGCGGACGCCGACACCGGTGCGATGGCGCGCGAGTTGGCCAAAATCATAACGACGATCGACCACAATGGCGGGATGATCGCACGCATCGATCCGTTCAAATCGGGACACAAGTTGCTGGCGCTGTTCGGCGCCGCGCAGACAACGGGCCGCGACGAACTCAGGGCTGTGCGCGCAGCGGTCGAGCTGGCAGATATGAAGTCGTCGGGGTTATCGATCCGGGTTGGCGCCACGCACGGTCAGTTGTTATGTGGTGAAGTCGGCACCGAGCGGCGGCGCGAGTTCACCGTCATGGGAAATGCCGTCAATCTCGCGGCACGGCTGATGGCCAAGGCCGAGGACGGCACGGTGCTACTGGACGAGGCAATGCGCGGGCTGGTCGGGGATTTCTGCCGGACGCGCGAGCGGCGGATCGCGCTCAAGGGCGTCGGCGATGATGTGCCCGTCTATGAACTGGCCGGCTGGAGCGGCGGCTCGCGGCAATTGCCAGCGACCGGCAAGCTCTATGGCCGTACGCGCGAACTGGAGCAACTGCGCGAGTGGCTGCGAAGCCGGTCCGACACCGACTGCTTGTGTGTGGAAATTGGCGGCGAAGCCGGGACCGGGAAGACGGCTTTGGCGGCGGCAGCGCTGCAACAATACAATCGTGCCGAAGTCGTCTACATCGACGCCACCAAGGGGGCTTTGCGACACAGCGGCTGGCTGATCGGTGAGATACTCGCCGCCGTTGTGGGACTCAGCTCCGAGCAAGTGGTGTCCGACGATAAGATTCTCGAACGAGCCGGCGTTGACGAACATTGGCGGCCACTGTTGTCGGCATTGTTCGGGGAATCGACGGGGGACAATGCCTGGACACGCGGGCTGACCAGTGAACTGCGGGTCGAGAAGACGGCGGAATTGGCGACGACCTTGCTTCGCGGTCATCTCAGTCGATTCGCGCTGGTTTTGGATGCATGTGAGAATGCCGATTCGTTTGCGCAGTCGGTCATGTCGCGGTTGCTGTTGCGGCTGGAGGAGGAATCGGCGACCGTCGTCGTGATCAGTCGCAATGGCGGGTTAGCGCCGGCCTCGGCGAAACAGTTGCCGCTGTTTGCCCTTGATCAAACAGAACTGCTCGCATGGCTGGGCGAAGTACTTATCTCGGGTAAGCGAGAGTCGGAATTGGCGGCACAGATCGTCGAATCGAGTCAAGGCAATCCGCTGTTGGTGGCGACAACGTTGGCAGAGCTTATTCAGAACGGTTCACTACAGCGTCTTTCTGATCCGGTCCGCCATGAGGTGACCTCGGCGGTCGGCGCGATTGTGCTGCATCGGCGCATCGAGGACCTCGTCCTCGCGCGCTATGATGCGGTCAGTGAGACGCAGCGACAAATGCTGCGCGCAGCCGCGATCTTCAGCACCCCGTTTTCCACCGACGATCTGTTGGTATTACTGCCAAGCTGGGACCGCAATCGCGTCGCGGCGAGCTTGGCCGAATTGTTGCGGGTCGGTTTCTTGCGGCCCGAAGGGACGGAAGGAGCCGGAAGCATCTCTGCATTCGCCGGCGCCCAAGTGCGTGAGGCGATCTACGGACGGATCCCGGTGTTGGAGCTACAGCAAATGCACGGTGTTGTCGGTGAGCGCTGGGAGCAACGGTCGACGCCGGTGGCACAACTGGCTTATCATTTTGTGCGTAGCAGCGATTCGACCAAGGCGTTCCGCTACAGTTTGAAAGCAGCGCAGGTGTCGGAGCGCTCCGGATCGCTGATCGAAGCGGCACTGCACTACGAAAATTGCCGCAAACGCGTCGAAAACGCGGCGATTGACGATCAAGAACGGCTGGCTTTTCACCAGGCGGCAGCCGGATTCGCGCTGACGGAAGGCAACTTTCCGATGGCGTATCGTCACCTCCGGCAGTGGCGACGGTTGGCGAAGGCGGCGAAGCAGCCGGAACAGCGGTTGGAGGCGGCGATTGAGTTTGCCCGGGCGTTGTGGCGGCAGTCGCGCTATGTCCGATGCCGACAAGCACTGACGATTATCAAGAAGTGGCTGGGCGAAGGGGCCTCCAATGCGCTGGCGGCGGAATGCCTGGCGATCGAGGGCGAATTGCTGCGTCGCACCGGAAAGATTCGTGAGGCACAAGAGGCCTGCCGGTTAGCGGTTCAGTTGGCACAAGCGGCGGGTGATCGGGCGCGCGAGATAACGGCATTGAACAATCTCGGCCTGGCCAGTTGGTCGGCGGGTGAGTTGGAAGCGGCGCGCGATTGCTTCGAAAGAACGCTGGCGTTTGATCCGCAGGCGAACCCCTTGAGTTTGCAGGGACGGGTGGCGAACAACCTGGCGATCATTCATGAAGAACTGGGCGATTTTGTCACGGCGCGACGGTTGGCCGAGCAGGCGCGCCAGGCATTTCGGGAGACCGGAGATCGACGAAATCTGTCTTACTCGTCAGGCAACCTGGCCAACCTGCTGTTTCAGGCGGGACGTTACCGCGAATCGGCAGAGTTGTTTGCCTCCGCCGATCGCATCTTTGTGCATCTGGGCGAGAAGCATCCGCACTTCTACACGATCGGGAACCTGGGGGATATCGACCTGCATCTCGGAAGACTTCGTGATGCAGAGGAGAAGTATCAGGCGGTCGCCACCTACGCACGGGAATGCGGCGATGCGGAGTTGGCGGCAGAAACAGCGGTACGGTTGGCTGATTGCCGGTTTTACGGCGGCGACGCCGCATTCGCGGACGGCTGTTATGGCGAGGCCATCAAGTTGGCAGCCGAGGCCGAGGCCCAGGAATATCTGATACGTGCCACGGTCGGCCGCTGCCGGCTCCTGATCGGCGAACGCCGCACCAAGGAAGCAGCGACATTGCTGGAGCAATTGCAGGCATTCGCCCGGGATACCGGTTCGGCACGCAATCAACATGAGGCGGAGTTTCTCGCGGCGGAGATCGCCCGGCTGGACGGGGATGTGGAATCGGCTTGCCGCGGCTACGAGATATGTCGCGAGTACGCCATGCGGCAGGAGCAGTTCGAGCTACGGCTGAAAGCGTTGGCAAGACTACAAGAGCACGGCCATGAGCGCGAGGCGGCGCTGAGTGCGCTGGATACCCTTCTCAAAGACTTCCGCGCCGCTAACGGTGATGAGTGTTTTCGCTTACTCCTGTCGTCAGCCTATTATCGGTACTTCGGCGGAGCCATGAATCAGGCGACCGCGCATCGGAAAATGGCTGCGCTCCCACAGAGTGTGGGATAGATCCTTCAGATTTCGTCAAAATCTCCACTGTTCAGAAAAAGTGTTCTGGATTGAAACACAATTTCGAATTGCAACTACATCATTAACAGCGGCTTAGTTCAGGTCGAAACAAATGTGCGCCGACCAGACAGCTTTGGCAACACGTTTGCGATTCTTCCCGGCAATGAGAAAGACAACTTCGAATGCGGCATGCCCGACACGGGTGCCCGAGAAGGAGGAAAGCGTGAAGCGATCAAGAAAGTCAAAGCAATTAATCTCTCTTGTGGGATTGCTGCTCACCCTCTCCCTGTCATTGGCGTTCTTGGCGGGTTGCTCAAGTAATGCTACCGGCCCGGAGGAACAGGTTCCGGACGATCCGAAGGCGAGTTGGTTTGAAGAATCGGCCAAGGCGGACGATGTCTACTCAGGCCCGATCATCGACCTGGGGCTGGACGTGGACTTTCTTTCGGTTGGTGTTTCCGGCGGGCTGTTGGAAATCACCGTCGATGGTCTCGCAGTCAGTATTGATGTGCCGAAAGGCGCCGTGAGCGAAGATGTCGACATCACCGTTGATGCGAAGGTTGTGAAGACGCTGCTGGGACCGATCTACTTGTTCGACTTCGGCCCGGACGGGCTGATCTTCAATACGCCGATCACGCTGCGCCAGCCGATGCCGGCGAGTCAACGCTACGCGTTCCTGTATTACTTCAATCCGGATACCAAGCTGTGGGAGCTGCAGCAAGCCGTGAAGGTTGTTAACGGCTATGCCAGCTTCAGCATCTACCATTTCTCGAAGTACGGAATCAGCTAAGTCACCTTTCGCAGGAGGTTGAGTTAGACGGACTGAAGGCCTCGGGCAAGCGCCCGGGGCCTTCTAATTTGGTGAGGTCGACAGAATCAGAGAATCCGGGCGGAACGCAGCAACGCGTGGCTGGAGTCGCGCAGGCCGGTCGGAGCGGCGTCGCGAATGTCATGCGAGAGTTTGACCGAGGGGCGCGCATCTGAGAGCCCGAAGCCGCGACCGGCAAGGGTCTCTTGGTAGACGACGGTATGCAAGTCCGTAAATCCGCCAGAGAACTCGATTTCGGCGCCGTCAATCGTGATGGAGCGATAGGTGGCCTGTCCCTTGGCGCGCGTCTCCACGGGCAAGTCGTTCTTGTCGATGGAGAGGAACCAGCGCACGTTGGCGTTCTTGAGTTCGATAAACCCCCCAGCCTTGAACGGCGTGCTGACGTGAACTTCACTGTGGCCGACATCGCCAAAGAGCCAGATCAACAGATCGAAGAAGTGGATGCCGATGTTGGTCACCAGGCCGCCGGAACGGTCCACGCGGCCCTTCCAGGAGACCTGGTACCAAGCTCCGCGCGAAGTGATGTAGGTCAGTTCGATGTCGCGTTTGCGACTCGCATTGGCCTGCTGGATCTTGCGGCGTAACTCCAGCAACGCCGGATGCACGCGCAATTGCAGAATCGTAAACACGCGCTTACCGGTTTCCTGTTCGATCTCCTCGAGGGCGTCGATGTTCCACGGATTGAGAACGACCGGTTTTTCGCAGATGGCATTGGCGCCGACCCGCAGGGCAAAACGCACGTGGGCGTCGTGGAGATAATTCGGCGAACAGATCGAGACGTAGTTGACGCGTCGATCGTCCCCCAGCCGACGCAGCTTCTCGATGTGGCGATCGAAGCGCTCGAACTCGGTGAAGAATTTGCAGTCGTCGAAGTAGCTGTCGAGGATTCCGACGGAGTCATTGGGATCGACGGCGGCGACGAGTAAATTGCCGGTTTCCTTGATTGCTTTCAAATGGCGCGGCGCGATATAGCCGGCGACGCCGGTCATGGCAAAGTTATAAGGCATGATGTGTTCCCGAGAACTTGACTAATATTCCATCCAATTGCGTTCAACGTTGGCGATGATGCCGAGCAGCATCCAGCTTACCAGCAGCGACGAGCCCCCGTAACTGACAAACGGCAAAGGTACCCCGGCGACAGGCAAGAGACCGACGACCATGCCGATATTGACGAACATTTGAAAAGCCAGGGCAGCCACGGCCCCGATGGCGACCAAGCCCATGAATTCGCTGCGGGCTTTCATGGCGGTGCGGACACCGCGCAAGAACAGAAAAGCGAAAAGGCCGAGAATGACAGTGGCGCCGATCATGCCGAATTCCTCGGCGCCGACCGAGAAGATAAAATCGGTATGGCGGAGGGGCAGGTAGTCGAGCTTGTTCTGGCTGCCGGCCATGTAGCCTTTCCCCAGCAGCCCGCCGGATCCGATCGCGACCTTCGACTGAATAATCTGATAGCCGGCGCCGAGGGGGTCCTGGCCGGGATCGAGGAAAATCTTGATGCGCATCTGCTGATAGTCGTGCAGATGGTTCCAGGCGATCGAGCTGAGCGCGCCGACGAGCAGATTCAGGGAAACCAGCAGAATCGTGAAGGTGGGCGATCGGCGCACGATCAGAGTGGCGGCGACGATCAGCAAAGCGAAGAAGATGATCCAAGCCCACATGCTGGACGATGCGATCATACTGATCACTGGCGTGTAGAAGAGCAGCAAATAGCGCGCCGGGAGCCCGGCCCAGAACATCATCGCCGAGAAGACGACGGTGAAGATTACGGCCGAGCCAAGGTCGGGTTGGCGCAAGACCAAGAAGGTGATGAAGCCGCACATGGCGCAGGCGGTGATGATCTTGCGCAGGTGCGAGATTGGCCGGCGACTATAACTCAAGTAGCGCGCCAGGGCAAAGATAAAGGCTACTTTGGCGACCTCGGATGGCTGGAAGCTGAAGAACCCGAGATGATACCAACGTTGCGCGCCGAATTTACTGGCACCGAAGAGGATCAACCCGAGCAGCAGCACGCACGCGACCGCATAGTAGACGTAGGCGAATGCCTCGTGGAATCGCATCGGCGCTTTGAGTGTAACCACAAATACGACGATCCCGAGCAGAAACCAGAGGATCTGCTTGACCCAGTCGTCCTGCAGGCGCGGGTCAGTGGCGACGTGGTTGGCTGAGTATACCAGGACGATTGAGATAATCGTCAGCATACACGCGGCTGCGAACAGCGGCAGGTTACCGGAGTTGAAGATGTCCCGGGTAAAGATCTTCAAGGGCGATAAAATCCTCAATGGGGGCCGGCGCCGGCGGCGCGAGCAGCCCGGTTTTCTGGAAATGACGAATAAAGACTTCCTTTACGATCGGCGCGGCAGCCACGGAGCCATGTCCAGCCTGCTCGACGATGACGCAGCCACAAATCGTGGGGTTGTCAATCGGTGCGAAGGCGCAGAACCAGGCATGTTCGTTGCCATGGGGGTTTTGCGCCGTACCGGTCTTGCCGCCCATGGGAATGCCGGGGATGCGCGAGCGGGCAGCGGTACCGGCTCCGCCTTCAACCACCCGGCGACAACCCTCCACAAGGATGCTCAATGTCCGCTCGGAAAAGGGCAGTTGGCGCGTCACGACCGGATTGGAGCGCGTGATTTCGCCATTCGGCGACTTGATGAAGCGCATCAGATGCGGTTGCATCACTTTGCCGTGATTCGCAACGCCGGCATAGAACTGCGTCAACGAGATTGGCGTTACGAGGAGTTCGCCCTGGCCGATGCCGAGATTCAGCAGCACCGCCTTGGTCCAGCCATATTTGCCATAGGCTTTGTTGTACCAGTCTTCGTCGGGAACATGACCGGCTTTCTCGCTGGGGATATCGATTCCGGTGACGACATCAAAGCCGCACTTGCGGGCGTAATCCGTCCAATTGTCGAGGCCGAGTTTGAGGCCAACCTGATAGAAGTAGGTGTCGCAGGAGACCTCGATTGCGCCGATGACATCCTGACTGCCGTGGCCGGATTTCTTGTGGCAGCGGAAGAAGCGATTACCGAATTGATAGCCGCCGTAACAGGCTTTGAAGTGGGTATTTACGTCGATCAGGCCGAGTTCGAGTGCGGCGCCGGCGGTCAGCAGTTTCGCGGTGGAGCCCGGCGGATAGAGCCCGCGGATCGTGCGATCGAGCAGCGGCCGGCGTTCGTCGCTGGACAGCCGCTGATAATCGTCGCGCGGAACAAAACCGGAGAAGAGGTTAGCATCATAGTCGGGCTTGGAGGTCATCGCCAACACTTCCCCGGTCTGGGGATCCATAAAGACCGCAGCACCGGCGAGCGAATCACCGAACAACGAGTCGCACAACATTTGCAGATCAAGATCCAATGACAGACCCAACTCGCTGCCGGGCACCGGGTCCTTGTTCGGTTTCGACTCGAGGGAGCCGAGGATACGACCCGAGGCGGTGACCTCCAGATAATCGACGCCGTCGATACCGCGGAGGGGTTGATCATAGGTGCGCTCGACACCGGCGCGACCGATCATCGAGCCGAGGCGGTACTGCGATTGGGTTTCGCGTTCGTCGACTTCACCGGTGTAGCCGATCAGGTGTGAGGCCACATTGCCAAACGGGTAGGTGCGAGCGTGATCGAGTTGATACATGACCCCGGGAAAGAGTTCGTTGGATTCCTCGATCACGCAGACCGAGGCGAAGGCGAGGTCACGCCGAATCGCCACGGGTTCGTGCTTGCGCGAGCGACGGTCCTTGATCTTCTTCTCAATTCCGGCCTTGTCCATGTCGATCAGCGGCGCCAATTCTTCCGAGAGGCGCTGCAGGTGGCGCACTTCGGTCGGGATCACCGAAACCGTATAGGCCGGACGGTCCTGGGCGAGGGCGCGGCCTTCACGATCAACGATTCTGCCGCGCATGGCGGTCCGTGGAACGAGGCGAATGCGGTTCTCCTCAGACATCTGCAGGTAGTACTTGTAGTCGATGACCTGCAGTTGCACGATTTTGGCTACCAGCGCCAGCAGCACGACGGCGACGATGCCGATCATGATGCGTCCGCGCGTAGTTTTTGAGACCTGATCAATCAAGTCGGCGTCTCCGGATATCCAGCCGGATATCGAGATCGAGAATGAAGAACACGACAAATCCGACGACGGCGGTGTACGCCAGAGTCGGCAGTGAACTTTCCAAATAGACCTGCGTCGCGGCGCCGAAATCGAAGCCGCCGGCGATCAGTTGATAGAAGAGCTGGAAGACGACTTCCGCGCCAATCAGTACATATAATCGGCTGTACCACGGTTCCAGATTAAGGTGTTGGCGCAGTTCGTAAATGATGGTGGCCAGGCCAAAGCGTACGAAGGCACCGTAGCCGAAGAATTCCGGTGTCAGCGCATCGGAAATCAGGGCAATGGTCAGCGCGATCGGATAGGCGGTGTCAAACTCCTCGCGCAGGACGACGATCAGGATGATGAGCATCGTAAAATCGGGGGCGATGCCGTGAATGGCCATGAGGTTGGCCAGCAACGTCTGGCAGAATGCGGTCAAATAGGCATAGACCAGAAAGATGAGCAGCCTAATTGCCATCCGTCGCCTCCAGCGGTTCCATCACCATCACGACGTCAAGCGCATCAAAATCAACAAACGGCGTGATGCGAATTTGCTTGAAGAAGGCTGATGTTGGCGCTTCGATGCTATCCACGACGCCGATGGCGAGGCCCTCGGGAAAGACACCGCCCAAGCCGGAGGAGATCAGGGTATCGCCCTGCTCGACATCGGCATCCAGCGAGACATCGTCGAAGTAGAGCCCGCGTCCGGAATGCCACTTGACGATCCCCAGTGTCTGCGTGCGGGTATTGCGGGCGGCGATCCGGCAATTCGGCCCGATCATCAGGGAAACGGTGGCGACGTTGCCGGTACTGGAGGACGTCTTGCCGACAATGCCGTGCTCGTCGACTACGGCGCGGAAGCGGTTGATTTGGACATTGGCCTTGATGATGGCGGTCGACAGGCGGCGACCCTGTTCGTAGGCCACGACATCGGCGGGAATGATGCGATAGCCGTCGCGCGGGAGCACCTCCAGCATTTTCTTGAAGCGTTCCATTTCGATGGCTTCGTTTTGCAGTTGACGCTGCTCGAATTGGAGTCGAACGATTTCCCGCTGCAGCGCTTCGTTGTCTTCATAGACGCGATGGAGCGACGACACCTGATTGGAGATGCCGAGAAAGGGGGAATAGAAAACGGTTTGCAGAAGACCGGCGACGAAATTGCGCTCACCGGCAAGCATCACCGACAGCAAGAGGGGAATAACCAGACCGGAGATGGTCAGCAGCAGTTTGCGATTGCGATAGAGACGACCGGAGGTCCATTTCATCGAAGCTATTCAATAGAATCGAGAATCTGCAATAGTTCCCCGGGGCTTTTGACGGTCATCAGCTTTTCCCGATTCTTCTCGGATTTCATCAAGTACGACAAGTGCGCCATCACCTTCAGATGAGCGCCGATAGCATCTTCGGGAGCGGCGATGAGAAAGAAAAGGTGCACCGGCTGGCGGTCCATGGCCTCAAAATCGACGCCCGGGTCGGAGCGCCCAAACGCGATGACGATGCCCTTGGTCGCTTTAGTCTTGGCGTGCGGAAAAGCGACGCCATAGCCGACGCCGGTCGTGACGAGGTTCTCACGCGTGACAATATCCTTGAGCAGCAGATTCTTGTCCTTCACCAGTTTCGACTTGGCCGCCATCTCGACCAGTTCTTCGATAACGTCGCTTTTGGCGTGGGCCTGCAGGTCGAAAGAAATCAATTGCTCTTCACAGAATTTCGATAGCTTCATCGAGTACCAACTCCTTACAGAAATTCCTCAGAACGCCACGGCGGCTTCAAGCAGGAGAATCGGGATTCCCTGGTTGAGCGGATAGCGCAGCCGACAGGCGCCGCAGTCAAGTGTATGCATTGCGGCGTTCAGAGTCAACGACCCTTTGCACTTTGGACAAGCCAGAATGTGGAGGAGTTCGGCGTCGAAGTGGGGCGCCGGGCCGGAATCAGACTTCATCGTAGATTCCAATAACCCGGAATTTTTCCAGACGCCGCGCCAGCAGCTCCTGGGTGCTCAGCGGTTTGAGTTCCTCCAGGCACGACTGCAGTTCGGCCTTAACGATTTGCGCCGACAATTGATGATTGCGGTGGGCGCCGCCGGTGGGCTCGGGCAAAATCTTGTCGATAACCTTGATTTGCATCAGATCGGCTGCACTTAGCCGCAGAGCTTCGGCGGCATCGGGCGCTTTGGCCTGATCGCGCCAGAGAATGGCCGCACAGCCTTCGGGCGAAATCACCGAATACCAGGAATTTTCCAGCATCAAAATGCGATCGCCGATACCGATGCCAAGCGCACCGCCGGATGCGCCTTCGCCGATAATGGCAATGATGATCGGCACGTGAAGCCGGAACATTTCGAGGATATTGCGGGCGATGGCTTCAGCCTGGCCGCGCTCTTCGGCTTCGACGCCGGGGAAGGCACCGGGGGTGTCGATAAAGATGATGATCGGGCGTCCGAAGCGAGCGGCGGTCTTCATCAGCCGCAGCGCCTTGCGGTAGCCTTCGGGATGCATCATCCCGAAATTGCGCTCGAGCTTCTGCTTGGTGTCGCGGCCCTTTTGCTGGCCGACGATCAAGACTTTCTCGTTATCGAGTTTGGCAAAGCCGCAGACCACCGCTTTGTCGTCGGCGTAGCCGCGATCGCCGTGGAGTTCGACCCAATCAGTAAAGATCAGCTGGATGTAATCAAGGGAGTAAGGGCGCTTGGGATGGCGCGCCAATTGCACCCGTTGCCACCGCGTGAGCTTGGAGAAAATCTCGGTCTGCAGCTTCTCCAGCTTCCGTTCCAAGGCGACGATTTCGGAGTTCAACTCCAGACCGCCGTCGGAGGAGAATTCCTTCATCTCCCGGATTTTCTTTTCCAGCTCGACTATCGGCTTCTCAAATTCCAAATAAAACCCGCCCGCAGCCACTATTTACCGCTCCTCCTTCCTGGACAGAAGCAGAAACCAGCCAGCAACGATGAGCATGAATAGCACCAATATAGAGAATACAATACGCCGGTCAAACAGAAAAAGTGTAAACACAAAAACCTGTAAAATCGCGGCCAGGCTCCAGAACGCGGAGACCGTTGCCTGCGAACTCAAGCCGCGCCGGCGGAGCATGTGATACAAGTGTCCCATATCCCCGCGCATGATCGACCGTCCGGTAACCAGGCGACGGGTAAAACTGATGGCCAGTTCGATCAAGGGTACTCCCAGCGCCAATAACGGTACGAACATGGCGACGACGGTGTAGCTCTTGATCGGGCAGTAAATCGCGGCGACCGCGAAGATGAAGCCGAGCGACTGGCTGCCGGAATCACCCATGAAGACGACGGCCCTAGGAAAGTTATACCGCAGAAATGCCAGCGTGACGGCAATGGTGATGATGCTGATGGCCGCTACCACGGGGATTTTCAGAGCCAGAGCGGTATAGAGCAAACCAACCGCGGCGATCACCGCGAGGCCGCCGGCCAATCCGTTGAGACCGTCAATGACGTTAAGTGCGTTGATGATGATCACCACCCAGAGAATCGTCGCAACCAGCGCCAGCGGCCACGCTAATGGGTACGAGCCGACGAAGGGCACGTAGATGGTATCAATCTGCATGTGGCCGGCGAACAGAATGACCGCAGCCGTAAGCTGAATCAGCAATTTGTAGCGCGCTTTGAGATCGGCAAAGTCATCAAGAACTCCGCCGACAAAGACAAGCAAATGAGCGAAAAAAATGGGAACCAAGCGCGAGCCGAGCTCGGCGCGCAGTTCGGGCGCGAGGGCAAAACAGAATCCCAGTGCCGTCCAGAATCCGATAAAGATCCCCCAACCGCCGACAAACGGCGTTGGCTGCTTGTGGCGTTTCCGGCCGTGCGGCCGGTCGAGCCAGCCGCGCGCGACGGCCAGATTTTTGAAGAGCCCAGTCAGAACGTAGTTCACGATCGCGCCGATCAGCGCGGCGAGCAGAATGGTGCGCATCAGGACTGCGCTCCGGGCAGCAGTTGGCGCAGCCAGACTAACAGCAAATTGACTCCAAGTTGCACAGCTAACCAGCGATTGCGCCACTTTTGGTCGCGATAGTGCTTGGTGAAATATCGATAGACAGAACGATGGTGATGGTACTTCATGAGGAAGGGATGTCGACGTGTGGACGCACCCCAAGTGTGGGTGACATCGAGATCACCGAGGTACCAGCACTCCCGGCCGCGATCGTGGAAGCGGCGGCAAAGATCGGTGTCTTCGACATACATGAAGAAGCGCTCGTCAAAGCCGCCGATCTGTTCGAAATCGGCGCGGCGAACGAGCATAAAAGTGGCGGCCATTGCCTCGACCGGCTTGCGCGATTGGTCGGCTTCGATGGTGTATTCCCCGCCACTGCGGACAACGGCTCCGCGCGAGTTGCGGATGTTGTCATGAGTTGGAAACCGGCGCAAGCTCGAGTGAACGGCACCGCGCTCATCGATAAGACGCGGGGAGCAGGCGGCGCAACCCGAGTGGGCAGACATGAAGGCCGCCAACTTGGGGATGACGTTCGAATCGAGGCGGCAATCGGAATTGGCGAAGAGCAGCAGCTCTTGGTTGCAGGTGCGGGCGGCAAGATTGACCGCGGCACCAAAACCGACGTTGACAGGCGATTCGATCAGTCGAACAAAAGTGCTGCCGGTGGAGGCCAAGTACCTGCCATCGGGACGGCAGCCGTTGTTGACGACGACGATTTCGTAGTCGATCTGGCGCGTGTGCTGTTTGACTGAATCGATCAGGCGTTGGACGAGCGCAGGAGTATTGTAGTTGACGACAATAGCGGCCAATGTCGGCGCGACATCGCTCATTTTTTCAGGCCGATTAACCGCGTGAGACGGAATGGAATCGACTTGAGGCCGAGGTAAAGTACCATGAAGACGGCCTCATAGATGATCTTCTTGGAGAACTTCGAATGCCCGGCCTCGCGCTCGACGAAGATGATCGGAAATTCGCGGATCACAAAGCCTTTGAGCCAGGCGCGATAGCTGACTTCGATCTGGAAGGAGTAGCCGTTGGAGCGAATGGCATCCAGATCGAGCGACTCGAGCACGACCCGGCGGAAGCATTTGAAACCGCCGGTGGCATCGCGCACCGGCAGACCGGTAACGACACGCGAGTAAAGATTGGCGAAGTAGGAGATCGCCCAGCGAGTCTTCGGCCAGTTCTCGACCCCGCCACCCTTGATGTAGCGCGACCCCAAAGAGAGGTCGCAGGACTGAATGTTCTTCAGGTGGTCGGCGAGATACCGGGGCTGATGGGAGAAGTCGGCGTCCATCTCGAGGATGTAGTCATACTTGTGCTCGATACCGTAATGGAAGCCGGCGATGTAGGCGCGTCCAAGCCCCTGTTTGCCGGGGCGGTGGAGTACCTTGACGCGCGGATTGGCGGCGGCTATGCGGTCGGCGATCTGACCGGTGCCGTCGGGTGAGTTGTCATCGATGATCAGGACTTCAATGCGCGGATCGACGGCGACGATCTGCCCCGTGATCTTCTCGACGTTGTCCTTCTCGTTGTAGGTCGGCAGCAGTACCAGGGCGCGTTCGGTCAAGCGGTCGGTCCTCGTTGTTGGCGTTCGACAAAGTAGCAGGCGGCCAATCCGCCCAGGGAAAGCAGCGTAGTCAGAATCGTGATCCACTTGCCGTGTTCATAGCGCGGCCAGTCGTAATAGAGCTCTACATCGTGAGCACCAGCATCGAGCGCGACGGCCCGGAACGTATGATTGGCCAGGAGCACTTTTTTCTCGACGCCATCGACTTTCGCTTTCCAGGCCGGGAAGTGGTTTTCGGAGATAAACAGCAGTCCCGGCGAATTCAGCGTCGCGCGGTAGCGCTGGCGCTCCTGCGCGTGTTCGAGGATTTCGACCGTCTCGGCTGTGCTGAGCGGAGGCAAGGCCGGCTTGATCTCAGGTTCTTCGTAGAGAATCAACTCATCGCGGAAGGCAAAGTCCTCGGCAAACAGCGTCTGCAGATCGTTTTGGTCCTGCGAGCCGAGGCGGTAACCATGGTAGATGCTGGCGCGCGGAAGCACGTCGGGCAACTGATAGACCACAACTTCCTGATCGTAGACTTTGGCGATGCCGCCGGTCGGCGGGAGCGCAACGCCGCGGTCGAGGATGACGTACTTGGTGTTGGTCATTTGCAGTGGCCGCAGGCGCAGTCCGTCGCTGGTCAGGAGATTGGTGTAGGTCAAGCCGCCGATGAACTCGTCAAAGGTCTTCAATTGTGCGCCGTGGTAGCCGGTCAGCTGTTCGATGCCTTTCATGGCGAGATAGTTCTTGGCGCTGAAGGAGCGCTGGGTCAGATCGAAGACGCGATAGGGACCGCGGTCGGCACGCAGAGACTTCAGCACCGGGTAGTCGCGGAAGTACGCGTTATAGTCGGCGGTTGAGACAAAGCGGAAGTCGACGCGCCAGAGGTCAATCAACGAGAGGAAGATCAGCCCGACCAACGCGATCCGACCAAGGTGACCGCGCGTATAGCCGCGGATCAGATAAACTGCCAGCCAGGTGAGGATCGCAATCACCCAGAGGCTGAATTTGATCGCGCCCAGACCGGCGAGCAAGGCACTGCGATTGTCATCCGTGATGCCGGAATAGAAGATGGAAGTGTACATCGACATCATCGATTCGCCGGCAATCGTGAAGAGCAGAGCTTTGGCAGTCAGCAGTCCGGCGACGATCAACAACCATTGATTGAGGCGGTCGGTGGTGCGGCTCTTCTTGTCGGCACGCAGACGTTGGAACCTATCGATGCCGTAAGCGGCGAGCATCACGAACGCAAAGGAGAAGAGGAACATGATCATTGACGGCGCGCGCATTTTCTTGACGTTGGGGATCAATTCATAGAAGACGCGGAAGAACGGCGTCGTGTCGCCGAGGGCATAGATCAAGGCGAACGCGCCCAGACCGAGCAGGAACCAGGTGCGGCGGTCGCGCCAGAGGACAATTCCGAGGACGCCGAGGAACACCGAAAGATAACCGGCATACTCGGTGTTATCCTTAAACGGATTCCGGCCCCAATAGGCGGCGGGAGATTTGCCGTCGTCCACTCCCTGGAAGAGCGGGACGATCTGGCCGGCGGCCTCTTCGAGGTGCATCGACCAGGAGATTGCCCAGTCATAGCCGCTGCGCCCTTCGGCACCCTCCCCGGCGCGCGGGGAAAATTCGTTGATGTACTTGTAGCTGGGCAACATTTGAATCGCCGAGCCGCACAGCCCGATCACGACGGCCAGGACGAACAGACAGCCGGCGATTCCGGTCTTGACCACGCCCTGTTTGTCGATCAGCATCCAGATTACGCGGTAAAGGGCATAGAAGCCGAGGCCCCAGAGGCTGAAATACGCCATCTGCGGGTGCGGAGTCAGGATGATCAGCGCGATCACGATGCCGAGCCAGAGGAAATGCCAGAGGCGGCGCGTGTCGAATCCACGGTGAAGCTGGTCAAATGCCAGCGGGAAAAGCGCGGTGACATACATTTTGCCGTCGTGCCCCGGCGCGACCAGCGAGACCAGGTAGCCGGAGAACATGTAGGAGACACCGGCGAAGGCAGCGGCCAGCTTGGACAGTCCGAACCCGCGCGCGCACTTGTAGGCGAAGAGTCCCGACAGATACACGTGCAAAATCATGCCGAAGCCGAACGCCTTGTGGACCGGCATGATCGCCTTCAGGAAGAACGTCGGTAGGTAGAAAATATCGCCATGGAAGGCATCGACGGTCGGGAGGCCGCAGAAGATGCCCATATTCCAGAGGGCAGGATGGAGCGGCAGCAACTGACCGCGAAGGCTGTTCGTGATGAAATCGCGCCAAAAGAACCCGGTCTGGATTGTGTCGGAACTGAACAGAATAGTCGAGCCGGACGAGAAGATGAATTTCGCAAACAGGATGATCGTGAAGAGCAGAGTGGCGCCGGCGTAGTACCAGTGGAAATGGGGGTTGTCTTCGAGACCGCGGACGAAGTCGCTGCGGGTCTCGGTGCGCTCCCCGGGAGTTTTGCGTTTAACCATTCATTCCTTTGCGCGCCGCTTGGTCCGGAGACCGCCGGCAATTTTCATTTGACGCGCCACGCCAGCAACGTGCAGACTACTTCGCCGAACATCGACCACAGCCGGGCGCCGATGACGGCGATGCCAGCGCGCTCGGCGCCGATGATCGGGGCCAGCATGATAATCAGTGCCGCTTCTCGCGCGCCAATTCCGGCCGGCAGGACGATTGCCCAGTAGCCGACCAGGTACGCCAATGTCCAGGCGCCGATGATCTCGATCACGCTGAATGAATACCCTGGAAGGATCGACAGCAGAAAGAGATAGAAGCTGACGCCGTACAAATTCCAGGTGACAAAATAAAAGAACAGCACCGCCAATCCCATCTTTTTTTCGAGCCGAAACTCCACCGGTGTCTGCCGCAGCAGACGCACGGCGAAATTGATGCAGGCACGAAACCAGCGCGGCTGGAGAAAAACGATGAGGAAAGCGACCATCGCGATGCCGCCGACCCACGCCCAGGCAACGTAGTCCTGGTATTTCTGCGACGTCTGCAACATGAAGAGGTAGACCACGACGATCAGCAGTCCCGGCGGCGTGGCGAAGAGCTGACTGAGGATGAAGGAGACGGTTGCCTCCTCCTTGGTAATGCCCTCTTTCGCGGCCAGATAGATCATCCCGAAGAGCTGCCAGATTCGTCCCGGCAGGTAGCGCCCTAATTGTGCGAGATAGGCGATCTTGAAGGCTTTGCGATAGCTAATCCGCTTGCCGAAAAAGGTCATCAGCGTCGACCAGATCGCCGACTGCGCGAACAAAACCACCTGCATCAGCAAAAGCGAAGCCGCCAACCACCAGTAGTTGATTTTCCAGTCGGCCGGGTTGAACTGGCGGAAGGAATCGGCAAAGACCGGCGCCATAAAATAGATCAGGACAATGATGAAGAGAGCTTGGAGGATGTGGCGAACGAGTTTGCTTTTCAACATAGAGTCACGAGCCGGTGAGTTATACGCATGTTCTCGGGCTTTGTCAAGGAAGGATGGCGGCGTCTGGAGGGGCTAAAGCCATCCCCGCCCGGTGTCGATCTATAATCGAGAATCGATTGCCCTCAACACTACGCTGGCTACGAGGATTAAGGATTATGCACGAACGCCGCGCCGCATCGCGCCGCAAGGCCGAAGGCGAGCTGCTAATCTACGACGAGTTGATTGATCATCCTCTCGGATTGGTCAGCGACATGACGGCCACAGGTTGCCGGCTCAAGGCGACGTTCCCGGTCAAAGTGGGGAAGCTCGTCCAGTGCAAGCTGATTCTGCCGGAGCCGATCTTCGGAATTCCTGATGTCAGTTTCCTGGCGCAAATCATGTGGTGTGAAGAGAGCAATACCCCGGACGAATTTGAGCTGGGGCTGGAGTTTCAATCGCTCACTTCGCGCGAGCGCATGGTGTTGTCACTGCTGATCGTGCCCTGGGATGAACCGACTCCTGCCGTGGCGCCGCCGGCTGCCGTGCCCGAAGACAAGGTCGAGATGGTCTTCGAGGAACGCAAAATCAACGATTGACCGCTTCCCCGCTGCTTAGAATCTCACTCCAATTCTGACAATGTGAAAATTGATCCCGGCATTCGGTCGCTTGATACTGGCGTTCGACAAATGCTGGAACTGGTAGCAGAGATCGATTGTCCGGTGACGGCCGATTTGGGCACCGACGCCGAGATGATCGCCGAACTGAAAATTCGTCGAGAAAACGCGATTGCGCATGGCGATATCGCTGACGTAATGGAAGCCCACTGCACCTTCGAGATACGGGTAGAAAGTGCCTGTTATCGGCTGCGTCAATCCGAGACGCAGAATCGGCGTTAGTGCGAAATCGACGATTTCGCGATCGCCGCGCCACAAGCCGGCTGAGATTTGCCAGCGCATTTGAAAGTCGAAACGCTCGGAGCGGCTTGAGAGTTTCGACCACTGCCATTGCAGGCCGGCGCGCGCCAGCCAGGTGTTGTCGATACCGGCGCCGGAGCCGATTTCGGCGGTTGCCAGTGCAAACGGCATTGCGCCGGCGTAAGCCGGCGTTGGTCCAAGCAACCCCACCAGAGCCAGCGGCAAGAGGAGTCTCCGGAAGCGTAAGCGACGAAAGGATATTGACATAACGACCCTCTGAGTCTATGTTGTCGTTTGCGTTCGAACAAGCGAAGAATGGGTTGGCGCATGGTGTGAACCGCCGGAATCGACTCGCCGGCCGGCATCGCGGGGGCACCGTGACGCAATCGTTGACGCGTCAGTCTTCCCAGAATTTCTTCCCGTCCGCGATTACTCAGAAGCGGCCGACAACCGACAATCTTAGTAGACTATGCTCTTGGAGGAATCCCGATGCACCTGGCTCACGGTCTGATGCGACACTTGGCGCTGCTGTTAGTCATTTTGTCTACGCTGTATTCGACAGCTTTCACTGCGCCGCAATCTGGGGACATCACCGCAGCGGTTCGCCCGTTGACGGTACAGGCGCAGCGGTCGGGAGAGACCTTTGTCCGCGCCCGGCTCGAGCAGTCGGCTTATTACGACTTGCGGTTAGGTGAGCGTCAACGGCGAATCGAATTGCCGATTGGCCGCGCCGAGTCCATCGGACTGGAGATGGAGCGGTTTAGCGTGGCTGCCGCCGATGCGAAATTCGTAATCGGCACCGCCGGCGGCGACGTCGCGACGGAGCGACCCGATGTGGTGGCGTTCCGCGGTTCGGTTAACGGCGATCCTTCATCACACGCCTATTTCGCCATTTCGGCGGCAGGCATGGCGTCCGGGTACATTCGGACTGCCGACGGGCAAAGCTATTTCATCTCGCAAGCGCCGCAGGAAGCGGCCAAGGGCTTCGGCGGCGAGGTCATCATCCAGGAAGCGCAGAGCGGATTTGACTTGCCGGACGGTGTCGAGTTCTGCGGCGTCGTGCCGCCGGTTGATTTTGTGCCGACGGTACCACAGCATAAGGCGCGCGCGATGGCCGGCGGTAAATGGCTGGCCTATGTTGCGATTGATTCAGACCAGGAGTACTATAACATCTTCGGCAGCGTTGCCGCAGCGCAGGGGTACGTGCTGCTGGTGCTCGGGGCGGTCAGCGATATCTATCAACGTGACTTTGATACGAAGCTGTTGGTCAAATACGTCCGCATCTGGCCGACGGGCGGCGAACCGATTGAGGCCGACGATATCGGCGGCTTCCGCTTCCACTGGGAGACCAATGAGGATCCCAGTCCATACAACTACGTGCATCTATTCAGCGGGCGGCGCGATTTGTCTTACGGCGGCGTTGCGTATGTCGGCGGCACCTGTTCGGGACTGGCGACCTACGGGATTTCCGGGTTTCTCAACGGCAGTTTTCCGAGCCCGGTGGTGGGGCCGAACATCTCCAATTGGGATGTGATCGTGGTCGCGCACGAGATGGGGCACAATTCCGGGACGTTTCACACGCATGACGGCTACTCGCCGACGATCGATGACTGCGGGAACGGGGTTCCGTCACGCGGTTCGATCATGAGTTACTGCCATACCTTCGCGGGATTAACGGCTAATACGGACATGTTCATGCACCGGCAGGTAGAGGAAGTTGTCGAGGCGGAGTTTGCCTTGCTCGGCTGCTTTGACTTCGACTGCAACGACAACGACACCGCGGATGCACTTGACATCGCCAACGGCTCGGCCACGGATGTCAATCTTGACGGCATCCCGGACGGGTGTCAGGACTGCAACGGTAACGCGGTGCTCGACCCGTCCGAAATCTCGCCGGCCACGGACGTGAATTCAAACGGCGTGCTCGACGCCTGCGAAAGCGACTGCAACGGGAACGACATTCCCGATGAGTATGATATTATCCTCGGGAATGTCGACGATCTCGACGGCAACAATATCCCTGACATCTGCGATCCCGACTGCAACAGCAACTTTGTTCTCGACTGGGACGAAACGAACAGCGGGGCGGCGCTCGATTACGATCGCAACGCCGTGCCCGATGTCTGCCAGGACTGCAATACCAACGGCATCAGCGACTGGATCGACCTGGGGCGGGAGTTCAATCTTTACGTCGGCGATCAGTCGGGCGCGATCAAGGAATTTCACCGCGCCAGCGGCTACCCGATCACAGCTTTGGCGACCGGATCATTTTCACCGCGCTACCTGGCATTCAATCCGAACACCAGTCTGCTGCTGGCCAGTAACGGCTCAACCGGCGATATCAAACAAATCGACCCGGCAACCGGCACGATCACGCAGTTTGTCGTCCCCGGTCAAGGCGGGCTCAGCAGCCCGTCCGGACTGGCGTTTCGCGCCAATGGCAACCTGCTCGTCGCCAGCAGCGCCAACAACGTGATCGAGTTTAACGGTACGACCGGCGCCACAATCGGTACCTTCGTCGCTGCCGGTTCGGGCGGATTGTCGCAACCGCAAGGGATGACTGTATTTGACAACCAGTTGTATGTAACGAGTGCCGGAAACAACTCGGTAAAAGTTTACGATGCCACGACCGGCGCGTTCACTGCGACTTTGGTCAGCAGCGGTTCGGGCGGCTTGTCGAGCCCGCGCGGAATAACAGTGCTGCGAGAAGATACCCTGTTGGTCGTGAGCAACGCGACCGATCAGGTGTTGGCATACAACGCCACGACCGGCGCCCTCATCGGACAATTCAATGATCTGCAGTCCCCGAGTAGTCCCTGGGGAATCGCTGTAGGTCCCAACGGAAATGTCTTCGTCGCCGAGAACAATCTTGGTGGTAGCACGCCACGGGTTATCGAATTTCTCCCGAACGGCCGCTACATCCGCCGCTTCGTGCGCGGCTCCAACAGCGGTCTGGTGGGTCCTACGGATATTGCTTTCAAGCCGGCCTCTCCGCTCGACTGCAACCGCAACGGACAGCTCGATGCCTGTGATATCATCCAGGGCGTGTCGCTTGATTTGAATAGCAACGCGGTACCCGATGAATGCGAGACGGCTGATACCGACGGCGACCAGATTGTCGACGGCCTTGACAATTGTCCGGGCATCGCCAATCCGAATCAGAAGGACATCGACTTCGACGGCGTCGGCGATCTGTGCGACAACTGCAAGACCGTGCCGAACACCGATCAAATCGATTCCGACAGCGACGGGCTCGGCAATTTCTGCGACAACTGCCCGACCATCCCCAATCCGCTTCAGGAGAATTCGGACGGCGATATTTACGGCGACGTCTGCGATCCCTGCCCCGGCGACGCCGTCAATGATGCCGACAATGACGGTGTCTGCAATGCCGTCGACAATTGCCCGAGCATCCCGAACACGAATCAGCTCGACTCCGACGGCGACAACCTGGGTGATCTCTGTGATCCCTGCCCGTTGGATGCCCTGAACGATTTGGATGACGACGGTGTCTGCGCCGATGTCGACAACTGCCCGTCAATCCCCAACAACGAGCAGACCGATACGGATGGCGACGGTGTCGGCGACGCCTGCGATTTGTGTGCCACGGTGCCGAATCCGGATCAACTGGATACCGACAATGACGGCCGTGGTGATGTGTGCGACAACTGCCCGGTGATTGCCAATCCGGGTCAGCAGGATGCCGACGGCGACAGTGTCGGCAATTCGTGTGACAACTGCATCTCCGTGCCGAATCCAGGTCAAGAGGATGCCAACAGCAACGGCATCGGCGATGCCTGCGATTTCGTTTGTGGCGACGCCGATGACAGCCAGATGGTTTCGATTTCGGACGCGGTGTATTTAATCAACTACATTTTCGCCGGCGGTCCGGCACCGAGTCCGATCGAATCCGGCGATTGCGATTGCAGCGGCGGGGTGACGATTTCCGACGCGGTCTACTTGATCAACTACATCTTTGCCAGCGGTCCGGCACCCTGTGCCGCCTGCCCTTAAAGTTGCACCCGAGCCGGGCGGCTAGTGACGGCCGCCCTTTGCGTTGGAAGTGGCCAGACGTTTCAGCAAGAAGACCGGGAAACCAAGCTTCACGACCGCCCGCCGGCTGCCACGGGCACGGCTGGCGGCGCCGGGAATCGAGGCGGGCGCGAACCGCAAGGTACGGTCACAACTCGAGAAGACTTGTGTTCAGTATTTTGAGAAGCACGGCATCGTCTACATATATGAGCCCCTGCTGCTGTTGGCCGGGCGGCAGTACCGCCCCGATTTCTTCCTGCCGGAGTACGACCTCTTTATCGAAATCTGCGGTTACACCCACATGCCGTTCTATGTCGACCGGGTGGAAGAAAAGCGCCGGCAGTATGCGGCGGCCGGGCTCAAGGCCGAGTTCCTCATTGCCCGCCGCTCGGCCCAACTGCTCGCGCAGCTTGACGGGCTGTTGGCGAAACGACCGCAACAAACAGGCACGCCACCGCGTTAACTAATCCAGATCGGAACGGCAACGTCGGGGCACTTTTCTCGAGAATCGACTGAACAAATTTCCGTTACTGACGTAAGTATGTAAGTGCTTACATAAACTAATGACGCCGGTGATTTCACGAAATCGTGACTGAAGCGTCTCTTGGTGTGGAGATCGGCACGGGCGAGAAGTAGTGACGAACTGAAGAACCTGCGGTGGCAGACTCTCTCCATCGTAAGGCTGGATAACCCTGATTGGCGTCGTGAGGACGTCCGCCAATTGTGGGTGGAAACGGGGTGGGTTGCTGGACCCGCCCCGATTATTTTGGGAGCGCCGCGACTGCTTGAGTGCGGGGCGGCTACTGCTTCCCCTCCAACTCCGCCAATTCCTTGCGCGCCTTCTTGAGTTTCTTGTATAGGTGATCGATCATCCGGTGATCGGGCTGTGGCCGTTGTTGCGCCTGGGCATACTCGGTCTCAAGCTGCTCGATTTCCTTCTTGAGTGCGGCGGCTTTATTTGTCATGGCGGGCTCCTTTCAGTCGTAAGTTATACTATCCAGTTGAGGGGCGATGTACAAGTAAGCTTTTGGGGCCGGACCTAACCGCCAACCAAAAGAAGGCAAATTCCATCCTCAACTGCTGACAATACGTGCCGAAACTAACAAACGGGCCACTGGAACTGCGACGTAGTTCGTTTGTTATCTATTCGGAGCGGCTGCAAACATGATTGAGCGCCGCCTCGAGACTTGGTCGAGTAAAGGACAGAGACTTATCCACATGGTCAACAACGCCAAATCCGACAAAACAGCTCAGGTTCCTGCGATCCAACTCACGGCGGGGGCAATTGCCGAGGTGCGCCGCCGCATGAGTGCACAGGCTGACCCTGACAAGAAACTCCTGCGGATATGGGTCGAGGCGGGCGGTTGTTCGGGGCTGTCCTACGAGATGGAGTTCGTCAAGGACAAGCAAGAGAGGGACTTCGAGTTCAATTTCGACGGTTTGACCGTTCTGGTGGAGTCGCGCTCGATGCCCTACATCACCGGCATGACGCTCGACTACTCCGATCAGATGGTCAACGGCGGTTTCCAGTTCTCCAATCCCAAGGCCAAGCGCTCCTGCGGTTGCGGGACATCATTTTCTGTATAAGCGATAATGGAAGTCCTGGAGCTAATAGACTTCGCCGAAAACGGGGTGATATTCGAGGCATCATTTGATCAGAAATTCCGCGAGTACAATTGGGAGCGGTTCAACGGCAAGGCAGTCCGAATCTCCAATTGCGGCTTGCAGATTGTTCCCGGATGGGTATATATAACGGTCGGAATCGAACTGGCCGGCCGCGCCCGCAAGATTTTCTACGGCGACGCCAAGGAGCCGAAACGGCTTCACAAGCGCGACGGCGACAGCAAACCCGATACACAGGTCAGGCATGAGTCATAAGGTTACATTTCTTCCCAATAACGTCACCGTCGAGTGCGAGGATGACGAAACGATCCTCGAAGTTGCGCTCGCGCATGAAATCGAACTGGAGCACAACTGCGGCGGCAATTGTTGTTGCACCACCTGCCATATCATCGTCCGCGAAGGCGAGCAGAATCTGACCAAGATGGAAGAGGAAGAAGAAGACCGGCTGGAAGAATGTGCCGAGTTGACGCCGAACTCCCGGCTGGGCTGCCAGTGCCGGGTCAAGGGCGATGTGATGATCGAAATCCCCGAACGCGATCCGTTCAAGCTGGACGGCCTGCAGGAACTTGAAGGCTACGGCGAAGAACTGCTCAATTCCGGTTCATGAGAAAAGTCTACGACGTCGTCACCATCGGGGCGGGCCCGATCGGGCTGTTTGCCTCGTTTACGGCCGCCGACAAGGGTCTGTCGGCCGCCCTGGTCGATGCCCAGCCGCATGTCGGCGGGCAATTAACGGCGCTCTATCCTCAGAAATTCATCTTTGATGTTGCCGGTTACCCGAAGGTGTCGGCATCGGAGCTGGTTGAGGAACTCAATCGGCAGGTGCGGCAGCATGAGGTGCCGATCCTATTGGAATTCAAGGTGGTGGGCTTGAGCCGCGAGCCGGAAGGGGATTGGAAGCTTACGGCCGAAGATGGCCGCTACGTTCACGCCAAGTATGTCCTGATCGCGGCCGGCGCGGGGATGATTCAGCCGCGCAAGCTTGAGATTGAGGATCCGGACCGTTACTACAATAAGGGGTTTGAATATGTCGTCCGCGATGTCGAGGAGTATCGCAATCGACGCGTGCTGGTGATCGGCGGCGGCGACACGGCGCTGGATTGGGCGAACTACTTCACCGGAATCAGCAAGGACGTGACGTTGATCCACCGGACGCAGAAGTTCGTCGGGTTTGAGGGCTCGCTCAAGCGGCTGCAGAAGACCTCGTGCAAGATCATCATGGACACCAAGCTGATCGGAATCAAGGGGGACGGCAAGGTTGAGACGGCGGTGATTCAGAACGTCAAAGAAAACTCGACGCAGGAATTGCCGGTCGACCGGATTCTCGGGTGTCTCGGGTTTATCCCGAAGCTGGGCTTCATCAAGGAGCACGGCTTTGAGATCGCCGAGGGTTCGATTAAGTCGGACATCAACATGCGCACGAACGTCGAGAACATCTATGCCGTCGGAGATATCTCGAATCATCCGGGACGGATCAAGCTCATCTCGACCGGATTCGGCAACGTGCAGATCGCGCTCAACCACATCGTGACGCTGGAGAGCGAATTCCGCGACGATCTAAAAGTAGCGGTGCTCGAAGCGAAGGCGCAGCATCGGGATCTGTAGACTCTTTCTGCCGGACTCAGACTACTTGATCAGCACCATCCGCCGGTTTTTCACATAGTCAATGCCGGAGACTCGCAGCGAGTAGAGGTAGATCCCGGAGGCCGCATCGTTGCCGCCGCGATCCCGGCCATCCCAATACGCAACGTGCTTTCCGGGTGACCGCGGTTCATCGACGAGTACTCGAACCTTCTGGCCGAGAATGTTGTAGATTGTTAGTCGGACCCGTGCCGGTTGCGGACCGATGTTGGGCAGGCTATAGACAATCGCTGTGCGCGCATTGAAGGGGTTGGGGTAGTTCTGTTCGAGTTCAATGGTTTGGGGTAGCGGCAAATCAGGATCATCGCCGACAGCGGTACCCACAAAATGAACCTCGTTGGCTGGTTGGGAGACCAGGCCGTTGCTGTCGACCGCCACGATCGCGTAGCGCGCCCCCAGTCCGGGATCGAAGGTCGAATCGTTCCAGACCAAGACCGAGAGGTCATCCGGCGTCCGGCGCAGCAGAGTGTCGCTGTCGAGAGGGAAATAGCAGGCGACATGCGCCGAATCGAGACTGATTACGCCGGTTGTCGATTTGAACAGCACATACTGCCGCAAGTCCGATTCGCTGTTCTTCTGCCACTGCAGCGTCGCTCCATTCGAGCGGGCGCTACCGGTAAACTCTGCGGGGGTCGCCGGAGGAAGGTCCTGATAGACGTAGAACTGCCCGGCACTACCGCCGAACGGCCCGATGTCGGAGCGGCTGCCGTCGAGATCGAGGATGTCGGGGCGCCCGGCATCGATGCAGGGTGAGCCGGCCTGCAGCAGGTAGCCGAGTGTGTCAACGAACATGGGGTCGCGGCAGAGGTTCGAGTCGATCACCGAGATTGTCGTGTCGGTTTCGTGAAAGTAGCTCTCGCAATAGAACGAGTCGTACGGGTGAAAATCCAGCGAGTTGAACACCACGTGCGGGTAGGGGGACTCGAGCCAGAAGGCGTTGTGGTCGATTGTGTAGATGAAGGGGGAGGCGCCTTGATAATATTGATTGTCGTGCCGTACCTTAACTCCGATTTGCTCACCGATGAAGACGTTGTTGTAGACCTGCATGTTCCGATAGAGTCGGATATCGACACAGGAGATATCCTCGGGCGCTACCGGTTCAGTGCAATTGCCCTCAAAGAGATTGTTGCGAACAATGGCTACTTCAGTGCCGAGAGAGATATACGGCAGGAATGCCCGCTTCGTCGGATAAGGTTCCAGATCGTTATTGAGGAAGAGATTATTCTCGATGACGACCGGCTGGCTCGAGAGTGCGACATAGATGTGCGTATGATAACCCATGAAGATGTTATTGGAGAATTCAAACTCACCGCCACGGAAGGGCCAGTCAATGTAGACGCTGTAAGTCGCGAGGATGTCATGCCAATCTGCAATGAACGTGTTGTTTATGAACCGCCCGTTGCCGCTGCCCCAACTGACATAAATCGCTCTGGAGGCGTCGGAGAAACCGCAATCGATGAGAAGGCAGTTCTCAAAATTGAGGAAGGCGGCCGTCGAGGAGACCGCTTCTTCGTACTGATAAAACTTGCAGCGCTCGACGCTAAGAACGTAGTCTTGGGCATAGAACCGAATGGCAACAGGGTATGGTGAAGCCGGTTGTGACGAGAACATCATATCGGAGATACTGAGATTGCCTCCCTCGCAGGAAATCTGATCCGTAGGTGTGCCGCTATTGCGTAGCTCGGTCGAGTCCATCCCGGCGCCAATCAAGGTCAACCCGCCATCAAGTATGATCGTCTGGGGATCATAGTACACTCCCGCCGCGACCCGGATCGTGTCGCCCGGACCAGCGTATTGCGCTGCCAGCGAAATGCGAAAGGTAGCTGTCTCCCAAGCTGTGTGTGGTGGCGTGTTGTTGCCGGAGTAGGACACGTAGTGCGTGGCGCCCGGCACGCTATCGAATGCTAAGAGAATCAGTAGCGAGAGAAGAAATGTCACAAGGGCAGACGCCCTTTGCCAGCCCATAGGAGCCCCTAACTTAAATAAGTACGCGCTTAAGATAACCTGATTGTCCATTTTTGTCAAATCCAGGTTGGGGGCGGTGCGCGGAATGACCGGAGGCAACAAGCCCTCACCCCCGGCCCCTCTCCCAAAGGGAGAGGGGAGATTGCGGACTGCGGCGCGCAGGCGCAGGGTTGGTGCAATCGCCAGAGGACCGTCAGGAAGGGATTCCTGACGGCGCGGAAAGGGGGGATGGAGACTGCAAGCAGCGAAGTTGCTTCGTCGCGGCGGAGGGCAGCGTGAAGGGTAAGGGTGCGTTCGCTCCTCGCAATGACAGACTCTTACCGGGAGTCAGGATCGCAGGGATCCTGACCTACGGGATGGGTTGTCGGCCGAGCGTCAGGATAGCGGGGATCCTGACCTACGAAAGAATTGAGCGCCACCATCAAAGGACACACCCCGTCTTTGGGTGAGGGCGAGGGAGTCAGTGAAGGCGTACACCTGTCAGCTGTTCACATAATCTTGCTGATAGCTGCGCTTGGGGTCGTGGCTGCGCAGATCGAGGCCGTGTTCGAGATACGCCTTCAGGTTAGTCAGGAAGAAGGTCCAGCCCTGGATGCAGCCACGGTGGAAATTCCACTTGGACTTGGGGTCGGTCTTCATGCCGTACTGGTGCAACTCGCAGACGGTGCCCTTGCCGTCTTTCTTGAAAGTCACCGCCACCTCGACCTTGCCGGGGCCGAAGGGGAAGACGAATTTTCGGTTCTTGACGACGTCGACAATCTTCGTCTCCAGCTTGTCGCCGGCCAGCCATTCAAAGTAAAGCCGCCCACCCTTCCTCGGCTCGATAACGGTCTTTTCGGTAAACCATTTTGTGACCAGCCGGTCGTTAGTCCAGGCGGCAAATACTCTTTCCGGCTTGGCGGCGATGAAGACACGCAATTTGAATTGCGTCCAGTCGTACGTGGGCTTCTTGGTTGCCATCAGCAACTCCTTTGGCTGGGGAACAAATCTTGTACTGGCTTGCTCTACGTATAAAGCGCCGACAGGTTGTCTGTCAATCACCAATTGGCGGCGGATCGACCTGCGGCTTTGGAAATTCCAATGGGAAAGGAATGCGAATGTTTCGAGCCATGACAATAGCCGCGGTGATCGCGTTGAGCACGGCAACGTTCGCCGGCGACGCGACCCAGACGACCACAGCGTTGAACAAGACGGAGGAAAAGGTGAACGCGACGGGCAGTGATTATCGGACGATCGAGTTTCTGACCATTGACGGCGCCAAGACCAACCTGAACGCTTTCAAGGGGAAGGTGGTGCTGGTGGTCAATGTCGCCAGCAAGTGTGGTTTTACGCCGCAATACAAGGGGTTGGAGGAACTGTACAAGAAGTACAAAGACCGGGGAGTTGTCGTAATCGGTTTCCCGGCTAATAACTTCGGCGGGCAGGAGCCGGGGACGAACGAGGAGATCAAGATGTTTTGCAGGGGCAACTTTGGCGTCGATTTCCCGATGATGGCCAAGATTTCAGTGCGGGGCGATGATATTCATCCGCTGTATGCCTACCTGACGCAGAAGTCGCCGCTGCCGGGGGAAATCCAGTGGAACTTCAACAAGTTCCTGCTCGACCAATCGGGCAACGTGATCGCGCGCTGGCCGTCGAAGGTGGAACCGATGAGCACCGAGATCACCGGCAAGATCGAGGAATTGCTGAAGGGCGCCAAGGCCAAGTCGTAAGGGAGCGATGCCGCCGATGAGTCAGACGATCGATCCGGGCGTAGTTGCGCCAAGCCGGACACATCTGACGTGCTCAGCCGCTGTTTTAAGAGCCTCCAAATAAGCGGGTTGGAGGCAGGTATCGGCCCGGTTTGCGGCGGGCAAAAATGCTGCAAATACGCTTGCGCGGCGCGGGCAAATCCTATATGTATGCCGCTGCTTAGCCTTCGAGCCACGGGGGTTCGAAGCCACTCCGGGAGCCTGATTGTTTAAGAAAATCCTGATTGCCAATCGCGGCGAGATTGCCCTGCGCATCATCCGTGCCTGCCGCGAATTGGGGGTGCCGACGGTGGCCGTTTATTCCGAGGCGGACGCCGACTCGCTGCATGTGCGTTTTGCCGACGAGGCCGTGTGTATCGGCCCGGCCAAATCGGCGGAGAGCTATCTTGATCCGAAGCGCATCATCGCCGCGGCCGAGATCACGGGTGCGGTGGCGATCCATCCCGGATACGGCTTTCTGAGCGAGAAGGCGGATTTTGCCCAGATCTGCAAGGAGTGCGGGATTACGTTTATCGGTCCGGCGCCGGAAGTGATTCGGCTGATGGGCGACAAGGTCGAGGCAAAGCGGACGATGCGGCGGGCCGGCGTGCCGGTGGTGCCGGGTTCCGAAGGCGGCGTGGCGGATGTCGATGCGGCCAAGAAGGTGATCGACGAGATCGGTTTCCCGGTGATTCTGAAGGCAGCCGCCGGGGGCGGCGGGCGCGGGATGCGGCTGGTGCGGCAGGCATCCGAACTGGAAGGCGCTTTCCGGACGGCCCAGATGGAGGCGCAGGCGGCGTTTAATAATCCCGAAATCTACGTCGAGCGCTTTGTCGACCGTCCCCGGCATGTCGAGTTTCAGATTCTGGCCGACATGCACGGCAACGTGATTCACCTGGGCGAACGCGATTGTTCGGTGCAGCGGCGCCATCAGAAGCTGATTGAAGAGTCGCCGTCGCCGATCATGACCCCGGAGTTGCGCGAAAAAATGGGGCGATCAGCGGTCGAGGGCGCCAAATTCGCCGGCTATCAGAACGCCGGCACGATTGAGTTCCTCGTGGACGGCTCCGGCAACTACTACTTCATGGAAATGAATACCCGGGTGCAGGTTGAGCACCCAGTGACGGAAGAAGTCACCGATATCGACATCATCGTCGAGCAACTCAAGATATCCGGCGGCGAGAAGCTCTCGTACCGGCAGGAGGATGTGAAGTTCTCCGGTTACGCCATCGAGTGCCGGATCAATGCCGAGAATCCGGAGAAGAATTTTGCGCCGTCGCCGGGACAGATTACCTCGTTTCACGTCCCCGGCGGCCATGGCGTGAGAGTCGATACGCACGCCTATGCCAAGTACCATGTGCCACCGCACTACGACTCGATGATCGCCAAGCTGATCGTGCACGACAAAACGCGCGCCGACGGCTTGCGCAAGATGCTGCGGGCACTGGACGAATTCGTGGTCGAGGGCATCAGTACGACGATCGAGTTCCAGAAGAAAATCATCGCCGATCCCGTGTTTCAGTCGGGACTGTTTGACACGTCCTTTGTCGAAGATTATTTTAGGCGCACTAAAGACGCGGGGCAGGACAAAAACAAGGTTGTATAGGCTGGAGGAGCTATGAATATCCCCGAGGGCATGAGGTACACGAAGGAGCATGAGTGGATTAAGGTGGAGGGGAATGTCGCTACGATCGGCATTACCGACTACGCCCAGGGAGAGCTCGGAGACATTGTCTTTGTCGAATTGCCGCAGGTGGGCACGAAATTGAACCAGATGCAGGCGTTCGGTACGATCGAAGCCGTCAAGGCGGTCAGCGAGCTGTTTGCGCCGGTTTCCGGTACCGTTAAGGAGATTAACAAGAACCTGGAGGCCGATTCGTCCGTTATTAACAAAGATCCATACGGCGCCGGCTGGATGATCAAGGTCGAGAACTTCCCGCAGGCCGAGATCAACGCACTTCTGGACGCCGCGACTTATCGCAAGCTGCTCGAGGGATAGAATATGCCATACGTTCCGCATTCCGATCAAGAACGGCAGGAGTTGCTGCGCGCGATCGGAGTCAGCCGATTTGACGACCTGCTCACGGGCGTCCCGGAGTCGGTCCGGCTGAAAGAGAATCTCAACCTGCCGCCGGCGTTGTCGGAGTTCGAAACACTGAAGATCCTCGACGGCCTGGCTGCGAAGAATCACTACGGCCCGGAATACGTCAACTTCATGGGCTGCGGCGCTTACGACCACTATATTCCCGCGGTTGTCGGGCACTTAGTCGATCGCTCGGAGTTCAAAACTGCATACACGCCCTACCAGGCAGAAGTGGCACAGGGCACGCTGCAGGTCATTTACGAATTCCAGTCGCTCATCTGCCGGCTGACGGGCATGGAGGCGGCCAACGCCTCGATGTACGACGGCGGATCGGCCACGGCCGAGGCGGTCTTACTGGCGTTGAATGCCACCAAGCGGCGCAAGATTGTGGTGTCGTCGCTGGTGCATCCGCACTACCTCGACGTGGTGCGCGTTTATCTTGGCGGCAACGATTATGAGATCGTAAAAGTCGACCATGATAATGGCAATGTCGACATCGACGACCTCAAGGCCAAGATCACCGACGCGGCGTGTTTCGTCCTGCAGAATCCGAATTTCTACGGCTTTATCGAGCCGACCGACGCGATCCCGCAGATCGTCAAAGGCGTGGGCGCGCTGCTGATTGCGGTGACCAACCCCATCTCGCTGGCTTACTTGAAGGCGCCGGTTGAATACGACGCTGACATCGCGGTCGGCGAGGGACAGGCCTTCGGCAACAGCCTGATGTTCGGCGGTCCGTATTTCGGGTTCTTTGCGACGAAGAAGCAGTTTTTGCGTCAGATGCCAGGACGGCTGGCGGCGATGACGAAGGATCGCAACGGCAAGCGAGGCTACTGTTTGACGTTGCAGACGCGCGAGCAACACATTCGGCGCGACAAAGCAACCTCGAACATCTGCACCAACCAGGCGTTATGCGCGCTGGCGGGGACGATTCACATGGCGACGTTGGGCAAAGAAGGATTGAAAGAGGTCGCCCGGCTCTGCGTCAATAAGGCGCACTATCTGAAGGAGGCATTGTGTTCGGTGACCGGCGTGAAGCTGGCATACAACCGGCCGTTCTTTATGGAATTCCCGCTCCGGTTACCGGAGCCGGCGCGCGATGTGTTTGATCGGCTGGTACCACATAAGATCTTTGCGGGAGTGCCGACGGCTCGATTCTTGTGGCCGGAGGACTTGTTGATCGTTTGCGCGACCGAGACCCGAACGCGCGAGGAGATGGAGTTGTACCGACAGGCGTTGAAAGAGGTATTAGTGAAAGATGCCGTTCTGCCCAAACTGTGAGACAGAATACAAAGGCAATGTCTCGGTCTGCCCCGAATGCGGTGAGCACCTGATCGAGATGACGGAAGACGAAGACCTGGAAGAGTCGGTCGACGCCGACGAAACCGAGCTGTTTCTGCTCTACCGTTCGCCCAGCCCGGAGATCACCGAGGAATTGACCGATGCCTTGCGCGATGCCGGGATCACGTTTGAATTCCGTCCGGTCGAGAACTCCGCCCGCAGTGTAAAATCACTGTATCGCGGCCAGAACGTCGACGGCGAGTTTTACGTCGGCGAAGATGACTTGGACGTCGCCAAGGAAATCGCCGAGTCGATCATCGGCGATCTCGATGAAGATATCGTATAGTTACCGTATGCTTGATCCTTACTCTCCACGATTCGAGGATTAGATATGCCACATCCGAGACGCAAGAAGAAAGACGACGAGACTAAGGAGCGCGAGCCCCGTAAGGCGAAGAAGGCGGAGCCGACCAGCGAGGAGCAAGCCGAGCTCGACGAAACCGACTCGGTGCTGCTGCTGAAAACCGACAATTACTTGCAGGCACAGTTTCTCGTCGGCGCCCTGGAGGAAGAGGAAATTCCTTACTACACCAAACGCCTGAGTTCCAGCGATCCGGTCCGCGGCGCGATTACGCATGTCGCGTACGACGCCCCCGGCGCCGCCGAGATTTACGTCAGCGCCGACGACTACGACCGCGCCAAGGAACTGCTGGATGCGCTGGAGGGCGAAGGCCTCAGCAACTTCGACGAAGAGGATGAGGAAGCTGATGAGGACGAGCGCGAAGATTATTACGATGAGGACGAGGACGAGAGGTAATCGATGCGAATCCTGCTTGCTCTAACGCTGATCGCCCTGTTGAGCGTGCCGGCCGGCGCCGCGGTGCAGATCGGAAATCTGAGCTTCGCGACCGATTTCGACACGTTGATGGCGCAGGCGCAGCAGAGTCAGAAAACGGTCGTCATCAAGTTCTTCACCGACTGGTGAAAGTGGTGCAAGGTGATGGCGGACTCAACCCTGCCGGATACCTACGTTCAGAAGTTTCTGAACAACTTTGCGATCGCTAAAATCAACGCTGAAGTCGACACGATCACGGCTGCGCGTTACGGCGTCCGGAGCTATCCGACAACGCTGATTCTGAAGCCCAACGGCATCGAGATCGACCGGCTGATCGGTTATTACCCGCCGGAGGATTTCGTGACCGGGGTCGTGAATGCGCTGACCGGAATCGGCACGCTCGAGGATTACCTCGACAAACTGGCCGCCGATCCGCGGAATGCGGAGTTGCAGTTCGAGGTTGGACAGAAGTATCGCTATCGCGGCAATTACGATCAGGCGGCCGTTTTCTTCGCACAGGTGATGGCAAATGATTCGGCGCGGGCGAGCGGCAAGGCAGCGGAAGCGGCGTTTAATCTCGGCCATATGCGCTACAAATTGAAGGACTACCCCGGCGCGGTCGCGTTGTGGCGGCAGCAGATCGCACAATTCCCCGAGGCGGAATTGAATGTCGATGCCGAGTTGATGATTGCCTACAGCTATCAGAAGGCCGGGGATTTCAAGAACGCCAAGAAAGAATACAACTATTTCCTGAAGAAGTATCCCGACACCGAAGAGAAGGAGTGGATTGCCGAACAAATGGCGGCAATGACCAGCAAGAAGTAGGTATCCATGATATATGACGAAGGCATGACCATCTTCGAACTTTCGCGCCCGGGCCAGAAGGGTTACACGCTGCCGAAGAGCGACGTGCCGGAACTGGATCTGGCGCAGACGCTCGGTAAGAACAACCTGCGCGCGACCGACGCCGCGTTGCCCGAGATCGCCGAGAATCAGGTAGTCCGCCACTACATCCGCTTGTCGAATCTCAACCATCACATCGACAAGGCGATTTACCCGCTCGGCAGTTGCACGATGAAGTACAACCCGAAGGTCAACGAAAAGGCCGTGGCGAACTACGGGTGGACGCAATTGCATCCATTTCAGCCGGCGCGGACCGCGCAGGGCGCACTGGAGTTGATGTACAATCTCGGGCGGATGCTGGCTGAGATTGCCGGCATGAACGAAGTGTCCCTGCAGCCGACTTCGGGCGCCCAGGGCGAGTTCACCGGCATCCAGTTGGCGAAGGCATTTTTCCGGCATCGCGGCGAGAATCGGTTCAAGGTGTTGTTGCCCGACTCGGCGCACGGGACGAATCCGGCGTCGGTGATGATGTCGGGCTGGAAGCCGACCGAGATTAAGTCGGGCGATCAGGGGATTCTTGATCCGCAGGCGTTGGAGGCGGCGTTGGACCAGGAAGTCGCGCTGGTAATGCTGACCAATCCGAATACGCTGGGATTGTTCGAGCGCGAGATTTTGAGGATTTCGGAACTGGTTCACGGCAAAGGCGCCCTGCTCTACATGGACGGCGCGAACCTGAATGCGTTGATGGGTATTGTCCGCCCCGGTGACATGGGCTTTGACATGCTCCATATCAACCTGCACAAGACATTCTCGACGCCGCATGGCGGCGGCGGCCCGGGTGGTGGCGCGATTGGCGTCAAGGACAAACTGGCGCCGTTCCTGCCGATTCCGGTGGTATGCCGCGACGAAAAGCAGTACTACTTCGATTATGATCGGCCGCTGTCAATCGGTCGACTACACACGTTCTACGGCAATTTCGGCTCGATGGTACGCGCGTATGCCTATATTCTCATGAATGGCCGGGACGGTTTGCGCCATGTATCGGAGTCCGCGATTATCAACGCCAATTACCTGCTGTCGCGACTGCGCGGCAAGTTTAAGCTGCCGTACGACCACGTATGCCAGCACGAATTTGTGCTGTCGGGCGACTATCAGAAGAAACTGGGCGTAAAGGTCACCGACATCGCCAAGCGGCTGCTGGATTACGGTGTGCACGCCCCGACCACATACTTTCCGCTGATCGTCAGCGAAGCGCTGATGATCGAGCCGACCGAGACGGAAAGCCGGGAATCGCTCGATTACTTCGCCGATTGCCTCTTGAAGATCGCCGACGAAATTGAGACGAATCCCGACCTGGTCAAGAATGCGCCGCACTCGACGCCGGTTTCGCGGCTCGACGAGGTGCTGGCGGCGAAGGAACTGAACATTAACTTTCCAGTTTGAGACTCCGGTTACCTGATTCTCTGGAAGCGCCGGTGCGGAAAATCAGACTTCCGCACCTTTTCTTTTTGTCGCGCCGATCCGACGATTTATTCTTTGACCGGTCTTATGCTCACCTTCGACAAAGTTAGTTATCGCTTCCCGTCGGGGGCGGAAGGTATTCGTGAGATATCTTTTGGAATGCGGGCCGGGGAGCGCGTGTGCCTGCTCGGCCGCAATGGTTCGGGCAAGTCAACTTTACTGCGACTGGCGGCGGGGATCCTGGTGCCCAGCGAAGGCGCGATCCGGCGTGAGGCAGAACCTGACGCACCGGCAACCATCGGGTTCATTTTCCAGAATCCCGATTCTCAAATAGTGGCGGCGACGGTGGAGCAGGACTTGGCGTTTGTGCTGGAAAACCAAGCAATGGCACGCACGGACATGCACGAACGCGTCAACGCGATTGCCGAGCGCTTTGGTCTGACGAAACTTCTGCAGCGCCACCCGGCAACGCTGTCGGCGGGGGAGAAACAGCGATTGGCGCTGGCCGGGACTTTGATCAACCGCCCGCAAATTCTGTTGCTGGACGAGCCGACATCGTATCTGGATGCCACCGGTAGACGGTTGTTGTTTGATGCACTCGCGGCCGAGTCTGATCTTTGCCTGCTGGGCGCAACGCAATGTCTAAGCGAACTCGATCAGTATCAGAGGGTGATCTTCCTGCAGGAGGGCAGAATTGCGTTGGACAGCACGGTCGCCGAATTCCGCCGTACCGACTTTCACGCCAAGATCGAGAATGCTCTTGTTGGCAACGATCATCAAGAGCAGCAGGCTCTCGCGCAAGCGACGCCGGCGATGCGGCTACGAGACATGCGTTTTGGCCACGAGCGGCAACCGCTGCTGTTCACCGATCTGTCGTTAGAATTCTTTGCCGGGCAGGTCACTGCGATCCACGGTGAGTCCGGTAGTGGCAAGACGACGCTGGCGCTGCTTCTGGCCGGACTGCTCAAGCCACAGGCTGGCTGCATCGAGCTGCCTCAGTTGAGTGGTCGTGCTGCGGGCAATTTGAGCAAGCACGTGTCGGTGGTGTTCCAATTCCCTGAGGAGAACCTCTTTGCCGACTCTGTCTACGATGAGATCGCCTACGGGGCGCGCAATCTGGGCTTAGCTGAGGCGGAGATTGAAGCAAACGTAACAGCAGCTCTTCGCCGGGTCGGGCTCGATGACACGATGTACCGCCACCGGCATCCACTGATGTTGTCGGCTGGGGAGCAACGGCGAGTAGCGATTGCCGCGATTCTGGCACTGGAGCGGCCGGTAGTGATCTTTGACGAGATTACCGCCGGACTTGACTGGGACGGAACCGCGGCGATGCGAACGCTGCTTCGGTATCTTCGTGATTCCGGCAAGACGGTGATCGTGATGAGCCATGCGGACGACTTTGTCCGGTCGGTCGCCGATCGTGTGATTCGACTCGACAACAAGACCTCTTGAGTCGCACGATCATACCACCTATCCCTTTGCCTCCCAATATCCTAAAACCGTTTGCCGCCGCCGCTCAAGTTTCTACATTGTTGGAGGAAATAACCGGCCGGTTGTGATGTATACCTATAAGCACGCGGCTGGATGCGCGCTATTTTGGGAACGGAGAGTCCTTTGGCGATAGCTAACGTTGTCTTGGTGTCAGGCGGTCTTCTCGGCCTCCTCTCCCACATGTCATTGTTTGCTTGGGTGATCCTGATCGTCCTTCTGGTCATGAGCTTCATCACCTGGGGAGTGATCATCAACAAGTGGAAGGTTTATCGGGCGGCGGAAGCCGATAGCCGCCGTTTTTTTCATACATTTCGTCGCCGCGCCAGTCTCAAGGAAGCGCACAGCAAGTGCTTGATTTACAAGTCGACGCCGCTGGCGCGGGTATTTGAGGAGGGGTTTCGCGAGTGGGAATCCCTGATGTCGGCCAAGCATGGCGGCGCCCGCACGCCGGGACAGATGATCAAGCTGGAGCCGGACGAGATGGAAGCGATTGATCGAATTCTGGAGAAGGAAGCAAACGAGCAGATTAAGCATCTTGAGCGGCAGGTTTCGTATCTGGCGACGGCTGCCAATTCCGCGCCCTTTATCGGCCTGCTCGGCACCTGCTACGGCATTATGAACGCATTCATGAACATCGGCCAGCAAGGGTCGGCGTCGCTGGTGGTCGTGGCTCCGGGTATTGCCGAGGCGCTGATTGCCACGATTGTCGGGCTGGCGGTGGCAATTCCGTCGGTGATGGCCTACAATTGGGCCAACACCAAGTTGAAGTTCTTCGCCGACGACCTGAATAACTTCTCGCTCGAATTCCTGGCAGCGGTAACTAAGGAGCAGATCTGATGGCGCACAAACGCCGCCCGCGGTCGTACGGAACGATGCACGATATCAATGTCGCCAACCTGGTGGACGTCGTGCTGGTGATCCTGATCGTGTTCATGATCAGCGCGCCGCTAATGCAGTCGGGAATCAACGTCGAGCTACCGCAGACCAAGGTCGCCGATACAACGCCCTCCGAGGGCATCGTCGTCACGATTGATCCGCGCGGCGTCTACTACATCGATGACCGCGTGGTTGAGGCGTCGCAATTTGAGATGCGGATCAAGGAAGCCCACGACGCGGAGCCGGACAAGATGGTGTTCTTGCGCGCCGACAAGTCGATCACGCACGGAAACGTTATCCAAGTGATGGGCTTTATCAAGGCGGCCGGCATCAAGGAGGTCGGCCTTGTCACCAAACTGCCGGAAAACGATTTCAAAATCGGCAAGAAGTAGCGCGCGGGATGACCGTGCGCAAGAGCGTCGCATATGAGGAAGAAAGATCTCATCCTGTCGGTACTCGGCCATGTGATCCTGACGGGGTTGATTCTGGTGATCAACCCGGCGATGGGGATGTTTAAGCCGAAGATGGAGATCATGGTGGTGAAGCCGACCGACTTCTTTCCCGGCGGGCCGCCTCCGGGAGAACCGGATGCAGGACCCAAGTCGATCGCCCCGCCAAAACCGGCGGAGCGAATGGAGGATGAGACGATTACGGAGAAACCGAAGCTGAAATCGGAGAACAAGAAGGAAAAGATCATCGCCGAGAAGCCGAAAGATAAACCACCGAAGGCGGTCGAAAAGTCCAAAGAAGAGACGCGCGCCGAGGAATCGGAAGCTGAGGCGGCTGCGCAGGATGAGGCGAAATCGGAGCAGACCGTGAAGGAGGACGGCAAAGGCGGTTTAGAGGTCGCCTCCACCGTGGGCGGGACAGGAACCGGTGTCGGCCCGGGATCATCCAATTTGCCTTATAATTTGGGGCTGGTATTGAATATCATCGAGCGCAACTGGCGCAATCCGGTGACTTCGCCCAAGCCGATCACCTGCACCGTCTATTTTCAGATCGACCGCAGCGGTCGTGTGATTGGCGAGCCGGTCGTGGAGAAGTCCTCTGGCTACAGCACCTTTGATCAGGCGGCGGTGCTGGCGATACTGCGCGCCGGGCAGTTTCCGGCGTTTCCATCGAGCTTCAACTATGCCTACATTGGACTCCACCTTGACTTTCAGTATGTACCAGGAAAGTAATCAGTGATGAGAAGGAAAGAACATCGTTCGATATATTCGCGACGACTGCTGACGCTGTGTGTGGGAATCGTCTTCGCCATCGTCAACGTGGCTGCCGGACAGGGCGGGTTGGATTTGCGAGCCTCACTTACAGGCGGCACCTGGAAACCGCTGAAGATCGCAGTCGCCGACTTCAAGGTTGCCGGGCAGCTTTCGCTGGAGGTCGACTCGCTGGCGCGCGCGATTCAGCGGGTCGTTACCGACGACCTTGACTTTCATATCTTCTTTGACACAATTCCCAAGAGCCAGTTCTACCTCGATGTGTGGGAAATCAAGGAGATCACCCCGGAGATCTGGCAGCGGATGGGGGCGGATTATCTGGTCGAGGGCGAGGTCGAGTTGGAGGGCGCGGATGTCAAGGTGCTGTACAAGATCAGCGAGCTGACTCCGCGGATTCAGGAACTGACCTCCGAAAAGCTGAAGACCACGCGCGTCAACTTCCGCCGGGTCGCGCACATGATTGCTGACGCCGCGGTGGAGCATATCACGGCAGAGAAAGGATTCTTCACGACCCGGATCGCCTTTGTGTCATCAGCGTCCGGCAATAAGGAACTCTATCTTTGCGACTACGACGGTGCCAATGCGATCAAAATCAGTGATGATCGAACTCTGAACTTGTCTCCAGCCTGGGATCGAAGAGAAGACAGGTTGCTGTTTACAACATACCGGACCGGCAAGATGGAGGTCTGGGAGCGCGATATTCGCACTGGCAAAACCCAGCCGATTTCGGCGTACCCCGGCTCCAACAATGCGGCCGAGATCTCACCGGACAACAAGGAGATTGTGATCACGCTCTCGAAAGACGGCAACTCAGAGCTCTACGTGCTGGATCGGAAAGGCAAAATCAAACGGCGATTGACCTCTTTACCCTCGATCGAGGTCTCCGGTTCCTGGTCGCCGACCGGGCGCGAGATTGCTTTCGCGTCCGACCGTTCCGGACAACCGCAGATTTACATCATGGATTCGGAGGGATTCGGCGTCACCCGGCTGACCTACGACGGCAAATACAACGATTCCCCCCGCTTTTCCCCGACCGGTGACGTGATTGCTTTTGTGTCGCGCGGTGAAGACGGGAAGTTTCAGGTGTGTACAATAGATGTGACGGGACGGGATATGCAGCGGTTGGACCAGACGGGCTCCAATGAGAACCCGCATTGGTCGCCGGACGGGCTGCATTTGGTGTACACGAAGTACACGCGGCAAGCGAGCGACATATATATCATGGATCGTTACAGCAAAAAAATCCGGCAGATTACGCGGGATGGGAAGTCGTCAAATCCGGCTTGGCAACCGCTCGTAGATTAGGTGGAAAGCGTCGATTTTGTTCCGGTTTAGGTTGACAACCGGCTTCGGGCTTATTATTACAGTGGCGGAGATCGACGGGATGCGAAGTGTGGCTTTGCGCGAATGGCAAGACTATGCGTTGTGAGATAAAGACTTTGAAATATCAAGGAGGAAAGAGATGAGAAAAGCACTGATCCTGCTCTCGATCCTGATGATCGCGCTATTGGCGGTCGGCTGCGGCCAAAAGCCGAAGGTGGAAGATCAGACTCCGCCGCCGGTGACCGACACCGGAACCAAGCCGGGCACAGGCGAGGGCGAGACTCCGAGCACGCCGCCGGTCAGCGGCGACCAGGTGCTCAACTACGTCACTATCTATTTCGATTTTGACAAGTACAACCTTCGCGACGACGCGAAGAACGGACTGCGTCAGAATTACGAGAAGATGAAAGCCGACGAACAGGCCAAGATCCTGATCGAGGGCCACTGCGATGAGCGCGGCACGGTCGAATACAACCTGGCGCTCGGTGAGCGGCGCGCACGCTCGGCGATGGAATACCTGGCCAGCCTGGGGATTCCCCGCGACCGCATGTCGATTATCAGCTACGGCAAGGAACGTCCGGCCGTTCTGGGTTCGAGCGAAGACGCCTGGGCCAAGAATCGAAGAGCGGAGTTCGTGGAGCAATAGGACAACGCTGAAAAGGGCGGTACGACCGCCCTTCAGCATTATTGGGAGCATTTATGCGGCTTTACGGAATCATACTCTTAGCAGTTGTGGCCCTCCTGCAGGTCGGCTGCGCTTCCCGCAGCGAGATCGTCACCATGAAGACACAGCTGGAATTTTTGGAGCGCTCGACCCTGCAAATGCAGGACCGCATCCGCGATCTCGATTCGCTTTTTCGCCTCACCGTCGAGAAGAACGTGGCGTATCAGGCCGATCTGAAGGTAGCGCTGGCCGACATGATGGACAAGATGAACACGATCGACGGCCGACTGACCGATATCGAGAGTCAGATGGCCAACCGCCCGGGCAGTTATATTCAAGCGCCGGTGAGAGCGAATCCGACCACTGCCGCGACCGACTCCGCCAAGGCAACCGATGAGTCCGACATGCCGCAAGTGAATCCCAACAGCGTCTACGAGAACGCTTCCAAGGACATGCGCGAAGGGCGGTTTGACCTGGCGATTCTGCAATTCAACGAGTTTCTCAAGCAATTCGCTGACAGCCCGCAGGCGGATGACGCCCAGTATTGGCTGGCGGAATGCTACTATGCGAAGAAGGAGTATGCCCGCGCGATCCCGGAATTCGAGAAGGTTGAAAAGACCTACCCACAAAGCGACAAGTTGACCGAGTCCATTTTCAAGCTCGGACGCTGCTACCAGGAGACCGGTAACGTTGCGCGCGCCCGGCCGATCTTCAACCGTCTGATCAAAGACTATCCCGATTCTTTCGAAGCGCGCCAGGCGCAGGACCGCCTCAAGGAAATGGAATGAGCGCGATCGCGGTCGTGACAAAACCCTTGTCGCGTCCGTATCCTTGCCGCGCCTTCTACGACACGATCGGCGACACCCTGTCGGCCGGAATCAAGCAAAGGGGCAGCTTCCAACACAGCCTGGAAGGCGATGACTGTTCGTTCGATCTGACGCGCGACGGCCGCCTGCTCAATATCGACATCTGGAAACCGCGGCGCGAATGGCGCATCGAAACGGCGATTCATCCGCCGGAGGAGATGGAACGCCTGAATATCGCTCTCCTGACCAACGGCAATGGCCGCGGGTTGACCGAAATCGACTACCTCACCGATGCCAAGCGTTCGTTGGTCAATATCAAATTCTCGCGCGAGCGCGTTGCGCAGTTTGTCTCGCCGGCCACCTCGCTGATCGTGGAGCTGAATGAAGCGTCGCAGTTGGCCGGAATTTGGCTGCTCGGGATCATTGACGACATCAATTTTCAAAAAGAGGGCGAATGGCGGCGCTCGATCAAGGCGGTTTGACACGGCCCTGTGACATCCGCGCTGTCGTCGATTTATGACCCACGGCTACTTGTGATTTTTTTCTCAAGACCACGGCTGCCGCTACGTACATTTTGAAGTATGGATCTGCTGACTCTTTCGCGCCTGCAGTTTGCCTTCACGATCGGCTTCCACTATCTCTTCCCGCCCCTCTCGATCGGGCTAGGTCTGATCCTGGTGATCATGGAGGGGTTGTATCTCAAGACCCGGAATCCGCTCTATCAGCAGATGACGCGCTACTGGGTGCGGGTGTTCGGGCTGATCTTTGCCCTCGGCGTCGCCACCGGCATCGTGATGGAATTTCAGTTCGGCACCAACTGGTCGACTTATTCGCGTTACGTCGGCGACGTCTTTGGCAGCGCGCTGGCGGCGGAAGGAATCTTCGCGTTCTTTCTTGAGTCCGGATTCCTGGCGATCTTGCTGTTCGGCTGGAATCGCGTGAGTCCGCTGGTGCACTTCCTTTCGACCATCATGGTCTGTCTCGGTGCGCACTTCAGTGCCATTTGGATCGTCGTGGCCAATTCGTGGCAACAGACACCGGCGGGTCACCATATCGTCGGCGAGGGGCTGAATGCACGCGCGGAGATTGTCGATTTCTGGGCGATGGTTTTCAACCCGTCGAGCGTTGATCGCGTCTGGCACGTCTACATGGGCGCCTGGCAGGCGGGTGCGTTCTTTGTCCTGAGCGTGGCGGCCTTCTACCTGTTGCGCAAACGGCACGCCGAATTCGCGAAGGTGTCGATGAAGATCGCCCTCGTGGTCGCGGCGGCCGCTTCGATTTTGCAGTTGGTCTCGGGACACGAGAGTGCCGTCGGCGTCGCCAAGAACCAACCGGCAAAGTTGGCAGCTTTTGAGGGGCATTATGAGGAGAGCGCACCGGCACCGCTGTACCTGTTCGGTTGGGTGAGCGAGCGCGAGGAACGTGTCAAGTTCGGGGTCGCCATTCCGGGGATGTTGAGTTGGATGATCTACGGCGATGCGAGCGCGCCAGTCACCGGGCTGCGGTCGTTTGCGCCGGAGGATCGACCGCCGGTGAATGTCGTATTTCAGACTTATCATGCGATGGTCGCCATCGGCTTCGGGCTAATTGCACTGTCGTGGGGCGGACTACTGCTCTGGTGGCGCAAACGGTTGTTTGACTTGCGGTGGTTGCTCTGGGTATTTGTGTTCTCAGTGCTGGGTCCACAGGCGGCGAATCAACTGGGCTGGATTTCCGCCGAGGTCGGGCGGCAGCCGTACATTGTTTACAACCTGCTGCGCACCGAGGATGCCCTGTCCAAGACGGTGACACCCGGCGAAGTGATCACTTCCTTGATCATGTTCGGACTGATCTATCTATTGCTCTTCGTGTTGTTCATCTACCTGCTCAACGAGAAGATTCAACATGGTCCGCTCGAAGATGATCTGACAATTCGGAGGCGCGCCTGATGTTTGGTCTCGACCTGCAAACGATCTGGTTCGTGCTGATCGGCGTGCTTTTTACCGGCTATGCGATTCTCGACGGGTTCGATCTCGGCGTCGGGGCACTGCATCTGCTCACCAAGACCGACGAGGAACGGCGCATTTTCCTCAATTCGATCGGGCCGGTCTGGGATGGGAACGAAGTGTGGCTGGTGACGGCGGGCGGCGCGCTGTTCGCCGCGTTTCCGGAGGTCTATGCCACGGCGTTCTCCGGGTTCTATCTGGCGCTGATGCTGCTGCTCTTCTGCCTGATCTTCCGGGCGGTGGCAATCGAGTTTCGGTCGAAGCAGCCGATGCTGTGGTGGCGGCGGATGTGGGATGTCTCGTTCAGCGCCGGCAGCTTACTGGCCAGTCTGGTAATCGGAATTGCGCTGGGAAATATTGCGATCGGGGTGCCGTTGGATGCACGGCACGAATACGCCGGGACGTTCCTCGGGCTGTTCAACCCGTATGCGATCCTCGTCGGAATTACTACGGTGGCGCTGTTTATGATGCACGGCGCGATCTATGTCGTGATGAAGACCGAGGGGGCATTGCACGATAAGGTGCGCGGCTGGGTCAATAATTCGATCATCTTTTTCATCATTTGTTACGCGGCGACGACGATGGTGACGCTGCTGTACGTGCCGCACATGGCGGAATTCATCAAGAGCCACCCGGTGTGGTTCATCGTGCCGCTGTTGAACATGCTGGCGATTGCCAATATCCCGCGCGAGATCTACCACGGCCGCGACTGGCGGGCGTTTCTGTCCTCAAGTGCGGCGATCGTGTTCTTGCTCGCCCTCTTTGGCATCGGCATGTACCCAAATTTGATTTTCTCAAGCCCGGCTTCAGAATTCAGTCTGACAATCTACAACGCGGCGTCGTCGGAGAAAACGCTGTCGATCATGCTGATCATTGCGACGCTGGGAGTGCCGTTGGTGCTGGCCTACACCATCAGCATCTACTGGATCTTTCGCGGCAAAGTCAAGCTCGACTCGAGCAGCTACTGAGAGCGGTCTTCAAATCTCAATCGTCTCGCCGGGGCTGACGATGGCGCAGTCGATGCCCTGAGCGCGCACCAGTTTGGCGAATTCGTTCGGATCCTGCTTGATCATGTCGAAGGTGTTGTAGTGCATCGGCACGACTTTCCGGGGATGCAGGAATTCCACTGCTTTGGCGGCGTCAACCGGCCCCATCGTGAAGTTATCGCCGATCGGTAGCAGTGCCAGGTCAAGTGTGTTCATCTCCCCGATCAGTTTCATGTCGAGGAACAAGCCGGTATCGCCGGCGTGGTAGATCGTCTTGCCGCCGATGTTGATGAGGATCCCCACCGGATTACCGCCGTAGTCGTCGGCTTCCTTGAGCGTTGAGCCGTGGTGCGCGATCGTCAACTTGACCCAGCCGAATGGAAATTTCGCCGACCCGCCGATGTGAAGGGGATGAATCTTCAATCCCAGTTTGGCGGCGTATTGGGTCAATTCGAAATTCGCGATCACGGTCGCGCCGTTCTTCTTAGCGATTGCGGGCGTATCGCCCCAATGGTCGCCGTGGCCGTGCGACACGAGTACCCACTGCGCTTTGATCTGATCCGGCTTGACCGTGGCGACCGGGTTGCCCGACAGGAATGGGTCGATGATAAGATTGTGGCCGTTATCGGAGATTTCCCAGCAGGAATGTCCGTGAAAGCGGAGCTTGACCATGCTTCACCTCTTCAGCGATTCGTGTGATTGCTTCCCGCGATAGTCTACGCAATCATCGCCGTTCTGTCAACTGCAGCGGGTCAGATCAGGATTGTGTAGTTGATGAGGAGTTGCCAGGTATGGGTGTAGTAGTCACTATCACGCCCATAGCTGTAGGCTACCTGGTAGTCGCGATAGGTTTCCGTCAGGGCCACGTCGGTTCGGAAACGACTTCCCGGCTGCCACTTAAGAGTCGGATGTACCGACCAACCGTTGGTAACGCTACGCTGACTTTGAGCGTCGGACGTGTAGTTGCTGACAGACTGATCAAAACTGACGTCAAGACCCATCTCTAATCCAGCGCCTAGCCCGATTGCGCCGGCGAAGGTTCCCCGCCAGTGATCGTCCGACTCACCCTTGAAGAAGTTGAAGATATTCTCCTCCGCATAGCGAGCTGACCAATTGCTGGCCGGCGGTATGATGATGAAGGAAGCCTTCCAATCGAGAAGTTGCAACAACGGCCCCAGCAGATAGTCGATGTCCTCGATCTGATCCCAGCCGATGTTGCGACGTTTGGCCGGATCCCAGCGGTAGGAGAAGTAAGTTAGGCTCAGACTATAATAATATGACTGATTGTGGCTGTAGTTATCGATCGTGGATCTATGGCTCGACCCACTGCTCCGACGTGACAAACCGAGGCTGAGGTTCACGTCGATTCCCAGCGGTGAATAGTAGGTGAGTTCCGAGGTAAGTCCGAGAGCGTTGCTTCTCCCGCGGCTTGCGTAGCGATTTTCGCGGGGAGTGCCCGGATAGATGACTGAAGAAATCTCCGCGCGTTGGAGGTTGAGTTGTGCGGAGCTTCGCACCGAGATCGTGCCGGGTTCCAGACGATGACCATAGTAGTCACGATGGTCATCCAAAATGAGGCCGACGGGGATTCGGTTGTTGCGGGAAATCCAAGTGTGGTTAAGAACGAGGTTATAGTCCCGCTCGGAACTCAGGTCCTGTCTGACTCTCTCGCTGTTGTCATCGTAACCCATCGTCTGCTCTCTCAGAACCCTGTGGTCGCGGCCGCTTTGGTACATCGGAGTCAATTTCAGCCAGTGGGACGGTGCCAGCAGAAACTGCACTTGCCCGCCGACACCATACAGCCGATCCGTACGATCACCACGCCTCTCCATAGGTACGGGATCTGATCCGCCTTGCCCGCCGACATAGTGTTCCAGAGTCTGCTGCTCGTCGGTCAGGCGCTCGTAGCTCAAGCGCGGTGAGATCTGAAGACGATCTGATATGCCGTAGCTGCAGACAGCCCAAGTATCCCATTGCCGGATGGTACGATCGTTATCGCTAAGTGCGGTTCGAATATGATCCGGTTCGGCGGCAGTTGTATCGCGGAACCACGTGGTGCCGTCGTCGAAGACCGTCCCAAGGCCGGCATCCAGACTCCAATTGCCCTTACCCAGCCAGATGCCGTCGAGATACATGTAGAGCGATTTGTCGGCGTCATATTCCACCTCATGGCCGAGTGTACTGAAACGCTGATCCGCGAGGAATATGGAAGAACTGCGATGGTAGAAGCGCGGTCCGCTCCAATAAGAGTCGCCGCCATCCTGCCAGTCGATCCGGGTGATTGTCCAGCGTGTGCGCGGCGACAGTTGCGCAACTGAGGAGAGTTTCGGCCGCACGAAATTGAGGTTCAAGTCGTTGCCTTGGGTGCCTTCGGTGATCGTAAGAAGCGTTCCAAGGTTGACACCGACCTGATTGCGATAGCCGGTGCTCAGGGAGGTTCTGACTGCTCCCGATTCGCCGTTGTAAGCTTCTTGCACGGTCTGAATCCTGGTGCGACCGATGATGCGCCCATACCAGTAGTCATACGGAATCGTCTCTGCCGCAGCCGCCGCAGACAATACCGCAACCACTGCACCAACCTTTGCCATGCCGATTACACGCATGCTGAAGTCTCCTTGCCGCCTTGGTCGACGTCTATAATAAGCTCTACGTTAATACAAGTCAAGGCGGGGGATATTCCCGGGGGGGAGAATATCGATTCCGGATGGAGGCAACAAAGATGCTGAGCCCTTTAGTTTAAACGATCTTGCCACCTCCCAAGACCAGGTCGCCGTCGTAAAAGACGCAGCTTTGACCGGGGGTGACCGCGCGCTGTCTAACGTGTAGTCTAACGGCCACGTTACCGTTTGTCAAGAGAGTGACGCGTCCCGGCACCGGCTTGTGCAAATACCGAATCTTGATCAAAGCCTCGAAGTGCGGCCGCCCGTCTTCGGAATTCCGATCGGAGTTGGTGGGCTCAGGGTCAGAAGCAGCGGTCGGGTCGAGCCCCATCCAGTTGACTTCTTTCACTTCAAACGACTCGACCAGCAGGTCATCGTCGTCGCCGATGATGATTTCGTTTCTGTCCGGCAGAATCTGCGTGACGTACTTTTTCTCGGTGGTGTTGATCTGAATCCGCCGGCGTTGGCCGATGGTGTAGCGGTAGTAGCCGTCGTGCTCACCGACGACGTTGCCCTGCGTGTCGCGCACAATTCCCGGCCGCGCCAACTCGGGGTGGCGCTGTTCAACCAGGCGGATGTAGTTGTTGTCGGGGACGAAGCAGATTTCGCGCGACTCCTCGCGCTCGGCGTTGACCAGGCCGAAGTCGCGTCCGAGTTGCCGCACCTGCGATTTGTGGAGTCCGCCGAGCGGAAAGATCGTGCGCGCCAGCGAGTCCTGCTTGAGGCCCCAGAGGAAATATGATTGGTCGCGCGTCGGGTCGATGCCGGTGAGAATCGCGTAGCGGCCGGTGGCTTCATCGCGGGCGATGCGCGCATAATGTCCGGTCGCAAGGAAGTCACAGCCGAGCTGCTTCACCTTGTTTTCGAGCAGCTCCCATTTGACTTTGTAGTTGCAGACGACGCATGGGTTCGGCGTCCGCCCCTGCACGTACTCGGCGACGAAATCGTTGATGACGGTATCGCGAAAATCCTCGTGCATGTTCAGGACGTAGTGCGGGATATCGTACTTGAAGCAGACGCTGCGGGCATCCTCGAACATTTCCAGCGAGCAGCAGCGGCGGGAGATGTGTTTGTCCTCGCCGCCGACCTCGGCGAAGTCCCACAGTTTCATGGTCAGGCCGATGACATCGTAGCCTTGCTGCTTGAGCATCACTGCCGCGACCGAGCTGTCGATGCCGCCCGACATAGCGACGGCGACCAAGGTCTTCTTACCGGAGTTCATGCGCTGATTGTAATTCCGAACAGGTTAACGACCGGCATATTGCGGTGACATCTTGCGCAGGCGTTCGATGATCGGCGGCAGGGTCTCAAGCACGAAGTCGATTTCCGCCTCGGTATTCTGCTTGCCGAGGGAGAAGCGGATCGCCGATGAGGCTTCTTGCCGCGAGACCCCCATCGCAAGCAAGACGTGCGACGGTTCGGTGGCGCCCGAAGTACAGGCCGAGCCGGAGGAGACCGCGATTCCCGCCATGTCGAGGGAGACGATGATGGCCTCGCCGTCGCAGCCGGGGAAGGTAAAGAAGAGCGTTCCCGGCAGACCGTTGGTGCTGTCCCCATGGAGGCGCGCATCGGGGATCGTTTGGAGGATCCCGCGGCTTAGCCGGTCGCTCAGACGCCGCAGATGAGCTGTGTTCGCTTCCAGTTCAGATAAGCTGAGCTCCAGCGCCCGGGCCATGCCGACCGCGGCGGCGACATTTTCTGTACCGGCACGTTTGCCGCGCTCGTGCGCGCCGCCGTGAATCAACGGGGTAAAGCGAGTGCCGACGCGGGCAAAGTGGATGCCGATTCCCTTCGGTCCATAGAACTTGTGGGCCGACGCCGAGAGCAGATCAACGCCGAGATCGCGCAAGTCAACCGGCATCTTGCCGACAGCCTGCGTCGCGTCGGTATGAAAGTAGACGTTGCGTTCGCGCGCGACCTGAGCTAGCTGTTTGATATCCTGGATTGTGCCGACTTCGTTGTTGGCATGGATGATCGAGATCAAAATCGTATCGGGGCGGATTGCGTTGCGCAGATCGTCCGGATTGACGTAGCCGCGCGCATCGACATCCAAGTAGGTGATCTCGTAGTCGTGCCGCTCCAGATATTTGCACGGTTCCAGCACTGCCTGGTGTTCGACTTTGGAGGTGATGATGAGCCGACCCTTGTGTGCCAGCGTATCCGCTACGCCTTTGATTGTCAGGTTGGCCGACTCGGTGGCTCCGGCCGTGAAGTAGAGCTCGTCCGGACGGCAATTGAGCAGGGAGGCGATTTTCTCGCGCGATTGTTCAAGTCCGGCGCGCGCGGCCTGTCCGATCGCATGCATGGAGGATGCGTTGCCGTAGGTCTGCGTGAGATACGGCATCATCGCCTCGAGCACGCGGGGATCGAGTGGTGTGGTGCTGTTATGATCGCAGTAGATTCGGTTCATTGGACTTCGCCTGTACTTGTTCAATCAGGCCGGCCTCGAGATCCTTCAGGTCCTGGAGCGTTGTGCGATAGAGCTTGCTGTTGACATCAGCCTCCAGCTCGTTCCAGAAGCGCCGGGAGGCGCAGATGTCGCGTTTCTCGCACTCTTCCTCGTGCTCCGGGTTGTGGCACTGGCCGAATTTCACCGGGCCGTCCAGGATGGCAATCACTTCGCCGACCGAGATCTTGTCTGCCGGACGCGCCAGAATATATCCGCCCTGCGCCCCGCGCCGGGAAAGGACGATTCCGGCCCGCTTGAGTCGGTTGAAGATCTGCTCGAGGTAGGGCAAGGATATGTCCTCCAGTTTGGAGATCCTGGCTGTAGAAAGCGGGCGGTTGGCCTTGACAATGGCCAGCAACGCCCGAATACCGTATCTGCCTCGTGTCGATATCGCCAAATTACTATGACTCCTTCGCTGGAATGGTCAGAATAGTAATCCTTAGCGGATCTGTCAACATTCCGGACCAGCTTCAATGAATACGCGGTGAAAGCAGCGCTCACAGCACTATTTAGCGGATTTTCCGACAACGGGATCGACGAAACTGAGAGCCGCGTCAAGCGATTGTGGGAGTCTGGGCGGCAGTTCGTGCCCGAGATTCGGGAACTCCAGGAAACGATGTTCAAAACCCATGGCTTTGAAGGCTGTGAGCATGTCCAACTGGTATGGTCTGAAGTAGTCAAAGTGACCGCCAATGATAACGCCTCTCTGGCCCTGAGCAACCATCCCAGCGACAAGGGTGCTGTCGAATTGTGAGGGCATTCCGGGGCAGACTGCGATGAATCCCACAACCGGAGCGACCTGCTGAAGGGTAACATCGATGGCCATCATACCTCCCATCGAGAAACCGCACACGATAACTCGCGACGTATCAATGGGATAGACCTTGACCACCTCCTCGTAGGCACTCCGGATGAGTTTGCGGCCCTCCTTCAACTTTCGATGCCAGGTATACCGATCGCGACTGCGTTCGGAAGACTGCGGAAACAGGCGAATGTAATGATCGTCGAAGAGGTCGGGAACGAAGTAAGGTTGCAGCGATTCTTTACCGCTGAAGGCGCCATGGAGAATGATCAGGAGCGGGTAGGAGCGAGTGGAATCATAGCTTGCCGGCAGGACGACGTCATAGGTTTCCCCGACAACAGTTCGCTGCGCTGAGACGGAGGCAGCCAAGAGCAATACCAGTGGGCACATCTTTAGCAGACGCATAGTCGTTCTACAATATATCGCAGCTGAAGTCCGGGAACTTGCGCACAAATAAGAGACGATCCGGAGGTCCGGATCGTCAATCACCGACTGGGCAATCGGTGTGTGGTGCGGGAGGGTGGGGTCGATATCGGGCAGAACGGGTCGGCGACGGGGTTTTGGGAAGCCGCGGGAGTTCGCCGACCCGCTCTGTATGGGCTATTTCCCAGCTAAGAGCGTCTTTCGGTCGATCAGATCGAGCAACGCCTGGGCGCGGCAGTTGAACCGATCGGCCGGTACGGATAGCTGCATGGTCATGTAGAACTCGTGCGCCTTTTCGACCGCCTCTTCAGCGAGATGTCGAGCGAACTCGATCTCGTTGTTGAGGTACTTGCGGTAGGCCAGACGATACAGGGTGTCGTGTTGTTCCAGTGCATTCATATTCATTGAGCTCGTTTCCATATCCGCTTTAATCGTCGGTGGTCAACCACGCCGGTTCAAAAAATGAGCAGAAAAATTCTAAAAATCATGACCCGGGTAATGCCTTGTCAATTATCAGCTTAAGTCCAGCGAGCCGTACGTCTGGGAAATAGCGTTAAAAAAATCTACTGTTGCGGTCGATTCCGAATAAATTGTACGCCCTTTGTTTAAGGTTATTGTGTGATGCTGAGACCGAAGCTCTTTACAACGTTGGGTAATTATAGTCGCGAGCAGTTTGCCGCCGATCTGGGCGCCGGACTGATCGTGGGAATCGTGGCGCTGCCCCTGGCGATTGCTTTTGCGATCGCCTCCGGCGTGTCGCCGGAGAAAGGGCTTTTCACTGCGATCATTGCGGGCTTCCTGATCTCGGCACTGGGCGGCAGCCGCGTACAGATCGGCGGACCGACCGGCGCATTCGTTGTGATCGTCTACGGCATCGTCGCTCAGTACGGCCTCGACGGGCTGATGCTCGCGACGATCATGGCCGGGGTGATTCTGATTATTATGGGGCTTGCCAAGTTCGGATCGGCGATCAAGTTTGTGCCGCATCCGGTGGTGGTCGGGTTCACTTCGGGAATTGCGATCATTATCTTCTCGTCCCAAGTTAAGGATTTCCTTGGTCTGCAGATGGGTGATGTCCCGGCCGATTTCCTCGACAAGTGGGCGGCCTACCCGCAGTATCTGTCGACGATCAATTGGAACGCTGTCGGGATCAGCCTCGCCGCTATTCTGATCATGGTCTTGTGGCCCCGGGCGTGGCGCAAGATTCCGGGATCGCTGGTCGCGCTGCTGCTGGCAACGGCGGTCGTCAAGATTTTCGGCCTGTCGGTCGAGACGATTGGCAGCCGGTTTGGTGAGATTCCATCGATGATTCCGGCGCCGAGTTTGCCCGACATTGACTGGACGACGTTGCGAGAACTGGTGCAGCCGGCCACGACGATCGCGTTGTTGGCAGGAATTGAATCGCTGCTTTCGGCGGTAGTGGCGGACGGCATGATCGGCGGGAAGCATCGTTCGAACATGGAACTGATCGCGCAGGGGGTTGCGAACATCGCTTCGCCGATCTTCGGCGGTGTACCCGCTACCGGCGCCATCGCGCGCACGGCCACGAATATCAAAAACGGCGGGCGGACGCCGATTGCCGGCATCGCGCATGCGGTGGTGCTGCTGCTGATCATGCTGTTTCTCGGCCGTTCGGCAGGGCTGATTCCCTTGTGCGTGCTGGCCGCGATTCTGGTTGTGGTTTCCTACAATATGAGCGAATGGCGGTCGTTCATCGGCCTGTTGCGCGGGCCGCGCAGCGACGTGATTGTCTTGCTGACAACTTTCGGTCTCACGCTGGTGTTCGATCTGACGGTGGCCATCGAGGTCGGAATGGTGCTGGCGGCATTCCTGTTCATGAAGCGCATGTCCGAAGTAACCAACGTCGGCGTCATTTCGCGCGAATTCAAGGACGACAACGGCGAAGAGGATGATCCGCTGGCGATAAGTCATCAGGATGTGCCGCCGGGTGTCGAAGTCTACGAGATCAACGGACCGCTGTTTTTCGGCGCGGCCTACAAGTTTGAAGAATCGATCAAGATCGTCGAAAAGCCGCCGCGCGTGCTGGTAATCCGCATGCGAAATGTTCCGGTGATCGACTCCTCAGGGTTGCATGCGCTCGAACAGTTGTTGAAGGATTGCCGGAAGCACACGATCACGTTGATCTTGTCAGGAGTGCATGCCCAGCCGCTCATTACGTTGACGCAGTCGGGATTTTTCGAATTCATCGGCGAGGATAACATTCATGCGAATATCCACGACGCCCTGAACCGCGCCCGGGAAATTCTCGGTCTGCCACGCCGGGAGCGCACCGGGCCGTTTGTGCCCACCGTGGCGCGGGAGCGCAACTCTGGCGAGTCGGCGACGGAAGATCCCGACAAGACCCGCCGGCCGTAGAAGTTTGTGCTTGTCCGCGCAAAAACAATATCTTTACCATAATCTGCAGGCGCGGGTAACCTCCAGATATCCGTAACTTGCGCGGGTTTGCATCGTTAGCTTAACCGGAGGACCGAAAGTCAGATGCCGGCTATCCCCTGTCGCAGCCAGTCGATTTTGTTCTTGTTCGCGGTGCTGGTCGCCTGGTCGTCCGCGGGCGCATTTTCTTTCCGCTCGGGCGATGAACTATACATGAGCGGGGATTTTTCCGAGGACATGATGCTGGCGGGAAGCACGGTCAAGTTTGAAGGGACGCTGTGGGGCGACCTGCTGGTGGCCGCACGCACGCTGACGTTTGACGGCATCGTTGACGGCAACATCAATGCGGCGGCGCAGCGGATTACGATTAACGGCGAGATTTGTCGATCGTTGCGGGTGGGTGCCGAGGCGATCAACATCAACTGCAAGATTGACGGCGATGTGGTGGCCTTTGGATCGGAGATTACGATTGCGAGCGATACCTACCTCGCGCAGGATCTGGCGGTGTTCGGGTCGGAAGCGCTGATTGACGGGGAGATCGGATCGGATGCCTACATCCACGGTGGAATCATCACCATCGGCGGCACGATTCACGGCAACCTTAAGTGTTACGGGGGGAGAATTTCACTGGCGCCGGGTGCGGTGGTGATGGGTGATTTTGAGTATGAGGCCCAGGACAAGGCGCGAATTTCGCCGGAGGCGCAGATTCTCGGAGAGACGCGATGGAAGAAGTCGACCGACAATCGCAAGTCGAGCGGTTTAGCCGGCTGGGTGCCGCCGCCGTCGGGGTGGATCTGGTCCGTGATTTTCCTGGGCGGTTCGATCATCCTCGGCGCGATTGCAGTCGTGGCGCGGCGCGACAGCGTGCAATTGGCGGTGCGCGAAGTCCGCAGCAACGGCGCGGTAGCAGGCATTCTGGGCCTGGCGATCGTCATCTTCACACCGTTAATTCTGGTCCTGACGGCAGTGACAATCGTCGGCGTTCCGGCCGCCCTGGCCGGTCTGACCGTTTATGGGCTGCTGTTCTTGTTCGGGAAGATCATCGCCGGCATTGCGATCGGGATGATCATTCTCGGTTGGTGGCGACGCGAGGGCAAGATTTCGCTTGGCTGGTCGCTGGTCATCGGCATGATTCTTCTGGCGTTGTTGTATAAGATTCCTTTCTTCGGTTGGTTTATTTATCTGCTGGCGTGGGCTGTTGGCGTCGGCGCAATGACATTGGTATTCTTCCGCCGTCGGCGCGTGACCGCAGTCGCGGAAGCCATTGCCGTTGACACCTCCGGATGACGGTGGAACCTCCTGCTTGCGACAATTGTTGAATCACCAGCGGCGCGCCATGAGGCCCGCGGAAATTGAGTAGACTTGCATCCAGAGCTTTTTCATATCGGTTCGTTTGCGCTGCGCAGCTTTGGCCTGATGCTGGCCATATCTTTCTTCGTCGGCATTTTGTACATCCGCCGCCGCGCCTTCAGCGAGAAGATTGACGTCAACTTCGTATTGAACCTGGCGTTCGTGGTGATCTTTACCGGCATCATCGGTGCGCGCCTGTTCTACGTACTGTTTCACTTGTCGGAGTTTGCCGACGATTGGTCGGCGGCCATCAATCCGTTCCGATCCGGCGGCGAATTCGGAATCGCCGGGCTGAACCTGTATGGCGGCGTGGTGCTGGCGATTATCGCGACGCTGGTTTACGTGCGCTGGAAGAAGCAGCCGTTGTGGCAGACCGTGGACATTTTCGCCCCGGCCGTGGCGCTGGGAATTTTCATCAGCCGCATCGGGTGTTTCTTGAACGGCTGTTGTTTCGGCACACCGTGCGATCTGCCAATCGGTATCTCGTTTCCCGAGGGTTCGATTCCCTACTATCAGTTCGGCGCGACGCCGCTGCATCCGACGCAACTCTATTCATCGCTCTATGGTCTGCTTTTGTTCTTCGCGCTCCACTACTTCGACAAGCACAAGCGCTTCTTCGGGGCGACGTTTGCGCTGCTGCTGATGATCGAGGCGGTCTTCCGGTTCCTGATCGAATATGTCCGCTACTACGAGCCGGAAATGGTGACGCGCCTGTTCGGCATCCAGTTCACTTACAATCACCTGATTGCCATCGGGCTGTTCCTGTTCGGACTGGTTCTCTGGATCGCGTTGAGTCGCCGTCCGGAATTAGTAGCCCGCGACTAAGCGCCACTCGATCGTGTCGCCGGGATGCGGCAGGAAGCGGTCGGCTGCCTCTTGCGCCGGCTTGGTGTTGACGAAATACAGCCAGTAGGCCGTCTTGGTGTTTGCCGCCCCGTTGATTGACTTCACAAAGATCCCCATGGCACTCGAGTCGAACTCGACGCTATAGCGAGCGCGAGTCTGCGCAAAAACCGATCCGGTCGAGTCGGCAACGAAAGTGAAGCGTTGGAGCACTTCGCCCTTTCGGCTGCACGAGGAGACGAGCAGGCAGAAGACAATAATCAAAGCGAAGTTGAATTTGGTCTTCATGTGTCGATGTTAGCATCCGGAGACGGGCATGTCCAGTCAAAGTTTGTGGCGGTCCGCAGCGGCTTTTTGCCTTGATTCTGCCGTTCGGCAGGCGTAAGTTAGGCATTCGGTAGTTATGACAGATCAAGAATTCCTCAGAGTAGACGGCAGCTTCGGCGAAGGCGGCGGGCAAATCCTGCGCACCTCGCTGTCGTTATCGACCCTGACCGGCAAGCCGGTGGAGGTCACCAACATCAGGAAGAACCGCAAGTTTCCCGGATTGATGCCGCAGCATCTCACCGCCGTCAAGGCGTGCCAGCAGATTTGCGGCGCCACGGTTGAGGGCGGGGAGATCAACTCGGAGCGGCTGACGTTTATTCCGGGCAAGATCAAGTCGGGCAAGTACAATTTCGACGTGGCGGAGAGCAAGAAATCAGCGGGTGCGGCAACGCTGGTGTTGCAGACGCTGCTGCTGCCGCTGCTATTTGCCCGCAATGAGTCGTTCGTGACGATCAAGGGCGGGACGCATGTGCCCTGGTCGCCGCCGGCCACGTATTTGAAGCAGGTGTTTTTGCCCGTTTTGGGGTTGATGGGGTGTCAGACGTTTCTCAAGATCAACCGCTGGGGCTGGTACCCGGAAGGAGGCGGGGAGATTAACTGTCGCATCAAGCCGGTAGAGAAGCTGCGGGCGCGGCAGTTTTCCGAGCGCGGCCAACTGCGCAAGATTTACGGAATGTCGGTGGTTTCCAACGTCGGGCAAGGCGTGGGCGAGCGGCAACTGAAGGCGACTCTGAAGCAGTTGAAAGCAGCGAACTTGCAGGCGCAGGTACGTGCGAGCGACGCCCAGGCCAATGGCCGCGGAACGATCGTCTTCCTGACGGCGGAATTCGACAATATTCGTGCCGGATTCTCGACACTGGGCGAGAAAGGGATGCCGGCGGAGAAGGTTGCGGAGAATACCGTCACCGAATTGAAGAATTTTGTCGGTAAGCAGGTCTGTCTCGATCATTATCTGGCGGATCAATTGATCCCCTTTGTCGCCCTGTGCGGCGAGCGGGTCGAGATGAACGTGTCGAAGATCACCAGTCATCTCAAGACCAACCTTTGGGTGACGCAGAAGTTCATTGCGATCGACTATAGCCTGCGCGGACCGATGGGCTACCCCGGCACCTTGACCATTGAACCCGCGAAAGAGCCGGAGCAGCCGCCCGTGGCGGACGCAGCCGAAGCGCCGGCGATCTAAGCCGCCGGAATTGGCGATTGCTCGGTTAGTCGAGCAACAATTGTACTTCTGATTCGTCTTTATCACAGAGTCCATTTGATACTACCGTCCTGAAACCCGTTGCGCATCGCGCAGTCTCCGGAGGTCATATGCCCGTCCGTGCCAAGCAGAATTTTGGCGCCCTGGTGCTCTTCGCCGCAGTAATTGCGCTCCTCGTCCCGCCCGCGGTCTTTGGCTGGGTCGAAGGCCAGAACATCAAGATCAATACCGACAACACGACCGAGCTGCAGAATGAGCAGGCCTGCGTCATCAATCCGCTGAACGCCGACAACGTGGTAGCGATCTGGCGCGATTTTCGGCTCGGTTTCCGACGAGTCGGCGTCGGGGTGAGCAACGACGGCGGGGCAACGTGGTCCGATTCGCTTGTGGGAGTCCCTCCCTATGATCGGCATTCCGATCCGGTGATGAGCTATGATGCCGACGGGAATCTCCTGATGAACATCCTCGCCTTCCCGAGCACGGCGGGTAACAGCGGGCTGTTTGTTTGGACATCCACTGACGGCGGTGCAAGCTGGAGCGAACCGGTGACGGCGGTCGATGAAGGGCCCGGCGGGCCATTTGAGGACAAACAGTGGATGAATGTCGACCGCACCGGCGGGACATACAATAATCGCGTGTACGTGCCGTGGGCGCGCTTCACCTCAAGTTCACGGATCTATTTGGTGCACAGCATCACGCCGACGATTTACTCCTCGCCGGTGCCGGTGTCGGACGCGTTCAGCGTGCAGTGGCCGACGGTGACGGTCACACCGGACGGAACGGTGCTGGTAGCGTGGGTGAGCTTTGGACTGAGCCGGATTATGCTGGATCGATCGACCGACGGCGGTGACACCTGGGGATCGGATAAGACGGTGGTGTCGTTAAGCGGAATTCCGCAGAACATCAACGGCGGCATTCTGATCTTTCCCTATCCGGCGATGGAGGCCGATGTCACGGGCGGGCCTTACAACGGCACGACATACATTCTGTACTCCGGATTCGCCGCCGACGGGAGCACCGATCTGTCGCTGTTACGGTCGACGAACAAGGGCGACACCTGGAGCGCGCCGGTGCGGATTCATGATGATCCGCTGAACAACGGAGCAGATCAGTTCCATCCGTGGATCGCGATCAATGAGGACGGCATTCTGACCGCAAGCTGGTACGACCGGCGGCTTGACCCGAACAACCTCAACTTCGACCTGTACATCGCGCATTCATTCGATGGCGGTGCAACCTGGACGGCGAATCGGCGGATATCCGAAGTGTCTTCGTCGCCGGCACAGGCATTCAAGGTCGACCGGGAGTTTTACGCCCGGTGGCATGCGGCCATCGGATTGCTGGAGGCGCCCCTTGATCCTGCGAAAGCACCACGCGCGGGGTTGATCGGAGAATATACCGGCTTGTCGACGCGCAGTGATATGGCGCAGGTCGTTTTCACCGATACGCGCAACGGTAATCAGGACGCTTACAGCGCCCGGGCAACGATCGGGTTTATGCCGCCACCGCTGATCGCGCCGGCAAACGGGACAGTCACAAGTGGCAATATGCCGACGTTTTCGTGGAAGAAGGCGGGTGCGACGCCGGCGGAAATCGCCAATTTCCCGGCGACGACAGTGCAGCCGCTTTACTACCGCGTGCAAGTTGCTGACGATTCGCTGTTCGGGTCAGTGGACTATCAGGCAGTTGGCATCACCGGAACGAGTCACCAATTCGCTGCGCCTCTGGCGGACGGGCGCTGGTTCTGGCGCGTAGATGCCGTGAATGATTCCGGGCGTGTGACCGGCTATGCGGAACCCTATCGGGTCGTGACCATCGATACGCAGGCGCCGGCGCAGCCGACATTGTTGACACCGGCAGAAGATGAGTCGGTTGACTATTTGTCACAGCTGTTTAGTTGGACGGCCGTCGACAAAGCGCCGCAAGGCACGGCGGTGCGATATGAACTGCAGGTGGCGACTGACATCGGATTCGGGACGGTGCTGATCAACCCGACCGGCTTGACAGCACCGCAATTTGAAAACAGCACTCCGCTGCCGGACGGCGCTGCGCTCTACTGTCGGGTGCGGGCGCGCGATTTGGCGTTCAATATCGGGGAGTACACGGCGCCGCGCCGATTCTTCACCGGGAGCGCATTCGTGTGCGGTGATGCGGATGGCACGGGAGCAGTGAATATCTCGGACGCGGTGTATCTGATCAATTATATCTTTGCCGGCGGACCGGCGCCGGATCCGCTGCTTGCGGCCGATGTCGATTGCACGGGCGCTGTGACGATTTCGGACGCGGTGTATTTGATCGCTTTCATCTTCTCGGGCGGACCGGCCCCTTGCGCGGGGTGTTAGGGCGCTGACGGTGATCAGCGGCGCTGAAAGAGAGCGTGGGATAGTTCAGGACCGGCGGACGTGAAGTCAATGCGTTCATAGCGCTCGCAAAAGTGCGGGTCGGTTAAAATCGACTGCGATGTCGGATAATTGACGGCGAGGAAGACCCAGTCGGCAGCGACTGAGTCGACAAATTCGGCATACTGCTGCGCCCGACTATAGGCGATCGCGGCCGGGGTGACCAAGCCATCCCGATCAATAATCGTCCCGCGATAGATGTACCCCAGATGACCGATGTCTTCAGCAAGGAGGCGATCGCCAAAGGCGGCGTGCGCGCTGAGGTAGGACGCGGCCGCTTTGTGCGTCGACTCATACCAAGCCATCTCGGCCTGGAGCGCTGCAGTGCGAGCCGGCAAGTTATGAACCAGCAGTACAGCGACAACAATGGTCGCGCCGAACGCAGCCGATGTTTCGAGTTTGCGCCGGGATAAGCCCAGGACTCTCTGCCCGACGGATCGTACTCCGACCGCCGCCAGAACATCGAGCAGCGGAATCAGAGGTGCAGGATACCAGAAGAAGATACGCGGAGAGTTGACGGCGACTGCTATGGCGTAGACAAGGAGCAGGATCATTAACACGAGGATGAGGCCCTGTCGCCTCTTGCTGAAGATCGCTGCTGCTATGGCGCCGGCCCACAGCAGCCAGCCGGCCGGATTCGTGAGCACCATCATTTCGGCGAAGCGGAGGAGCAACGGTGTTGCAGTGGCGGCATACAAACCGGATTTGGCCGTGATCGAGTTCGGAATCGGGCTGCCGAAATAGAGTGAAGCAAACACCACCCACGCAACGAGCGGCACGATCGCCAGCAACCAATCTACGATCCCCACGCGCCGACGTTGAAAATAGATTAGGCCCACTATCGCGAGCAAGAATAGAGCGCCTTCCGGACGAGTTAGAGCCGCAACGGCGGCATAGAGCAACGATTCGCCGCTTCGTCCGCTACGCAACCGATAGAACGATGTAATCGCCAACAATGAGAATAGAGCGACTTCGAGACCGCAGATGTCAACTGTGACGCAACGCGGATAGAGCGCGTAGATTAATCCGGCAAGGAGCGCCCACCTGCCGGCTCCCAACGCGCGAGCCAGACAATAGACGGCTCCAGCGGTCATGCCGGAACAAATCAGCGAAATCCAAAGCGCGGCGGCCGGAACATGCGCATGCAACAGCGCCGTCAGCGCCAAGATCAGCGTCCAGAGCGGCGATGTTGTTCCCAGAACGTGCTCGCCGGCGTTATAGACAAAGCCGAGACCGGAAGCGAGATTCTCGGCGTATCGGAAGGTGATCATGGCGTCATCGACTTGATATAAGGTGACCATCACGACGACACCGCGGGCGACGAGCGCGGCTGCGACGACAAGGAGCAGTTGCCAGCGAAGACGCATCCGAATCATGGCGAAAGTTCGAAGAGGTAGCGGCGATCTTCCGGCAGAGATTGCCACAAACGAAAGTTGTCGAATGTCGTTTCCAGTGAGGCAGCCGTGATGTTCCACTCGGCCAGCGCGACTGGATCCAGGATCAGGTAGCGAATGTGATGCGCGGCGGCATAGCGTTCCAAGAACCCGGCCGATTTGTCGCCGGCAGCGGCACGCGCCGCACCCCACCAATTGAGAATCGTGAAGCGACCCTGCTGCATGAACACGAAATCAAAGGGAGCAATTACGCGGCTGCCGGGCTGCATCGATTCAGCCAATTTCTGATTGGCTGCGACTTGCCGATTCGCCGGCTGCAGCGCCTCAGCACCGAGCGCGTAGAGACCGTAACCCGCAAATATGACCAGCCAGGTGCGCAGCGCGAATGTGAAGACCCGTTGCCGCGCGCTGTTGGTGGGCGTCTGCCGAGCAAGAATCGTGCTGATCAGGAGCGCCATGAGCGGCACCAGCGGTACCATATAGCGGGTAAACTTGGGTAGAGGGGATGCTCCGATCACGACAAAAAGTACAGCCAGATAGATGAGCGTGAAACGGTGACGCCGGAGGAACTCGCGATTGACCGAAAACAGCGCAAGCAGAAAGAGCACGGTGATACCGATGACCTCCGGCTTGCGCAGCAGGCGCTTGTGCTCAAAGACAAGATTGAGCAGCGGCGACCACCAATGGTAGTCGAAAGAGGTCGTCATCAGCGGATTGTGAAGCGTCTGTGCAATGAACAATTCGCGATCCGTGAAATAGCCGCTGAGGTACGGCGCAAAGGCAGTGATGCCGACAAGTGCAAACCAGACCGCCGATTGCCAGCGCCGATCGAACACGAGGGCGACAGCGCCGGCGATGACATAGGCGAAGCCAAAAGCGTGGCAGAGCCCGGCCATGCCCGCCAGCAGGGCGCTGAGGATAATCCATATGAGCCGGGAGCCGGCCACCCCTTGTCGCAACACGATAAACGAAGCCGTGCCAAAGAGTAGTAACAGCGCTTCGGGACGAAATTCCAGCATCTGTAACCAGAACACCGGAGTCAGCAAGAGCATCGCCACGGTTAGAATCCGTTCTCGATTGCTCTCATCGCTTAGCTTCGCAGAGCTAAGAAGCAGTAGGGTCAGAATACCGGCCGTCATCGAAATGCCACGGAGTTGATAGAGTCCCCATCCGAACAGAGCTGACACGGCCTCGCCGACCCAGACCAGCTGCTTGTGGTAGACGACAATTTCCTGATCGAGGGGTGGGCAATCTTGAAACAGATCGGAGGCTACGTATCCCTGCTTCTGCAGCGACCAAACCTGTTGGCCGATCCAGGCCTCATCATTGTGAATCGGCCGGCGGACGAAGGCGCTGGAGATGGCCAGGGCAAAGAGCAGCGCCAGAGTGACGAACGGCCAGCGAGGCATCTTGTGTTCAAGCGAGTTCATACGGGTGCAGCGGGCAAGATATCGTTCCGGCAACAAATCACAAGCACAACGGCGGGTTCAGGTTGGTGCGGACTGAGCTCGACGCGGTATAAAGATTGACGGAAATTGCCGACGATAGTAGCAGGTGGCGTCCAAAAATTCGCTTGACGTGGCGGCGCCGGAACATAACTTAGGGGTCTCTTGGAGGCGCAAGATGGCGCAGGTGAAGAAAATACGTTCGGGTCGCAAGGCTGAAGAATGGCCGTTCGGCAGGAAGAATTGGATGATTCTGGGCGCCGGGCTGGCCTCGATCATCTTTGGATTCATCACGCTGGCGAGCGGGTCGATCACGCTCGCCCCGATTTTGCTGGTCTTAGGCTACTGCGTTCTGATTCCGGTTGGGATCATGATCAAGGACAAGCCGAAAGAAGCGGACATTCCGGCGGCGGTGGCCTCCGAGCCCAAGAAGTGACATCGACCGCGGCGGTCGGCAGGCCGGTGCGGTGTCCTCAGACGATTCTGCCGGGGTTGTAGTTCAGTTGGTTAGAATGCCTGCCTGTCACGCAGGAGGTCGCGAGTTCGAGTCTCGTCAACCCCGCCATAGACTTCAAGAGCCCCGGTTCTGGCCGGGGCTTTTTGTTTGGCATTAGATTGATATACTTCGAAGTCAAAAATGACTGTAGTGATTATATTGGAGCCGTGAGAAGGAGGCCGTCTATTTTGAGCCTGATCGGGCCACCCGGCCATTTATCACAACCTCTTCGAAGAGACAGACAGATGAAACATATCAATCAGACTCCGTCTGCCGAGGTCACAACTTTTGGAAATGATGAATTGGCGGGAAACCCCCAGGGGCCGCAACCGCACTCAGATTGAGGATTGCGCTTTAGGTGAGATGCTTTTCCACGTGATTGATTTAGGTAATCGGCGAACCGGCAAGTGCAGGAAACCGCAAGGGCGTTAAGAGGTTGTTCCAATGGAACTGCAAGTCAGCGATGTATGTCTCACCCCTACACTATGTACAGTCAGATTGTGTTAGGCTGTACAAATGAGCCGCTCTCTTTTCTATCGCAAAGTTATCGTCGTGTCCATCGCTGTATTCGTTGGATTACTCCACTTCATCACAGGTCCAAGTTATCATGGTCCTTTGCGGGCTTTCGTCAATGGCTATATGATCGACATCCTCCTGCCACTTGCCATGTACTTGATTCTGGGTGTCAGCGGGCAACCAATCGCGCGCAATGGCATTGCCAGAGGCGCCTTTGTATTTGCGATTGGTGCCATTACGGAAACGATGCAGTACTTCGGCGTTCCGATCTTTGGTCGGACATTTGATCCACTGGATTACCTCATGTTTGGAATAGGAATTGGGCTTGCAGCACTCTTTGAGAGGGTTGTGTTTCACAGCAATCCGGTTGGGAGTCGCTCTCAGTAGAGGAGGGGCGTCGTGGTCTGCCTTCCGGCCAGGTCACTTCTGTTGTCTGCAACGAGTTGGATCGACCTCTCTTTCACAAACTTAACAGATTATCTTCCAACGCGTTCCGCTTACTATAGAATAGCTTGATTTGACCTGAAATCTGAATTTCACAAAAGTTTGCTGAGAGTGATATCGGGGCCGCCACTGACTAAGATGCCCGATTTTGTCGGGTTTTTCTTTACTTAACGGTAAAATTTAGAGTATCTTGGGAAAAAAGAAGCAAGTCTTGATTTGAAATTCAAACTTCGAAACGGAGGATTTCATAATGGTAGAGATAGAGAAATTCTTCAACCAGTATAAATCAGCGGTTTATGAAAAAGAGATCGACTCTTTCGTGAATTTGTACGCTGCCGATGTTTATGTATTCGATTTGTGGGGTCAGTGGTCATTGGAGGGCGCCGATGACTGGAGGTTGATGGTTAGTGATTGGTTCGGATCTCTCGGTGATGAACGGATCGTTGTTGAGTTTTCTGACACAAATTCAATGCTGGCAGACAATCTAGCATTTGCCACTGCTTTTGTGACATACAAGGCTGTTTCAGTGGAAGGCAAAGAACTCCGGTCGCTGCAAAACAGAATGACCTGGGTCCTGAAACAGCAGAACGATGGCTGGAAAATCATCCACGAACACACTTCAGCACCTGTAAATCCTGAAACGGGTAAGGCGATTTTCAAGAGATAATATCAAATGTTAATCAGCTATCAACATGGTGCCGTGGTACTCGCTTACAGTCTGTACAGACGATCTCAGCGATTGTTGTCCAGCGCGTTCCACCGGTACGAGAGCAGGCCGTCGTGGTCTGTAACTCGAATTCCACAAGAGTTTGGGGAGAGTGAGATTGGGGCCGTTTTTGACTGAGAATCAGACCCTTTGGCAAGTATGGCAAAGGGCTTCTGTTTACAGGTCGTAGTACCGCCTGTCGTGCCTCCGCCGAGTCCGGAACCATCCTGATGTTACTTCTTACTTGGCAAAACAGCTCTCAATGTCGTGATTCGTATGTCAAGACAATCACGGAGTGACTTTGGATACTTGGAAGTTCTACGATATCACGCACAAGAAGCACCTGGTCTGCAATCCTACAAGTGAGGCCAAACTCGCACACCTCATCAGACTTCTTGATCTCCCCAAGGGGACCGACGTGGTCGATATCGCCTGCGGCAAAGGAGAGTTTCTGCTTCGACTGGTTGAGGAATATGAAGTCAGCGGGGTCGGAGTAGATATATCTCCCTACTGCATTGAAGATTGCAGAAGGAAGGCCGCCGATAGATTGTCCAAGCCTAATATCAAATTCACGCAGATGGATGGTGCTGAGTTCAGGCCGGAACAACCCGCGAGTCTGCATTTGGCGGCTTGCATCGGCGCCAGCTGGGTGTTTAAAAACCACAATGAAGCGCTAAGAACACTGAGAAGTTGGGTTGTCCCGGGTGGCTTGGTAGTCGTAGGCGAACCATTCTGGCTCCATGATCCATCACAGGGATATCTGGACGCATCAGGCCTCCAGAGGGAGAACTTTGGGACGCATGCCGACAATGTCAAGGTTGGAGAGAGACACGGACTCCAACTTGTCTACACAATTGTTAGTGACAAGAATGACTGGGATCAATACGAGGGCCTGCAGTGGTTGGCGGCCGACGAATACGCCCGTCAGAACCCCAACGATCCGGACATAACCGAACTCATGGACCGAGTTACGTCGAGCAAGAACATCTATCTCAAGTGGGGGAGAGATACCATAGGATGGGCGATTTATATCTTCCGACGTGATGGATGAGCTTGCTCTCTTTGCCCCATTCTCATTTGCTCAATACCCTCCAAAACGTTCCTTCAAGAATCGCATAGTCAGACCTCAGATCGAAGACAGATTCTCCAGAAGTCTGGGGAGAGGGAGACTCGGACGGCGTTGAATTCTTGACCCCGCCGAAAGTCGGGGTTATCTTCTGGCCGAGACAATCACACGATCACTAACATGGGCGAGTCAAGCTTGTGCTTCGTGTCTGATGCGGGACAGCCTGCAGTCCTGTGTGAGGCAGTCGGACCCGCAACCGTGTCGGACCGGTCGGGGTTGGTCAGATATCAATCGAGGAGTAATCTGTGTACGAACTTGCGAATGAAAATGGGACTGTCTGCGCCCGCATGGATACCATGCAGGTGGAGAGCGAAGCCTGGGCCATTATCGTGTCCTGGAAGAAAGGGGTCGGTGGCCTCCCCGATGCGCAGGCTTGGAACGAGGGAATCGAGTCGAGCCTGGCGGAATGCAAGAAGAACGGCGCCGCTACAGTCGACAGCCGTGTGATGACAGCGAGTGAAGGGATGGACGGAGCATTGGTGGCTGCCCGTGCTGGGCTGCACCGTGATTCCCTCATCGCCCGCAGTTTTCAGCAGGGCGAGGACCGTGTTGAATACCGCATGCCGATCAGTGAAGCGCTCGTGGCGCTCGAATCCAGGAAGATCGAACCCAGACTAACTTGGTGCTGTGTCGACCCCAACAACGATAAGGATCTGGCTCGAGCGGCGGAACTCTTCCGCCAAGCCGCCGAAAGTGATCCGGCTGCTGACAACTGGAACGATACACTCGGATTCCTGAGGATGCTCATTGAGAAGGAGGACACAGTTGAGGCACCCGAGCGCATCCAGATCGGGTCGTTTGAGGGCGTTCCTGCCGCCGTCCTCGCACTTATGGTGTATCCCAGCGACGGATGGTCAACTATTTACTACCTCGGTGTGTTGCCCGACTTTCGCGGACGCGGATTCGGCGTCGAAGCCGTGCTCCGTGGACTTCGTTGCCTGAGAAATATGGGTGGGAGCATCTACCATGACGGGACGGGATCGAGCAACGCGGCAGCCCGCGCCCTTTTCGCGTACCTTGGCCACCCGCCTTGCCGGGTCATCGAAGAATGGAAACTCAGGGTGTAATCACTCCCTTTTCCGCGTGCGTCTTCACCGGGAGAAGCGCGGCTGCTGCGGATGATCAAGGTGTAACTGATCTGGTGGCGGTGGCATAATCCGCGAGAGATGTCAACCGGACCCTTCGCGTTGGATCCAATCCTGGCCGGGTAGATCAAAATGACTGAGTCGCGATGTCTACTGATCGCTGCTATTTTCGTGAATAAAGGACCAGGGCATCGTACGAGTTGGCAACAACAACGCTGTCCTGCTGCTCGAAGTGCGCCTGCAACATCACCACCTTGGTCTTGTGGCCCGCGGAATCGTATTCAATCACTGCCTTTTCGCCGGGTATTTTTGAACCGCGGACATCATCATATGCCGCGATTACCTGGTCGAACAAGGGACGAAGCGGTATCATCAGTGAATCGTACGGGGGGCTGTTGGCAATAAGGGTCACGGATACAGAATCCGCGACGATTTCAATGGCGCCGGTGTCCGGTAGATCAACCTGGTTAGCGTCCTTCCACGGTCGGTGGTATTCAATTCGCACCAGATGATCATAGCCTGAGATCATTATCGGAGCATTGGGATCAATGAAGGCACGAAAGTGTTTGTCCCGCCCGGGAGAGTAATAAGGGTTGAACTTTACTCCCATCTTCTCCGCAACATCTGACGCATGTGTGAATCGGCTGCGGCCATTGGCAGTGTCCGAACGGAGACTTTCAGAGAACCAGGGCTCGATACGGGAGAAGCCGTGCACTTCCTGCAAATAGGAGAGTATCGCGCTGATCTCGACTTCGTGCTCGACTGGTACCGGCGACGAGGCCTTCTGCACCACACTGTTCACCAAGATCGAGTCGGCTACCAACATCTCCTGGAGTCGGCGGATCTGGCTCTGTTCAGAGACACTGAACATTCCCCACGGGCCAACGGCGATCAGAAACGTGAAGACACATAGGGAGGCGGGGATGATCTTGATGCTTTTCGCACGGCTGAGAAGGAAATAGCCCGCAATAACGATCAACCAGATCCCGGCGGCCAGCCCCAGATATCTGTCTTCGGTCAGACCATACTCGGAAATGCGCCGCCACAGGGCCAGAAACAGCACGACAATCACGGGAATCAGAATGAGGTAGTACCAGCGCGAGGCTTTCTTGATCCAGAGCGATTCAAGCTTCTCGCGTAACGGATCGAGCACAAACAGGGCGAGAATTCCGGTTGCGGAGAAACCCAGAATGAGCCGCCCAACCCATCCCTGGGGCCAGCTCCAGACAACAATGATTTTGGCGATATAGGCGTAGAGAATAACGAAATAGACCAGCACCAGCGGCGGAAGAACGTATTGACCCAGCAGTTTCACCGGCCGAGGGTATTCGCTGATGGCATCGAGCGCGTTCAGGTCCTCCGGTATTCCGGCCAGAATAAAGGGGACGACAAAGAAGCCGAGTGTCAGAATCCAGAGTTCGAAATACCGTTTCGCCGGTACATCCATCCCGAAGAGATTGTCGAGGGCGGCAAGCGCCAGGGCCAGACCACCGAAGATCACCACGGCAAAAACCCCGGCAAGTACGATTCTGAAGACGATGATTCTGTTGAAATGCCAGAATCCGTTGCGTTCTCCCTTGCGCCAGAACGGCAGGATTGAGAGCAAGAGGCAACAAGCGATTCCAAATGCGGCAAATCGCATAACGTGATACATCGGGGCGCGGGACAGGTCGGTCGGAACTGACAGCGCGTATATCACGACGAGAATCGCGCCGAACAATTGTCCAATCCAGGCGCGGCCGCCGCTTGATCCCGCCCGTTCCGTCGCCAGCTTGATTGCGGTCAGGAATGGAATAGCCAGGATCGATGCGAGCAGAAGATTGAAGAGGACCGTCGGCTGAGCGGGACCTTCATGTTGCACAAGAATGATGGCTACGACGACTCCGAGGATGGCGCAAGAGAGCACCAATGGAAATCGCCAAAGTGTCCGCTTGTACTCTGCTCCAATCTGCGCGACTGACGGTAGCTTCATCCTCGCTCCTTTCCAAGACCTTCTTTCTGTCCGGAATATATGTGAGCTTTAAGATTACTGACAGAGTTATCTGAGTCGAAGCAGGCGGGCGATTCGGTGGCGGAATGGTACGCTGCTTGGCATGGCTGGTCGCGCCAGTTCCCAACACAGAGCCACTTCATCACCACCGGGCTGATCGGAATCGAGCCTGTAGGCGTTTGACATTCGCGTCGGCGACGCTTATGATAGCCTTGACAGAAAACAGCGCCTGACGGCGCAGGCGAATCACAGCGCCGCAGAGAGGAACCGATCATGAAATGGCAAGGTCGACGCGTCAGTGATAACGTCGAGGATCAGCGCCGGTTCGGCGGCAAGCAGATGGCGGTTGGCGGCGGTATCGGCGGTATCGTTATCGTGCTGTTGGTCATGCTCCTTGGTGGCAATCCGGAGGAGGCACTGCAAACATTGCCGCAAACCGGAGTGGAGATCCCGGCGGCGGTGGATCAACCGCTGAGTGAAGCGGAAGTACAGGAGGGGCAGTTCGTCGGCGTCATCCTCGCCGAGACCGAGGACGTTTGGAATCGGGTTTTCCGGGAGGCGGGACAGACCTATCGCGAGCCGCGGCTGGTATTGTTCTCGAATCAGATTTCGTCGGCCTGCGGTTTTACCGGCGCTGCGGTCGGACCATTCTATTGCCCGACTGACGAGAAGGTCTATATCGACTTGAACTATTTTGCCCAAATGCAGTCACAACTCGGCGCGCACGGCGATTTCGCCCTGGCGTACGTCATCGCCCACGAGGTTGGCCATCATGTGCAGAACCTGCTGGGTATTTCCGAGCAAGTGATGTCAAAGCAAGGCCGGCTGAGTGAGACCGAGTACAATCGCCTGACGGTGAAGATGGAGCTTCAGGCCGACTTCTTTGCCGGGGTCTGGGCGCATTATGCGGCGCGCACCGCGGGCCTGCTGGAACAAGGGGATATCGAAGAGGGAATGAATGCGGCGGCGGCGGTCGGAGATGATCGGATCATGAAGCAGACTCAGGGTTATGTCGTCCCAGATGCCTTCACCCACGGCACGTCCGAGCAGCGCGTGCGCTGGTTCATGAAAGGTTATCAGACGGGCGACGTTAGTCAGGGCGACACGTTTAACGCGACACAGCTTTAGGGTACAGGGCCGTTCCGCGATCCTTGTCGATAACTACATGCCTCGATCAGGGTGATTTCCTCTGAGGCATTCTACGCCTGGAGATCTTAACCAGACAACAAGGGCGATCTTTTGATCGGCTTGTTGTAAATTCCGGGGCACGGGTTTGTGATGCCCGTATAATTGAGTTTTCTCACCATTTTGTTGCTTGCGATTGCTATCTTCAATCGTAGTCGATCGTATCTTCCGGGCTGTTTCGAATCCGAAAGGAAGTCATTGCATGCGTCTTCGTAAGAAGTTGTCGCATCGTCTTGCAGCGACGCTGGTGTCCTTGACCGTGGTGGCGGCCGGCCTGCTTTCGAGTTGTTCCAAGTCCCCGCAAATTGAGGATGAGGACACGGACAGCACGCCGCCGACGGCGATATCGGATTTAGAGATTCTCTCGTCGACCGCGCAAACGGCGATGCTGCAGTGGACAACGCCGGCCGATTCACGCGATGACGGTTCCGGCGGGATGGTGGACGAGTACGATCTGCGGGTCTCTTTCGACAGTATCACGACGGGAAAATTTGCGAGTGCTGCCGTCATCAACTCGGTTCCGGGGTTATTGCCGGCCGGGCATGTGCAGCAGTGGCCGGTCGACGGATTGACGCCGGGGGCGACGCACTTCTTCGCGCTCAAATCAGCCGACGATCACGGGAATTGGAGCGCGCTCTCAAATTGCGTCTCGGTGGAATGCGCGGCGCTTGTGAAGGTGGTGTTCACTGATCCGATTCTGGAGCAGGCGATCCGGGCGCGACTGGGGCGGCCCACGGGTGATATCATGAGCGCGGATGTCGACACGATCTGGCAGGTGGTCATTCAAGATGCCGGAATCCAGTCGCTCGGCGGCATGGAGCATTTTGCCTCGTTGAAAGTCGCCAATTTCACCGACAACGAGGTCGTCAACCTCGCGCCGCTCGGCGGGCTGCCGCTCCTGGCGGGGCTGTATATGGCGCGCAACCAGATCAGCGATTTGACGCCGCTGGCAGGCATGAAGAGTCTACGCCAAATTCACCTCGATGATAATCCGCTCAGCGATATCGGACCGCTGGCCTCCATCGATTCGCTGCAACAACTGATCTTGTGGGGCACACAGGTCACCGACTTCTCGCCGCTCTACGGGCTCTATTTTCTGAGTGATTGTGGCTTTGATCGCATGAACCTGACGGAGATCGGCTTCATGAGCCATCTGAGACGGCCGCAGATTTGCGGATTGGCGTTCAACCAGATCACTTCCGTGGAACCGTTGCGGGGCTTGTACATGCTGGAAGCGCTCAATCTCATGCAGAACCAGATCAGCGACATCTCGGCACTGGCGGCTTTAGCCAACTTGCGTGAACTGAAGTTGACCAATAATCAGATCACCGACATCATGCCGTTCGTCAACAACACCGGGCTGCTATCGGGAGATGTGGTCTATCTGGAGGGAAATCCGCTGTCGCAGTATTCCCTCGAGGTGTTGATCCCGACACTGGAAATGCGCGGCGTCACGGTGTACCATTAGCAGTCGATGCGTCCGTTACAGATTCCATTTCAACGAAGTTGTTATCGCGAGATTCCGCGGCAACCCCGGCTCCAGATACACCGGCGCGCCACTGACGCGGCCGCGGTCCGGGTTGATATAGACTGAAGCGGCATAGCGACGATCGGTCAAGTTCTCGACACTGGCCGCCACAGACAACGAGATTTTTCGCCGCACCAACGGCACGTCATTCAGGCCAAATCGGACATTGACGAGATTGTAAGCCGAGACCACGATCGAATTCAGATCATCCGCAAAATATTCACCGACGCCTTGAGCCCCGAACTCGCCAAACAGGTGGGAGAAGAACGGCGGCGAGTAGCGCAGATTGACGCGATAGAAGAGCTCGGGAAGGCCAGCCATTTCCTTATCCGCCAGATCGGCGACGGCGCCGGGGCGGCCATAATGGACGGAGTCGATTGTGTACTCGACATAGCGACTGCGCATTACCGTCAGCGCAGTTTGCAGATCGAATCCGGAGCGCAGCTTTGCGGCCAGCTCAAACTCCAGCCCCAGGCGCCGAGTCTTGCCCGAAGTGAAATAGAAACGACCGCCGCGGTACGGAACGATGTCATTTCTGACTGTAATCCAGTAGAGAGCTCCGCCGCAGCTTAACTGCTCGACGGGCGCGGTCGAATCGAACGATTTCGCGTGCCGACTGCCCAGCTCGATTGTCGTTGAGCGAATCGGCTCAAGGAGCGGATTGATTGCGGTGACGGTATCGAGACCGTCGGTACCCGCCGGGTCGGTTTCGTTGCCGGCCGGGACTTCGATGCCGCCGCCGAGGGCGGCGTAGAGGTAATCTTCGGCTCCGATGCGATAAGTCACACCAAACTTGGGCGTGAGCCCGGCAAACGACCTGCGCGCGTTCAATTGCGGCGCCAGGTGGTCATCGTAGTAGTAGGTAACATCGTCAAGGCGGGCACCCAAGGTGACGACGAAACGTTCCGCAATTGTGAGTTGATTCTCGGCGAAAACACCGAAGTTGTTTGCACCTTCCCGCTTGTCATCTACGATCGAGTCCCCCCGCCGACCGTCTTGAAGATTGTAGAAGAGAATCGCGCCATCCTGATATGCCTCATCGAGCCCCGCCAAGACTACATTTTCACAGGAGGCGCCGAGTCGGGCGGAGTTGCGGTAGAGCAGGCTGCCGCCGAAGTGGATGCGGGTGAAATCGCGAAACGTGTTTCGTTCGGAGCGTTGCAGGTATTTCGGATTGACAAACACCGAGGCGGCAACGCCATGGTGATCGTTGAGCTGGTGCTCGAGCCGGAGTCCGAGGCGGCCCAGCCGATTGAAGCGACGTTCGTCTCGCTGGACATAGGTCGGCTTGAAATCCAGAGTGTCATCCTGGGCGCGGCTTGGATCGGTATCAAATTGCGCGCGCGTGAGCGGCCCGGGGATACGAAACTTGTTTGCGGCCGCGGCCAGATAGACCTCCAGAGCTGTGCGCGGCCCCAAGACCGATGCCAGTGCAACATTTAACAACTTTCTGCGACTCGTCGAGTGCGCACGCCAGCCATCGAAGCCGGAATTGACCAGCGCGACATTCAATTTCCCCGGGCCGACGACCAATCCCGCCGTCACAACCTCCTTGTGGAAACCGAACTCACCGAAACTGGTGTGCGTGCGCAGGTAGGGATCGGTGAAATCGGGAGCCGTGGTGATATTGACGACACCGCCGGAAGCGTTGCCCCAAAGTGAGGAAGCGTTCGAGCGGACTACCTCGACCGAGCTATACACGGCCGGATCGATCAAGTCAAAGGACGTTCGGCCGTCAGGCTCGGTCTCAGGGAAACCATCGAGCAATATCCGAACACCGCGCGATGTGCCGGCGTTGGACCGTTCGCCGGCGCCACGCGCACCGAATCCGCGAATAGTGATGCGCACGTCCTGACTGCCGGAGCGCGACTGCGCGAGCACGCCGGGGACCGCTGCGAGGAGTTCATTAAGACCATTACCCCGGTGGGGAGACCCAGACCCAGGACGGAGAATGTCGTAGGCCAGCGGCGCCGTGAGCAGTGATTGCGGCAATCGACCAGCCGTGACAAGCACCGGCGGCATCTGAATCACTGCCGTATCCGGAAGGTCGGATGCCCGCGATTCTCCAAAGAGAACAAGACAGAGAATGACGGCAAGGGCACCAATCCAAATCCGGAGGTTGTGAATGAATCGTGACGCGATTAACATGTTTGCATCGATTTTCATTTCGGCCGTTATCATTTGGCTGAGGCTGCAGCCCGGGGTAGGAAGAACTGTGACAAGAGCAGAATCATTGAGCGAATGTTTGAAAATGATGCGTTCACTGCGGTGATTTCCGGGTCAGGTGAAAGCTTGGAGCAGAAAAGATTGCCATCTCTGCGCTCATAGAACTTATAATAATCGCGGGTTGTTTCGAAGTAAACCGTTAAGACAAAGCGCGCTCACTGCGGTGCGCCAGGACGAGGCGCCGTGCCGGGACAGATCGGTGGAGCCTGCCTTATGAGGAGTACTATCAGACCTCGGGAAGTAATACAATGAGCATCGATCTTTCGCTTCTGAATGCAATCGGCAACACCTCCCTGGTGCAACTGCGCCGGGTCGTACCGGCTGATTGCGCCAAAATCTATGTCAAACTCGAGTGGGAAAACCCAACCGGCAGTATGAAAGATCGCGCGGCGCTGGCGATGATCACGCGCGCGGAAGACACCGGTCGTTTGCATCCGGGCGATACTATCGTCGAGTACACCGGTGGGAGTACCGGCATCTCACTGGCGCTGATCTGTGTGGCCAAGGGTTACCGGCTGAGAATCGTTTCGTCGGACGCGTTTAGTCGAGACAAGCTCAAGCATATGGCCGCACTGGGCGCCGAGCTGACTTTGGTGCCGAGCGAGGGTGGACTGACGACCAAGAAGTTGATTCTCGACATGATCGAGGCCGCCCGAGAAATCAGTCGGCAACCGCAAACCCTCTGGACTGATCAGCTCAAGAATGCCGACAGCATCACCGGTTACTATGCATTGGCCAGGGAAATCCTGAATCAATCGGGCGGTCGCATTGATGCCTTCGTGCAATGCGTCGGGACTGCCGCTTCACTGCGCGGAGTTGCGACGGTCCTGAAAGAACAGGAGCCGAGGATCAGCATCGTCGCCGTCGAGCCGGGCGAGTCAGCCGTCTTGTCCGGAGGGCAGCCGGGACCGCACAAGATCGAAGGCGTGGGGATCGGTTACACGCCGCCGCTCTGGGAGCCCAGCCTGGTGGATGAGATTATTGGCGTGAAGACGGACGACGCCAAGGCGATGGCGCGACGACTGGCGCGCGAGGAGGGCTTGTTTGCCGGCACATCGTCGGGAGCGAATGTTCTTGCCGCCATTCAGGTCGGCCGAAAATTGGGCCCAGCCGCCAGTGTCATAACGCTGATGATTGACTCCGGGCTGAAGTATCTGAGTACCGACGTCTTCGGCGCGCCGTAACGGACTGATCGGCGAGAGAGTGCTTGACATGTTCATCCTGCCGCCGCTTCTTCTCTCGCCGCAACCGTTTTGGGCGGTTAGCTCAGTTGGTTAGAGCATCTGCCTTACACGCAGAGGGTCACTGGTTCGAGTCCAGTACCGCCCAGTTTTTGATCTGCCATCCATCGTTGGCTAGTGGGGAATCAGCACTCACAGATGAATCGGGCCATCGCCGTCGCCGCGATTCATGTGAATTCCTGACCAATGTTGCGCCAGAGGCGCTAATCGCTCCGTCAGGGCTTTCGAGATCGCGAGCAGGAAGTTGGAGGGTCCCGGAAAATAGCCGCACTGCTTGACCGCCGCAATCCACTCAGCGTTGGTCTGGTTTGACACGATCAAATCTACGTCTTCACGTTCCAGCCAATCAGTTGCTGCCGCCGTTACCGCTGCTTCATAACCGGGTAGTGCCAGATTATCAACGATTGAGCCGAGCTTCATTTTGCCGAAGTGTTTGTGCTCTGACAGTGGCGTCGCCAACAAGACCGCCCAGCCAACCGGCATCTGACCGACATTGGTCTTGAGAATGATGAACCGCTGATTTGAGGCCGGGTAGAGAATGTTCAACACGGCCGAGCTGCGTGTCGCCGCCAGGGAGTACTGTGCACTGACATCATGCCAAAGCTCGTCAGCCCAGCTTTCGAAATTCGACACGCGCTCGGCAGCTACGTCGCGTGCCGAATGCCGAGGTCGCGTCGCCAGTACCTGACCCAGCCGGATTCCGACTGCACCCAAGCCGGAAAATGCCAGCGTATCGAGCAGCGCTCGACGGGCAACAGTCTTCCGAAGGTACGTGATCTCTCGCAGGAACCGCGCGGGATGATGGACGCGAGCGAGAAACGGTACCGGTGCAATGTTCCAGCCTACGGCACGCAGGAGCTGGGTGAGCGACTCCTGCGAGCCGCCGATACCGAGTGCATAGAGCAACGGCTGCCGCCGCAGGGCATCGGTAAGAAGTTGTAAGCCGACTGCAGCAAAAGCCTTATCGACTGTACCTTCGGATATCGGTAATTGAAAATTGCCGACGGTTACCACGTCTCCCCGCAGTACAAACTCCTGTGATTTGAGGATGTAGGCTCCGCGCACAGCATCGCCGCTGACGGCCAGGAAATATTCCTGATACAGCGATCGCCCCGGGAGTCTGGGCAACCACGCCGGCGTGGGCGTCTCCGGGAAGCGCATTTTCATCCCACCGGTTTTCAAGCGGGCATTAAAGGCTGTTACAGCCGGTGCCCATTCTTCCGTGTAAGGGATGATCGTGATGCCCATTGCGTGCGTGCTTTGATTAGCTCGTGCCGGTGAAGAGTTTGGCGCCCAGCCAGCGGCGCTCCAGTTGTGAGCGTTCCGGCCGCGAAATGTCGCGATGACCGCGTTGCTCCAACAGATAATCGAGCAGCGTCGCCACCGGCACGAACCAGCCGTTCTTGCGCGCCAGGCGCGTCATCAGTTGTTCGAAGCGCGGGTGCAGTTTGCCGTCGGCAACGAAGCCGCAGGCAAAGTGGGTGTACATGATGCACGCGCCGCCTTCGGCTTCAAGGCGATCCTGGTTGCGCTCAGAGATACAACGGACAAAGGCTCTGACTTCCGGACCTTCGGAGGCAGAAAACCAGTAGTTGACGAGCGGACGGTCGGGATCGTGATACGGCATCGACGGGCAAAATTTGAGCGTGTTGATCTCGCCGGTCACGAAGTTGCGCACGTACTTAATGCGCGTCTTGCAGTGATCGCCCCAGAAGAGCGGATGATCAGGGACATGGCCGAAATAGCGGCCATGTCGGCGCCGCCGGGTCAGCAAGTTGTAGACCGTCCGATTGATGCCGCTCAGGCGGGCGCTGCCCCAGTAAATGCATTCATCACAACCCGTGTGGTTTGCCATCGAAAGCGGATAGTGGCCGTAGAGCTCGCGGAAGCGCTCCAAACCGTGTTCAGATTCGGTACGCGTGGAGGTATGATAGGTGGCGAGATGATAACCGATCTCGACGCCGGCGCTCTGGAGTTGGCGCGTCCAGGTGAGATAGTCCTGATCCTCACAGGTCAAACCTCCGACCCGCGGCACCGCCGCTCCGCGCAGCGGCCAGACTGACTTGGTGAATTTCATGCCGAGACCGAGGCAGAAGTCGTAGACCGGTTTTGTATTGGCCAGTGTTACCAGGTCGGTGTCGTCGAAGACGGTGAAGGCGAAGTCCTTGCCCTCCGGCCAGCGTATGCGCTCAAGGTCTGCCATGATCGGGTCAGCCCCTTTCGATCCTGATCCCGGCCGGTTGCGGATACACGGCGGAGCATTCCCAACTGAACGTCGCACCGTCACTGGACTTCGCAAGCCCCGAGCGCTGCAGAAATTTCAGGCAAGGGGAGTTCTTGTCCGTCTTGCGGAAGTTCAGGATCATTACGCGAAGATCGTTATCTCGCGCTGCTGCCACGGCAAGATGCAGCATCGTCTCTTCGACTTTGCGTCCCATCACGCGACAACTGAGGACGAAGTCGATAATCTGCAGTTGATCGGCGGCGCATTCCCAACTAATAATCCCCGTCAGCCCGGAGTCGCCGAACTTGTCCGTCACGCGCAATGTCTTCAGCGAACGCCCGGGGGAATCGAGCCAACCGAGCAGCTCGGTCTCGGTAAGGCGGCGCGTCGTGAGATTCATCTGGTTGGTCTTGTTGAGCAGTTGCACGGTCCGACTCAGGTTCACCGGCTTGAGGTCTTCAACGACAACGACCGTCTGCAGGGTTTCAAGCCAGCGCTCGAACGAGCCGACCTGCTCGAGCAGGCGCGCGCGCTGTTGTTCGCCGCGATACAGGTCGGTGCGGCGCAGGTCTTCTTCGCTCAGCGTCGATTGGTCGAAGCAGCGCAGTTCCATCAATGTTTGTCGATAGAGAAGCTTGTCCTCGGGAAGTTCCGGCACCAGGACTTCCGGAAGAGTCTCACGCACCCGAGCGCGCTCGACGGCGCTATCATCAAGAAAGACGATTGATTGCAGGCCGAGGTTGAGTTCCGTGGCAAGACTGACAAGATTCGCGGCCTTGTCTTCCCAGTTGATCCGCCAGGTGATGAAGTCATCGCGCCGCAGGATCATTTCCGGATGCCGGTCGATCGCAGCCAGCGCCGCGGTCTCCTCATTCTTGCTGACGATCGCCAGCAGCAGGCCGCGGCTCTTGAGCGACTTGAGAGCGGCCTGGAAGTCCTGATAGGCTTCGCCGGTAGGATCATGGCCGCCCAGGGTCAATTTCTCCCAGCCCAGATCGCCGACGATACCGCCCCAGAGCGTGTTGTCGAGGTCGGTCACGATCAGCTTGCGCGAACGGCCGGCCAGCGCATCCGCCGCCGCGGTGATACTCACGGCGGCCTCAGCCAGCACTCCCTGCGCAAACGGGATCTTCGCCAGATACCAGAGTTTGGGACTGAAGGCACCGCGGCCGGCGGCTTGAATCCAGCGTCCCGTGTCCAGAACATAGAAGTTTGACTGGCCGCCCACCTTCTCGGCCAGACGCAGATTCATCCGCGCCAGCAACGCCGTCGGTCCGGTCGTTCCGGCATAAGCACGAATACCGGCGGGGGCATCGTGTTCGGCAGCGACCCACGAGGGGATCAGCACGGCGCCGACGCGTCCCTGCAGCGCCAACACGGCCTCGGCGAATTCATCAACCTGAGAGAGAATGCGAGCACTGTCCGTCGCTTCACCGCGCAACAGCGCGGCAAAGGCTTCGATCACACCTTGTGGTCGCGTCCAGACAACGGCGAGATCGTACGGTGTCTGCCAACACTCGAGATGGGCATCTCGCAACGTCTGGTATACCTGGCCGAAAGGCGCCACGGTGGTCGGCATCGCCGCCGCAGCGGCAGTGATCGACAAGAGTGAGGCCAGGTTACTCAGGTTAAAGTCGGAGATCAGAATGGTGCGGCGACTGTGCTGATCCAAGCTAAACTCCCGCGGTCTGTGCTTGAACGTAGCGCATGAGAGAGCCGACGGTTGCGAAGATCTGCTCTTGATTGGCCAAGACATCGGCATCGGTGAGGACAAGATTGATGCCACAGTGAGAAGTAAGCTGTTGCTCAACCGCGACAACGAAATTGACGAATTGCAGCGAGTCCAAGGCGCCGTGCGCACCGACCAGAGACTGCTCCTCCGATTCCGCCAGCCGTCCCGACGAGGGCAGGAGTTGATTGACGATCCGAATCGCGGCGAAAATCGCGCCGCGGATGCAGTCAGACGATACCGGTACAGTCATGTCGCAAGGTATACTTCCGGCGACCCGTTCGTCAATGCGAAAGCTTTCGGAACGGAATCGTCGTGCCGGCTGAGGTCCGTCGCCGTCGAACTCTCAGAGCAGGTCGGCCAGCGTCAGCGTCAGTTCCCGATCGCCGCCGTTGCGTTCCACGACGATGCGATAGGCCGTGCCCGGAGCCGCCATGAACTTGTCGCGAATCTCCGAGAGGCCGCCGATCATCCCGGTCGCCATCCCGTCAATCGACTTGATCAGGTCGCCCTTCTGGAAGCCGGTCTGCGCTGACGGCGTTCGTGGCGCAACAAAGATCACTTCGACGGCGCCTTCGGCCGCACGGGCAATCTGCAGGCCGGACCGGTCTTCGGGAAAATCTCTGCCGAAGTCTCGACCCGGTTCGACGATCATGCGCTCGGCGGCGTAGTCGATGTAGAGCACGAAGTGGCGGAAGATGGTATTGCCGATTATGCCGAGTTCATCCGGGACGACCAGCGTATCGAGAGTCGCCAGGGAGTAGCTGACAACCGGGCGGGCAATCGTGAAGCCGGCGAAGCGGAGGCTGTCGCAGCGCACCATGGTCGCCACGTATGAAGAACCGGCACCGCGTCCCAATCGCTCCACACCAGGCCGCTGGGTCCAGCCACCGCGTGAGGCGTAGATGCCGTTGAGGGAGACGGAGGAAGCTCCCAGATCGATAAGCCAGGTGCCGCTGTAACTTCCGTCCAACACCGCCGATGCCATAAACACGCTGTTCTTCATGTGGACGTCGACTTCGCGACCGTCACCGCTGTACTCGAATGACTGCGGATCGTAGAAGGAGACGGTTTCGTTGGCGTAATCGACTTTAGTAACGAAGCGTGACAGAAAATCGAAGCCGAGAATGCCGACGCTTTCAATATCGAGCAAACGATTGAGTTCGGTCATATCGATGACGGCGACGGTCTGTTCATTAAAGTCGATTCCCTTGATGCTGTAAGCAGGCAGGCGGGCAAACTGCACATCGACCGTGCTGTTGGCAGCTTTGCCCTTCATATCGCCTTCGATAGTCAGCGCCAATTCGTCGGCAAAGACACGATCGATCACCGACATGGCGGCGCCAGTATCAAGTACCCACCAGCGCTCCTGGCCGGCAACGACGACCGGGATGTACAGGTGATTGCCGCGGAACTTGAAAGGGATGTTCTCGGCGGAATTGCCATCTGTGAATCGGAAGTCCGCCGCGGCCTGAGCCGGCGGTTCGAAGAGCGAAGCATCAACCCGGGGATTTGATTCGTACTTGGTGACCGTCAACGTTTGCTCCTGGCCGGTATCCAGCGCGATCTGGCGAGTGAAGAACGCGACCTTGAGTCCATCGACATCGCGATAATCGGAGTAGTAAGTCTCGTTGCTGCTTTCGCCTTCAATCGAAACACTCTTCCGCAGCACAAAGTCTTTGGTGTCAATGTAGTTGGTCTGCGTGTCGCCATTAATGTTGTTGGTGATTTTGACGACATAGCATTCGCTGTTGTCCAGCGGTTCCACACCCTGCAAAGTCACAGCGAAGGTCGTCGATTTCGGATCGGCAAATTCGTAGTCGCCCATCCGACGTTTGACTTCGCGGCGCTTCAATGCCGCCTCATCGAGATTGGTGATCTGCTGTAACTTGCCATTGGAGTCGAGCACCCACTGCCCTTTTTCGCTCTCGCCCTGCGAGACCTTGAGCACCCGCAAATCAACCTCGGAGCGTTGCGAGTACGGTTTCTGTGTCCAAACCTTGATCGACCCGCTCAAACCGGCGAGTGCCAGCGTGCCCTCGATGTATTGTCCGCGCTCGGCCTTAAGCCGCTCCAGGCCGCCGTTGGCGGCAAAGTGCTGGTTCAAAATCTGATACGGATCCGTAAGTCGCCCCTGTGCCATCGCCAGACAACACATCGTCGCTGCTCCTACTATCATGCCAATCGCAAGCTTCATCATTCAATCTCCTTGACTCAACTCAGGTTCCGATGGGAGTTGCACGTTTGCTGAGCGCTTCGAGACGAGGGTTCTTACTCAGTCGTCTCAATGTGATCGCGCAACCACGCAATTTTGTCAGCCGAACCGATAAGCTCTTCCGGCCAGTTCGGGCCCAATGATTTGAACGAGACGACGCAACGCAAGGTTGCGACGTCTGATATATCTTCAAAGTGTCGGATGCCGCCGTATTGGCGCTCGAAAAATACCGGGTAGCTGTACTTCTCCGAGAGTTCGATCATGACTTTGCCCCGCACTCCATGAAGCACAGCGCCAACCAGAGCGGCTTGATGGAGAAACACATTGAGCGTCCGATCGGCTCGGCACATCTCATTCAGCACCGGATCGCACGCCAGTTGCTCAAACGCTTCCGGCCAGCTCTGCAGAATTCCTGCTGCCGGATCCACCACCAGACTCCCCGCCTGAAAATAGGCACGGATCTTCTGTTCGTCAGCCTGACTGATCATTGGGAACAGCAAGTCGTCGTCAAGATCGAGCAAATCATAGATGCGGGTCCAGTAGGCGTTGGGAGGCAGGTCATAGAGCGAGCCGGAGCGATTGTGCATCACGGGTCGGAAAGCCAGCGCGATGCCGAGCGGCAGAAGGAACTCGCGCGGCTCGTCCAAGACGATGGTGTCGCAATCAAGCCACGCCAGAGAAGTATCATGGTCGGCGCTCGCCTCGGCAGCCGCCGCCGCATAAACCTTGCCGGAATAGAGGAGCCAGCGGTGCGTCGGCGGTAAGTCAACCGGGAGGATCTGCGCCGCCTCACGGGCTGCCTCACCTGCCATTGCCGGTGCGAATAACTCACGCGGTACACAAATCGAAACGGGTGACTCATTCAGTCGACCGCCGAAGCCGCGCAGGCTGTCAATCAGGCGTAGTGCACAGCACAGTTCCGCTTGTGATTCGGCATACGTGGCGATTGCGAGACGGTTCTCTGACATTCGTTGGATGCGGCTCCCTGACTATCGTACCGGTGATCGGCCTTCAAGTCAATGCTAATCATCGATACGGACGTCGCTCATAGAAGTTGCCGGCTGTCCGCGCGAATTCGCTTGACATGCCGTGGCCGATCCGGTCTATTGGATCTGCGATTACGCTTTCGCCCCATCAATCGGCTCACAGCATTGATCTCAGGCGCGTATTCAAGTGTCGCGTCTGCTGACTCGACCAGAATTGTATTTTTCAGAAAGGAACTATGAGTTCGAAGACAGCCGGTAACGGCTTCACCGGCCTGGGCATTGCCCCGGGCCTCCTCGACGCAATTCGGCGTCTTAAATTTACGGAACCGACACCGATTCAGAGGCGGTCGATACCCGTCGCGATCGACGGCAAGGACCTCATTGCGATCGCCCAGACCGGCACGGGCAAGACGCTGGCGTTCGGGGTTCCGATGATCCAGCGCCTGGCGCAACTGAAGGGGCGCGGTTTGGTGATACTGCCGACGCGGGAGCTGGCAGTGCAGGTTGATGAAATGCTGCAGGCGGTTGGGCGCTCGCTGGGACTGCGGACGGCCGTGCTGATCGGCGGCGCGCCGATGCACTCGCAGCGGCAGGCGCTTGGGCGCAAGCCGCGGATCATCATCGCCACCCCCGGTCGCTTGATCGATCACCTGGAACAGAAGACCGTTAGTCTCGCTGATATCGAAATTCTCGTGTTGGATGAGGCCGACCGCATGCTCGACATGGGGTTCGCGCCCCAGATCAACAAAATCCTGGCGACAATTCCGCGATCACGACAGACGATGCTATTCTCGGCGACGATGCCGAAGGAGATCGTCGCGATTGCGCAGAAGCACATGGAATTGCCGGTGCACGTCGAAATTGCGCGGCCCGGCACGGCAGCCGAGAAGGTTACCCAGGAGGTATTCTTCGTTGACCGCCCGGCCAAGAGCCGCCTGCTGGAAGTGCTCCTGCAACAATATAACGGCCCGGTGCTGATCTTCACGCGCACCAAGCATGCAGCTCGCAAGCTGAACCGCCAGGTGCGCATGATGGGGCACAAGGCGGCGGAACTGCACTCCAATCGCAGTCTGTCGCAGCGGCGCGAGGCGCTTGAAGGCTTTAAGTTCGGCAAGTACCGGATCCTGGTGGCGACCGACATCGCCGCGCGCGGGATTGACGTCACCGGCATTGAACTGGTCGTCAACTATGATCTGCCCTCCAATTCGGAGGACTATGTTCACCGCATCGGCAGAACCGGGCGCGCCGGACGCGCTGGACGTGCGGTTTCATTCGCCGCGTTTGATCAGCGTGGTGAAATCAAGCGGATCGAGCAATTGATTCGCACGGCGTTGCCGGTGGCAAAACTGCCGGCGTTACCGCCGGAACGGCTGCGGGTCGAACCGGTGCCGGTTCCGGAGTCACGGCCGAGTCGGCAGCCGCGCCGCAGCCCCCGACCGGTGGATCGCCGCTGGCAACGCGAACCTGCTGCTGCCGAAGTAGAGTCTCCATCGGCGCAAGTGGCCGTTCCGCGAAGCGGCCGCCGACCACGCAAGCAACGTCCGCGCCGCTGGCGTTAATTCGCCGGCAGCGCCGCTTCTATTGTTGCCAAACAAGTCGGATTTGCATATCCCTTGGGCATGAAGATCGAGCAGTTTCTTATCGTTGCTGCCCTCGTGCTGGCGCTCTGTGCTGCAGCTACGGCGGGTGAACTCAAGCACGTCGTGTCCCACGACAACACAGTCATCAAGACCGACCCGACTACCGGCAAGAACGCCTATCCCAGTTGGGCAGTATTTCCATCGGCGGGAACGGATTATCGCAAGGTCGATTTGCAGATTACCTACCGTTGCCCGGACGGACTTCACTGCGGTGAGTGGGACTACATCGATGCCGTGATCCTGCGGCGGATTGGTGGTCAAGGCGCGATGGCGCGCAACATCGAGATTGCTCGTTTGATCACGCCTTACGGCTGGCGCTTCGACTCGACCTGGTCGTTTACTTGGCAATCCGATATCACCGATTTCGGCTTGCTCCTGCATGACTCGGTCGAGGTCGAATTTGTTCACACCGGCTACGAAAGCAATTCCGACCGCGGTTGGGTGGTGACGGTTGATTTCGCAATCACGGAGGGTCGCCCGGCGATGACGCCGCTGGGGATCGACACGCTTTGGTGCGGCTCGTTTCCCTATGGCGACACCGCGCAGCCGATTGAAAGTCGTTTGACGCCGATTAACATCATGCCGCCGATGCAGACTGCATTGGCGCGGCTGCGGATTCACCAGACCGGTCACGGCATGGACGATAAGGAGAACTGCGCGGAGTTTTGCAGCAAATTGCGGTGGGTGTTCGTTGATGACTCGCTGTTCAACGAGCGAATGATTTGGCGGGGCTGCGGTTTGAATCCGCTTTATCCGCAATCCGGAACCTGGATTTTCGATCGCGCCAACTGGTGCCCGGGGTCGGTCGTTTTCCCGGATGTCTATGACGTGCCGGTCACCGATCGCGCCCCGCGCTCGCTGGCAATTGAGATGGAACCCTACGCCAACACAAGCCAGCCGACCGCCAACTACTACATTTACAGTTACGTGATTTACTACGCCGAGCCGTGGGCGCATAACGATGTGTCGCTGGAGGAAATCGTGATCCCGAGCGATCGCGATGAGTCCTCGCGGCTCAATCCCGCCTGCGCCAATCCGGTGATCGTGGTCAAGAACAACGGCAGCGAAATTCTGCGATCAATGACCGTGAGATACGGGCACGGCGTACCGCCGCCGGAGTCGCACCAATGGATCGGCAAGCTGGTGCCGCAGCAGTTGGACACGATTGAACTGCCCGGAATTATCAGCCCCAATCATGAGAACAAGTTCATTGTCCGATTGAGCGATCCTAACGGCAGAGCCGATGAATACCCGGCAGACAACGAGAGTGTCTCGCTCGTGCCCGCGACGACGACCTATGGTGGTCCGATGATCCTGTCACTGCGCACAAACGGCGACTCGGCACAGACCGGCTATCGTCTGCTCAACTCCGACGGCACCAGTGTGCGCGAGCGCCGGGCCGGCTCCCTGACGGCGTTCACCAACTATCGCGATACACTGGATTTGCAGCCGGGCTGTTATCAACTGATCGTGGTCGACTCTGCCGGTGACGGTCTTGATTTCTGGTTCAATCCCGAAGGCGGCTACGGTTTTGTTCGACTTTTGGATTTCCATGGCCACTTGCTGAAGTCCTTCGGCTCTGACTTTGGTAGCGAAATCAATCATTGGTTCCGAGTGGTCGAAGGCGCTCCACCGCCGGACGTCAGCGCTGATTTGCCGATCGTGGCGCCGTTTCCACCGCGCAACCAGGGGACATTTGATCTCGACCTATTCTTTGACGAGCCGCGCATGATCAGAGTCGTGATCGTCAATGAAGCGGGAGATCAGATTGTCCTCGATGCCGCCTACACCGACATCAAAGAGACGATGCTGCCGATTGACATAAGTAGCGCTCCCGACGGGGTTTATTTCGTCAAGGTGACAGCCGGGGAGAATACTGTCTCGCGGCGGATTCGCGTCAAACGCGGCAACTAACGCTGCATCAAAACCGCGCGCAATTGGCCGATTTGCCGCCTGGGCAAAAGAAGATTGGCAATTTCCGAACTCCTGATTATATTGTTCGTAGACAGAAGTAACGACTATTGCGGTCGAATCCTGAGCAAAGCGGGGCATGGGCGGAGGGAAAACTGCCGGCGGATAGGTGTGTTCGGATTTGGCCGCAGCGTCAACGATTGACCTGAATTGGGATTTGACCGACACCCTTTCGACGGAGGGAAACCATGAAGACCTATGTACTTATGAGCCGGCTTCGCGTCCAGGGACCCAGCCTGATCGAGTTGGCCTCCCGGATGCGCGAGGGCGACAAGGTCGGGCGTGCCTGGGTTGACAAAGCCAAAGAGCTGGTACCGGAGGCGCGCTTTCTCGCACATTACGCTCTTCTCGGCGGTTATGATTTTATGGACATTTACGAAGCGCCGGATGAACACACGGCGGCCAAGGTAGCCATGATCGGCAGTGCGTCGGGCACGTTCCAGGTCGAGACCTGGACGGCGATCCCCGATCACACATTGGCGGAAATCGCCCGCGAGATGAAGGAGAAGGAACGAGGCTGATCAGGGATTGGCGTGAATCGCCAGTGCCGCTCCGATCAACAGGATTGCCGGCGCCAATGTCAGCAGTAGCGAGAAAGTAGTGCCTAAGGCAAACGAGAGCGGGCCGAAGAAGGGGTCATCCTTGCGCCCCACTGCGTGCAGTAGGCACTCGACAATCCAGCCGGCGGTGTAGCAGACATTCGCCCCGACGGCGTACAAGACTACGAAAAAGATGACGAAGAGCGGCGGGTCAGGAAACAAGCCTTCCTCGAATTTGCCGCTCAATTCCACCAGCACCGCGCATCCCCAGCAGATAAACGAGGTCAGTAGCCCGGTTATACCGACCGCGAGATTGTACGGCACACGTCGCGACTCCCACCACAGGATGATACCGCGGTAGCCGCCAAGACTTTCGCTCCGCTGCAAATAGGGATGAGCTACAATTCTCTGTGTCAGGTATCTCAATAGCTTCAATTCGACTTTCCCTTTCGGTCTCCACTGAGGAGTCTACCATCTGGATTATCGGACAATCCCGGAGTTCTCAGAGCGTATCACGAAACTCTCCTTGCATCCGAACGTAATCCTGATTATCTATCTTTCTGCCAAGATCGACCATTTGGTCAACACAACTTTCGAGGAGTAAGTTCAGATGATGCATCGCAAAATGCTCGGTTTGTTAGCGCTGATGCTGCTGGCGGCGATTCTCCTGCCCGCTTACGGCATCGCCCAGGTGAAGGAAGCCCCGACCCGGGACCAGATCGAAGACAAATACAAATGGAATCTCGCCGATTTCTATCCTTCCGATGAGGCGTGGGAAGAGGGTCTGACGGCATTGAAGGCGCGCGTCAACGAGATCACCCAATACCAGGGCAAATTGGGTGAATCGGCCGAGAAGCTGGCGGGCTGCATGATGCTGAACGACACCCTCGGTATCGTCGCGCACCGGCTGTACGTGTACGCCAATCTCAAGGCGGACGAGGACAACCGCGTCGGCAAGTATCAGGAAATGAGCGAGCGGGCGCGCATGCTCTACTCCGAGCTCGGACAGGTGACCGCTTTCATCGAGCCGGAAATTCTGACGATTCCGGAGGCAACCCTCAAGAGCTTCCTGGACAACAAGAGCCTGGCCGTCTACCGCTTTTATCTGGCCGATATACTCCGCCGCAAGGCGCATATCCGCTCGCAGGAGATCGAAGAAGTCCTGGCGCTGGCCGCGCCGGTGACAGCCGCGCCGAGCCGGATTTTCACCATGCTCGATGACGCTGACATCAAGTTCCCGGCGATCAAGGATGAGAACGGCGACGAGGTGCAGTTGACGAAGGGACGGTACGGTCAGATACTTGAATCGACCAACCGCGACGTGCGCCGCGCCGCGAGCAATGCCTACAACGATACCTATCTGGGCTATAAAAACGGCCTGGCGGCGGCGCTGTCGGGCTCGGTCAACGGCGACGTCTTCTACACCCGGGCGCGCGGCTACACCTCGTGTCTGGAGCGTGGGCTGGACGGCGATTCGATTCCGGTCGATGTATTTCACAGCCTGATCAAGGCCGCCAGCGAGAACCTGGCCCCGTTGCACAAGTACATGCGGCTGCGCAAGGAATTTCTCGGTGTCGATACGCTATTTGGCTTCGACCTGTCGGTGCCGCTGGTGCCGCAGAGCAAGATGACCTTCACCTACGAACAGGCGCGCGAGTACATGCTCAAGGGATTGCAGCCGCTCGGGAAGGAATATCTGGCGAACGTGCAGAAGGCACTCGATTCGCGCTGGATCGACGTCTACGAGACGCAGGCCAAGGGCAGCGGCGCCTATACCTGGGGCACCTATTCGGTGCATCCCGTGATGTTGCTCAACTTCTCGGGCACGCTCGGCGATGTGTTCACGGTCGCCCACGAGATGGGGCATATGATGCACAACTACTACTCGTATCAGCACGAGCCGTACATCTATGCGGGACACTCGCTCTTCACGGCGGAGGTTGCCTCAACGTGCAACGAGGCGATCATGATCAAGTACATGCTGTCGGAGACCAAGGACCGGAACGAGAAGCTGTACTTGTTGAATTACTACATCGATCAGATTATCGGCACGTTTTACACGCAGATCTGGTTCTCGGAGTTCGAACTGAAGATTCACGAGATCGTCGAGTCGGGTGGCGCGCTGTCGGCAGACGGGCTGCGCAAGATTTATCGCGAGGTCTATCAGAAGTACTATGGCCCCGATTTGTTTATCCCGGAGAACCGCGACCTCGGCGGCCTGCGCATCAGCCACTTCTATCGCCAGTACTACGTCTATCAGTATGCCACCAGCTATGCGGCCTCGCAGATGCTGTCACGCAAGATTCTGGCGGGCGATAAGAAAGCGGTCGCCGCCTACATGGAGTTCATCAAGACCGGTTCGTCCGACTATCCGGTGAATATTCTCAAGAAGGCCGGTGTCGACATGACGACGACCGAGCCGTTTGCGAACACCATCAAGACTTTCGGTGAATTGGTTGACGAGTTTGAGAAGCTGCTGTTGGAGAAGAAGTAGCTCAGTCAACCTGTTAGTTGGAAGAGAGACACGGTCGGGAGGATGCTCCCGACCGTGTTTGTTTGTGCGTGCTTATGGCTTCTTCTTGTCGCCGAGTTTAAAACTGACTTTGTAGGTGACCCACAAACGAACTTTTTTGCCGTCCTGTTCCGCTGGTTTCCAGAGTGTTTGCCTGGCGGCGTCGAGGGCGGAATTATCAAGTTCTTTGACTCCTGACGTTCTGAGGGTCGTCGCGTCAAGGACCGATCCCGATGTATCGATCAGCACTTTGACCCAAACGTCGCCTTCCACACCCGCTTTGCGTGCCACATCGGGATAAACCGGCCGCACATCTTTCAGTTTCACCGGTTGGTCGGTGACGGTGATGAAAGTATCGGGCGACGGCCAATCGGAACTGTCGGCCGCAGTCGATGTCGCCGGAGTGGTAGCCGGTTTGTCGGCGCCGACCAACTGGATTGCCGCCAACGGCAACAGCAGTAGGCAGATTACGACGGTGGTCAGTCGGAGCAGCGGCGTCAGGTTCGGAAGCGACCGCGTTCGCGCGTGTAAGATTGACATGATTCGTTCCTCCAATTGCTTTGCCCCCAGAATTTGGGATCCATATGCCACGATTGCGCGCGGCGGCGCACTAATGCGAGCCAGTGAAACCAACAATTCGGCGTAGTCGGCTGCGTTGACGCCGGTATCGAGCACACCATTGTCACAGCAGCGTTCGGCCTCCAGCAACATTCGGCGGCGCACCAGCCAGACGAGCGGATTATACCAGTTGACCGCCACGGCAATCGACCCAAGCAAGGTCCAGATCTGGTCGCGACGCTTGAGGTGCAGCAACTCATGGCTGATCACCATCGCCAGTTCCTCAGGCTGCCACAACCGTGCCGCGTCGGGCAGGACAATTGTCGAATTGCGCAGACCGCCAGCGAAGGGAATCGCGATCTCGGAGGACAGGGCTGCGCGCGGGCCGCGCGGAATGCCGATCTGTGCGGCGCAGCGTTCAAGCGCCGACCGGAGGGCGGACGAATCGTTGCGGAGCGCCCGACGGATCAATCGGCGCGTCATCACGATGCCAATGATGATGCGCGCCAACGCGAACCCAATTCCACCGGCCAGGATCGCCAGCGGAATCAGCGGCCAGTGGGCCCACGTAGTCACTGGCGTCCCGCCGGCGTTTGCAGCGGAGTCGAGCACTTCGACCGGGGGTAAGATGATCTGCCAAAGAATCGGTGATGACTCCGGCCGCCAATACTGCCAGAGCGCAACGGCCGCCGCAGTCAGGGGGATCACCACGGTCAGCAGGAGTCCCAGCCGCAGAACCAGATTGCGAATCTGCGGCAGCGCGGACCGGATCAGCCAGGCAACGACTAACGTCAGTGCTGAGACGAGTGCACATTTTACCACAATCCCCGCTACCGGCCACAGGGCGGCATCACTTGTCAGCCAGCTAAGAAATGTCGAAAGACTGTTCATTTCTTCCCGCCTTCCCGGCGATGCTCGTTGATCAAGCGCTGCAGTCGCTCCAGTTCGTCCTCTGTCATCCGCGTCGCCGACATGTCGATCAAGGTGGCCACGACATTCTCCACCGAGTTGCCAAAAAACGTCTCAACAACCCGTCCGAGCATCGTGCGCTTGACGCGCTCGCGGCTGACGACCGGAGAGTACAAGTAACGCCGGCCGTCCTTGCGGTGCCGCAGATGTCCCTTCTTGATCAAAAGCGTAAGCAGCGCCCGCACGGCCGAATAGCCCGGCGGATCAGGTATCGCCGCCTGAATCTCGGCGGCCGAAATCTCCCCCCGTTGATAGACGACATCCATGATCTGTCGCTCGCGCCGGCTCAGTTCCTGAATCAATCGTTTCGACATGACCGTATGTTCTCCAGCTTCCCCATGCAGATTGTCGACGTTTATCTGCTAAAAATTTAGCACTACCAGCCACGGGTGTCAAGAGCAAATGCGAAGTTTTTAGCATTTTTTTATCGGGAGTTGCGTGGCGAGGGTTAGAGCTGGCTGATATCGCGGACACTCAGTATCCGATATCGGGGTCGGAAGTCGTTGTTGGTTCCGGTTTCGCCGGACGTTTGCGCAGAAGTTCGTCGGCCATGCGTCGAAGACGCTGCCAATCCTCCGCGTCAAGAATGCGCAGGGCAAAGACTCCGGCGGCAAAAACCGGTAACAACAGCAGCTTGACCAACCCGATGGTCAACAGGTAGAGCCACGGGCTGGAGAGCTTGAGTGCGGCACTCAACAGCGCCAGGTGAGTTGCCTCATAGGATTCGATGCCGTAGGCCGCCAGGTAGACGGCGATACTGAGCAGGGTCAGCCGGGCGAGCTTGCCGAGTTCAAATCTCATCGGGTAGACGCGAATCGAAAGGTACCAGTTCAGCACCGCCAGGACCAAGAAGCCCAGGGTCGACGCCCAGGCGGCGCCCAATTTGCAGAAATGCGGGATCAGCAAGAAGTAGAGGGCGATGCTGGCAGCAGTGGTGAGCGCGTGCCAATTCTTGATATAGGTCTTCTTGCTGTAGTAGATGCCGCCATCGACCAGACTGCCGAAACCTTGGAAACCGTGGCCGAGCACCAGAATCGGCACAATGGTGTAGCAGGCGAAGTAGGTTGGACCCACGATGATACCGACCAGTTCGCGGGCATAGACGCTGAACACGACGCCGCAAGCGGCATACGCCACCATCGTGAACGTCGTCAATTGCGCCAACTGACGCGGACCTTCGGGGGAGCGCAGGGTATCAACGATGCGTGGGCTCCAGGCACGTAACACCGGGCTGAAGATCAACACGCTGAGAATCTGCGCGATCCGGTAACCGGCGGAGTAAATACCGACTTCCCCGCTGCCGCAATACTCATTGATGACGAAACGGTCGCCGCTGAAGATGATGAAGGTGAAAAGGCCGAGGATCGAAAACGACCAGGTGAACTTGAGAATTTCCTTCGCCAGCGGCCAATGAATCCGGCGCGCCGAGCGCCAGAAGACCGCGACGCCTACGCTGAGTACAAAGACTCCGGCGCTGACGATCTGCGCCCACAACACCGCCGCCACTTTGTCGTCCATCATGGTCAGGAACAAGATGTTCAGGCTGAGCGTCAGAGCCAGACGTGTCGCCGAGATCGCGACGTATTTGCCGGGTTGCTCGGTCGCCTGATAATAGAGAAACGGAACGACAAAGGCCATATCGAGCAAGTAGCGCAGTCCGGCCAGTGCGATGTAGTGTGACGAGGCCGCGGTGTCGAACAGCAGGCCGGCCAGCGGCTTTTGCAGAAGGACCAGCGCCAGCGCGACGACCGCCGCGATGCCGACGACGACGTAGATCGATGTCCCCGTAACGCGCTTCTGGTACTCGGGCTCGGTTTGGTCACGGTAGAACCGGATATAGGTGATGCCGTACTGCGTCAGCAGCAGCAGCGAGACGACCTCGATTGTACGATTGAGAATTTCCAGGGTGCCGTACTGGTCGGTCGGCATCAGACGGCTATAGATCGGGAGGAGAATGAACCCGATGCCGTAGTTGAGGGCCAGACCAGACCCGTAGACCAGCACCTGGCTGATGAAACTCATTGACTTTGGTTTGGCTGTCATGTCGATGGTCCCGCCAAAGTGTCTACTCGACGACTCCGTCGACCGATGCCGTCGGCTTGGGCGCCTGCTTGCGCTTTTCCAATGCGGGGAAGATGCGGCTCTTCATGAAGTAGAGCAGCCGCGACTTGGCGCCGTTGTGGAAGATCCAGAATTGGCTGTGCGGCCGAACGTTCCGCGTCCAGTGCAGCTTGTAGTCATAGTTTGTCCCGGAGAAATCATAGTAGCTCAACCCAGTATCGACCAGTTGTTCGAGCACCAGGCTGCGCAGAAGTGTGCCGGGAGAGAATTCCGCGAAATCCTGGTCGTAATCGATCGCCAGGAGCAGGAGGTGATCACGGTCAATGAGTGCATATTCGAAAGCAATCGCCTGGTCGCGGTGACGCAAGAGCCAGATACGTACGCGACCGTCGTGCATGAATGCCTGCGCGACTTGGCTGTAGAACTCCAGCCGCTGCCGATTACCGCCCATGTCTTTCCCCAGATGCCCCTTCCAGCTCTTGCGGCTGATCGCAATCGCCTGCTCCAATCCCCGTGCAATTTCGTCCGGGGTGACACACATTTCCACGGTGAAGCCCCCCGCCCGCTCCAGTCGATTACGCGCGTTACTCAGGTTGCGCTTGAGGCGCTTGCCCATTCCGGCGCGAACCCCCTCCCAGCCGTTATCGAGGCGGATATACGGCGAAACACGATCGTCAAGTTCCACATGGCGGATGCGGTTCCCGGCCAAGTGGTCGCGCAGCAATTGTATCGTCGGCCCGGTATGGGCGACGTTGTTGAGCAACATGAAATCCCAATGCGGTGCAAACTCGAGTGCCGTACGCCAGACCGCCATAACTTCGTCCGCCCCGAGCGCTTCCCCGATAAATTCGCTTCGTGGTGTGATACCGTTTTCGATGAACTTGAGGACGCGGAGGTTGAAGCCTTTGAGGCGCATGCGCACGAGCATCAGGGGCGCCACCGCCGTCAACTTGCCGTCACGATTAATGCAAATCAACTTCAGGTCGGCAGTCTTACCAAAAGCTCCCCACCAGCAGCGAAACCACTCGAACCGGTACCACGCACCCGGCTCCGGTCGCCGCGCTGCCATGGCGTTCCACTCCGGTGCCAGTGCGAGGAAGGAGGCGGCGTCCTCGATCAGTTTCGTCGTGCAAGAGGATTGTGTTGCTGAATCGGTCATTGAGGGCATTATAACTCAACCGGGCACGTCAGAGAACATTGAATGCAAATCGCGCCTGAGGCACGAGCGCTCGGATCCCCGCCGCAGTGGCATCTCTGGGGTCTGTGGAACGACGGGGAGGCGCTTGGGCTTGGATGATACTGGGCCGCAGGTCGCATCTTGATTAATTCGGCGAATCGGCGAAATTGCGAATGCGGTTAGGGTGTTACTTTTAGCGCAGTGATAGCAATGCCGAGTGCCAGACTCGTGGAAACCGGTACCTTACTTGCCGAGCACTGATCCCAGTGATAGCAGGACCCGTTGTCACAGCGTACATCTTGCGCAAGCTCGAACCACCGACTATAATGGGAAACGTGGAAGATTCGCTGCCAACAGAAGCAAAGGGATTGTGGTTGCGCCAGCCGTTTCCAGTATTCCTGCTATCCCTGTTGATCAATGGACTGGCTTTCGCGCTGTCTCACAACTACATCGACGGTGATCCCCATACGCGGACATACATGGCACTCGAGTGGCTCGAGGATCCTTTCTTTATCTATGTGCCGAATGCCGTCACGTGGGTGTATGCGCCGCTCCACTGTTACCTCAACGCCTTGGTGCTGCTGCTCTGGCCTGATCCAGCGTTGTCGCCGCGACTTTTGTCTCTTCTTCTGACAACCTTTACGATTTACCCACTATATCATTCAGTCCGCCTCGAATTTGGTGATCAATCGGCTTTCTATTCCGCCATCTGCTGCTGTTTCTGTACTCTGTTCATTCATCCCGCTGCACTCGCGGTAAGCGAGGGGATCAATTTGGTTTTCATCTTCTCTGCAATCTACTTCACACTGCGCTTCCTTCGCTCGTCGTCATGGAAGCACGTCATCGCCGCTGCAGTATTGGCTCTACTTGCAACAATGATGCGATATGACAGCGGGCCAATTGTCCTCACGATGAGTGTGCTCTTACTCGTCAGTGCGTTCCGCGATCGCAATAGTGAGAGTGGCCCGAGACAGAAGAGTAACATTGCCAAGGCTCTGACATTTGCTGGAATTAGTCTGAGCTTTGCACTGATGTGGGTGGTAGCGCAGTGGATTGAACTTGGTCATCCGTTTCACATGACCATAAATAGTCTCGATGTGCCGGTGATTCAGAGGCACATTCAGAGCCGGGGGTTGATCGGTCAAGTCTTATATCAGACCGCGTTTCTTCCGGGTGTACTAATACTCAGTATTCCGGCTCCGGCTCTGGTATCATCACTTGTTGGAGTGTGGAACACAATTCGAACAAAACGACATTCGATCCTGATGTGGCTCCTTGCGGCAGCTATTCTCTATTACTTCATAACATTTGTGTTTACTATGGCACGCTATCCGCTTGCCCGGTTCTTGACAATACCAGCAGCCCTTTTGGTGTGTTTCTCGGGACCCGGCACAGTAAGTCTCATCGATAAACTGTCATTGCGTAGTCGTCGCCGAGTCGTCGCGTCTTGCTTTTTGCTGCTGTTGGCCTTTCCGATCGCACTAAGTCCGTTCGCGAGGCCAAGCGAGAATTATGTCGCTGAGAAACTGCGTGCCGTCAGCCCGCTAACCATGCCACCGAAATCGTACTCTGAGACTCTGCAGGAGTGCCGAAGATTGCTTGAATCCGGAGAAAGACTTGTTGTTGATGTTCGGAACTACTTTCAGCGCCTGATGTATCTAGATCTGTACAAGTATGCCAGCCAGATTGACCATTCTTGGCCGTCTGCTGACTCACTCGGTTGGTTCATTCACTCGACACGGCCTCGATTTGTTTTGCGGACTGACTATCCGCGAACTGATACGAGTGTCTTCTTCGGTGCCAGTGGCGATATGTTCATCTTGGCCGGCGAGCAAACCTACCGATTGAAACATCGTTCCGGCGTCTTTGCCATATACGAGCGAGATGGGACCTAACAATCACATTGCATGACCGTCCCGTTTGACCGAGATAATTGTCCAGTAAGAAGTTAGGCTTCCGGCAGAATTGTCACACCGACACCCAAAAGGATTGTAGAATCATTGTTTAAAGGCCGATAGAAGTCATTGCGGGGTGTTGACTTTAGTCGAATTTGTCACTTCAGAACACTCGAGAAGTGTTCGAGCCGCTCTCTTGGCAAACCCGCGCGACGCCAGAGTGTCGTTTCACCAGCTTGATTCGGAGGTCAGTGCTGTGCGCTTACAGTCTTTTTTCATTGTCTTCTTGAGCATTGTGTTCAGCTTAGTGATTTCAGCAGAATCCGCAGTCGCTCTGACACAGTCGCTACGCTCAGGCGCGACCTTCGCCGGCGTTGATGGAACCTGTAAATTCGAAAAACCGGGTGATCCGGATTGGCTCTACAGTCATTTCACCTGCGTTTTGCCCTATGCTGAGTGCCCGGCGTCAATCGACGATTGGCGGTCGAAGTCTCCTGGCAGTCGCCTTTACTACTACATTTCTGGTAGCGACATGCCTAGCTATCGAAGCAGTTCGTCCACGCTCTTCAACGGCGGGAAGAAGGCAGGCTGGATTCGCGACCGCCTAGTGCAACTGGACGGAATCCAAGAAGAAGCTTATCTGCATTTTTACAATGACACAAGATTGCGCGCCTGGAATGGCAGTTCCTGGGATACAATGCTTATTCCGGGAACGAACTCAATGACAATTCAGCCCAAGGATTCTGTCAGTCGTGTTCCTAATGGTTATGTCTCGGCGCTTTTTAGCGGGGGCAACACTTACACCTATCCGACCCGACTGGCGCCGAATTTCCCGAGTGCACGTCTGCGGCAGGCCTATAAGGAATGGGTGACGTTGATTTTCAGCTCCGGCGGCGCCTCCAACTGGCCAAATCGTACCGGCTACTGGGACGGAGTATTTTTTGACAATTACACTCATGTCAGTCTGAAAGGAAGCGGACTCGTGTCCGGCGGACTGGTCGTCGAAACCGGCACAAGCCCCGCAGATCTGCTGACTTACACCACCGATGCCTATGCTGAATGGGGTTGGAAATGGATGCTCGTCTTCGGCCGTGAAGTGCGCGACACGCTAAGAACTTCAGCACAATGGTCGATCGATCAGAAGCACAAACAAATGGCTTATAACTTCGGCAATTATCACAAAACGATTCTTGAAAATCCGGATTCTTCCGGCTGCGACCTGGTTCACTATGAATATGGTTGGGACCCAGTCTACTGCAACAATTTGAGCGTCCACCGTCTCGAAAATCTCTATTCGCGTGACTCGCTGGCCGCCGCGCGCGGGGTCACGTATTTCTGGTGTTCGATGCCCCGCACCAGCTATGACGGCTGGTCGATCTCGTCGCTGCGGCAGGCGATCTACAACAATCTTTGTTTTTATCTGGCGGCGCGCAGCGATTCGACCTGGATCTTCATGCGCCCCGCGTCCGGCAACGCGTATGGTGCGTTTCTTAATCCCGGGTTTGATACGCTCGCCTGGATTCCGGCGATGGGCTACGAATTGGGCTGGCCGGCCCAGCACTACCAGTTGGCGCAATCCGGCGCTTCGCCCGATCAGTCCGGAGGAACCTACAAGGTTTGGCAGCGCGAATATCCGAACGGGCGGGTCTATATCCGCGCGCGGGACGGGTTCGAGTCCAAGTGGGGCGACGCTTCCACCGCCGTAACGGTGAATCTCGGCGGCAGCTATCGCAAGCTGCTGGCTGACGGTTCGTTGAGTGACGTGATTACGCAGATCTCGTTGCGCGGTGGCGAGGGCGCGATTATTGTGCCGACGTCCTCTAGTGGTGGTACCGAATGCCCAACTCCGCCGACCCGACCGACCAACGCCACCCCCGGCAACGGCACGCTGGCTGCCAGTGTCACACCGACCCTCTGCGTCACCAGTTCGACGCAGTCCGGCTGCGAAGAGCCGATTCGCTACCATTTCCAGATCTCCACTTCCAGCAGTTTTGCCGGGATTGCGCAGGAGAACTCTGCCGTGCCCCATACGCCGGGAACCTCGTGTTGGCAGGTGCCGGTCAATCTGGCGCCGGCGACCACCTATTACTGGCGCGTCCGCGCCGGCAACGGGAGCTTGTGGTCGGCCTGGTCCAGCACGACGAGCTTTGCCACCCCGAATACACCGCCGTTAACGCCGACTTTGAATTCGCCGGCCAACGGCGCCACGGTCAACGCGCGGCAGCCGACCTTGATCGTCAATAACACGACCGATCCGGAAGGCGTTACGCCCACCTATCAGTTTCAGGTCTCGCTCAACTCGAGTTTTACGTCGATTCCGGCGCAAGCCAGCAATGTCGCTCAGGGTGCCGGCGGCACGACCTCCTGGCAAGTTGGCTCACCACTGACCAATCTCACCACCTATTATTGGCGTGTGCGCGCCTCAGACGGGACTTACAGCTCGCCCTGGTCGTCGGCACGGTCATTCGTCGTCAATGTGTCCTTAACCAACACTCCGCCGACGACGCCGACATTGAGTTCACCGGCCAACGGTGGAGCGGTAGCGACCTTGACGCCGACGCTGCGGATCGTCAATTCGACCGACGCCAACGGCAATACGATCACTTATCAGTTCGAGCTCTATGACTCCTCGCTGACGACGCTGATTCAAATTTCGTCGATGCTGGCGCAGGGATCCGGCACAACGACCTGGACTCTGGCAACCAACCTGGTCGACGGTGTTTACTACCGTTGGCGGGCGCGCGCCTATGACGGCCAGGCTTGGTCGGGTTACATGGATCCCGCCGGCTTTCGCATCGTGCTTGCCAATAATCCGCCGACGGTCCCGGGACCGCTGACGCCGACTGCCGGGCAACCGGTTTACGGAAATCCCATCACACTTGTCGCAAATAACGCCACCGATCCCGACGGCGACCCACTGTACTATATCTTTCGCACTTGCTCCGATTCACTTCTGACGGCGCAAGTCGAAATCTCAGCCAATATCGCCCAGCAGTCGCCGTACACGACCTACCAGAGCACCGCCGGCTATCAGCACAATCGCCGCTACTGGTGGACTGTGCGGGCGTTTGACGGCAGCGCCTATTCGGCGTGGGCGCCGGCGCAAGTCTTCACGCACTATGACATGGCGCTCGATGCGGGCGATGTGGCGACACTGGTGTATCCCGTCGATGGGTCTACCGAAATGTCAGCCCATCCAGCCTTTGAGATTAGCTGGACCGGCGACCGCGATACGATCGCTTGCACGTTCGAAATCGCGCAGGATCGTGATTTTGTCGGCCTGTACGATGCCGGGATTGTCGTCGGTTATTCCGGTTCCGCCCGCTGGACGCCGCAGCGTGCCCTGGAAAACGAGACGATCTACTATTGGCGCGCCAAACTGGCCACCAACGGATACTCGGAGATTGCGAAGTTCACTGTGAGTTCGCCCGTGTTCGTGTCGCCGAATCCCTTTTCCTATCTTGACGGCGAAATGGTGTTCCGCAACTTACCCCCGGGCTCACGGCTCGAGATTTTTACAGCTTCAGGCGATCGCATCGCCGCCTTTGACAATCTCGGCGGCGAATACCATTGGGATGTCCGCAATCCGGCCGGCGAGAAACTGGCTCCGGGTGTCTTTCTGTACTACGTCCGGTTTGACGACAAGACGATCGCGGACAAGTTCATCGTGGTGCGCTAACAGAAATCGGGTGGATCATTCGGTCCACCCGACACTCACCGCTTTAACTGCACTGAAACCCAAGTCTCAGCGTTCGTCGTCCTGCCACGGATGACCGGTCTCATTGGACTCAGGAGCCTGAAGCGATTCCTCCGGCATCTCGGCAGAGCGGATGATGTGGTTGCGGAAGCTGTTAACCGCTTCCGCCGCACGCAGCAACGTGCCGGTTACGCTGGTACTGTTGCCGTTGTTGAGAGTGTTAAAGATGGCCGTTTCGGTTTCCTGCAGAAATGCATCGATGGTGAAGGGCCGTTGGTCGAGGTCATACTCAAATTCTTTTTGACGGATGAAGTCGGTGACGGTCAGGTTGCGGCCGGCTGGCGAGAGGCCAAAAACGCCTTCCTTCTGCAGGGTGGCGATTCCCGGCGCCGACACCGTGTCAGCAGTCGTGGCTGTCTCTCTCGGCGCAAGCGCCTCCGCCAATTGACGCGCGTAGTCTTCCGGAAGCACCAGCGGTGCCGGTCGGAGCGGAGGGTCGAAGAATGGATCGACCGCCGTCTCGGCGCCCACTTCACTCACACTGGCTTGGCGCAGTCGCGCCATCATATCCTGACTTTCGGCGGCTTTCTGATTCCCCCGCACGCGCTCGTCGAGCTGTTCCAGATAGACTTGATGCACCTTCTTGTGGACGGCGAACATCGCGTCATCCATCCGTTCTCTGCCGACCGCGCGCTCTTGCTGAGCCAATATTGAATTCTCGACCGCCCGACGATCAACCGCCTGCTCGTCGGCCTGCTCCGCATTGACTTCTTCGGTGTCGACGCTTTGCATCTCAACCTGATGCGCGATCATCAACTCTGCCTCCGCCCGTTCGGACTGCGACTGCTTGAGCATCTTCTCGAGAAATGCCTCCAGCACACTTCGTGACGCCTGTTGTCGCTGTGCCAGATCGATCTTCCCCGCTGACTCGTCCTCCTCGCCCTCAAGCTGCTGTTCTTCCGGCGGCACTGACTTGCGCTCGCTCGCTCGTTTCGACTGATCGTCCGGAGCGCGGCGTGTTTCTTTTTGCTGCAGTATGGGTTCGTCTTCGCCCGACCTGGCCGCGACGTCGGACTGTTTTTCGGTGTCGTGCGCTTGTGGAGACTGCTTCTTCTCAATTGGCCGCAGCTTGGCTTCGGCGGCTTTGGCGTTCACCGCATAAGAGGGGGCAAACTCATTGGCATCGGCGGGAATCGTTGTGACCATCGAGCGCCGCTCTTTGGCCTCCGATGAGCGCTTGTCCGACTTATGGCGGAGCTTGGCAAGTTTCGCCTCCTCGCTTGCCTTTTCCAGTTTGCGCTGCACCATCGCGCCGACTTTGCCGAATTGTGGTTCATCCTCGCGAGAATGCTTTTCCTTCGCCCGCGGCGGTGTGACCTCGACACGATAAGTGTTTGTGACATTGACCTTAATCATATTCGCCTACACCTGTGGCAACGCATTCCTTCTCCCCCGTTTCACATCATGCAAAAGCGGTACCAAACGCATGAGCGAGGTAAACGATTAGGGGCGAGCGGGTTGGAAATAGTCGACTGCGGCGATGTCTTGCCTGTCACCCATACTGATGGCAACAATCCCACCAGCACGATCAGATTCCACACACGACACCGGACGGTGTATGGGAAGTCAACAGCCGAGTGTGGCGTGTCCGCCTTAGTTTCTGAGTGAAACTGACGGTACCGAGAAGGGGAGTCAAGCGACGTAAACAGGTCAATCCGTTGAGGGCGAGAGGATTCTGGAAGCGATCGATCGTCGGGGCGCTTCGGCAACCTTGTTGCATCCCTAATCACCGACACGGACGACGCAAGGAGGATCCGCATGATCACCATACAGGGTAGTTATGCCGGCATGAACACCGTGCGCAACCTATCGTTGATCCAGCGCAGCCTGACCAAGACCATGCAGAAGCTGTCTTCCGGCGAGCGCATCAACACGGCAGCGGACGGTCCGGCCGAATTGGTGATTTCTGAACAAATGCGTGCGCAGATCGGATCGCTCACGGAAAAGATCAAGGGTTTGGAAACGCATCTCAATCGCAATGCCGCTGCCGATGCCGCTCTTGGGGAACTGACAGATATCGTCCGCGAGATGCGGCAGATTGTGCAGACAGCCAGTGACGAGGCAACCAACACTCCTGAAAACGGAAAAGTCCTGCAACAGCAGATGACCGAGACGGTCGCGACATTCAACCGGCAGCGCGCCGAGACCGGCTACGGCAACCAGAAGTTGCTTGATGGCTCGGACGGTGCCGTTGTCGCCGTGCCGATGATGCCGGACCTCGATGTCTCGACGCCGGACCAGGCGCGGGAGGCGCTGAGCGAGGTCGACCGGGTGCTGCGCTCGGTTTCGGACTTGCGGCTGGATGTCGGTGCCAAGACCAAGAATGAATATGAGTCGACCATGCGTTCGCTGGAGGTGGCGTCGCAAAACCTCACCGCCGCGGAGTCGACGATTCGTGATACTGACTATGCCAGTGAGCAGGCAAAATATCTGCGTTCAATCGTGCAACTGAACGTCGGAATGGCAGCACAGGCGCAGGGGCAACTGACGTCGGATACGGTTTTCAAGTTGCTGCACGCTTGACGCTCGATTACGAACCTCCCCTGTAGGTGTTTCACACACCTGATGCGCTTTCTGCCTGAGAGGCCCGGCATCCCCTGCCGGGCCTCGACTTTTGTAGCTTGGACTATTTCTTGAATTGCCGGCGGATTTGATCGGCAAAGATCTGGCGATCGACCTGGAAGTTGTAGTCGTGGATGGTGCCCGACTTGCCGACCACCAGTTGCAGTGGAAAGTCGGTAACCTGGAAGCGATTCATGAAGACGAATCCTGTATCTACGAAAACGGCAAACGGGAGTGACTGCAGGCGCTTGTACGCCCGAGCGGTCTCCACGCTTGCGGGCACGATGGCCACGACCTCCTCCGGAGTCATGAGCTTCTTCTCGAATTGGTCGCGCCAGCGGTCAATCATCTTGGCGCAGTAGCTGCAAGTCGGCTCCAGGAACAAGATTACCCGGCCCTGCGCAAATATCCGGCTGGTCAGCAGGGAGTTGCCGTCAAGGTCGAGCAGCTCGATGTCGGGAAACTGCTTGCCGATCAGGAGTCGATAGCTGGTCGTATCTGCCGTCACCTTTGGCGACATTTTCGGTTCACTTTTCTGCGAAGTATTGCAGGCAAGTGCGAGACAGATGGTGCTTAACAAAGCGATTGCATAGCAGATGTCATTTCTCATACTGGAGACAATTATAAGTGCCGGAACTATGAAGAAGCGAACGCAAAATCTCGATACCTCGAAGTTAAGCCCATTTCACCAATGCGTAATTGATATCATTCGGCGCATTCCACGCGGTAAGGTGGCATCCTACGGGCAAATCGCTGGACTGGCGGGCGATCCGCGGGCAGCCCGGCAGGTGGTCAGGATTCTTCACACCCAGAGCGAGAAGCGCGGCCTCCCGTGGTATCGGGTGATCAACAAGCAGGGGCGGATATCGTTGCCGCGTCACGGGGGCTACGAGCTTCAGAAGTCGCTTTTGAAGAAAGAGGGGGTGCGGTTCAATCGCGATGATGTCATCGACCTTGCCCGCTATGGCTGGAAACCAAGCCTTCGTTAGCCGTGTTCGATCGCATACCGATCTTATCTGAATTAACTTGCCAATCCGCAACCAATTGATTAGTTTATGTGAAAATTGTCACAAGCGACGAGGAGGTCGCGCATGAAGCTGGAAGATATCAAGAAACTCATCAAAGCCGCTGAGATTGAGTACATCGATGTGAAGTTTTGTGATCTTTCCGGCCTGTGGCACCATGTCACACTGCCGGTAGAGTCTCTGGATAGAGAATTCTTCGAACACGGAATCGGGGTTGATGGCAGTTCGATGCGGGGTTTCACCTCAATCGAGCGCGGCGACATGATCGTGCTGCCCGATCCGGAAACGCGGTTTGTTGACCCGTTTTTCGAGCGGCCGACTTTGTCGTTCCTGGGCAATTTCATGGAAAGCGGCCGGACCGTCACACCGTATTCGCGTTGTCCACGGCGGGTGGCCGCAGCGGCGGAACGCTATGTTGCGTCAGTGATCAAGGGCGCCGAGGCGATTATCGGACCGGAATTTGAGTACTACGTATTTGACAAAGCCGACTATCGCCAAGAACCCGGGACGGCCTACTATGTAGTCAAGTCGGCCGAGGCCGACACGATCGATGACGAAACGGAAGACAATCTTGGATACAAGATTGGTTGGAAACGGGGCTATCATATTGCGCCCCCACTGGATCGTACTTTCAATCTCAGATCGGAGATATCGTCGCTGCTCAAGTCGGTCGGCATCGGATTGAAATACCATCACCACGAGGTTGGCGGACGTGGGCAGCATGAGATCGAGACCGCATTTCAGCCGCTATTGAAGATGGCTGACCAGTCGATGCTGGTGAAGTACATCGTCAAGAATCATTGTTTCCGGATGAACAAGTCGGCGACGTTCATGCCGAAGCCGCTTTTTAACGAGCCTGGATCGGGAATGCACGTGCATCAATACCTGGCTGCCGGCGGCCACTCACTGTTCTATGACAAGAGCGGACGAGCTATCCTGTCGAAGGAGGGGATTCACTATATTGGCGGCATCTTGAAGCATGTAGATTCTCTGTTGGCATTTACCAATCCATCCACCAACTCCTTCAAACGGCTGGTCCCCGGATTCGAAGCGCCGATTGCAGGAACTTACTCGATGGGCAACCGCACGGCCTGCATCCGCATCCCCGGCTATCAACGCAATCCCAAGACGATGCGCTTTGAGTTCCGTCCTCCCGATGCAACCATGAACCCGTACCTTGGCTTTGCGGCAATGGTGATGGCGGGCATGGACGGAATCAAGAATAAGATCGATCCGGGTGCGCCACTCGATAAGAACCTTGACGATTTGTCGAAAGGCGAACTGGGTAAGATTCATCAGCTACCGACGTCACTCGATCGGGCAATCAAGGGACTGGAAAAGGACCACTATTACCTGCTGGAAGGCGGCGTGTTCTCGGAAGATCTGATCGAAAACTGGATCAAGGTCAAGAGCGAGGACTTCGGAAATATCGGACGGCAACCGACGGTCGGCGAGTTTGAGTTGTACTACGACTGCTAATCCTGCTGACAGCCGATTGCCCGCGTTCATCCGAAGCCGCCCGTACATGCGCGTAGCTCATTTACCGATGAGGGGATTGCCTGCGACGGCTTGATTTGACATGAGCGACCGACATTCTCACGAACATACTCACGATCATCAGCATCCCGGGCATTCGCATGCCCACCAGGCGCGTCACGAGCGCCGCACCCGCTGGGTAGTCTACTTGACCGGTGTCACGATGTTGGTGGAGATCGGATTCGGCTACTACACGAATTCCATGGCGCTGCTGGCCGATGGCTGGCACATGTCCTCTCACGTGCTGGCAATCGGGCTGAGCTGGATCGCCTACGCGCTGGCGCGGCGCAACCATGATAATCCGCGCTTTCGATCCGGCACCGACAAGATCCTGGCGCTGGCGGGATACACGAGCGCGTTGTTCCTCCAGGTAATCGCCGTCTGGATGGCGATTGAATCAGTGGCGCGCTTCATCCATCCGCAACCAATCAAGTTCGGTGAAGCGATTGTCGTTGCGGTAATCGGGCTGGCGGTGAACTTCATTTCCGCCCTGGTCCTGCATCATCCCAAGGAACACTCCGATCACAATATTCGAGCGGCCTATCTGCATGTAATCGCGGATGCCCTGACGAGCCTGACCGCGATCATCGCGCTGTCCGCCGGACTGATCTGGAACATCTATTCACTCGATGCCCTGAGCGGAATCATCTCGTCGATCATCATAACTAAGTGGGCGGTCGAGCTGGCGTTGCAATCGGCGCGCGACCTGCTGGATTTCAAGTAGCCCTACCGAAGTTGCGGCCTTCGGATTGGTGCTTGACGATATGGGCAAAAGGAGCTATAATACCACGTAACTCATCAATTGTCATAACCTTGGACGAGTCTCCTCCGGCAGCAATGTCAATATAGGAAGGATGGTTTCGATGTTTGCTTCGCGCTGGGCGCTTTGCGCGCTATGGCTACTTGGTTCGGCATTGGGAATCTCGCCGACTGCAAAGTCGACCTCGAGTGTACGGGCGCAGTCTGAACCAACCGGATTCTGCGGGTCGGCACTAACTCCGGCCCAGGCTGAAGCTGCATATCAGCGGCATTTGAAACTGCTTCAGATGAACCGCGGGCGATCGACCACTCATTATCGCATTCCGGTGCAGATGCACATCGTCCGGCACGATGACGGAACCGGAGGTTTCGACCCAGCGGAAATGCCGATGGTCATTACCTCAGCCAACGTGCTCTTCAGCCAGGTTAATGTCGAAATCTACGAGTATAAGAGCATCGACTTCATCAATTCCGATTTCTTCTTCTACGACTGCACTAACGACGCGCAATGGGACTCCCTCAAAAGATCCAATGTCGAGCCCGAAGCCATCAACATCTACTGGGTGCCCGACGAATCGGGGTTCCCTTACTGCGGAATCTCCGCGTTTCCCGGCAGCGGGACCCAGGGGATTATCATGAACAACTTGTGTGGCGGGTCGGCACAGCCGTTCAATTCGACAATCGTGCACGAAATCGGGCATTACTTCGATCTCTATCACACGCACGAGACCGCCTTCGGCAGCGAGTGTCCGAGTGGCAGCAACTGCAGCGTTGCCGGCGATCTGCTCTGTGACACGCCGGCCGATCCAGACCTCTACCAGCACGTCTCCCCTGCGCCTGATTGTATCTACGACAATTACGCCGCCCCACCCGGAGGGTGCGATGCGACGCCATACAGCCCGCAAGTTAACAACATGATGTCGTACTCGTATAAGGCGTGCCTTGATCTGTTCACGCCGCAGCAGATCGACAAATTCCGGTTGGTGTTGGAAACAACGCGACTGGAACTGGACGTGATCGCCGGCAGTCTGGCCTACCGCCCTCGTCAGATTTCGCCGCTGCTGGCCGTCCCGGGGACGATCGTCGATACGACGATTCGCGTGACGAATATCGGCGCGAATCCGACGACGATCTACTCCGTCACGGCGATGGCGGGTCGGCTCGACATATCCGGCACCGCACCGGTGACACTTCCCGCCGGTACCTTTCAGGATTATGTCATCAGCTATGACGCCAGCGGCGCCTCCGGCGCCTGCGATGTCGGGCAAATGCTCGATGAAGTCCGCTTCATTACTGACGACGCCGAGATGCCGGAGAAGTACATTCCCGTGGCGATAAATGTCGTCTATTCGCAGCCGAGCGTTAGCAGCAACAGCTTCGGCAGTAACTGCCTGACGTTCACAGTACCGAACACACCCGGATTCGGTGATCAGGCGCTGCAGGCGTTGTACAACGACCTCCTCGGCAATGTCGTGTATGATGCCAGCCTTCTGGTTGGCACCGTCGACGGGAGTGACACGGTGGTCTATCAGGACAACTACAACCAGGCCGATTTCGCCGTCGTTGACGGTTTTGCCGATAGTTCCGATGCACTCGGGCGAACGCTCCAGAAACTTCGGTTTGCGACCAATGACGGGCGAATTTACGGCGATGTCACCTACTACTACGGTTGGAATTCGCAGGGCGTGGACAGTTGTGCGCAGGTGGTGGCAATCTACAAGTTGCGGAATATCTGTGATACCGCGTTGACCGTAGCGGTCGGTATTTTCGCCGACTTCGATGTTGACGACTACACGGTCAACAACGGCGTTGCGGACGCGACGCCCAACGCCATTGAAGTTGCCTCCACACTCGATGAGAATCGAGTCGTGGCACTGGCCAGTCTCGCCTCGTCAGCGCTGACCCCACGTCTGCGCGTAATCTCCAACGCCAACCTCATCTACCCGACTTCGAGCTTGCCAGACCGCACGGCGTACCGCGAGCTGGCTGCCGGCAACAGTGGCAATGAATTCGCCATCGACGTGTCGGCGTTGTTGTCGTTTGGTAAGCTCAGTCTGCCGACTAACGGGGAGATCACGATTCCTGTCGCTTTCTTGCTGTCCAGTAACGGCGACACCCCATTTGCCGGGTTGATTTCTACGCTTAAGAGCATGCTTTCCGGCGGTAGTTCGAGTTGCGGGGATGCTGACGCCAACGGCATCGTCAACATCTCCGATGCGGTCTACTTGATTAATTACATTTTCGCAGGCGGACCGGCACCCATGCCGCTCGACATCGGAGATGTTGACTGCAATGGGCATGTCACGATTTCCGATATCGTCTACATGGTCAACTACATCTTCAAGGGCGGGCCGGCGCCGTGTCAGTTTTGCCCGTAGCGGCGGCAACTATTTGCCATCAGCCTTGATCTGCAGCTGCAATTGGGCGGGTGCAACACCCGCCTCCAGTTCGAGCAAGTACTTTTTCCGCCAGAGCCCACCGCCGTAGCCATGGAGCTTGCCGGCGGCATCGATCACGCGGTGGCAGGGGATCACGATGCTCAGGAAATTGGCGCCGTTGGCGCGGCCGACAGCGCGCTGGGCGCCGGAACGGCCGAGACGTTCAGCCATCTCACCGTAGGAGCGCGTCTTACCGTAGGGAATTCGCTGCAGTTCTTTCCAGACCTGCATCTCAAACGGGGTACCGCTAACATCGATCGGCACAGTGAAAGTGGTGAGTCTGCCTTCGAAATAGCGGGCCAGCTCTTTTTCCAGATTATCAAGATGCGGATGGTCGCCGGGCTGGGTGCCACGGCGAAAGCGCTTGGCGACGCGATCGAGAATGCGCTCGATACCGCCGCGGTCGTGCCATTCGAGGAAGCAGAGCCCGTCACCGGTCGTGCCGGCGAGCATCATCCCCAGCGGACTGGGAAGATCGCGGTAGATGATATTAGTTGCTGACATAGAACGCTCCCGGTGGTTTGCCGAATTGTTTTGCGAACGCCTCGCGGAAACCGGAGGCGGATTCATAGCCGCAGGCGAAAGCGGCATCCAGATAACTGTGACCATGCTCGATCAACTCGCGCGCGAAATTGAGACGCGTACGGCGGTGAAACGCCAGCGGCGTGGTCTGCAGATGCTGCTTGAAATAGCGGCGAATGGTCGAAATGTCTACACCGGAGAGACGAATTAGCGCTAACTCGTCCAACCGTACTTGCCGGTGGTGGCGCATGTGCTCAAGTACCTGATGGAGCCAGGGCGGAAGCGTGTCGGGAAAGCGCTCGGCGCGGCAACGCTTGCAGGCGCGTAATCCGGCGGCGATCGCTTCCTCACGGGTGGAATAAAACGACACGTTCTTCAGCAGCGGCTTCTTCGCCTTGCACGACGGCAAACAGTAGATGCCGGTCGAGTGGACACCGACATAGAAAGCGCCATCGAAGCGGCCGTCTTTGTGCATCATCGCATCGACCATCTGCTGATACTTGAGCCGGTTCATGAGCCTAATAAAGCCGTCGAGACGAATTCGGTCTACCGAATTTCGAGAAAGGAATTCCTGCTTACGCGTTCTGTAGCAGATGATACGCAACGGCGGGCAGTCGGTGCAGCGGATTTCACAGCGGCCGGCGGGCGAAAAAAGCCGTCTCATCGGTTGACAAGCGCCCCGCGATTCATATCTTGTCTGTCCGAATCTGGGGGTGTAGCTCAGTGGTAGAGCATGTGCCTTTTAAGCACAGGGCCGATGGTTCGATCCCATCCACCCTCATGGAATTTGACATAGCCGTTTGAATGCACCATTAGCTCAGTTGGTAGAGCAGCTGACTCTTAATCAGCGGGCCGTAGGTTCGAGTCCTACATGGTGCATTTTTTTGTTGGCCGGAGCTGAGGCGGTAGTGAGCGAGCATGGAAATCCTGCAGACGATTTTTGACTGGGTGCTGCACCTTGACCGGCACCTGGCGGAACTGATCGCCCAGTATGGTCTGTGGGTCTATCTGATCCTCTTCACGGTGATTTTCTGCGAAACCGGACTCGTGGTAGCGCCGTTTCTACCCGGCGACTCCTTGCTGTTTGCGACCGGTGCTCTGGCCGCGACCGGCGCGCTCAATCCCCATTTGGCCTTCGTGATTTTGGCCAGCGCCAGCGTGCTCGGCGACAACACGAACTACACTTTCGGCCGCTTCATTGGGCCGCGGGCATTTTCCGGCAACCATCGATTCTTGAAGAAGCAGTACCTTGAGAAGACCCAGTCGTTCTATGCCAAGTACGGCGGGCGTACGGTGATTATCGGGCGATTCCTCCCGATTATCCGCACGTTTGCGCCGTTCGTGGCCGGAGTCGCCGCCATGAACCGCGCCAAGTATGTTCCGTACACGATCATCGGCGCCATTTTCTGGGTCGGCTTGTTCCTGTATTCGGGCTATTTCTTCGGTAATCTGCCTTTCGTGAAAAACAACTTCGGATTGGTGATCGTCGTGATCATTCTCATTTCGGCCCTGCCGGCGATCGTCGAAGTCCTGCGGAGTTGGCGGAAAAAATCGGCTTGATCCGCACTCGGGCCGGCCGCCAAACATTTCCATTGGGCTGACTGCCACGATTCGTTAAGTTTATGGCCATGCGCTGGATCATGGCTTCCCTGCTGATTCTTCTCGCATCCGCGTGCACCGTGCGCAGACCGACGGAGCGCGCGCCGATTTTGGCCATATATCCACACATATCCGCCGCCGAGGTTGTCGGAGCGCTCAAGACCATTCTCGCCGAAGAGAGGATACCGGTGTCGGCGCGCTCAACCGGCGGAGCAACGATTGTTACCGACAGCTTCGAAGTGCTGCCCGAATATTGCGATTGCGGCCGGAACTTCTTCGGCGCCGAATACCCGGGGATCCGGCGGGGCCGGATGATATTCACCGTCACCGACGGCGGCACAGCCCGCGTCAAGATCGAGTTCGCGACTCTGCTGACAATAACGGCCAACAACAAGCACGTGCATTGTACATCATTCGGGATTCTCGAGGAGAGGCTGCTGAAGCGACTGGAAGAGCGGCTGGGAACGGCGAGGTCGAATGCGCAAAATTGACGTGCGCCAGGGCGGCTTGGTCGAAAAAGCCGCCGTCCATTGCTTTGCGATATTCAAGCTGGCCGTTGATGCCGTGGGCTACATGTTCCGGCCGCCGTTTTATCCGAAGACGATTATCGAGCAGATGTACCAAATCGGCGTGCGTTCGCTGTCGATCGTGCTGCTGACCTGCTTTTTCACCGGCATGGTGCTGGCCTTACAGACCGGCTATCAAATTGCGCGGTTTGGCGCCAAGGTTTACATCGGCGTCGTGGTGGCACTGTCGCTGGTGCGCGAACTGGGGCCGGTGCTGACTGCCCTGGTGGTAGCAGGCCGCGTCGGCGCCGGGATTGCGGCCGAACTGGGCTCGATGCAGGTGACCGAACAGATTGATGCCATGCGCGCGATGGCGACGAATCCGGTCAAGAAGCTGGTAACCACCCGCCTGATCGCACTGCTGGTAATGTTGCCGATCCTGACCGTCTTTGGAGATCTCATCGGCATCATCGGCGGCATGCTGATTTCGCTCTATTCGTTGGGCCTGGACTTCAGCTTCTACAAGTCCACCACCATTCAGGCATTGTCACTTCAGGATGTTTTCACCGGGATGGTGAAACCGGTGGTTTTTGGCTTCATTATCGCTATCGTCGGTTGCCATCTGGGCTTGTCGACCACCGGCGGCACGGAGGGTGTCGGCAAATCGACGACCATGTCGGTCGTCACGTCCTCCATTCTGATCTTTCTGTTTGACTTCCTCCTGGTTAAGATTTTCTTCTTAATCTTCGAGACCGGATAGGACGCGCGATTGATTAGGCTAAAGAACATTCACAAGCGCTTTGGCAGCCTGGAAGTTCTCAAGGGTGTCAATCTGGCGATCGGCGAGGGCCAGACCGTCGTGATTCTCGGCAAGTCGGGGTGCGGCAAGAGCGTGCTGCTCAAACTGATCCTGCGTCTGATTTCAGCCGACAGCGGAACGATCGTCATCGACGATCAGGACACGACTGGATTTTCGGAAGAAGCGATGGTACCAGTGCGTAAGAAGATGGGTATGCTGTTTCAATCCGCGGCGCTGTTTGACTCGGTTAACGTCAAGGAAAACGTCGCCTACATGCTGCGCGAACACTCGGCGATGACCGAACGGGAGATTGATGAACGGGTGGAAGAAGTCCTCTCGTTCGTGCAGTTGTCCGGCGTGCAAAACAAGATGCCTTCGGACTTGTCCGGCGGCATGAAGAAGCGGGTGGCGCTGGCGCGCGCGCTGGCGTTTCGGCCGCGCTACTTGTTGTATGACGAGCCGACCACCGGACTTGACCCGATGACCGCCAAGGCCATCAACGAGCTGATCCGCAACACCCAGGAGACTCTCGATGTGACCTCGATCGTGGTCACGCACGATCTGATTTCGGCCTTTTATGTCGGCGACCGCTTTGCCCTGATTCGCGATGGAATCGCAGCGTTCGACGGCACGCCGGCGGAGTTCAAAGCTTCGACTGATCCGTTTATCGTCGAGTATCTCGCCGCGGCACAGGAGTATCACTAATGACGCGCGAAGTCAAGGTGGGACTGACCATCATTCTTGCCTCTCTGTTCTTGGTGGTCGCCGTGTTTACCATTGGCGATCAGGAAGGCGTCTGGAAATCCAAGTACCAATTGCGGCTGAAGTACAACGACGTCATCGGCCTGCTGCCGGGCTCACCGGTGCGACTGTCGGGACTGCGCGTCGGCACCGTCAAGGAGATCAACTTCTCCGAGACCGATCCGGGCAAACTCGAGGTGAAACTAAGCATCGATAGGGCGGTGCAGCGGTTCATCCGCTCCGATTCGCGCGCCCTGATTGGCACGATGGGGTTGCTCGGCGATAAGACGATTGAGATCTCGTCCGGCTCCGATACGGCCCGCGTACTCAATGAGGATGACTATCTGCTCCCCGGCCGATCCTCGTCGATCGAAGCGATCATTGCCGAGGGCGGACAGGCAGTGGAGAATATTCGCGAGGCGTCTCGCCATGCCAAGGAGATCATCGAAAAGATCAACAACGGCACCGGCTCGCTCGGGCTATTTGTCAACGATCCCAATGTGTACTTCGACCTCGACAAACTGCTCATTCTGACCGAACGTTTGACCCAGCAACTCGAATCGGGCACCGGTTCGTTTGCCAAATTCATTACCGATTCGACGCTCTACGTGGAAATGCGCAGCCTGATGAGCAATACGAATGTCCTGCTTGACTCCCTGTCACACGGAGACGGAACGCTGGCGCAGCTCTTGCATGATCCTGAGCCGTACAATGACCTCAAGACCATCGTCGCCGACTGGCGCAAGATCACCACGCGCATCAATTCGGGTGAAGGTGCGCTCGGTCAAATGTTGACCAACGATACCCTCTATTATAACCTCAGTCGCACCCTCGATCGCGCCGAGGCGCTGCTGGAAGACTTCCGGCTCAATCCGGGCCGCTATTTGAAACTCCGCATCTTCTAGTCGCAGCTTAAGTCGCATCTTCGAGATGTCAAGACGGAGACCCGCCGCACCTGCGATTTCATTCTGAAGCGCCCCGTTCCAATCACGTCAACGTGTTTCACTGAGAGATTACTCCGGTCCCATCTGTCGTCGGTCGCATTCGACCAATGTCCATTTCTTGCGCAAGCAGACGGAATATTGTTATCATAGTCGACGATAGGTCGATACCTTCAACGCATTGTCTGCCGAATCATGCGGATCGCGCAGAAGCTTCACGGCCGGTCGGTTCAAGCCGGCTCGTGAACCCCAACCTTCCTTCGCGGATACCCATTCAGCAATGCCGGCGGCAAACAGCCGTGATGGTGTTTCGCAAATCCAGGAGGTTTGTAGATGAAAGCATTAATCGGTCTCATCAGCGCGCTGTTGGCCGCGATGATCCTGCTGGCGCCGGCAACGGCAACGGCCCAAAGCTACGACAAGCTGCTCGATGCCTTGACGCGTCTGGAAAACTCGCTCAAGGCGATCAAGGTGCAGTTCGCGGCGCAGCCGCGCCAGGTTCCGACCATTGCCGACTCCGAGGGCGAAATCGTCAGCGCCCCGAGCTCGGACTTCTCCGACGAAGCGTTGCTGGTCGCGACGCAATTGTCTGAAGTCGTCGGGGAGTTGAAGCAGGTGGTTGAGGAAACGAAGAAGGTTGAGGGCACCCGCCCGAAGAATCCGGCTTCAACCAGCCACGGCAAGATTGCGCTCTATGGCGCCGTGCACGGCTCTTATTATCAGCGCGAAGGTACGGTTCGTAGCTCCAGTTTCGAGATGCGCACCGTGCAACTGGGCGCGATGGGCTCGCTGAACGAGTGGGCGCAGTATCAATTTATCGGCGAGTTTGCCAAGTCGCCGTCCCTGCTGGATGCGAAGATTTCCGTGGCGCCGACCAAGAACTGGAGCTTCGAGGCCGGTCAATATAAGCCGCCGTTCTGTACCGACAATCTGCGTTCGACGACGACGATGCCGTTTGTGACACCGTCGTTGGCCAAAGCGCTCGGGCCGAGTCGTGATGCCGGCTTTTCGGGGGCATATCAGCGTCCCGTCGCCAAGAACACATCCGTGAAACTGATTGCCGGCGTATACAATGGTGCCGCAGCGAACACATCCGATCTGAATCGTGACAAGAATCTGATGTCGCGGGCTGAGTTCAAGTACGGCTCGTCATTGGCTCTGGCTGCGAATATTCTCACCGGCACGACCAATGCCGTTGATTCGCTCAAGCAGAATCTCGACTCGTGGGGCGGTTCGGCTACCTGGACCTGGAAGCGTTCCATCGTCGAGGCGGAATATCTCCATTCGCACGTCGGCAGCGTCGACAAGGCCGGCTGGTATCTCTGGGGTGGCCAGAGCTTTTTGACCGGCAGTCGGTTTCTGCCGGAAGTACAGGTGCTGGCGCGACTGGAACAAGTTGACAACAATCGCGACCTGACCAATGATCGCCTGAGCCGCCTGGTACTGGGAACGAATCTGTACATCGACGGGAGATTTACCAAGCTGCAGATCAACTACCATCTGAACGGTGAACAAACCAATGCTGTCAGCAATAACGAGGCGTTGGTGAACTTGCAGGTAGCCTTCTAAGGGAAGCTAACAATCGCGCGGGGCCGCGGATGGGCAAGGCTAAGGAGGGTTTTTGCTGATCAGAAGTATGAGAAGGAGTGGCGCTATCGGGCGGTTGGCTGCGGCCGCGACGGCTCTGGTGATGACCGCAACGGCGCTCTTGGCCGCCGATCGTCCGACCCCCGATCAGGCCGAACAGACGTTGCGCGCGGGCAGCGCCCGGTTTACCGCGCACGAGCTTCAGTTTCCGCGTCAAGACCGATATATCCGGCAGGCTGCGTCATCCGGACAGCAACCGTGGGTGACAATTCTATCCTGCTCCGATTCGCGCCTGCCGGTCGAATTAGTACTCGATCTGGGGATCGGGGATGCCTTCGTCGTCCGCGTGGCCGGCAATGTCGCGGGGATCGACGAATTAGCCTCAGTCGAATACGGAGTCGATCGTCTCGGGACGCCGCTGCTGGCGGTACTCGGACACACCGATTGTGGCGCGGTATCGGCGTGCGTCAAGAAGAGCCCCGCGTCCGGGTACTGGCCACAAGTGGTCGGGCAGCTCGACGGGGCGGTGGCGCGCGCTCAGCGCCGGCTCAGCGGCATGCCGCCGGATGAAGAGACTCTAATCAAGTGCGCAATCGAAGAAAACGTCTGGCGCACGATCGAAGCGCTCATCACGCAGAGTCCGGCAATCTACAATCGCGTGCAGGACGGCCGTTTGCGCGTTATCGGCGGAATCTACAACGTCGACAGCGGCAAGTTGCATTGGCTGGGCGTCCATCCGCGGCAGCAATGTCTAGAGTTGGCTGATGCGCCGCCGAAGTCCAAGGCGGTGCCGGCCAAGGCCGCGGCCGTCGCCAAGGCAGTCACGCCGCCGCATCCGGAAGGAATTACCAGCGATCTGGCGCAACTGATGCTGCGGGAGGGTAACAAACGATTCGCAGCCGGTGCGCGCACTTACCCGAATCTCCACGAAACGCGGTTAGAGCAAGTCGCCGGCGGACAGCATCCGTATGCGACGATCCTTTCTTGTTCCGACGCTCGGGTTCCGGTCGAGCACATCTTCGATGCGGGGCTGGGCGACCTTTTCGTCGTCCGCGTGGCCGGTAACGTCGCCGGCATCAACGAAATCGGAACAATCGAACACGGCGTCGGACAACTGTCGACACCGCTGCTGGTTGTGATGGGACACACCGACTGTGACATTGTCAGGGCAGCAGCAAGCGGCGAGAAATTCCACGGCCCGTTGGCGGAATTGACGGATAACATAGTCTCAGCAGCACCGGGTGACAAGGCTCAGTCCCCAGAGGCTGGGAGCGACGACCAGGCTTCCCTGGCGGTGAAGTCTAACGTCCAACAATCGATCTCCGATATACTTAAGCAGAGCGCAGAAGTGCGACGCCTGGTCAGCGCCGGTATGCTGCAAATCATCGGGGCGGTCTACCATCTGGAAGACGGCTACGTCGAATGGTTGGGCCCGCATCCGCAGCAGAAACAGATTCTCGCGGGATTCATCAAGCCGGTACCGCCAAAGCGTGAGCGCGAGCGCGAACTGTGGCAGTTCGGCGACGATCAATCCCATTCGAATTATGGTGATGACAATGATTAGGCGATACCGCGTGGTGGCCACCGGGTTAGCGGTCACGACGAAAATCAACGATACAAGGAGTTGGGAATGAAGTGGAGAGACATCAAGATCGGACAGAAGCTGTACGTCGGATTCGGTGTGGTCGTGGCGCTGACGCTGATCGTCGGTTGGATCGGTTACAACGGCATTTCGAGCCTCGCGCAGGGCATCAACAAGGCTGACGGTGCGATGGAAATCGCGCTGTCCGTGAAGGACCTGGCGGTAGCCCGTCGTGATTTCACGATCGCGGCCGAGCAGAAGACGGCAGACCGCGCCGAGCAGCTGCTGACCCAGATTGATGGGCAGACTGCGGATTTGCTGGCACTGACCGACGGGGATGGGCGTGCAGCGGTCGAGGAGATCATTCGCGTGCAGAACGAGTACTCCGCACTGTTCCGCGAATGGGTGAGAGCGCGCCTGCAGGCCAAGGAATATGTTGACCGCATGGAGCGGGCGGAGGAGCAAGCCCGCGATGTCATCCGCTACGGCGGCGGCCGGTTCTACGCGATGCTCCAGGATGTGCGGGTCCCGTACAAGGATTACCTGCTCAAGCTCGATGACAATTACGCCAATACGACATTGGACCGCCTCGACAACCTGATTCAGGAATCGAACGGCGCCAGCGCCAATTTGTCGCAGGCACTGAACACGTTCCGTCAGGAGTTTCAGAATTACCGTGGCCTGCAGAGTCAAATCGCCAATCTGAACGCCAAGCTAATTCCGCTGGCTGCAAGCTTCGTCGAGTCGACTCTGTCCTCCGCGGGGATCTTCTCCCAAGAGATGGAATCGGCACAAACGACGGCCACCAGCCTGGCGATCATCTTCGTGGTTGCCGCGCTGGCGCTCGGCATCGTGGTGTCGATCTTGATTGCCCGCAACATCGCTCAGCCGTTGGCGGAGATGACGCGAGTGGCGAACGCCGTGTCAGTTGGTGACGTCCAGCACAATATTCACATCAACCAGAAGGACGAACTCGGCCAACTGGCCGACGCCTTCCGCGAGTTGGTCGACTACATGAAAGCGCTTGCGGCGGCGGCCACGGAAATCGCCGCAAACAACTTGACCGTGCGGGTCGAGCCCAAGTCGGACAAGGATACGCTCGGCTCCGCCTTCAAGACGATGACCAATAACTTATCGCTGATGATTCGCGAACTGACCGACAACGCCACGCAATTGGTGTCGGCGTCAACCGAAATCGCGTCGTCGTCCGAGCAGATGTCGCGCGGTTCGCAGGAACAGACCAATCAGACCGCACAGGTCTCGTCCGCGGTTGAAGAAATGACGGCGACGATTGTCGAATCGTCGAAGAACGCCGGCGAGGCTTCCAACATGGCGAAAGAAGCGGCAGGTGCGGCCACGCAAGGCACGCGCGTCGTGGCCCAGACGATCGACGGCATGACCCGGATCGCGCAGGTCGTGCAGGATTCGGCGAAGACCATCCAGGATTTGGCCAAATCCTCCGACCAGATCGGCGAAATCATCGGCGTGATTGATGACATCGCCGACCAGACCAACCTGCTGGCGCTCAATGCCGCCATCGAGGCGGCTCGCGCCGGCGAACAAGGGCGCGGCTTCGCCGTTGTCGCCGATGAGGTGCGCAAGCTGGCCGAGCGCACGACCAAGGCGACCAAAGAGATTACCGACATGATCAAGGGGATCCAGGGGGACACCAAAGGCGCCGTCACGTCGATGGAACAGGGCATTCAGGAAGTCCAGTCAGGCCGTCAACTGGCGGACAAGGCGGGCGAGAGCCTGAACGCCATCCTCAACTTCGCCCAGCGGGTGCAGGACATGGTGTCGCAGATCGCCTCGGCTTCCGAGCAGCAATCGGCGGCTTCCGAGCAGATCGCCCGCAATGTCGAATCGATCGCCAAGGTGACCCGCGAAAACGCGGCCGGAATCGAGCAGTCGGCCTCGGCCGCCGAACAACTGAACCGTCAGGCCGAAGGTTTGCGCACGATGGTTGCCAAGTTTCAGGTTCAGGGCAAATAACCGCCGAATCGAGAAGGTATGAAGATGGACAACAAAGACGTCAATCCGCAGGGACGAAAGGTTTCCGACGACATCCTGCAGCTGGTGAGCTTCAATATCGGCACCGAGGAATTCGGCGTCGACATCCTGAAGGTCCAAGAGATCAACCGGATGGTGGAAATCACGCGCGTCCCGCGTTCCCCCGACTTCGTCGAGGGGATCATCAATCTGCGCGGCAAGGTGATTCCGATTATCGATCTGCGCAAGCGCTTCAATCTGCAGATCACCGATCACGACAAGAACACGCGCATCGTCGTGGTCGACATCGAGGGCCAGACGATGGGAATGATCGTGGATTCAGTATCGGAGGTACTGCGCATCCCGGCTACCACGATCGAGCCGACTCCGGACGTCGTCACTTCGGTCGACTCCGATTACATTCGCGGCGTCGCCAAGCTCGACAATCGGCTGCTGATCTATCTCGATCTGGCGAAGATTCTGACCGGGGAAGAATACAAGCTGCTGGCCGAAGCCTAACGCCTCGGTCGCAGGACATTGAGCCCGAAGGGGGACGAAGGCCGCAACGGCTTCCGCCCCTATCTTCTGATAAGCGTCCCGGCACAGGTCGGACGCAGAATAAACCAAGAGTCCGTGGAATCATCAGCGTGCAAGCAACGGGACTCGGAAAGAGAAAGTACACTGAGGGAATCTTCCGAGAAAGGCAGAGGGTTCATGAAAATCAAACTCAACATCATGAGCAAGGTGGTGCTCATCACCAGCGCGATGTTGATCGCTGTGATTGCGATTTTCGTCGCTATTTCCAGCTACCAAAGCAAGGAGCAACTCACCGAGGCCGCCAAATCGGATCTGGCGCATCTGACCGCAACGGCGCGAGCGATGTGCGAGTTGCAGTCGCAAAACGTCAGTAACAAGGTCCGCGGCGACCTCGGCCTGGCACGACTGGCTTTCGACGCGCTCAGCAAGAATCAAGTCGTCCTTGAAAACGGCCGGCTGATTGCCGGTGGCCGCGAACTCAACGGCGACACCAAGTTCGTCGACGAGATCACCGAGCGCACCGGGTCGTTTTGCACGATCTTCATGCGGCAGGGCGACCGGGCCATCCGGGTCGCCACCAGCGTCAAGAACAAGGAAGGCAAACGGGCAGTCGGCACCGAGTTGTCACAACAAGTCTATGATGAGGTCTTCCGCAACGGCCGCGCCTTCTACGGCCGGGCGGTCGTGGTTGACGATTGGTACGTCACCGCTTATGAACCGATCCGCGATGCGCGCGGCCAGGTGATCGGCTCGCTGTTCTGCGGCAGCAAAGAACAGTCGGAACTCCTGCGTTCGGCCATCCTGGGACAGAAAGTCGGTACGACCGGTTACATCTATGCCATCGATATGACTGGCACGCTGCGGATTCATCCGGCCAAAGAAGGCTCGAATCTCAACAACTACGACTTCATCAAAGAGATGATCGACAAAGCGCCGAAACTGGGAACCGGCGAAATCGGCTGGATCGTTTATCCGTGGATCAACAAGGAACTGGGGGAGACGAAGGCGCGCGACAAGATCGTGGCCTACGCTTACTTCAAGGATTGGGACTGGATCATCGGCGTCGGGAGCTACCTCGAAGAATTCACCGCACCGATCAGCGCGGCACGTAACGTCTTGTTCCTGGTCGGCTTCATTATGATCATCGGATCCCTGGCCTTGACCTATCCGTTCGGCCGCTCGATCAGCCGCCCGATCAGACAGGTCGCGGCTGCCGCCGAACAGGTTGCCCAGGGTGACATCGACTTCAGACTGGACATCAACTCGAAGGACGAAATCGGTGTCTTGGCACATTCATTTGAGCAACTGACGGACTATATCAAGTACATGGCCACCGCGGCGCAGAATATCTCCCGAAACAATTTGACTGTCGAGGTGGATCCCCGCTCGGGCAAGGATGTCCTGGGTCATTCATTCCAGCAGATGGTGACGAATTTGAGAGCCATGATCAAGGAATTGACTGATAATGCGATGCAATTGGTGAGCGCTGCGTCCGAGATCGCCTCGTCATCGGAGCAGATGTCGCGCGGCGCACAACAGCAGACGGACCAGACCAGCCAGGTGTCGAGCGCGGTGGAAGAAATGACCGCGACCATCGTCGAAACCTCGAAGAATGCCGGCGAAGCTTCAAACATGGCTCAGCAGGCCGCCGGCGCCGCGCACGAGGGTTCGGCTGTTGTCGGCCGCTCGATCGAAGGGATGAATCGCATTGCCGGCGTCGTCCAGCAATCGGCCAAGACGATTCAAGACCTGGCGCAATCGTCGGACAAGATCGGCGAGATCATCGGCGTGATTGACGATATCGCCGACCAGACCAACCTGCTGGCGCTCAATGCTGCGATCGAAGCGGCCCGCGCCGGCGATCAGGGACGCGGTTTTGCCGTCGTCGCCGACGAAGTGCGCAAGCTGGCCGAGCGCACCAGCACCGCGACCCGCGAAATCACCGACATGATCAAGGGAATCCAAAAGGATACCGAGGGCGCCGTCGCGTCGATGCAGCAGGGCATCAAGGAAGTCGATGCCGGCCGCGAGCTGACGGATAAGGCCGGCGAAAGCCTGACGCAGATTCTCGGCCACGCTCAGCGGGTACAGGACATGATCCAGCAGATTGCCTCTGCCAGCACCGAACAGTCGGCAGCCAGCGAGCAGATCGCCCGCAATGTGGAGGCGATTGCCAAAGTGACCAAGGAGAATGCCAGCGGCGTTGAGCAAGCTGCCGCAGCGGCGGAACAACTCAGTCGGCAGGCCGAAGGGCTTAACCAGATGGTGAGTCGCTTCAAGCTGACCGGCGGAAACACCACCGTGGTCGCACTGGCGAAGTCGGATCACCTCGCCTATATGGACAACCTCCGCAAGACCATCGACGGCGTTCTGTCGCCGTCCTCGTGGAAGGGCACCGACGACCACTCGTGTCGTTTCGGGCGGTGGTACTACTCAGGCGAAGTTGCCGAGTTTGCCAGTCTGCCGGAATTCCAGGCGATCGCCGAACCGCACCGTCGTGTTCACGAGTTTGGAAACCAGGCCGTGGCTGCTCTGAGAAACGGCGACAAGGCTCGATGCAAGGATGCCTATGACAAAGCGTTTGCGGCGTCACGGGAAGTCATCCAAAGCGTCGAGCGCTTGTTGAACCGCATTGGCACACACCTGATGGCTTCGAAGTAACGGGCAACAACGACCGGGATGAGTTCTGACACTCATCCCGGTCCGGCTATTCGCCCGAGTCCATTCCCAGCAACCTTTGTCGTAACTATTCACCAGCCAAAAGCGTATTATTCAACCATGATCTCCGTGGAGGGAGTAACCAAACGCTTCGGCGCACTCACTGCTGTCGAAAACGTTTCCTTTGAGATTCAATCCGGTGAGATCTTCGGATTGCTGGGACCCAACGGCGCGGGCAAATCGACGACAATCAACATGATGGTCGGCGCTCTGAATCCCGATAGTGGGCGTATCCGGTACGATGGCACCCTTGATCCGGCGCGGCCATCGGCGCGGCGCAAGCTCGGCAACGCCCCGCAGGCGCTGGCAATCTACGAGGAACTGACTGCCGAAGAGAATCTCGCGTTCTTCGGCCGCCTCTATGGCCTTCACGGTGGGCACCTGAAAGCACGCGTCAACTATGCGCTCGACCTCGCCGGCCTGGCCGACCGCCGCAAGGACCTGGTCGCCAAGTACTCCGGGGGTATGAAGCGCCGCCTCAACCTTGTCTGTGCGCTCGTTCATGAACCCCAGGTTCTTTTCTTCGACGAACCGACCGTTGGCGTCGATCCGCAGTCGCGCAATCTGATCTTCGAAAGGATCGAGCTGCTGCGCAGCGAAGGTAAGACCGTGATCTACACCACGCACTACATGGAGGAGGCGCAGCGGCTGTGCGATCGCGTGGCGATCATCGACCAAGGGCGCATTCTTGATCTCGACACGGTGAAGCAGCTGATTGACAAGCATGGCGGCAGTGCGGTTGTGATCGCGGAACTCGAAACGCGACCTGACGCAGCAATCACGCTGCCCGGGGTCCTTGAGGGATTGGAACTGCGATTTGAGTCTCATCAACCCTTCGCGGATATCGCCGCTCTAAACAGCCGCGGCGTTACATTCCGGACACTGCACGTGCAGCGTCCGGACCTGGAGAGCGTCTTCTTGAATCTGACTGGCCGGAGGTTACGCGACTGATGCGGGCGATCTTCACACTGGCCTTGAAAGATCTGCGGTTATTGGTGCGCGACAAGCTCGGGCTGTTCTGGGTGATTGCGTTTCCGCTCTTGATGGCACTCTTTTTTGGCTCGATCTTTGGTGGCAGCGGCGGCGGCGCCCGCAGCATGCGGATCGCCACCATCACCGACACGACTTCGCCCCTGGCGCAGCAATTCTACGGACAACTGGGGAAGGCCGAGGTCCTCCAACTCGTGCCCATGTCACGCGACTCGGCAACTATGCTGGTACGGCGCGGGGAGATCGTCGCCTTCGTGGAATTTCGTTCCAGCGCGGCCAGTATTTTTCAGATCTTCGGTGAAGACTCAGCGGGAATTGATGTTGGCATAGACCCCAAGCGCAAGGCCGAGGCCGGCTATCTCAACGGACTGATCAACCAAGCCTACTTCACGATGATGCAGTCGGCGATGTCCGATACGCGCGGTTGGCGCGAGAACCTGCAGCGCGGCCTGAGTTCGCTTGACACCGCGACGGGCTTGAGTACCCCCGATCGCGGATTGTATCGCCGCTTCTTCGGCAGCCTCGATGTCTTCCTCGGCACTCTCGACAGCGTCAACAAAGCCGATTCCGCGCGAGATTCGAATCGTGGCGCCGCCGGTCTGCTGGGCGGTGTAAACGTCAAATTCACCGACGTTTCGGTAAACCGGGCCGGTCCGCGCAGCTCGTTTGAAATCACCTTCCCGCAGTCGCTGCAGTGGGCGCTGATCGGAACGGCCGCGGCGTTTGGGCTGTCGATTGTCATCGAGCGGACGCGCGGCACGTTCTTGCGTCTGCGACTGGCACCGATCTCACGGGCGCACATTCTTGCCGGCAAGGGGCTGGCTTGCTTCCTCGCCAGCTTCACGGTTTGCGTGATCCTGATGATCATTGGCATACTGATCTTCAAGGTTCAAGTGGTCGCACCACTGGGACTGCTGGTGGCGATCGCCAGTTCCGCGCTCTGCTTTGTCGGCCTGATGATGTTGATGAGCGTGCTCGGCAAAACCGAAGCCTCCGTCTCCGGTGCCGGCTGGGCCATGTTCCTGGTCTTCGCCATGATCGGCGGCGGGATGGTACCATTGATGATGATGCCGCGCTGGATGGCTGCCATCGCCAACCTCAGCCCTGTCAAATGGAGCGTGCTTGCCACGGAGGGAGCGATTTGGCGCGGTTTCAGTGCTGCTGAGATGCTGCCGCCGGTGGCGGTACTCTGCGGCATCGGGATCGCCGGATATCTTTTCGGAGTATGGATTTTGCGGCGCGCCGACGGGTAGCGCCTACGGCGTCAGCTTAAGCCAACAAACTGCTTCTCGGCCAATTCACGATAGATCGACGAGCGCGTCAACAATTCGGAGTGCGTGCCCTCGTCGACAATTGCACCGTTTTTCACGGTAATGATGCGATCCGCTCGCTGAACCGTTGCCAGTCGGTGCGCGACGATAATGGCGGTTTTGTTCACGAGAATCCTCTCGAGGGCGTCCTGAATCAGATGTTCCGATATCGAGTCAAGCGCCGAGGTGGCCTCGTCGAGAATCAGTACGGCCGGATCGCGGATCACGGCGCGCGCCAGGCACAGGCGTTGTTTCTCGCCGCCGGACAGAGTGACACCACGTTCGCCGACTACGGTTTCATAGCCGTTAGGCAGGCCGCTGACGAAATCGTGCACGTTGGCGACCTTGGCCGCCGCGACGACTTCGTCACGAGTCGCTCCCGGCTTGCCATAGGCGATGTTTTCCAGAATCGTGGTGTTGAACAGCAGGGGATCTTGATCGACCAGGGCGACGCACGCGCGCAGCGAACGAAACGAGAGTTGGCGCAGATCGACACCGTCAAGCATGATCGTCCCGGATTGCGGATCGTAGAAACGCATAACGAGGTTGATAATCGTGCTCTTGCCGCCTCCCGAAGGTCCGACAATGGCCAGCTTCTCCTTGGCTGCAATCTTCAGATTGAAATTCTCCAGACGAAAACCCTGGCCGTCATAGGCGAATGACACGCGGTCAAACCTGACTTCGCCGCGCGGCGAAGCCAGCGTCACGGGTTGCGGCGCCTCGACGATCTCGATCGGCTGGTCGAGATACTCGAAAACGCGATCGACGGACGCCATGATGCTCTGGATGTCGACGCGCGCGGACGCCAGAATCTGAAGCGGATTCATCATCCACGCCATCAAGAAGAAGAAGGCGATCAGGCGCCCCAAGGTCATTTGGCCGATGACGATGAAATAGGAACCGATACTCAACACGACAATTACGCCCATGAAGCTCAGGATCATAATCGCTGTTCGCGAAATCGACTGCGTCACAGTGTAGCGGATGATCACTTTTCTCAAGCGATCCAGAATCCCGGCCAATCGCCCCAATTCATCCTGCTCGCGGCCAAACGCTTTGATCGTCTTGACCCCGACCAGGCTCTCCTGGACCCGCGCGGACAACTCGGCGGTGGTTTCCTGGAATTGCCGCGAAACCTTGTTCATCAACAATCCGAAGCGATGGGTGAGATACCAGGTCAAGGGAATCGGTGCGAGCGCCAGAAGCGTCAGGAGCCAGTTGGTGTATAGCAGATAACTCAGGATGGCGAGCAGGAACATCAGGTTCGCCAGCGCGCTGACCAGAACATTCGCGAAGACGTCCTGGATGCGGCTGACGTCCGACATCATGCGCGACAGAATCTCCCCTACTTGATGCTTCTGATAGAATCGCAGCGGCAAATACTCGAGTCGCTCAAACAGCTCGGCACGAAGATCGACGACGATACTGCTGCCAACGCGCGCGCCGAGGTAATCGCGGGCCCAGCTCATGAGGAAGACGATGGCATAGACGCCGATTACGACGGCCCCGAACCACACAGCGCTGTGCCAGTAACCCGGCTCGCCTTTGTGCGCGATCATCTCGGGAATGCCCTTATCAATGAGATATTGCAGCGCCGCCGGCAGCGCCAACTGCAGCACGCCGGTCGCTGCTGTGGCCAGAAGTGTCGCCAGTTCCAGCTTCCAGTAGGGGCGCAAATAGCCCCATAGCCGTTTCGCCCGCGGCGTCAGTATCGCCATGGAGCCAATTTCAGAAAAATGGGCAAAGAATACAGCGAAAAGAATTCGAGGCTGGACAAAGCAGGCTGCATCAATGATCAAACCTTGACAAACCGATCAATAATCCGATCAAATGAATACAAATCAAGGGGGGGTTTGTCAAGCGGGTAATGTCGTCACCCCAGGCTTGCTCACGCAAGCATTGTCTCCGCCGGCAGTCTCGGCGGCAACACATGTATCATCACGATCTACTTGGCGCTAGAATCGGCCTGCATTACGCCGCCAATGGCCGCGCTATGCCTGCAGATACGCCTTGGCCTCGGGGTTAAACAACACCCAGAAAGCATAGATGCCGAGTGCCGTGCCGAAGGGCGGGCTGATGACATTGATTACGGCCATGATGATCACCACGATCCGCGCCCATTGCCGCTTTTGCAGCAGTCCCCAGCCGCCGATCAACTCCGGGATGCCGGTCATGATCGAGAAGCAACTGGCGACAATCCCGATGATAGTCAGGATGGCAAAGGCTTCGTCACTACCGGCCAAGATCCCGCCGCCCAGGAACAGAGCGAACAGGAAGAGCCCGAAACACAGGGAGATTATCCCCCAGATCACAAAGAGAATCCCCAATAGACGAATATGTTGTTCCACTGCGCCACTCCGCTTACGATAAGTTCCCTATCATCTCTTGAAGACGAAATATCGGCGACGAAGTTGCGCATTGCAAGTCTGTGCTTGCCGAATCGGATGTCGAGTGTATCATTAGAGGAATCAATGTCCACGAGTATGTAAGTGGCTGTGAGGATACCGCCAAGTTGCCGACCCGGCGCTCGAACGAGCCGGCCTGCACACGATGGAGCGAAACATGAAATCAACCATAACCGCAATGATATTGGCGCTGCTGGCGTCGGGAGTAACCATGGGTTCTGAGCCGTCGAAACCGTTGTCGGCCGCCGAACAATTGGCCGCCACCGAACACCTGTTCGCTACGACCTCGGTCGATTCCGGCATGACGGTCGCGTTCCTCAGATTCTTGAATGACGAAGCGGTCGTTTTTCGGCCGGGACCAATCAGCGGCAAACGCTGGTACAGTGACCGCTCCAATACTACCGCTTTTCTAAACTGGCAGCCGGAGTTTATCGAAATTGCGTCTTCCGGGGATCTGGGCTACTCCACCGGACCATGGGAGTACCGGTCGAGTCGCGCTGACACGACCTCCTATTACGGCCATTTTGTCTCAATCTGGCAGCGCCAAGCAGGCGGCAATTACCAAGTCTTGGCCGATCTCGGCATCGATCACGATGCGATTACCCACCCGTTGGGAGCTACCCCGCTTCAGTTGTCAACACTGCCGAGCCCGCCGAAACCACCGACAGAGAATCACGATTCTCTGATTACCGGACTGAAAGCTGCGGAGACTACATTTTCTGATGCCGCTTCGAAGAGCACGCTGGCAAAGGGCTTGGCTGTTTTTGGCGACGAGAACATCCGTTTGTATCGCCCCGGTGGATTTCCTCTGGTCGGCCGCAAAGGGCTTGAGTCACTACCGGACGCGGGCAAAAGCAGGATGCAGGTTGACACCCGCTTCGCGGACGTTTCCGCGAACGGCGATCTGGGTTACACCTACGGTTTTGTCACGACCTGGCCTGTCGATGCCGATCTCACCGCTGGCGCCGTGCAGAGCTACTTGCGCGTTTGGAAGAAGAACACGCGCGGCGAGTGGAAAATCGCGCTCGATATCGCCTTACCGATGAAGTAGCCGCCGACAAATCTCGACCGTACTTGGAAACTTTTTAGCGTCGATCGCGTTTCAAGCTAAATACTATGAGACGCGAACGACTTCTGCTGATAACGCTGGGCGCGATCAATTTCACGCACATTGTCGATTTCATGATCATGATGCCGCTGGGGCCGCAGTTGATGCGGCTGTTCGCGATATCGCCCCAGCAGTTCTCGGAGTTGGTCTCGACCTATACATTCTCGGCCGGCACCGCCAGTTTTTTGGCGGCGTTTCTGCTTGACCGCTTCGACCGCAAGCGTGCCCTGATCACGGTCTTCGTTGGCTTCATTATCGGTACCTTTGCCTGCGCCCTGGCGCCAAACTACTACCTGCTGCTGTCCGCGCGCGTTATTACCGGCGCCTTTGGCGGTATTCTGTCAGCCTTGATCCTGTCGATTGTCGGCGATGTGATTCCGCAAGAGCGCCGGGCCACGGCGATGGGGATCGTCATGGCCGCGTTTTCGGTCGCGTCGGTCTTCGGTGTGCCGTTCGGGCTCTATATCGCCACCCGCTTCAGTTGGCATGCGCCGTTTATTTTCCTGGGGTGTCTTGGTTTGATACTCTTCGTGCCGATTGTCATGGCGGTTCCCTCACTGCGCGAACACATGACGGCCGATCGACGACATCCGGGTCCGGTCGCCGTGCTGACCTCGGTAGCCAAAAACGGCAATCAACTTTCGGCGCTTTGGTTTACCGTGATGCTGGTCCTCGGGCATTTCATCATCATTCCGTTCATCTCGCCGTTCATGGTGGCGAATGTTGGGTTTCGTGAGACGGATCTGGCCTACATTTACTTGCTCGGCGGCCTCGTTACTGTCTTCACATCGCCGCTGATCGGTCGAGTCGCTGATCGCGTCGGCAAGGCACAGGTGTTCACGGCCTTTGCGTTGCTGGCTCTGGTTCCTGTGTTCCTGATTACGAACCTGCATCAAACGGCCTTGCCCGTAGCTCTGGCAATAACGACGGTCTTCTTCGTAACGTCCAATGGCCGTTGGGTGCCGGCAGTGGCCATGGTGACCTCCGCAGTATCGCCGCAGAATCGCGGCAGCTTTCTCTCGATCAACGCGGCGGCGCAACAACTATCGGCTGGGGTGGCCGCAGCGTTTAGTGGAATGATTGTCGCGAAGGATGCTTCCGGTGCGCTGCTGAATTATCATTACGTCGGCTATGTCGCGATTGCGATCTCGCTGTTGGCGATCCTGGTCGGGCGCCGACTACAGGCGGTTGCCTGATCTCTAACACTTCTCTGTTGCTCTCGGCTACAGAATTCTGAACCTTGCACTTATGAACGAGCGATCGCCCGAGCGGGTTGGCGCGGCGGAAGTTCGCCGCCGCATGCTGGCCGGAGAAAATACCCTACTGGTGTCAGTATTTCCGGAAGCCGTCCACCGCTTCTCGCATTTGGACGGCGCTATTTCACTCGAAGAGCTCAATCGCCGTCTCGACTCGCTTGATAAACGCACTAATCTCGTCTTCTACTGAGCCTGAGTTGCTGATGAGAGTGCCGTCAGTTTGGCGGCGGAGTTCCTTGGGCGCGGTTATCTGAACGCGCAAGTCCTTGAAGGGGGTGTCGCAGCCTGGCATCAGGCAGGATTTCCGATCATCGAGAGGGCATAGCAGTGGTCACGCATTGCCTTGCCAAGTGACTTTCTATTACGCCGATTGCATACCGACTCCTGACGACTGCAAACCTCCGCATATGCTGCAAGACGCCGACAGTGCCGGCGATTCTCAGCCTTGTCGCTAACTTGTTGGTAATCAGTCTGATAAACCATCTGGCGCCGATCAGGTCGCGGCAACCGCGATCGGCACAGCGGTTGCGTTATCCTTTTCTCGCGAACGATAGAGAGGGAAGGAGATACAACGATGGTTGCGACAGACATGAAACGCGGGTTCCCCAAGCAGCGATTCGAGAAGAGCGTCGAACCGCGGGTTAAGTGCGACGAAGGCGGCTACTTCATCTACACCCTCAGCGAAAACGTCAAAGTCTATTTCGATGATTACTACGGCTTCCTCGAGCGGGCCGAGCAGCGCGCTCTGGCCGATATCGGCGATATCAAGGCCAAAGAGGCCGAACTTAAGCCGCACGAAACCGAGCTGCGCTCTTACCTGTGCGCCCGCAAGAAGATTCTCGAAACGCTGCTGCGCACGGTGTACGATTTCTACACCGAAGCCAATAATTTCGGCGTCGTCATGACCCCCTGGTGTTTTGGCACAGTGGTCCTGGAGAAAGTGGAAGCGTATCGCGACAAGCTCGCCAAGGGCAATGTCGAGGACAGCGACCTGCCGGAATACACCTACGACGTGGTGCGCTACATTGAAGAGATCTACCGCAAAACCTTGCTGGATACGTTTGACTTCCCCGAAAAGGCCTTCTCCATGCGCTGGCAGTACTCCGAGCTGCTCAAGCGTTATTCCAAGGCGCTGACCAACATCAGTGCCTCCCTGCAGTCGGTCATGATGCTCGTCAAGAGCTACGGCAGCTAAGACGAGTCCCCTCACGTAGGTTACCTGTTGGCCCTCCCCTTTCTGTAAGCCGGCAGCGGATCACCCGCTGCCGGCTTTTGCTTGTCAAGTCGATCCCTAAATCTGACGATATCACTCAATAATGACGCTCCAAACCCGTCAACCAATCGGGCGCCACGCCCATTTTGACCATCCGGCGTTCCTGCCGATTCGTGTCGAGTCGCTGCGGGTCGATAAGATCCTCCAATTCGATGTCTATGTCTACGTCGGCAAGGAGTTGGTCTTGTATCGTTCGCAGCAGCTTCCGTTTACTGAGCAGAACCTGTCCAAACTGCGGGACAACAAAGTCGAGATGATCTACATCGCCTACGAATCACGCCACGCCTATCAGCGCTATCTCGAAGACAATCTGCCGGACATTCTGCGCGACCCGCAGGTGGAAGAGGTCAAGAAGGCCGAGATTCTTTATGACACTTCCAAAGCACTGATCAAGGAAGTCTTCTCCAACCCCACCTACTCGGAGAACATCAAGCGGTCGCAGGACATGGTCGAGAATACGATCGACTACATCCTGAAAGGACGCGAGGCATTTCTCAACCTCATGAAGATTACATCTTTCAACTACTACACCTATACGCATTCGGTTAACGTCAGCACCTTTACTCTGGCCCTGGCCCGCCAATTGGGCATCAACGACCGCAAGGAACTGACGATTCTCGGCACCGGCGCGCTGTTGCACGATGTCGGCAAAAGCAAGGTCCCGGAGCGGATTCTGACCAAACGCACTGCGTTGAACCGATCCGAGTTTGAGATCATGAAGAAACACCCCAATTGGGGCAGCGAAATTCTTCTGGAGACTGCACTGATTCCGGATGAATCGTATGATCCGGTGATGCACCACCACGAGCGGCTCGACGGCAGCGGCTATCCGAATGGCCTGTTCGAGGCCGACATCCATCCCTATAGCCGCATTGTCGCGATCGCAGACGTCTTTGACGCCTTGACAACCGAGCGCGTCTACCAGGCGGCGATCGGTACTTACCCGGCGCTGAAGCTGATGCACGGCACGAGAAACAACTTCGATCAGCACTTCCTGCGCGAATTTACGCTCTTGATGGGGCCCGATAGCCCGCAAATCAAGTTATAGAACCGCTTCCCCTCGACAGCATTCATCCTCACGAATTGCAGCAACCGCGTGACAATATCGCGCCAATTCGCTATATTCGCGGGCGATATTGATCGTCCACAGGAAGGAGTTGTGTTGTGTCCAAGAAGGCAGTCGTTACCGATAAGGCCCCTCAAGCAATCGGACCCTATTCTCAGGGAATCCAACTGCGTGAATGCAAGAATCTGATTTTCACATCGGGCCAGATACCGATCGACCCGGCGGTCGGCAAGGTGATCGCGGGAGATATCACAGCGCAGACCCATCAAGTCTTCAAGAATATCACGGCGATCCTGGAGGCGGCCGGATCGGGATTGAAGAACGTGCTGAAAACGACGGTATTCTTGAAATCGATGGACGATTTCAAGGCGATGAACGAAGTCTATGCGAGCTACTTCAGCGGCGCATTTCCGGCGCGCTCGACCGTGCAAGTGGCCAAACTGCCAATGGATGTGCTGGTCGAGATTGAGACTATCGCTTATATCGATTAGTCGAGGCATCGTTCGCGTGCGGGTTCAGAAAGAGAGACTGTCATGATTTCGCTGTCGATGAGCTGGAAGGGCGGGCAGCAGTTCGAAATCAGCACCATGGATGGAGTGTCGTTCAGCACCGATGCCCGTGCCCGCGCCGGCGGGTCGGGGAGGTTTCCGGCACCGACGGATCTTCTGCTCGCCGCAATCGGCGGCTGCACCGGCCTCGACGTCGTTTCGATCCTGAACAAGATGCGGCAGGAGTATTCGGCAATCAGAATCGACATTACCGGCGAGCAGGTTGAAGAGCACCCGCGTTACTTCCATACGATCACGATTCGATATACCATTGCGGGCAACCAACTTGATCGCGCCAAAGTCGAGCACGCCGTTCAACTCTCGCAAGAGAAGTATTGCTCGGTACGGGCGACTTTGCGCCCCGATTGCCGGGTCAGCACGGAGATCATCCTCGAGCCGACGCGGCCTTAGGCTCCAACGCCGATCTGCAACCGCATTAACAGTCCTTAACAACAAAAGTGGAACAAAAGCCGCGCCCGTCCAGTATTAGAGATACGAAATGCAGTGGAAAGGAGATTTGCGAGTAATGGTCAGTAGGAAGCATTTGTGGATCGCCGCAGTCGTGTTATCCCTGGTGATGCTGGCCGTTTCACCACTTCATGCGGCCCAGCGCCCGTGGATCGGTGTGTACATGCAGGATGTCACCGCGAGTCTGGTAGAGGCCTTTGATCTGAAAACCGATCACGGTGTGCTGATTAACGACATCGCCGAGGACTCCCCGGCCGAGAAGGCTGGAATGAAGCCCAAGGACATTATTCTGGCCTGGAACGATGCCGAGGTTAAAGATTCCGATCAACTCTCGGAGTTGGTGCGCGCCAGTAGCGTTGGCGATAAGGCGACGCTGACAATCGACCGTGGCGGCAGCACAATGACGCTGGCGATCGAAATTGGGGAACGGCGCGAACCGAGCATCTACCGCTACTTTGGCGGCGAGGATGACGGCGGCGATGCCGATGACTGGGCTCCGCACGCCTTCCGATTTCTGGACAATTTCAAGACGACCGGCATTGGCGTCTCGATGCAGTCCCTGTCGGGCGATCTGGGTGAGTATTTCGGCATCTCCGACGGCAAGGGCGCGTTGATTACGGAAGTGATCAAAGATACGCCCGCGGAGAAGGCCGGGCTCAAGGTCGGCGACGTTGTGGTGGCGGTGAACGACGAAGCGGTTGAATCCCCCGGCGACGTATCGGCCGAATTGCGCGGCAAGGACCGCGGCGAGCAGGTGGAACTAACAATTGTTCGCGACAAGAGTCGCCAGAGAGTCTCACTCGAAGTCGACGAGGTCGACAGCTTTGGCTGGGGCAATCGCGGCAACATGCCGATGATGCCGGACCTGTTCAATTGGGACGGCCAGGGCACCTATCACAATTGGAACGTGCCACAGGTCAACCAGGAACGGCTCCAGCGCAAGATGGAAGAAATGCAGAAACGCCTCGAAGAGGTACAAAAGAAGCTCGAGACTCTCGAAAAAAAGATGCAGTAGCAGAGCTGCAGTGTAAAAGACCTTAACGGGTACTTCCCATTATCCGACAAACCGCCGGTGGATCAGCAACCCCATCGGCGGTTCTCCTTTGTCAGCGGCGGACAATTACCAAATCAGTCTAATCCTTGCTTGATCGGACTGAGGCCGGATCTCGGAACTAGGCCGAGCGGGTCAGGGCAGAACTATTGGCCGCTTCGACATACTCGGTCATCAGGGTCGCGACCAGTTCCTTCACTGAGACAATTTCGCTCACCCGGTAAGCGTTGGCCCCAGCAAAGGCAAATCCGCTTCGAAAGTTGCCGCGTTGCGCGCAAATCAGAGCATTGGCGATGCAGTAAGGGGTTTCCTTAAAATCGCAGGTAATGATGCAATGATAAGGACACTTAAACGGTTTCTTCGTGCCGGCACTCACCTCGTCCGTATAGCGATTGCGAAGCGCGCGTCCTGGCATTCCGACCGGACTCTTAATGATGACGATGTCTTCCGGCTTTGAGTCGACATACTTCTGCTTGAAGGCTTGATCGGCGTCACACTCGTGAGTCGCCACGAAACGCGTTCCCATTTGGACCCCCGCGGCGCCCAGCTCCAGGAATCTGCGAATGTCGGCGCCCGTGAAAATCCCGCCCGCGGCTATGACCGGAATGACCTTTCCACATCGTTCGGCGTAATTGCTGACTTCGGCCAGGATCGGCGGTAAGAGTTTAGCGAGCGCAAACTCGGGATCGAAAATTTGCTCCTCGGAAAAGCCGAGATGGCCACCGGCTTCGGGACCTTCAACGACGAACGCATCGGGCAGATAGGCGAAACGGCCCAACCAGCGCTTGCAGATCAGCCCGGCAGCACGAGCCGAAGAGACAATCGGAACCAGCCGCGTCAGGGAATCCGGAACCAGATACTGCGGCAAGTTGAGCGGCAAACCGGCCCCAGAAAAAATAATATCGATTTCTTCCTCGATCGCAGTTCGCACCAAGTCGCCGTAATTTGTGAAGGCGACCATGATATTGAGGCCGATGATGCCGGTGGTCAGAGATTTTGCGCGGCGAATCTCTCGCCGCAATGCCCGGATGTTCGCCTGAAGGTAATCGGAGTAGAAATCCCTCTCCTTCATCCCAATACCGGCTGCGGCGATAACGCCGATCCCGCCCGCGTTGGCCACCGCGGACGCGAGTCCCGACAACGACACACCGACCCCCATCCCGCCTTGGATGATAGGAATTCTGGCAACCTTGTCCTGAATCACCAGCGGTCGCGGCAGGTCAGATCGCGCGCGCGTCGTAGCGAAAGTATCGCTGCGGTTATCCACAATTTCTCCTGTTCCTCATCGGTAACAATACCTCCAGAATTCTTGCTGGCGGTCGTTCGGGGAAAATGGCAGCACCGTTCTGTCGAATCATCCAGCTGGCCGCCTGGCCTGGGGTCACTTGGACAAGATCGCATCCGCAGGCGCTTGTCCGCGGGAGCACTTGATGAGGAAATCGTCCAAATAAGTCTATATATCAGTATATGATTCCAACACCGCGGGCGCAAGTTCTTTCGGCTGCGGTTGATCGGGCCGTTCATAATGCCTGAAGATCAGCTATTTTTTTGCTCCATGTGTCCGACAAGAGGTATAACTGGGGAACACGAGAACTCGTTGATCGTAGACTGTTCCGGGCGATTTCGCCGGCGCCGACTGGAGCTGCGCCTTCGGCGCTTTGGCCGCCGAGGCGTCTCTGCAGTCAATCTTCGCCAACTTTCTGACCGAGATGTGAAGCACTGGAGGCGGTGGTACCGTTCATGATTAAGTGGCTCTATCGGATTCTCTACATCGTTACCCTGATCGCCATCGTGCTGCTCGTGGTCCGCGGATTTGACTATTACACCACGCCTTACGGCGAGCGGCCGCGGCATGAAGACTACCGCCTGCTGCGCCCTGCAGCGTCGTGGGGGCTGGCTTTTGGCTATGTTGGCGCCGGGATGATGGTGTTAATGTTGACCTATTCGTTGCGCAAACGCACGAAGGTGCTTGGCAAACTGTATACCTTGCGCGGCTGGTTGGATCTGCACATCTATCTAGGTATCTGCGGGCCGCTGTTCATCGTCCTCCACACTTCATTCAAGGTACAGGGACTGGTGGCGGTGAGCTTCTGGTCGATGGTGGCGGTAGCGCTGAGTGGATTTTTCGGCCGCTATCTCTATTTGCAGATCCCGCGCAACATCCAGGGCGACGAGCTCTCGTTGAAGGACATCGAACAGGTTCGCGCGATCTACGCCGGACAATTACAGCGCGATTACGGCCTGAGCAGTGTGCAGATTGAGGGATTGGATGCGCTTAGTCAGGGGTCGGCTGACGCGGCCAAGTCGGTCGGGCAGGCGGTGGCGGCGGTGTTGCGCTATAATCTCCTGGAACGACCGCGGATTCGGCGGCGGCTCGAGCGCGAATTGCGTGCCTGGAAGCTCAGCGGTCAGCGATTGCGCCATCTGCTTCAGATTCTTGAACAGCGAGGTCAATTGCAGCGGCGTATTGCATTGCTGGCGCAGATCCAACGCCTGTTTCACTACTGGCACGTTGTCCATAAGCCGTTTGCATTGATCATGTACGGCATCATGCTCGTGCACATCGGCGTGGCTATATGGACTGGATACGGGTGGAATTTCTGATGAGACGGATACTTGTACTTGCGGCAGCCTTATCGGCTGTGATCTGCGGCTGGAAGAGTGGCTTCGCGCAATTGTCCCCCGGTGAACTCCACCAGTCACACGCGTTTCTGGAAGGACTCGGTAATTGCGGCAAATGTCACGGTCCGCAGCAGCAGATTCTTGGCGACAACTGCCTGAATTGCCATGCGACGATCAAAAGCAGCCTGACCGCCAAAACCGGCCTGCACGGGCGCAACGGCTACACGGATTGCACGCGCTGTCATGTCGAGCATCAGGGCCGCAACTACGAATTGATTTACTGGGAAAACGGACGCGAGAAATTCGAGCACAGCCTTACCGGCTACGACTTGAAGGGCAAACACACCGGCGTCGAGTGTCAGAAGTGTCACCAACCCAAGAATATCGTCTCAAAAGAAATGCTCCTGGCCGATAAACGGGGTCTGCAGCAGACATACATGGGTCTGGGTCAGGACTGTGCCGGCTGTCATTTCGACGAACACCGCGGGCAATTGCAGCAACCCTGCCAGAGCTGCCACAATATCGAGGGATGGAAGCCGGCGCGAGGATTCGATCATACCAAAGCCAAGTTCGTGCTCACCGGCAAGCACACAGTCACGCCGTGCGAAAAGTGTCACCGGTCAAAGACTGATGCCGTTAACCCGATCGACTCCTCATACACGCAATTCACCGGGCTTCCGTTTCAGCTCTGCACCGACTGCCACCGCGACGCTCACACCGGCAAGTTCGGCGCCAATTGCACCGGTTGCCACAACACCGAAAGCTGGCGGGCAACCGATCGGGTCAATTTCGATCACAACCGCACCAAATTCCCGCTGGCCGGGAAGCACGCCGATTTGGTCTGTGAGAAGTGCCATAAGCCGGGGCAGCCGTTTGCGGGACTGAAATTCGACAAATGCCGCGCATGCCATGAAGATTTCCACCACAGGCAATTCGTCGACAGGCCCGCACAGGGCGCCTGCGAAGAGTGCCACAGTGTCGAAGGCTTCCGCCCGGCCAAATTCACAATCGAACAGCATCAGCAATCGCAATATCCGCTCGCGGGAGCGCACCTGGCCGTGCCCTGCGACGGCTGTCATGCTGTCAGGACCGGGCAAACCGCGAAGCCCGATTATCGCTTCGCGTTTGCATCAACCGCCTGCGAGGTATGCCACGGCGACCCGCACAAGGGCAGCCAGAGGCAGCTGTCCACTGCCACCACCTGCGAGAGCTGTCACAATGTCGAGAGCTGGGGGCAGGTCGCGTTTGATCACACGCGGACCAAGTTTCCGCTGCTCGGCAAGCATGCGACAGTTCCCTGCCGCCGATGCCACTCCAGTGATCCGAAAAAATTCGATCCGGCCGCGATGAAGTTTGTGCTCACTAACTTCGCCTGCGGCGACTGTCACCAGGATGCACACCGCGGGCAGTTTGCAGCGACAAGCGGCAAGCCGTCAGCCGATTGTGCGCGCTGTCATTTTTCTACGCACTGGTCGGACATTAATTTCGACCATAACCGCGACTCTGCATATAAACTGGAAGGTGCCCATCTTAAGGTTCCCTGTCGCGGTTGCCACAAAGATGAATCTACAGATTCGATCGTGGTAGTCCGATATAAGCCATTAAGCACTGCGTGCAAGTCTTGTCACGATTCTGAACTACTGCAAAACCGGACGCAACCGTGAAGAAGTTGTCAATCTTCGTCATCGCGATTGTTGGCTTAGGCCTGATGCTGGCATTGTCGCTGGGCGGTTCACGCAACCCGCATGGCGACATCGATCTGGCCTGCGAGGTCTGCCATACGTCCGCCTCCTGGACAGAGCTGAAGTCGGAAGGCGGCTTCGATCACGACGACACCGGGTTTCCACTGATCGGTGCCCACAGACAGACTGCCTGCGTTTCCTGCCACAAGGATCTCAAATTCGCTGAAACCAAGGACCGCTGCGCCGACTGCCACAGCGACATTCATCGCGGCAAGCTGGGCGATCAGTGTCAAAGTTGTCATACGTCCGAAAGCTGGGAGAGTCGCCGCGAGCTCTTCGACCAGCACGCGGCGCTCGGCTTCACCCTGACCGGCGCGCACGCGATCGCCGACTGCAATGCCTGTCACATCAACCAACTGCGCGATGATTTTGCCGGCACGCCGACCGAATGTGCCGGCTGTCACGACGACGATTTTCGCTCGACCGACAATCCCGACCATGAGTTGGCAGCCTTCTCGCTCGATTGCGAAACCTGCCACAGTCTCGCGGCCAACACCTGGCGCGGAGCACGTTACGATCATCCGCCTGAGTTCCGGCTTGAGGGCGGTCATGCCGGCCTCGAATGCATCGCCTGTCATGCCACGCAGTTTGCCGGCACGGTCAATGAGTGCTTCGCTTGCCACGCCGGCGATTTCCAATCCGCACCCGATCCGGATCACGAGCAAGCCAACTTCGACCACAATTGCACCGACTGTCACAACAGCATCGCATGGTCGCCAGCGACGTTCAACCACGATCTGACGGCTTTTCCCCTGACGGGAGGCCATGCCGGCATTGAATGTGCCAAGTGTCACGGCAACGGCTACAGCAACACTTCTACCGACTGCTTCTCCTGCCATGGCGGCGATTTCGCCGAAGCCGACAATCCCGATCACGACGCCAACAACTTCGATCACAATTGCACCAGTTGTCACACGACGACCGCTTGGGAGCCCTCAACCTTTGACCACAACCAGACTGACTTTGCCTTGACGGGCGCGCATCAATCGCTCGATTGTGTTGGTTGTCACGCTACCGGCTATGCCAACACTGCCAGTGATTGTTACTCCTGCCACGGCGACAATTTTGCCGGAGTTAGCGACCCCAATCACGTGGCGAACAACTTCAGCCACGACTGCACGCAGTGCCATACGACCAGCGGCTGGTTGCCGGTGAATTTTGATCATGCGAACACCGGGTTCTTGCTGACCGGCGGACACGCCGGACTCGAGTGCGCCAGCTGCCACGCCGGCGGCTACGCGAGCACGTCGTCCGACTGCTATTCCTGTCATGCCCAGAGTTTCGCGGGGGTAACTGATCCCAATCACGTCACCAACGGCTTCCCCCACGAGTGCCAACAGTGCCATTCGACCGAATCCTGGACACCCGCCGAACCGCGCGGATTTGATCACGCCGTTACCGGATTTCTGCTGACCGGCGCACACTCAACCCTGGCGTGCATGAACTGCCATACAAGCGGTTACACCGACACTTCGCCGCTCTGTTATTCGTGCCATGCGACTGATTTCAGTGCCGCGCTCGATCCCAATCACGCCCAAAACAATTTTGACCACGACTGCGGCACTTGTCACTCAACTGCGGCCTGGGAGCCATCAACATTCGATCATGATCAAACAGAATTTGCGCTGACCGGCGCCCACGCGTCGCTGGCGTGCATTAGTTGCCATGCCACCGGCTATGCCGGCACGCCGGCGGACTGTTACTCGTGCCATCAGGGGGACTTTGCCGCCGCAGGTGATCCCAATCACGTTGAGAACAACTTTGAGCATGACTGTACTTCCTGTCACACAACCGGCGCTTGGTCACCAAGTACTTTTGACCATGCAGCGACGGCATTCCCGCTGACCGGAGCGCATGCAAGTGTCAACTGCATCTCCTGTCATACCACCGGCTATGTGTCGACCCCGAATGACTGCTTCTCGTGTCATCAGACGGATTTCAACACCGTTACCGAGCCGAATCACGCCTTGCAGAATTTCGATCACGACTGCCTGCGCTGTCACACGACAATGGCTTGGACCCCGTCCAGCTTCGACCATGGTACAACCGAATTCCCCTTAACCGGGGCACACACGAGCTTGCAGTGCATTGCCTGTCACTCCAGCGGTTACGTCAACACGGCGACCGCGTGCATTGCTTGTCACCAGCAGGCCTACGATTCCGAGGTGAATCCGCGCCATGCGCAGGCGGGATTCGACACTGAATGCCAGACCTGCCATACGACAACGACCTGGAACCCCGCCAATTGGGATCACGCGAGCACCGGCTATTCGCTGACCGGCGCGCATGTCCCGCTGGATTGCCAGTCCTGCCACGCGCTGGCATATTCCGGAACCGCAGCGACCTGCATTGGCTGTCATCAGGATGATTTTGCCTCAGCAAACGATCCGGATCATGACGCCAACAATTTCGACCAGAACTGCCTGCAGTGCCACAATACAACTGCCTGGTCGCCGTCGACCTTCAATCATGCAACAACCGGCTTTTCGCTGACCGGTGGCCATGCGGGATTGGCGTGTATAACGTGCCATGCTACCGGATATACCAATACCAGCAGCGATTGCTACTCGTGTCACAGCGGCGATTTCAATGCCACAACGGACCCGAATCACGCACAGAACAATTTCGACCACAGTTGCGTGAATTGTCACAACACGACGGCCTGGCAACCATCGACGTTCAATCACGCGACGACGGCATTCCCGTTGACCGGAGCGCATACCAGCCTCCAGTGTATTGCCTGCCATGCCAGCGGCTATGTCAGCACACCGTCGGCGTGTTACGACTGCCACTCCGGTGACTTCAATGCCGTCACCGATCCGAGTCACGTGCAGAACATTTTCAGCCATCTCTGTACTGAATGCCACACGACTTCCGCCTGGTCACCGGCTTCATTTGATCACAACACCACGGCGTTTCCGCTGACTGGCGCACACACATCCTTGCAGTGTATTGCCTGCCATGCCAGCGGCTATGTCAGCACACCGTCGGCGTGTTACGACTGCCACTCCGGTGACTTCAATGCCGTCACCGATCCGAGTCACGTGCAGAACATTTTCAGCCATCTCTGTACTGAATGCCACACGACTTCCGCCTGGTCACCGGCTTCATTTGATCACAACACCACGGCGTTTCCGCTGACTGGCGCACACACATCCTTGCAGTGTATTGCCTGCCATGCCAGCGGTTACGTCAGTACGCCGGCGGCGTGTTACGACTGCCACTCCGGTGATTTCAATTCCGTCACCGATCCGAATCACGTGCAGAACAATTTCAGCCATGTCTGCACCGAGTGTCATACGACCACGGCCTGGTCACCGGCCTCATTCGACCACAGCACCACGGCGTTTCCGCTGACTGGCGCCCACGCGTTGCTGCAGTGTATCGCCTGTCATTCCGGCGGTTACGTGGGCACGCCGACCAACTGTTACAGCTGCCATCAGACTGCTTACAACAGCACGACGAATCCGAACCACGCCGCGGCGCTGTTCCCAACTGAGTGTCAGACTTGCCACACAACCACAGCCTGGACGCCTGCCAACTGGAACCATGACGCGCAGTACTTCCCGATCTATTCCGGAAAGCACAAAGACAAGTGGGACTTGTGCAGCGACTGCCACGTGAATACCGCCAACTATGCCGTCTTCGAGTGTATTTTCTGCCACGAGCACAATCAGACCGACATGAACAACAAACATCTCGAAGTCTCGGGGTATCAGTACAACAGCAACGCTTGTCTCAACTGCCATCCGGACGGAAACGACTGATGCACGCGCCGTCGCCGTTCTACCCACATCCAGCCCGGCTGCTTGCGAAATTCTCGGCGCGCCTGGTGGCTGCCGTGGCGCTGGTGCTCGGGCTCGGGCTGTCGCTGGCAGCCCAGACAAGCGTCCCGTCCGATCCGTCCCTGCGTGATTTCGTTGTGAAGTACCTTTCGGCGGAGAACGTCTATCTCGACGGCGGCCGAGCGGACGGACTGCGCAAGGGTGATCGCCTGATGATTACCCGGGGCGACAGCGTCATCGCGGTACTGGAAATTCGCTACGTCAGCAACACCTCCGCTTCCTGCGCCATCGTTGAGCGCAGCGGGCAGATCTTGGCGAATGACTTGGCGCTACTATCCGAACGCGCCCCGCAAAACGAGAACTCGTCTGACTCTTCCGGCGTCGCGGCCGACACGCTCCACTCTCCGGCGGTCGTTCAGCCGACTGGGGCCGGGGCCGACAAGAAGCCACCGGCGACAACGCGAGCGGCGGGAACCGTATCGGTTCAGTTCTACTCCTGGTCCGACCAGTCTCCCAGTAATCTCAACTTCACGCAGGCAACGATGAGACTGAATCTGCAAGTGCGCCAACTGGGCGGCAAGGCGTTGCAGTTGACGATGCGCACGCGTGGTGAATACGATAACCGTACTCGCGCCTATGCCGGGTCGGCGCCCGCCGAAGACTGGAGCAATCGCATCCACGAACTTTCGCTCACTTACGGTAACGAGAATGCTGCCCTGGTCCTCCAGATGGGACGGATCTTACCGCGCCGTCTCTCCGGTGCAGGCTACATTGACGGCGCCCTCCTGGAACACCGCTTGTCTGGATCGGTGCGCGTCGGCATCCTCGGCGGGCTGCGTCCACGTTGGCAGTATCAGACCCAAGTCACCAGCCTGCAGAAGTATGGCGGCTATGTGACGGTTGCCCACGGTAACCGCCCGACTGGGTATTTCGAACAGACCTTGGCGCTCTCCGGCGAGTATCATTCCGGCACCACCAGCCGCGAGCTGCTTTATTTGCAGGGATTGGCGATGTTGAGTTCGCGCTGGACGCTATCGCATATTGCCGAACTCGACGTCAATCGCGGCTGGCGCCGCAGCAAGGACAACAGCTTCGTGGTGCTCTCCAATTTCTACGCCACCTTGCGTTACCGGGCAAGCCGCAGCGTTGCGCTCGGTATCAGCTACGACAATCGCCGCAACTACTGGTCGTATGAAAATCGAACCGTTGCCGACAGTCTGTTCGACGATCAGCTGCGCAGCGGTGTGCGGGGGCAGCTCAATTTGCGACTACCCGCCGGTATCTCGCTGTATCTGAATTCAGGGTATCGGAAGCGCTCCGATGAAGCCACCGCCACGACCTCCTATTCGATGTCGCTCACGAAGACTGGCCTCGCCGTCAAGACGATCAGCCTGAACCTACTCTACTCCGGCTTCGATGGCCCGGTCAATGTCGGTCAAAGCTATGGCGCTCGACTGAGCCAGAACTTCCGTGGCGGCAGCACCTTCGATCTCGGCTACTCCGAATATCGCTATCGCTTCGGCGATGATCGTTCCCGCCGCAATCGCGCCTGGGAAATTGCCCTCTACGCCGGGATTGTTCGCCATCTATTCCTGAGCGGGTCAGGCCGCCTAGAGCGTGGCGACGACACCGACGGTCTCGGTCTGCGCACGGAACTCGGATATCGATTTTAGCCGGAGCTGCAACCGCCTATGGAAACCGTCATCATTTGGTCGAGCGTCATCCTTCTCGGAGCGGCGATTTTCTATGTTTACTATCGCCAATTCCGCCGCAGTCTCGCGCAATCGGAGCAGCGCAAAGCGGAAGCTCGCGCGCTTGGCATTGATCGTCCCAAGGCGCAGTACCCGATGATCAACGCCGCCATGTGCATCGGCTGCGGTACCTGCGCGGCCGCCTGTCCCGAGGGCGATGTCATCGGCGTCGTCTGGGGCACCGCCACAATCATCAACGGCGAACGCTGCGTTGGCCACGGCTATTGTGAGCTGGCCTGCCCGGTTGGTGCACTCAAGGTCGGGCTCGGCGATGTTCGCTCACGACCCGATATCCCGATCCTCAGCGCGAACAACGAGACGACCGTCCCGGGCATCTTCATTGCCGGCGAATTGGGCGGCATCTCGCTGATTCGCAACGCCATTGCGCAGGGCCAGAAAGTGGTTTCGGAAATCGCGCGGCGAATCGGCACCAGTCGTCACGATCGCCTTCTCGATGTGCTGATCGTCGGCGCCGGTCCGGCCGGACTTTCCGCCGCGTTGACAGCGATCGAGCACCGTCTGAATTATCTCGTGATCGACGAGAAGGAAGTCGGCGGCACCATCCTGCATTATCCCCGCCGCAAGCTCGTGATGACTCAGCCCATCGACATTCCCCTCTATGGTCGTCTCAACAAAGACGAATACACCAAGGAATACCTGATGGGCATGTGGCAGGAGATTGTGCAGAAGTACGGCGTGCAAATTCATTCCGGTGAGCGGCTGCAGTCGATCACGCTACAGCCGGATGCTGCCTTTGAAGTTGCCACTAATCATGACCGGTATCGCGCACGCAATGTCGTGCTGGCGCTGGGCCGCCGCGGCACGCCGCGCAAACTTGAAGTCCCGGGCGAAGAGTTGCCCAAGGTCATGTATCAACTGATCGATGCGCAATCCTACCGCGGGCTCGACCTGCTGGTGGTCGGCGGCGGTGACAGCGCCATCGAAGCGGCGGTCGGCCTGGCACAGCAATCCGGTAATCGCGTGAGCATTTCCTACCGCAAAAGCGGCTTCTTCCGGGTCAAGAAGAAGAACGAGGACCGCGTCCAGGCTTTAATCCGCGAAGGCCGCATCAAGCCGATCTTCGAGTCGCAGGTGACGGAGGTCACAGCCACCACCGTGACGCTCAAAACCCCCGCCGGCACGGCGCAGATCGTCAATGATTACGTCTTCGTGTTCATCGGCGGTGTGCCGCCATTTGATATGCTCCAGCAGATCGGCATCCGTTTCGGCGGGGAACAGAAGTCGGCAGATGCTGATCCGGTTGTCGAACATCATCCGCGTTAGTGTCCCCGCAGACTCTCGTTCGCAGCACCCGTCGGCGTGACAGGAAATGGGCCTGCCCGGTCTCGCGATGGGGATTCGCCCACGGTTGTGCAAGATTTGAACAGCTTGGTGTTATCCCGCCGATTCGTGTTCAACTATTCCTAAAGAAACACTACCCCACAGGCGATAAATAGAACAGTAAGAGCGCGTCTACCGGGGGCGTTATCATTTATTCGGCGCGTGTAAGTCACTGGATAACATCGTTGAAGTCGTTCCGATCCAGTCGTCAGACGTTTCGATGAGCCGGTTTGTGGCTATCCCCTGCCGGCGCAGCCTCTGAAGACTTGACGGTACTTGCCGGATCGGGCGTGAACCGAGAGCGAACAGCGGAGGAGTTGATGGCAGACTCGAAACAAGATCAAGGATATTCCGATCCGGTCTACAAGCGCGGCAACTACCTGTTGTCGGCGCTGGCGACCGTCGTGGTCCTGCTGATTGCCGGTCTGGTCATATGGCGCATGCACGCCAATGCGGTCACCAAGATTCAGACTACCGTACAGCAGCAGGCCCAGCAAGGCGTCTCTGAAGAGCAGCGTCAAGATTTTGCTGAATCCGTCAGCACGGATCCGGTCGGCTTCGACCTGGCCAACTTCATGCACGCCAACTACCCGACGATCGTGATTCTGACCTACTTTGCCCTGGCCGCTCTCGGATTGGCTGCCGTCGTGCGCTTCGTCATCTTCATGATCTCGTCCGCCCGCCGGAAACAATACTATCCCGATGATGCCGAGCTGGAGCACTTCCTGCATCAGAAGTTTCAGACCTGGGACGACTTCTATCACTATACGTTGAAGCAGAACCACCGCCAAACGCGGTTCTGGCGCATCTTGAAAGACTCGGTAATGGTCACCAACGCTTCCGGGCGCTATGACCATCTCTACCTGCACTTCCGCAATCGTATCGATCGCATCACCGAGAGCATGGATGAGATGAGCATGTACGACAGCATTGCGACCGCCTCGCCGGCCGCCGGCTTCTTCGGCACGCTCGTCGGCTTCTTGTACATCTTCAGCCAGGGGCAGAGCGCGGCGAATCTGTCGCACTCGTTGGAATTTGCGGTCGGTCTGAAGGTTGCGATCATCACGAGCTTGTGGGGACTACTGAATCTCGGTGTGGCGATTGCCGCCGCCTATTTCTCGCGCCGGGTGATCGCCCAGATTCATCATCAGATGGTGGTGCGCGCCGTCGCGGTCTGCGAAATCGTCGAATCGCTGCAAATTCCGCAGCAGATCCACGAGACCGAGGCCGTGCTGGCGCATAACAAGGAGCACGCCGGTGTCCGCTCGTAGAAACAAGCGCAACATGGCGCCATTCATCGTGAGCGCCTCCGACCTGGCGTTTATCATGCTGTTCTTCTTCCTCATCGTCGGCAATGGTTCGACGCAGGTGGAACGCATCGAAGTGCCGTTTAAGCAGGCCTCGACGCAGGCGGCCGAATCCCGGACGCCGTTTCGCATCGAAGTCTACGACCAGAATCAATTGGTTGACTCCAGCCGCATGGCGCTGATCTACAATTTGGCCGATCCGCCCGAAACGCTCTTTGTCTCGGTCGACAACCGCCTGCTGCAGGAAAGCGGCGGCTATACGCTGGTGCACGACCAGGTCACCCGGTTCCTCGCTGAGCGTCCTGTCGGTGCCGATTCGGCCAGCGTGGACGTCTTCAGCGGGGCGCATTCCTACTATGGGCTGGTGGCGCTGGCCGTCGCCAGTTGCCAGAGCATGCAGTATCCGTGCAACCTGGTGTACCGGGCCGAGGTCGAATAATCGCCGCGTTGATCTGAGGAGAACTGATGCAAGCTTACTTTGATCGCGACGACGCTGAACTCGAGCATGAATGTATCGTCGCCCGGGCGCTGGCGCACACCGACGCGGATCCCGCCGGACGTTTCGCTGCGTTTGGGCGCCGTGGATTCATCAACTTGATGGCTGTACTCGTCGGCCTCGGACTGTTTTCACTGCTCCTGGTTTCCTATCTCGGGTCGGTCGAGTTGGCACAGACACTGCCGACCGATAAACTCAATCCTGCCGAGACCAAGTTCATCTTTGAAATCCCCGAGCCGGAAGTACCCAAGCCGCAGGTGAAGCCAAAACCGAAGCCGGAGCCGAAACCGGAAGAGCCGCGGCCGGTCGAGCGCTTGCGCTCGGTCCCGGACAGCCGGGTTCAGGATATTCGCCCCCAGGAAAAGCTGAAGAACCGCGCCGAGAAAAACGACCTGCAACGCGACGCCCAGAAGGAAACGGCAATTGCCCGTTCTGCGCCGGCGGTGAGAACTCCGGTCATGCCGGCAATGGAGACCGTCGAGCAGCGCAACTACGGGTCGGAGACGGCGCGCCGTTCCAGCGTCGGTGAACTCACCGAACGCACGGAAGAGGTGGTGCGGTCGGCGGGCAGCAGCGAGCAGCGTACTTTGGCGGAGGGTGGTCTCTCGCGCGTCAAGCTTGACCCCTATCATTATCAAATGGTCAACGTCTGTCTGCGCTTGTGCGTGCGCACCATGTTTACCCACGCGGGGATCGACGATCAGGAAAAGCGCAACTCAGGCGACTGGCTGCGCATCAATCGCGGCGGCAGTGAAAATTTCGAATTCCGCTTCAGCGGCCGCTGGGTCCGCTTCCCAGTCAACGCCGGTGCGCTAGGCAATATCTCCAATCTCGATTTTGTTTCAATGCCTAGCCAGTGGGCCGGGAGTGATGATGCCGAGTCGCTATTGGAGGACGTCACCCGCAAGCTGTGTGCCTTGCTCGGTTACGACGACTGTCTCAAGAAATTGTAGCTCTTAATACGAGGTGAGATTTATGCTGAAACATTGGCACGCGGCGACCCTGGCTTTGGTCGCGCTGTTCGTGTTGCTGTCGACGGCTCTGGCCGCCGGCGCGACGCCGCAAAAGGAGAAGGGGTATCTCGACTACCTCGATTCCTACTACCAAAGCGGCAACCCCAACGACCTGACCCTGGCGCGCAACGCGATCAAGATCGAACTGGATGCCTCCGATGCTTTGCGCTTCCAAAGCTACTACTACAACGCCGAGATCCAGTTCCTCCTGGCCCTGGAAGAACTCAAGCAGGATTCGCAGAACGCCGACATGCAGGAGAAGCTTCGCGGCCTGTTGTTGCAGCTCTACACGCGTTATCTCGATGCCTATTACAAACTCGAGCCGGGACAACTGCAGACTTCAAGCTTGCCGGGAAATACCGCCTTCCTGCTCAAGGACATCTTGATGGCGGCAACTTTCTGCCCAAGTTCCAACTCCTTCGCCCCGATCGTCAAGAATATCCTACGCCGCGCCAATCGCGAGAATCTCTACGATCGCGAGAACAGCTATGTTGCGAGCGTCAATGACATGCTCGAGCCGGAATATCCGAATCTCTTCGGCGTTGCGAATCTGACCAAGGCGGTCTGGGTCAACGATCAGTTTATCGGTATGAAGCAGGAAAATGCCGTCAAGGACTCGCTGCGGCGGATGGTCAGCTACTATGCCGCCATCGCCAGCGATACGCTGAAATCGACTTACGGGCAGACCATCGCCTTCTTCCTGCTGGCCGAAACCAATGCGAGCCACGAAAACGACATGGCGTGGAACTATTTCCGTCGCTGCCTTGACTTGATGAAGACCCTGCAGAATCCGCCGGAGGGTTTCTACGCCCGCAATTACAACAGCGAAATCTACGTGGCGACGGCGGTTGCATTCCTGCCCACCTATGCCGAGTACCTCTACAACGCCGGGCGCTATCCTGAGATTCTGACCAGCGCCAAGTATCTGGTCGACCTCGGTTCGCTCGATCGGGGCAAGATCGAAAGTGTTTCCAAGGAAGCGGTATTCTGGGGTGAGAAGTCGATTCGGGCCCTGCAAGATGCCGCCCGCTTTACCAGCGCCGACGAGCTATTCCAACAACTGAAGGGCTTCCAGGCGCTGATCGAACCCGCAAGTCAATTAGGCACGTCCGAATAGCCAGGAGGAATCGCAATGACTGCCATCATCTATCGCCTGCGCACTCTGCTGATCGTTGCCGGCCTGCTGGCCGCCCTGACTGCCGTGAGTGCGGCGAACACGCTGGAAATGACCGATCTCAACGACGACATGCAGGAGATCCTTGAAGCGTCGAAGACGCTTACCGGCGACGCTGACCGCCTCTTCCTTTCCGACATGGCGGTGCAAAACATCGAACGCCAGTGGACGATTTGGTTCTACGAGCCGGTCAAAAGCGAATTGCTCGACCAGTTGCTGGGCTCTTCCTACGCCCGCTTCATCGTTCTGCATTATGGCCTGAACAGCCCGTCCTGGGTTTGGTGGGGACGCACCGAGTTGGAGACGCTGCTGCCGTCGTACCGCGCCTATATCGACACGGCCAGCGACATGTCCTATCGCGAGCAATTGCAGTTTATCGAAAAAGAGTGGATGTACAAGTTCGCGACCTGCAACGCTTTTAACGAACTGGTGCCGCAGAAGAAGCTGCTTGATAACCCGGTGGAATTGCGCCTGCGCCAGGGCTTTCTCAGCGATGAGGAGAAGTACGTTGTCCACACCGCCGAGCGCTATCTCAACCGCCGGCTGAAAGAACCACGCGAGTTCTTCTATTTCTATCTCCCGCCCGGTGAGTATCAAATCTTCGACAACAAGAGCTACCTCTTCCCGAAGGAATTTACCGCCGGCGCCGATTCGTCGCAGTTCATCTACTTCACGACCAATTACAGCTTCAACTTCGTGCCGGTTGCGACGATCTACTCGGAGTCGGGAATTCGCTACGACACGCTGTCGGCATCCGAGTTCGAGCTGATTCGTCTGGACGAGGGGCGCATCTTCGAATTCAACAACGTCGAATACGGCCGCTACAGCTTTAATGTCAAGCCGCCGTACAAGCTGGTGGATCGTTACGCCAACAAGCTGATCATTCCCAAGGAGGAGTTCGGCGCCAACTACCTCGAGCGCGACAGCGAGCTGTTCAACAAGGCCGCCTTTGATCAAATCATACTTGACAGCAGTAAGGACTTCGTCTACAACAAGATTGAGCTGGTCGAGTCTCCGGCGGCCGCGCCGCACCGAAAAGATAAGAAGAACTGACGCGGTCCAGACGCTCAAGCCGCGTTGGAAATATAATGGGTCCTTGCCGCAGTCATCGGCAAGGACCCGTTTTTGTTCCAGTCGGAAGTAAACTGGAACGATCGGAGGCAAGTCGGAACTAAAAGTCCTTTCTCTGAAAGCGCCGCAGGCTGAGCACAAATGGAAGCGTACTCCACAACAGCAGCGAGGCAAGACTCACTGCGGATCCCCTGCCGGCGCCGAAGAAATCGCGAAAAAGCGCACCGGAATGTCCCATCAGGGCAGCAAAATCCGTGCGCAGGATCAAGGCGATACGCCCCAGATCGATCGGATTCAACAGGGTCAGAGCCAGCAGCAGGCGCTCGATCGGATACTCGGAGAACTGATACACGATCAGCAGCAGGATGCCGTCGAACACCACGGCCAAAGTCAGCCAGCTCAGCATCGCGATGCCGATACCCTTGCCACGATCGTCGAAGTAGACGGCAGTCAGGAAGGCCAGGCCGACGAAACAAAAAATGAGCAGAGCGCCGACAGCCAGCAGCATTGCCAATGTCACGGCGGTCTCACCAAGGAGCAGACCATGGAGCGCAAACGGAATCGTCGTTCCGATCCAGTAACAAAGGGCTAACGACGCCGTCAGTCCCATGAACATCCCGGTGAGCACAACGCCGCGGCGCACCGGTTGAGTCAGCAGCAATTCTACGAATTCGCGCGAATTGTAGAAATAGATCGTGCCGAAGATCACCGAGATCAACGGTAACAGCAGGATCGAGAGATTGATGAGATTGAGCAGGCTCTTGGCGACTTGGCCACTGATCTGGAGCATCCCCTCGGTGGCAGCCAGAAAGAACAGCAGAAAGACGATACCCCAGCGGCTGCGCAGGACATCGCGTGCCGATAGCAGGGCGATTGTCCGAACCAGTTTCATGACGCGATCCTTTCCACCGAATTGCCGCCAAGTATCCCCTGCATCAGGCGCGCAATTGCATTGTCAAGTCGCTCCTCGCCCGTCAGCTTGCGCAGGGAAGTCAGCGAACCGGCAAACCGGAGCGATCCTTCACAGAGAAAAGCGATGTCGTCGGCCAGCGCTTCGACCTCGCTGAAAAAGTGCGAGGTGATGATGACTGTCCGGCCCTCGCCGCCGCTGCGGCACAGTTGTTCGCGCAGGATTTCACGGGCCAGCGGGTCGAGTCCGGCCGTCGGCTCGTCAAAAATCTGGATTGCCGGCTGAAACATCGTTGCCAGCACGGCGCTCAACTTCTGCCGCGTACCGCCGGACAACCAAGAAACCTTCTTATTCATTTCTTTTTCGAGTCCGAAGCCCGCGAACAAGTCTGAGGATACGTTGAGTGGCACCTGCCGGATCCGGCGCACCAACTCCAGCACTTCTCGGACTCGCAGATTGTCCGGAAACCGCGCGATCTGCGGCATATATCCGATTTGGCGGCGGTATTCGGCATCGCCATTAACCCTGACGCCGTTGATGGTGATTGTCCCGGAAGTCGGCGTGACCAGGCCCAACAGACACTTGATAAGCGTTGTCTTGCCCGATCCGTTCGGACCAATCACAGCGGTGATGCGGCCGTCGGGAATGGTCAGGGTCACGTCCCGTAGCGCTGTCGTTGCGGCGAAGCGCTTGCTGACTCCGGCAACTGCAATCATGGAATCATCCTCATGTGCGGCTGGGTATCGATGAACGTCTCCGGCGTCAGTGTCGGCAGGACACGTTCGGCGAGGTCAAGCACGTCGGTCAGCAAGCTGCGTAAGAGGATCAGGCTCCCCGGCATCCGCTCCACCATCAGCGAATAGAGACTCACCGGCCGAAACGGGACATCGCCGATGCCGTCCCGATCGAGATCGTAGCCCTCGTAATTGCTCCAGTAGTTCCCCGCAAATGTGCTGTAAGAGCGGCGGCCGTTGGTGGCAACTTGAAAGGCGTTGGCGATAAAATTGTTGCCCGTGAAGTTGTTGTCTACGCAGTTGGCCATGATCTTCAGCGCCCAGCCGTTCTCGCGAAATTCGTTCCCCGAGACCTCGATCCGCGTGGAGCCTTCATTGAAAATACCGACGGTGTTGCGCACGAATCGATTGCCCACGATGCGACTGTCGGCAATGTCCTTGAGAAGAAGTCCGTAGGATGCCGCGCCCCAGTTGTCGGCGAATTCGTTGTTCAGCATTGAAACCCCTTTTGTGTACATGACTGCAACTCCGGCTCCGTTTTCACGGAAACTGTTCCCCCCATAGGTACAGCTGTCCGAATACATGAAATGCAGCCCGTAGCGCCGGTTGAGCCGGCTTTGATTGTCGCGAATTTCTGAATGCCGGACAAATTCCAGGTAGATGCCGTCCCGATGGCCGACGATTGTATTGCCGGCGATGGCGATATCCCGACTTTTCCACAGGTGGATGCCGTTGCCGGAATGGGATTCGCGCGTCTGGCTGGCCTGCAGGACGTTGTTGCTGATTTGACACTGGCGCGAGTCGGCCAGGTAGATGCCGAAGAAATTGGCGTCGAAACGGCAACTGTCGATGACACCGCCGACGACCCGCTCGAATCGCAGCGCCGCGTTGTCTTTGACGAAGCTGACACCCGCGCCGACGAATTTCAGCCCGCGCACCACTACACTATCGCTGCGCACGGTCAGGATGGCATGGCGCATTTCACCGTCCAGGACGGCTTCGCCACGGCCGAGCATTGTCAACTTGCGATCCACTATCAGGTCGTGCTCGCGGTAAATCCCACTCATCACCACTACCGTGTCGCCGGCCGCGGCGCTGCCGAGTGCGGCAGAAATCGTGGCAAACTCATAGCCCGCACCGACGATAACTGCTGTCGCCTGCAACCCCGCGGAGTTGAGCAGTAGCACAAAACTGAGGGCAAGCAGTTGTAGCTGCCGCCGAAGCGTGATTCCTCGCTTACTCAATCGACCACTCCTGACGAATCAACGTATCCATACCGGCCCAATCCAGCCGGCGGCCATGCGATTCACTGGCCGCAGCGTCCGCCGCCGCGCCAGTGGTAAACGCCGCCAATCCTGCCCCCATCGGGCTGCGGATCTCGCCGGAGTGAACGAAGTAAACTTGGTCCTGCGCCCGCAGCGTGCCCGGCGCGTCAACGGCCGATACCCAGAACGACCATCCGTTTTGATCCTGTGTCCGATTCTTAAGGCGATAAGCGACAAGGCACTCGATCGAGTCAAAATTCAGTTGCCGGCCTTTCGCGGTCATCAGCGTCGAGCCATAGCCGGGTTCGACGATTGTCATTTTGCAGTGAGCGCACTCGTCGCCGCCGTAGTTGATCGGACGCGGCTGGGAGCCGGCGCATCCAAACAGCGTCAGACCCAGTAGTGCGACGGCAGTCACCGGAGCCAGCGCCTGATTTCGCTTGCGGGAGTTCGAGTCGACGCGTTGCCGCCACAGTCGCCAGGTCACCGCCGCCCAGATCAGGAACGACACCATTGCCACAACGCCACCGGAACCCGGCAACGAAATCGCCGTGAAGTTCAGCAGCTTCTTCGATCCGATCAGCGGCGGCTGGTAGTTCATGCCGGGAACCTTGATGATCGCCTTCGTTTGATCCAGATTATGGCCATAGTCATACCCCCAGATGTAATAGTCCACCAGACCCGCGACCGCGACCACGGCGAAGACTGCCAGCCAAATCCACAAATATTTCGGTCGCGCCACCAGCGCCAGTGCGATGCCGAGGATCATCACTCCGCGCATCACCCACGGCATGATCTGCAGTTCTTTGATCGAGTCGGGTTGAATCGTCTTCATCCCGATATAGTGGTTCAGGTTGTTGATCTTGTTGAGATCACCCTCGTTGATCCCAGTCATTTTATTGATCCAGATCTGGATACCCAGCCCCTCCGGGTATTGCGGCGCCTTCAGTTGAATTTGCCACAGCGGCAGGAAGTAGGTTGCCGACAACATAAAGGCAGCCACCAACAGGATCGCGCGGGAAGTCTTGCTCATCTGACCTCTCGATCGGCCGGTCGCCGCGGCAGGCGCCGCAGCGACCAACCATCTGTCAAGTTACACTCCGGTCCCGAATTTCAGGGGGACATTGCTGCCCTTCGGCGACACCCGAATCCACCCCTGCATCTCTTGATGCAGCGCCGAGCAGAAGTCGGTGCAGTAGAAGGGGAATACGCCGACTCGCTTCGGCTCCCAGATAATCGTGCGGGTCTCGCCCGGCATGACCAGCAGTTCGGTCGTCTGCGCGCCGATCATGGCGAATCCGTGCGGAACGTCCCAATCTTGTTCGAGGTTGGTCACGTGGAAGTAGACTTTGTCGCCGACCTGAACCCCTTCAATGTTGTCCGGCGCGAAGTGGGTACGAATCGTGGTCAGGTAGACGTGCACATCCGAACCGTTGCGTTCGACGCGGGCTTCGCTTTCGGACTTCGCGGCATACGGGTGGGTATTCTCCTGCATCGGAAAGTACTTGACCGAGTTCTTCGTGATGAGATCTGCCGGGATCGCCTGGGCGTAGTGCGGCTCGCCGACCGTCGGAAAATCGAGCAACATCTGCATCTTCTCGCCGGTGATGTCGATCAGTTGCGCCGACTGCGTGATTTCCGGGCCGGTGGGCAAGTAACGATCCTTCGTGATCTTGTTGAGGGCGATGACATACTTGCCCCAAGGTTGGCGGCTGTCACCGCCGGGGATCAGCAGGTGCCCGATCGAATAGTAAACCGGCATCCGATCAACCACTTCCCAACTACCCAGCTTCCACTTGACGATTTCCGACGACACAAACATCGACGTGTAGGCATAGCCCTTGCCGTCGAATTCGGTGTGCAAAGGTCCGAGCCCCGGATTCTGCACTTCGCCGGCGAGCACCGCGTCGTACTTCAGGATCGGGATGCCGTCAAGTTCGCCGTCGAATTCTTTCGCCTCGATCGCCTTCAGCATTTTCGAAAACGAATGCACCGGGATCACCGTCGCCAGCTTGCCGCCCGCGGCGATATACTCACCCGATGGATCGATATCGCAGCCGTGTGGCGACTTTGGCGTCGGGATGAAATATACCAGTCCCGGATGGTCTTGCGGCCGGAGGACTTTGGTGCCGTTGAGCTTTTCCGAGCGCGCAATCCGATCGGCGCCGAGGTAGTTGTGGCAGTATTCTCCCGCCATCTCCTCGCCGGCGCCGGACGCAATCAGCTCTTCCGCCATCTTCCAGTTGACCGCGGCAATGTAGTCCTTGTCGTTCTGTGAGGCGTTGACCTCCAGCAACGTGTTCGCCTGTTCGACGTTATAGCTGGTAAAGAACGACCAGCCGTGCGACGGCCCTTTGCCGGCGTGCGCCAGGTCGTAGTTCAGACCCGGCATCAGAATCTGAAACGCGATCGCCATGTGTCCGCTCTGCGGGTCAACCTTGATGAAAGAAAACGACCCGCGGAAATTCTCTTTGTACGAGGCAATCGGTACGTCCTTTTGTGGAATCGGGAGGCTAAAGCGCACCGCTGCGACCACATATTCCGAGTTCTCTGTCAGGAACGGCGAGGCATGATTGCCGGCGCTATTGGGGATTTCGATGATCTCGTCGGTCTCAAAGGTTGCCAGATTCAGTCGGGCAATGCGCGGCGTATTATTGCCGTTGATGAAAAGCCAACGGCCATCAGCCACGCCGTTGGTCTGCGACAGCTTCGGGTGATGCGCGTCGTCCCACGGCACAAAACCGTGCGTGGTTTCGAGCATCGCCTTGGTCTCTTCGGAATAGCCGTACGCATTTTCCGGGTTTTGCGAGAATACCGGAATCACGCGCAACAAGCGCCCGGAGGGCAGCCCGTAGACGCTCACCTGCCCGGAAAATCCGCCCGACATAAAGGCGTAGAACTCGTCGTAGCTGCCAGGAGCGACATAGACCTTTTGCGCTGCCGGCGAAGCCGTCGCGCTCTCCTGCTGCAGTGAACAACCGTTAAGCAGCGCGATGGCCGCGATGGCAATACCCAGCAACCACAATCCGCGCTCTTTTGCTGCTCTCATTGTCACAACTCCTTCTTTCATAGTTCCTCCCGTGCGTCTCTTGCCCAGCGACTATTTTGCCGCCTGCGGCGCTTTGTCGGCTTCGCTGCGCAGAAAGTCCAACAGCGCGCGAGCGTCATCCATCGTGATGCCCTGAATCGTCATGTACTGCATGTACTGCGCGACCATCTGCTTGCCGTCCGGGTGCAGCTTGCCCATCTGGTCGGGATTGAGAATTTGGTTCAGGACATACTCGCTCGAGCGGCGCTTGGTAATGTCGCGCAGCGCCGGCCCGGTCTTCTTGCCATCCAATTGATGGCAAGTAGCACACTTCTGAGTGAACAGTTCTTCGCCGCGCGCCGATCGGCTGGCATTGACCGGTCCCACGTCCAGCTTCTCCTTGATCGGCCCGATGCCGTGCTCAAGCTCAAAGCTCGTGAAATTGCCCGCCGTCCAACGGGCCAATCGCTCGGCGTCGGTTTCCGGTGTGCCGGCGCAACCGATCACATAGGCCATCATGCCCATTGCTGCCAGTACCAGGGCGATTACCGCAATTCGTTGTAACATCTCTCTAATCCTTTCTGACCGCCGCGAGTCTTGGAAGACTCGGCCGCCGGCCTGAGTATCTTTCAACTGTAAATCTCTCGTACATGACAACAGACTCTGTTGTCCGTAATATGCCTGTAACAGACTATCACTGCCGCTCCCGCTCCCGTTACTTAATTCCTGAGTTTCTCGGTGATGACGTTGCGCGACAACCCGGCCAGATTCGAGCGTTCGAACAGTCGCCGCAGCTCTGCCCGTTTGCGTGCCCATTGGTCATGCAACGGACACGGCGTGGTCTCGCCGCAACCGGGCAGGCCGAGCACGCAGTTCGAAAACATGTCGGTCCCATCGATGGCGCTAATGATGTCCAGCAGTGAGATCTCCGCTGCCGGCCGCGCCAGCCCGACCCCGCCGTTCGGTCCCCGGAACGATTCCATAATCTTGGCTTCGGTCAGGTATTGGAGAATTTTGGTGAGGAAGTGAAAGGACAAGTCGAGTTCCTCGGCCAATTCGCGGATCGGCACGAAGTGCTTGTCCTGCCGGTAGCTCTTGATCGAAACCAGCAACGCCGCTCGAATCGCATAAACACAGCTCTTGGATAACATCACCATCTCCAATACAAGATATCGGACTCTGTAATCCTTAAATACAGCCCAATTTGCCGTTTGTCAAGCAAATCTTTGCATTTTTGCGAAAAAATTCACATGCGGGGAATCGTCGGCAGCGACTCTAAAGCTG
>CAZFNN010000004.1:0-192373 GCA_964520555.1 uncultured Ignavibacteria bacterium
GGGAGAACTGGAAGAACTTCAAACCGAGCCATCAACAAGACCCGGAGGCCACGATGGCCGAATTGAACCGCTTCATGGAAGAAGCCGCCGACAAGCGCGACCAGAAGATGAAGGAATTCTCCGAGCGTCTCAATGAGCAACGCACCAACAAGCAGCACGAACAAGAGCAAGTCGCGCTCGGCCTGGCCCGCATTTCGCCGGCTGCTTCCCTCTCTTTGGCGCTCACCAATCTGGCCGGAACCTCGCTCAACCTCAAGCAGCATTACAAGGAGGAGGCCACGGCCTACCAGGAAGGTTACGCCAAGTTTATGAAAGAGAGGACCGGGAGTGTGCCGGGAGGGCGGATGATCGTCGTCCGTTCCTTCTCCGACGACGAGAAGGAACCGGAGCCGATTGATCCGACGGAGATTCCCGAGTTTGTGTATCGACCCCTTAGCTTCGCAGTATCGCTGGCGGCAGCGGGACTTGATCTCGTTCTGCTGGTGCTCTTCAACATCGTCTTTTTCGCCGGGGCGATTGTCGCCTTCCTGCGCTACGACGTCCGGTAGCTTTCACTGGGAGAGGAATTATGCTGGGAACTCTGATAGTCAAGGAACTCAAAGCGATCATCGTCAGCCCCAAGTTCGTGGCCACGTTTCTGATCTGCGCTGTGTTGATGCTGCTCAGTGTCTTTATCGGAATTCAGGAATATCAGAATGCCGTCCGCCAATACGAAACTGCGACACAATTGGTCGAAGAAGGGGCGCGCGAAGCCACCGGTTGGCACAACGTCCCTTACCGCGCCTACCGCCAGCCCGATCCGATGCAAATCTTTGTCTCCGGCCTCGGCTACGATATCGGGCGTTTTTCGAGTATCAACACGCGCGAGATCGTCAAACTGCGTAATAGCGCCTATTCTGATGACCCCATTTTTGCCGTCTTCCGGTTCATCGACTTCGCCTTCATCGTCCAGGTGGTGCTGTCGCTGCTGGCGATCTTGTTTACCTACGATGCCATTAACGGCGAACGCGAAGATGGAACGCTCAAACTTGTTTTCGCCAATCCGGTGCCGCGAGCGCGCTACTTGCTGGCCAAGTGCATTGGCGGCTGGTTGGGATTGGTAGTCCCGATTCTCATTCCTTTGCTGCTTTGTTTGTTGCTGGTGATGGCCTTCAATGTGCCCCTGACCGCAGAGCATTGGTTCAAATTGCTCCTGCTGATGGCCGTGTCGGTCTTGTATTTCACGTTTTTCGTGGCCTTCGGTGTACTGATATCGGCGCTGACCAAGCGGCCGCCGGTATCGTTTTTGTTGGCGTTGGTCGGCTGGATCGTCTTCGTCCTGATCATACCGCGCGCCGGAGTTATCATCGCCGGCCAGCTATTGCCGGTGCCCAGCGTGGCCGAAATCGAGGGACAGTCGGAAGGTTTCGCCAAGGACCGCTGGAAGGCCTTTTACGACGAGCAAGAGAAACGCTGGCAGGAACGCAACGCACATCGCGCCGACGCCGACGGCAACTCACAACCGGTATCCGATGAGCAGCTTTGGAGGTACATGGAAGAAGACGACGCGGCCCGCAAAGCGGTGCAACAGGAAATCGAAGGGTATCAGACCAAGTTGAGCGTCGATCTGCAGAATCGCCGCGCGACGCAGGAGCGGCTGGCTTTCAGCTTGTCACGCTTCTCGCCGGCTTCAGCCTATCAGCTTGCCGCGATGAATCTCGCCGGAACCGGAGTCGAGCTGAAATCCCGCTATGAAGAGTCGTTGCGCGGCTTCCGTGACCGGTTTGTGGAGTTCGTCGAAGCCAAGCAAGCGGAGGGCGGCCTCTCCGGGGCGCTTACGATCTCGATCGACACACAATCGGGACTGAAGATCGGTACACCCCGCGACCAGGGCGCACTCGATGTCAGCCAGTTGCCACGCTTTACGCCGCCGCAATATCCATTGATGGCAGCAGCAGCCGCGACGGTGGTGGATTTGGGATTGCTGGCGTTGTACTCAATTCTGACCTTCGGTGCAGCGATTGTGGCATTCTTGCGTTACGACGTGCGCTAAAGCTTCGTTCGGACGCCTCCCGGGGGTTTGCCGGAGGCGTCCGCAATTGCCGGCAAAATACTGGTTTCCGCCAAGTTTGAACCGAATTATTCTTGTCCACTGCAGTCAGGAAAAGCATGAGCCATTCGAGTCAGAAGCTTACGCGCAAGTTGGGACTTACTCCCGGTGCACTGGTCTACGTCGGCGTTGATCGCGCTACGAAAGTTACGATTGATGCGATGGAATACGACGTGACTGCGCTGAAGGAGTACCGTATCGAGCGCTTTGACGAATGGCAGCTTCCCACGGCGCCGGAAACAGTCACCTGGATCAACATTGAGGGTGTGCACGACCTCAACATCGTGGAGGCGATCGGCAAACGCTTTGGGATACACCCGTTGTTGCTCGAAGACATCGTCAACACGACTAAGCGGCCGAAGTTCGAGAACTACGGCAACTACGCGGTGCTGATGCTGCGCATGCTCTACGTCGAACCGCGCACCGGGCAGATCGTCTCCGAACAGGTCAGCCTGGTGATCGGTAAATCGTTTGTCATCTCGTTTCAAGAGGTTGAAGGCGACGTCTTCGACCCGATCCGCGAACGCATTCGCAAGACGGTCCCGCGCCAGCGCTTCATAGCGACCGACTATCTGGCGCATGCGCTCATCGATGCCGTCGTCGACCACTACTTTGTCGTTCTGGAGCGGCTGGGTGAACGCGTCGACGCCGTCGAGAAGCGGCTTATCCGCGCGCCCCGGCCGGAGAACATGTCGACCATCTATGATTTGAAGCGGATGTTTATCGAAATGCGCCGGGCCGTGTGGCCGTTGCGCGAGGCGCTCAGCGCGATGGAACGCGTTGACGGCAATCTGATTCAGGACGCCAGCCGACCCTATTTCCGCGACCTCTATGAGCACGTCGTGCAGGTGATGGATACCGTCGAGTCGCAGCGCGAAACCGTAGCCAGCCTGCTTGATCTTTACCTCTCGAGCATCAACAACAAGACCAACGAAGTCATGAAGCTGCTGACGATCATCGCGACGATTTTTATCCCGCTCACTTTTCTGGCCGGGGTCTACGGCATGAATTTTGACACTGCAGCGGGACCATTCAATATGCCCGAACTGCTCTGGCCCTACGGCTATGTGCTCTTCTGGGTCGTCAGTCTTGCCATCTCGGCCGGTCTGATCTGGTACTTCCGGCGCCGCCATTGGCTCTAAGTCCATACTTGGCTCAATGATCCCCATCCTGCAACTTCTGTTTGCCGTCGTCATCTGGGGCTGGTCGTTCGTGGCGACCAAGATCTGTCTGGGCCATCTCTCGCCTGCCGACCTACTCGGCTTGCGCATGCTGATCGCACTGCCCATTCTCTTTGTTCTCACCAAGGTCAAGCGTGTGCGCTGGGAACTTGATGCATCAACCGTGCGGCGCCTGGCGCTTGGATCGCTGATTATCACCGCACACTTCCTCATCCAGATTACCGGCATCAAGTACACCACGGCCACGAATACCGGCTGGATTATCTCAGTAACACCGCTCGTTACGGTCGTGTTGTCGTATTTCTTCCTGCGCGAGAAAATCCGCCTGGCACAGCTCATTGGTATCGTGGTGGCTACCGTCGGAATCCTGCTTCTGGTCTCGCGTGGCAAAATCGGCAATCTTGACTGGCTCAAGAGCACCGGCGACTGGCTGGTGCTGGCCTCGGCGCATACTTGGGCCATCTACACCGTCGCCACGCGCGATCTGGCGCGGTCGCGGCCGCCATTGCTCGTAACACTCGGCGTGCTTCTCCCGACAGCCGTGGTGATGTTGGGTTATATGCTGCTTTTCTCCGATTGGAGAGCGTTTCTACATCTGCCGACTGACGTTATTGCGGCCCTGCTGGTTCTCAGCGTGCTGGCTACTGCGCTGGCGCACTGGTTCTGGCAGGAGGGTGTGGCCGGTCTGGGAGCAGCGCGCGCCGGTATCTTTCTCTATTTGGAGCCAATCGCCACCACGACTCTGGCCGTGCCCCTGCTGAAGGAGCCCTTTGGAACGTTGTCGGCTCTCGGCGGCGCCTTGGTTTTGTTGGGAGTGTACATCGCGCAAAGACAACGAGGTAAGAACAGATGATCGAGTTCAACATTCGACCACTGGCGACCACGGACCGCGACTGGCTCAAAACGACGCTGATCGAGCACTGGACCTCCCACCTGATCGCCTCCCGAGGACACTTGATCGACGCCTCCCAACTGCCGGGATTCGTAGCCGTTGCCGGAGAGCAGTGCCGGGGATTACTAACCTACCAGATCGTGGGCCATGAGTGCGAGATCGTCACGCTCAATTCGTTCCGCGAAGGCTCCGGCGTCGGCACTGCACTGATGAACGCCGCCCTAACGGCCGCACGATCCGCCGGCTGCCGGCGGCTTTGGCTGATCACCACCAACGACAATGTCGATGCCATCCGCTTCTATGCCCGACGCGGGCTACGTCTGGTCAAAATTCATCACGACGCCATCACGGATTCACGCCGCCTGAAGCCGGCCATCCCCGCAACCGGCTATTATGGTCTCCCGATTCGCGACGAGATCGAATTCGAGCTGTTACTGGAGTGAAGTAAGCGCCGGGAGACTCTGAAAGATCTCCCGGCAGTTGATTAGAATTCGGAATTGACGAACAGCTCCGGCGCCAACTTCTGCGTGGTCTTGATGATCTCGCGATCTTTCTCATTGAGCACGCTACGTTCCAGCAGCGCCTTGACGGCGTTATTCAAGAGCACGACTTTGTCATGGATTGGGATCAACGCCGGATAGTACTCATTGTTGAAGAAAATCCAGAAGCGGCTACGCTCACGCGGATTGTCAAGCATCGCACCGATGGCGCTCTCCAGATCACTGCTGGCCAACTCCTCCAGTTTCTCTTTCGGGTTGATCATCAGGCGCGTTGTCTCGCTCACGCTGTTGTTGCAGGAAAACTCCATCAGCCACACGTCGACCATACCGATCGAGTTCACGACCAGCGCGTTGACGCGGATGCGCCCGCGTTCAGCATCAGCCTCCACCCCCTTGAGTACCGGAACATAGAAGCTGTCGGTAATCGCGCCAAAGGCGGCGATTCCGCCGGCCATCGGGTCGTCGAGGATGTCCTTGATCGTAAAGTACGGCTTGCGCTGGAAACGGGCATCCTGGATCGACATGAATTCGTCTTCGGTGAAATGGAAGCGTTCTTTCCACAGTTCTTCTTCGGTCAGGTCTTTGCGCGTGAGCGACGACTGGCTGGTGAGCATGCCGATCGCCTGTCCGCCGCGCCAGACCAGCGGCAGCACCCCGACGGCCCACTCTGCGGAGCCACCGATCTCACCGATCATCGACGACAGGGGTCGTGCGTCCGGGAACGCCAGCCCTTCCAGTCCCATCACGATCGCCGGCATCAAGTCGCCGTCTTTGTCGAACGGCGTCGCGACGCCCGCCCGATTGAGAATATCCATCGCGTAACGATGCCGTTGGCGATCGAGGAAGAACGCGCTCAGCTGCTCCTTGGCGGACATGCCGTACGCGTCCGCAAGGATCTCGGCGATTTCGACGATCTTGGTCTCGCGCGGATTGAATTCCTCAAACGGCGCGCTCGCCATCCAGCGCTGCACGTAGGTGTCGGGCAGATGGCGTTTGACCCCCGACTCCGTAAGCATCAAGGCGGTGAAACTCGAGTGTAGTCCCTCAACCGATTTGCCGGTGCCATCGATCACGTCATTGCCCATCGATAACAACTCAACGTTGGGCGGCATCCGCAGCCCGTAGATCGCCCGGTGCTCCGGCTTGCCGAAGACGGCGCCGACGGCGATCGTCGGGTTACCACCAGCTTCCACACCCGGCTTGACCCGTACGCCTTCGGTAATCGCCGATTCGATGATAACTTCCTCACCCACCGGCAACGTTTCGGTCGTGATCTGCAAAACCTCCGACATGATCAGCGCCGCTGTGCGATCATTGGCGCGTTTGAGATTGTTCTTTAGCTCGCTGGTGACCAGGTGTTTCGGCACCTGGCGAAGGCTGCCGCGACCGTGAAGCCCGACGGCCACGGCCGACAAGGCGGCGGACAAGATCACCGACTGACGCAGCTGGCGGTTACGAAGCGCGCCGAGGTTGGATTGATAGTTGATCTTATTGCTGAGGTTGAGAATCACGCAACTCTCAAGCGCCAATTCGTATTTGTTGAGTACCGTTTTGTGGCGGTGATTAAACTCGATGATGCGGTCTTGTTCGAACTTGAACTCCTCCAGCCGCCCGTTGTAGCTCAGGCGCTGGTCGGCGACATTGTAGCGCAGATTATCGGTCATGGCTCAAAGTCCTTGGCAGGGGTTTGTGATCGGGTCCGAATCCGGGGTCAACATCGAGATCATGATACAGCTTAATCGAGCGCGATCAAGCCCTATCTTGGAAGCGCGGCCGAATCATATTTTCCGGCTTGAGCAATTCATCGAGCTGCGCCTGGGTCATCAATCCGCGCTCCAGCACCAACTCATACACGCCGCGATTGGAGGCCAGCGCCTCTTTGGCCAGGGCATTGGCCGTCTCGTAGCCGAGGATCGGGTTCAGAGCCGTGATCAGGCCGATCGACTGCTGCACCATGCGGCGACAGTGGTCGGCGTTCGCCGTGATGCCGTCGATGCAGCGATGCTTCAGCGTAAACATGCCGTTCTTGAGCACTTCGATCGACTCGAACATGCTGTGCGCGATGATCGGCAGGAAAACATTCAACTGCAATTGCCCGGCTTCAGTCGCCAGCGTCACGGTCAGATCGTTGCCGATCACCAAGAAAGCGATCTGATTGACCACCTCCGGCACCACTGGATTGACCTTGCCCGGCATGATCGTTGACCCCGGCTGCATCGGCGGGAGATTGATTTCGTGGAATCCCGCTCGCGGTCCCGACGCGAGCAGGCGCAGATCGTTGCAGATCTTGGAGAGTTTCACGGCCAACCGCTTGATCGCGGAGGAGTACATCACGAAGGCTCCGGTGTCCTGGGTTGCTTCCACCAGGTTCTTCGCCAGCCTAATCTCCAGCCCGGTGATCCGGCGCAGGTGCTCGGTGACATGCGCGGAATAGCGCGGGTCGGCGTTGATACCAGTGCCAATCGCGGTGCCGCCCATGTTCACTTCGAGGAACAGTGCCGCGTTCTGCTGCAAGCGGTCGATCTCCTCCTCCAGCGTCACCGCATACGCTTCGAATTCCTGCCCCAGCGTCATCGGCACGGCGTCCTGCAACTGCGTCCGTCCCATTTTGATCACGTCGCGGAACTCCTCCGCTTTGCGTTGGAATGAATCGATCAACTGCCTCAGCACTTCCGTCAGCCGGGCGTTGCTGTTGATCAGGGCAATCTTGAGCGCGGTCGGATATGCGTCATTCGTGGACTGGGACAGGTTGACGTGATTGTTGGGATGGCAGTACTTATATTCGCCGCGCTCGTACCCCAGAATCTCGAGGGCGCGGTTGGCAATTACCTCATTGGCGTTCATGTTGGTGGAGGTACCGGCGCCGCCCTGAATCATGTCCACCACGAATTGGGTATGTTGGCGCCCGTTCATGATTTCGCCGCAAGCCTGCACGATCGCATCGGCAATCGGTCTGGAGAGCAGTCCCAACTCGAAATTTGCGCGCGCCGCCCCCATTTTTACCGCTGCCAGGGCACTGATCAGCTCCGGGTAGTAGGCCAGCGAAATGCCGGAGATGTTGAAGTTCTCCAGCGCCCGCAGCGTCTGAATCCCATAAAGCGACTCCGCCGGAACTTCGCGGTCGCCCAGCAGGTCGTGTTCGGTGCGCGTTCGCCCGGAAACGTACTGCGCCGCAACGTTGACGACGCGCGTGCTCGCCTGCCGCATCCGCCGGGAGATCACACGGGCAATCCGCGAGATGAGTTTGTACCCGATCGAGGGCTGCTCCTGTGAGATTTGCAGAAATTTCTCGCGACTGATCGTCAGCACGGTCGACCGCAACAGCGTTCGCGCGGAGGTATTGTGCGGATAGTCCTCCATCAGTGCGCCTTCGCCGAGGAAATCGAACTTGGAGAAAATGGTCAGCCGGGTCTCTTCGCCATACGGCGAACGCTTGAACAGCTCCACCTCGCCGCTATAGATCAAGTACATCTCGGTGCGCGCCGTATTCTCCGAAAACAGCAGCGCGTCCGGCTCGAAATGATGCTCGTCGAGACTGGCGATGACCTGCGTCAATTCACCTTCTTCCAGGTCGCGAAACAATTCAATCTGTTTGAGGAACTCCCGAATCAGTCTGATCTCCACTTGGCACTACCTCGCGTTTCTTGCGTCTGGTCAATAAGGTATGCATCCGGAGCGCACCGCGCCACGCCTTTCCCGGGGGCCGCAAACCCGGCACATTTTCCTTGCCGTCCGGCTTAATCGGCGTTAGATCAAGCCTCCGGAGGTGTGACGGTGAACTGGCATCACTATATCGAAGTTTTCATGGCCATCTTCGTTATCGTCGACCCGCTCGGCGCGGTGCCGATCTTTCTAAGCGTCACGGCCGACGAGAGCCCAGCCCAGCGTGCCCGGACCTCGCGCATTGCCGTCTTCGTCTTCGCGCTCGTGCTGATCGCCGCCAGCTTCTTTGGCGAGCCGATTCTCAAGTTTTTCGGCATCCGTATCGCCTCCTTCCAAGTTGGCGGCGGCATCTTGATCCTGCTGCTGGCAATTTCGATGCTGAACGCCAAGGTGAGCCCGGCGCGTCAGACTCCGGAAGAAGCGGAAGAGGCCGTCGCCAAGTCCAATGTCGCTGTGGTTCCACTGGCCATTCCGTTGTTGTCCGGCCCCGCGGCCTTCTCGACGGTCATTATCTATTCTCTTCGCAGTGAAGGCTGGTTCGATCGAGCGTTTATCATTGGCTCAATCATCCTGGTCGCCTTCATCGTCTGGATTCTCTTTCGCTTATCGATCCCCCTCAGCCAGAAACTCGGCCAGACCGGCGTTAATACGGTGACACGCGTGATGGGGTTGATTCTCGTGGCGATTGCCGTCGAGTTTATCTGCACCGGCATTCTGCAGCTCTTGCCGGGACTGGCTTGAGTCCCGCAAAGGAAAAGCGGCGGGTGAAACCACCCGCCGCCGGTTATTTCAACTTGAAGATGATGTACTAATCGGCCTTACCCGCAACCGACAGGAACAAGACGATGTCCCGAACTTGGATGCTAAACGGCGTCTCGTCGGCGACGAAGTAGACCTGGAATTTCTCGGTGAAGATGATCTGCTTCGCTTTCTCGAAATTCTGCAGAAAATCATACGACTCCTGCCATTTGATCTCGCGCGTTGCGCCCGGGGCCACAACAATTCCGCTGAGCACGAGCGTGCCCTTCGACTGCACGTCGCTGTAGGAAGCGAGCGAATCGTTCTCGTTCTTCGGCTTGTACAAGAACAGCTGGCCGCCGGCCGGTTGCGCACCCAAGTTTTCGATTCGGCACGCGAAACCGATGTCATCGATCGCGGCAATGTCATCCTTGTGTTCGTTCCAGTCTGCATTAGTGCTCAAGTCCACTTGTTCGCGGTCCAGGCTGGACTCGGTCTGAGCGGCAAAATCGTCGATGTACTCGGTGATCATGATATTGCCGGTCGTGATGCAGTTGGCGCCCATGCAGAGAAAGACCGCCAGCGACGCCAGCAGCAGCTTGATCGAAATGCTTAATATTTTCCTCATCTGCACTTACTCCGTGAATCCAAAGTAGTAATTCAACCCGACCGTCAACATGCCGTTCTTGCGTGAGGTCTTGAGGTCGGGATTCGGCGCGTTTTCGGTGTCGTCCTCGTACGGAAAGATAAACGCCTTACCGCGCAAATCGACCGAAATCTGATCGGTCACACCGTACTCGAAACCGAGTCCGAGCCAATAGGTACTCTTCGTCAAGTCGGGTATACCGTCCTTCTGGAACTTGGCCGACGACAGCCCGAAAATTCCGTACATCCCGAAACCTCTGTACCCAAGCACGTTGCCCAGCACCAGATCGACCCCGAAGCTGTTGTACTTGCCGCCCTGATGAGTCATCGTCTCGTTCCAGTTGCCGCCGACTTCCACCTCGGCATCACCGTTCTTGACGTAGGTGAAATTCGGCTCGACCGCGAGGAATCCGATCAGTGGAATCCGGCCCTTGACTCCATAGACCGTACCCGACTCGGTATCCTCTTGAGCGATCGGCAGGTTGAGCCCACCGAACGCGCCCACCGAAAAACGGAACGCATGCGCCGATGTGGAGACCGCCAGCAGGCAGACCGCCAGAATGAAGGCCTTTGCGCCTGGTCTCATATTACCTCCGTAGTTGAAACCATTGCCCGAAAAAAGTGTAGACTAATAGAAATGATAACTGTCGCAGCAAAAGCTGGCAACAACAATCATCATTCCCTTATACCCGCAAACTCCTTGCAGAATCTCCAGCGCTTTCATACCGTGGAGCCTTGAACAAGGAATTTATCTCTCAATTCTTGGAGGAAGACATGAAAAGAATTCTTGTAATGATGACAGCCGCAATCGCGTTGCTGGCCTCGCTGGCGATCGGTGAAATGACGGCCGACGAGATTATCGCCAAGCATCTTACCGCGACCGGCGGGGAGAAGACGTTACGCGACGTCTCGACCATCATGGTCAAGGGCAGCATGTTCATGGAAGGGATGCCGCTCGACATCAAGACCTATATCAAGCTGCCGAACAAGAGCTACATGGAAGCCGCCTCGAATAACATCGTCATGGGCGGCGGCGGCACCGACGGCACTAACGCCTGGGCGACCCAGATGGGGCAGACTTTCATTCTGGAAGGTGAACAGAAGAATGCCGCTATGAAGCAGGTCGATCGCTTCCCCCTGCTGGACTACAAGACCAAAGGCGCCAAGGCCAATTACCTCGGGGAGGATCTGGTAAAAGGCGCGAAAGCGTACAAGGTCGAATTCATCTCGAAAGAAAGTGACACTACCGTGTACTTCTTCGACGCCGCTACCTTCTATATAGTAAAGGAGAAGGAAGCCAACAGCACTACGACGTTTTCCGGCCATAAGTCGGTGAATGGCGTCGTCTTCCCGTTTAAAATCAACTCCACAAGGGAAGGCGGCGGCCGGACGATGCAGCAAATGATCACAATCGACTCGGTTGCGATCAACGGTGCCGTGCCGGAATCGCTGTTTGTGATGCCGAAAAACGCTCAACCGATGCCCAAAATGCCCGAAGGCGCTCCAGGCGGCGACGGCAACTAAGCCGAGACATCAAAATGCGCATGCAGAAGAGCCGCTCTCCAGAGCGGCTCTTCTCGTTTACGCCGCCTGCCGCCCAGCACAAATTCGTGGAAATAGCGATTCATCAGATCGACATTCACTCACGTACAACCAGTACGAACCCGTCGTCAACTGCCGTCTTACTTCCGGTTAGCACGGCACGGCGCATCGCCGCCCGATCGAAACAAAATTTGATTTTCAGGGAGATTTCGATGAGTCTTCACCACCGCACCCTTCTGACAATACTGTCCATCGCGCTCTTGGCTGCTGCGAATCCGGCGCAAGGGCAACCGCAAGTGAGCTCAGAGGTTCTGACCTCCGGGTTGAGTCGTCCGGTATTTGCCACGTCCCCGCCGGGGGACTTCCGGCGCCTGTTCATTGCTGAGCAGCGTGGCAGTGCGTCGGTAGCGACTCGCGCCGACATCAGAATCTGGGATTTGCACGGCGATTCGCTGTTCACCAAACCGTTTCTCTCGGTTTCGCCGGTGGCGACGGGAAACGAGGAGGGACTGCTGGGTCTGGCGTTTCATCCCAACTATGCCGCCAACGGCTATTTTTACACCTATCACACCAATTCGGCCGGCAACAATGTGGTGACTCGCTACAAGGTCTCAGCGGCGAACCCGGACAGCGCGGCCGCTGACAGCGCCTTCACGATCTTGCCGCTCAGCCATCCCAGCCAATCCAACCATAATGGCGGTTGGATCGGCTTCGGCCCGGACGGCTATCTCTATATTGCCACCGGTGACGGTGGCGGCGGCGGCGATCCATTCGAGAACGGCCAGAGCCTTAATGCCCTCCTCGGCAAGATGCTGCGGATCGACGTCGACGGCGGCTCGCCTTACGCCGTTCCACCGACAAATCCCTTCTTCGGTGGTACCGAGCGCCAGGAGATCTTCTACTGGGGTTTGCGCAATCCGTGGCGCAACAGCTTCGACCGCCAGACCGGCGCTATGTTTATTGCCGACGTCGGGCAAAACCAGTGGGAAGAGATCAATTGGCGGCCGGCTGCCGACAGCGGCAACATCAACTTCGGCTGGGATTTGAAGGAGGGCAACCATTGCTACGAACCTGCAACCAACTGCGATCCGCTTGGGATCACCACCGACCCGATTCACGAATACAGTCATGACTTCGGCTGTTCCGTCACCGGTGGTTACGTCTATCGTGGCTGTGCGATCCCGGCGGTTGTCGGCGACTATTTCTTTGGTGACTACTGCGCCGGTACGGTCTTCTCCTTCGAGTACGGCGGCGTCAGTATGACCGACTTCAAGGATCGCACGGCGGAGTTGGGGCTGCCCGGTTTTGGCCTCTTCTCATTTGCCGAGGACAACTTCGGCGAGCTTTACGTGCTTAACCAGAGCGGCACGATTTACAAGATCATGCCGGTCGGCGGGATCACCGACTGCAACAGCAACAAGATCCTGGACAGCTGCGAAATCGCAGTCGGACTTGAAACCGACAACAATGACAACGGCATTCCCGATTCTTGCGACCCGATTGACGTCTGCGGGGATGCTGACGGGAGTCTGGCGGTCAACATTTCCGATGCGGTCTACCTGATCAACTACATCTTCACCGGCGGTCCGGCGCCAGACCCGCTTTTGTCCGGCGACGCTGATTGCAGCGGCGCGCTTTCGATTTCGGATGCGGTGTATCTGATCAACTACATCTTTGCCGGTGGACCGGCCCCGTGCGCGTCGTGTCCCTGATCTCCGGTTGATTTATCGCATGTCCCGAGGGCGCAGCCATGCGCCCTCTTTTTTTGGTCGTCAGATCAGATGGGTTCGCAGTACGTGACGCGTCATCATGACCATGACAACGAGGGTGACTCCGCCCGCGATCGCCTGCGCGGCTGCCGCACCCACAAACTGGTAATTCGAAATCAACACCGCCGAGAGTGAAAGCGTCACTACCAGAGCGATCACGACGTTGTAGAAGTTGTATCTCACTTGCCCGAGCCCGATCAGGGCGGTCCCGAGCAACGCATGACAACTCCAGACGAAGTAACGGATCAGCAGAATCCGAAAGAACAATCCGGCCGGGGCGAAATCGGCGCCATAAACCCACTTGATCAACGCCGGCACCGCGAAATATCCGACTACGGCGATTCCCGCCGATAGGGCGATGAGGCGACGCTGGTAGGTCTTAAGCACCTGGCGGAATCGGTCGGGACTCCGGCTATATTGGGAAAAATAGGGAGTCGCGATCGTCTGGATCGTGATCGTAACCTGGTTGAGGCCAAGAATGAAGATTGTCGCCAGCCCGTAATAGCCGAGCGTCGTCCGGTCGTCGGTCCAGTAGTTGAGCAACAAGACATCAAGAAATCCGTTGAGCGCCCCGATCAGATTTGCTCCCAGACTCCACCTGGCAATTTCCCAGCTTGCGCGGAAAGCCGGCTTGTCCGTCGCTCCGGCGCGTAACGGCTGGCGCACGACCCATACCATCGGTAGCGCCATAGCTGTCGTCACCAGCACCGCCGCCCAGATGTACCCCGGGAATCCGGCCCAAAAAGCCGCCGCGACGATCACGACTGCCGAGCCCAGCCGCAGCAGTGTCTGCGACACTGCCATCAGATTGATCTGCTTGTGCGCCTGCAGGTAGGCCATGATCAGAATCGTAATTACGGAAGCCGGCAGTGCCAGCAGCAGCGCCGGCATCCACTGATTGACCCGCTGTTCCGGTGACAGGAGCCCGAACCTGGCGGCTGCAACACCGAACAGCATGGTAAGCGCGATGGGAACAAGCGCGATCAGTAGATTCTGCCGGAATATCGCCGTGCGCTCGGCATCCGGTCGTTCTTCCGAGCAAAGCTTGATGATCGCCGTATTCAGCCCGAAGCCCGCCACAATCACGGCCAACCCGAAAAACGATTGCAGCGTCTTCAGGTCGCCCAGTTCGTTCGCCGAAAGAAACTTGGCAACCAACAACTGCGACCCGAATGCCAGCAGGTTCATCACGAGATTCGCGGCGTAGAGATGGAAGAACCCCTTGTTGGCGGCATCCGCCACGATGGCAGTGACCTTCTCTTTCAGCGGGAGCCTCGTCATCGCGTACGCGATAGAAACGCATTGACGACGATTTCACAAGCCCGCCCTTTGCTGTGCTGCGCGTCGGCAGCTCAGAGCTTCGCGGCGACGCCCCGCAGCAATTCGGTAACCCTTGCAGCCTGCGCCGTCAACCCGGAATTTCCAGTGATACCCAACGCGGCCATCGGGTCCATAAAAGCCACGTTGGTCCCGCCCTTGTCATTCTGATAGACGATGACATTACAGGGCAGCAGCGAGCCGATCTCCAACTCTTGCTGGAACGCCTCGTGCGCGATCCGGGGATTGCAGGCGCCGAGAATGAGGTACGGTCGAAAGCTGACGTCCAGCTTCTTTTTCATCGTCGCGGCGACGTCGATTTCGGTGAGAATCCCAAATCCGACCTCCTTGAGCAGTTCTTCAACCTTCTGGCGCGCCTGCGCCACCGTCATTGACGTCTCGACTCCGAAGGTATAACTGGATTGATACATCGACTCATCCTTTCATGTCCACCGTCCCCTCGCATGATTAGATGCTGCACCGGGCGCGATGATTCAGCGATTTGGAGCATCACAAAAACGAAGCGGGTCGACCTGACCCGCTTCGTGCAGCAATTGCATAGTCGACGGCTACGCCCGGCTGAAGGCATCATCGAGGGCCTGCTTAAGGTCCTCGTACGCCTCGAGCCCGACCGACACCCGAATCAGGCCGTCAGTAATCCCGATGGCGTCGCGGACCTCCTTGGGCACCGAGGCATGGGTCATCATTGCCGGATGCTGAATCAACGATTCCACGCCGCCAAGCGACTCCGCGACCGAAAACAGCTTGATGTCGGCAAGCATCCGCTTGGCCGCATCGAGTCCGCCCATGATCTCGAAAGAAATCATGCCGCCAAACAGGCGCATCTGGCGTTGCGCGATAGTCTTCTGGGGATACGAATCGAGCCCGGGGTAGATGACCCGCTGGACCTTGGGATGACTTGCAAGGTATTGGGCCAGTTCCATAGCACTTTCGCATTGCCGCTCCAGGCGAATCGGCAACGTCTTGACCCCGCGCATGGTCAACCAGGCATCAAACGGTCCCATGATCGCCCCGGCGGCATTTTGGCAGAACTTAAGCCGCTCAAAGTACTTCTCGTTGTTGGTGATCACGGTACCGCCGACCGTATCAGCGTGGCCGCCGAGGTATTTTGTGGTCGAGTGTACGACGATGTCGGCACCCAAATCCAGCGGGCGCTGCAGATAGGGCGTGGCAAACGTGTTGTCGACGACGAGTATGAGATTCTTGCGGCTCGCCAGCGAGGCTACCGCGCGAATCTCGGTAATCTTCAGCAGCGGATTGGTCGGCGTCTCAATCCAGATCAGCTTGGTGTTCGGCTTGATGGCCGCTTCAATCCGATCGGTGTAAGAGCTGTCGACAAACGTGAACTGCAGACCGTAATCGGCATAGACGCGATTAAAGAGCCGTGGCGTGCCGCCATACAAGTCATCCGAGGCAATCACATGGTCACCGGCCTTGAGCAGCGTCATGACGTTGCCGATTGCGGCCATGCCGGAGGCGAAGCAGAGACCGTACTTGGCGCCTTCCAGGGCAGCCAGGCAGTCCTCCAATGCCTTGCGGGTCGGATTGTTCGTCCGCGAGTACTCGAATCCCTTGTGGCCGCCGATGCCTTCCTGGGCGTACGTCGATGTTTGGTAGATTGGAAAGGTGAGGGCACCGGTGGTCGGGTCCGGAAACTGCCCGGCATGGATCGCGTTGGTTTCGAAGCGGTGCTTGGTCGGATCGTAATCTTTCACATCAGGCTCCTGCAAGGTAATCAATGACATCAATCTTGGTCAAGATACCGACCAGCTTGCGATTATCAACCGCAAAGACGACGTCGGCGTTTTGCCTGGAAAACAGCTCTGCGAGCCGCGACACTGGCGTTTGGGGAGAAACCGTCTGGTAGTCATGTTCGATTGCGTGCTTGATCGGCTGCGAGGGCGAATAGCGCCCGCTAACCAGCATGCCCAGCAGATCGTTTTCGCGGATCAGCCCGACTAACTCACCCTGCTCCAATACCGGTAGCTGCGAAATATCATATTTCTTCATCTTCGCGATGACATCATTCACGCTCTCGTCGGATTTGGCGGAAATGATTTCGCGGCCGCTCTTGCGGTCGAGAATTTTCTGGACGTAGCCAAGTTCGGGCCGCTCATCAAGGAAGCCGTAGTTCTTCATCCATTCGTCGTTGAACATCTTCGACAAATAGCGGGTCCCCGAGTCCGGGAGGATCACCACGACGCGCTTGCCGGGTCCAGCTGACTTGGCGACCTTGAGCGCGCCCCAGACCGCCGCCCCCGAGGAGCCGCCGGCAAAGATGCCTTCCTTCGTGGTCAGTTCGCGGGCGGTCAGGAAACAATCGCGATCGCCCACCTGAAGCATGTCATCCACTACGGAGAAGTCCATCGCCTGCGTAATCATGTCCTCGCCGATGCCTTCAACTTTGTAGACTTCCGGCTTTCCCGGCTTGCCACTCTTGAAGTAATCGTAGAAAACCGAGCCATAGGGGTCGACCGCCACAACCTGGACTTTGGGATCCTGCTCTTTCAGGAAGCGCCCAACGCCGGAAAGCGTGCCGCCGGTACCGATGCCGGCCACAAGGTAGTCGATCTTGCCGCCCATATCCTTCCAGATCTCGGGGCCGGTGAGCTTGTAGTGAGCCTCAATGTTCTTGGGATTATGGTATTGATTCAGATAGAACGACCCGGGATTCTCGCGGTGAATCCGCTTGGCGGTTTCGTAATACGATTCGGGGCTGTCGGCGGGGACATTGGTCTTGGTGACAATCACCTTGGCACCAAACGCCTTGAGCAGATTGATTTTCTCATCTGACATCTTGTCGGGTATCGTGAATACCGCCCGGTATCCCTTTACCGCGGACACGATGGCGACGCCGACACCGGTATTGCCCGATGTGTTCTCGACAATCATGCCGGCCTTGACCTGATCGTGCTTTTCGGCATCTTCGATGATGTAGCGCGCCATGCGGTCCTTGATTGAACCGCCGGGGTTCAAGAATTCAAGTTTGGCGAAAACCTCGGCTGAACCCGCCGGTACCATGCGCCTGAGGGGCACCATGGGCGTATTACCGATGACTTCAAGGATACTGTTTACGAGCGGCATTGCTTCCCTCTATTGACAAATGATTCTACTTCTCGTTCAATAGTCGGACAAGATGCACCGAAGCCGCAATAGCGAGATCGGGACATGTGTATGTGTAACAACTGGCTCTCCCGGTTGTTTCGGCGGAATATAGTGAATTTGAGGCAAGAGGATCAATGGAGTCTACAAAGAAGTTGGCTGGGCGGACGGCGCTGATCACCGGGGCCGGCCGCGGAGTCGGGCGCGGAATTGCCCTGCAGTTCGCCGAGGCTGGCGCGAATCTCGTTCTGGTCGCCCGCACCGAAGCAGAGCTTACCCAGACCGCGAACGACTGCCGCAAATTGGACGCTTCCGTTCATGCCGAAGTTCTCGATCTGGCGCAGGCAGACCAGATTGACGGTCTGTTTCAGCATCTGGAGTCTGCCGGCATCACGATCGATATCCTGGTCAGCAACGCCGCAATCATGATCAAGTCGCTGATGCAAGATTATCGCCGCAGCGATTTTGAGTTGTCGCTCGCCGTGAACGTCCTGGCGCCGATGAACCTGGCGCAAAAGGCGATTGCAATGATGCGGCGCCGCCGACAAGGCGCCATTGTGAACATCTCGTCGCTATCGGGGTGCTTCGGCGCCGAGAAGTTCCCCGGGTTCGGAGCCTATAACATCTCCAAGTATGCGCTCTGGGGTCTGACGGAGATCCTGGCCGTTGAAAACCGGGAACACGGCATCCGCGTCAATCAGGTTTCGCTGTCCGCCGTCGACACCAAAATGTTCCGCGAGGCGGCGCCGCCCGGACTGAAACCGGACTTGACGATCGAGCAGGTCGCCCGGCAGGTGCTGTACCTCGCCTCGGACGACTCCTATCCGCTGACCGGCGAGAACATCATCCTGACGGGGATGCCGCCGGCACGGTAGGCTGTTCGCGCAGCGCCGAAATCCGCTCGACTTTCGAGCAGCCGCGCTGTATTATAGCGGCAACCAAAATCCGAACCCAATTGGCACGGGACCGAGCGCTTGATGAAGACGACGATCACCAAACGAATGACCTTCTGCGCCGGGCACCGGATGTACAAGCCGGAGCTCTCAGACGCGGAGAATCTACGCATCTTCGGCGAATGCTCCAATCCCGGCGGTCACGGACACAACTACGTGCTGGAGGTCAGCGTGTCGGGCGAGGTTGATCCGGCGACGGGGATGATCATCAACCTGAAGGAACTCAAGCAGGTGATCGAGCGCGAAATCGTCGCCAAGGTTGATCACAGGAATCTTAACGTCGAAGTCGAGTTCATGCGGGGTCTGGTGCCTTCGACAGAGGCCTTTGCCGGGAAAATCTTTGAGATCCTCGATCGCGCTCTCGGACGCAACCTGCTCACGCGGGTAGTGCTCTGGGAGTCGGAGAATAATCGATTCGAAGTCACTCGATAGGCAGAACGGTATGGGAGGTGCGGATTGCAGAAGGTAGCCATTGTTACGGGTGGATCGCGCGGATTGGGGCTGGCAACGGCCAAGGAACTGCAGGCGCGTGGGTATCGCCTGCTGTTGATCGGCCTGGACCGGCAATTGACTCCAGCGGCACTGCGCTTTCTCACCGACAAGCCCGCTTACAAGTATATCTCCGGAGATCTGACGATCCCGGCCACTGCCGCCGAGATCGCCAAGGTCTGCCGCGAAACGTTCGGCCGACTCGATTTGCTGGTAAACAATGCCGGAATGTTTTTGATGGGCTCGGTCGAGGAATTTGACGAAGCCTCCTGGGATCGGATTATCAACGTCAATCTGAAATCGGCATTCCTGGTGACCCAGGCACTGATTGGGATGCTCAAGGAATCGCAGGGGCAAGTGGTCTTCATCAATTCCGTCGGCGGCAAATTCGGACAGGCCAACTGCGCCGGCTACTGTGCCTCCAAGTTCGGATTGCAGGGATTAGCCGACTGCCTGCGACTGGAGCTGCGGCCATTTAAGGTGCGAGTGACTTCGATATTCCCCAACAACATGAACTCTGCGGGCGAGACCATCTCAAATTCCGATCCGAAGCGGTTCCAGCTGCTCGAGACTGCCGATGTCGCGCGGCTGATCGGCGATGTCGCCGATGCCCCGCCGTACGCCCAGATTCCGGAAATTCAGGTTTACCCCCTGGCCACCGAAGTCGCTAAAACTGAGCGGAAAGACTTCAAAGACTAAGTGCGCTACTACGCCGATCAAACATTGTAGGGGCAGAACCGGTAATCAGCGACTCCCTTGGTGCAGTACATCAGCCGCCGCGGCTGCGAGCGGCCGTCGCCGTTAACGGAATCAATCAGCAGCCCATGCGAACAGCGCATGCACTTGGCCGGCTGCCCGTCGATCATCGTGCCGGTGAATTTGGCCTCGCGCAACGTCTGAGTCGGCACCGGTCGATTGCCGGCATCATGAATCTTCTCGATCCCCCCGACGCGTCGGAAGACAAACCGCCCGCGGTCAATTTGCAGTTCCCCCATCATATCGATCTCATCGCCGACCGCTACCTCTGATCGTCGATAGACGTCAAACGACAGCCGCGCATAGAAGGGGTCGAGGAATTGGTCATAGCCAAAGATCCCCTCGCGGAAGTAGAGCAGCACACCCTGCCCGGCGATCCGGAGCGAGCCATTGTTGCCGTGATTCACCAACAGCGGATTGACGGAAGCCACTTCGCCGCGGACTTCGATGCGCTTGCCAAGAATCGTCTCCAACCAGTCTTCGAAGTCGGCCAGTTCGCGAGTGAAGGCATCGTACTCGGCCGCCTCCACGCGCAACTCCGGTTGATAGGCTTCCTTGAGGTCATAGAAGAACGGGCAGGAGAAGCAATCTTTGCCGACATGCTTCTTCTTGCGCGGGCACGCATGGCCGTCGTCGAACTTGCGGCAGCGCCAGCGAAAGCTGAAGCAGCCCTGGGGGTAGCAGCCTTTGTTCTTGAGAATATGCCACGCCGATGTGCCCCGTTCGCGGTGCTTGTGCAGACGATGCGGACAGTAGAACAGGTCGTCACGTTTGTAGAGATTGTGCCACTGCCGCTGCATAATCGTGATACGCGATATCCGTCTGCCGCTTAAGGAGTTTCTCCCTACGATATAGGCGCCTCCCCTCACTTTTCCGGCGGAATCCGTCCCCCAGCGGGGTGTTTCATGCTGGAGCGGGACTGAACCACAACGCCGCCAACGGAATAAGCCCCGATTCGATCTTCCCGGAAAGATGGCAGAGTTCCTGCAAAGACTTCTCGTGAGCCGATGGGCGAAGGAGGAAGTTCGATGAAGGTGAAATTCACGCTGACGATGGATGATCTGACCGTGGATGACCTGCATTACGACGAAGTGGTCATCGACTGGATCAGCGAAGTCGAACAGGAAGAAGTCCTGGATCTGTCGCAAAAGTGGATTACCTCCCAGAACTTCCTGACGCGCCGCATGATCGGCTTGCAGCGGGTCGGCGAGTCCTCGTTGACCATCGAACCGCTGGACGAAAGCAGCATCCGGGATGAAAACGCCATGAGCGAATGAGGGAGGTTGCTCGGTGTTTCAGGCAGTAAAGGCGCATCTGATGCAATTCGGAGGGGAAATCAGCCGCAGCGTGGGCGTTACCGTCGTCGACATTCACCGGCAACTGCTGGCCGAGTGTGGTCTGGCGGTGACCCTGGCCATCTACCTGACGGTGGCCGCATTGACGCTCATGCTGATCTGGCGGATGGTCAAACTCTCGTTTGACATCGTGCGCTGCGTTGCACTGCCGGCAACAGCGGTCGCACTGCTGGGGGCCTGGCTGCTGCCGTTTCCGTTCCTCCACATCCTGCCGGTGGCAACGGCGGTGTTTGCCGTGTTGCTGCTGTTCAGGGGATAGCACGTTTCAGGCGCAGAAAGATCGCGAAGGTCGGTTCGTTTGGGGGCAGAAGGCTTGACAGGGATAACAAGATGAAACCGTTTCGTCGCCGTAAAAGAACCACGTGCCCGCTTTGCAATGCCCGCCTGACCAAGATCAACGGCGCGTTGCGCTGCCGGACTTGCCGGATTGAGATCGTCGGTGACAGCTGTCGCTTCCTCAATCTGCCGCCATCCGTGCACATCGCCGCGAGCCGAAAACGGAGATAAGCGTCGTATGGACGCCAACATGCGGCCACAACATTGCCACATCTGCGGCCGGCCGATGCGGGAATACAAGGGCGTCTACCTTTGCCTCCCCTGCAACGAGAAGTACGGCGAGTTCTATGGGTTCTTCAATTCGGCCTCCAAGGACTATCAGGATGCCAAAGATTACGCCGTGATCGAGTGCCCCGGGGTGACGATCTACGACGACTCGAATACCCGCGTCGTCCAGGGGGTCAAGTGGATCAACGACCGCGATCATTCGCAGGGCTACGAGATTGTCGGCAAGCAGATCTTTGCCCCCAATCATATGAAGACGCGCCGCGTCTCCAAGGACAAAGCGAAGAACCTCAGTCGTTGCCAGGCCTGCCAGGACTTCACCGTGCGCATGCGCATCTACAATCAGCAAGTCGGTAAGTCGGAATATCAGCAAAGTTCCCCGCTCATGCCGAAAGATCCCGCCAAGTACCAGAAGCCCAGCATTCACGAGAAGTAGCCGTCCCACGTTCTTCGGTTTCTTTCAGAGTCACCCAGCTAACCTCAAGTCGTCAGCGCCTCGGTCCGAAATTCGCAGATTCGCCCGATCGCCGCTATCTCTTCCGGTCGGTAAACCAGGATCCTAACCTCCTCCCAGGGCAGGTCCGACAACTTCAGGTCGCCGATGACGCGCCACTCGGCTTCCGGTGTCCAGTCGGCCACGCTCGATCCGGCTCTCTGGAAGAAGGGACGCTCCGACGGCGGGAGCCGTTCATAGAGTTCGTCACTGCCGTACACCACCGGGCGACCGGAGAGCGCTTGCGCCGCTCGCGGCCCAATCGCGATCCCATACGGCTCGAAATTGTAGTAGGTATACCGCCGTCGCCACCGCATCAGCTTGACTGCCTCGTGCGGCGGTAGTGCCGTCAGCGATACCACTGGAAACCCGCCGCGGATGAACCGACGGCTGCCCCGAATTCGCCCCGACTCGAGCATCATCAACAAAATGTCGAGCGCCGACCGCGGGAAACGGTCGATTGCGAGGAGGTCGCGATAGAATTCGAAGGCAGTTTCATCGGGAAGCGGGCCGTGGTGCGATCGCGTCCAGTGCGTCAGAAATGTCCACTGGTCCGGGTCAAACGCCGGACTGAGATACTTGGACAGGAAGTCGTAGTTGGGACGGTCATACGCAGCGCGATATGGAACACGAAATCGGGAGTCAACTCCCTGGCCGGCTGAATAACCTGCTGCGATGAGCTGTTCGAGGAACCCCCCGCTGCGAATCGACACTGGAACCAGAACGTCGGCAAGCCGGATAACCGTCTCGTCACGACCGTGTGCCGCTGAGATCGAGGCCGGATTGGTCGGCGGGGCGATCGGAGGCAAAACGCAGCGCGACGGATCGAGCCGGAACGATCTGATGACTCCGTCCGGATCAACCCCGGTCTCGAGCACGATCACCTGCAATCCGCCCCGAGTATTGACCAGATGGACCGTCAGCTCCCAGGTATTGAGCCCGGTCGAGGTCAGGAAGACAACTTCGTCAGACAGCAGGGTGTCGACCGCCGCTTGGGTCGCCTTCACCCAGTCATCGCGCCGACAGGGCCGCTTTGACTGGCGGGAATTCAGAATCGCGATCAACCGCCGGCCGGCGGTGAAGTCGGTGACCGCCTTGAGAATCGTCTCGATAAGCAAGAAGCCATCCCTTCAGTAAGAACCACCGCTTTCGCAGACAAAGTACAAAAACCAGGGGCAAAAAACAACCCGCGCTCTTACGGGCGCGGGTTGCAACGAACTTGTCTCCACAGGCGCGATCGCCTGTGTGTTACCAGAAGCTACGATTACTTCTTGGTTGACTTCTTCGTAGCCTTCTTAGCCGGCTTCTTGGCAGTCTTCTTAGCCGTCTTCTTGGCTGCTGTTTTCTTCATAGGTCCCTTCTTGAGGTTAGGGGTTGCTGCCTGAGCACGCTCACGACGAAGAGTGCCGCAGGCGTACTTGCGATATTACTCGCGTTTATGTTGATCGCTTCTTCAATCTCTCTGTTCATATCGTTTCTCATGTTGCGAGGGATAGATTCGACTTGCTGCAATATCAAATCAACAAAAACTTTTAACAATTCCGAAAATATCTGCGTGCGCATTACCGACACGAGCCGAGCCGCAGCGGCAAGATGAATCATGGACATCGTTTTCACCCTGCAAAACTGCACTTAAACGCAGATTGCCGGATGTTGCGCAGGCACGAGCGATCGGCGTCAGCGCGGAAAAGTTTTTTTGCGTGACGGCGGAAAATTCTTCGTCACCCCAACAAAAAACTTATCGCGCCAGTTGACATCGCACGCGCATTCACCGCAAGTCTGTCGTCGAACGCGCGCTCGTCGGTCGGAAGTTGACCTCCCGGCACAGAAATCCGTCCCGGATTTGAATCGAACCGGGTGGTAAGACTCAGGTCGACACGGCGGCACCCGGTCGCCGGCACGACAGTTATCCCCAACGAGCGGCCGGCCGGGCACGCTCCAACAGTGGGGGCCGGCGCCGGGGGCGAGAAAATCCCTTGACAATCGCGCCGCCGCTCGTTTAATCTCTGCCAGCAATGCGCCCATAGCTCAACTGGATAGAGCGTCTGACTACGGATCAGAAGGTTGGGGGTTCAAATCCTCCTGGGCGTATTTTGTTATCTCAGCTTGCTTCCCCGCCACAGCGCATGACATCCCGGGCAGATCACCACTTCGGCATGGCCCGCCCATGCTATGAATCTTCCTGACCCTCACCTTGATCGGTAGTGCACAACGCCCCCGATGCCGGCTGGCGCAACCTGCCGGCCGATATGACGAAATTGCTGAGGGAAGGAGAAAACGGAATTAGACCAGCGGCAAGTACGGTACGGCAGTCAGATCCAGCGTTGCCCGCTCACCGCGATCCAGTCGATAACAACCGGCAGCAGCGATCATGGCGGCATTGTCGGTACAGTAGCGAAATTCGGGAAAGATCACTCGCAGCCCGAGCAGACGCCCTTGTTCACTGAACGCCTCCCGCAGGCGCGAATTGGCAGCGACCCCGCCGCCGACGGCGATCGTCCTGATATCGAGATCGCGCGCTGCCGTGATGGTCGGTATCACCAGCATCTCAATGACTCGCTCCTGGAAGGCGGCACAGATGTCGCTCAAGTGGCTGTGGCGGAATTCTGCCGACTTGTCCTTGAGATAGACCGCAACGGCAGTCTTCAGACCAGAGAACGAAAACTGGTACTCGCCCGCTTTGAACTGTGACTTGGGGAAGCGATGGAAGTCACGATCACCTTCACGCGCCAGCTTGTCAATCTTGTGGCCGCCCGGATAACCGAGTCCCAGCAGTTTAGCGACCTTGTCGAAGGCTTCTCCGGCAGCGTCATCTCGCGTCGAACCGAGAATCGAGTACCGGCACCAGTCCTCCACTTTCACCAAGAGAGTGTGCCCGCCGGAGACGATCAGCGTTAGGAACGGCGGTTGGAGCGCCGGATCGGCCAGCCGATTGGCAAAAATGTGACCCTCCAGGTGATTAATGCCGATCAGGGGCAAATTCCAGCCGTAAGCCAGCGCCTTGCCGAAGTTCAGTCCGACCATCAGCGAACCGATCAGCCCGGGGCCGCGGGTAACTGCGATGCCGTCAATTGTATCGGGAGTCACCGGGTACTTTCTCTTACAGGTTTCGAAGACTGGAATGATCTTGCGCAGTTGCTGGCGTGAGGCGATTTCCGGAACGATGCCGCCGAACTCAGCGTGCTCGACCTGGGAGTAAACGGCATCGGCCAACACCTGAGAACTTGAGTCGACAACGGCGAAGGCGGTTTCGTCGCACGAGGTCTCGATGCCCAGAATTCTCATCGCTTGCGGTAAACCAGGATAGAATCGACGGTGCCCCCGAGATGCACCACATCTGGCGGCAATTTGAGTTCGAGCGGCGCACTCATCGAGTCCGCATCGTAGTCGGGCTGAGTGAAGCTAACGGTCACATTGCGGGCAGACACCTGGTCGGCAGTCGACTGCGGCGCCCCGACACGGATCGAAATGGTCGTCGGCGCAAAACCATAGTTTCCAGCATCAAAGCCGCGCGGCGGCCGAACAGTGAGCCCCAGAAGCGGGCGTTCAAGCATCGGCTCGACGGCAACAGTGATCTGGACGGCGGAATCGGCCAGCGACAAATGAAGTGAGTCTGGAATGACCACCCGCACGAGCTGGGTGGTGGTCGCCGTCAGACCGCCCAGTTCGCCGGCTTCAGTTTCGAGACCCTGCAGCGACCGAAGCACCGACGCCGGACCGCTCACGCTGACCATTTCCGGTTCGAGTTTCGGCCGACCGACGATCAGGTACCCCGCGGCCGGCTGCAGGCGGACTTTGCTATTGACCAAGAGGTTTCGTTCGGCTTGCCGCTCAAAGTGCAGTACCAAGAAGCGCGGGGAGATCACCGCAACATTTTCGTAAACCTGGTCGAAAGCCGCCATGGCATCACCATCGGTCAGCTCGCGCTCGAAGGTGCCCTCGCGGTACTCGGCAGCACTGATCCGTAACTTGGGCTGGCGGGCACCCAGGGCAAAGAGCTGTTTTCCGGAAGTCTTGACGCGCACAGTCGCCGCTTGGGGGATGGCGTTCGTCTGAATCAGGCCAATCGGTACGTTGACAACCTGAATTGGCATCTCGATCTGATATTCGTAAGCTTTGTTGGTGGCCACGTGTACCCACAAGAGAATTGCCAACAACACTGCCCCGATTTTGAGCGGCAAATTATGAAGCGGATTGAAGCGCATGGATCCTCACGCGCGGGTAACCGCACTACTTGTTTGACGGCACGATCGTCTTGCCGAACGAGATCTCGCCGTTATCGATGCGGATATTGAAGCCGCATTCCGGATTCGAGCAGGCCCACGCCTTGTAGCGGATCGCGGCGCCGTCGCGGCCGTAGTCGGACAGGGGCAAGAGCTTGCCGGTCTTGCATCTAAGGCAATCCGGAAGTTGATTTTCCACCACACCACACTCCTTGAGCGAGTTACGATTGCATTACCGTGGTCGCAAGGGAAAGTATGATCTCGGACGAATTCTGTCAATCAAAAGATCACTTTGACCAGAGGAGCGTTACTTGATCGCGCCCGTCTTCATCCCAACCGAGCATGATCAGGTCGGCTTTGCCGTCGAGATTCAGATCGTGGGCATCAACCGAGTAGAGACGTTGCGCGGCCCGTGTTGCGACCGGCTTGTCCGAAAAGTGCGGGTTCTTGCTGCCACGGTAGACTTCGAGCTCGTCATCATCGCTGATGCTGACTAAGTCGTTGATCCGGTCGCGGTCGAGATCGCCGTCGAGACAGCCAATGTACTTCGTCGGGAGTCCGTTGCCGAAGAAATCGATGGCGCAGTTGATTTTCTTGGTAAACTTTGCCTGTTCGGCGAAGACGCCGCCGTCGGCCTCATAAATGTTCAGTTCAACCGGCATGCGTTTCATCAACAGCGATTTCACCAGGCTGGTGGGACTGACGCCGACCGTCGCCAGGATGACCGAGGCCGCGCCATCGCCGTCGAGATCGGCGACGGCCATGCCGACGCCATACTGATCGAGCACAATGCGCTTCGATGGCCGCTGCGGATAACCGGCTTGCGCATTTCCCAGGAAAATCTCCAGGATGGTTTTGAACTCGTCCTGTTTCCCTTGGGTGAAGACACGGCAGTAATCGATCACCTTGTCATTGTTGAGGTCGGCCAGCCCCCACGAAGTGAACCTCAAGTTCTCCAGAAATACCGCCCTGACCTCAAGGACCTGGTTCGGTACAGTGTCGAATTGCATGTCCCCCACCTGGTGGCAAACCGATAAGCCGCTGCCGGAGGCAACCACGATATCGCTGGTTCGGTCGGTGTTCAAGTCCTGGACCGCGATCGTGGGCAGGCTGACCGCGAAATCGCCCGAACCCGGTTCGCTTAACAGGTTTCCGGTCATCAGCCCGGCGCAACGGTGCTCCACCGTGATGGACTTGACCAGCGTGTAACCCGTGCGATCCTTCTTGAGTACACGAATGCCATCCCAGCACGGAACGACCGCTTCGAGAACCCGGTCCGAATTCAAGTCAAACATAAAGCGGTAGTCAGCCACGAATTCAGGCGGTGGGACGGCAAACAGCCGGTCGAAGCGGGCGGCCTCCTTGATCGGCGCGGCAAAGCCCCCTTCATCAAAATCGATGACATGAATCGTTTCCAGACCCAAAAGCACGATTTCGTCGCGGCGGTCATCGTCGATATCGACTGTCTCGACGGCAAATACCGAACGCGGAAGATCAACGGCGAGCGTCGGCGTCGACTGGAAACTTCTCGCAGACGCCTCATGAAAAAGCAGCAGCCGGCGACCCCGCGCCTGCTCGCGGGTCAAGACCATCAACTCGCACGAGCCGACCCCGTCAAACTGGAGCGGTCGCGACAGGATCACCTTTCCTTCGGGCGAGAGACTTTGGGCGACAAAGATGTCCGGGTCGGCAGCCACAGCACTGCAGCACGCCACGACCGACAACAGCAGCGCTGTTACAATCAGCGTGCGCGGCCGGCCCGATCTGGCGAATGGCCCACTGAAGGCCGCAAGTGCCCAACGCATGGGCACGACCATCAGCATTTCACGGAAATGTTGCACCGTCATTATCTTGCTTGTGATCCGCTCTCTACCGGGCAGTCCGTTGCTCTTGGCTACCCCATGTCCCTATCTACTGACCGGAACCGCTTCAAGTTGCCAAAAAGAACAGCCGCAGTCCCCGTCGTACCCATCCTGCCGTAGCAGATAAGGACATCACTGGACAAAGTCAATCAACTATTGTTACTGCAGCCAATCGCTGCGGTCAAAATTCTTCCAGAAGAAGCGGGTGGCGCCGCGGTCGGTGCCGATCCAGAGGTGATCACCGTCAGCCGCCAGACTCCGAACCTCAAGCGAAATCAGTCCGTCGCTGGTCGTGTAGCGATACCAACTCCCTTTCGCGGCGTTGAATCGATACAGACCATCACGCCCCCCGACCCAGATTATGCCCTCATCCACCAACAGCGTCGTCAGCGTTGCGTTGCGAAATACCGTCGCGCGGTCGTGGACCGTGTAGCTGTAGTCATTCAGATTGACGATCACAACGCCGTCATCGCCAACGGTGAAAAGCAGAGAATCCACGACCTGAATGTCGTACACCGGTGCGCGCAGATAGGGCGCGTCGAAAAGCATCCGTTTCCAGGTGCTGCCGCCCCAGGTCAGCGACAGGACGCCGATATCGGTTGCGGCGAAAATCGTCGAGTCGCGCTGGTCGAAATCAAACACCGTCAGTCGCGCCGTCAGATCGGTATTAGCGGCATAGAGCGTGTCGCGAACATAGTCAAAGATCGTGATTCCTTCGTTCGTTCCGATCAGCAGGTTATTCTTGATCGAGTGCAGCGCCGTTACCCGCTCACCCGAGAGACCATCAAAAGGCGAATACGACTGGAAAGTGTGCGCGCGTCGATCCATCCGTACCAGGCCGAGTTCGGTGCCGATCCAAACCGATTTGCGATCATGCGTCACGGTGTAAAATTGGTCGGAAATAATGCCGCGATCGCGGCGGGCATCGAAGTACTCCCAGTGGTCGTCGTCGCGATCATAGTAGCTGATCGTCCCCGGCAAACCCTGTCCGCCGCCGAGGAACCACATCTCGTTGCCGTCGAGATCAAGGTCGGCAACGTCGTCGTCATACGGTCCTTGCGGCATAATCTCGAGGTCGTTGATCGTCAGGTCTGCCAAAGCCGGCCCCAGTCCCCAGACGCCCATCCAGGCCACGTTGTTGTCATCGCGGAGCATCTGGGTGATCCGGTATTCAAGGAGGTTGCGATCGGTCAGGAGGTTTGGCGCAAAGAATGTGTAGCCCGGCGGCGAGAACAGCGGTGGCATGTCAACCGCCGTAAACGCCGTCGGTTGAACTTTCTCCACCGGGAAATTGATGACCGTCGACCAATCCTCAAACGTCGGATTGTAGTAGCTGGCGCCGACCGGTGTTTCCACCCAGATCTCGTCGGTCATTCGGTCGACGGCAAATCGTCGGATGCGATTGTCGGGCAGGCCGTCCGAAACCGTGATTGGGTCGAGCCAGCGGTCAGTGATCTTGTCGTAGCGCAGAATACCGCCCGTGGTGGCGAAGTAGACGGTGTTGAAACCGCGGGCGATCCCTGTGACAAAGCGCGCATTCGTGAAGCTCACCCAGTCACCGGGCTGATAGAAGCGGTATATCCGTTGCGCTTGCAGTCCCGCCGCCGTCATGAACACCAGGACCGCCAGCAGTCCTAATCTAAGCATTAAGAAAGTCAAGTGCCGCCTTTGCCATCACGGAGATTCCTGTCTTTAGGGCCGTCTCGTCCGCCTTAAAAGATGGATGATGCAGCCCGTGGATCGCGCCGATCGCCTCATTCCTCACGCCGAGCCAGAACATCGCACCGGGCACCGCGTTGACATAATGCGCGAAATCTTCGCCGCCCATCGAGGGTGTGCGCACCGGGCTCAGAACGCTCGCACCGTAAAGACTCTGAGCGGCAGCGCGCAGAACCAGATTTGCCTCCTCGGCATTCACCAGGGGCGGATAACCCCAAGTGAATTTGAGATCGGCAACGCAGTCGTGGGCTTTGCACGTCTTCACCGTGATGGCTTCGATCCGGCGCGCAAGAAATCGCAAGTGCTTCTCCGTTAATGACCGGGCTGTCCCCTCCAGCCGGCAGACATCAGGTATGACATTCCGCGCAGCTCCGCCTTCAATCTTACCCACGGTGACCACAGCCGGTTCGAAAGGACTTACTTCCCGCGCCACGATTGTCTGCAGCCCGGCGACGACCTGCGCTGCGACAGAGATTGGGTCGTGAGTCAGGTGCGGATAGGCTCCATGGCCGCCCGTCCCACGGATCGTGATGTCAAAATCCAGCGTCCCGGCACACATGGTGCCGGAACGAATGCCGATACGCCCGGCGCGGCGATGGGGATCAACATGCAATCCGAAAATCATCTCTACCTTCGGATCTCTCAGTACGCCGTGGCCGACCAGCACGTGGGCGCCCCCGGGTGGAGACTCCTCGGCCGGTTGATATATCAATTTGATGGTGCCACGGTATTCTTCGCGCAATTGCATGAGGATGGCAGCCGTCGTCGTGACGGTTGCCATATGCATATCGTGACCGCAGGCATGCATTTGGCCCGAATGCAGTGATTTGAACGAATAATCGGTTTGCTCGAAAATCGGCAGGCCGTCAATGTCAGTACGGATGGCAACGCAACGCCCCGTGCCGTTGCGAATCTCAGCGAGAATGCCGGTGCCGGCGATTCTGCGAAAGGGAATTTTGAGCCGCTTCAACTCCTGTCGCAGCTGCGCGGACGTCTTGAATTCGGTCCAGGCGGTTTCCGGAATCCGATGCAGCGCCCGGCGCAGCTCCACAGCCCCGCGAAAGTGCCGGTTGGTCAGTCTGATGACTTTGTCTGACAGCGACTTGTCCATGTATGTGCCAATATACGCCGTTGATTCATTCCGCGCTATGCCAAGATAGCACTTCGCAGATATTGTGAAACTAATGATTCTGTGGTCTGTTGAATAAAGATGACGATAATCAGGCAATGAACGGCAACTCTCTTGAGGAATTCTCGATGAATCGCTTATCCCCATCCTCGCTTCCATTGCTCTCAACCGCCGCAGTCGCATTGTTTTGGCTCGCCGCCGGCTGCAACGACAAGGTCGTTCCGCCGACCAGGCCGGTGCAGATCGTCAACGGTGAATCCTACTTTCCAATGCATGACGGCGATACCTGGTATTACAATTCCGGCAATTTTATCTACCAAGTGGATGGCGACACGACCATCGACGGCGTCGTCTGCAAACGCGTACTCAAGGGCGGGGAAACGGACCAGGCGTGGACAGTCAATTCCCAGCGCTTTGCCGTTCACCTGCTGGAGGGCTTCATGTGGCTCGATCCGCCGCTGGATATACCGCTCGATCTCGTCAAGGGCGAGCCGCATCAGTTCAGTTCCCTTGGCCTGGTCGCGGAAGGATTTGTCTCGGATGCTGACTCATTTCGAATCTCCGGCACACTGAGCTTTGGCGGTTACGTCAAGCGTACTATCAATCTGGTCGAACTTGATAGCTGCATCCAGTTGGACTATGTCTCCAAAACCCGGATCTACTTCAAGAACGGCACGACGCTGGACGACGACGCCACCTATTCGGAATTCTACGCCCGCGGGATCGGCCTGATCTACAACGGCGACATCGGATTGGATAAAGCGATCATCAACGGCGTCCATCTACCGGCGGCCGGTCCCTAGCGCCGCTGGCCGCTATTTTTTTGTTGCTCGCCTCCGCGTCGAGTGGTTTTCATGTTTCAGGTTGGCGCAGACAGTGACGATAATTGGATAATGGGGTCATAGTTAACGCCTAACCGAGTTGAGTCTTATGTCGAAAAATCTATTCCATAATCTTGCATTTGGCCCGATCTTGATCGGGCTGGCCGCGCTCGCCTCCGCCACCTGCCTGATCTCTTGCGGCGACACCAGCACCGATGGTGATACCAAGAGTAACTGGGTCATCAACGGCGTCCTGGCGCACAACGGCGAAACCGGTCTCGTCAACGTATATTTCGAACTTACCAAAGACGATGCACCGTACATTTCCGCCATTTTGAAAGTCGACGGGCAGTCAGTCCAATCCAACGCGAATGGAACTTACACTGCGACCCTCGATCCTGACTTGCTGGCGGATACCTCCGAAATCGATATTTCGACGCCGATCGATCAATTCCAGTTTAAGTATCTGATTGCTGTGCCGGACAGCTTCAGCTTTGACTTCGATCAGTTGCCCGGCAACCAGGTCTTTGCGGCGACCAACGTCGTCAATGTTCGCTGGAACGCCTCGAATTTCCGCGGCTATCCGGGCGGGTACTTTGTCGTGACCAAGCCGGCAAGTTCGGCCAACCCGGCCAGCGGCGAATTCGGTCTCTTCTCCGGCCAACCGGGGACGATTTCTCGTGACGCCTTCCGGACAACTCAAGGCGATTACCAGACCGGCAACTACAATGTCTGGGTCGTCGCCCGCGTCGCGGAACCGTTTACGATCCCGGCTCTGCCCTTTGCGATTCCTGCCGGCGTCTTTGTTCCCAATGTTGACCGCGTCGGCGTTACCGGACAGATTGGGGCGCTGTATATTTCACCGCATAAGGTCATTACTGCGGTCGCCGGTATTTAGGAATGGGCCGTCGACTTTTCGATCATCTGCGTTCGCTGACAACTGAATCGCGCAATCCGCACTCGCGGCGTTTGGATCGTCTGTCAACCGTTCAGGTGCTGCGCCTGATTAATTCCCAGGACAAACTGGTCCCCTTGGCGGTCGCCCGCGTCCTTCCGCAAATCACGCCCGTCGTCGAGAGCCTCGTGAAGTCCTTCCGCTCCGGCGGCCGGTTGATCTATGCCGGTGCCGGCACCTCCGGTCGGCTCGGCGTGCTTGACGCCGCTGAGTGCCCGCCAACTTTCGGCGTGCCGCCGCGATTAGTGTCCGGCATCATCGCCGGGGGGCGGCAGACGCTGGTGCGCTCGCGCGAAGGGGTCGAGGACGACGTCTCGGCGGCGCGCGCCGACATTCGCGCCAAGCGCCTCACCAGCCGCGATACCGTGATCGGCATCGCTGCTTCCGGCCGGACCCCCTATCCACTGGCTGTCCTGGCGGAGGCCAAGAAGGCGGGAGCGACGACCGCGTTCATCGTCTGCAACGCTGCCAACGAGCGACCGGACTTCGTTGATTTCTGGATTACTCCGGTCGTGGGACCGGAGGTGTTGACCGGGTCAACCCGGATGAAAGCGGGCACGGCCTGCAAGCTGATCCTGAACATGATCTCCACGACCGCCATGGTGCAGATCGGCAAGTGCTACGGCAACCTGATGGTTGATCTGCGCGCGACCTCGGCCAAACTGGTGGAACGGTCGCGACGAATTCTGGTCGAATCGCTGGGAATCTCCTACGCGGAATCCAGCCGCTTGCTGCGCAACGCCCACGGCGAGGTCAAGACGGCGCTGGCGATGAAGCTGCTCGATCTCGACTACCCAACGGCGCGCCGACGCCTAAAAGCCGCCGACGGCAAGCTCGCTCAGTTGCTTCAAAAGTAAACATCATAAGTGTAGTCGACCGGTGCCACGCCACGAATCGCGGGGTATTCTCTTGTGGATTTTCGTCGATGCGATCACGGCTAAAGCCCGTCGTCGTCTTTGACGATCCAACCGCTATAAGACCCTGAAAGGACTGCGCTTGGAGAACCTCCATCAGTACCATCGCTATGCTTATTCGGTGGGAGAAGTCGCCGCCTTGCGCGACCTCTTCCTGGGGCTGATGCGCGGCATCAAAGCGAGCCGCCAGTATCCGCCGCAGCATCCCATCCCGCGCCAATTCAAGCAGGCCTTCCGCGAGCAACTGCGTTCCTACTTCGAGCTGGCCGACCGCCTGGCCGTTCAAGTCAGCTTTGACGCAATCGAAATTGACGGCGAGACAATCTACCGCGGCGCCGTGGGCATCGACAATATCGCGCATTTGCTGCACCGGGATGGCATTCGCAGCCTGGAAATTCGCCCGAATGTTACGGAAGCGGAGATCGACTCCTTCTTCGACGCCTTCGTCGTCTGTTCGAGCACCGAGATGTCCCGCACCGACATCGTGAATCTGTTCTGGCAAACTGGATTGGTCAATATTCACTACGAAGTCGTCGATACGTTCGAGCCGGGCGAATTGGCCGAGATTGCCCTTGATCTTGGTGAGAAAGCGTCGGCGCCCAAGACCGCGGCCGAAGCAATCGAGCCGGCGCGGACTCTGAATTGGCCACAACCCGGGGCGGAATCACAGGTTCAGGCCGAAGAGCACCGGCGTTTCCTGGTGCAGGCCTACGGCGATATTACGCACTTCTCGGAAGCGGAACGGCAGACGCTGTCCGATATGTTGGAGAACGACCGGGGCAAAGACCTCAAGACGGAAGTCGTCCAGCTCCTACTGCAATTGTGCGCTGAGTCCGACAATATCCAGGACCTGCGCCTGACGACTGAATCGTTGCAAGCTGCCTTTGATCGGCTGATCGATGACTGCAAGTTCGAGATTCTCATCTCGATCCTCGAACACGTGCGCAGCCTGAATGCCTCGCAACAGATCGACTCCCCCGCGGCCCGCAAACGCCTGGTGGAATTCGAACAGCGCTGCGGCGACAGCGTACGCCTGAAAATGATTGCCACGGCACTGAATCGCGTCGAGGAGATCGAATTGGAGCCGGTCCGACGCTATCTCAGTCTGCTCGGCTGGGAATCGCTCAATAGTCTGATCTGGATGCTGGGCGAGCTGTCCCATTATCCGGCGCGCAAGATGGTCTGCGACCTGCTCGCGTTCCGAGGTGCGGAAAAACTCGACATCCTGGGCGGCGCGGTCTTTGACAGCCGCTGGTTTGTCGTCCGCAATGTCGTCTGGGTTCTGGGCGAGATGAAAAGCGAACGGGCCATCAGTTATCTGCAGAAGGCCGCCAAACACACCGATGACCGCGTGCGCGCCGAGGTCGTCAAAGCCGCTGCCAAGATCGGCGGTGAACTCGGCGCCGGCGTGTTGCAGGCGCTGCTGCAGGATCCCGTCGAGCGGGTGCGCGGCATGGCGTTGAACGAACTCGGCTTTAACCGCTCCGCCGCCGCTTTCGCCGCGCTAGGGCAGTACGTACGCAGCAAGGAATTCCTCGATTTCACTTCGGCGGACCAGCGTCAATTTCTGGAAGCGTTCGTCCGCTGCGGCGGCGAAGAAGCTGCCGGCTACTGCGTCGAGCTGGCCGGCCGCAGCGGGCTGTTCGGGAAAGCGCGGCTGCAACGATTACAGGAGGCCGCGATCAACGCGCTGCAGTTCTCCGATGCCGCCATCACGCCGGGCGCTTTGGAACGACTGAGTGAAGATGCCCGCACCAATATTGCCGTCGCCGCTCGTCGTGCGCTCAAACAACTTCATGCCCGCCTGGGAGGCCGTCATGAGTGACGAGCAAATCATCACTCCGCGCTTTGCCTCGAACGAGGAACGGCAATGCTCGTTACTGGGCCAGAACTTCATCAACCAATTCTGCATTTTTCTCAAGACGTGCCGCATCTACGACCCGGATAACAACAACTACAAGCTGCAGTTGGTGCTCACGGACGACCTGATCCAGGATCATCTCCGCCAGTTGGGCGATCTGACGCTACAACTGCAGTCTGACTATCTCTTCTATTGCGGCGTGCGCCTGCGGACTGAGTATGATCTGGAGTCGAATGCCATTTATCTGATTGAGTTCTTCCGCAAGCTGGGAATCTCCGGCTTCATGTTCGATATTGGCTTCACGTCGGAAGCGCTACGGCAGGTGATGACGCTGCTCCTGGCTGCGGAAGCCGACGGCGTCAACAACTACGACGAAATGCTGCGCCGCTGGCGACAAGCCGGCGTGGAATTCGTCGAAGTCCTGCCGCCTATGGTGGAATCTCTTGAGCATGCCGACCAGACCCGGCAGCGCCGGCTGTTCGCCAAGAAAGCCTTCTTCTCCGCTATCACCAACCTCAAGTCCGTGGTTTCGGCCATTGGTGCCAACCGTTCAGTGGATTTGACGCGCACCTCACGAGTCATTCACTCGCTGGTCGACCAGGTCATTTCCGACGACGCCTACCTGCTGGAGCTGACGGCGCTGCAGGCTCACGATGAATATACATTCAAACACTCAACCAACGTCTGCGTCTATGCAATTTGCCTCGGCAACAGCATCAAGCTCACCAAGGCTGAATTGGCCAACCTCGGTTTCGCGGCGCTTTTCCACGACATCGGCAAGACTCGTCTGCCCCTGCAAATCCTCAACAAGCCGACCGAGTTTGACGAAGCGGAGTGGGATCTGGTCCGCAAACACCCGACCTACGGCGTGCTCGCCATCGCCAAGACCATGCCGTTCGACGAGAACTCCTGCCGGGCAATCCTGGTGGCCTTTGAACACCACTTCAATCTCGACGGCAGCGGCTATCCCTACGTCAAATTCCAGCGGCGGCTGAATCTCTACAGCAAGATCGTCGCGATCTGCGACGTCTTTGATGCCTTGACATCGGGACGCGTCTACCGCAAGGATGCCGTCTCGCCGGAGCACGTGTTGCGCAAGATGCTGGAGCAGGCCGGCACCAAATTCGAGCCGACACTGCTCAAAGCCTTCATCAGCGCCGTCTCGCTCTATCCGCCGGGAACGCTGCTGCTGCTCGACGACGGCCGGCTGGCAATGGCGATCGGCCGCAGCCGCCACGATCTCTTCCGGCCGCGGGTCAAGATCATTGGCGACATGTTCCAGCTCTACGAAATCGTCGAGGAAGTGGATCTTAGCCAGCGCGACGAAGTCGGCAATTATTACCGCTCGATCGTACGGGCCATCGAACCGCAAGAGTTACCGGTGAACCTATCGCACTACATCCTGCAGTCATTTCAATGAATGAGTATCACACCTACTGGAGGGCAGTATGACCAAACAGACTTTTCCCGACCGGCCTTGGGTGATGGTCGTCGATGACGAGGAAGTGATCACTCGTCTCCTGGAGATCCAGTTGCGGCGACTCAATTACAATTCAGCGGTCGCCCACTCGGCGGCGGAAGCACTGCGAGTGATGCAGGATTCCTCGCGGCCGTTCGATCTCTTGATTGCCGACTACAAAATGCCGCAGACGTCCGGCGTCGAGTTGGCGGCTCAGGTCCATTCCGCCTACCCCGCCATGCCGATCATCTTGTGCACCGGCGACGATACCGCGCTCCGTGGGCACGATCTTAGCCGCCACGGCATTATCGCCGTTGCGCTCAAACCGCTGACCCCGACCGAATTCGCCCGCTTGCTGCAAGCCGGCCTGGATGCCGGCGCCTGAGGTTCCGTCTCTACCGAACAGCCGGAACAATCTTCGATTGACTTTCCCCGGAATTTGCCGGAATATCCTCCTCGCGGTTGTACGATTATTGACCGCTTTCGTCTCTGAATACAAGTAACCGGATCGCCGGTCGGCGATTCTCATTTCGATGCGAGGTACTATGCATTTGCAGTTTCGGCTGCTGCTCGGAATCGCAGCCGTAGCCGTCGTTTTGACTTCGATCTCCCTCTACAGCCTGCCGCGGCTGTCCGCCGAGCATGCGACCCCGTGTGTCTCGTGCCACATCAACCCCAACGGCGGCGGCATGCGCAACGAGTTCGGCAATTTTGCCGTTGCTTACAACGAACGCTGTTTGCAGGCCACGAAGGAGTGGCTCGGACCGAACAAACTGCGTCCGCGCCTCTCCGACAACGTGACGTTCGGCCTGGATTACCGCGCTTTGTACATCGAGTCCGGCCGCACTCTGCAAATGCAGGCTGATCTGTACCTCGCGGTCGAACTGCTGAAGCACGTCTCGTACAACCTGACACTCGGCCAGAGCAATGTCCGCGATAGCTATCTGCTGCTCAAATTCAAGGATGAACATTATTGGATCAAGGCCGGCCGCTTCTACCCGGTCTTCGGCCTGCGCGATCCCGACCATAACGCTTATGTGCGTACGGCTCCTCTACTGGCACCGGAATTGACGGTGGATGGTCTGTCCCTTGGCGGCAATATCCTCAACGGCTCCAATATCACCCTGGAATTCTATTCGCAGGAAGGTCAACAGGTGTTGACGTTCCATTCCTTCCGCGCCGGCGCACTCGGACCGGTGGGGTTTCTGACCGGTCTATCGTGGCGACAGTCAGAAGAGCTGCCGGACGGTTATCGGTTCAACCCGATTGCCAAATCCGTTTTCGGCGGACTCTCATATGGCCGCCTGACCGCGCTGGGTGAGGTTGGTGCCGTCGGAAAGGGCAACGAGCAGCGCACCGCTTACGGTCAGCTGGCCGCACGCATCATGTACGGCTTGCACCTCCTCGCCGAATACAATTTCCACGACCCCGACTGGCACGTCAAGTCCGGCACCAACGAGTTCTGGCGGCTCTCGATCGAGTGCTTTCCGATTCCGTTCGTGGAAGTTCGCCCGTCAGCGACGATCATCGGCGCCGGACCGCGCAAAAATCAAGTCGACTACTTTGTTCAGTTTCACGTGACGTATTGAGGTCGTAACCATGCTCCCACGCTTTGTTCGCTCTGCATCGTCGTTGCTCCTGACCTGCTGCACGATCTTGTCAGCGCTGGTGTTGGTCATCAACTCCTGCGCCGATCATGGCCGCGTCAGTGACGACGGCAGCAACAATCCGCCGCCGCCGCTGACGGTTTCATTCAAGGATGATGTTCACCCGATTCTGCAGAGCTCCTGCGCCTTCAACAGCTGCCACGGCGACATCAATCCCCAGCACGACTTCAAAGTATCCACCTACGCCGAAATCATGCGCGTGAGCCCGCTGCACGGACGCGTGGTCATTCCCGGCGATGCTTCATCCAGCGCGCTCTACATTGCGATCAGCCCCCGCTATCGCGAAATCGGCCTGCAGTTCCGCATGCCGCAGTTCAGCGACTCGCTCGCCTCAGACCAGCAGGCGTTGATTCGTACCTGGATCGACGAGGGCGCCAATGACAATTAGAACGGGAGGAACAATGAAAACGCGATTGAGCCTACTCATGCCGGCCATTCTGGCCGCAATCATCGTCTCTGCCGCGCCACCGCAACTGTGCGCCGAACGCTTCTACATCGCCGGAGTGCCGGAATCCGACACGGTGCGCTTCGAATCGCAGGCGAAACTCGAGTTCATCGAAGGCACCACGCATAGCATCATTGGTTATGTGGACTTCGATCCGGCCAATACCGCCCTCACAGTATCCGGCAAGCTGCGCGTCGACGCGGCATCGCTCAAGACCGGCATTGGTCTGCGCGATGAGCACATGCGCGAACGCCACCTACACACAAACGAGTACCCCTACATCGAATTCGAGCTGCAATCAGTTGCCGGACTGCCCGCTGTCATGACGCCCGGTACCTCCTATCCCATCGAGGTTTCCGGCCAGTTTACGGTTCACGGGGTCACGAAGGCCATCAAAGCCAAAGCAACAGCGACCGTGACTACTGGCGCGGACGGGATACCGATGCTGGCGGTGACCGCCAGATTCCCGATCAAGCTTGACGACTACGGCGTGCCGCGCCCGAAAGCGTTATTCCTGAAGCTGGCCGAGACCGTGGATATCACGGTCACGTTCGTTGCATCGCCGGCCAATCCCAAGGTCGAATTATAGGATGCCCTCCAAGCTCCTTTGGTTAGCTGCGCTCTCGCCGTTTTTCATTGACCGGTGACTCCGTATTTTTCCCCGAAATCGTTGATCGACAGTCCTCTTTTGGATATATTGTTCGCAACCTGTCCGCCGCTGAGGCGGGCCAAGCTGGTTGCAGACAATTGGGCAGATTGCCCTTTCTGAATAAGGAGTTTCTATGAACGTCTTCGAATTCGCGATGAAGATGGAAAAAGACGGCCAACATTTTTATGAAAGCGAAGCTTCGCGCACCAAACACCCGGCCCTCCGCAAGATCTGGCTACAACTCGCCGGCGATGAGATCAAGCACTACGAAATCTTCAAGCGCCTGCGCGACGGGGAGATTCAGGAAGCCAAGGCAATGTCCGAGCTGGGTACCCAAATTCTCGCCAGTGCCAAGACGGTGTTCGAGCAATTGCCCCGTGGTGAAGCTGACGTGAAATTCGGCGACGATGTCATCGCGGCCTGGAACAAGGCACAGGACATTGAACGGGAAACGGAAAATTTCTATCGCGACAAGTCGAAGGAAGAGAAGGTGCCCGACGTCAAGCGGGCGTTCGGCCTCCTGGCTGACGAGGAACATAAGCACGTCGTTCTTATCGAGCATGTCCTCGAGTTCCTGCACCAGCCCAAAAGCTGGCTCGATGACGCCGAGTGGAGCAACATCTCCCAGAACTAAAACCACTCACGACGGCATCCAGCAGGGGCGTATCAAGGGATATGCCCCTGTTTTGTCGGAAGACTACGCTACGATGAAACCATCCAGGAGGAATTATCATGGGTAACTACCGTATGGCTCATCCGACCAACGAGCCGATTTATTCATACGCCCCCGGAACCCCGGAACGCGCCAAACTCATGGCGGCGCTCGATCACCTCAAGGCCAATCCGATCGAGATCCCGATGATCATCGACGGCAAAGAGGTGCGTGTCGGTGAGAAGATGAAGATCACCGCCCCGCACGAGCATTCGCTCATCTTGGGCTATACTTATCGCGGTACCCGCAAGGAAACCGAGGCGGCGATCAGCGCGGCCCTCAAGGCCCAGAAATCATGGGCGCAGGTGCCGATGGAGCACCGCATCGCCATCTTTCTCAAAGCCGCCGACCTGATTGCCGGGCCATACCGCTATATCATGAACGCCGCCGCCATGCTCGGACACTCCAAAAACGTGTTCCAGGCCGAGATCGACGCCGTTTGCGAATTGGTCGACTTCTTCCGTTTCAACGCCTACTACATGCAGCAAATCGCCGACCTGCAGCCGATTAACCCCGATCCGACGATCTGGAATCGGATCGACTATCGGCCGCTCGAAGGTTTTATCTTCGCGGTGACTCCGTTCAACTTTGTCTCCATTAACGGCAACTTGCCGACGGCACCCGCCATGTGGGGCAATGTCGCGGTCTGGAAACCGGCATCCAGCGTTATGTATACCTCGCATTACATTATGAGGATTCTCATGGAGGCCGGCTTGCCGGACGGCGTGGTCAACATGATCACCGGCAAGGCGGCGGAGATCTCCGACGTGGTCCTCAACCACGAGTATCTCGCAGGCGTGCACTTCACCGGTTCCACCGGCGTGTTCCAGGGGATGTGGAAGACGATCGGCGACAACATTGCCAGAAACAAGTACAAGGGCTATCCCCGCATCGTCGGTGAAACCGGCGGTAAGGATTTCATCTTCGTGCACAAGTCCGCCGTCCCCGAGCAGGTGGCAACGGCCATTACGCGCGGCGCTTTCGAATACCAGGGCCAGAAGTGCTCGGCAGCCTCGCGCGCGTACATCCCGAAGTCGCTCTGGCCGAAAATCAAGAAGCTCGTCCTGCAGCAACTCGCGGAAATCAAGATGGGCGACCCGAGCAACTTGTCCAATTTCATGAACGCTGTCATCGATCGCGGCGCCTTCGACAGCATCAAGAAGTATGTCGACTTCGCCAAGAAAGCCACCGACGCCGAAATAGTGGCCGGCGGCAATTGCGACGATTCGAGAGGTTACTACATCGACGCGACACTAATCGAGACCGCCAATCCGAAATTCAAGACGCTCGAAGAGGAGATCTTTGGGCCGGTAATGACGGTCTTCGTTTACAATGACAAGGACTATGAAAAGACGCTGCAGCTCTGCGACGAGACTTCGCCGTACGCACTGACCGGTGCCGTCTTCGCCACCGATCGCGACGCCGTTGTCCTGGCCGAGAAGATGCTGCGTCAAGCCGCCGGCAATTTCTACATCAACGACAAACCGACCGGCGCCGTCGTCGGGCAGCAGCCGTTTGGCGGCGCGCGCGCCTCCGGCACCAACGACAAGGCCGGCGCGCTGCATAACATGATCCGCTGGACGTCACCCCGGACGATCAAGGAGAACTTCGTTCCCCCGACCGACTACAAGTATCCGTTCATGCGGGAGAAGTAGCCGTCACTAGCTTATCGAGTAAACCGCGGCAGCCATCATCGGCTGCCGCGTTTTGTTGTCGTCGCGATGGATAGCATGAGCCACTGTCACGGCACCGGCGATACTGCGGAACCTGTCTGACAAATGGGGGTTAAACCCAAAAAGAGATTGTTGGCAGCAAACAGCGAGTAGGAAGCTCCCTGTTTGGCCCTTACAGTGAGAGGAGATTAAGATAATGTCCGAGACAACCAATCAGGATAGCACGTTGACCCGCCGCGAATTCATCCAGCAGGCCGCCGTCATCGGCGCGGCCGCCGTTGTACTGCCGGGGTTGCTGGGCGACCAACTGGCTCAGGCGCAGACCGTTGATCCGTACGCACTGCCGCCGCTGCCCTACGCCTATGATGCTCTCGAGCCGCACATCGATAAGATGACGATGGAAATCCATCACACCAAGCACCATCAGGCGTACATCAACAACCTGGTCAAAGCGCTGGAAAATTATCCCGACCTCAAGAAAGAGACTCCGGAGTTTCTGCTTAAGAACCTTACCAAGATTCCCCAGGACATCTATAACCCCGTTCGCAATAATGCCGGCGGTCACTGGAACCACTCCTTCTTCTGGCAAACGCTCGGTCCCAATGCCGGTGGTGACCCGAAGAACGAAGTCGGCGAAGCCATTGCTTCGAAATTCGGTGATCTGACCAAATTTCGAGGGGAGTTTGCCGCCAAGGCAATGGGGATTTTCGGCTCCGGCTGGGCCTGGTTGGTACTGGACGGCAAGAGTCTGCGCGTTGTGGGCAATATGAATCAGAACAGCCCGATCAGCGACGGGTTCACGCCGCTGCTGGGTATTGATGTTTGGGAGCACGCCTACTATCTGAAGTACCAGAATCGTCGTGCCGAATATGTGACGGCATTTTGGAATGTCGTCAACTGGGAAGCTGTAAACAAGCTCTATCTGTCCGCGCGATAATTGAGCCAGTCCGCCAAGCACTCACCCCGTCTCCCTTTTGCTCCCTTAGAGGCTTGGCGGACTGACAATTTCGTTCGCGTCGATTTCGATCCTGTAGTAATCCGCCGACCATTCGCGGCCGGTGCTCTGACTCAGTGACTCGGTTGGCGGTCAACGCAGACACCAATCCCCATGCACCATCAGTGTTGATAGAATCGGCCATCTCTTTGACCTCGCTTTCGAATGTCGCGTGGACGACTCATGATATGGACTCCGGTCGATTTTAGCAAGATTGAATTTCGGCACTGAACAGAAAACGGGGCAGGAGTGCCAGCTCCTGCCCCGCGCGATGTTCGCGCTTGCCGCGCGATCCGAGAGGGAGTATGGATTTACACGACGCCTTGGTCAAGCATGGCATCGGCGACTTTGACGAAGCCTCCGATGTTAGCGCCGTTCACGTAATTGATGAAGCTACCGTCTTTGCCATAGTGCACGCAGGTCTCATGAATCGCCCTCATGATACCGTGCAATCGCTTGTCGACTTCTTCACGTGTCCACGACAGCCGCAAGCTGTTCTGCGACATTTCCAGACCCGACGTCGCCACGCCGCCCGCGTTGGCAGCCTTGCCCGGGCCGTAAAGAATCTTGGCGTCGACGAAGACATTGATCGCGTCCGGCGTCGAGGGCATGTTCGCCCCTTCGCTGACGACGTAGACCCCGTTGCGAATCAGATTGCGCGCGTCGGCTTCATTGATCTCGTTCTGGGTGGCCGACGGAAACGCGCACTGTGCCTTATGATTCCACAGCGGATTGTGATCCGAACCGGCAGACAGCGGCGTGTAAACCGCAGTTTTGTACTTGTCGGCGTACTCCTTGATTCGACCACGGCGATTGTTCTTCAGATCCATAACATAGGCCAGCTTCTCGCGGTCGATACCCGCCTCGTCGAAGATGTAGCCTGCCGAATCGGAAAGCGTCAACGGCTTGGCGCCCAAATCGAGCAGCTTCTCCACCGTGTATTGCGCCACATTGCCCGAACCCGACACCAGGCAGGATTTGCCATGCAATGATTCGCTGCGCGTGCTCAGCATCTCCGCCGCGAAATACACGGCGCCGTAGCCGGTCGCTTCCGGACGAATCAGCGATCCGCCCCAGTTCAGACCTTTGCCGGTCAGCACGCCGGTGAATTCATTACGCAGCTTCTTGTACTGCCCGAACAAAAACCCGATTTCACGGCCGCCGACGCCAATGTCGCCCGCCGGCACATCGGTATTCGGGCCGATATGACGGAACAGCTCACTCATGAAGGCCTGACAAAACCGCATCACTTCGAGATCCGACTTGCCCTTCGGGTCAAAATCGGACCCGCCCTTGCCGCCGCCCATCGGCAGTGTGGTCAGGCTGTTCTTGAACACCTGCTCGAACGCAAGAAACTTGAGGATACCGAGATTCACGGTCGGGTGGAAGCGCAGTCCGCCTTTGTACGGGCCGATCGCCGAGTTCATTTCGATGCGGTAACCGCGATTCACGCGAATCTCGCCGGCATCGTCCACCCAGGGCACGCGAAACATGAACACGCGTTCCGGTTCGACGACGCGTTCGAGAATCTTGGCTTCGCGATAAACCGGATGCTTGTCGAGAAACGGCATCAGCGACTCAACCACTTCCTGCACGGCCTGGTGAAATTCGCGTTCGCCCGGATTCTTGGCCTTGACCTGCTCCATGTAGGCAGCAACGTTGCTTGACATTCAGAACTCCTTGGTTGCGTCCTGTCGACCGCCGCCCCCGGCCAACCTGTCGGCAAGATCAATGTCGTTCGAAATCTGGCGCCGACTGGCATCATCGGCGTCAAGTCAGTTAGTTATCTTTTTCACAAACAATGAACCGCTCCTTCCTGAAATGGTCAACTTCGTTAATCCTGAACCTTGCTTTCGGATTTCCTGAGCCGGGAACGCGGATCGACTGCTGCATTGTCGATTGCAAACCCTATATTGGCTGCAATGGACCGTTCCTCCGATCTTTGTCTCTTCGTCTCCGATCTCCACGGCCGGCTGGACCGCTACGAGAAGCTCTCCGCTGCGATCATGGTGCGTCGTCCGGCAGCGGTGTTCCTCGGCGGCGACATTCTGCCATCCGGAATCGCGGCAGCACTGGCCGGTGGCGTTGCTGCAGAGGATTTCACGGCGCAGTACCTGGTGCCGCTGATGCGCGCAATCCGCGTTGCGCTCGGACACGACTACCCTCCCGTATTTCTGATTCTCGGCAACGACGATGGCTCTGGCGCCGAAGAGGATCTGCTTGCCGGCCAGGCGGCGGGACTGTGGCAGTATGTTCACAATCGCGTCGTCCGTTTTCGGGAGTATTGGGTGCTCGGCTACAACTTCGTTCCGCCCTCACCGTTTCTGCTCAAGGACTGGGAACGCTACGATGTCTCCCGCTATGTCGACCCGGGCTGCGTCTCTCCTGAAGAGGGCTTACACACGCCACCGTTTGACCCCGAAACCGCCCGCTACGGCACCATCGAACGCGACCTGAAGGCGCTGACTCAGAGCGTTGAAATGTCGCGCACGGTCTGCCTCTTTCACACTCCGCCGTACAACACTAACTTGGATTGGGTCGATCACAACGGCAAGTCGGTCGATGGCGTCGAACCGGACCGGCACATCGGTAGTATTGCCGTGCGTCGGCTCATCGAATCTCGCCAGCCGCTGCTGACCCTACACGGGCATGCTCATGAGTCGGTGACGCTTTCCGGCCAATGGCGAGACCAACTTGGCTCCACGCTGATGTTTGGAGCCGCAATCGCTGGCCCCGAATTGGCATTGGTCTCATTCCGTCTCCACGACTTGGCCACGGCTCAACGCGAATTGCTATGAAGGCTAAGACTTTCTCCGACAGCTACTTCATTTCCGGCCCGGCACTCGGTCGCAGCGGAGCCACAAGTCCAGAAACTTCTTGACAAATATGCACTTAGGCGGTAAATTTTAATAGGCGATACTCGCTCTTTGGTACCAATTCTGCCGAACCAAAACTGAAGATTGGAGTCTCTCATTACTATGAACCTAAGAGGACGGTTCCGGCCGCTCGTTCTTGTTCTGTACCTTGGTCTGGGCGCAAACATTGCATCCGCGAACCAGCAAGTCCCCGGCAACCTTTGGCTTCAAATTCAGGGATTGAGCCCGGCCGAGGTCAAGTCCTATATCGCTCAGCAGGGCGGGGATTGGTGCCAGACCGAGTTGCGCTGGGAGGCAAAATACGGCTTTCAGAAAGACGCAGCACTTGCCTGCCCGATCCAAGGTCAATGCGACAACCCCGGCACACGCGACGTTAACATTCCCGGTGCCAATGATCCGTTCACCTCAATTCGTCTTTGCGTCAACGTCTTCGCCAACGATAACGGCTCCAATGCCGCTGCTACCCAATCAAAGGTCGACGCCCAAATCACGACTTTGAACGCCCAGTACGCGCCGTCCAAGATCCGCTTCACTTACATCACGCGCTACATCAACTCGACCCAGTATCGCGACTATACCGACAATGAGGAAGGCGGCATGAAAGGTCTGGCCGCGTTCTACCCCGATTCGTTCCTTAATGTCTACGTCACCAACATCAATTCAAGTTATATCGGTATTGGCACCTTCCCCTGGGACCCGGATGCGCAGGCAGTCCTCGGCGGCACGATCGTCGATGACAACTATTTTGGCGGTGGTGAAGGTACGCTGGCGCACGAGATCGGCCACTGCCTTGGGCTCTGGCACACTCATCACGGCGTATCGGAAGTCTCCCAGTGTTCTGCCTGTTACGAGCGCGCCGATCATCTCGACGCCGACAATAACGGCGACTTCTGCGCCGACACCGATCCAACCCCGACCAACTATAACTGCTCACCCCCGGGTGGTACCGACGTTTGCTCCGGCCTTTCCTGGGGACCGACCGACCCGCAAAACTACATGGGCTACGCTCCCGATTTCTGTTACACCGAGTTCTCTTCTCAGCAGTGGGGACGGATGCACTGCTGGATCAACAACACGCTGGGCACCTGGCGCAATTGCGGGGGCGACAAGAATCTCGCCGGCGCCGGCGAAGTCCTCGCCGATGCTGACGGCGATGGTGTTGACGATGGCGTCGACAACTGCCCGTCCGCGTTCAATCCGTGCCAAGAAAACGTCGACAATGATGCGCTCGGCGACGCCTGCGATCCCGACATCGATAATGATGGCGACCTAAATGCCGCTGATAACTGCCCGTTCATCTCCAACCCCACCCAGGCCAACGCCGATGGCGACAACTTCGGCGATGTCTGTGACAACTGCATCACCACCGCCAATGACGATCAAAGCGACATCGATGGTGACCTGATCGGCGATGCCTGCGACGTGTGTACCGACACCGACGGTGATGGTGCCGCCAATCCGGGATTCCCGGCCAGCACTTGCCCTACCGACAACTGCCCGGACATTGTCAATCCGGCTCAGGCCGACGCCGATGCCGACAGCGTGGGCGACGCCTGCGATAATTGCGTGAGTATTCCGAATCCAGAACAATACGATGAAAACGTTGACGGTATCGGCGATGCCTGCGATGGTCAGTTGCACATCCAGAGTTATGTCCTGCCCGAGGGCTACAACGGAGTGCCGTACTTCTACCAGTTCACAGCGGTCGGAGGCCTTCCACCTTACAACTGGCAGTTCTTTGGCGGCGATCTTCCCTTCGGCTGCGACTTCAACGGCGGCACGGTCGGTACCGTGACCGGTACGCCGTTCTACGTAGCCACGTTCTACTTCACCATCGTCTGTACCGATTCGGACTCGCCGGCCCGGACCGACACGCTGGGTGTTTCAATTCGAATCGTTGAACCGTTGGCACCGCCCTACGTCTGCGGTGACGCTGAAGGCAGCGAGACCGTGACCATCTCTGATGCCGTCTACTTGATCAATTATATCTTCGCCGGCGGCCCGGCGCCTGATCCTTTGCTGGCTGGTGACGCCGATTGCTCCGGCACTGTCTCGATTTCGGACGCCGTCTACCTGATTAATTATATTTTCGCCGGCGGCGACGCGCCCTGCGCGGCTTGTCCGTAGCGAACCGACCTGGGAATCAACTGCCGACCCGCGGGTCGGCAACGGAATTTGACGATAATGTTAGAACTGGGACTTACCCATTACCGAGCACAAGGCGTGAGAAAGTGAGTTGGAAGATGCTGAGGAATGCCAAAGCCCGATTCAGTCGTTGTCTGTTCGCCGGTCTTGCTCTCTGTGTTGGCCTGATGATGCTGACACCGAGTCTGCAGGCCGAGGTCGACGCCAATGCGATTCTGGACGAAATTCGCCAGAACCCCGATCAGATCAAGGAGATCATTCGCAAGCACCAAGTCGGTTGGTGCGGCGCCTCGTTTGTCGAACAGGCGCTTCAGGGGGGTGACCCCAACCGGGCACCGGCCTTCGACTGTACCATCAACGGCGCCTGCGATGTTGCGGCAACCCGCAACAACTACCTGCCGACGCCGAGTCAGGAAGTCTACTACATGCGCGTGGTCTTCCACATTTTCTGCAATGACGATGGCTCCGACCCGGCGACGACGGCGTCCGAATGCACGCAGGTCTTCAATCGCCTCAATGCGGACTATGCCCCGGCAGGCATCCAGTTCCTGCTCGACGGTATTCAGACGCACAATGCCACCGTTTATCGCGTCTTGTCGAGTGCTGAGGACACGCCGATGAAGTCAGCCTTTAATGACTCCTACAGCACAAAGATCAACATCTACGTCACTGAGATCGAGCAGACCACGCCCGGCCAGATCACGCTGGGCTACGCCTACTTGCCTTGGGGCAATGCCGGGACGGTGCGTTACGGTATTGTAATGCATGGCGACGGTTTCGGGGACGACAACGGCTACACCACGCACGAGATGGGCCATACGCTCGGTTTGTACCACACGTTCCGCGGCGTCGATGAAACCACCGCCTGCGGCGCCTGCTACGAGTTTGCCGGCAGTCCCAGCGACGTGCGCGGCGACCTCTGCTCGGATACGCCGCCGACGCCGCTCAACTTCAACTGCGCGCCTCCGGGGGGCAACGACGCCTGCAACGGCCAGCCGTGGGGGACGACCCAGTTCGAGAATTACATGGGCTACTCGGGTTGCGAAGAGGAGCTCTTCACGGATCAGCAGTTTGCCCGCATGCGCTGCTGGAGCACCTCCTACTTGATCAACTATCGCGTGCTCGACGTGGATGGTGATGGCCTGCTCAATGCCAACGATAATTGCCCGCTGGTGGCCAATCCGTCGCAGACTGACGTTGATGCCGACACGGTTGGCGATGCCTGCGACAACTGCCCCACGACGCCGAATCGTAATCAGGCCGATGATGATGTCGATGGAATCGGCAACGTCTGTGACGATTGCACGGATACCGATGCCGACGGTTACGGCAATCCGGGGTACGCGCTCAACACCTGCCCGACCGACAACTGCCCGGATACGGCCAATGCCTCGCAAACCGATACCGACACCGATACCGTCGGTGACGCCTGCGACAATTGTCCAAGTATCGCCAATCCCGGGCAGGATGACGAGAATGGTGACGGCGTTGGCGACCATTGCGACGGCATGGTTCACGGCTGGAATAATGACCCGCCCGATGGTTTCAAAACCATCCCCTACTTCTTCCAGTTCCAGGCCGTCGGTGGAACGCCGCCGTACACCTGGCAGATGTTCGGCGGTGACCTGCCCTTTGGCTGTGACTTCAATGGCGGCGCAACGGGAACGATCACCGGGACGCCGTTCTACAACGCCACATTCTACTTTACGCTGCTGGTGACCGACTCCTCCGTGCCTCCTACGGCCGACACGGTGTCGTTCGACATCACGATCACGAATCCGCCCTACGTCTGCGGCGATGCCGATGGCAGCCTGGCGATTTCGATTTCCGACGCCGTGTACTTGATCAATTACATCTTTGCCGGCGGACCGGCGCCCAATCCTCTGATTGCCGGCGATGCCGATTGCAGCGGTGGGGTCTCGATCTCGGATGCCGTCTACTTGATCAACTTCATCTTCGCCGGCGGGCCGGCCCCGTGCGCCGCTTGCCCGTAAACCAGCAGTTGCGTTACCGCTAATCGTCGAGGGCGCATCCCGGATGCGCCCTCTTTCTTTTCCGCGCTGAATTATGGTTGCTGGGAAAATTCAAGGATTGTGCCCTCAACCACCTTCAGATAGTCAGGCACGCTGAGGATAATCGAATCCGTAAGAGAACCGGCATTGAAGGCGATGCGGTCGTTCAGCAGAATTGACTTGTCGATATACACCTCGAACGGCAGAATTGGGAATCCAAACGGCGGCACCGACCCCGGTACCAGTCCGGTATAGTCGAGAAGCTCTTCGGCTGAGGCAAAGCGCAGGCGCTTGGCGCCGAAATGCCGCTTGATTGCGTCCGAATCGATCTTGCGCGCCGCGCTCAGAACGAACAGTCGATAAACCTCCTCCACCTTCATCAGAATCGCCTTTCCCCCGATGCGCACGTCTTCGCCGCGCGCGCGCGCCGACTCTTCGGAAGTCGTAGTCGGCTCGTGATGGACGGTCCGAAAAGTGATCGCGTTGTCGGTAAGAAGCTGCTTAATTGAATCAATGATCTTCGTCGTCACTCGCAGTATGCTCGCTTTCTTGCAGCTAATGTGATCCGCAAGCTGCGGCCTGTCAAGTTCCGATCTGCCTGCCTTGCGCTTTTCCGCTTCTCCTGCCGCCTGATTCCCCGTATGTTGCGGCCACAGTTATGAAGCAATCTCAGATAACTTCCAACGGCCAGGATCCGTTTGCGTTTTGCCGGGCGATGCTTCCACGCGTGTCGCGGACCTTCGCCATCAATATCGGAGTCCTCGATGGCGAGTTACACCGGGCCGTCTTGTGCGCTTATCTGTTCTGCCGCATCGTTGACACCGTCGAGGACGCTCCCGGCCTGGCGCTGCCCGAGCAGTTAACGCTCCTGGACGACTACGCCGCCCTCTTCGCTGCGGTCCCGCCCGCGCCGGCCGCCGTCGCCGCCTGGATCGATCGCTGGCATCAGACTACGGAAACCGCCGACGAATTTCGCCTCATCAAGAGCACCGATCAGGTCTTTGCGGCCTACGCCGAACTCCCGCCCGACGTCAAGTCGACCGTGGCACGCTGTGTCTGCGCCATGGCGGCTGGAATGAAGCAAACTCTGGAACTCCCCGTTTACGGCGACAGCGGTCTTCGTATCCTCCAAACGGAGAGCGACCTGAATCAATACTGCTATTTCGTCGCCGGCACGGTCGGGCGAATGCTGACCGAACTATTCTGTCACTATGCTCCGGACATCGACGATGACGGACGGAACCGCCTGACCCAACTCGATCAGGCCTTTGCCCGCGGTCTGCAGATCACCAATATCATCAAGGATTGCCGTGGCGATGCGAACCGCGGCTGGTGTTACGTTCCCCTCGAATTGCTGAAGCGACGCGGCCTCTCCCCCGAGGCGTTCTTCGCCGGCAACGACCGGCCGGCGTCGCTCGCGGTAATCAATGACCTGACGCGAAAAACAGCAACGTATCTGGAATCCGCGCTGGAATACACGTTGCTGCTGCCTCGCCGTCGCCGCCGCCTGCGACTCTTCAATCTCTGGTCCCTCTTCTTCGCGGCCCGAACTCTGGCGCTGGCCTGGAACAATCCACGCCTCCTTGAGCCAGACGCCAAGGTCAAGATCACCCGATCCCAGGTCTACCGGACCATGGTGCGAACGACCCTGCTCGTTGGACGCGATGATGCCTTGCGCCGCGACCTACAGCAGATCTTGCAGCCTATCTTAGCGCCGTAGTTCGTCGCTGACTTGCCGGCCATAACGACAGCGGGCAGCCTGACGTCTCAAGCGGCCCGCAAAATCTCAGCGTCCTGAGTCTATTCGTCTACTCTTCGTCGTCCTCTTCGTCCTGACGATTATGTCCCTGGAATTGCGGCTGCCGCGGCTGGAATCCGCCGCCGCTGGTCAGATTCATATCGTAGTTGCGGCGCTGTTTGTTAACCATGATGTGCGCCAACCGCAACGGCTCCGGCAACCGGTAACCACGCAGCAAGTCAATCACCGTCTTCACCGAGGTCTCGACGTCCATCTTGTGACCGGGTGATACATACAGCGGCTTGACATTTTCGCGTGACCGCACGGCGCGACCAACCTCGGCATTGCCGAAGTAAATCGGCGCGGTATCGCCGACCGAATTGCCGAGCGGATCGACCTTGCCGACCAGCAGCTTCTTGGCGCAGCCGATCGTCGGCATCTCCAGCATCACACCCATGTGGGACGCCATCCCGATGCCACGCGGATGATCGATGCCGTGCCCGTCGAAGATAAACACATCCGGCACGAACTTCAGCCGACTTAGCGCCTTGGTAATCACCGGTCCCTCGCGGAAGAAAAAGAGCCCGGGCACGAACGGAAACGTCACTTCGGACTGCGCCCGCACCTTCTCCAACAACTCCATTTCCGGTACCTTCATCACGGTGATGGTTGCAAACGCCGTGTTGTCGCGCTTTGAATACGCGACATCAACGCCGCCAACCAGTCGGAAAGATGTTTTCTCCGGCTTGGTGATTACCATCGAGGCGTATTTCTCCTGCAGCCGTTCCGCCTCTTTCACATCCTCAGTCCAGGGATGCAGACGATTGAACTTCATCGCTTGTCCTTACTCTTTTGTTCAAGTTTTTGGGGGTGCGGCGTTCGCAGATCCATCACAGTCTTGGAGAATATACCACTGCACTTACAGCTCAACTCGCCTTACCCACGGTATTATACGTTCCTGATTTCACCATTTCAAGATTAGTTTACCTTTGCTCATGGCGATCAACGCGAACTTGATCTTTGTGGTTCCCGTCTTCCAACTTCAACGTGATTATTTTCACAAATTTCTTCCGACCAGAATGTTAGTGCCATTAACTTGCTGAATCTTGCGCCGAAATTTCGCATCTTCTCCCGTAATGATCGACAAGCACCTCAGGCGCCTCATCTTCGAGTGGGATGTCGATAACTGGAGTCGTGCGCTCCGCCTTTGGGAATCCATCCTGCCGGCAAGCGCTCCCGACGGCGCGACGGCACTCGAAGTAGGCTCGCGGCGCGGCGGGATTGCGCTCTATCTGGCGCTCAAGGGATATCAGGTTGTCTGCAGTGATGTCGCCTGCCCCGCCGAATCCGCTCGGCCGATCCATCAGGCCGCCGGCGTCGCATCGCGCATCGAATACGCCGCCGCCAATGTCACAGCAATGTCATATGCCGACGCCTCCTTTGACGTCGTGGCCTTCAAGTCGGTTCTCGGGGCAGTCGGCCGCGGAGGCCACACAGAGGCGATTGCGGCGGCAATCGCGGAGATGCACCGCGTGCTCAAGCCTGGCGGCGTTCTCCTGTTCGCTGATAACCTGGCGGCTGGACGCGTGCAGATGTTCCTGCGGAGGCGCTTCACTAACTGGGCCGCCGATTGGAATTACCTCACGCCGCAGCAATTGCAGGAACAATTTGTCGCATTTGAGGAATTGCGCTTCGAGACTTTTGGCGTCCTTGCCAATTGGGGACGCACGGAATTTCAACGGCGTCTCCTTCATCCAATTGACCTTGTGCTCTCGCCCCTCACATCCGCCGCGCAACACTACATCGCTTACGGCTACGCCCGTGCCGGAGCCCCTGAGAGTTCTTGTTGAATTCGCGCTGCGCCCGTTTTAGTGTATAAGTTCAACAGGAGGTGGAGATTATGTCAATCTCGTACCGAACTTACGGATTCGTTACCTTACTTCTTTCAATTCTCGGGCTTGTCCTCTCTTGCACCGAGAACTCGAACGATCGCAGGATCACCACGCCGACGCCGCCGTCGACCAGTGCGGTGTTCAAGGATATTGAGGTCTTTCTGCGACCGCCGTCACAAGTACAGTTTACGTTTCGCATCACGACGGCGGACAACCATGCCGTGGTACTCCCCGGCGATGGCATTGCTCAGGCCTTCCGCATCTTTGAAGACGGCGAGGAGATTGACTACACCGAAACCTCCCGCTTCGTACACCCTGCCGCCAGCCTCGAACTTGACTTGATGCTGCTGCTCGACTTCACCAACAGCATGGCGACATGGCGCGACGGCGATCTGACGGCGATCGACCTGGAAGCCAACTGGGCGCGCGAAATCATTTCCGGTTTGGCGGAGACGCACCGCATGGCAATCATGGAGTATCACGATCGTAACACCGAGGCCTCGGTCATCGCCGACTTCTCATCGGATAAGTCTCTCTTGGAAACGGCGTTGAATGCGTTTGTGAGCCATCCTCCCGACCACGGCTCCTCCAGCATTTGGGACGCCATCTATGCAGCCATTAACCGCTTTCCCGCCACTCCGGCGGAATCCAAGCAGCGCACCTTGATCGTCATCACCGATGGTCGCGAGACTTCGTCGATTCATACGCCGGAGGAAATTCTCCAGCTTGCCCAACAAAAGCAGACCAACGTCTTCATCATCGGGACCGGCAGTGTCGTCAACGAAGCTCGCTTGATCCAGATCGCCGATCAGTCGAGCGGAGAGTACTATCCCGCCTCCGACTTTCAGGCTTTCCGCGACAAACTGGAGCAGGTCAAGACCGACTTGGGCGGCCACTACCAGTTGAGCTACATCACGCTGCGGCGTAGCGGCAGTTATGCAGTGAAGGTTCAATTCGCCAACGAAGGGCTAACGGGGAACTTCGAGCGAACCTTGGACCTGGGCAGCGTCTTCGGTGATGACCGCATCGGCGTGCTGACCTTCGATGCTCCGGCGCGCGCCAACAATCAACTGTCGTGGGTGGTCCGCGCCCAGCATGTGCCCCGAAACATCTACAAACTGCGTTTCAAGGTTACGACAACCAATTCCGTTGTCACCACCCTGATCCCGAAGGCGGACGGCGGCCTCTGCGGCGATTGGCGCCTCAACGGACGCGATTCACTTGGCTATTTCACGATTGCGGCCGATACACCGCTGCAATTTGGCGACTTCGGTCCGCTCTTCCGCGTGACCATCAGCGGCGTTGCCCCGGGGGCTTTCGAGGCACCCTTTATCCTTGACAACAGCGTCTATACCGGTGGTAAATCGTTCACGGCCCCGGAAGAATTAGTCTATGCTCCCTGAGGGCGGTGTCACCACCGCCCCTCGGGCTGCGTAGTCGCTCGCCTTAGAATGCCGAGACAAACCCCAGCGTGAATCGCGCTTCTTCCGCGTCAAGATCGTAGCGCAGTTCTCCGACCAGACGGAAATTCGTCCGCAGTAGGTAGCCAATATGACCGGTGGCGGTCCGATAGTCCTCGGAATTGTCGTCCGACTCCGTCCAGTTGAACAGCCCCGTCAGATACCAGCGGCTACGATCACCTTCCGGCCAATAAACTGCTTCCGCAAACGCTCCCCGCGACTTGAGCGTCGATTCAGAGTTGCCGGTTTCGTGCTTATCGCGGCGCTCCACGTATTGCAGATTCAGAGTTAGCTGATCCGTCGCCACGGTCAGATCGGGTCCGCCCATCGTCACCGCATTGACAGTCGCAGGGGTCAGCTGTTCTTTGCCGTAAAAGACAAATCCACCCAGACGCACCAATTGCGGCAGATCCTGCGAAACCCGCCCCATCATCGCCTTGTACTTGTCGCTGTCGTAGAGTCGTTCACTGTTGGCGCCGCCGATGCCGTTGCCGTTGACCGCCTCCACGACAAAATCGGTGCCCGACTCCAAACCGTAGGTCGCCATAATACCGCGATCATAGGTCAGTCCAAGGTCAGAACCCGACGGCGTCATGCGATAGACCTGATAGTCTTCCAAAGGCAACCGCAGCTCGCGTTTAAAGAGTGGATCGGAGACCTGAAACTGCCCGACATAGAGGTCCAGTTCTGACCCGCCGAGGTTATTGAGCATCAGGAACGCGTCCTCCAACCCCGCGACTTCACCGCGCTCGCTGAAGAAGAAGTAAAAATAGTAAGCGAGATTCTTAGCCAATGCACCACCGGACAGCAACTTGATCAGATATGGCGAGGTGAAATCCGCGGCGTGATCGACTTCGGTATTGTGCGTCAGATAGCCTTCCAGGCGCAGCGCAAACGGCAGATCGCGAATCAACGACAGGTTCTTGTCGCCGGTATCCACGTAGTACCGTGGTGCGTCGTTGTCTTTCAACACGAAACCGTTGCCGGCAAATTCGTCGCCGTAGTCTTTCAACACCGGAAACGGCTGGTGGCAAGTCGTGCAGGACATGTTGTACTTGCGGGCAAAAGCCGGAATCGCCAGCACTTCGTCATTCTGCACGACAACAAGAATCGAAGCCGCAACGATAGCCGTCGCCAATATGCCAATGATCGAGATAATCGTGCGCATCGCGTCCTCCTCTTAAGGCAGCACCTGGATCGTGGTGGCGTGGTTGTTGATCACGAAGACCTGCGACTCCTCCGCCGGTACGCCGAGAAAATCCGCCACCGGCTTCACCAACAACTGATAGTTCAGCGTCGCGGTCACTTTCAACTCGCCCGGCGCGACCTTGTCCGGTAGAACGAAAGTGAAGGTCTCCAGCTTGGTTTCGCGCGGCCCGATCCGGTAGTCCGGCCCTTGTGTTTTGGTGTTCCACTGCTGAATCGTCATCCGCCCCTGCGGGTCGAAGTACGGCATCCGGAAGATGCGATCGCCGATCGGCACGCCGTCCCGCTGCACACCCGCAAAATTCGGGTCATTCAGCGCGATCCCCATGTCCTGGTAGGCCAGCACGTCGGCGGCAATTGTGTATTCCTCGCCGCTGAATCCCTTGGGGTCGACCTTCAGGTGATAGGTATTGCCGGCGGCATCGACGGCCTCAACATGCAACCAGACGATGCGGTCTTCGACCGAACCGGTCGGAAACTTATGCCCCGTCTTCTGGTTGAAGAGCGCTACTGTAAACTTGACCGACTCACCCGGTTCGGCTTCCCGGATATCCGGCTGAATGCGCAACTCGATCGTTCCGCGCAGCTTACCCGGATCATGTGCGCCATGGAACAGGTGCAGCCGCACATCTGGATACTCTGTCCCCATCTGCGCACTCACTCCCGGTGCGCTCGTCATATGGCACTTCTGGCACGGCACCCCTTCCTTGGCATAGGGGCCGTCCTTCCACTCGAGATGCGTCGACTTGACCCAAACGCCATATGGCGATTTCTCGTTGTGACAGGTACCGCAGAATTCGGCCGTTCCCAAAAAATCGTTCTTGACCATCTTGTGCGCCGGCGATTCGCCCACCGCCCGCGGCCCTTGCTTGTTCTCACCGGGCTGGCTGTACCAATTGAAATTGTACGGCGTGTCACCCTCGAAACCGGTGATGGTATGGCAGACCTCGCAAGAAACTCCCTCATTGGCACGCGTCCCCTTCTCCGGCGGCGCCGGCGGAACATCACCGGCCAGAAACGCCAACGGTGCGTGACAGCCGTTGCAGCCGGCTTTCACTCCCGCCACGACCGGATCCTTCTCCGCGTGCGGAACGGCCAGCTTGAAATACTCGATCTCGTCCCAGTGATGCGTGTACGACTGCGACATCATTGCCTGTCTCCATTGCTGATAGAAGTCGGTGTGGCACGAACTGCCGCAGAAGTCCGGGGTTTCGTAGCTCTCGTATTTTTGCGTACCCAGCGCCGCATCGCCCGCTTTGGACTGTGCCGCCAGCGGCATCGCTGTTATCGCCAGCACGACGATTGCCAGCGCTGCCGCGCGCATCAGGCCTCGATTGACTCTGTTCGCTGACTGTGACTCCGTGTACATCTCTCGCTCCTTCCGCTTGTGATCTTTTTCACATATGTGTGCCTGCAATCGCTGTTATTACAGAGTAGACTGTCCTCGTTACGCGTACACTACGTAACGGCTCGAATGCAGAGAGTCAAGGCAAATTGGCGCAACCGCTAAAGTGAGGGCTCTTCACTTTGTCGCGGCTGCAGGGTCGCAAGCAACACGCCGGCAAGAATCAGAATTCCCCCAATCAGAAACTGCGCCGTCAAGCGTTCGTTCAGCAGCAGGTAGCCCAGGGTGATGGCCACCAACGGCTCCAGGAAAGTCATCAGCGACAGCGCCACGACGGAGATCCGCTTCAGCAAGTAGTACCACAGAATGAAGGCAACGCCGGTGCCCATTAGCGCCAGGTAAAGCAACGAGATCCAGCCCGCGCGCTCGATTTCGAGCTTCAGCGGCAACTCCAGCAGGAGCATACTCGGCACCAGGAGCGCCAGCCCCGGCGGGATCATCAATATCGAAAGCTGGATTGGATCCACGGAACCAAGGTCGCGTTTGATCAGCACCGACGCCCACGAGCAAAACGCCGACGCCAGCAACATACAGAACATGCCGTACACCGGACCGCCAAGCGCGAGATCCGAGGAGAACAGCGCAACCGTGCCACCGAAGCCCACCAGCATCCCGACGATCACTCGCCAAGTCAGCTTCTCATCCGGTAACAGGTAGTGCGCAAACAACGCGGTGAAGAACGGCATCGTCGCAAACAGGATGGCGGCCAGCGACGCGCTGATCCACTGCTGCCCCAGATAGATGAAAAAGAAATTGAGGCCATACATCAAGAAGCCGGAGATGAGTATACTTTTCCGCACCTTCGGCACGCCGGGCAGGCGATAGCGCCAGGTGCGAAACACCGCACCGAGTACCATGAAGGCGATGACGAATCGCAGCACGGCTGCCGTGAACGGTTCCGTCGATTGCAGCCCGAACTTGACGGCTACCCAGGTTGAGCCGAACAGCAGCAGCGCCAGCACGTAGATTGCAATCATCATTGGCGGGGTGCGTTCACGGTTTTGAGAAGTCGTGCGATTTAGAACTGCCCGGCAGCGACCGCCCGCGCCGTTTGATCGTGCGGGTTACTCACCAAATACTCGCGGGAAATCCGCATCGCATCCTCCCGCCGCCCGTTTTGCGCGTACAGCGACAGCAAGGAGCGGTAGGTGATCTGCGAGGCCGGGTTGATGCGGTAGGCAATTTCCGCCGCGCCCACGGCCTCGGATGAGCGTTTCAGCGTTTGCAGCGTCAGCGCTTTGTACTGGTAGTAGAAAATGTTGTCGGGGTTTGAGGCGATCATCTGATTGCAGTATTTGAGATACTCGGTCAGCGCCGAGTCGGTCTGCTCCGGCGTGAACTTGAGCTGATCCGCCAGCACCGCCCGGAACTGCCAGAATTCGGGATACTGCCTGACGAACAGCTCCGCTAACTCGCGCGCCTTTTCCGGCTGTTGATTCCGGGTCAGGTAGTCGATGAATTCCACCCCGACCTGCATCGAGCCGATCGCCAGCGTCGTCGCCACTTCGTCGCGATAGACTCTGAGGTCATCCAATCCGCGCACACGATAATTGCGGAACAGATCCAGCGACCGGTCAACATCCCAGGCGCCGCCCATCTGATCCTTGCCGACCTGGATCAAGTAACCCAGACGCAGGCTGTGCTCCGCCAGGGGATACCGCACCTGCCGGGGAAGGTCGCCGGAGAAGACAATCGGATACTTCCATTGGTTGGCGCCGACGATATTTTCAACCATTTGATCGGCCACCGTCACCAACTGGTTGCTGGCTTGGTCGCGAAACGCCATCAGCAGATGTTCCCAGCCGCCGCGCAGATGATCGACATAGGGACGCAAGGGGCGGGTTGTTGTAATGCTCTCCCAGCGCATCTGCTCGTCGGTAAACGAAATCGGCACCCCCATCTCGTGCTTGAGCTGAAGCTGGTACCAGTCGGTCTGAATCAGCGACAAGTTCGCGATTTTGACGTCGCGCCGATAGTGGTAGACTTCCTGCAGACACCACAGCGGGAAAGTATCGTTATCGCCGTTGGTGAACAAAATGGCATCCGGCGGGCATGAATCCAGATAGTTGGCGGCGTAATCGTACGGCATGTAATTGTCGGAACGGTCGTTGCCGTGATAATTGGCCGAGATCGCCACAATCGGGAAGACCAATGTCGCCAAGCCGGCGAGCAGAGAGATCACCTGGCTGTTCGCCGCCCGCAGCCGCTCCAGCAGCCAATTGAGTGCAACGTACAGCCCCAGGCCAATGCACAAGGCAAACGTGATGAACCCCGGCGTAAAGAAGTAATCGCGATCGCGCACTTCCAACCGGTCCAGCCCCGTGAGCTGATCCATTTGTGACCCGTCGGAAAAGTTCATGTACAGCACCAGCCCAATCGTTCCCGCCAGCAACACCAGCAGGAAAAAGAAGCCCGGTTTCCACTTCCATTTGATCAGCGCCACAATCCCGATGATCGCCAACGCGAGCGGAATCACGAACAGCATCCCGCCGAAGCCAAACTGATCGACCAGAAATCCGCCAAAACCGATGCGCGGATAGTCACCGAATTGGTGCGACCACGATGCCCGCCGATTAAGCATTTTCGTAAGCATCGACTCCTGTCCGTATTGCTTGCGCTGGAGGTAGCCGTAGAAGCGCTCCCAATCCGAGGGCGCGTTCTGATTGATCCGCGGCTTCTCGGCCGCCCGAATCGGTATGTAGGCGTGTGCCGAAAACCCCACCATCGCCGCCACCGTCAACCCGAGGCACAGCCCCCAGCCGAAGCTGCGCTCCTTGAGGAACGCCAGGAACGAAATCACAGCCCATAGAGGTACCGCGACCAGGAACAAACTCACATCCACGGCCACGAGGAAGAGCACAATTCCGCTGACCCAGAATCGCCAGTCGGTGCGCAGTCTGTCGTCGACCAGAATCACGAACAGGAAGACCGCCGGCATCGCCAGGAACGTCGTCATGTGCACGGCAACCGACAGCACGCTCAGGTAGGCAATCGCAACCAGGTACAACATCCCGCGATTGCTGTTGCGCTGGTCATACCACTGCAGCGCCAGCCAGATCAACGCGAAGTAAATCAGCATCGCGAGGGCGTAGACTTCAGCCTCCACCGAATTCGACCAGTTGGTGCGCGAGAAGGCGAACAACAGTGCCCCCGTCGCCGAACAAAGATAGGCCAGCAACTGCTGGGGCCGACTTACGTCGACTCCCGGCAAAAAGCGCAGCAGCCGCACCGAAACGAGATAACCGAAGGTCGCCGCCGCCGCACTGCTGAAGACCGAGACCAGGTTTACGCGGTACGCGATGTCGGAAACCACCGGAATCAACGCGAAGACTCGACCGACCAGAAGGAACAGCGGATTCCCCGGCGGATGCGCAATTCCCAAAATGTAGGAACAAGCCACGTACTCGCCACAATCCCAGAAGGACAGCGTTCGCTGTACCGTCATCCAGTAGAGCACCAACGATGTAACGAAGACAAAGGTGGCCGTCAGTAGATGGGCCCAATCGCGTGGTTTATATTGAAACAGCCGGATGCTCCTTCGTACAGTCTCCAGTCAATTAGCCGATGAATATAAGGCAATTTCCCTTTTGGACAACCCTTTTGAGGAGGAATCCATGTTGACCTGGTGTGCCCTGTTGTTTGCGCTCGGGATCGCGGCGTTTCTCGACTCGATCTACAACTACGGAAACATCTTCCGGCAGATTAATTCAGTATTGTTTATGCTGACGTCTCTTGGTCTGCTGGTGCGAACCACGACCAAGATGAAGCTGAAAACGATCGAGACGCAGTTGAAGCAGATCGAACAATTGCAGGCCGAATTGCGGGAGTTCAAGACACAGAAGAAGGTTTCTGTTTAGGCGCGATCGCTACGACTTCGGCTTTTCCGTCCGCGCACAAAGAATTCGCTCCGTTTGCCGCAGCTTCTTGCGGACGTCCTCGACATTGAGACTCTTGGGATAGCTCAGAATCACCTGCTGATAGGTGGTGCGGGCCATCTCGCAGTTCTTCTGCGTCTGCGCGTAGATGTCCCCTTTGCATTCGATCGCGAGAGGCGCATAAAAGCTCTCCGGACGCAGTTGCACTAACGTGTCGTACGCCGCCAGTGCCAGCGTGTCTCGGCCCAGAGTCGCCAGGATTTCGCCGGTGGTCAGCCATGCCAGCTCCGGCAGGATTTTCGACTCCCGGTACTTCAGCTTGTCCAACAGCTCCAGCGCCGTCTGGTACTCGAAGCGAAATTGCGCGTACGCCGCGTTCGAGTAAATCTGTAAGGTCGCCTCATCCATGCCGGCGTACTCGGTAATCAACATCATGCGTCGCAGACAATCGTTGACGAACACGCTCTTGGGGTAGGTGTTCATCATCCGCGAGTAGGCATCCCGCGCCGGTGAGAAATTGCCGGTGAAGAACTGCAACTCGGCTTGCTTGTAGAGCAGTTCTTCCTGGTTGCGCTGCGGCAGTGTCTTCAGTTCGATCTGGGCGTACAACGAATCCGCTATACCAGCCTGCCCGAGCGCGAGATAGGCATCAGCTGTTACTACCTTGCCCGCCGCCGCCAGCGGTGAACGGGGATAACGCTCGACCAGTCCGCCAAGCGTGGCAATCGCCGCGTGCGGGTCATGCAGCCCGAAGAGCTGCACATGACCCAGTGAGAAATACGCTTCTGTCCGGTCGCGATCATTCGGCGTACCGGCAATGATCTTGCCGTACAACTCGGCCGCTTGGGTAAATTCACCGGCAGCCGCGTGCGTCTCCGCCAACAGGAACTGCGCCTGCACCAAGTAGGGCGAATTCGGAGTGGTCTCGATCAACGCGCATGCCCGATGCACCATCTCGTGCACGCCGTTGTCGCGAGCCGCGCGGGCGAAATACAGCAGGTACCTTCCTTTGCCCTGCGCCAGCGAATCTACCATCCGAAACCGATCGAACGCCGCGGCAAAATCGCCCTGCGCGACGAGATAGTCCCCGTAGTACCGCTGCGCCTCCGCATTGCGCGGATTGCCTGCCAAAATTTCCGCGAGCGCTTCGCCCAGCCCGGTGTCGAATTCTTCCTGGGTATCCAGCTTGATCAGCGCCGCCACCTTGCCGGTAACCATCACTTCCTGCGCGGTGTCCTGCTGGACGACCGCAAAGTACTCGCGCGCCGCATCACCGTAATTGCGCAAGATCTCGTAGACCTGCGCCAGCTTCCGCGCGAACGCCCGCGGTTGGCCCAGCTTGCGTCGCGACTCCTGCAGGAACTTCACGCCGTCGGCATAATAGCCGCTGCCGATGAAGACATCAGCGGCTTGTTCGTAGTATTGCAGATTTCCCTCGCCGAGCATGACCGCCTCATCGACCGTCTGCCGACCGTGCGCCTCATCTCCCGCGCGGAAGTAGACGGCGCTCAGTTCCAGCCGGTAGCTGATCTCCTGCGTCAGAAACGGCGCCTGCGCAATCAACCGCTCGAGGATCACCCGCGCCGAATCATAGTCCTTCAGGCAGACATATGCGTTCTTGAGACTGAGCGCCACCCGTTCGTTCTGCGGCTCGGCATCATACAGCGGCCGCAACTGCACGACGGCATCGCCGCAGCGCCCGGAATAGATCAACGTCTCGGCATTCTTGATTCGCTGCGTCTCGCCGGGCGACTGCGCCACCGCCTTGCTCGCAACGGCGCCTACCGCCAAAACCAGCAGAATCAACGCCAGGATCTTGGCGATTCGAAGTGTCTGCGCTGGTGCCAATGGTCCCTCGCTGCCCCTATTTTTCTGGCTGGGTTCCGGAATTGACCGCGCGGAAGTAGTTCTTGATCAACTCTTCGTACTCCGGCGGATAGCCCTCATTCATAAACTTTTGCAAGCGGTCCTGGAAAGTCTGCTTGGACGCTGTTTCGAACTGCAGTTGCTCCGGCGAGACGCGCCGGACGTCGCGACCAGCCTCCGCCTTGCGCTCCTCGGAAAAGTCCTGCCGCTCAAGAGAACGCTGGAAATCGAGCATCCGTTGGTAAATCTTGTGTTGCCGCTCCAACGTCTGTTCGCCGACTCTGCCGCCCTCGAAGTCCTCAACCACCTTCTGCGTTTCCTTCGCCAGTTCATCGAGCCGGCCGAGAATTTCGCGGCGATTCCCCTGCTCCTTCTGCAGCTCCTCGAGGCTCTTGCGCACGGCACTCTGCTGCGCCGCCATCCGTCCCAGATCGCCCGCCTTCGGCTTGGCAGTGCCAGGCTTATCGCACATTGATGACGTCTGGTTGTTGATCTGCTTCTGTTGCTGCGTCAGCTTGTTCATCTTCTGGAACATATTCTCGTTATTGCAGCGCCCGCTGTTGCACATCGACTGGCTCTGCGCCGACTGCATCAACTGGTTGGCGGCCTGGTTGAGCGAGAACATGGCCTCTTTCTGGTTGCGCATTGCGCCGGCGGCATCGCGTCGCATCAACCCCTCGGTTGACTGCGTCATCGATTCCTGCGCCAGATTCATCAGTTGATTGACCTGCTGGTTATAGAAGGCTGATTCCTTTGAAATTTCCCGCAGCCGTTCGTCCAGCGCCTGCATCGTCCGCTGCAGCGCCTGCTGCTCGGCCGCCAGCTTCTGCAACTCGGGTGAGGACGGATCGGTGCTCTCGGCCAAGTTGTAAACGTCTTCCTGCTTCTCCGAAACATAGAGCACGTCGTTGGCCGCTTCCTTCATGTTTTCCGCCGCCTGCTGTCCCTGGCTGTTATTGAAGGCGTCCTTCTGCTCCTGCATCTGCTGCTGCATCCGCTTGAGACTCTCCAGCGCCATGTCGCCCGACTGCTTGGCCTGCTTCTTGTTCTTCTGCTGCAGTTCCTGACTCATCTGCTGCATCTCTTCGCCGGCCTTCGATTCTTGCGCCTGCTCGATGAATTCCTTGGCGTTTTCCTGCTGGTCGAGCTTGAGCTCTTTCAACATCTCCTCCAGCTCCTGGGCCTGTTTCTGCAAATCGTCGAACTGCTCCTTGTTCGCCTTCTCCTTTGGCGCCAGGTCGGCCAGCTTTTCCTGCGGCGAACTCTCGGTCTGCTGATTCATCTTCTCCTGCTGCTCGACCAACTCCGCCAGTTGGCGCATCATGTTTTCCATCTTCTGCTGCGCTTGCATGAACTTCAGCAGCGCGAGCGTCCGCTCGATGCGCTCCTTCAGTTCTTCCTGTGACATTTCCATCTGTTCGGCGGCCTTCTGCAGTTCCTCCGGCGACATCTTGTCCAGCGCTTCCTGCATCTTCTTCATCGCCTCTTTCATCTCCGGCGTCGCCACTTCGTCGAACAGCTTCTTCAATTCCTGCAGCTTCTGCATGATTTCCAGCGAAGTCAGATCGTTCTTGCGCATCTGCTCTTCCATCTGCTCCATGCGGTTAGCGATCTGCTCCATCTGGTCGAACAGATTCTGCTGGTTCTGCAGGGCCTTCTGGATCTCCTGCTTCTTCTCCCAGTCCATCTCCTGACTGCTCAGCAGTTGTTCCTGCAACTTCTGCGTATTCTCCAGCAGCTCATCCTGCGCTTTACGCACTTCCTCCAGTTCATTGATTTGCGACTCGCTCTCTTCCTCCAGGTAAGAGAACTGCTCTTCCAAGGAAGGCAGCCGCGCCACCAGGAGTTGCGACTGCGCCCGCTTCGGCCCGGTAACCGCGTCGTTGTCGACTACCTCAAACTGGTATTCGACCCAGCCACCCGGTTCCAAACCGATATCCGACAAGTCCCACGGATAGCGTACTTCGATGCTCTTCCCGAGACCACGGTCAAACGGCACATCCAACTTGCGCTCGAATGTTTCCCCCTGGACCGTGAAGACACGATAGCGCAGCGTCAACTCCGAAAAACCGAAATCGTCGAACAGCTTGACGCCTAAATCCAGCGCCATGTCGTCGCCGAGATTCACCGGCACTCCCGGCGCAAACAGATCTGCCTCCGGAAATGCATCGGCAATCGCGCCAATGCGATATTCAATCGGATCGGGATTGAGATTGCCCAGTTCGTCGGTCACGGCGAGATGATAGCTGCCCTCTTCCATCACCTTGATCATGCCGGTCAGCTGATGATCGCGGATCGTCAGTCCTTCGCGTCGGCCGTCCTTGAACACTATCTCCGCGGTTGTTGCCGGCTTGTTGACCGTCGCTTCGACCTTGACCGTGGTGCCCTTAATCGCGGAGATATTGCCGTCGTTCTCGTCCACGACCAGCGGCTGCAGACCGGTGTATTTGGGATATGTATAGGTCAGCTTGATATCGATCACGCGCGGCTTGTCGACCGCATCGACCTTGTACCTCGGCGACTCGATTTCACCGGCCGTCACCCAGTACTCGAACGAGCGTCGCACCTCGCGGAACTCAAACGCCAGAATCGTCGAGTCGTCCGCCGCCAACTTCCCCGCAAGCCCCGAGGCCGCCGCCTTCGCGGAGCGCTCCGGCGAGAACTCCTCGCTCTTGACCGGTCCGTCTTCGTATCGCCAATGCAGCCTGGCATCGTTCGGCAAATTCCGGCCGCTCAGGATCGCCCGCACCGTCAACGGCGCGAATTTGGCAACTTCTGTGCCTTCCGGCTGAACCTTCAGCCGATAACTCAACTCCCGTTCGACCTCGACCGTTGGGTTGGCAAACAGGTACACGGTCTCGTTGAAGACGCTCGGAAATGCAAATCCCAGCAGAATCACGGATGCCGCCGACAGCGCCAGAAATCGCAACGACCGCTTCAAGTAGGCATGGTCGACCGTTTTCTTGAAATCGATTCCGCGGCACATCTCCTCCGACTCACGCATCACCGCCTGGATCATGTCGGTGGAAAATCCTTCGCGGTTATTCTGGAGATTCCGCTCCAACTGCAGGGAAGAAATCAGCCGATCCTGCAACTGCGGGCACTTCGCCTCGACCTGCAACGCCACGTTCTCGGTCGAAGGCTTGCGAATCCACGGCCACACCACGGTGACAAAGAAAAGCGCCAACAGCGCGATCCCCGCGATCGCGATAAACATGGTGCGAAATGTCGTCGTTAAGAAGAAGGCGGCATTGAAGACAAACCCCAGCACGAACAGAACTGCCAGCGCCGTCAAAATGAGCGCCGTACCGTTGGCTAGGTGGCCGAGCAACATGAAACTGCGCAGCTTAACAAGTCGATCGGTGAGATACTGAAGTGTTGTGCGGGGATCCATGACGGTACCTCTCGATTATCGAAGTTGATGCGTGACTACTAATTAGTTAATGCCCAGATCAGGATGTTTGTTCCCATCTGCAGAGCCGCCGTTCGCTTCTCCGGCGGGTCGTTGTGGACGCGCGGATCTTCCCAGCCGTCGCCGATATCCGATTCAAAGACGAAGAGCACGACCAGGCGTTCACCGATAAACCACCCAAACGCCTGCGGCGGCTTATCATCGTGCTTATGAATCTTCGGCAGTCCGTTCGGGAATTTGTAGTAACAACTGAAAACTCCGTGATTAAACGGCAATTCACGCGGCTCCTGGTCAGGAAAGAGCTTCTTCATCTCACGGAAAAACGCCTTCCGCATTCCGTAGGAATCATTGGCCATCAGAAATCCGCCAGCCGCCAGGTATTTGCTCAGCGTCTCCAATTCGTCGGCACGGAAGTTGACGTTACCGTGCCCGGTCATGAACAGAAACGGATAATTGAATAAGCTGTTGTCGCTCAACTCGATTCGTACCTCGTCCTTGTTAACCGGAATCCCCGTGTTCCCGCGGATGTATTCGATCAGATTCGGGAGAGCCGATGAGCCCCAGTACCAGTCACCGCCACCCGGATACTTGAGTCGAGCAATTGTTACATTATTAGTGATCTCGGCGCCCGCCGCGGCAACCGAAACCGCCAAGAGCGCCAAAGCGGCGACTATGCTGTATCTCTTCATCTAACTATGATTTATACGAAATCTGAACGCTTTGGTTCGAAGCTGCCGATCAGAAACAGAAATTACGATACTACCGCGATTATCCCGCGAATCTCTCAACCAAGCCACTAATTCTCAACCGACAGTCTGCCGAAAACGTATAACGTATGAACAATTGTTCAGGTGTTTTATGATAAAGAGCGACGATGATCTTTGCCAGGTAAAATTCATCAATCTTGATACCGTAGATGAACTGCGTAAGTCATTGCCTGACAATGCGACAATCGAACGGCTTGCAGAGATTTTTTCCGTCCTTTCCGATCCAACGCGCCTCAAGATCTGTATCTTCTTATCTCAAGCCGAGTTATGCGTGTGCGACCTCGCTGCACTTCTCGGAATTTCCGAGTCAGGAGTTTCCCATCAGCTCCGGCTATTGCGTTCTCTGCGACTCGTCAAATATCGCCGCGAAGGGAAAATGGCATTCTATGCTCTTGACGATGCGCATGTGACCACACTGATCAATCAAGGAATGGTGCACGCAGAGGAGAAGAGATAGTCATGGCTCTCGCTCGAGTTGAAGCTCGAACTACTCCTATTGACTGTCCGAACTGCGCCAAGACGGCAGAAACGGAGATCAAGAAGATTCCGGGGGTCGCCAACGCCCGGGTCGACCTTCTCAGTGCGAAGGTCTGCTACACTTTTGACCCCAGCCAAACGGACGCAACGGCTCTGCGCCGTCGTATCGAAGGTCTCGGACATTTCAGATTCGTTGACGAAACCAAAGCGTCCGGCTCGCGCCTGCCCTTTTCGCGATCACTGGGCTGGTCGCTCTTCGCCGCAGTAATAGTCTACGGTATCGGGGCGCTGCTCCGTTTCGGTTTCGGTCTGGATGGAGCGGGAAATGTCACATTCATTGCGGCCACGCTCATTGGCGGCTGGGATATTCTCCGTCGCGCGCTGATTGCCGCCAAGCATCGGCGCCTCGACATCAATTCGCTGATGGCGCTGGCAATCTTGGGCGCCATCATCATCGGTGATCTGCACGAGGCTGTGGTCGTTGTCCTGCTCTTCAGCCTGGCCAACTTGCTGGAGTCCTACTCGCTCTGGCGACTGTCGCGGACACTCTCCGGCCTCTCGGAATTTACGAGCCACCGTGCCCTTCTCAAACGCGGTGCGGAGCTCATCGAAATCGACCCGGAGAAGCTGGTCCCGGGCGATACGATTGTCCTCAAGGAGGGCATGCGCGTCCCGGCAGATGGAGTCGTGACTTCCGGGCGCTCCTTTGTCGACCTCTCATCGTTAACCGGCGAGACCCACCCTTGCAGCATCGGTCCTGGCGATGAAGTTTACGCCGGCGCCGTCAACCAGGACGGATATCTCGAGGTCACCGTTTCCGCAACCGTTGAAAACTCGCGCATCGGGCGAATTCTCCAGTTGGTTGGCGAAGCCGCCAGTCGCAAGGCACGCGTAGAACGAGTTGTCGATCGTTTCGCTCGCATCTACACTCCCTTGGTCATTGCACTGGCCGTGCTGGTGGCAACCGTACCGCCGCTGTTTTTCGACGCTCCGTTTTCCGTATGGTTCTACAAGGCACTCGTTTTTCTCGTCGTCTCTTGTCCGTGCGCGCTGGTGATTTCGACTCCGGTCGCGATAACGACTGCGCTTTCAGCTGCATCGCGACTGAAAGCTGTCTTTAAGGGCGGCGACACGCTGGAGCAAATGGCATCAATTTCGACGGTGGCCTTCGACAAGACCGGCACGCTGACAACCGGGGCTTTGGGCCTGGTCGCCACGGAGACGGTGGACTCCCTGACTTCCTCCCAGGCGCTACAAATAGCCGCATCGCTGGAACAGGTGTCGCAGCATCCGATCGCCCGTGCGCTCACCGTGGCTGCGGCGAAAGCGCAGTTGCCTCTGTTGCCGGTCAACGCTGCCCGCGCTCAGCCCGGCATCGGGGTCAGCGGTGTCATCGGCGGTCGTCAATTCGAGTTGGTCGCAGGTGAAGAACGCATCGAAGCAGCGTCCGGCGGTCGCGCCGTTCGGCTCAAAGGTAACGGCATCGATATCGCCTCGTTCCGTCTGTGCGACGAACTTCGCCCGGAAGCTGCGGAGATCATCGGACATCTGCGAGAGGAAGGAATCACAACGATCGGCATACTTTCCGGCGACGGCAGTCAGGCGACAGCGGCTGCGGCCGCACGTCTGAAGCTTGATTTCGCCCACGGCAGCCTGCTGCCGGAGCATAAGTACGAACAGCTCGAGAAACTGGGTGGCGGCGTCGCCATGGTCGGTGACGGCATCAACGACGTCGTGGCTCTGTCCGGCGCTGATGTCTCGATCTCAATGGCGGGCTTTGGCAGTGACATCCCCGCGCAACATGCCGATATCATTCTCTTTGGCAATAGTCTGACCGCTTTGCCCAAGCTCTTTCGCCTTGGGAAGCGCACATTGGCAACCATCAAGTTCAACATCGGACTGGCTTTTGCCGTCAAGGTGATCTTCCTGATCCTGGCGGCTTTCGGTTACGCCGGGCTCTGGATGGCCGTGCTGGCCGACATGGGCGCCTCGCTGGTCGTCATCTTCAATAGCCTGCGTTTACTCCGGCAATAGCCGCAACATCCGTTTGCGTCTTCGTCTTCAATCCCGTATTTGTAGTGCAATGAAGTACAAGCCCCTGGTTTGGCTCACCCTGATCGTCGTGGCCTTGATGATTCTCGGTTTCGGGGCGATCCGCATCTTCGTCTCGCCGCAGCGAATTGCGGCGGCCATTATCCCGCGCATGGAGGAGCTGCTGGATCGCCGGGTCAGCGTCGGCTCCTCGGAATTCTCCTACTTCCCGCCTGGAATTCGCATCTCCAATTTGGCGATTGCCAACAATGACCGCTTCGCCGGCAAGCCGCTGGCGCGCATCGATCACATCAACGCCTATGTCCAATTGCTGCCGCTTCTAGTGGGCAGGATCAAAATCAAAGAAGTGGCGATTGACGGCTGGGAGATGCTGCTGCAGAAGGACTCGGTTGGCGCGATCAACTATGACTTCTTCCGCGCCCGCAACATCTTCCCCGAATCGAAGGAACAGGCGCAGGAACCGCTCTGCCGCCGGTTCCGCCTCGACGATGGCCGCCTGCTGTTCCGCGACGATTCCACCGGCATCCGCTTCGTCCTTGGTAACATCCGCCTGAGTTACGACCTGCGCGGTGAGCGACTATCCGACATCGCCGGCAAACTCGAAATCGATTCGCTCTTTCTCTGGGCCGATGCCGGCAACCTGCTGATTCACCCGGCCGCCGTGGAAGCTGACTGGCGCGGCTTCTACTCGGCGCTGCATGACTCGGTCGCCTTCCGTCGCTGCAACTGGCGTATCGATAAGTTCTCCGGACGGCTCGACGGCTCGATTGCCAGCATCGGTACTCGTCCGGCCATCAATTTGCGTCTGCTTTCCGAGCGCACCGATCTGGCCGACTGCGCCGATTCGCGCATCGTCAAGGCGCTGCCACTATTGCGTGATATGAAACTCGCCGGACAAGCACGACTGGAAGTCGCCTGGTCGGGTATCGCCGGCAATCCCGCGTCGCGGAACCTCAACGGGAAAGTCAGTCTCGCCGACTTCGCCGGCACGTTGGACTCGAGCGGACTCGAAATGCGCAGTCAGCTGATCGAAAGCAACTTCAACGAGAAGACGCTTTCCGTCTACACGGAATCGGCGACCGTCAACGGCTCACCGGCGACTCTGCGGCTGACAATTGACAATTATGAAGAGCCGACCATCTCGGGCGAGGCGAACGTGAGCTGCCGTGCCGACGTCATCGCGCGCGCGCTGAATTTTCAGGCACCGCAATCGGTTTCCGGCGAAGTCTCAGCGAATATCTCCGGGTTCATCAAGTCCGCCGAGCCGGAGCAAAGCCGGATTTTCGGTTCGCTGTTGATCGAACGCCTCGCGATTGTCGATACGGCGCGTCCAGTGAATCTCAACGAACTAAACCTCGACATGCAGTTCACCGGAGACTATGCGCAGATTGCCCGGTGCGATCTCGCTTCCGGCGACAACAATCTGCAGCTCTCCGGCAGCATCGTTGGTTTCCCCGCCGTGCTGGCCGGTCGCGAGCATGCCCACCGACCGCCGCAACTGGATGCAGTCATCTCTTCCGCCCACTTTGATTTCGACGCCCTCCGCCAGTTCGGCGATTCCACCGCGCCCGATACGGGCGCCCTGGCTACCTTGACCAATCAACTCATAAGCATCAACAGCTCCACCAAGTGGCTCGTCGCCGAGGGACGCATCGCCGGCATCGATTTCACCAACCTCGAGTCGCGAATTTCTGTGGTTAATCGGATTGTCTACTCCGACTCCACCACTTGCCGCGTCTTCGCCGGCAAAGCCTCCGGCGAAATCGTTATCGATCTCAACAATCCCTCAAAGCCGGACTTTGAACTCGAAGCGCGCAGCGAGGAAGTTCTGGCCGACCTGGTCCTCGATCGCTTCACCGGATTCGGTCCGCGACTGACCGGCGATGCCGATTTCCAAATCACCGCCAAATGGAAGGGCACCACAACTGACGAGGTTCTCTCTACACTCACATTAAGAGGCGAAGCTGTCCTCGACGACGGCCGCATCACTCCCTTTGACCTGAGTCGGCAATTCGAATCGGCGTTGAGCCTCCCGGCTTTCGATCGCGGTAAGGTCGAGGACCTCGTCTGCAGCTTCCTTTATGCCGATCGTACGGTGCGCCTGACCACGCTGGCGTTCGATTCTGACGATATCGAATACGCGATAACCGGATCACTCTCGTCCGCTAACAATCCCGATTTACGGGTCACGCGCAAAATATCTAAAGACGAGGCAAAGTCTCTACGTTCTCGGTCCGATTTTACGCGGGTTGCCGGTGAGAAGAACCCCAAAACGATCGTCATCGAAATCACTGGAAGTGCCGCGGCGCCGAAGTTTGCCATTACCGGTGCTCGTTAGCGTTGCTCTTATCGCCCAACGTATAATTGCCGATAAATCAGTATATGGCTTGGGAAGACATCCGCGCAATCTACCGCAATGACCCGGCCGCCCGCGGGCTGGAGCCGATCCTCTATGCCGGTCTGCATGCGATCTTGGTTCACCGCCTGTCACACCGGCTTTACCGCATGGGGCTGCGCTTTCTCGCTCGCTTCATCTCGCAGATTGCTCGCTTCTTCACCGGTATCGAGATCCACCCTGGCGCTACTCTGGGTAAGGGTGTCTTCATCGACCATGGCATGGGACTCGTCGTCGGCGAAACCACCGAAATCGGCGATAATTGCGTGCTCTTTCACAACGTCACGCTCGGCGGCACGGGCAAGCATTCCGGCAAGCGCCATCCAACGCTCGGCCACAACGTCTATGTCGGTACCGGCGCCATCGTCCTCGGACCGGTCAAGATCGGTGACAATGTCCGCATCGGCGCGAACTCCTTCATCTATATGAGCGACGTGCCCGATGACGCCACGGTCGTGGGCATTCCGGCCCGAATCGTCCGCCTCAAGGGCGCCAACGTTGACTTACCGTTGCCGAAAACGCAACACCCCGACGACTGATCGCCATTTGCTGATTCCCTTCTTCCGTGAAGTTCCTTATAATCGCTCCGTGAACTACCTTTTCGCGCTGCTCTGGCTGCTTTTCAGCATCGTACCGGCCGCCGCCTCGCAGATCCGATTCATTACTGGTGATCCGCCCCAGGCAAAAGACATGCGGCTGATTATCGACGTTGCGTCCCTTCGCGCGCAGAAGATTCTCGGCGTGAAGCTGCCGGATACACTCAACCTGGCCATCGTCCAGACTCAGGCGCAGTTCGACTCCCTGGCCGGCGGCACAATCCCCGATTGGGGCGCCGGCGCCGCCATACCGACGCGCAATCTCATCATCTTGCGTGAAACGATGATGGATCGCTATCCCGGCACCATGGCTGATCTGATCGAGCACGAACTGGCGCATATCGCCATGTATCACCGCGTCCGCGGCGCCCGATTGCCGCGCTTCATCGACGAAGGCTTCGCGTCGTGGTTCGCGGGCGAATGGGCCTTCTCCCAAGTTACCACCGTTGCTGCGGCGCAGATCACCAAGTCGCTGCTGCCGCTGCGCGACATCGACGAGGTCAACCAATTTCACCAGGCCGAAGCCAACCTTGCCTACGCACAGAGCTATCTCGTCGTCCTCTATATTCTCCAGCGCTTTGGCGAATTGGGGCTGGTCGATCTGCTTGATGCCTTTGCCGAAGGCAAGAACATCAGCGAAGCCTTTCACTCCGGCCTAGGCATCTCGTTCTGGCGCTTCGAAGCCGACTACCGCAAATTCCTGTCGGACAATTACACGCTGTTGGCTATACTCTCCGACATGTCGGGACTTTGGATTTTTCTGGCCGTGGTCGTGATCATCGGCTGGCTACTCCTGCGGCGCCGCCGCAAGACCGCTTTTGATCGCTGGAAGGAAGAAGAGAGGTACCAGAGCACCGATTTCGACTATTCCGGCTCCGACGACGATGAACCCTGGAAGCAGCCTGAAGACGATTCGACACGCTATTGAGTACGCCGGCGTCTTGCTGTTTTACGCCCTCGTCTGCCTCACGCCACACAGCCAGCGTCATCGATTAGCCCGGCTGCTGGCGGCCCTGGCCCGGTTCTTCACCCGTTCCCGCGTTCGCATCGCGCTTCAGAACCTCCAACTGGTCTTTTCCGAATCGACACCCGCCGAGATGATGCAGGTAGTGCGCGGCGTTTACTTAAACCTCGCACAAAACGCCATCGATCTGGTCGATCCCTACGGAGCTTTGCGGCGCGTAGAGGTGCCGCCTCATGCGCGCGCGCAGGTCGATCGCATTCAGGCGATTCTGGCCGCAAAACGGCCGGTCATCATCGCTACCGGGCACTTCGGCGGCTGGGAAACGCTGGGTCAGGTCGCGGGACGCGAGTTTCGTGGCTGCGTCTTCCTGGCGCTCGAGCAATCGAACAAGCGTGTTAATCGCTTCCTCAATCGCTTGCGCCTGACCGGTGCCGCCACGATCATCCAAAGCCACGAGGCGAGTCGCGCCCTGCCGAAAGCCTTCAGGCAAGGTCTGCCGGTCTACATGGTCCCCGACCAGGACGGCGGCAGCGACGGCATAGTGGTCGACTTCATGGGTACGCCGGCCTCGTACCATCGTGGCGTGGCCACCTTTAGCCTGCACTACGGTGCGCCGATCGCGGTGGTATTCCTGCTGCGCCAGGGTCGCAAGCTGATTTTGCACGTCGCCGACCTTATCGAGCCTGACTCGGCCAATGATCGCGACGCCGAGATAGCGCGGCTGATCTCTCTTTATTCCGACCGCCTCGGGCGAATGGTCATGAGTCACCCCGAACAGTGGTTGTGGACTCATCGCCGCTGGAAGTCCACGATCGGCAAGTACTGAGCGATTCGTCCGCGAATTCGCCTTGACTCGCGCCCCGCGGCAATGGATATTCTTCATAGTTACGAAGACGAAAACTCATCAGGGAAGCACTATGCCCAAAACATATTCAGTCTGCATTGGTGCAGTCATTTGCCTGGCGTTGCTGCTCTCCGGCTGCGGCAAGAAGATGTCATCAACTCTGCCGCCGGTCGATCCGGAGGTCAAACAGCAAACGCCCGAGTCGACCCCGGTGACAACGACACCGGTGCCGGCCGATACCACACCAACCGGTTGGGTCATCAAGGACAAGATCAACGTCCGATCGCAGCCAAGTACCTCGGCGGCGGTTGTCACGCAATTGACGCGCGGCACGAAGATCAGACTCGTCAATTACGCCGACAACTGGTGGAAGGTGCTACTCGAGGACGGCCGCACGGCTTACATCTACGAGCCGCTTCTTACGCGAGAACCATATGTCGATCCCTGGACGCGCTTCAAGATGGAGGCGACCCGTGCCAACCCGATTCTGGAGATCGTCGTTGGCGTCACCGGACTCGACACGGAAATTCCCTCGGCGGCGCTGACGGTTGCGCCGCGCTGGAATGACCTGCCGCCCTCTGACCGCACCGCCGTTGCCGAAGCCGCGTTCAATTTCTGGAGTGAGTGCCTGACCAAGTGCGGCTACGATCCGCTCAGATCGCAAATTGTGCTGCACAGTTACGCCGGTGCCGAACTCGGCCGCGTCAGCCTCGTGGGCGGCAAGCCAGAGGTCAGGCTCAACTAAAGGCCGCGATAGAGGGCCATCATCTCCGCCGCCACTTTGTCGCCGCGGAACTTCTGCGCATGGCTGAGGCCGCCCGTGATCATCTTGGCGCGCAGTGTTGAGTCTTCGAGAATTCGTTTGATCGAGTGTGCCAGCTCCTCGGCGCTTTGCGGATCAACATAGAGGCTCGCCGGCCCGCCCGCTTCGGCAAAACAGCCCCCCTTCGATGTGACCACCGGGACTTTGCTCCACAGCGCTTCAAGGATCGGTATGCCGAAACCCTCGAACAACGACGGATAGGCAAGCACAATCGCTGACTGGTAGATCGCTGGAAAATCGGCGAACGCAGCATCGCGGATGATCCGCACACGTTCGGAGAGACCGTTCCTCTCGATGTAGGCCGCAATCTCCTGGAGATACTCCTTGCCGTTGCCCAAAGCTACCAGATAGGGGTCATGCGACTTGCGCAACAGCTCAACCGCCTTGACCAGCGTCAGCAGATTCTTCCGTTTCTCAATCGAGCCCACATACAACAGATACTGCGCCGGCAGGCGGTACTTCTGCCGCGTCGCCGCCTTGATACTGTCTCCCACCGAGGCCCCAAATGAAGAATCGCAGGCCTGGTAGATCACGCGGACACGCTCGGGCTCGACCCGGAAGAATTCGACCAGATCGGCTTTGCTCTGCTGGCTGACCGCGACAATTGCCGAGGCTGCCCGGCAGGCGTGCCGTGTCTTGAAACGATAGATCAATCGGTCGTGGCTGCGGTATAATTCGGGGAATCGCTCAAAGATAACATCGTGAATCGTCACGACTGACTTGACTCCCGCCGAGTTCAGCCGTATCGGCAATTCGTTGCTCAACCCGTGGAAGATCGCGATTTGGTCGGAGCGCGCTTGACCGGCGACCCCCGCGACCCGCCAGATTCCCGGCGCCAGCTTGCCGATCCACCCGCGCGGCGATTCCAGGCTCACTGCCGACTGACGACGCAGTGCCTCCAGGCGCGAATTCTCACAGAGCGCCGGTGTGTAAAGGATGTACCGATTCTCTGGGAAGGCAGTTGCCAGCGAATTAATCAACGTTCGCGCATAGTTGCCCAAGCCCGTTTGGTTGAAAACGGCGCGCTTGGCATCAAAGCCGATATTCACACCGCCACGATACCAGTCCGGCGCCGCCTTGTCAATCAACGGGATCCCTCGCAGGAAATTGGTGAATTGCTGTTCCCGCCGCACTATCTTCCCGGTAATGGTTCGACGCCCGCCCAAGATCGCCGTTATCGGCACCATCAACCACGACATCGTCATCCGCCCCGATGGCGTTCGCAGCGAAGGCTTCGGCGGCATTCTCTACAACCTAAGCGTGCTGGCGCAGACTTTGCCCGATGCCGGCATCTTTCCAGTCGTAAATATCGGCCGCGACCGGGCGCCGGAGATCTTTCGGCTGCTCGCAGCGTGGCCGCAACTTGACCTCCGCGCTGCGCGTGTCGTCCCGCGCAGAAACAACCAGTGCCGGTTGGTTTATCACGATGTCGCCGCCAAGTCGGAGCGACTGCGCGGCTGGGTCGGCGCGGTCAGCCGCGACCAACTCCGCCGGGTGCTGGACAGCGATCTCTTGCTGGTCAACTTCATCTCCGGCAGCGACATCTCCACGGCGAATCTGCGCTGGCTGCGCGACAGCTCGCGAGCGCTGATCTATCTTGATTTCCACTCTCGTACTCTCGGCCGCCGCGCCACCGGCGATCGCTTCCTCCGCCGTCCGCGCGATTGGTGTGAGACAATTGCCTGCGCGGATATGTTGCAGATGAACGACATTGAGTTCGAACTGCTGGCCGGAGCGCCCTGCCGGGAAGACGAACTCCGGAGCTTTTTTGAACGGCAGCTATCCGACTCCTGCCGTGCCCTTTTGGTCACGCTGGGCCGCCGCGGCGCTGTTTGTGTCCGGCCCGGACGCAGGCAGGTTCTGATCGATTCGATCCCGGCGCCGGTTCTGCGATCGGTGCGCGATACCACCGGCTGTGGCGATGTATTCGCTGCCGCGCTGGTCGCCCGGTATCTATCCTCCGGCGACATCATGGCCGCCGCCCGGTTTGCCGTCGCGGCAGCCTCCCGGCGGGCCGCTGTTCAACACCTGAGCGATATCGACTGGGGTCAGCTCCGCAGGCTGACACTGCCAAAATCGCGTCCGTTCCGTTAGTATCCAATAATGATGTCTTAAGATCCGAACTGCTGAAACCTTACGATTCTCCAATCCGTATTTTATGGTGGTAGCAATGGTCTTAACGAGCAGTGTAAGGAACTCAATCGATTCTATGAAAGTGCGCAAACTCTCCCTTTTCACGGCCCTGACGGTGCTCGTAGCTGTCTCCACGGCAGCCGCGGAGACCGCCACCATCGTCAACGTCAAGAATTTCCGATCCAACGAAGTCTACTGCAAAGCGATTGAAGTTACCCGCGCGACGACCATCCATATCGATATCGTCGGCGCCGGCGAGGAAGACCAGGACTGTATGTGGGCGTATGCGTGGATCATTCCCTCCGGCAAACTTGATCCTGTCTGGGTTATGGAGTGGGACCGCACCGAGGAATTCGGCAGCGAGGAGTGGCTGCGCCGTTACGACAGCAATCTCGAACTCGAGCCCGGCCGCTATGAGGTTTATTACTACGCCGGATTGATCAAAAGCTTTGGCGGATTCGTAATTGACTTCGATTGGGACAAACTCAAAGAAAGCATCAAGAAGCTGAAAAAGGACGAGGCCCAGCTCGAGAAGGAACTGCAGGCGCTCGCGATGGAACTCGGCAAGGACGCGTCGACCGGAGTCGTCGTGTCGATGGACAAGGCATCCGAGAAGCTGCTCGATGAATATTATTTGGAAATTGAAGGCGATAATTTGGCGATCCGCACCAGCACTTGTGACTATTCCTCCAAACTCTCGGTTGCGGAAATCTTGCACCCCGATCACGATCAATACACTTCTGTCGGCTTCACGGTCGACAAACCGGTGGAAGTCGAAGTTCAGGCGATCGGCGAAGGCCTCGGCTGGGACGATACCTTCGCCGATTACGGCTGGATCATCAATGCCGACTCGCGCCGCCGCATCTGGTCGATGGATAACACGCACCGCGAATGGGCCGGTGGTGCCGAGAAGAACCAGATGTCGCGCCGCCTGCTGCAACTTGAGCCCGGCAACTATCTGCTCTACTACGTGACGGACGATTCCCATTGTTACGATGACTGGAACGCCGCCCCGCCCTACAACCCCGAGGCCTACGGCGTGCGTGTCAGCGTCGTCAATGAGCGCGACAAAGCATCGGTGCGACCTTACAAGGAAACGCAGTCGCAAATGCCGATGCTCTCCATCGTCCGTGTAGGCGACGATTTTCAGGAAGTTAAGCCATTCCGCGTCACTCGCGATTGCCAGGTGCGAGTCTACGCCATCGGCGAATGCAGCCCCGGCAGCAGTGAATTTGCCGACTATGCCTGGATCGAGCGCGAAGGCGACGAGGAGCCAATCTGGCTGATGTTGGAGGACAATACCGAACCGGCCGGCGGTGCCAAGAAGAATCGTCTGGCCGATGAAGTGATCACGCTGCCAAAGGGTGACTACCTTCTCGGCTACGTTTCCGACGATTCTCATTCCTATGGCGACTGGAATGCAACTCCGCCCTATGATCAGAAGAACTATGGCGTCTCGCTGTTTGCAGCCGTCAATGGGGCCAATCAGGCGCCCATCGTAGAACTGGCGGAGGAAAGTGAATCCGGTGATGTGCTGGCGCGCATCATCCGGGTCGGCGACGATGCCGATGAAACCGCCTCATTCACTCTTGACCAGCCAACTCGGGTCCACATCTATGCCCTCGGCGAAGGCTCCGGCAACGAGATGTACGACTATGGCTGGATCGAGAACTCCAGCAACGACGACATCGTTTGGGAAATGACCTATCGCCGTACGAAACACGCCGGCGGTGCTGAGAAGAACCGCATGGTCGATACCGAGATTTTGCTCGACAGGGGTCGCTATCGCGTCTACTACGTCAGCGACGGATCGCATGCCTTCGGCAGTTGGAATGCCGACAAGCCTCGCAATCCGCAACGGTGGGGAATCACCGTTTCCCGCGCCCAATAAACTCATTGGTCTGACCCGCTCACTGACTGAACAGGCCTCGAGTTCGTTCCGATACGGAACAAAATTCGGCTGATTTCCGTCTATTGATTCACCGCGCACACCAATACAAAGAACACACAATTACTGCCGATACAAGAAGTGACCGTATCTGCTCGGTCGGAAATCTGAAGTGCTGTGGACAATGGACCCCAAAGTGCCTGAAGTTACGCCATACGGTATTGTCAAGACCATCCGCTACATGGTCAATTCCACTGCGGAATTCCTCGAGGTCATCTATACCGTGAACCAGATCCTCGGCACTGTCGCCGACAAGCCGATGCTCGAACAACTTCACAAGATGGCGCGCTTCGAGGTAATTCCGTTGCCGCATTCACAGCATAAGTTCATCGTCTGCTTCGACGTGCCCGGCGAATTACTCGGATTGCCGATATCGCGAAGACCGCACCTACTCGATTTCACCGATGGTGCGTCAGCGGCCAACCGCGTCCGTATCGTCAATAAGCAGCCGCAGGTTCTGATGCAGTACAGAGTTAGCAGCCTGTATGATATTAACGGCGCTATGTATGACTTTGAAGCCACCTTGGCCCCGGCGATCCCCACCACCCAGTGGCTGCGAGTCAAACGCTCAATCACGGTCATGATAATGCCGCGACCGACAGCGGAGGCGACTCATTGCATCCTGATTTCCGCCGTGGCCAATCCGGCTGCCCCGATCGATCAGGCCGCGCCGGCTGCAACGGCCGATTGACTTTCCGCGATTCATTTCGTATCTCCCTCATCAACACGGCCATGGCGACGACGAAAGCCGGCCAAATTCTGTTTAACGCCCGAGGAGTGCGTGATCCATGGACAAACTGGCAGAACTTTATCGTGAGCTGATCCTAAGTGTAGGCGAGAATCCCGACCGGGAAGGCCTGCTCAGAACACCCAACCGCGCCGCCCGGGCATTCGAATTCCTGATGAAGGGCTACAAAGAGGATATCGACAAACTCGTAAATAACGCCCTGTTTCACTCGAACACCCAAGAGCTCGTGGTGGTCAAGAACATCGAGTTGTATTCAATGTGTGAGCATCACTTGTTACCGTTCTTCGGCAAGTGCCACGTCGGCTATATCCCCAACGGCAAAGTCCTTGGATTGTCAAAGGTTGCGCGTGTCGTGGACGCCTTCGGCCGTCGGCTGCAGATCCAGGAACACCTCACTCGCCAAATTGCTGAGACTATTGAAAAGTACACCGGAGCCATCGGGGTCGGCGTCGTGATCGAGGCGCAACACCTCTGTATGATGATGCGCGGCGTCGAAAAGCAAAACTCGGTGATGGTGACCTCGGCGATGTTGGGCGAGCTGCACGAAGACCCGGCTACCCGAGCGGAGTTCCTCAACCTCATCGGCCGCTGAACGCCGCCAAACCCAACGACTCGCATCTCAATAGCGCCTTCACGCTCCGACGATCCCTTTGTCGAGCCAAGCTCCGACCTCATTGCTGACAGGCCGCTCACGCGTCAACTCCTTCGATTCTATACCACTTTGTGAAACTTTTCTCTTGACACTCGGGCCAATTCTGATACTTTCTATCGTCGATCATTTCATCTACTATGTGATGCTTGTGATTGAACAAACTATGGTCATTCTCGAGGAGATTCCTCGCCGCTAAATGCAATCTTCTGTGTCGGGCTTTCAAAGATAGAAGGAAATATGACTGACTCAATCCAACTTCTCGCTCCAACCGAGGCCGACTTGCAGGCCGCCTTCTGGAAGCAGGTCGAGTCGTTCCCCGATGGCCACAAGATCAAGAAGTGTCTCCAGTGCGGCACGTGCACCGGCGCCTGTCCGGTATCGGAGTTCATGGACCTGACGCCGCGCCAGATGGTGGCCATGTTCCGCGCCGGCCGCATTGAGGAGCTGCTGCGCTCCAAGTCGATTTGGATTTGCGCTTCCTGTTACTCCTGCACGGTGCGTTGCCCCGCCGGCATCAAGGTGACCGACACGATGTATGCGCTGAAGCGAATCGCCATGCAGCGCAAGATCTACCCCGCGAACTTCCCGGTGCAGAGTCTGTCCTCGGCGTTCCTGCGCAACGTCTACAAGTACGGCCGCAACTACGAACTGGGGTTGGCCGTCAAGTACTTTATGCGCTCCAATTTTGTGAAATTATTCACGAGTGCCGGCTATGGCATATCGCTAATAAAGAACGGCCGAATGGGGCTGCTGCCGAAACGAATCAACCGCGTCAAGCAGATTCAGGCCATAATCAAGAAAGCTAACGAATTCGGAGAATACTGATGCCCGAGTACGCTTACTACCCCGGCTGCAGTCTCGAACACACCGCCAGTCCGTACGATTTGTCGATGCGCGCTGTCTTCAAAGCCCTCGATATCGGCTTGCGGGAAATCGAAGACTGGAATTGCTGCGGCGCAACCATGTACATGTCGGCGAAAAAAATCGTCGGCTACTCCATTAGTGCCCGCAATCTCGCACTCGCTCAGGAGATGAAGCTGGACATCTGCGCCCCTTGCTCGAGTTGTTATACGATTCTCAACAAGACCAATCGTCACGTTAACTGGAATCCGAATAGCCGCGAGCGGATTAATCAAGCGCTGGCCGAGGCCGGGCTTGCCTATGACGGCAGTGTGAAGGTTCGTCATCCGCTCGACATTCTTATCAACGAACTGGGACTCGAAAAACTCAAAGCCAGGGTGACCAATCCGCTGACAGGGCTCAAGGTCGCCCCGTACTACGGCTGCCAGATCGTCCGCCCGCACGGCTACTTCGATGACACCGATGATCCGCAGACGATGGATCAGCTCATCCGCGCTCTCGGCGCCGAGGCCGTCCATTACCCGCTCAAGGTGCGCTGTTGCGGCGGCATGTTGATGACTACCGATGACTCGATTGCCTTGAAACTGTGTCACGAGATTCTGCAGGCGGCCGCCGATAACAACGCCGATGTGGTGGCCACCGCCTGCCCGCTCTGCCACATCAACCTCGAAGGTTATCAGAAACAAATCAACGCCCGCTTCGATTCGCACCTCAACCTGCCGGTGGTGTACTTCACCCATCTGGTCGGCGTCGCGCTCGGCTTGTCGGCCCGGGATCTGGGTTTGGATAAGCTGCTGATTGCGCCGCGCAAATTGATGGCACAGGAGGTGGCTCGCACATGAGCAACTCGAACAATAGCTCGGAAATCCGCGTTGGGGTCTATGTCTGCCATTGCGGCACCAACATCGCTAAAACCGTTGACGTCGCCAAGGTCGCCGAAATGGCAGCCACGCTCCCCAACGTCGTGGTCGCCCGCCACTACAAATTCATGTGTTCCGACCCGGGTCAGGATCTGATCCAGCGTGATATCAAGGAGCTGAATCTCAACCGCGTCGTTGTGGCCGCCTGCAGCCCTTTGATGCACGAACCCACCTTCCGCAATGCCTGTGCCGCCGCCGGCCTCAACCGCTACCTGTTCGAGATGGCGAACATCCGCGAACAGGTGAGTTGGGTCACGCTCGACTCCAAGGGCGCCACGACCAAGGCAATGGCACTCGTGCGGGCTGCCGTCGCCCGCGTGCGCTTGCACGAACCGCTGGAGATGCGGCGCGTGCCAATCAAGAAGCGCGTGCTCGTGGTCGGCGCCGGTATCGCGGGCATCGAATCGGCGCTACAAATCGCCGATGCCGGATTCGAAGTGGTTCTGGTTGAGAAGGAGCCTTCAATCGGCGGACACATGGCGCAGTTTGACAAAACGTTTCCGACGCTCGACTGCGCCGCCTGCATCTTAACACCGAAAATGGTCTCGGTCGGCAAGCATCCGAATATTCGGCTGATGACTTGGACCGAAGTCGAGGAAGTCTCCGGCTACCTCGGCAATTTTACCGTCAAGCTCAAACGCAAGCCGCGCTACGTCGACGTGACTAAATGCAACAGCTGCGGCGCCTGCTATGAGGCGTGCCCGAGCGTGCCGACCCCGGCCTATCGACGCATGACCCTCGGCGGACGCGTCTACCGTGAAGGCCGCCTGCTCGACGTGCAAGACAAGTGGCGCATGGGACCCAAGCATGATTTGACGGTCTTGACCGCTGCCCAGCCGATGCCGGAGAACCTGCCGACGCCGGAGTCGCAGCCGGTCCAAGTGGAGGTGGAACAGCAATGACAACGACCGCAATCAAGTCTGAAGAATATGACGTCCAGGAAGCCATCGACAAGATCGTCGCCGAGTATGGTGCGAAACCGTCCGCGCTGATCATGATCTTGCAGGATATCCAGAAACATTACCGCTACTTGCCGGAATCGGCCATGCACGCCGTCTCCAAATCGATGAAGCTGCCGATCGCGCAGATCTACGGAGTCGCAACCTTCTATCGGTCCTTCAGCTTGAAGCCGAAGGGCAAGAACCACGTCTGCGTCTGCACCGGCACCGCCTGCCATGTGCGGCAGGCCACCGTTATTGTCGACAAGCTTAAGCGCGACCTTCAGATCGAGCCCGGTGAGACGACTCCCGATGGCCAAATAAGTCTGGAAACCGTGAACTGCCTCGGTGCCTGTGCCCTCGGACCGCTCGTCACGGCCAACGACATCTACTACGGCAACATGACGGTCTCCAAGACTGAGCAGATGTTGAATGACATCCGCGCCGGCAAGTTGAGCGCCAAGAAAGACGAGGTGGCCGGATGAAAGAGCCTGTCCTGAAAACGACGGCCGACTTGCAGCAGTTCCGTGAGAAACTGCAACACAACCGCAACGTCAACAAGACTGTCATCACCGTCTGTGCCGGCACCGGTTGTCTGGCGTGCGGGTGCGAAAGCGTCTCCAAGACGTTTCGCGAGTTGCTCGCTTCTGACCATATGGAAAATGAAGTCGAACTGAAGACGACCGGCTGCCACGGCTTCTGTGAACGCGGACCTCTGGTCGTCATTCAGCCGCAAGGCGTCTTCTACCAGCGCGTTCGTCCCGCCGACGCCAAATTGATCTGGGAACAGACCATCAAGGGCGGCAAGCTGGTAAACAAACTGCTGTACAAAGACCCACAGTCGCAGCAGGTCATCAAACTCGAGAAGGATATTCCCTTCTACCGCAAGCAAATGCGCCTGATCTTCGGCCGGAACGGTTACATGGATCCGACCTCGATCTCCGACTATATCCTGCTCGGCGGCTACCAGGCGATGGTGAAGGCGCTGACGACCATGAAACCGGAACAGGTGATCGACATCGTCAAGAAATCCGGCCTGCGCGGGCGCGGCGGCGGTGGCTTCCCGACCGGAAAGAAATGGGAGTCATGCCGCAAGGCGAAGGGCGAACCGAAGTATATCATCTGCAATGCCGACGAGGGTGATCCCGGCGCCTTCATGAACCGCTCGCTGCTGGAGGGCAACCCCCACTCGGTGATCGAGGGCATGGTCATCGGCGCCTTCGCCATCGGCAGCACCGACGGTTTCGTTTACGTCCGCAACGAGTACCCGCTGGCGGTCAAGAATCTCACGATCGCAATCAACCAGGCGCGGGAGTACGGCCTCCTCGGCCAGAACATTCTCGGCACCGGCTTCAGCTTCGACATCGAGATTTCTCGCGGCGGCGGCGCATTCGTCTGCGGTGAGTCGACCGCGCTGATGGCCTCGCTCGAAGGCAAGGTCGGCGAGCCGCGCGCCAAATACATCCACACGGTCGAAGCCGGGTTCAATGATAAACCGTCCAATCTCAACAACGTCGAAACCTGGGCGAATATCCCGCTCATTGTCGAGCGCGGTCCCGAGTGGTTTGCTTCGATCGGTACCGAAGGTTCCAAAGGCACCAAAGTCTTCGCCTTGACCGGCAAGGTCAATAACACCGGCTTGGTCGAAGTGCCAATGGGCATCACGCTGCGCGAAATTCTCTATGATATCGGCGGCGGCGTCCCAAACAACAAACGCTTCAAAGCCGTCCAGACCGGCGGTCCCTCCGGCGGCACGCTGATCGTGGAGACGTCCGATGCGGCGATTCACGACAGCCTGGTCGCCCATGGTGACATCAACGAAGACGACGAGCCGCACAGCCTGCTCGACCTGCCGGTCGATTTCGATGAATTGACGCGCGCCGGCTCGATGATGGGTTCCGGCGGCATGATCGTCATGGACGAAGACTCGTGCATGGTGGATGTCGCCCGCTACTTCCTGAACTTCCTGCAGGAAGAATCGTGCGGCAAGTGTCTGCCCTGTCGCGAAGGCATCGTTGTGATGCTCAACATCCTGAACAAAATCTGCCACGGCGAGGGCACGATGGAGGATATCACCTACCTCGAGCAATTATCACAGGTGATTATCGATACCAGCCTCTGCCAACTGGGCGGATCGGCGCCGAACCCGGTGCTGTCGACGATCCGCTACTTCCGGCAGGAGTACATCGCCCACGTCCGCGACAAACGTTGTCCGGCGGGTGTCTGCAAGGATCTGGTGGCGCACGCGATCGACAATACCTGTACCGGCTGTCACGCCTGCGTCAAGCCATGTCCGACGGCGGCAATCATCGGTGAACCGAAACGTCTGCACGTGATCATCCAGGATAAGTGCATCCAGTGCGGCGCCTGCTACCAGATCTGCCGCTATAACTCGATCAAACGGGTCAAGCGCGGTGAAGGCGACCGTATCCAGCAACGCGCGCGCGAATTGTGGCAGCCCCGGATAACCGACAAACAGCCGGCGCCGGTGGCGTAGGAGGAAGTATGGCAACTGTCAATATCAAGATCGACGGTCAACCGATCACGGTGGAAGAAGGCTCATACGTACTCGAGGCCGCCCGAGCGCTCGGCATCGATATCCCGACGCTCTGCTTCTACCCGCACATGAGTCCCTACGCCGCCTGCCGGATTTGCTGCGTTGAGGCCCGCAACGGCCGCGGCTGGAGCAAAATCGTGACGGCCTGCAATTACCCGACCTGGGAGGGTCTCGAGATCTACACCGACACCGCCCGCGTGGTGAACGCCCGCCGCACGAATCTCGAGATGCTAATGGCCAATTGCGCGCCGTCTCCGGTGCTCGAACGCCTGGCCGACAAGTTCGGCATCACCGAACCCCGCTTCGGCACCGGCGAGTATACCTGCATTCTCTGCGGCCTGTGCGTGCGGTTCTGCGACGAGGTTGTCGGCGCGCACGCGCTCACCTTCGTCAATCGCGGCAGCAATCGCGACCTCTCAACGCCGTTCGAACGCGAGTCCGAAGCCTGCATCCTCTGCGGTGCTTGCGCCAAGATCTGTCCGACCGGCTACATCCGCATGGAGGACATCGAAGAGCGCGCCATTAATCATCGTGAAATGAGCCTCGGCCCGAACGCGGCAATTACGCTGCCCTTCCGCCAGGCCGTCCCCAATGTTCCCGTCATCGTCCGCGAAAACTGTATTCATTATAAAACCGGTGGCTGTATGATCTGCTCCAAGGTGTGTCCGAAAGATTGTATCGATTACGGCGATCGTCCGGAAGTTGTGGAGCTGGAAGTGGGAGCGATTGTGCTCGCCACCGGTTTTGATGATTTCGATCCGACTCCAATGAAACAGTATGGTTACGGCAAGTACCCGAATGTCATCACGTCGATCGAATTCGAGCGGATGAACAACGCTGCCGGCCCCACCGGCGGCAAGATCTACCTCGAGAACGGCGACGAGCCAAAACGGATCGCCATCCTCCACTGCGTCGGCAGCCGGGACGAGCATCAGCACAAGTATTGCAGCCGCGTCTGCTGTATGTATGCGCTGAAATTCGCGCACTTGATCAAGGAGAAAACCAAGGCCGACGTCTACCAGTTCTATATCGACATGCGCGCTTTCGGCAAAGGTTACGAGGAGTTTTACCAGCGCATCCTCGACGAGGGTGGTAATGTCATTCGGGGCAAGGGCGCCGAAGTCGTTCCGTCCTCGCACAAGCGGGCCGCCGAAGGTCACTTGATCGTGCGCTGTGAGGACACCATGATCGGCAAGTTCCGCGAGATTCCGGTCGACATGGTAGTTCTGTGCACGGCGCTGGAAGCCCGCAATGACGCCAAAGACGTGGCCCGCAAATTCAACATCTCGGTCGGCGCGGACGGCTGGTTCATCGAGTCGCATCCCAAGTTGGGACCGGTCTCGACCGCTACCGAGGGTGTCTTCCTCGCCGGTGTCTGCCAAGGCGCCAAGGATATTCCCGACTCCGTCGCGCAGGGCTCGGCCGCCGCAGCCCAGGTGATGAAGTTGCTGTGTCAGGGCGAGGTGCTGATGGATGCCACCTATGCCGAGGTTAACGAGGAACTCTGCTCCGGCTGCCGTATCTGCAATGATCTTTGCCCATACCGGGCCATCGACTTTGATGCCGTCAAGAAGCTGAGCCACGTTAATTCGGCGCTCTGCAAGGCTTGCGGGACCTGCGTGGCCGCCTGTCCGTCCGGGGCGATCAAGGGGCGGCACTTCACCGATGAACAGATCTATGCGCAGATCGAGGGGATGTTGTCATGACCTTTGAACCAAGAATCGTCGGATTCCTCTGCAATTGGTGCAGCTACACCGGCGCCGATTTGGCCGGAACGGCGCGCATGCACTACCCGCCGAACGTAATGGCCATCCGCGTCATGTGTTCCGGCCGCGTCGACCCGTCGTTCATTCTCGATGCGTTTCGGCGCGGTGCCGATGGTGTGCTGGTTTGCGGCTGCCATCCCGGCGACTGCCACTACATCGACGGCAACTACAAGTGCATGCGCCGCCTGCCGATGACGCAGCGGTTGATCGAAGCGATGGGCATCGACCGCCGCCGTCTGCGTCTGGAATGGGTCTCGGCTTCCGAGGGTGGTCGTTTCCAACAAGTCATTTCCGAATTCACCGAGCAAGTCCGCGCGCTGGGTCCGTTTGAATTGCGCGACTACAAGTTCGATCCCAATGCCGAGGAGGTGCATCAGCATGCCTAAGCCGAAACTCGCGATCTACTGGGCGTCGTCCTGCGGCGGCTGCGATATCGCGATCCTCGACATCGAGGAGAAGATCCTCGCGGTCACGGAGTTCTTCGACCTCGTCTTCTGGCCCTGTGCGATGGACTTCAAATACGACGACGTCCGCGCCATGGACGACAAGTCGATCACCGTTACGCTCTTCAACGGCGCCATTCGCACCAGCGAAAACTACGAGCTGGCGCAGTTGCTACGGCAGAAATCAGTGGTGCTGGTGGCGTTCGGGAGTTGCGCCGGTGAAGGCTGTATCCCGGCACTCGCCAACTTCTTCAATAAGGAATCAATCCTCGACTACGTCTATCACAAGTCGCCGTCGCTGGCCAACGGTGGCAGCGTAGTACCGCAGCCGGAGGTTGAAGTCCCCGAAGGGAAGATCACGATCCCGAAGTTCTGGAATACTGTGCGTACGCTCGATCAAGTGGTCGAGGTCGACTATTACATTCCCGGCTGTCCGCCACAATCAGACCAGATCGCGTCCGCTGTGCTGACCGTCATTGATATCCTGAAAACCGGCAAGCCGCTTCCGCCCAAGGGCACGGTCCTCGGCGCGACCGAAAAGTCCTGCTGCGACGAATGCCCGCGCGAACGCAACGTCAAGAAGATCAAATCCTTCATCCGCCCGTTCCAGAAAGTCACTGATCCGAGCCTGTGCCTGATGGAACAAGGGATTGTCTGCCTCGGTCCGGCGACCCGCTCCGGCTGTGGCGCCAAATGCGTCAAGGCCGGCGTTCCCTGTCGTGGCTGCTACGGTCTGCCGTCCAACGTCCGCGATCAGGGCGCCAAGATGGTATCGGCGCTCGCGAGTGTTATTGACTCCACCGACCCGGAGGAGATCGAGCAGATCATCAGCACCATTCCCGATCCGCTCGGCGCCTTCTATCGCTTTAGTCTCGCCGGCTCACTGCTGCGGAGGGCACAGGTATGAAGAGCATAGTTATTGACCCGATCACCCGGCTGGAAGGCCACGGCAAGATTCACCTCTTCGTCAACGACGACGGCGAACTCGCTAACTGCTACTTTCAGATACCGGAACTGCGCGGCTTCGAGAAGTTCTGCCAGGGACGTCCGGTAGAGGAACTGGCGCGCATCACCACCCGCATCTGCGGCGTCTGCCCCGATGCCCATCACATGGCCGCCGCCAAAGCCGCCGACGCGGTCTATGGCGTCACCATTCCGCCTGCGGCGCGCAAACTCCGCGAGTTGATGTACAACGCCTTCTATGCCGGCGACCACACCACACACTTCTACGCGCTCGGCGGCCCCGATTTCGTCTGCGGTCCGGACGCCCCCAAGGCGGAGCGCAATATCCTTGGCGTCATCGCCAAAGTTGGCATCGACGCCGGCAAAAAGGTGATTGCCCAGCGCGCCCGCGGCCAGCGGGTCATCGAGATCATCGGCGGTAAGAAGGTACACCCGGTGACGTCATTACCCGGCGGTCTCAGCAAGGGCATCACCAAAGAAGAACAGCAGGAGATCATCAAGATCGGCCAAGAGATGGTGGAGTTCGCCAAATTCACGGTTCAGGTACTCAACGATGTCGTGTTGGCGAACAAAGCCTACGTCGACTTGATCTTGTCCGATACCTACACGCATCAGACCTACAACATGGGCCTGGTTGACGCCAACAATCACGTCACGTTTTACGACGGCAAGGTGCGCGTCACTGCCCCCGACGGCACCGAGCACGTCAAGTATGAGCCGAAAGATTACCTCGAGTACGTCGCCGAGCACGTCGAGTCCTACTCCTATCTCAAATACCCATTCCTGAAGAAGGTCGGTTGGAAGGGCTTTGTCGACGGCATGGATTCCGGCGTCTACAAGGCATCGCCGCTTTCGCGCCTCAACGTCTCCGACGGAATGGCCACGCCACTGGCGCAAGCCGAATACGAACGCTATTACGAGACCCTCACCGGCGACCGCTCCGGCACAAAGCCGGTACATTCAACGCTCGCGACTCACTGGGCGCGCGTTGTCGAGCTGGTCTTCGCCTGTGAGGCCACACTGCAGCAGGCGCAGGATGAAGAAATCCTCTCGCCCAACGTTCTGAACGTTCCGACCGGGATTGTCGGCGAAGGCGTCGGCATCGTCGAGGCGCCGCGCGGCACGTTGACGCATCACTACAAGACCGATCAGAACGGCATCGTCACCGAAGCCAATCTGATCGTCGGCACGACCAACAACAACGCGCCGATCACGATGTCGATCAAGCGGGCTGCTGAGGGTCTGATCAAGAAGGGCTCCAAGATTACGGACGGCGTTCTCAATCGTATCGAGATGGCCTTCCGCGCCTACGATCCCTGCTTTGGCTGCGCGACGCATTCGCTGCCGGGCGAAATGCCGCTTGAAGTCATCGTCCATGACGCGACCACGGGCGAAATTGTCGAGGTCGCGAGGAGATAACTTGAAACCGATCCTGGTGCTGTGCCTCGGGAACGAAGTGCTCAGCGATGATGCCTTCGGACCGGTCATTGCGCGACTATTGGACCACTCGGCGTATCAACATGATCGCGTCGAAGTGATGTTTGCCCCGGTCGCGGGATTTCACCTGCTCGATCTGCTGGAAAAGCGCGAAAAGGTACTCGTCGTCGACAGTATCCAGACCGGCAAGGTTCGGCCCGGAACACTGCACTTCTTCCCGATGGGTCAATTGGCGCCGTCCAAGGGACTCACCACCAGCCACCAGATCAACCTGCCGACGGCGCTGGAACTAGGCCGAAAAATGGGTTACCAGATGCCCGATCACATCGACGTCCTTGCTGTCGAAGTTGCCGACAATACCACGCTGAGCGAGGAGTTGACCGGAACCGTGGCAGCGGCCATCGATCCGGCTCTCAAGAGTATCGAGCGCTGGATGACAGCTCATACAACGGAGACCACAGCATGACCACTGAACGAAGGCCAAGTCCCTCGCCGGAGGGTCCGCCGAAAACCTGCCCCGAATGCCAGGGCCGCGGTTGGGTCGACAATCGTTGCCTGACGCCCGACCACGCGCACATGTGTACCTACTGCCAGGGCAAGGGGATGAGTTTCTCCGGTCAAACCTGTTATGCCTGCAACGGTACCGGCATGATTGAAGTTCGCCAGGTTGACAAAAATCCCTGTCCGTTGTGCTCCGGCGCCGGCGTCTATCCGGTTCCAGAATCGATGAGCCTCAGGGATTTCGCTTTCAAGCCTCACAAAACCGGTTAGTTCCGAAAGTAACGCTTGCGCGGTTTTGCGAGCCTCCGCAGGGCGGGCTATCCAACCCGCCCTTCAGTTTTTCCTCTACTCGTCTGTTTCTCAATTCACTTGAATCAAATCGATTGCGTATTTACGATATTCGCCGTCAGAGGTCGCTGATGACACAAATACTACTCTTCAATCGCCCGAGCCGCCACTGGCTGCACTTTGCCAATCCCCTGCACGTTGTCGCCACGCGCAGTATCGATGGTGTCGTAAAGTCTCTGCGCCTCATCGAGGAACTCGTCAACCGCGAACGTCTCTTTGTCGCCGGATTCATCAGTTACGAGGCCGCCTCCGCGTTCGACCGTGCCCTCACGACTCACCCTTTGACAGATTTCCCGCTTCTCTGGTTCGGCCTCTTTCGTGAACCGCAGATCGTACCTGAACCGGCCGCCGTCGCCGAGCCTACCTATCATCTCGGCGAATGGCAGCCGACAGTCAATCGCAACGAGTACCGGGAGAGATTTGACGCAATCAAACGGGCCATCGCCCGGGGCGACACCTATCAGGTCAATTACACCATGCGCTTGCGCTCATTTTTCTCAGGCAATCCTCATGCGTTCTTTGTCGATCTGCTGCCGGCGCAGCGCGCCGACTATACCGCCTACATCGAGACCGATGATTTCGCCGTCTGCTCCGTCTCGCCGGAGCTGTTCTTCCGCCTCGACGGCAACATCATTACCTGCCGTCCGATGAAGGGCACGCGCTCGCGTGGCCGCTTCCCGGAGGAAGATCGCGCATTGGCGGACGAACTCCGCGACTCCGAAAAAGAGCGCGCGGAAAATGTCATGGTCGTCGACATGATCCGCAACGACCTCGGCCGTATCGCTGAATTCGGCAGTGTTCGCGTTCCAGAGCTTTTCACGTTAGAGCGCTACCCCACGCTCTGGCAAATGACGTCATCTGTGACGGCACAGACCTCTTCTACATTCCCCGAATTGATCTCTGCCCTCTTTCCGTGTGCCTCGGTCACCGGCCCGCCGAAGTCGAGCACGATGCGCCTGATCGCTGAGCTTGAGACCACTCCGCGCCGCATCTACACGGGGAGCATCGGTTACTATGCGCCCGATCGCCGCGCCTGCTTCAACGTCGCTATCCGCACCGCCCTGATCGACAAGCACCGCGGATCGATCGAGTACGGCGTCGGCGGCGGCATCGTCTGGGATTCGGATCCCCAGTCCGAGTTTGATGAATGTCTGACCAAATCTGCCGTCCTGCGCCGCCGCGTGCCGCCTTTCGATCTGCTCGAGACGATTCTCTGGACGCCGGAGGGCGGCTTCTATCTGCTCGATCGCCACTTGCAGCGACTGGTCGCATCCGCTGACTTCTTCGACCGACATATCGATCTGCACGTGATCAGGGATGAACTCAATGAACTCACCGCTAGCCTGGAACCGAAAGCACATCGTGTTCGTCTACTGGCCGCCGAATCGGGAGCTATCACCTTGCAAGCGACACCGCTGAGCCACCCTGACCGCACTTCCAAGCTTGCGCGCGTGAAGCTGGCCGCGAGGCCGATCGATTCCGCTGACGTGTTCCTCTTCCACAAGACCACTCATCGAGGTGTCTACGATGACGCCCTGCGCGAGGCCGGCGACTGCGAAGATGTTATTCTCTACAACGAGCGCGACGAAGTCACCGAATCAACCATCGCCAACATCGTCGTAGTCATCGACGGCAAGAAGTTCACACCGCCGGTGGCGTGCGGCCTGCTGGCCGGCACGTTCCGCGCCGAGCTCTTGGCGAAGGGTGAAATCTCCGAACGTGTAATTACAGTCGCTCAATTGCGGCAAGCCGAACAAGTCTATTTGATCAACTCCGTTCGTGGTTGGGTGCCGGCACTGCTTGAACTGCAGCCGGTCGACGCTTATCCCGAGTAGCTGATTGCCGGAAGGAGTAGCACGGCAACTCTCACCAGTCGTCGCCGTAGAGACTATTATTAGCCTATTGGATAAGGAGAAACGCCATGGACTTTGTCAATCTCAACCGCCTGCCCGAATTGCAGCTTGCGCCCGGGATCATGGCTCGTGTCGTGACCGCTCAGGCGATGACTGTTGCGCACGTCACTCTCGAGGCCGGTGCGCTGCTGCCTCTACACACACATGTCAATGAACAACTCGTCAACGTCGTCGAGGGACACCTCGAGCTGACCGTCGATGGCGTCAAGCACGACCTTGTCCCCGGCACGGTGATGGTCCTGGCGCCGAATATCCCTCATTCCGGCAAGGCGATCACCAATTGCCGCGTGATCGACGTCTTTCACCCGATTCGCGAGGATTTCCGCCAGGCACTGGAGCGCCTGGAACAGAAGAAGAGTCTTTACTGACAACGGCTGCTACTTCTTCCCCTTTGGCTCTCGCCCCTGGTCTTTGAGTGCCTTGCGGAGCAAGAATTCAATCTGCCCGTTCAGACTGCGCAGATCGTCATTGGCCCACTTCTGCAGGGAATCCATGATCTCCGGGTCTATCCGCAGCAAAAATGATTTCTTCTCTGCCATCGCTCAATCCCTAAGCGGCATCAGAGTCTCCGCTGCGGCCACTGCTTCATGCTGGCTTGGCACAGCCGCAGCCTCGACTCTGATGCCCCGCTCCGCGGTTTAATGATACAGCGTCCCGGTATTAATCACCGGTTGCGACGAGCTCTCGCCGCACAGAACCACGAGCAGGTTCGAGACCATCGCCGCTTTCTTCTCGTGATCCAGTTCGATGATTCCCTTCGCCGACAACTGCTCCAGCGCCATCTCCACCATTCCGACCGCGCCCTCGACGATTAACTGCCGTGCCGCGACGACCGCGCTCGCCTGCTGCCGGCGCAACATCGCCTCGGCGATTTCCGGCGCGTAGGCCAGGTGGCTGATTCGGGCCTCCAGCACCTGCACTCCCGCTTGCTCCAACCGTTCCTGGATCTCGACCTTGAGCTGCTCGGCAATCTCGGTCGTATGGCTGCGCAACGAGATCTGATTCTCGCCGTGTGCATCGTAAGGATGCTGCGTCGCCAGGTTGCGCACGGCCGATTCGCTCTGAATCCGTACGAATTCTTCGTAGTTGTCGACCATGAAACTGGCTTCCGCCGTGTCGACCACCTTCCACACCACAATTGATGCAATCTCGATCGGGTTGCCGTTGATGTCATTCACTTTCAGTCGGCTCGTCTCAAAATTGCGCACGCGCAGACTAATTCGTTTCTTCATATACAATGGGTTCGCCCAGCGTAGCCCCTCCTGTCGGCACGTACCTACGTACTTGCCGAACAACTGCAATACCCGACCTTCGTTCGGGTTTACAAAGAAGAGGCCAGAGAGAAAAAACACGTCGAGGACCAGCACGACGACTGATCCGATCTTGACCGGTATCGGCATGACGATCAACGCCACGACACCGGCAATCAGCAGCAGCAGCAAGAACACCAACGGTCCCCAACCGGATACTACCGAACGCTCAAGCTCTTTCATATGCGGATACCTCCTGTGATATCACTTTGATATTACGATAATATCATCGGCAAGTTGCGCCAAAATGTCAAGAATTTTCCGCAAGACGGACGAGGCCGGAATGTGCCAGCATAACTGACTGTCTATCAAGGGAATACAATGATGACAAATCAGCGAAGGTCCTATTCCCCTTTTCCCTTGCCCAAAGACCAATGCTGTCTATATTCTCGTGACTATCGGAAACAACTTCACTCGCGCAATTTCAAGAAGTGGTCTTTAACAACTCCTAACCGGCAGAGGATGAACTGCAACCATGGCGGGACACTACGAAACCATCAAGGATTCGATCGCGTCGACCCCTAACCTGAACTCGATGCTTCCGGAGGTCGTCTTCTCGGGCATCGTGGCGGTGCGCGATCGGCTTCTGCAACTACCGAATCCACTGCGGCTCGAATCGGGTGATCCCAGTTTCGACACGCCGGAGCACATCAAGGAAGCCGCCATCAAAGCGCTCCGCGATAATCACACGCATTACGCGCCCTCGACCGGCATCAAGCCGCTCCGCGAGGCGATTCTCCGCAAACTTGCCAACAAGAATCGCATCGCGAACATCACTCATCCCGACCAGGTGCTGGTCACCAACGGCGGCATGCACGGACTCTATTGCGCCTTCCGCTCGATCCTGAATCCCGGCGACGAAGTGCTGATACCCCAACCCAACTGGACATCCACGGCCTGGATCATCCGCTTCGCCGGCGGTAACCCGATCAATGTCAAACTGCGTCGCCAGAAGGACTATCGCTGGGACATCGCCGAGTTGAGAAGCAAAGTCACACCCAAGACCAAGGCCGTGCTGATCAACTCACCCCAGAATCCGACCGGTGCCGTCATGACCAGGCAGGACTTGCTTGACCTGCTTGATCTCGCCGCCGATCACGATCTGTGGATCATCGCCGACGAAGCCTACGAGGACATCATCTTTGAAGGCGAGCATCACTGCGTCGCGGCGCTGGCGCACGATTACCCGGAAGCGGTGCAAAATCGAATTGTCTCCTGCTTCACCTTCTCGAAAAGTTATGCCATGACCGGCTGGCGGCTGGGATACCTCGCCTGTGGGAATACCGAGTTCAATGAAAATGCCAAGAAGATGATCCTCTACACGATCAACGGCGTTTCGACTCCGACCCAGTACGCCGGTGTCGCCGCGCTGGAAGGCCCGCAGGATTGCGTCCGCCAAATGTGCGCCGAGTACAAGCAGCGCCGTGATATTCTGTTCGATGCTGTCAACGCCACCGACTTTATGCATTGCGACATGAAACCGCGCGGCGCCGTCTACCTCTACGCCCGCATCACCGATAAGTGGGCCGGCTCGGAATGGGATCTGGTCAACCACCTGATCGAACGCTACTCGCTCGGCTCCGTGCCCGGCGACGAGTTCGCCGACACCGATCGCGCCATCCGCTTCGCCTACGCCTGTTCCACCGCTATGGTCGAGCAAGCCGCCGCCGTACTGCGCCAGTGATCATCAGCGATCCCAATGGTCGGTGCTTTATTATCGCCAATACCTAATTTCGGCATTGACGATCCGCATTGACGAGGTAACTTACCGGCGAATGGGATTACCGAGAACGCGGAAGCAGTTTCCGCAGCTCTGGCCGATCGCTGTGATCGCGCTTGTGATGTCGTTGTCTTTGGCCACGTCGTCAGCCTTGCGGGCAAACGACGAGGCGGCCGCAACATCCTCACCCCAACCTTCGTTTCATCCGCTTGCCCCGATCCGCCTGGTCGCCGAACTCGACCTGCTTTTCCGCGCTGTCAATTCGCGACAGACTACGGAAATCCTCTTCCACAATGGCCGCCGCATCTACGGCGATGACTTCGGGTTTCCCGCTGCGGTCTCCAGCGACCTTGGACTGATGTTCCGGCTTTCGCGCCGCTCCGGTCTCGGTGTCTCCGGGTTCGCTGCCGCCGAGGAATTCCGCTTCCGTGCCGGTGCCCGACTTCGCTATCGCTTCTGGGACATCGACGGCTCCAGCATCGAGCTCTCCCTCGGTCCGGCCTTCGATCTCACCGATACCGAGTTTATCAAAAGCCTGGACCGGCGCCAATGGTTGGTCGGCGATATCTCCTTCAGCACCACAAGGTTCCTGCACCTGGTTTTTCGCGTTGAGTCGCTGCTGCAGGACTATCCGCCGAAACGCCGGGTCTCTGCCGCCTATGCCGGACTCAAGATCGCTTATTGACTGGCAACACCGGAGTCGTTTCACTACATTAATGCCGGAAAGAACTCGACATCTGGGAATGAACACATGAACACGGAACTCAGCCTACTCTTAGCCACAGCCGCGTCAATCGGCCTGGTCCACACTTTGATCGGCCCCGATCACTATCTACCCTTTGTCGTTATGTCCAAGGCGCGCAATTGGTCGCTGACCAAAACAATCTGGATTACCCTGGCCTGCGGCGTTGGTCACGTTGCCTCGTCCGTCGTGTTGGGATTCGCTGGTATTGCTGCCGGTGTCGCCGTTGATCGGTTGGTTACCATCGAGGGGATCCGCGGCAACCTCGCCGCGTGGGCAATGATCGCCTTCGGAATTCTCTATGCCGTCTGGGGCTTGCGCCGCGCTTACTCCAAGAAAGCGCATACGCACCTCTCCGGCAAATTGGCTGGCATCACGCACGTTCATGCTCGCGACACAGCACCCGAGCACGACCACAGCCAGTCTCCGCGCCCATCGCTGACGCCATGGGTGCTTTTCACCGTATTTGTGCTCGGCCCGTGCGAACCGCTGATCCCGATCCTCATGTATCCGGCAGCGCAACATGACTGGAGCGCTGTCATTCTGGTGGCTTCCGTCTTCGGAGTCATCACAATCGGCACGATGACCGCGGTGGTCGTCGCTGCCTCTTATGGTGCCCGCTTTCTTCGGCTGGGTAAAGTCGAACGCTTCTCGCACGCCTTGGCCGGCGCCACCATTGCGCTCAGTGGGCTCGCAATTCAAATCTTGGGATTGTAGAAGTGCACGTTCCGGTTCCGCACCACCCCAGGCTCACGCGTGAGAATCAGCCAATCATCAAATTCGAACGCTCGCGATTTGAGTTTGCCTTTGAGATCCTTGCAGCGATTGGGCTGCTCTATGGCCTGTACGAATTGATGGTCAATTATGGCTCTCTCCCCGAACAGATTCCAACTCACTACAACTTTTCCGGTCAACCCGATGCCTGGGGCTCCCGCTCTACCCTGTGGCTCCCCGTTGCCATCATGGCCGTGATCTATGTGGTGATGTCGCTCCTCGTCCGCGTACCCCATCGCTTCAACTACCCCTGGAAGATCACCACCGAAAATGCCCCGCGCCAATATCAACTCGCCTGTCTCATGCTCACGGCGCTGAAAACCGTCATCGTCTGGCTCTTCACCTGGATCATCCTTACGACCATCCATCTCGCCGACGGCGGCGAGGCCAGCTTGATGCCGGTTGGCATGTACGTCTTTCTTGGAGTGATCGCCTTTGTCGTTATCGGTTACTTCATCCTCGCTTATCGCGCGCGCTGAGTTTCATCCACACCCGCCGCTCAACGCTGGGCAAGGGGATCTCCTCCAACTCGCCTCGCATTAGCCAACGCAGCTCCGTCGTCGCCTTGCGGTGACTGCTGACGCGGGCAAGTACCGGGTACAGCTCCTCCGCGTGCCGGGTGTAGAAATGAGTCACCGGCGTCAGGTGCTCGATGATCTCGAGGGGAGTGCCGACATGCTTTCGCGCCCAGGCAGCAATAGCAGCATCGGCATCGTCGTGAAGCGCCGTTCTGGGGAATCCCCACATGTTCCTGAACAGGCCCGACTGCTTTTGCTCCAGCAAGATCTTGCCCTTGCAGCAGACTATCAATAGCACTGACTGTCGCCGGATGAGTTGCCCAGTCTTGAGGTGTGAGCGCTCTTCGAGGCTGCCCAGTCGGTAAGCGTCACAATTTGTCTGCAGCGGACAATTCCCGCACTTGGGTTTCCGCGGCCGACACACCGTCTGCCCCAGTTCCATTAGCGCTTCGTTAAAATCCCCCGGTCTGCGCCGCGAGATTGCCGACCGCAGGAAAGCAGCGATCGCCTCATCGTCCGAGTCTTGACCCTGAGCCGTCGCCAGCACTCGCTGCATCACCCGTCGGACATTGGCATCAAGAACTGGATGCACGTGACCAAAGGCTATACTGGCGATTGCCGCTGCGGTGTAGTTGCCGATACCCGGCAGCGCCAACAATTGCCGATAGTCCGCCGGAATGTTGCCCCTGTATTCCCGGACTATGATTTGTGCCGCGCGGTGCAGATTCCGGGCGCGCGCATAGTATCCGAGTCCTTCCCATTCCCGCAGTACCTGCTGCCCGGAGGCCTGCGCCAGCGCCCTGACATTGGGGAATCGCTGTAGCCAGCGCACAAATCGCGGCGCCACCGCCGTCGTCACGGTCTGCTGCAGCATCACTTCGGAAATCCAGACCTTGTAGGGAGTCACGGCTCGGCGCCACGGGTATGGCGACTTGTTGGCCGCAAACCATCGCAGCAGCCGGCGTCGCAAGACGGCCGGTGCGACTGGGGACGGAACATTGACGCGGCGGCTCATAATCGTTGTTACTGGCCACAGTCTCCCCCTGTTTGCGCTTGACCCGGAGCGCTCGGAACCGTACACTGCCGATGCCGGCTGCGGCCAGTCCGGCCGCGGCGGAATCCTCAAACCAATTTGGGTGACATGGAAGTCTGGCTTTACACTATCATCAGTGTCATCGTCGTCAGCCTGATCTCGCAGGTCGGTCTCTTCACGTTGTCGCTATCGCGCGAACGCCTTCAGCGGATCACGCTGTATCTTGTCGCTTTCGCCGTCGGCGGTCTGTTCGGCAACAGCTTTGTCCATCTGCTGCCCGAGGCGTTTCATCACAACGATTCGCCGCTCTCAACATCCCTGTTGATTGTTGTCGGGATCCTCATCTTCTTCGTGCTGGAGAAGTTCCTGCGCTGGCGCCACTGCCACGTCACCGAGCATCAGTTCCATCACCCGGTCGCGACGCTCAATCTGGTCTCCGATGCCTTGCACAACCTGATTGACGGCGTGCTGATCGCCGCGACTTTCAGCGTTGGTATTCCGCTCGGCATCACCACCACCGTGGCGATCATTCTCCACGAAATACCCCAGGAAATCGGCGACTTCGGCGTACTCGTGCACTCCGGCATGAGCGTCCGCAGAGCCCTGCTCTTCAACTTCCTGTCGGCATCCGTAGCCTTGGTCGGGGCGATCGCGGTGCTGGCCATCGGTCCCAATATCCAGCAGGTCATCGAAGCCATGATTCCGGTAACGGCGGGGGGATTTTTGTACATCGCCGGCTCCGACCTGATCCCCGAATTGCAGCACGATGTCAAGATTTCGAATTCTCTCGGTCAGTTTATCTGCATCATCCTCGGCGTTGCCGTGATGGCTGCGCTGGCGTTGACCGGCACCCATTCCCACTGAGGCAGAGCACTCCCACGTTGCCTGCTACGCACCTCCTTCGCTGGATTTCTTCATCTCCTTTACCGCCAGTTCATACAAGCTTTCCAACCCCAGATGCTTGCGCAGCGAACTCATCTGTCCAACGTGATACGACTCATGCATCGCCATGAACGACAGCCCCGCCAGGACATTTTGCTCGCGGGTCGGGAACTTGAACGGCAATGCCCCCGCCAAGGCTGCGTCGTCAAGCTGACTCAGGTGCGTCGCAGTCTTGGGGGCGATCTCCTCCCAGTAGCCTTTTATCTCCATCAGCGGCGGCAATGGGGCTGCAAGGATCTGATCGATCGACTTGTTGAACAGTTCTCCCCACGGCTCCTGTATCTGCAGCCCCGTCAATTGCCCGACATAAGCGCGGTTGACGGCAATATGCCCTAACAGCCAGATCAAAGGATTCGTCCTCGGCTGAAGCTGGCGGCGGGCGATTTCTTCGTCCACACCGACAAAGGCCAGGCGGTACATGAAGTCATTCACCCCCAGGATCTCGCTAACGGGTTTCACGGCGTTGTTCATACCTCTATTGCTCCTTCTGTAAGTTACCTTGAGTGACGAAGCTACTTCGCAGAAGTTCATCATATTTTGAGGACTTGGCATCACATTTGGAGGCAGCAGACTGCGATTGACCGGGCTGCAAGGGCACAAATAGGAAAGAGCGGCACAGACCGCTCTCTCTTGATGGGAATAAGAACTGTATCAAGCTATACCTGTCACAGGTATTTGCCTGCAAACACGACACCCCTTAGCCATACTGAAGTTAATCAATTGCCATGCCGACACCGGTGAGTTCATTGGCACTGAGGGATTTGCCGAGTTCAATCTCTGATTCCCTCGCGCAGAAACGGTCGTAGTTTGTAACGAGTTCCGACGATCGTGACATCGAGTTCTGCCTAAGCTGTTGCATCGTAACAGCTGCCATCAATGTTGGTGTGTCGAAACTGCTGACAACTTCCAGCCTCGTATCGGCCAGCTTGCTTCGAAGGCTCTCGGCTGCTGACTTCGACCCCCTATTCGTTGACAAGCGCTGTCGATTTACATACATTCGCTCCCGATTCAAGACCAGTTTCAGGGAGGAGACCAGAATTGGAAAGTCTGAAGGGAAAAGTTGCGCTTGTAACCGGCGGAACCAAAGGTATCGGTAAGGCTGTTGCTCTCCGCTTGGCGCGCGCCGGCGCCAATGTCGCTGTCAATTACTTCCGCAGTCGGGATACCGCGGATGCCACCGTCGCCGAACTCAAAGCACTCGGCTCCGATGCCATCGCGATTCGTTCCAACGTCGGCAAGCACGAGCTCCTGCATCGGATTTTTGATGAAGTCAAAGAGAAATACGGCCGGCTCGATATCCTGATCTCCAATGCGGCGCTGGGAATCTATACCGAGGCCCTCAAAATCGATGACAAAGCTTGGGATCTTTCGATGCATACTAACGCCCAGGCCGCTTTGCTCTGCGTCCAGCATGCCATCGACATGATGCCGGACGGCTCGCGAATCGTCACGCTGTCGTCGCTGGGATCGCACCGCTACATCGACGGTTACTCGGCAATTGGCGTCTCAAAGGCGGCGCTCGAATGCCTGACTAAATATCTCGCGTATGAACTGGCGCCGAGACGGATCAACGTCAATTGCGTCTCGGGCGGCTTTATCGACACCGATGCTCTCAAGATTTTCCCCTCCTACGACATGATGTTCAAGGAGGTCGTGCGGAGGACGCCCTTCGGCCGTGTCGGCACCCCCGATGAAGTCGCTGGCGTCGTATTCTTCCTCTGTACCGAGGACGCCCGCTGGATTACCGGCCAGACGATCATCGTCGACGGCGGCTACACGCTTGCTTGAGAGTAAGCACGCGTGAGAAATAATCTCGACGGCATTGGGCAAAGGGATCGGCGTCGCGTACAAATGGTATGCCGAGGCTTAACTGACCATGCCGAAGATCGTCGCTGTCGGTTGCGCTGTTCCATCTTATAGACTCACCCAGAGCCAGATTCGCCAGTTTGCCGAGATCCATTTCGCTGATTCCGGTCTACCACTTAATCGACTCATAGACGTTTTCGAGAATGCATCGATTGAATCGCGCTATTTCTCGGTACCGATCGACTGGTATCGGAAGGAACGGTCTTTCGTCGAAAAGAACCAGGCATATATAGACTCATCAAGCTCACTGGGTCAGGAATGCGCCATTACCTGCCTCAAGAAGTCACAAGTCACACCCTCCGAAGTCGACTACATCATCTTCGTGTCAACTACTGGTCTGGCCACTCCATCGATGGATGCCCGACTGATCAATCTTCTTGGTATGCGTCCCGACATCCGCCGAACTCCAATCTGGGGACTCGGTTGCGCCGGAGGAGCGGCCGGATTGTCCCATGCCTACCACTATCTCCTCGGTCATCCTCGCGATCGGGTACTGATCGTCGCAGTCGAGCTATGCGGCCTGACATTCCAGCAAAATGACTGCTCCAAAAGCAACTTCGTGGCGACCGCTCTCTTCGGGGAAGGAGCTGCGGCCGTGCTCGTTGCTGGTGATGATGTGCCCGGCTCCGGTCTGGAGATCGTCGACACGGGAAGCACTTTCTGGCCGAACTCTCTCGATGTCATGGGCTGGAACCTGATGAACTCCGGTCTTCAGGTCGTCTTCGCCCAGAGCATCCCTCACATTGTTGAAACCAAGGCATCCGAGAACTTCAAGGGATTTCTCAGTCGACATGAGCTAGGACTGGCTCAGATCGAACACTTCATCCTCCATCCTGGCGGTGCAAAGGTTATCGAAGCCTATCAGCGGGCGTTGGGGCTCACCGATGACCAACTGGAACTTTGCCGAAAATCGTTGCGCGAATACGGCAATATGTCGGCCGTCTCCGTCTTGTTTGTGCTGGAGCAACACCTGGAGCGTTTCCCACCGGGAAGCAACACCTACGGCCTGATCAGCGCTCTGGGGCCGGGATTCTGCGCCGAGAACTTGCTCGTGCGCTTCTGATAACCTATATAGTGTTAGAGCTTACCGCAACGGTCGCGGTGCCTCGCTAAGTGCGCAAGTCGACAACTCGCTTGCCGATCTTATTAGGATAAGAGCGGCGTTTCCAGCCACTCGCGGAGAAATGAAGAACAACAACGCGGATAGACAACCACGGACCCGAATCGACCTCTGGGGGATTGGCATTGTGGCCGTTCTGGCCCTGGTCGTACGTGCCGTCTATTGGGTGCAGACCGCTGACAACCCTTTCCGCGACCTGCTGGTGTTGGATTCGCGGGTTTATCACCTGTTGGCGCTGGAAATCGCCAACGGCGACTTCTGGGGCAAAGAGGTATTCTTCCGCGCTCCGTTATTTCCCTACCTGCTCGGATTCACCTACAAATTCTTCGGCATCGAAACGATCGCCATCCGGCTGATTCACGTCGTGCTCGGTGTCGGCACGGTGATCTTGACCTATCTGATCGCCGAGATTCATTTTGACCGCACCCATGCACGCATTGCGGGCATCGTCGCCGCACTCTACCCGACACTGTACTTCTTCGAATCGACCATCATGCCGACGACTGTGGAGGTCTTCACCTTCACCGCGACCGTCTACTTCCTCAGCCGTTTCGCCAAGACTCACCGGCTGCAAGAACTGGTGCTGGCCGGATTCGCGCTGGGAATCGGTGCGGCGGCGCGACCGACGCTGCTGTCGTTTCTGCTCGTTATCCCGCCCTGGCTGTGGCTGTGCGGCAAGTTGAGCAACTGGCGCTCTTTTGTACGCAGCCTCGCCTACCTGTGCATCCCGCTGGCTATCGTGATTATGCCGATCACAATTCGCAATTACGTAATCGAGCCCCGGCTGGTCCTGATTTCGTCGCAAGGCGGCGCCAATTTCTACATTGGAAACAACCGGCACGCCGACGGCCAGACCGTTGCCTTTCCGACCGGACGCGGCGCCCTGAATCATTACGACGATCACGTCTGGTCGGCCTCGGAACAAATCGCCGAATCCGAGTTGCGACGGCAACTCACTGCTGCCGAAGTCTCCGAGTACTGGCTCGAGAGAGGCGTAGCCGAAGTCTGGCACAATCCTGTTGATGGTCTGAAACTGACGTTGCGTAAGTTCTACCTGTTTCTCTGCGGCGAAGAAGTCTTCAATAACAACGACCCGCTGGCTCAGCGCGATTACGCCGGGCTGTATTCGTTATTCATTTGGCGGCAAGTCATCAACTTCCCTTACGGTTTGCTTGCTCCCCTCTTTCTGATCGGGACGGTGATGCTGCTGCGGGCGCGGGACAAGCGCTGGCTGCTGCTCCTTTTCGTCTGGTCGCAAGTGCTGACCGTTGCCCTCTTCTTCGTCAGCTCGCGCTTCCGCCAACCGCTGCTGCCCGTGATGATCATCATTGCGATCTATGCGGCCAGACAGTTGATCGTGTACCTCCGCAACCGCGCTTGGACACCAGTCGCCGTCCATGGACTATGCCTGGCTCTCTTGCTGATGTGGCTCAATCCGGCGCAGGCGGTTGCCAGCCGGCAGAATCGGTCGATGTATCATGCCTACCTGGGCGGCGCGCTGGCGGCGAAAGAGAAATACCCCGAGGCCGTGGATCAGTTGCGGCAGGCGATCATGATCGCCGATGACAATGCCACCGCCTTTCAGTTATTAGGCTCGCTGTATATCGAGAGTGGTCAGTATGAGCAAGCGCTTGCAGTCCTGCACCGCGCCGAGCAGTTGGTCCCCGAATCGGTGCCGACCTGGTCGCAGCTGGCTCGCATTTACCACGATCTTGGCCAGCATGAACGCGCGCTGCCGTATTTCGAGAAAGTGATTAACGCTGGCGCCGAAATTCCGGGGATTCCGACTTGGGCGGCCCAAAGCGCTTATGCCGTTGGCGACACGTCGCGATGTCGGCTGTTGCTGGATCTTGCGTTGAATCAGAATCCGGCCGATTCCGCCGCCCTGCGATTGCGGCAAGCTCTTTCTTACTAAGCACTTCAATAACCTCTGAGCCTTCTGGCCAGAATTTTTCTTCCCCGCCGGCAGCCGCTGTGTGTATAATCTTTCGATCAACGCTGTTCACACTTTGACAATTGAAGGAGTTCATTGTGAAGAAGGTCAATTACCTCGCCACGCTCATAACCGCCGCCGTATTCTTGATCACGAACTCGCTGGTGGCGGAAGATAAGACTGCAACCGAGACATCGAAGAAAGCTGAGGATAAGGTGGAGCAAAAAGCCGAGAAGGTCGAGCAGAAGGCGGAAAAGGTGCAGGAAAAGGCCGAGAAGGTCGAAGCCAAGGCTGAGAAAGCCGAAGCCAAAGCCGCCACGGCAGCCGGCGATACCATCCGTACGGCCAGCGGTTTGAAGTACATCGAGATCAAGCCCGGCACCGGTGCAGAGGCAAAAGCCGGCCAGACGGTCCAAGTCCACTACACCGGTTGGCTGACCGACGGCAAGAAGTTCGACAGCTCCAAAGACCGCGGTACGCCCTTTGAGTTTCCCCTGGGCGCCGGTCGCGTGATCAAGGGTTGGGATGAGGGTGTTGCGGGAATGAAGATCGGCGGAGTGCGCAAACTGATCATCCCGTCGGCTCTCGGCTACGGCGAGCGCGGCGCCGGCAATGTTATTCCGCCGAACTCGACACTGGTCTTCGAGGTCGAATTGCTGGGCGTCAAGTAACTACAGGTCCAGCCTCATCAGCACGCCGTTACTGCCGGCGATAAAGATGCGTCCGCCGACCCAGTCGAGGTCGTTGAACTTTACCGGGTAGGTCGCCGAGTCTTTGATCCACTGCCGACCGTGATTGGTCGAGACGGCCACAAAGCGATTGCCGGCTATGTAAATGACATCGATTTCGGGAGCCGTGACACAAAGTAGCGGCTCCTCGGTCATCTTCAATTTGTCTTGCCACGACCAGCCACCGTCGGACGAATAGCGCAGAAGTCCGTTGTCGCCGACCTCCCAGCCATGCTGGACATCGGTGAAGAACACTTGATGCGATCCCTGGACCCGATGGGTGCTGTGCTCCCAGGTTTGGCCGTTGTCGGTCGTATAGAGCAGCACGCCGTCTCCGACGATCCAGGCATGGCTCGGTGGCACCTCATCCACGTCCGTGAAACCGCTGAACTCGGTCGTGTCCCAGTGGAAAGTCAGGGCCTCGTCATCGGAGATTCCGATCAACCCACGGCCGGCATGATCGCCGGACGCGATAGCGCCGACCAGGATACCGCGGTCATCGTCGGCGAAGACGCAGTCATCCAAGTCGTATGTCGAATCGCAGGCCAGCGATGTCCAGGTTTGGCCGCCGTCGCTTGTCCGCGCCAGCAGACCGGCGCCGAACACTATGCCGATATCGTCATCGAGGAAGCAGACGTCGCCGAGCCTTCGGCCGAAGGAGGCGGCCTTCGTGAAGCTCTTGCCGTTGGTCGTCACAAAGACGTCCCCGATGGCGGTGACGGCGCAGCCGTGGCTGCCGTCGGTGAAATCGATGCCGGTAATCTCGTCGGTAACCGGAAACGGGATCGGTTCAAATTTGAGCGGATCGTTGTCGGAACAGCCGCCGAGCAGCAGTGAAGCCAATATCAGAGTCAGAATCCCAAGTGCTTTCATACCTCGCCCTTCACCAAGTCAATCTCCTAATGGCTACGAAGCACGCCGGCCGCCGTCAACCAAAAACTGGTTGTCAAACGGCCGCGCGGACGGCAGATTCAGTGTTATGAAGCATGTGGCGAGATTCTGATTATGACCAGCGTTCTCCAAATTCACAATGCAATCACAACAGCGACAGTGCCAAAGGGCGAGCTGTCGTTGTCGTTGCACGCCGGCGACATCGGCATCCTCTCCGGACCGGCCGGCTCGGGAAAAACCGCAATGCTCTCAGCGCTACTTGGAGAACGTCGGCTCGGCTCCGGATCGATCGAGATCCTGGGTGTCAGGCTTGAGCGGGCCGGCGGGAACGAGCTGCGACTACTGCGACAGCGAATCGGCGTGCTCCGCCATGATGACTTTTTGCTCTCCCGGCACAGCATCTTCGACAATGTCGCGCTGCCGCTGCGCCTCGGTCGGCGTCAGGAACGGCACATTCACGAACGCGTCACGGCCCAATTGTCGGAATTGGGGTTGTTGGGCAAGATGCGGCAGACCGTCCATGTGTTGAATGCGCAGGAACGCCGGCTCGTGAGCTTGGCGCAACTTGCGATCAAATGCCCGCCGCTGGTGCTGGCCGATCTGCGCTCTGACGAAACGGATTTGCGGATGATCAAGCCCGCTCTCTTCCGCTTGGCGACGCTCGGTACAGCGGTACTAATCTTCGAACGCCGCAAGACGCCCGATGGTTGCCTGCGCTTTGAAAGGATAATCTCTCTGCGTGAATCGCTATTGGTCGCATGAGGTCGGCGGCGGTCCGGGCGCGCGGATCATCACGGCGCTGCAGGTGATGCTGTCCTTGGCGCCGGTCGCGTTGGTTCTGCTGGTGATGCACAATCTCAATCAGCAGGAGTTCGAACTGCGCCGGCAGCTGAAGTTAATCGTCTATCTCAGTGACCAGTTGACCGCCGAGCAGATCGGGACGCTGACCGGTCGGGTCAAGTCGCTGGAAGGCTATCAATCATTCGAATACCGCGATCGCGCCGAGGTCTTTGTCGAGATGCAGGCGTTGATCGGCGCCGAACTGCTGCCGGGGCGCGCCGAAAATCCGTTCCCCAATGTGCTCGAGGTGCGCTTTGCGCCGGTTAAATCGACGCTCACCAATTTTGAGATTTCCGCAATCCAGTTGAAGCAATTTCCGTTTGTCGAAAGTGTTGACTACGGCGCGCAGTGGCTGGCGGCACAGGAACGGACCTTTGCCGCGACTGCCCGGGTGGCGCTGGCGCTGCGCATCGCCACGGTTCTGGCGGCGCTGCTGCTGATCTTCTGGCAGGCGCGACGACTGCTTTCGTCGCATCAGGAATTCATGGCGGCCATGCGTCTGCTGGGCGCCGGCTGGAGATTCGTCGGCGTACCGGTCTTTTCGCGGACGCTGGGCGATGCCCTGATCGCCGGGGCACTCTGCCTCGGGCTGCTCTACGGCGGCTGTATTCTGGCGCGCGAGTGGAGCCTGCGGCTCAGCTACTTCGGCCCCGACGGCATCGTCGCGGTCATGTTCATCACGGTCGCGGTGACGATCGTCGGCACGGCCTTTGCGCTGCGCGGGGCGTTGCGATGACGCGCGCTGCCGCGATGATCTTGCTGGTCGTTGCGCTTGCCACCCCTCCCCTTTTCGGCCAGGCCGATACCTCGCAACTGGCGGCAACGCGCGCGCAACTCGAGCGGGCGCGGGCGGAAGCCGAGCGGCTGATGAAATCGCAGGCCGATCTCTACAAGCAACTCGAAAGCATCGACCGCTCGCTGGAGCTTTCGAGCCGCCTGCAGCGCCAATTGCGGGAGCAATCGATCAAGCTCAAGGCTGAAATTGCGGCAACGGAGGACACCCTGCGGTCGCTGCAATCAACTTCGGCAGCGGCGAGCGATCTGGCCGCGCGGCGGTTGCGCAAGGTCTTCATGCTCCACGAGGTAAACCACTTTGACCTACCGTACTTATATTCGAGTCAGATCGAGATGGAACGGCAATCTCATCTGACGGCGCGGCTGATCCGCAGCGACAGCCGACAGCTGTTGTCCATCGATGCCGCTATCACCGACAAGACCGCCGTGCTCGCGAATTTGCAGCGCCGACAGGAGGAATTGGCGCAAAACGCCAAGGCCCGGGCGGCGGAAGAACAGCGCGCACGCGCGGCCCTGCGCCAGCGCGAAACACTGCTGGCGGAGCTCAAACGCGAAAGCCGCGATCTGGCGTGGCAGGTGGATCAGATTGGCGAGTCGTCGGCGACCCTGAGCGAAGTCTTCGCACAAATCGAAGCGCAGGTATCGGGCACCGGTGATTTCATCTGGCAGCGCGAACGCGAACTCAACCTGAAAATGAAAGGGCGGTTGTTCTGGCCGGTATCGGGGTCCGTGGTCAACAAATTCGGCCTCTCCCGGGATTCCCGCAGCGGTCTGACCAGCAAGTCGAATGGCGTCGTCATCGCCACCAACCGGGGAGCAAAAGTGGTTGCCGCCCTGACCGGCGAAGTGATATATATCGGCTGGGCGCGCGGTCTGGAACGCTTCGTTGTCGTCGACCACGGCGGCTCAATCTATACGGTTTACGGTAATCTGGACCGGGTCGACGTCAGCGAAGGCCAGCAGGTGATTCGCGGCGAAGCGTTTGCTGCCACCGCGGGCAATCGACTGCATTTTGAAGTGCGCGAAGGCAAGACGCCGGTCGATCCCAACCCCTGGCTGCGCCACTAAACAACGAAGACTATGACGGACCATCCGCAGGCGAAAATTCTTGAGCTATTGACTCAGCATTTCCGTGCGCAGACGCTGCCGGCATCGCTGCTCTTGGCCGGCCCCAAAGGCGTCGGCAAGTGGTCGGTGGCGTTTGACCTGGCCAAACGCATCGGCTGTCTGCATGCCACGGCCGACGCGCCGTGCGGCCAGTGCGATTCGTGCCGCCAAATCAAGCAGTTCGCGCATCCCGACATTCAGTTTCTTTTCCCACTGCCCGCCGATGACAAGGACTGGGATGAGTGGTACGCGCCATACTTGTTCGGCAAACAGGCCAAGCCGTTTGCACCCTCCTGCGCCGATCCCAAGCATGTCATCCCCATCGAGGCAATACGCCGATTCCAATCGCGGCTGGCGACGCGCGCTACGCTGTCACGCCACAAAGTGGGAATCATCTACGAGGCGGAACGAATGCTGCCGGGAACGATGGATTCGCTGCTGAAACTTCTCGAGGAACCGCCGGAGAAATCCTTCCTGATTGTCGTGACCGACCAGCCGCGGATCCTGCTTCCGACTCTCTTATCGCGGATGCAACGCGTAAACGTTCCGGCGCTGTCGCAGACGTTTGTGATCGAGCATCTCCGCTCATCCGGCGCTGCGCCTGATCGTGCCGAGTTGTTGGCGCGGTTGGCGCGCGGCTCGTTGTATGCGATTGAACCGTTGATTGACGGCGAGTTTTTCCGCCTGCGGGAGACGGCGTGGGAGATGCTAGCGTCGGCGTTGAAGCACGGCGCGACCGCCACCTTCGCCCGTTTCGCTGACACCGCGGCCATCGCCTCGCGCGATCGCGTCGAAATCGTCTGCGCGCACTGGCAGTGCATGGTCCGCGACTTGGCCGTGCTGCAAACCCTCCGTGCCGGAGCGGAGGAGGCGCAGTTGCGTCTGATCTACTTTGATCTCTATGATAGCTATGCCGCCACGCTAGCGACCGGCTCCGCCGGCTGGCCGGACCGTGTCAGCAATCGCATCGAACGCATTCGTCAGGAACTGCGCCGGAACGTCAATGCCCGCATGGCGGCACTTGATTTTCTGATGGGATTACCGCAGCTGACGACGGGTGGATAACAAGCCAGCTCGCTCGATTCACAGAGCGATTGCCTCCTCGCTTTCTAATAACACTCTCCCACGGGCAAAAAAATACGGGACGCCGGTGGGCAATCCGGCGTCCCGCTTGTTTGAAGGCGCACTCGCGCCTTCAGGACAGGGTTATTCGCAATTCAAAGACCATTGGCCGCGGAAATAGCCGTGCTTTGCTCGCCGGGAATCCGCGCGATCATCATTATCACCATTCCCGTTACCATGGTTGCCGGGTTGTTCTTTCGCCATCCAATTGCCTTCGTAACCGCCGATCACAACTTCGTCGCGGTTGTACAACTGGCCTTCATACCAGCCGAGATCGGTATTGGCCGGATCCTCGTCGGAGCCGAATCCCCACTGGCCGCGCAGGAATCCGCGGAACAGACCGGCGGCGCTGATCCACTTGCCGAACATGACCTCCGCGCCGTCAATACGCTGGCCAAAATGCCCGTGCAGGTGGCCGAGCAACAAGCCATCCTGCGAAATCCACCACCCTACGAAGGTACCGAGCCCCTTGTCGGAAGCCGGACGCACCCAGCGGCCTTCAAAGAATCCCTCACCGCACGCAAATTGATCGACGCGGAAGGCATTTACCGAGAACTGATTGTCGCCGACGTCGACGACTTCACTAATCTGCTCCAGCTCCGACATCGTAAACGTCCTGGTGTATGGACCGGAGGTGAAGGTCAGCGTGTTCTCGGTATCAAACGAGTCCGGCTCGGGATCATAGATGAACAACAGCAGCCCATCAAAGCTCGGCCTGGTGAAACTGGCAAAATCGAGTTCGGTGCGGTACAAGCGCGGGCGGACGATATGATCGCCCGGCTCAAAGCGAATCAGGCGCACGGCCACGATGCCGCCGCGCTCGACGGCAATCGAACCGGACCAGTCGGTGATATCGACTTCAGTAGAGTCGAGTTCGAGATGTCCCCACAGAAATTCAACCGAGTAAACCTTGACATCGATTAAGCGCTGCCGTAACGAGTCGACGTCGGGCCGTAACCGTAGCGGGTCGTCCGCATCAACGCTTCCCTCCAACTCCATCATTGCATCATCACCGAATGCAGGACTCTCATCGGTCGCCTTGTAGCCGCCGAAGTCATCCGTTAGATTTAGCTCTTCGGTGGTCGTGTTGTCGCTCTGCGAGCTCTTGTCGCTGCAACCAACCATCCAGACTCCCAGAACAAGTACCAAACCGATCAAAAAGAGCTTGTTGAGTTGCATGATAATTCTCTCCTTACCGAAGCAAGTGATTGTCGAGTCAGTCCAGAGAGTGTCAAACGGCGTGCCGGAATGAGCTGCGACGGCGGCAAACAGCATAACCTGTTGTATTCCTGGGTCTTAGTCTGATGTTGTTTGGGCGCATCACGGGAAGAACAGAGTCGGCCGATGTCTAAAGTGTACCAGGATGTTCAGTCGCTGAACCGCACCGGTACATCCGGGTGTAACGAGTCCGGCGCTAAATCCCTTGGATACGGTTATTGAAAGTAGGAAAGTGGCGAACTTCGGCGCGCGACGCATCATCTCCATCTCGATTGTGGCCCTGCTGGTGCTGATGGTGGGCGGGTTCAATATCTCGCTCTACCTCTTGTATCAGCGCTCGGTCGATACGCTCAACGAGTCGCTGGGACAACGGCTGCTGTCGGTCGGCCGCGCGATCGAGCCGCACGTTGAGACTGTCCTGGAGGAAGATCTGATCGGCGGCCGGCTCTCATTGCCAAATGTAATCCTCTTGGAAGACTACTTCGTCCGGGTCCGCGACGCCGACCAGCTTTCCGGCATCTATCTGCTCGACGGCTACAATCGCGACCTGCTCTCGCTGGAGGACAGCCTCTCCGAGGTCGAGCTGTTTCTGCCGTTACACGCTGAGGCGCTCGGCCGCGCACAATTGGGTGAGGCCGGGGTCTCGCCATTGTACGAGGTGGGTGAGCGCTACTTCAAGTCGGCTTATCAACCGGTTGGATCGGACTCCGTCCTGGCGGTGCTGCTGATTGAGAGCAGCTTCGAGTTCTTTACAAAATTCGCCGACTACCGTCGCCACCTGATCATTGTCAACGCAGCGGCCATTGCCGCTCTGATTCTGATCGGCGTGATTATTCTCGTTCTCAATCGCCGGCTGGTGCGCGCGGAACGACTGCTGGTCTCGCAAGCCGCCCTGACCCAGATGGGGCAAATGACCGCTGTGATTGCGCACGAAATCCGCAACCCGCTGGGTATTATCAAGGCCACGGCCGAGCGATTGCGGCGCAAGTTCGCGCCGGCGGATGGCGATGATCGCCAGCTGTTCGACTACATTCCCGAAGAGGTCGACCGCCTCAACCAGATCACGACCCACTACCTGCAGTTCGCTTCACCGGGTGACCTGAAGGGTGCGCCCGAGTCGATAGCTTCCGTGCTGGATTCGCTCATGCCCGGCGTCGTCAAGGACGCGGCGCGGCGCGGAGTGACGGTGACGAGCGCGATCGCCGCCGACGCCGCCGCCATCACGGTTGATTCCGTGGCCGTTCGACAAGTTCTCTTCAACCTCCTACGCAATGCCCTTGACGCCACGCCTTCAAGTGGCAAAGTTGTCATCAAGGTCGAAGCCGCCAATGGCGGCTTACGGCTGTTGGTCGGCGATACCGGCGCGGGTTTGGATCCGCGACAGCTCAAGCGGATCTTCGATCCGTTCTTCACGACGAAGGTTCACGGCACCGGCTTGGGGCTATTCGTGGTTAAGCGCTTGGTCGAGAAGATGAACGGAAGAATTGAGGTGAAATCTCAGCCGGGGAACGGTACGGTGTTCACGATTTTGATTCCGGAAGGAAAGCATGGCGAAGATTCTGGTCGTTGATGACGAACCCAAGATGGCGCTGCTGGCAGCGTCGGCACTGGAAGATGCCGGACATTCCCTCACGGTCTGCCATGACGGCCAGGCCGCAATCAAGGCGCTCGAAAACGATTCCTTCGATATTGTCGTGACCGATCTGAAGATGCCGCCGCCGGACGGTCTCGAGGTTCTGCGCGAAGCCCGCCACCGATCGCCGGAAACCGGCGTGATTCTGATGACCGCCTATGCCACTGCCGAATCGGCGGTTACGGCAATGAAGTCCGGCGCCTACGACTACTTGATCAAACCGTTCTCGTTGGATGAACTGACCCTATTGGTCAGCCGATTCCTGGAGGCCAGTCGTGCGCGCCGGCTGAATGAGCAACTGGCCGCCGACTATGAAGCCATCGCGGTGGGCGAGTTCGTTGGCAATGCGCCCAGCGTCCAGCAGTTGTTCGGGCTGATCGACAAGGTCGCCAAACGCGACTCGATCGTACTGCTGACCGGAGAATCAGGCACCGGCAAGGAACTCGTCGCCAACATGATTCACAAGCGCTCGCCGCGCGCCGGCGGACCGTTCATCGCGCTGAACTGCGCAGCGTTGAGCGAGACGCTGCTGGAATCGGAACTGTTCGGTCACGAAAAAGGCGCCTTTACCGGAGCAATCAAGCGCAAACCGGGGCGGTTCGAATTGGCTGACGGCGGCACACTGTTTCTGGACGAGATTGGTGAAGTGTCCCCGGCGATGCAAGCCAAGCTGCTGCGCGTACTGGAGCTGGGGCAGTTTGTCCGCGTGGGTGGCACCGAAACGCTGCATTCCAATGCGCGTATTATCGCCGCCACCAACCGCAACTTGAAGACAGCGATTGAGCACGGTGTGTTTCGCGAGGACCTCTATTTTCGCCTGAGCGTATTTCCGATTGCGATTCCGCCGCTGCGCGAGCGCAGTGAGGATGTGCCGCATCTGGCCGAGTACTTCCTGCGCCGGCACGGATATCGCCACGGCGCCCTCGATTCGGCTTGTCGCGATCTCCTGCGCAGCTACCCGTTCCCCGGCAATGTGCGCGAATTGAAAAATATCATCGAGCGCGCCTTTATTCTGGCTGACGGCGAGCCGATCTCACCCGATTTGCTCGGGATCGAGCCGGAAGAGACGTCCATCGGGATTGGTGCCGGCGGCCTCGGCGAAGCGGAGCGGCGAATAATCGTCGATGCCTTGAACCAGGCCGGCGGCAACAAGACCAAAGCTGCGCAAAGCCTCAGGATTACCCGGCGGCGACTCTATTCGCGGATGAAGATCTTTCGAATCGAATCTGAACCTGACGGTACGTTCAAATGAGCACGCAGGTACGTTTTAGCCCTCCGATAGCTGTCAGCTTGCCCGATCACTCCGCTGCCCTTTCTGACTGTCATGGCCGACAAGGACTTAAGCGAAAAGTGCAAGCTGATAGGTCTGGCACGCAATTTGACTCTTGTTCTGCGGAGCATAAGATGAGAGAGCGGCGATTGAAATCATTAAACCGGTGGCAAGGTCTGACGCTAATGCTGGCGGCCGCAGCCGTTATTGCGGCAAGCTCACCAACCTTGGCACAGCCTGACAATCGCGAGTATGTCCGCGACGCGATCGAGCAGACCGACCGCATTCTCGAAGAAGCCCGGACCAGCGTCGAGCACTCCAGCAGTCAGCGGGCGGCGCTTTTGCTCAAGCAAGCTGAGCAATTCCAGGATCGCGCGAGAGAGGCCTTCGAGGACGGCCGACTGCTGTTGGCACAGCAATGGACTGAAAAGGCGCGCGAGGCAGCGCGGCGCTGCATCGGCGGTATTGTCGACTCCGGCGATGAGCGCGACTTCGTCGAACAACAGCTTGATGTCACTGACGAATGGCTCGAACAAGTCCGCACTGTCGGCGATAACCGTTCGGCTTCGGGACTGGAACTGCGCCTGCAAGAGGCACAACGATTGCAGGATCGCGCGCGGGATCTGCTCTCTGAGAATAGTCTGCGCCAGGCGCTGCTGCTGACCCGTCGGGCGCAAGAGATCTGTCGCGACCTGGTCGGACGGTTCAATTCCGGCGAGCGCCGCCGCGACTACTTGCGCGCCAACCTCGAGCGCGCGCGGGCTCTGATCGAGGACAATCGCGACGCGATCGCCGATTCCGGCAATGAGACTGCTAAGACCTTGTTCGAGTCGGGTTCAGACCTAATCGCGCGAGCCGAAGAGCTCTACCAGAACGGCGCCTATGACGAGGCGCTACGACTCCTTGCGGGTGGTCTGGTGCGCGTCAACAAGGCCTTGCGGATGATCACCGGCGGGCAGGCCGAAGACGAAGCGGCAAGGGCCATTCAGATTGCCGAAGGCCAATTGGAGCGGCTCCAGGGAGCCGCTGCCGACCAAAACAACCGCGTTGCTGCCGACCTGCTGGATGAAGCGCGGCAAAAACTGGAGCGGGCGCGCGCCTACTATGAGCAGGGCAACCACCAGCAGGCATTGGTGATCGTGCGCGTCGTCATGGAATTGAACCAACAAGCAGCCAAGATACTCGGAACCTGGTAAGATCATGGCGAAAGATGTGGTGGGCAGCGCCGCAGCGACTGTGGCGCGACTTGTTGCCGTGCTGTTGCTCGCCGGCTCCACTTCATCGGCGTTGGCCGAATGGAGATGGTCGGGTAAGGCCGGACTGAACTACGATTTCATCTCGCACGACTATTACCTGCGCTCGATTGACACGCTCGGCATCACCCCGGACTCCCTGGCAGAGATCAAAGGATATTCCGACCGCATCGAGGAAAAGGGCGTCAATTTGCGGTTGGAACTGCAGAACCAGGGGGCGCTGACAATCGCGCTCGCCAACAATTCACTCCTGAGCAACGAGAAACTGCGCAACGTGACCTCGGTTCGAGTACAGTGGGGCGCACTGCGGTTCGTCTCGGACGCGGAGTTCAAGTCTTATGGTCAGAGCGAGGACTTCTCCCTGTACCAGTCTCGCCTGCAGAACAGCTCCCGTCTCGGGCTGCGGCTGCTTGACAATAGCCGCTGGGAAGCGGAAATCTCGCAGGAGTTTGAATATACCGGCTTTGACGAGCGCAGCGCCGCCGTCTACGGTTACCGTCAGCACGAGTCGCGTCTGCGCCTGACCCGGCATCTGGCTGCGTTCTCCGACCTGCGGCTCAACCTGCGTTACGACCGGCGCGACGCTTACGACTCGAGCAGCCTCGATTTTTCCCGCTGGCTGGCGGATGTGGCCTACGACGACATCGGCGCCGGCCGTTCGATCATGGCCAGTCTGTATGCCGAGAGGAAGAATTCGGCGCAGCCCGGCCAACGTGACGATTATTACTACTTCAATCCCTATCTTGATCTGGCGATTTCGCTCGCCGACAACCTCGAGCTGGCGCCGCGTGTCGAAGGGCAAATCTTCAGTTACGACGCACAATCGCTGGCGACGTTCTCGCACTATCGACTGGTGACGCGGCTGAAGCTTGATTATCACTATTCACTTCTGTCGACCTTCTCCCTCGGTCTCGGCGGCGAGCGGCTGCGGGCATTCGACGCGCAGTACGGCGAACAAGACTATCGCTCCAGTCAGCTGCTGCTCGGCTATGAGACCCTGGCCTCAGCGTGGTTCACACTGAATCTCGACAGCCAGTGGGGCTATCGCAATTTCACGACCGCTGCTTCCGAATTTTACACCGATCACTGGTTTGTGCGCTTGGACCTGCTCGGGGATATCAAACTGAGCCGCCGCCTGCGCTTCTCGTTGATTGGCGCCACCGATTTCGAATACCACGACGCCAAGGAAGACGACGTCTTGGTTTACATGCTCAGCGGGAATCTGAATTATCTCATCAAGTAGGGGCGCTACTCCGCGCCGTGGCACTTCTTGTATTTCTTGCCACTGCCGCAGGGACAGGGGTCGTTGCGGCCAACCTTGGGCATCTCCCGGACGATTGTGTGCCCCTTGCTGGGCATCGTCTCTTCCGGCTGCTCCGGTTGCGGCGCGGTGGCGCGCATGCCGCTGATACTCTCATGCACCGAACGCAGCCGCGACTGCTGCTGCTGGCGCCGCTGATCGGCGGAACGGTCGACCGGCTGAAGCTTGTAGACGAGGCTGACGGCCGTGCGGTCGATGCGCTCCAGCAGCGCTTCAAACATCCCGAACGCCTCTTTCTTGTACTCCAGGAGTGGGTCGCGCTGGCCGTACGCGCGCAGCCCGATCCCTTCCTTGAGCTGGTCCATCTCGTAGAGATGTTCCTTCCACTCCGTATCGATTGTCGACAACAGCGCATAACGCTCGAGGTGGCGCATGATCTCGGTTCCGAGAAATGCCTCCTTATTGTGGTAGTGCGCCAGCGCCAATTCGCCCAGCTTCTCGGCCAGTCCGACTTTGGTCAGGTCCGACCATTCCGTTGAACGGGGATCAATGCTCAGCAGGAAGGTACTCTGCGCCGCCAGCGCCACCTTGTTCAGATCGACCGATTCTTCCCCCTCAACCGTTGTCGAACACTCCGCGACAATCGACTCGGCGGCCTGGGAGATCATTTCTTCGATTTCCGACTTGTGGTCGAGCGAATCAATGATCGAATTGCGCCGGTCGTAGATGGCCGTGCGCTGGTTGTTCATCACGTCGTCATATTGCAGCGTGTGCTTGCGGATTGAGAAGTTCTGCGTTTCGACGCGGCGTTGGGCGCGCTCAATCGCCTTGGTCACCATCCGGTGCGCGATGACTTCACCTTCCTTGATGCCGAGGCGGTCCATCACGGCGGCGATCCGGTCGCTGCCGAACAGGCGCATGAGGTCGTCTTCGAGCGAGAGATAGAATTCGGAAAGTCCAAAATCGCCCTGGCGGCCGGCGCGGCCGCGCAACTGCCGGTCGATGCGCCGCGATTCATGGCGCTCGGTGCCGATGATGTGCAAGCCGTACGGTTCTTCGTCGTCCGCCAGCTTGAGGCCGCCGGCGTCGGGAATCTGCTTGATGATGTCACGCACTTCGTCGGTGATCACCTCGCGCTTGACGACGCGCTTCTCCAGTTTGATGTCGGTGCCCCGGCCCGCCATGTTGGTGGCAATCGTCACCATCCCGGCGCGGCCGGCGTCGCGTACGATTTCCGCTTCCTGCTGATGAAACTTTGCGTTGAGCACGTTATGCGGGACCTTTTCGCGCTTCAGCATCCGCGACAGCTGCTCCGAGACTTCCACCGAGACCGTGCCGACCAGCACCGGCATCCCCTTCTCGTGCAGTTTGCGAATCGCCTCGATGATCGCAGCGTACTTCTCGCGCTTGGTACGGTAAATCATGTCTTCGGAGTCAATACGCCGCACCGGCTGATTGGTCGGAATGACCATCACGTCGAGCTTGTAGATCTCCCAAAACTCGCCCGCCTCCGTCTCGGCCGTGCCGGTCATGCCGGCAAGCTTGACGTAGAGCCGGAAGTAATTCTGCAGCGTGATCGTGGCCACCGTCTGCGTTTCCCCCTCGACGCGCACGCGTTCCTTGGCCTCAATCGCCTGATGGAGTCCGTCCGAATAGCGCCGTCCCGGCATCAGACGGCCGGTGAACTCGTCGACGATCAACACTTTCTCTTCCTGCACGACGTACTCAACGTCTTTTTCGTACAGCGTGTACGCCTTGAGCAACTGGTTGATCGCGTGATTCTTGTCGGCCCGTTCGGCGTGCAACTTGTAGAGCCGCTCCTTCTCCGCCAATTTCTGTTCGGAGGTGAGTGCCTCGTTCGAATCGATCTCGTGCAATCCCTCGGTGATGTCGGGCAGAACGAACAACTGCTTGTCTTCCGGCGACAGCAGATCGCGGCCCTTGTCGGTCAGATTGATCGTGTGTTCTTTCTCGTCAATAACGAAGTACAGCTCTTCGTCCAGCGTATGCATGCGTTTTTCGCGCAGCAGGTCCAGCTCGGCCTTTTGCGCCAGCTTCTGCGCACCCTGCTCCTTGTAGAGTTTGAGCAGACGTTTGTTTTTCGGCGCGCCCCGCTGCACGGACAGCATCGCGATGCCGGCTTCTTCCGACTTGTCCTCGCTGAACAACCGCTCGGCATCGGCCGCAATCTTGTTCACGTATTCGGTCTGGCGCTTGACCAGCCGCTCGACCAGCGGTTGCATCTCCTGGAACCGCTGCGTCAGGCTCGAACTCTCGACCGGGCCGGAGATGATCAAAGGCGTGCGCGCTTCGTCGATCAACACGCTGTCGACCTCGTCGACGATCGCAAAGAAGTGTCCGCGCTGAACGCGGTATTCCGGCGCGACGGCCATGTTGTCGCGCAGGTAGTCGAAGCCGAATTCGCTGTTGGTGCCGTAGGTAATGTCGCAGGCGTACTGCGCCCGGCGCTCGGCAAAATCCATGTCGCGCTGGATACAGCCGACCGACAGGCCCAGGAACTTGAACACCTGCCCCATCCACTCCGAGTCACGCTTGGCCAGGTAGTCGTTGACGGTAACCAGATGCACGCCCTCGCCGACCAGCGCGTTCAAGTACAGCGGCATCGTCGCTACCAGCGTTTTGCCTTCGCCCGTCGCCATCTCGGCAATCTTGCCCTGATGCAAGGCAATGCCGCCGATCAGCTGTACGTCGTAGGGCACCATTTCCCAGGCCGTCTCGAAACCGCATACATCCCACGAGGTGCCGCAAAGTCGCCGGCAGGTCTCCTTGACCATCGCGAAAGCTTCCGGTAAAATTTCGGTCAGGTAGTCGTCAATCTCCGCACGAAAGTTCTTCTTGAACTCATCCTTGTCCCAGTTGCGCTCCTTTGCCTCGGAGCGCACTTCAGCCCTGAGTTCAGCCAGCTCCTTTTTGAATTCACTGGTCCGCTCGACGAATTTCTCGTCGGACCATTCGCGCAACGTGGGAAAGATCTCGTTGATGTGGGCGACCAGTGGCCGAATCGCCCTGATGTCGCGATCGTATTTGGTGCCGAAAATTTTGGCGATTAGTGACCTAAACACGCTGACCTGCTGCCGTATCCACGGCGATTATACTGCGCGCTGTGTGCCGGGTTTCAAGTGAAACCGGGATTGTGCCTATTGTCCCGCTGCCGGTTCGCCGGTTGCACCGGACGTGTCCACGGCCTGTTGCTGCTGCTGCTGCTGCCGCTGCCACCGCGCCGTCAACGACTCTGCCTCTTCCGGCGTCGTGGGGGCGCCCATCTGCTCAAACAGCGGCCGCGCCTGGGCGAACGCCCGCAAGGCCTGGGAATTCTGCGCCTCTCCCAGAAGCTTCTTCGCCTCCGTGACATGCTTGCCGGACGGCGCCTTCTCCAGATACTGCGTCAGCGAACCGATGATTTTCTCGTCCCACTTTTCCGCGATGAATTTGTTCATGGCCGCGGTCCGCTCGGCACCGCGCGGAAGCGAGAACGACTGGTTGATTTCGTCCCACATGGACTTGGCATCGGTGTACAATTTGGTAATCTCCGGAGCTTCGGACGCACACGAGGCGAACAATGCCAGTGCGAACAAGGACAAGGACAGCAGCGGGATCAATTTACGCATTTTCTTCTTACCTCCATCGGGATCAGGACTTCGAGAACGGCGCTAAAATTACGGAATGCACAACGATTGTCAATTGCTTTGTCGCTAGGCGGCTGCCGCTTCCGGTCGGCCGGAAGCAGCGTAATGGCGCTTGTCTCAACTCAATGGCTTCGTATTATGGGGAAGCTTGACTGAAGGAGAAACTCATGCTCAATCTGAAAGCCTCAACACGCAGCATCCTGCTCATCAGCATTGCCATCACCACTGTCATCCTGGTTGCGCTTGCCGTCGCCGACGAGCAGCCGGAACCCGCCGCTGTCAATACACCCGCCGTTGATTCCGTCTACGCCGGAATTCAACACGGCTTCGCGACGTTGGAGCCGATCTGGATCAAAGCGTGCTACGATTGCCATTCCGACCGCACACGCTACCCTTGGTATTACAAACTGCCGCTGGTCCGCGGCCTGATCGATAGCGACATCCAGCAGGCGCGCGAGGAACTTGACATGTCGGGCGGGTTCCCCTTCAAGAGCACGCGTCGGCCGGTCGACGACCTGCGCAAGCTGCGGGAGGAAATCGCTGAAGGCGCGATGCCGCCGTGGAACTACAAGCTGATGCACTGGAGCGCCGGCCTGTCCGACGAGGAAAAACAATCGGTCTACTCCTGGGTCGACAATTCTCTGCAAACGCTGGCGGCGCACGGTATTGAACCGTCTCGCCGCGATCGTGGTGGTGACGCCGAGCCGCATTAACGCTCGCCGATCGCCGCTGCCAAGATTTCTGTTTGCAAACGGCTACTTTTTTGTAGATTAGCGCTTCACCGTATCCTGCGCGGCGGGATTCGACTTGACATCGCGCACAGCGATGAGACCTTACCAACACGGAGTTGATTGATGATCACACCTTATAAAACCCCCGACGGCAAAATCCTGGTCACACTGATTCCCGGCGACGGCATCGGCCCCGAATGCGTCAATGCCGCCCGCAAGATCATCGGAGCAACCGGCGCGCCGCTGGCCTGGGAAGAACGCGACGCCGGTGAATCGGTCTTCAAGAAGGGTATTCCGTCCGGCGTGACCCCAGAAACGATCGAGTCGGTGCGGAAGACCCACCTTGTCCTGAAGGGGCCGCTGGGAACGCCGGTCGGTTACGGCGAGAAAAGCGCCAATGTCACGCTGCGCAAATTGTTCGAGACCTACGGTAACATCCGTCCCGCGCGTGAATTGCCGGGTGTCAAGACCCCTTACAGCGGCCGCGGTGTCGATCTGGTCGTCGTGCGCGAAAACGTCGAAGACCTCTACGCCGGCATCGAGCATATGCAGACCCCGGGCGTGGCGCAGTGCTTGAAACTGATCTCGCGCAAGGGCTGTGAGAAGATTGTGCGGCTCGGCTTCGAAGTAGCCCGCGCCGAAGGCCGCAAGTCGGTCCATTGCGCAACGAAGGCCAACATCATGAAGCTGACCGAGGGCATGCTGAAGCGCACCTTCGAGGAAATCGCACCGGAGTATCCCGATATCCAGTCCGCGCACATCATCATCGACAACTGCGCACACCAGCTCGTCAAGAAACCGGAGCAGTTTGAGGTCATCATCACGACCAACATGAATGGCGACATCATCTCCGATCTGTCGTCGGCGTTGATTGGCGGTCTCGGTTTCGCTCCCTCGGCCAATCTTGGCAGTGAAGTGGCGATCTTTGAGGCCGTACACGGCTCGGCGCCCAAATACGCCGGCAAAAACGTCATCAATCCGACCGCCGTGCTGTTCTCCGCTGTCATGATGCTGCGCTACCTGGAGATGTTCAAGGAAGCCGCATTGATTGAGAACTCGGTAATGTACACGCTTGAGGAAGGCAAGGTCATGCCGCGCGACGTCGTCGGCGATGCCAAGGCCGCCTCAACCACGCAGTATACCGACGCCATCATTGCCAACTTCGGTAAATCGTCGACGAAGTTCAAAGTCCGCGACCACAAACCGATCAAGATGCCGAAGATCGACCTGCGCCCCGATTTCGTGCGCGTCAAGAGCCGCCGCGTCGCCGGAACCGACCTGTTTGTCGAGTGGACTGGCTCGGTCGACGAGCTGGGTAAGAAAGCCGAGGCCCTGCTGGACGGCACACCGCTGCGCCTGAAGATCGTGTCCAGCCGCGGCACCAAGGTCTACCCGACGATGGGCGCTATCACCGACACCGTCGACCAGTTCCGCTTGCGCTGTATGATGCGCGATGACACCAAGGAACTGACCGACGAGCTGCTGATCGCCTTGTTGCAGAAGGCCCACTCGATGGGACTGCATTGGGCGCACATCGAGAAACTGTCGGTGTTCGAAGGCAAAGACGGCTTCACCAAGGCCCAGGGCGAAGATTAGAGCTTCGCTCAGAGTCAGCCACGGGACAGGCGTCACCGCCTGTCCCTTTTTCATGCCGGTTTTCGAGTGTGCGAATTTGACGATCGGCGCCGGCGGACTACGCCTGCTGCTCGCGCGGAGTTCTAAGAATAATGCGGACCTTCTCGATGCGCTGACCGTTAACCTGCTCGACGACGAAGTCGAGACCGTCGGTCGCAATGCGCTGGCCGACGTTGGGAAGCGAACCGACCAGATCGTAAATGTAGCCGCCCACAGTCTCAAATTCCCTTTCTTCCAGCCGCAGTTCGAGGCGATCGGAGAGATCGGTCATCGAGAGATTGGCCGAGACCACGTACTCCGAATCAGTCAGCTTGACGATATCGCTTTCCTCGTCGGTGTCGTGCTCATCCTGAATATCGCCGACGATCAGCTCGAGAATGTCCTCCATCGTCACCAGGCCGGCCGTGCCGCCATACTCGTCAACGGCAATGGCCATATGCACTTTTTGGTGCTTGAATTCCTCGAGCAGACTGCGGAGACTCTTGGATTCCGGCACGAAAAACGCCGGCCGGGCGATGGCGGTCACATCTTCCGTATCCGCCGGCAACGGGTAGCGCTTGAGAATATCTTTGACGTGCAGCACTCCCACGATATTGTCCACGCCGCCGTCAATCACCGGATAGCGCGAATAGCCGTTCTCCGCGACAATCTTCTTCACCTCCGCAAAGGTCGTGCCGCGGTCGATCGTCAGCATCTCGATGCGCGGGATCATGATCTCGCGCACCTCGGAATCGGCGAGGTCGAACACGTTGCCGATCATGTCGCGCAGATCCGGTCCCATCAACGGCTCGTCGATCCCGGCCGAATCGGCCAGCTCTTCGATCGCGCGCTCGACGATTTCTTCCTTCTTCTCGTCCAGATCCTGCTTCTCCAGCAGGCTGCTCTTGAACCGGATGATCGAGGTCACCGCCGGCGCGCTGATAGCCATCAACAGGCGCAGCAGCCAGGCCTTCGACTGGATCACATCCAACACCTGCTCGCGGCGCAGATTCGGTGCAATTACCGCCACCAGCGAAGTATGAATGAACCAGCCTACCGCGATTAGAATGATCTCCAGCGCGTATTTCTGCAGCATCGGCAGTTCAAAGCGGGAGCCGATCAAGAACCAGAGCACGGTCGAGACAATCAACGCGCCTGACTGCACCAGGGTCGCCGTCACCGACAGCCGCTTGGGATTGTCCAGGATGGCTTCCACCGACGCGCGCCGCGAGTCGCTCAGACCCTCCAATAGCTTGCGCTCATTCGAGTCGGTCAGATAAAGACCACTGGCGGCGACACTGACGCTGTAAGAGATGTAATAGAGCACGATAATGCCCGCCAGCATAGCCAGTACCGGCAGCATCAGTAGCTCCCTGCCAGTCGCCGCAAGTAGGCGTCTTCTTTGGCGGCCATGACCGCGCGTTTCCTGGGGGTCGGATGGTGAATGCCGCACAGGTGCAGCAACCCGTGGCAGAACAGCTTGAGGATTTCCTGCGTCGGCGTGATCCCGTACGCGCGGGCGTTACGCCGCGCTTCCGCGATCGAGATATAGATTTCGCCTAACAGAGGGTCATCGGGTTCGTTCATGTTGAAAGACAGCACATCAGTCGTCTTGTCCTTGCCGCGAAACTGCCGGTTCAGACTGCTCATGCGGCGATCGTCGATGAAAACGAGAACAACGCTCTGTTTCCGCCGCTCGCCGTGCAGCACGATTTCCGCCAATTTTGCCAGCGCCGTACGTGGTACGCGCGTCCCCGCCACCGTATTGTAGATTGCGGCGCGCCGGCTCACAGTGTTTTCTCTTCTTCACGCTTCGGATAGTCCACCCGGCTGTGAAATGCTCCAATCAGCACCTTGGCAAACGCATCCTCGATGCCCTGGAGATCGGCCAAAGTCAAGTTCGATTCCGCCAACTGCCCCTGCTGGAATTTATCATTGATCAGCTTGCGAATCAAGTTGCGAATCCGCGCCGGTTTGGGATCCTCGAGCGTGCGCGAGGCCGCTTCCACCGAGTCCGCCAGCATCAGAATCGCCGTCTCTTTCGACTGCGGCCGCGGGCCTGGATAGCGAAATTCGGCTTCGGAAACTTCGTCGTCCGGATGAAGTTCCTTGGCTTTGTTGAAAAAGAACGACATCAACGACGTGCCGTGGTGTTCTTCGATAAACGCGATGATCTTGTCCGGCAGATCGTTCTCATCCGCCAACTCGCGGCCGCGCGCAATGTGCGACTTGATCACGATCGCCGACATCGACGGCGACAGCTCTTCATGTCGGCTGCGCACGCCAACTTGGTTTTCCACGAAGTAGTCGGGAATTTCCATCTTCCCGATATCATGGTAGTACGCCCCGATGCGCGCCAGCAGGGCGTTGGCGCCAATCGTTTCTGCCGCCGCTTCGCACAGACTGCCGATCACCAGCGAATGGTGATACGTCCCCGGCGACTCCAGCGCCAACCGCTTCAACAGCGGATGATTCATGTCCGACAATTCCAGCAGCGTGATATTGGTCGTAAAATTGAAGAGTGATTCGAACAACGGCAGGGTCGCCATCGCGATGAACGATGACGCTGCGGCGTTGATGAGAGCATAACCGCATTGCTGCAGGATCACCTCGCTGGAGGAAAACCGCAACGATTCCAGCAAGAACGCGGTCGCCGTAATCGCTATCGCCAGGTAGAGCGCGCCACGGTAGAAGTCGGACCGCTTCTTGACCGCGCGCATCGTGAACGCCGCCACCAACCCGGAAACCGTCACGATGAAACTGAACTCGAAATTGAATTCGTAGATGATGCCGAACAATACCGCTTCGGTGAGCGTCACCAGCACCGCTGTTTCGAGATCGAAGAGAATTGCCGCCAGAATCACCCCGGCTGCGATCGGCACGAGATAGAGCGACAGATTGGCCTGTTCTGTAATCAGATAGGCAGTAGCCACGCTGCCGACCACAATGATCAGCAGCGGCAAAATGCGGTCGAGACGGAATTCGTTCTTGCCGCGCAGTAGATACACCGCCCAGAGGAAGGTCAGATAGACGAAGCTGACAAACAGCAGCCGCGCGAAAATCGGCAGCAAGTACTGGAACAGCCCGGCCTTGGTGCCCGATTCGGAACGATGCTGGGCCAGGGCATTGAGCCACTCGATATGCGTCCGCGTGACCGGCTCGTTCTTGGCGACAATCCGCTGCCCGGCGCGGAACCAGGTCCGCACCGGCGAGATCGAATTGAGCGCGCTCTCGCGGCGCTTCGTCGTCTCTTCCGGCGAGAACTGCAGGTTGATCACGAGAAACAGCTGCGCAATGTCCGACAGCCACTGTCCGCCGATCTTGTGCGGCTCACCGTGGGCCGCCAGGTCTTCCTTGAGTTCGAGCCTTGCGCGCGCCAGGCCGATGATCTGGTCGGCGGCATAAGTCGCCGCGCGATCGCTGCGCTTGATCTGCACCGTCGGGTAACCCTGCGGCAAGATCGTGTCCGCTTCGGCTACGCCGACCAAGTAGCGGTCCAGCAATGATTCGCGAATGACGCGATGGACGACCCCGATGCTGTCGGCGGCCACCAACCGCTGCAGTGCCGCCTCCTTGAACTGCGGATAAAACACTCGTAGTCGGTCCGCTGCCCGTGCGACATTCTTGACGCGGTGCTTGATGCTGTCGGCGACCTGGATGAAACGATCGAGCGCGCGCATCGTCGAGTCCACCCGTTGCTCGTCATAGACGACGACCGCCGGCAACGAGGTCAGCACCTGGCGCGTCTCGAACTCGAGCTCTTCATCGCTCTTGTAGACCGGGAAGTCGAACGGCGCGATGATATCTTCGCTGGCGATGTCCCCCACCATCGGCGCCGAGGGCGGCGCGAAGACGTGCGCCATCGGAAACAAAAACGAAGTGAAAATCACCGCAAAGGCAATCAGCAGGACGATCCACACCCGAGCCAGCGCGCTCGGACCTTCTCCCGAACTCTCCTTGCGGATACGGCGTCGCACCGTCCGCAACCCTCTGCGTACTAATGTGAACATGAATTATCTCTGGCGATTCTCGTAGCGGTCAAACGCGCGGATGATCTGCTTCACCAGGCGGTGCCGCACGACGTCCTTGTCCGAGAGATAGATGAACTTGATCTCGGGAATGTCCTTGAGAATCTTCTGAATGGCAATCAGTCCTGATATCCGCTTCCTGTCGAGATCGATCTGCGTCACATCCCCCGTGACAACCGCTTTCGAGCCCTCACCAATACGCGTCAAGAACATTTTCATTTGTGCGACCGTCGTGTTCTGCGCTTCATCCAAAATCACAAAAGCGCTGTTGAGCGTGCGACCGCGCATGAAGGCCAATGGAACGATCTCGATCACGCCTAATTCCATCAGCTTCTTTATTTTATCGGCAGGAAGCATGTCGTGTAGAGCGTCATAAACCGGACGAAGATAGGGGTCGACCTTGGCGCGAATGTCCCCCGGCAAGAATCCCAGCGATTCACCGGCTTCGACGGCCGGGCGAACCAGGATAATGCGACCAAAAGCTTTATTGCGCAAACCGGCAACCGCTTCAGCCACAGCAAGATAGGTCTTGCCAGTACCCGCCGGGCCGATGCCGAACACGATATCGTGCTTCTCGATCGCTTCGAGGTACTCTTTTTGACCGATCGTCTTGGGCTTGATGTCAGCTTTGTAGATGCTCGTCAGCGCGGTGGCAATATCCAGTTCAGCGGCCGGTCCCTGCCCTGATTCCTTGATGAAGGTAATCGCGTAATTGAGATACTGCTCCGATATTTCCCCCTTACGCTGCAGGCGTTCGAACAGATCGTAGAAGAGAATCTCGGCCAGATGAGCATCCGGCCCCATGATCGTGACTGTCTCGCCCCGAGCCACGATTTGCACATCAAATCCGGCCTCGATCGTCTTGATCAGGTTGTTATTGCTCGCGAATAAGATTCGCGGATCGACGTTCTTAACCTCGATCTTTTTTCCGTTCGGGTCACTCAAACAGGTTTTCTTTACACCTCATTGTTCATCGTTGACTGTCTGAAGGAATTCTCCTTCCACGCACAGCACAACACAAAAAGAATTCCCCACCCGGGGGGTGGGGTCCATTCCTTCCCCGACAAATGTACGGGATTACTTCTTCTTGTCAATAGCTATCGACAGATGCAATTCAGCCAGCTGCTCCGGCTCAATTTCAGTTGGGGCACCGTCCATAAGTGATTGTGCCGCAGTGGTTTTCGGAAACGCAATTACGTCGCGGAGCGAGTCCGAGTCGGTCATGATCGCCGTCACGCGATCGAGTCCCAAGGCAATCCCCCCGTGCGGCGGCGCGCCGTATTTCAACGCATTCAGCAGGAATCCAAACATCCGCTCTGCGCGGGCATCGTCCATCCCGAGAATGTTCAGCACCTTTTTCTGCATGTCGGAGCGATAATTGCGGATCCCCCCTGAAGCCAGCTCAAATCCGTTGCAGACCAGATCATACTGATTTGCCCGAATTCGCGCCCACGGGTGATTCGGATCGGCGAGCGCCAGCGAACTGGTGAAGCCCTCATCGAGTAGCGGAATATCCGGCTCCTTCGGCGACGTCACGATGTTGTGCATCGCGTCAAAGCGGCCGATCTCCTTGTTGTACTCGAACAGCGGAAAATCAGTCACCCACAGAAACACGTACTTCGACTTATCGATCAGCCCGAATTTCTTGCCGCAGTAGCTGCGCACGCGGCCAAGAATCATCTCGGTCGGCAGTTTGACACCGGCGGCGAGCAGGATCAAATCACCATCCTGCGCCTGCCCCAATTCTTTCAACTTCGCGACTGTCTGATCCGTGAGGAACTTCTTGATCGGCGATTTCACTCCCTCAGCCAGCGCGATCCACGCCAGCCCCTTCGCTCCGGCAAGCTTGGCTTCGGCCTCGATCTCCTCAAGCTGCTTACGCGAAAGACCGGCTTGCCCGTTGACAACCATCCCTTTGACCACACCGCCCGTAGCGAGGGCATCGGCGAACACTTTGAATTCGGTCCCGCCAAATGCCGGCCCGAAATCCACCAGCTTCATCTCATAGCGACAGTCCGGCTTGTCGGAGCCGTACTCGCTCATGATCTGGTCGTACGGGAAGCGCGGGAAAGGCGCCGCGATGTCGACATTCATTACTTCCCGGAACGCATGCTTCATCATCCCTTCGACGACAGTGAAAATGTCGTCCTGCGTGACAAAGGACATCTCAATGTCAATCTGAGTGTGTTCCGGCTGGCGGTCGGCGCGCAGGTCTTCGTCGCGCAGACAGCGCGCGAGCTGGAAATACCGGTCAAAGCCGGCAATCATCAGGATTTGCTTGAACAACTGCGGCGATTGCGGCAGCGCGTAGAACTTGCCCGGATGCACTCGCGACGGCACCACGTAGTCGCGCGCGCCCTCCGGCGTCGAGCGCATCATCAGCGGCGTCTCGATTTCGAGGAACTTTTGCTCGTGCATGTACTGCCGCACCGCAAACGCCAGCCGATGGCGCAACTCGATCTTGTCCGCCAGAAAACGGCGGCGCAGATCGAGATAGCGGTAGGTCAGCCGCAAGTCTTCATTGGCCGTAGTCTCTTCCTCAATTTCAAACGGCGGCGTCTCGGACTCGGCCAGCACTTCGAAATCGCGCACGTCCACCTCGATTGCACCGGTCGCGAGGTTCGGATTGATCATCCCCTCCGGACGCAGCATCACCGTGCCGACGACGGCAATGACGAATTCGCCGCGGAAATGCCCCGCCTCGTTCATCTGTTCCTCGGTGAAATTCTGCGGATGGAAAACCACCTGCGTGATGCCAAACCGGTCGCGCAGATCGATAAACAGGATTCCGCCGTGATTGCGATATTTCTTGACCCAGCCGTTGAGCCGGACCGTTTGCCCCGCGTGCGCTTTGGTCAGTTCGCCGCAGGTGTGCGTGCGTTGAAATTGCGAAAAAGGTCTCATTCTGCTTCCGTGATCATAGTTTCCCCACCCTTCGCTTCGCACGGGTGGGCGACAGTTGGCACGAGATTGTGCGATTGGCCGCGAATTTAGCGGCGGATTAGCCGCGAAGATAATCAAATACAGCGATTTTCAAAGCGGAATGTTGGACACCAGAGAGTCTGGTAGAGTTCAACTTCGGGCCTGGAGCCGACTCGAACGTAGGGGACGTGAATGCAATCGAGCGTATTTTAGTGACCCATCACGATTTGTTGCCTGAAGGCGGGGCGTCAGAGTGGCTGCTGACCTTGATATTAATCGCATGAGGGCGGGGAAAACTCCCCGCCCTTTGAACTTGCCCTCTTGGTCCCTTCGGAAATCCTAGCTGTAATCAGCGCAGTTGCACTCTTGCCCCGGCGGTGGTCCGCCGGCGAAAAAGTAATTGATCAGATAGACGGCGTCGGAAATCGAAAGAGAACCACTGCAATCAGCATCACCGGAACCAGGGTTGTGCGGAGTCGGTGGAGGACCGTTGGGACATCCTTCGCAGGGACCGAATATGTGGTCGATCAAATAGACTGCATCGCTAATGTTGATTGCACCGCTACCGTCGGCATCGCCGACCTTCCAGGTGCAGATCGCGAACGTCTCCATATCCTGCGTGTATCCGGTGGCCTGATTGTCGGCGATGTCGTGCGCAACCACCTTGAGAATGCAGCTATCACAGGCCGGGCCGGTCACGACCCAGTCGAGGCAGTTCGTCATCTTCCTGGGAACATTTTCAACAAGTGCTTCCGGGTACCCATCGCGACCATTGTGACGATCCAGATAGAGACTGACCATGGTGCTGGAATCGGCGCCCCAATCTCCGAGCCACATGAATTGGACTGTGTCGCCACTGGAGTATCGCAGCGGCCACGGCAGATACCAGACGTCTGCCCAATACGGGCCTCCAGTAAAATACGCTCTGTAGATATGAGAGTCATTCTCGGGTGGCACTGTAATTGGCCAGGCATTCTCGAAATAATCAGGTCCCAAATACGTTCCGTCTGATCGAAGATGTGACCAATGATGAAAGTAGTACCAGTATCCGTTCAGGTAGAAACTATCATGAGCATACAAATCGTGCTGTTCGAAGATTGCCCATGTCCTGTATACTGGCGAGGGTAGCTCCAAGTCATCAACTTCGATTGTCCCGCCCTTTCCCTGAACATACTGGTTGCTGATTTCTGCAATACCCGCACCATCGCAATAACTTTTGAAGCCTCGATAAATGGCTCCGGCTTCACTTCGCGCGTGAGTGTTGGCAGGATCCGCGAACAAATTCTCTTCGAGCGAGTCACTAAGAAACGATGCTTCAGTCAAGACGGCTATACGCCTGTTACGAATGAGCACTGTCAGCCCACAGCTTTTTTTCAGCCCGCGTGCAATGTATGGATCGTCCGGCGCATCCCAATTCTCAAGAAGCCGCAGATATATTTTCTGCGCCATCAGTGAATCGACGTCACGCCATGAGCCGCCCAAGATTGTATCAGACATGCAATGCCATGCTTCTGTGCCCTGAGTGCTGTTGTGTGCGGTGTCGATGGAGTTGTGATGGGTTGAGATGAAGTACGCGTAGCCTTGCCCGTTGTTTCCCACGTTTGCCGAATCGGCTCTGTCGATGTTCTCAACATATACGTCAGTAGACCGTGTCATGCCGACTTGAAACCACCCGCCATAGTCGAAATTAATCGTATCCTTGGCGGCAAGGGCGACCGTTAAGTTCACAGCCTTCTCATACAGCTTCCCATTAGCTCCCTTACAGCCTAAGGCACTGCCACCATGACCGGGATCTAATAGAATCGTGTTGTCTGCGAAAATTGAATTGGACAATAGTAGGAGGATCAGTACAGACGCAATTATCAGTTCTGTTCGAGTTGACATAATACTAGCCTCCCGTCAGAACGATTTGAGTGGATCAGTCGATCCGCCGTCGGAGACCACTCCGATTCAATAGTTTCATTTCCGTCAACTTCAGCGAGTTCCTCTATGTCGCCTGTGGCCACATCAAAGACAAGAAGTGTAAACTTATACTGGTAGTGACCGTCCTCGATGACTTGACGGAAGCTGACGTAGCGCCCTGACTGAGACCACGCAGGCTTGCCGGTAACTAAGTACTTGCCATCGGGAAGTACCTGTGCTCGCGGCGCTACGCGAAACGTTCTCGCCCCGTCAGCATTCAGAACATCTACGAATTCATCTGAGGTGAACACTACTGCCAACGCGCAATTGTGTGCCGGATAATACGCGGTTACGCCAAAGGGGGCCTTGGCCCAACATTTCGCTTGCTCCGTGGTATCGGGCGCATGTTCAGTCAGCGAGCCTGCAAGGAGTGTGTAGAACTTCGTCCGTGTGCCGTTTTCTACGCGGAACACACCGACTTGACCATTAGGCAGCTTGCGCCAATGCGTCAAGCAGTTACGTGAATCAAGAATTGTGTCACCTAATACCTGTTGATATTGACCACGCAGCGTCAAGATGGCTCTGGTGATTGTGGCGTATCTGTCTGTTGGCTTGACTCCCACAGTCTGCCCTTGATATGACAGCGCAATGGTATCTTCACTAATCCAGTAAAAGAACTTTGGTTGCGGCACCGCCAGCGTTTTGATCTCCTTCATAGCTGCAACATCGAATATCGCAAGCGTGTCGTGCCGCCAAGCGCCGATCAGGCGTCCCGACGGCGACCATTGTGGATCAGTGCCATACCCCAAGAACGTGGGCTCAGCACTTACGGCAGAGTTTGTCAGAAGAGTCAGTGATGCTACAATGGCAAGAAACGTACGAACAACTACAGCAAGCATAAGTGCCTCCTTTCGCTTGCACACCCTTCCATTGGCTCCTACGCCAGATTACAGATGTTATACAACTGAATATGGATTTCAGTGTCAATAGTATTTTGTGTTCTGGCGAACGGTAGTTGTAAAGTAGTACTTCTTGACCGATTGTTCCTGCGCGCCAAGGACAGTTTCTTCATTGATTTCCGCGACTCGATCGCTTCAATTAGCGGGATGTCGTTTCAGCTCTTCGGCCTTTTGGCTGTGGCAGGCCCAGCTTGAGTCTTCTGACCGTTCTCGCCATCGCTGTCGGTCTGGCGATGGATGCTTTCGCCGTCGCCGTCGCGGTCGGCACGCGCCTGCGCCCGCTTACCTTTCGCCACTACTTCCGCCTCTCGTTTCATTTCGGTCTCTTCCAAGCTTTGATGCCGGTCATCGGATGGTACCTCGGCACCAAGGTCGAACATCTGATCGGTTCCCTCGACCACTGGATCGCTTTTGCCTTGCTGGTTTGGATCGGCGGCAAGATGCTGTTTGATGCCTACCGCCACAAGGAGCACATCGATGTCGCTCTCGCCGACCCGACGCGCAAATGGTCGCTGGTGCTGCTGTCGATCGCGACCAGCATCGATGCGCTGGCCGTCGGTCTCTCGGTGGCGCTGCTGCAGGTCAGCATCCTGATGCCGAGCGTCGTGATCGGCATCGTCGCGCTGACCTTCACCGCGATCGGCTTGCTCTGCGGTCACTGTCTCGGCGAGCGTATCGGCTGCCGCGCGGAGTTCGTCGGCGGCATCATCCTGATCGCGATCGGCGCGCGCATTCTGTTTACGCATTTGATCTGATCGCACCGCAACGCGCCGGTCCATATTTCGATTGCATTCTTTGCGCGGAACTCGTATACAAGCTTCTACGTAAACTGCAACTATCGAAACGAGTTGCAGCTGCCCTGAAGGAGAATTCATGAAGAAGCGCAAAATCACCAAGGATGACTTGCTGAAAATGAAGTTCGTCGACGGCGTCGCACTGTCGCCCGACGAATCCGAAATCGCAATCAACGTCCGCACGATGGCGGCGGACAAAAAGAAATATCATTCGCATTTGTACATGATCAACGTCGACGGCTCCGACCTGCGCCAGTACACGCACGGCGAGGTCTCCGATTCGGTGCCGGTGTTTTCACGCGACGGCAAGTGGCTGGCGTTTGTCTCGAAGCGCAACGACAAGAAGGGCATCTACGTCATGCCGCGCCACGGCGGTGAACCGCGGCTGCTCAACGATATGGAAGGCGATTTCGGCGACCTGCAGTTTACGCCCGATTCGAAAAAGTTACTGTGCACCTTCCGCAAGCACGACGACGTGCCCAAGACCAAGGACGGCAAACGCGAAACGCCGGTCTTTCGCCACATCACCCGGTTGTTCCACAAGCTCGACAACTACGGCTTCATGCCGAAAGAAGAAGCGCAGATCTGGACGATCGACCTAGCGACGGGTAAAGGCACCCAGCTCACCAAGGGCGGCGTCGAGAAGTCCTCGGTGACCTGCTCGCCGGACGGCCGCTGGATTGCCTATGTCACCAACATCCAACGCAATTTCGATCTCTATCCCGACCTGCAGGATATCTTCGTCATGCCGGCCCACGGCGGCAAGGCACGACTGATCGCTACGCCCAAAGGTCCGCTCGGATTCGTCAAGTTCTCGCCCGACGGCAAATTCCTCGCCTATCTCGGCCACGACAACCCCGACGACTCCTGGGGCGTGACCAACTGGAATGTCTGGAAAGTCCCGGTGCGCGGCGGCAAAGCGGTCAATCTCACCAAACGGCTCGATCGCTACTGCATGGACGAGACGATTTCCGATACCGTCGAAGCCCACTCCGGCGGCCTGGTGCACTGGTCACCCGACGGCCGCTGGATCTATTTCGTCCTCAGTGATTCCGGCAGCACCAATCTTTATCGCGTCTCCGCCAGCGGCCGCGTTATCGAGCCGGTCGTGCGCGGCAAGCAGCATGTGATGGGCGCCTCGCTCAACGGCAAAACGACCAAAGTCGCGCTCGTGATTTCCAATCACACTATGCCGGCGGAAGTCCATGCGTTCGACCTCGTCAAGCGCAATGCCCGGGTCGAGAAATTGACCGCCTTCAACAAAGCGCTCATGGACGAAATCATGCTGGCCAAACCGGAGGAGATCATCTTCCGCGGCAAGGGTAACTATCCGGTCCACGGCTGGATCATGAAACCGCCCGACTTCTCGCCGCGCCGCAAGTATCCCTCGGTGCTGGAGATTCACGGCGGCCCGCGCGTGCAGTACGGCAACAGCTTCTTCCATGAATTCCAGGTGCTCGCCGCTGCCGGCTATGTCGTGTATTTCAGCAACATCCGCGGCGGTCAGGGTTATGGCGAGAAGCACGCTGACACCATTACCAACGCCTGGGGCACGGTCGATTTCGACGATTGTATGGCGTTCGCCGACTACATGGAAGCCAAGCCCTACATCAACAAGAAGCGCATGGGCGTGACCGGCGGCAGCTATGGCGGGTACATGACCAACTGGATTGTCGGCCACACCAACCGTTTTGCCGCAGCAATCACCCAGCGCTCGGTGGTCAACCTCGAGTCGATGTTCGGTTCTTCCGACATCGGCTACTTGATGACGAAAGAAATCTTCGGCACACCCTACAACAATCTAGATAACTGGCGCAAGATGTCGCCGCTGACCTACGTCAAGAAGATCCGCACGCCGCTTCTGATTTCGCATTCGGAGCAGGACTTGCGCTGCCCGATCGAGCAGGGCGAGCAACTGTTCATTTCACTCAAGATGCTCGGCCGGACGGTCGAGATGATCCGTTTCCCGGAAGAACCGCACGGGCTGTCGCGCTGCGGCCGACCTGATCGGCGGCTGGTGCGGCTCGAGTGGTTCGTCAAGTGGTTTGACCGCTATCTGAAAGGCAAGAAATAGTGGCCGCAGGAGCTGCTGCCGGAAGCGGCGCCGCCGCGGCCGCCGCCAAAGCCGCGCGCGATCAATTTGAACTCAGGCTCAAATGGGAGATTGTGACGATGTTCGAACCGATTGCCTGCCCTTCATGCGGTCGCGGCAAACTTCTGCCGCTGCTCATGACTAACGCCACCAACTGGGTGTGCAGCGAGCCTACCTGCACCTACATCATCCATCAGCACGGCTCGGACAACACCAAGGTCTGGAAAGGGCTGGCGCACAAACCGAACCAGCAGCCCTCTGACGGCTGGCTCGAAACGCCGTAGCTTCAACGAGCAGAGAGGTTCGCCTGCGGCGCGCCTCTCTGCCCGCTCGCGTATTCAATTCACCAACGGAACTCGATTTCGACGCGCCGATTCTGTTCGCGGCCGGCGCGCGTGCGATTGGAGGCGATCGGGTTACTGGTGCCTCGCCCAATCGCCTCCAGGCGCTCGCGAGCGATTCCGCGCGTCACGAGATAATCGCGCACCGAGAGCGCCCGCGTTTTGGACAATCTGAGATTCACGCCTTCTCCGCCCAGATTATCTGTATAGCAGACGATAGCCGCTCGCACTTCCGGAAACATCTGCAGTAACGTCGCCACTGAATCCACGGCAATTCCGCGCTCCGCTCGCAGCAGCGTGTCGCCGGGTGCGAACAGCGCATGCAGTACCTGCCGGCGCAGGTAGACCTCGTAATCCGGACAGCCGTGCGCGTCGACAATGATTCCATCTGCCGTCCCGGGGCAAGTATCGAGCGAGTCGACGACGCCGTCATCGTCGGAGTCGATTCTCGCGCTGGCTGAGTCGACCCGCGCCGGAAGCGGCACCATCAGCGTCGAATCGGTCGGCGATCGCTGCGGCTGCACTTCGTAGACGCGGCGATCGGATTCTTTCTCTCGCCGTGGACGCAACTCGGCGCCGCCGCTGCGACTCGACGATCGCCCGCCAAAGCTGATCGCGACACCGGCGACGGCGCTGACAATTCCCCGTGAGCGAGAGTCATTGACCCAATCGGCGAAGTCGGTTCCCAGGCCGGTGAGATACGTCATGGTCGTCGTCAGATCGAACGCAATCCGGCTTGAAAGCTGATACTCCAGTCCCACCGCGGCGCTGACGGCGATTTCCGTTGCCGCCAAATCAGTCTTGCCGCCATCGCCCGATTGCACCACGAGTTTCGCGTCGTCCGCGCGCAAATGTGCGCTCCAGATCACCGCCGCCGCCTGCGCCTGCAAGAACGGCGCCAGTCCCCTTCGTTCTTTCAGATAAAGCCGCGGCCCGAGACTGAGTGACGTTACTTTCCAGCGGTGATTGGATCGGTCATTGTTGATATCGAGGAAAGCAGCAACGCAAGTGTCGTTGTCGATCTGGGCGTGCAAGAGCGATGCGGTCAGCGCCAGCCGTGGCGTCAACTGGATTTGTGCATCGACCCCGAAGGCGGGCGCCAGTAGCCAAATCTGCGCCGAGTCATTGAGTACCGGCTGCAGGATGCCGCCGTGAAGCTGAATTGTGTAGACACGATCGCTGCCGCCAGCCGCCGTGGGAGCGAGACGAATCGCCAGGAGCAACAGGAGGATAATCCACATGCGCAGACGCATGATCCGAAGATTGATCAATTCAATCCGGCGCTCAATACATTTTTTGAATCAGCGCGCCGGTGTAATAGTGAGTCAAAATCTCCTGGTAGCTTTGCCCCGCGCGAGCACGGCCAATGGCGCCGCACTGGCACATTCCGATTCCGTGACCATAGCCGCGGCCGCTGACCTGCACCGCCGTCACCAGACCGGCTGAATCGTACACCATCTGAAAATCCACATCCGATGAACGCAGGATACCGCCGCCATTCGGCCGCGAAATCGCCCAGCGAATCTGGTCCTTGATCAAGTAGACATCGCCACGCTCGGTGGTGACGCGCAGCGTGATTGCGCGTCCGCCCGTTGCGCGCGACTGCACCGTCATCGCCATCAGTCGCGTGCCCAAAGTGCTGGCGTCCTTGCGTCCCGACTCAAGATACTTGCGAACCGATGCCAGCACCGAATCCGCCGCCAATGTTTCCTCCCAGGTGTAGTACTTCGACCAGTTGCAGAAGGTGTCATCTGGCACGCTCTGCAGATAGGAGCGTGGCTCTTTGTCCCAGACGTCGGCCACCGCCTCGGTATGACCGCCGCAGGTCGAATGATAGTACGTCTCGATCAGTTCACCGTCCGCAATCAGGACTTCGCCACGCGTTTCGCGCAGGGCCTGATCGGTCAGGCGCTGCTCGCCGTCGACACCGATATACACCTGATCGAGAATCTCGTTCACCATGTCATACTGCTTGTTGGGATATTTCCCGCGCGTCACCAGCGCATAGGTGCGCGCCGCAACCGCCTGAGCCTTGACCGCTTCATATTCATCCTGGTTGCGCCGGCCGATCTCCGGCGCTAGTACGCCGCGCAGATAGTCTTCGAGGTTGAGGACATTGACGATGTACAGGGTGTCGTGGCCATCAGGGTAGAATTCGAAGACACCGCGGAACTTGCGCTTGTCCAGCCACAGCCACGATTTCTTGTCCGCCGACACCGTTACCTTCTTGAGCTTTGTTTCCAACCGGTTGCCGTCAAGATCGGTCAGAGTCAGATACGAGCCTTCCGCATCGATCTTCAAGTGCGCCGAGGAGTAATAGGCGGACTTCTCATTGTTCAGATCCCAGGTGCGCACCACGCAATCGCCGTTGGCGCCGAATTTGATCTGGTCGGCCGTATGGAGAATGCGCACGCGAATCAACGGCTTCTTGAGCGCGTCGTAGCCGTCTTGCTTGACCGCGTAGTTCATCCGCGCGCAGGCCAGCATCGACACGATGAACGTAATGATTGCAACGACAAATGTTCGTATCATGGCAATGATATCTTACCCAAGACCGCCCGACGCGCTGCGCCGGTAACCTGGGGCAGATTCCCTTCCTCGTCTTCGATCGCTAGATTGGCCAGATACGCAAACGTCTCCGCCTCGACGAAATCGACATTTGACCCGAATTCCGTAGTCAGACTCACCCGCGCCGGTGCGAGATGCTCCTGCAAGCGCCGCAGCAGAGTCCGATTGTGCGCGCCGCCGCCGCAGACCAGTACCAACGATGGCGACTCATCACGGCAAAGGCGTTGCGTCTGGCGCTGGATCGTTACTGCCGTGAATTCCGTCAGCGTCGCTGCCGTATCCTCAGGCTTCAGTTGTTCGATCAGGGTCCGGATCGGCTCAGCTTCAAGCAACTGCGCCATTTCCCGGCGGTCAAGACTCAACGGCAGTGTGCGGGTCATGAACTCGCTCTGCAACATGTTCGCCAGTAGTCCTTCATGAATGGAACCGCTCGCAGCCGCCGCGCCATCGGCATCAAAATCGCGATCGAACATGTTACGCATCAACGTGTCGACCAGGCAATTCCCGGGACCGGTATCGGTAGCCAACACCTCGCCGTTGCGTTTGAGTACGGAAACATTGGCGATACCGCCGATATTGACCACCGCCTTGGTCAGTCGCTTCTCGGAAAACCGCAACGCATGGTAGACCGGCGCCAGCGGCGCCCCGCTGCCCCCGACCGCCAGATCAGCACTGCGAAAGTCGCTGACCGTCACCACGCCCATTGCTTTCGCCAGATACTCTGCCTCGCCGATCTGAAGCGTGGCGCGCGTCTCGTATCCCGCAACGGTGCGCGGCTGCGACAGATGTCGTACCGTTTGCCCGTGCGATCCGATCAAATCGACCTGCTCCCGCGCGATCTGGTGTGCCCGGCAGAACTCGACTACCGCGCCGGCATAGAAGCGACCCAGCACGTGACTCGCCGCGCTCAATTCCTCCAGCGACACGGCTGCGGCACTCGACAAGTCAAGCACCTTGTCGCGCAATGCGGAAGGGTAGGGCACTGTCGCCGCCGCCAGGTCGCGCAGCGAACGATCAAGCAAGTTGACTTCGCAATAGGCGATATCCAATCCGTCCGCCGACGTCCCCGACATCAACCCGAGGGTGTGCCGCGGCATCTTGTTGGTAATCACTTTGATCAATGGGTGGATCATGCACTCAGGAACTGCGCGTTTTCTTTCTTAAACCGGCTGACTCGATGGTAGCTGGCTGCGATTCGCAATGCAAGTCTTTCGTCATTCTGCGCCTGCGCCGCAATCAGGCCAATCACTTCGTCCAACTGCTCCTGCAGATTGGCATAGATCAACAAGTCGTTGCCCGCCAGCAACGCGCGCGCGCCGGCCTCGACCTGATCGATCTGCTCCAGTGCGCCCAACATCTGCAAATCATCAGAAATGACCAGCCCGGAAAAACCGATTTCGCCGCGTAATTCTTCCTCGACAATGCGCTCCGAGAAAGTCGCGATTTGGCTCGAATCGAGTGAATCTGCTCGCACGTGAGTGGTCATCACGAAATTGGCGCCTGCCTGCGCCGCCGCGCGAAACGGCGCATAGTCCCTCTGCCGAAATTCCTCGCGGCTCTGCAGCGAGTGCGCGACCACACGATGCGGGTCGCCGACAGAGCTCGCCAGGCCGGGAAAGTGCTTGGCGCACGCCAGCACACGTTCGCGATGAAATCGCTGGACTTGCGCCGCCGTCACCGCCGCCACTGCTTCCGGATCAGAGGAATAGGCGCGCCCGTAAAGCACGTGGTCGTCTGTTGCGGGCGCCAAATCGCAGACCGGCGCCAGATTCAGATTGACGCCGTCTCTGCGCAGTTCCCGCGCCGTGACGGCAGCGGCAGCCAGCAAGCCGTCCGGATCGCCGGCTTCGGCATAATACAGCGGCGAGGGAAACGTGGGAAATTCTCCGTCGAAACGCACGACGCGCCCGCCCTCCTGATCCACGGCAATCAGCGCCTGTGCCCCCGCGGCTACTGTCGCCGTCGCGTTCAGACGCCGCAGTTGATCGCGGTCGCGGTAATTGCGGGCAAACAGGATAATGCCGCCGAGCGCACCGTCCTTTAATGCCGCTTCAAAGTTGTGAGGAAGCAATTGACCGTCGAATCCCGCTACCAGCAGTGATCCGACCATGCGCCGCAACTCGAGCATCAGATCATCACGACCGCGTTTTTGCCGCTGCCTTTGGCGAGGTACATCGCCTGATCGACCAGCTGCACCAACTCATCTTCGCTGCGCCCGTTGTCGGGATAGGTGGTGATGCCGACCGACACGGTGACTTTCAGGCGCGGATATTTGGCGCCGTCGCCGAAGGTTGAGCGCTCGATTTCGGCGCGAATCCGCTCGGCAATGATTCGGGCGTCGTCGTTATCCGTCTGCGGCAGGATGATAATGAACTCCTCGCCGCCATAGCGCGCGAGGACGTCGGTGTCACGAATGTTGGCCGCAATCACCCGCACCACGCCGCGCAATAGCATATTCCCCGCCTCATGTCCGTAACTGTCATTGATCCGCTTGAACCAGTCGAGGTCGACCATGATCAGCGATAACGGCTGGTGGTAGCGGGTGGCACGTTTGATTTCATCGTTGAGGCGCTCGGAGAAGAAGCGGTAGTTGTAGACTCCGGTCAGCTCGTCAATAATCACCATCTTCTCCAATTCGGCGTGCAGGCGCGAATTTTCGTAGGCCATTGCCGCCGACCCCGCCAGAATCGCCGCGACCTTTTGGTCCGTTTCGGAGAAACGATTGAGCCGGCTGGCCTCCGCCTGCAAGACGCCGATGACGCGTCCATGCGATATCATCGGTACGATCAGCGCGCTCTGCGCGTCGCTGATGGTCGGAATATATTCGGGAAACTGCTGCAGATCAACGATTCTTCGCGCCCGGCCGGAACGCACGACTTCGCCGACCAGTCCTTCCGTCGCGATGATTTCGCGCAAGCCGGTGGTCAGTCGCCGGCTCTCCTGCAGCCGTCCGCGCTCGTACAGGTAGGTTAAGTCGGGGGCGCAAAGCTGAATCGAACACATCTCGAAGCCCAGAATTGACTCCACGATGTTCAAGACGTCGCGGGTGATGCCCTGATCGTCATGCAGTTCGCCCAACAACCGCGAGGTCTCGTAGATGTTCTCGATCCGTGCCTGTGAACGTTCCAGTTCGGTCGTGCTCTCGTTGAGCGAATCCAGCAGCTTCAGCAGCTTGCCCTCCGACTGCTTCATGTGCCGCGCGACATACCCGACCGCGTACGCGAAAAACCACGCAAACCCGACCCGCAACCCCAGTTCAATCGGCGAAGTGCTCGTGAGCAGTTCCGGGTTGGAGACGATGTAAAGAATCGTTACGGCGAACGAAACGCCCACGCAGAAGTTCAGGCTGAAGTAGTACGCCGAGAACATGATGTTCAGGTAGTACAGCAGGTAAAAACCGGAATCCGCGCCGCCGGTGAACTTGATCAAGTAGGTCACGAAGATCACGTCGAAGATTAAGGAATAGGTGAAGACCTCCGAGATCAGCTTCGGCTTGAATTTCCAAATGGAATAGAAGATCGCCAAGTGCAGCGCGAAGATCACCATGCCAAAGCTGATCTCGCGCTGGACGTTTTCGGCCCCGGCCGTGGAAAACATCCAACTCAGCACGGCTACCGCCGTGATGGCACGCGAAGCCATGTAGATGCTCTCTAACCGGGGGAAGAGTGATCGAATCGTGCTATTCAAAGTGCGCTCGCCCGGGTAAGTTTCCCATTAGTCGTATTATCGACTTCTCGAGCGAAAGCCTTAATCCATTATCGATCAGAAGGTTAGTTGCAAAGACGCTGTTGCGATGCGGTACTGCCGTTCGACACCGAAAACGACCATAGTCAATCAGCGAGTGACTCAATCATTGCAGCGAGAAGCGCTTACTGCTGTCAGAGGAGCCAAAACGAAAGCGAGAGTGCGGAGCACTCTCGCTTCATCTCGAAACACTTGGTCAAGCGCCGGTGTCAAGGCTGGAGCTTCAGCACCTTCAACAGAAACGCGAACTCAAATGCGATCTCCTTGTAAGCCTCATAACGCCCCGACGCCCCGCCGTGACCGGCATCCATGTTGGTCTTCAGCAACAGCAAATTGCCGTCGGTCTTCATGGCGCGCAACTTGGCGCAGAATTTCGCCGGCTCCCAGTACGCCACGCGCGGATCGTTCAAGCCGGCGGTAATCAAGATCGGCGGATAGTTCGTGGCACGGACATTGTCGTACGGCGAATACGAGCGCATGTAGCTGTAATATTCCGGCTGAAGCGGATTGCCCCATTCCTCCCATTCGGTGACCGTCAACGGAATCGTCGAGTCCGCCATGGTGTTGATCAAGTCAACAAACGGCACATCGGCAACGACCGCACCCCACAAATCGGGTCGCATCGTCAACACCGACCCGACCAGCAGACCGCCGGCGCTACCGCCATAAGCGATGACCTTGTCCTCGGCCGCGTACTTCTCGTTGATCAGGTGCTCGGCGCAGGCGATGAAGTCGGTGAAGGTGTTCTTCTTGTTCAGCAGCCGGCCGGCATAGTACCACGGCCGCCCCATCTCGCCGCCGCCGCGCACCTGCGCAATCGCAAACACAAAACCGCGGTCGAGCAGGCTGATCCGGGCCACCGAAAACCACGGGTCCTCCGGAATTCCATAAGCGCCGTAGCCGTCAAGATACACCGGGTTCGTTCCGTCCTTGCGAAACTTGTCCTTGCGGTAAACGAGCGCGATCGGCACCTGCACCCCGTCCGGCGCCGTCGCAAAAATGCGCTCGGCCTGATATTGCGTGGCATCATAACCGCTGGGAATTTCGTCCTGCTTCAGAAGCTTGCGCTCGCGCGATTCCATGTCGTATTCAAACACCGATTTCTGTGTCGTCAGCGACATGTAGGTAAACCGCAGCATCCGGCTGTTGAAGTCGGGATTGCTGTTGAATAGTGCCGTGAACGTTGCTTCCGGAAATTCGATGTTGTGCCCCGCCTTGTCGCTCAAGCGCACGATCTTGAGCTGAATCAATCCGTTCTGGCGTTCGCTGATAGCGACGTAATCCTTGAAGGTCTTCATCGACTCGACCCGGATCTCCTCGCGGTACGGCAGGAACTCCTTCCAGTTCGCCTTGCCCGGATTGCTCGCCGGCGCCGTCATCACCTTGAAGTTGAGCGCGTTGTCGTTGGTGATAATGAAAAACTGGTCGTCGTGCGGGAACACGTAATACTCCAGGCCCGCCTGGCGCGGCTGCACCACCTTGAATTCGCCGAGCGGGTTGTTGGCGTCGAGGTAGAGTGCTTCCGAGGTCGTCTCGCTGCCCAGATCGATCATGATCCAGCGCTTGTTGCGCGACAGCGCCACGTCGACGAAGTAGTGATCGTCCGGCTCCTCAAAAATCAGCTTGTCCGCGCTTGCGGCGCTGCCGAGCACGTGACGATAGATGCGATACGGCCGGTAGGTTTCGTCGAGCACGTCGTAGAAAAGCGTGTGGTTGTCCGCAGCCCAGGCGATGCTGTTGCCGACGTTGGGCACGTGGTCGCTCAGCAGTTCGCCGCTCTGCAGGTCCTTGACATACAGCGTGTAGACCTCGCCGCCCGTCGTATCGACCGAGTAAGCCAGCAACTGGTGATTCGGGCTGATGCCGTACGCGCCGACGTGCAGATATTCCTTCCCGACCGCCAGCTCGTTTTCGTCGAGCAGAATTTCTTCCGGCGCCTCCAGACTCCCCAACTTGCGGCAGTGGATCGCATATTCCTTCCCTTGCTCGGTGCGCGAGTAGTAGTAGTAGTTATCAACCTTTTCCGGCACGCTCAGGTCGGTCTCTTTGATGCGGCCGATGATTTCCTTGTAGATCTGCTCCTGCAGCGCCTCCGTGTCTTTCATCATCGCCTTGGTGTGTTCGTTCTCGGCTTCGAGATAGTCGAAAACATCCGGATCGGTGCGGTCGCGCAGCCAGAAGTAGTTGTCGATGCGCACATCGCCGAACAGCGTGTCCGCCTTGGGAATCACCGTCGCCACCGGCGGTGTCGGCGCCTGCGCCAGCGCGGCTGCGCTCAAGCCAAGGACAATCAAAACCCAGATTGCTGTGAGCTTACTGAGTTCAAATCTGTTGAACCGAAGAGTCATTCTTTTCCTCCGCATATATAGCGGTTATACGATTATTGGGAGAAGAAGGTATGAAATTCCAGGGTGCTTTGGAAGCGCGAACCTTGCCGAAAAGTCGATCCGGAGCTCAACAAATCACCTTGACGCCCGTGAAATTGGAGATGTATACTGGAGTGCATTGGCTTTGCGCATGCGAGATTCCCCTGGTCGGATCCTGCATCGGGTCGATGATTTTGAAGGGAGTGCCTACATGACTACAAATTCAGCGGCGATTGCCCGATCGGTATTCGCCGCATCCTGTCTGATAATCCTCTTGGCAAGCGGACTAACCGCAAACAAGCCAGTGAGCCGTCCCTACAACCTGGATGCCGATCTCGAATTGTTATTGCCTGACACGATCGTTGTTGGTGACACGTTTCGAGTGACCTTCAATGTCAAGATCAAGCAGCCGATCACGCATTACAACGATGTGCCAGACAAGGTCGTTATTCTCCTTCCCCCTTGCTGTGTTCTGGATTCAGGACAAACGGAGTGGCACGGACGCCTTGAAGAGGGCTCTGTTGTATCGCTGGTCTTAAGAGCCCGTGCTGTGCATGGCTGTTACGAGTTCTTCCAAGGGTTCGTCAGCGCCTCTTGCAGTGTCAGTCATTCAAATCTCTTCAAGACGCGAGGCAGGATAACTTCTCGCTACTATCGGATCTTGGGGCCGCCCGAGGCAATCTCTGGTCAACCGGAGAGTTTGAGTCTAAGGGTATCCGATTCGCATGCAGAGCACCCGCGGCTGAAGTTAGTACCAATGAGCGACTCGCTTAGACGGCTACTCGACTCGAATATCCATTGGCAGCCTCGCGAGGTTAAGCTGATGGCTCCTCGCAACAACCAAGTGCTATGGATGGACTCGCTTCGAACTCTTGCGGCAGCGATTTCCTATTTTGATAGCACTGAGAATTGGCTTTACATTGCGGACAATAGTCAGGGCGACGTTGTCAGGCGCGACTCCCGATTGCCCTATATCTGCAAATCCCTGACCCAAGGCCTAACTGTCGAGCGTGCCCGAGATCGAACCTGCAAGATCACGATGGAGGACGGCCTCGATGAAGGGGAGATTGAGATACGTGTAGGTTCAGACGTCTTCACCGCAGTCGTGAAACGCCAGCAATGACAGGCTAAACACAAGAAAAGCGGCTAACCTCTCGATCAGCCGCTTGTATCTTATTCCAAGACTCTGAATACTATCTGCGCCCTACCCCGTATACCCCAGCCGCATCTCTTCCAGACGCCGTACCCGCTCTTCCATCGGCGGATGCGTCGAAAACAGGCTCGTGAAACCGCCGCGCCCGAACAGCGGATTAACGATAAACATGTGCGCTGTCGCCGGACTGGCATTCATCGGCACCCGCTGGGAGGCCGTGTGCAGTTTGCGCAGCGCATTGGCCAGATCGCGCGGATTGCCGTGGAACTTGGCGCCACCGGCATCGGCCAGGTATTCGCGCGAACGCGAAATCGCCATCTGAATCATCATCGCCGCAATCGGCGCGACAATCGCCATCACCAACACCCCCAGACCGCCGCCGCCGCGTTCGTCATCCGAACGGCCGCCGCCGAAGATCGCCGCAAATTGCGCCATGTTCGCGATCATCGAAATCGCCCCGGCAAACACTGCCGCGATCGTCCCGATCAGAATATCGCGATGCTTGACGTGCGCCAGCTCGTGCCCGATCACACCGCGCAGCTCGTTCTCGTCGAGGATACGCATGATGCCGCTGGTCACCGCCACCGCCGCGTGCTGCGGATTGCGCCCGGTCGCGAATGCATTCGGCGTTTCGCTCGGAATGACGTACACCTTCGGCATCGGTAATTGTGCCCGCTGCGACAGTTCGCGCACCATGTTGTAAAGCCGCGGCTGATCCGCCTCGGTCACCGGCTGCGCCTTGTACATCTTCAGGACCAGCTTATCCGAAAACCAGTAAGAGAAAACGTTCATCAACAGGGCGAACACGAAGGCGATCATCATACCGCCTTTACCGCCGAACATGTATCCCAGCCCGACAGCCAGCACCATCAGCAGCGCCATCAGGAACGTGGTTTTCATGGTGTTCATTCTATTCTCAACCTCCACTCTGTCTTGTCTATTTGCAGCCCGTCAGAACTGCATTCACCGCTTTTAACAGAAGGCAGCTCGATCTTGTTCCACGGACGCAACTTACCCCGTCCGTTTCACCTTATTATACGAACGGGGAGCCTGGACTCGCCACTCAAATCGGTTAAGTTATTGGATGGAAAACGATTATCGGTGCGGCAGGTGAGGCTAAAACTCCACCCGCCCCTCCAGCGCCTTCGCCAAAGTCTGGCTGTCGGCAAACTGCAGGTCGGTGCCCACCGGAAGACCCCGTGCGATGCGGGTCACCTTGATCCCCAAGGGATGAATCAGCTTGGCAATGTAAATCGCGGTCGCCTCCCCTTCGGTATCGGGCGAGGTCGCCAAAATCACCTCGCTCACTTCCCCCTTCAGCCGCTCCAACAGCCGCCGAATCTTCAGATCGTCCGGTCCGACACCATCCAGCGGCGATAGCACCCCGCCCAGCACGTGGTACACCCCGCGATAGGCCTCCCCCTTCTCCAGCGCCATCAAGTCATGCGCTTCCTCAACCACGCAGATCTTGCCATGATCGCGCTGCGTGTCGGCGCAAATCCGGCACGGGTCGGAGTCGGTAAGGTTGCAGCAAACCGAGCACTCCTTGACCTTGACCTTGACGTCGGTGATCAATTCCGCCAGCTCATCTGACTGCTCTTTCGGTAATTTTAGGATATAGAACGCCAGCCGCTGTGCCGACTTGCGCCCCACCCCCGGCATCCGCGACAATCGGTTGATCAGCTTCTCCAGCGTATCTGATGTCGGCAATGGCTTCATCTTACAACTTGAATCATAATCATTCGGATTCCGGTGGGCGTTCTCGATTCCCCCATAACAAAGGGGTTAAGGAGGTGTTGGATTGCACCGCTTACAATCCCAAATTCCCCAGTCCCGGAATATTCAACCCGCCGGTCAACGAACTCATTGTGTCCGCCTGCATCTGCTGCGCCTGCTCCTGCGCTTTGGTCACGGCCGAGACGATCATCTCTTCCAGCATCTCGACATCGCTCTCCTTGAGCACCTCCGGGTCGATCTTGACTTCCTTGAGATCGCCCTTGCCGGTAACCACCGCTTTGACCATGCCGCCGCCCGCGGTTGCCTCCACACGCTTATTGTTCAGTTCCTCCTGCAGTTCCGCCAGCTTGGCCTGCATTTTCTGAACCTGCTTCATCATGTCGCCAAAACCTTTGGCCATCAACTCTCCTTGCGTCTGCTGCTACTATTTCTCGTTTAGGTCCCGCCGAGCCGTGACCTCGGCCTCGAAAATCTCGATCGCCTTCGCCACCAGCGGATGTTCGGCCTTTTCCGCCTCCGCAAACATTACGCTCCCCCCGCGCCCGCCGTTGCCGCCATTTTCACCCTTGCCGCTCCAAGCCGGATCAACGAAGAAGTGAAAGCGTAAGTCGCATCCACTCACCTGTTTGGCCACCTGCTCCAGCGTCTGCTGCAGGCTGCGATCCTGGAAGTAGCGTACGTGCACCTCCCCCATGCGGTCAAACGCCACCGTCACCTTGTTCCCCTCGACCGCACGCGGCTGCGCCAGCGACAGTTTGATTTGCAGATTGCGATGCACCGGCTTCAGCGCGGCCAGCAAGTCTTGCCACATCGTGCTGAGATCAAACTCCGTCGGCGCCGGGGCGGTGGTCATGGCGGCCGGCGGAGCGATCACCGGAGCCTCGGCTGGCTTGTTGATGATGAGCGTCGGCGCGGAGCTTACCGATTTTTTTTTCGCCTCGGCCGATGCCGCGGCCGCAGGTTTCGCAATGCTCGCTGTCCCGCCGGCTAACTGCCTCAGCACTTCCTCGATGCTGACGCTCACCTCCATCTGCATCAATTTCAACAGCGTGAGTTCGAGGTTGATCACGGGATCGAACCCGTCGCGGATTTTCTCCTCCAGCGCCACCAGCAGATTCTGAATTCGCAGCAGATCATTGAGCGAATATTCAGTCGCCTGTGCGCGATACTCGCCCGCTTCATCCGCGGTCATACCGTAGTCCGCCCCCAAATCCGGGGCCGCTTTGAAGACCAGAAGCAAGCGCACTTCTTCCTGAAACCCGCGCACGAATTCCGCCGCGCCGACACCGGCCTTCAGGACGTCGTCGATCTTGCCGATGATCCCCGCCGCGTCTTTCCCGCGAATCAGCCCCAACAGCGCCCGGAACTCGCTACGCGGCAGAATTCCCAACGCTTCGGTCAACAGCTTCATGTCGATCTGCTCGTGCTGCCACGATGCCACCTGGTCCAGGATCGACAGCGCATCCCGAAGCGAGCCGTCGCCGCGCCGGGCCAGTTCCGCCAGCGCGTCGTCGGTAACTCGAAGTTTCTCCTTCTCGGCAATATTGCGCAGCGCTGCGCGCAGTTCCGACTCCGGGATCCGCCGGAAATCATAGCGCTGACAGCGCGACAAAATCGTCTGCGGGACCTTGTGCGCCTCGGTCGTCGCGAACACGAACACCGCATGCGCCGGCGGCTCCTCCAGCGTCTTAAGCAAGGCGTCAAACGCCGAACCGCTCAAGCGATGGACTTCATCGATGATGTACACCTTGTGTTTGCCGCTGACCGGCGCGTATTTGATCGACTCGCGCAGCTCGCGCACGTCGTCGACCGACGTGTGTGAGGCCGCGTCGATTTCCAACACGTCCAGCGACCGCCCTTTGATGATCCCCACGCACGAATCACACTGGTCGCACGGCTCGCTCCCCTGCGGATTGGCGCAATTCAGGCGCTTGGCCAGAATGCGCGCCACCGTTGTCTTGCCCGTCCCCCGGACACCGCAAAACAAGTAAGCCTGCGCGATCCGACCGTGCTCGATCGCACGCGTCAGCGTCTCCGAGACGTGATCCTGCGCGAGCACTTCGGCGAACTTCTGCGGACGATACTTGCGCGAGAATACGTAATAGCTCATCTGCGTGTCGTTGAGTTCTTCAGCCGTCCCGCTTGGCGGGAAGGAAACTGACCAGGTTTCCCCGCGGCACATGAAGTAATCGCCTACCGTTGCTACCTTCCGGTCCTGGCGGGGTTTGGGATGCTTGCATTGCGCGGGACCTGGCCAGTTTCGCTCCCCGTGACCAGCAACAAATCACGCCGGCAATCCAGCCGCCGCGACTCGCCGATCGATAATACGCCCATTCCGGCAGGCCGTCAATCGCTATTTTCGTCGCCGCGTCGCGCCCGTCGCGTTTACGCTTTCTTCTTGCTCTTCGTAATTACGGTCGTTATTGTCAGATCGCAACGCCGCATCGCGTTGCCGTTTAGAGGAGAGATCAATGACCGTTCCCAAACCGCGTTTGCCGCGCTTAGCTTACAATTGGATTAGTTCGCTCGGAGCGTTTATTGCGCTCGCCGTCGCGCTGGTGATCATCGTGATGCTGATCATCAACTTCACGATGGAGCAAACCAGCGCCTACTTCGGCATCTTCCTCTACATGGTCCTGCCGGCCATTCTCATCTTCGGCCTCATCCTGATCCCGATCGGCATGTTCCGCGAATGGCGCCGCTGGAAACGTGGCGAATCCTCCGAGTTGCCCAAGTGGCCGCTCGTCGATCTCAATAATCGGCGCCACCGCAATGCCACCGCGATCTTTATCGTTGGCACGGTGCTGTTCTTCGCTATCTCCGCCGTGGGCAGCTACCAGGCTTACCACTATTCCGAGTCGGTCAAGTTCTGCGGCACGACCTGCCATACCGTGATGGAACCGCAGTACACGGCTTACCAGGCGTCGCCCCACGCACGCGTCGCCTGCGTGGAATGCCATGTCGGCACCGGCGCCTCCTGGTACGCCAAATCCAAGCTCTCCGGCGCCTATCAGGTCTACGCCGTCATGGCCGATGTCTACCCGCGCCCCATTGCCACTCCGATTCGCGATCTGCGTCCGGCGCGCGAGACCTGCGAAGAGTGCCATTGGCCGGAGAAAACCTACGGTCAGGAACTGCGCACTTTCACGCACTACATGTACGACGATGACAACCCCAGATGGACGACCGACATGCGCATCATCACCGACACCGGTGAGCCGCACGCGGGGCAGAAAGCCGGCATCCATTGGCATATCAACCCTGACATCGCCATCGAATACATCGCCCGCGACTACGGCCGCCAGGATATCCCCTGGGTCCGCGTGACCGAGAAATCGACCGGCACCGTCGCCGTCTACGAGGACGAATCGAATCCGCTGGATCAAGCGGCGCGCGACACGCTGGCCGTGCGCGTAATGGACTGCATCGACTGCCACAACCGCCCCAGCCACATTTATCGCTCGCCCGATTACGCCGTTGACCGCGCGCTTCAGTCCGGTTTCATCGATCCGACCTTGCCCGGGATCAAGGCACTGTCGGTCGAAACCATGGCGGCCGAATACGAAACCAAAGACGCTGCGCTGTCCGCCATCTCGACACGGATCAACGACCACTACGAAGACGTCGGACTCCTGGACGATCCGGCGCGGCGCGGCGCGGTCGACTCGGCGATCGTCGCAGTTCAACGGGCCTTTACCCAGAATATCTTCCCCTATATGAAGGCCCGCTGGGACGTCTATCCGAACAACATCGGCCACTTCAACGACATCGGCTGCATGCGCTGCCATGCCGGTAACCACAAAGCCTCCGACGGCGCGGCAATTACGCACGATTGCTCCGCCTGCCATACGATTGTGGCGCAGGGTCTGGCCGGCGCCATGGAACGCGATTCCACCGGTCTCGGTCTCGAGTTCAAGCATCCCGTCGACATCGACGATGCCTGGAAGGAAACCGGCTGCTACGAATGTCATGCCGGCGTCCAGCCATAGCACCGCCGCCGCGACTCCCCGCCAGGCTCTGAGCACTCCTCCAACTCAGTAGTCATCTACCATTGACATAATCGTCTAAATCGATATATTTAGGCGATTATTGGATGCCACATACCATTGCTGCCGAGCTGAACCTACGATTGGAGGAGACGTGAATCGCACCGTCATCGGGATACTCATCATTGCGTTGTTCATCTGCTTGCCGCTTGCCGTTCAAGCGAGTGACTTTGTCTTGGACAGCATTGCCACCTTCACCTATCCGAGTGCCGGCAACCTCGGCGGCTCCGACTGCTGGGGTTGGAAAGCTCCGGACGGCACGCTCTACGGCTTGATGGGCGTACGCAGCGGAATCGCGGTTGTCAACGTCTCGGCCCGTCTGCCGGTGCAGGTTGTACCCGGTCCTCAGAACAGCTGTTCCGCCTACTGGCGCGACATCAAGACCTACCAGCACTACGCATACTGCACCTCCGAGTGCCTCGGCACCAATCAGGGCCTTATGATTATCGACCTGCAGTACCTGCCCGACAGTGTCCATTTTATGAAGTCGATCCCGGTGCATCCTTCCGGCGATGTGACCTCGCATAACCTCTCGATCGATACCCTCAACGGCTTCGCCTATCTCGAGGGTCGCAATCAGGCCGCCATGTCGATTCACGTCTTCAGTCTGGCCGACCCGGAAAACCCGGTCCACGTGCACAGCTTTGGCGATGCCATCGGCATTCACGACGTCCTTGCGACCGACGACACGATCTACGTCGCCGACGGCAATGCGCCCACCATCTCGATCTACAACATGACTGTCAAGACCGCCCCGGCGCTGATCTCGCGCGTCACGATTCCCAGCGCCGGCTACGTGCACAATGTCTGGCCGACTGATGATCGTCAGCACATGGTCACCACCGAAGAGACTACCGGCAAGACAATCAAGGTCTGGGACATATCCAACCTCAGCAACGTGCAGCTCGCGGGCAGCTTCCTCGGCAATTCCAACGTTGCCCACAACGTGCATTGCTGGGGCAATTTCGTCTACATCTCGCATTACGCCGCCGGTGTCGAGGTCTGGGACATTGCCACTCCGTCGACGCCGACTGTCGTCGCCCGTTTCGACACCTGGTCGACCGCTTCCGGTTTCGATGGCTGCTGGGGCGCGTTCCCCTTTGCCGATTCCGGTTACGTTTACGGCTCAAATATGAACGGCAAGTTCTTCATCCTGCAGTTGCGTGATACGACCGTGGTGGCTGACGACGATTCCGACGGTGTCGGCAACCCGACCGACAACTGCCCGCTCCTGGCCAATCCGCTCCAGGAGGACGCCGACCACGACGACATCGGTGATCTCTGCGATAACTGTCCCAACAACGCCAACCCCGGGCAGCAGGATTCCGACAACGACGGTATCGGTGATGCCTGCGACGCGCTTTGCGGCGACTCCGACGGCTCTGCCAGTCTTTCAATCGCCGACGCTGTCTTTGTGATCAATTTCATCTTTGCCGGCGGTCCGGCGCCGAATCCGACGGATGCCGCCGACGTCAATTGCGACGGCAACGTCAACATTTCCGACGCCGTCTACTTGATCAATTTCATTTTTGTCGGTGGTATGAATCCCTGCGCCAACTGCTTGTAGCTTGCGCCGGTCGCTTCTGTGCAAGGGCTATGGAGCCGTGATTCGAGTGAGGTGGATGTCGTGGATTGTCCGCGACGTCACGGTTACTCTCGCGGCGTAGTCTTCATATCCACCCTTGGTCGCCGTGATCGTCTGTTCACCGAGCGGCACCTCAGGAATCTCGAAGCGCCCGTTCGTGACCGTCTTGAAGCTACGGCCGGCAACCGTGATGACCACCTTGGGAATCGTGCCGCCGGTGTTTTCCAGGAATACTGTCCCGGAGACAACGCCCGCCACCGGGACATCAACGCTCTTATCCGAGCAGGAATTCGCCGCCAGCAAGAGCGTGATGGCGATACCCGCGAACCGCAACCGCTTCAATTTCTTAAGTCTATGATCCATTTTCGTATCTCCAACTGATCTACGCGGCAATCCATCACGTGCGTAGCGACAATCGGCTTTCGCCTCGCGCCAATTCTCAGCTTGACTTAGCCCACCCCTGCCCCTACCATGCTTGCCAATCACTATGGCGCTGACTTCTGACCTGCGTTACGATTTCTGGGATATCCTCAAAGCGCCGCGGCTGGCGATCTCGGGCAAAAACCTTATCGCCCAGGCGCGGCCGCTTTGGTACGGCTATCTCGCCTACCTCGTTCTGACCTACTTGGCACTGATGCTCGAGAGCCAATCCTTTGCTGAAGTCTGGTCGCACTCAACACTTTTCCCCACTCTCGGCTGTGACTATTCGCATTGGTACGCTTTCGCCTTATGGATTGCCGGCATCCTCGTCGTGATCGGCTTCTACGACTACGGCAACCTCAAGGTCGCTAAACTCGCCTTCGAGGAGGTTCGCGGCAACTACTTCTATCCGCCTGCCGCGGCTGCAGCCGATGCCCGTGCCAATCTGTTGCCGCTCTGGGTTGCCGGTGGACTGGTCCTGTTGCTGATCGTGGTGCTCGCGGCGATTCAAGGCGTGCTCAGTCTGATCGCCCTGATTCCCGGCGTCGGCGAGGTCTTGTACGCGCTATTGTACGCGGTCCCGTTCTTTCTCTGGTCGCTTTTTCTGGTCTTCCTCGCCTTCGGCCTGATCACCGGCATTCTCACTTTGCCCGCCATCATTGTCGCCCGTGAGAAAGAGACGTTCGGCGCCACCTTCTACATCTATAACATTGTCTGGAGCCAGCCGCTGCGCTGGCTTGGCACAACCATCGTCGGCATCGCCTTGGCCAAAATTGGAATCTGGGTGCTCGGCTACTTTTTCATGCGCGCCCTCCAGCTCACCAATTTCCTTTCGACGCTCTTTGCCGGCGAGAAGGTGACCAACATCCTGATGTCCGCCTACAACCTGCTTGAACCGGCGCGGCCCATTCTGAGCTTTTTCACGACCCTTTATCCCGGCTCGTCAGCCAGCTACGACTGGATCAGTTTCGGCGGGCAGTATCAGCCGGTCGGCGCCGAGTATATCGCGGCCATCATCATCGCGCTGGCGCTGCTCGCGCTCTGGATTGTGATCATTTCTTACGGAATCAACATTGTTACCTGTTCGCAGCTGCTCGGCTTCCTGCTCGTGCACTACAAGGAGGACAAGGTCAAGCTGACCGAGGATATCGCCAACCGCACGCCGGAACCGAATGAGATAATCCCGGATAAGCCGCTATCGGACGACCGGCTACCTTCATAACCGCCGCCGACGCCGCGTAATCACTACGAATATGGAACACGTCAAGCACATCCGCAACTTCTCGATCATCGCGCACATCGACCACGGCAAGTCGACCCTCGCCGATCGCCTTCTCGAAATGACGCGTACCATCAACATCACGCATAAGCAGATGCTCGACAGCATGGATCTCGAGCAGGAACGCGGCATCACCATCAAGGCGCATGCCATCCGCATGCAATACAAGGCCAACAACGGGCATACGTATATCCTCAATCTGATCGACACCCCCGGCCACGTTGACTTCTCTTACGAGGTCTCGCGCTCGATCGCGGCCTGCGAAGGTGCCCTGCTCGTCGTCGACGCGTCGCAGGGGATCGAAGCCCAGACGCTGTCGAACCTCTACAAGGCGCTCGACCAGAACCTCGAGATCATCCCGGTCATCAACAAAATCGACCTGCCGCATGCCGAGCCGGAACGCGTCGCCGACTCGATCGAAAACCTGATCGGCTGCCTGCGCGACGAAATCCTGATGGCCTCCGCCAAGCAGGGCATCGGTATTCACGAAATCCTCGAAGCCATCGTTAATCGCATCCCGCCTCCGAGCACCAATGCCAAAGCCCCCCTGCGCGCGATGATCTTCGACTCCAAGTTCGACAGCTATCGCGGCGCCGTGCCCTATATCCGCGTCGTTGACGGCTCTGTCAAGAAGGGCGATCACGTGCGCTTCTTCTCGACCGGCATCGAATACGAAGTTGACGAAGTCGGTTACCTGATTATCGACCGGGTACCGGCGAAAAGACTCGCCGCCGGCGAAGTCGGCTACCTGGTCTGCAACATCCGCAACGTCTCCGACGCCAAGGTCGGCGATACGATTACCCACGCCGAAGACGGCGCTGATACACCGCTGCCCGGTTTCAAAGAAATCAAGTCAATGGTCTACTCCGGCATCTATCCGGCCACCAGCGAACGCTACGACCAGTTGCGTGAAGCCCTCGAGAAGCTCAAGCTCAACGACGCCTCGCTCACCTACGAGCCGGAGTCATCGCTTGCTCTTGGCTTCGGCTTCCGCTGCGGTTTCCTCGGCTTGCTGCATCTGGAAATCGTCCACGAACGCCTCGAGCGCGAATTCGGCGTGACGATCGTCAACACCGTCCCCAACGTCGAATACCACGTGCACACGACCAAGGGCGATATCGTCAAGGTGGACAATCCCTCCAAGATGCCGCCGCCGTTGACCGTCGATCACATCGAAGAACCCTTTGTCACCGCGCAGATCATCACCCCGACCGAGTACATCGGCCCGATCATGAAGATGATTGCCGAGCGCCGCGGCGAATTCAAGGCGACCCACTACCCCGATCCCAGCCGCGCCACTCTCGAGTTCAATCTGCCCCTCTCGGAGATTATCTTCGATTTCCACGACAAGCTGAAATCGATCTCCCGCGGCTACGCCTCGCTCGACTACGACTTTCTCGAGATGCGCGAAAGCAAGCTGGTCAAGCTCGACATCCTTCTCAACTCCGAGCCGGTCGACGCCCTCTCCTGCCTGATCCACCACGAGCGCGCGCAAGTTTGGGGTCGCAAGCTGTGCAAGAAGCTGCAGGAGCTGATCCCGCGGCAGATGTTCGAAGTGGTCATCCAGGCGGCCATCGGCTCGCGCATCATCGCCCGCGAATCAGTGCGGCCGATGCGCAAAAATGTCACCGCCAAATGCTATGGCGGCGATATCACGCGCAAACGCAAACTGCTGGAAAAGCAGAAAGAGGGGAAGAAGAAGATGAAGCAGATCGGCTCCGTCGAACTCCCGCAGGAGGCCTTCCTCGCCGTCCTCCAAATTGATCGCGACGGGGAATGACTCCTGCCAATCTGTAGTCCACCCGCAGCGTCAGCGAAGGGTGGGATCCTCAATAACCGCCTCGTCAGCTCACTCTCCCCACCGACAGCCACTGCGGACGGAATTGAACCCGACACGCCCCCTCCCGCAGGTTCGGGTCTGCCTACCCGCGATGATTGCCATTGTGCCAGCCACCTCCCGCTGTAGCCAATCTTCCACCGCGCTTCCATATGTGGCCATCTTCGATCCATATTTTACTTGACAACCAGGTTAGTGATTCTAAACTTGCGCCTTCAACCCTCGCAAGGAGTGAATCATGAAACCCGCAACCGCCAAAATCCTGATCCTGCTTTCGCTGTCCGGCGCCGCCTTCTTACTGATCACTTGCGCCCAAAGCGGGAGCAAACCGCTCACCGAGGCCGAACTCGTCCAACGTGGCGCCTATCTCGTCTCGTCCGGCCTCTGCAACGACTGCCACTCGCCCAAGAAATTCACCGCCGCCGGCCCGGTCCCGGACGAGTCGATTCTCCTCTCCGGCCACCCAGCTTCGTTGTCGGCGCTCGATTTCCCCGCCGACAAGCTCGACCCCAACGGCTGGGCTGTCATGACCAATGGCCACTTCACCGCTTGGGCCGGTCCCTGGGGCATCTCCTTCGCCGCGAATCTCACGCCGGACGAAAAAACCGGTCTCGGGACGTGGAAAGAAGAAGACTTCATCAAGGCCGTACGCTCCGGCAAGCACATGGGCACCGGCCGCGATATTCTACCGCCGATGCCGTGGCCGCTGATCGGCAAGATGTCGGATGATGATCTCAAGGCGATCTTCGCCTATCTTCAATCATTGCCGGCCGTGCCGAATCTCGTTCCCGGCCCGATTCCGCCGCCGACACCCCCGGCGCAGAATTAGCGCGCTTCACCGCCGAACACCATAGGCTCAGTCCCCGCTCCGGCAACCGAGTGGGGACTGCTCCAGGCCCCGCCCCGCTATTCTCGTGAATATAGCTCCACATTTTCCTTGACACCCCCGGCAAGCGCGCTAAACTACCGGCGGAAACTAACGCAAGGAGTGTCTCATGCAGCCAACCACTGCCAAGATCGTACTTTTCCTGTCGCTGATCGGTGCTGCGTTGCTCTTGATTACCTGTGCCCAAAGCGGCAGTGGCGACCAACCCTTAACCCAGGAACAACTCGTCCAGCGCGGCGAGTATCTCGTCACCATTGGCGGATGCAACGACTGCCATTCGCCGAAGAAGTTCGGCCCGAAAGGCCCCGAGCCCGATCCGTCGATCCTGCTCTCGGGTCATCCCGCCAACGCCGGCGTGCCGGAGATGGTCCCCGGCCTACCGAATCCCGCCGGCTGGATGGCCGCGTGCAATGCGCACATGACCGCCTGGGTCGGCCCGTGGGGTGTTTCTTTCGCCGCCAATCTCACGCCCGATTCCCAGACCGGCATCGGCGACTGGGAGGAGGCCGATTTCATCAAGGCGATGCGCACCGGCCAGCATCTCGGCATGGGTCGCGACATCCTGCCGCCGATGCCGTGGCAGACGATCGGCAAAGCAACCGACGCGGACCTCAAAGCGATGTTTGCGTATTTGAAGTCGCTGCCGGCCGTGCCGAATCTCGTGCCGGGCCCGGTTCCGCCGCCGCAGACGGAAGCGCCCGCACACAACTGATCATTAGCTGCTGAAATGTATTCACAGCAAGAACGGCAGGAGCCAACGCTCCTGCCGTTCTTGTCTACAAGGGTAAATTCCAACTTACTGGTAGGCCGAGCACGGCTCATTGCCGCCCAAAAATACATAGTCGATCAGGTACACGCAGTCGGAGAGATTCAGCTTCAGATTGCAGTCGACATCGGCCATCCAAAACGTCGGCGGTGTCAGCTCGTCGCCAAAGACATAATTCAACAACATCAGCACGTCAAAAATCCCGACCACGCCGTTCATCTCCATGTCGCCGCAGAGCGGGCCGTGCGTCTTCTGAACTGCGGCATTGACGGCGCGCAGCGCGGTGATTGAACTGACCGCATCGTCGCCCTGCCCCACCATTACTGCCGCAACCACCTCCTGCGTGTCGCCCGACGCCATCGTGAACGGCCCCGAGGATAACAGCATGCGTCGGTCGCCCGCCGCAGTATCGACCCAGCCGCTTGACGTCACCGGATCACCGCTCAACGCAAAGGTTGTTACCTGCCCCGTCACCGGGTTGACCATCGGCACGGAGGCAAACGTCAGCGAATCTCGAATGAGCCCCCGCATGTAGGCATAGGTTTCATTAGCGTTCATCGGATCGGCGCCGGATGCAAACCCGATAAAAGAGGTCATGCCCAGATTGCGAAACCCGCGGCGCCGCTCGCCGGAAACATACGCGATGTCCAGCGGCGTCGCCGGCACGATCGGCCCCTGCAGCAAATCCATTCCGACCGCCGGCGGTTTGGCACCATAGTCGCTGTCATCTCCGTCATTATAGCAGTATCCCATTGCCCGAATTGTATCGCATCCGACCAGATCATCGGATGCACTACCCAAGTCCGGATCGACCCAAATCGCGATGTAGGTATCTTCAAGCAGATTCGCTCCCTTGTTGATGATTGTGTACTTGAGAAAGTACGCATTCCCCAAGGCGTCGCCTCGGGCGAAGCCGTATGCCGCATGTTGCACTTCAATCCCGAGCGGTGGTGTGCTGCCGGAGTGGTTGACATGCGCATTCGGGTCGGCATCCGTAAACACCGACCAGGTCACTTGATCGCCCAGCAGCAACGGCGCGCCCTCATCATCAACCGGTGCACCCTGCCATGTGGGCCAGTTGGCGTAGTCGGGATTGGACTGCGGCGAATCCCCGCGCTGAATCTTGTACACTTTGAACTGCGCATTGTCCGGCATAAACGTACCACCAGCCATCACCCCCGGCACATACTCCGACGAGTATTCCGCCACCGCCACCCGCGGCTCCCCCGCCACCTTGGCTCCGACCCAGAACCCCGCCGCGTAGATTACGGTCTTCTTTGTACCGCGCGGGAAGTAGAGCCCGTCGGTCTTGCCCAGATAATTCGCGTTGTCATAGGCAAAATTGCCGTCGTTGTAAACGAACATCTCGAGCTGGTTGACATCGAGTCGTGTGTCGGTATCCTTGAACAAACTTGTTGGGTGAGTCCCGATCGGCTTGCCCGGCGGCGCTGCCGTACCAGATTCATTGCTGCCAATGACTGTCAATCCCAGCAACAAACTGGTCGCCACTACCTTTCTAAACATTGGGAACCTCCTGTCGAAATTCCGCTAATCTGGAGTCTTCAACTGCTCATCAAATTCAGCTCCACCGGTGTCCTTGTCAATACCTAATCTCGTGCCGCTCCGTTGATCGCAGCAGCCGGGCCGTTAGCTTGGCACAATCATTCCCCGGAACATGAAGTACGCCGCACCGATCAAACACAGCCCCGCCCACAGGAAGTCCAGCTTCAGGTCCTCCTTCATGTAAACGACGCTGAAGAGCGCAAACACGCACATCGTGATAATCTCCTGCATCACCTTCAATTGACTGAGGTTGAAATGCTGATAGCCGATGCGATTGGCCGGCACCTGCAAGCAGTACTCAAAGAAGGCCACACCCCAGCTGATTAGAATGACCAAAACCAGCGGCTTCGCCTTGAAATCGCGCAAGTGCCCATACCAGGCGTAGGTCATGAAGAAGTTTGATGCAATTAGCAGCAGCACCGTCGACAAACGTCCCATAAATATCCTCTATCTCCAGGCAAAAATTCCTCGCTCCTGCCAGACTGGTCGCGCCGCCGGCTTGGCTGCTAATCAGCGCGTTCGCCGCGGTCAAAACAACCCCAAAATTATGCCCCGGAGCAAGGGGCACGAGTGTCAGTCGTTCCACTCCGAAACGCTGCTGAAACTGCAATTGGCTGCTCAAAAAACCGGGACGAAAAGCCGATATACTTGGTGTACATGGCAACAGAGATTACCACCATTGGCGCCGCGCGCGCTCTGCGCCGCAAGCGGCAGTCTCACATTAAAGAATATGTCGAAGCGATCCTGATCGCGGTGGTGATTGCCGTTATCCTGCGCATGTTTGTCGTGCAGGCCTACCGCGTCTCTTCCGGTTCGATGGAATACACGCTGCTTGAAGGCGACTTCCTTTTCGTGAACAAGTTTGCCTACCGCTTTGCGGAACCACAGCTTAACGACGTAATCGTCTTCGAATTTCCGATGAATCCCACCAAGGACTATATCAAGCGTATCGTCGCCGGTCCAGGCCAGATGGTTGAGATCAAGGACAAGCAACTTCTGGTCGACGGCCAACCGGTGCCGCTCATGGCCGGCATGCACCACAGCGACCCGGATACCTTGCCCGATCTCTATTCCTCGCGCGATCAATTCGGACCGATGCAGGTTCCGGCCGACCACTATTTCGTCCTTGGCGACAATCGCGACGACAGTCAGGACTCGCGCTTCTGGGGTTTCCTCGACAAGAGCCACATCAAGGGTAAAGCGCTCTTCATCTATTTCAGTTGGGCGCCTGATCCGAATGCCCCGAACGTCGAGCCGCCCTACATTATTGATTTCTTCTCGGCGTTTTTCTACAACCTGGGGCATTTCTTCGAGCGCGCCCGTTTCGACCGCATGTTCAGCATGCTCTAAACTCGCCCCCAGCCTTTTTCGCTCCCCCACTTGCGCTTCCTATCCTGAGTCCTTATAATCTCTGAAGCATGAGCGACCTTCCGGTATCACGCCTGGTCCATTCGGTTCGGCCGGAGTTCCGCCGTGGATAACGCCGGCCTCGAAATTCTCGCCATCGCCATCCTGATCCTGCTGAACGGCTTCTTCGCCGGTTCCGAAATCTCGATTCTCGCCGTCCGCAAGAGCCAGATTCGCAACCTGATCGCGCAAGGCGACAAATCCGCCAAGAAGATTTCCGACTTGCTGGCCCAACCCGAAGACTTCATCGCCACCATCCAGGTCGGCGTCACCGTCGCCGGCACCCTCGGTTCCGTGCTCGGCGGCCGCTCACTCGTGCCGATTCTCCAGCCCTATTTTGAGTCCTTTAAGGTATCGCCCGAAGCCGCCGAGAATCTGGCGATTACCGCCGTCGTGATTATACTCTCTGCCTTGTTTCTGATCCTCGGCGAACTCGTCCCCAAGTATCTCGCCGTCAGTTTTCCCGAGAAGCTCGCCCTCGGCGTCGCCCCGTCCGTCTCGGTCTTCTCGAAATTTGCCTATCTGCCGTCCAAGTTGCTCAGTTCCATCGCGCGCCTGATCCTCCGGCCGTTCGGGTTGGTCGATCGCAAAGTCGAATCGGCACATACCGATGAAGAGATCAACCTCATCTTGAGCGAAGGCCACGATCGCGGCGACTTCGATCAGGCCGAGCGCGACCTGATCCGCGGCGTCTTCGAATTCGCCGACACCACCGTTCGCCAGGCCATGACCCCACGTACCCGGATCGTCGGCCTCGACCTCACCAGTCGCCACGACGACATCTTGCGCAAAATCTCCGAAGAGGGCTATTCGCGCTATCCGGTCTACGAGGAGTCGCTCGACAACATCAAGGGCGTCGTCCACACCAAGGACGTCATCAATGTCCTCGTCCACGCCCAGTTGGTGATCCTGCAGGATCTGATCCGCCCGGTCGCTTTCGTCCCTGACTCCAAGCTCATCTCCACTCAACTGCACGAATTCCAGCGCACCCAGCAGCACATGGCGATCGTCCTCGACGAATTCGGCGGTACCGCCGGCCTGATTACGCTGGAGGACATCGTCGAAGAAATCGTCGGCGAAATCCGCGACGAGCACGACACCGAACTGGAACCCTTTATCCTGATCAACGACCGCCTGTGCCAGGTGCAGGCGTCATTTCCCCTCGAAGACTTCAACCGGCTGTTCGATGTCGAACTCGATAAGGAAGCGGCCGACACCGTCGGCGGCTTTGTCTTTGACCATCTGGGCAAGATTCCCCGCCAGGGCGAGCGTGTCGCGATCGATAACCTGCAGTTCGAAATCCTGCTGGTCAAAGGTCCGCGTATTGAACGCATGCGCGTCAAGAAGCTCGAATAGACCGCCCTCAGCACCTGAAATCAAACGCGGCGGATGAAAAAACCCGCCGCGTTATTGCTCGAACAGTCTCGCTCTCCAGCGCTATTACAGATCCGAAAGCTCCAGCTCCGTGATCTGCCCAAACTGTTTCAGCTTGTCGCGCAAAGCCTCAGCCTTGCCGACCACGACGATCAACAGATTGTTCGGATCGAGATACTTCTGCGCCACCGCACGCACCTGCTGGGGCGTGACCGCATTGAGATAGTCGATATACTTCGCCAGGTAATCCTTCTCCAGCCCGTACAATTCGACAATCGAGAGCTGGTCGGCTACCTGCTCCGGCGTCTCGAACTGCCGCGGGAAAAATCCGGCGTAGAACGATTTCGCCTCGCTCAGCTCCTGCGCCGTAACATCGGTATCACGCATGCGGTTGAGATGCTCGATCGTCGCGGCAATCGCCGGCGCGCACGAATCGGTGCGCGTCGCCACGGTGACCGCGAATTCCCCCGGGTAGCGATTGAACGCGTACATCGACGAAATCCCGTACGTCAACCCGCGCTTGTCGCGCACGTCAATCAATAGCCGCGAACGGAAGCCGCCGCCGCCGAGGATGTAGTTCATCAGCCGCACGGCATAGATATCAGGATTCAGCCGGTCGATTCCCAAATGCCCCATCTTCACGTTGGCATTGGTCGCATCCGGCTTGTTCACGAGAATCACCGTGGTTCCGCGCACCGGGTTGGCCGGCGGGAAATCGGCTTTCGCCAGTTCGCCCTTCAACCAGCCGGCTAGTTTCGCCTCGATCTTCGGCAGCACCTCCGCCGCCGTCACCGCGCCAGCCACGTAGAGCACAGAGTTGTTCGGCACGAAGTAAGTCTTCCAGAAATTCACGATGTCGTCGCGCGTGATCGTCTCGACTGACTCGATCGTCCCCGATCCCGGCTGCCCGTACGGATGTTCGCCGAAGAGGTACAATCCGAACTGAATGTCCGCCACGGTCCCCGGTTCGTCCTTCTGCGACATCAGCCCGGCGATCGCCTGCTTGCGGAGACGCTCGACCTCGTCCGCCGGAAACGTCGGATTCAGCACCACGTCCGCCAGCAGGTCAATCCCCACATCCAGATGTTTCGTCAACACTTCGCAGGTGACATTCATCGCATCTTCGCGCGCGTTGGCGCCCAGACTGCCACCGACGAAATCGATTTCCTGCGACACCTTGGTAGCGTCCCGGGTCGTCGTTCCCTTGCGCAGCAACTCGGCGGTCATATTGGCCAAACCGGCTTTGCCGCGCGGATCCATCGCCGCCCCCGACTTGATCAGAAGCCGCATCGACACCACCGGTTGCTCGTCATTCTGCACCACTACGACTCTCAGGCCGTTGTCGAGCACCTTCTCCGTCATCGGCGGCATCGCGATCGCGCCCATCACCTGCGTCGCCGCCAGCGCGAACACCATCAGACTTGTCACTATCATCAAACGTTTTCGCATGATTCTGCTTCCTCCCTAAAATCCCATCATTCCGCTGCCGCCCTGCTGTTCCTGGATCACGGTCACCACCGTGCGCTTGCGGTCGGTCAGATAATCCTTGGCAACGCGCATGATGTCTTCGGCCGTCACGGCATTGTACTTCTCCGCCTCGGTAAACATCTGCTTGTAGTCGCCCAACACCGTCTGATAGTAGCCGAGCTGGTTGGCCTTGGCATCGTTCGACTGGTTGCCCATGTAGAACCGCGCCTCGATCTGGTTCTTGGCCTTCTGCAGCTCTTCCGCACTCACCGGCTCGGTCTTCAGCTTCTCGATCTCTTCGTACAGCGCTTTCTCGCCGTCGGCCGTGGTCTTGCCCGGCTGCATGAAGCCGTAGGCGAAGAACACGCCCGCCTGCTCCATCGACTGGTACTGCCCCCCCGCCGCCAGCGCCATCTGCTCCTTGTAGACTAACCGCTGATAGGCGCGCGACGACTCGCCACCCGACAATATCGCCGCCAACACGTCGAGCGGATAGCTGTCGGGATGGCCCGCCGCCGGTGACTGGTAACCGGCAATGAAAATCGGTAATTGCGAAATCTTGTGGTAATTCACCCGCCGCTCGCCGCGCTGTTCCGGCTCGTTGTACACCGGCCGCGGCATCTTTGGATTCCCCGGGATCTTGCCGAAATGCTTCTCGACGACCTTGATCGCCTCCGGCGTGTTGACGTCACCGACGATCACCACCGTCGCATTAGCCGGGTTGTAATACGTGCGATAGTAGTTCAGGCAGTCTTCCAGTGTAATACTCTCAACGTCCTTGCGCCACCCGATCGTCATCCAGCCGTAAGAGTGCGCCAGGAACACGTTCGCCATCAATTGCTCCAGTACGTCGCCGAAGGGCGAATTGTCGATCCGCTCGTTCCGCTCTTCCAGTACCACCTGCCGTTCCGAAGCCAACTGCGTCTCGGTCAGCGTCAGGTACTGCATCCGGTCGGCCTCCAGTCGCGCCACCAGATCCAACTGGTCCTTGCCGACCTGCTGGTGATAGGCCGTCATGTCGTTCGCGGTGAAGGCGTTGATCAGCCCGCCGTTCATCTGCATCAACCGGTCGTGCTCGCCATCCGCGAAGTTCTTGCTGCCTTTGAACATCAGATGCTCGAACAGGTGCGAAATCCCGGTAATCCCCGGACGCTCGTTCTTCGACCCGACGTGATACCAGACGTGAAAACTGAAGGCCGGCGTCGAGTGATCCTCCAACGTCAGCACCGTCAGTCCGTTCTTCAGCACATGTTTCTGCACCGGCCACTCCGATACTGTCGCCGACGCCAGCGCCGGCAGGAGCACCAGCAACATGGCCACTACCAAGAGTCTCTTCATTTGTCCTCCATCGGGATATGTGATTTTTGACAGATATTCCCAGCACATTGCGTGTCGCTCTACTGAATCGTCAAGCTGTAGGGCAGCCGCATCTGCAATCTGGCATCGGTGGCCGTCAACGGGCCCAGCAACGCCGACAGCGTCTGACGCTCGCTCCCCGTCAGCGCATTCACCACTCCATAGGCCAGGCTCGACAACCGCATCGCCAGTCGGCGCTGCGGCCACTCGACCACCTCATAATAATCATCACGGACTCCCGCGCGCTCGCGAGCCAGGTTGATGGCGTCGATCAAGCTTCCGACGGTATCCGCCAGTCCCAGCTCGACTGCTCTCCGACCGCTCCAGGCGCGCCCCTGCGCTATCGCGTGAATTGAATCCGCCGGCAGTCCGCGTCCGTCGGCCACTACATCGAGGAACCGAACATACATGTCGTTCACCTGCCGCCGCAGAATCGAACGCTCGTCGGGCGAATATGGTTCCGTCATCGAATGGAAGTTCGCGTGCTCGCCCCGCTTGATCGTCTCCGTGCGCAAACCCAGCTTGTCATACAGCCCGTTCAAAGTCGGCTTCCCGGCAAACACCCCGATCGACCCCGTTATCGTCTGCGGCTCCGTGATGATCCGGTCGGAGGCCGACGCGATGTAGTACCCCCCCGAGGCGCACACATCCGACATCGAAATAATCACCGGCTTGGCCTTGCGCGCTTCCGCCAACTCGCCCCAGATCAGATCCGAGGCAATCGCATCTCCGCCCGGCGTGTTCATCCGCATCACGATCGCTGCGATCGCTGGATTCGTCCGGGCCGCCCGAATCGCGCCCGCAATCGTCCCGGCGCCCGCGGTGTTGCCCTCAACGTAATCATACCCGGAACTACCCTTGACGATGCCCCCCTCCACCGCGATCAGGGCGATCTGCGGTGGTTCGCCGAACCTCTCCCGAAACTGCGGCCGGTTGCGATACTTTCCCGCCGGCATCACGCCGTAATGGGCGCCGTAGAATTCGGCAATTTTGTTCTCCAGCTCGTGCGGGTAGAAGCGTCCATCCACCAGGCGCAACGATTCCGCCTGCGTCGATGTGAACGGCCCCTCGTCGATGATCGCGCGCAGGTGCTCCGTGGTGATCCCCCGCTCCTGCGCGATGTCCGCCAGCATCTGCTCGTACAGATCATCGAGCAACGTTTCCAGTGTCTCGCGATAGTACGGACTCAACGTCGTATCAGTAAACACGTCGGGGGCGTTCTTGTACTTCCCTGACTTCTCAACCTCCGCGCCAATCCCCAGTTTCTCCATTAGTCCGGTGTAAAATGTCACTTCCGCGCGCAAGCCGGTCAAATTCAGTGCATCAACCGGCAGCATGTAGATCTTGTCCGCCGCCGAAGCCAGATAATAACCACCGTTGCCGACGCCCGTCCCGAGATAGGCAATCACCGGCTTGCCGGTCTTGCGAAAATCGTGCAGCGCTGCGCGGAAATCGGCGATCCGTCCCCAGCCGATTCGCGGACTGCGAATCGTCACCAGCAAGCCCCGCACCTGTGGATCCGCCGCCGCCTGCCGGATCTTCTCCAGCCGCTGGTACATCGTCGCCGGCCCGCGTCCGAACAAGAACGGCTTGACCACCTCTTCCGGCATCTCACCGCTGACGTCGATCTGCAGCACCGAATGTGTATGCTTGATCACCTGCTCGCGCTGCGCGCCAGAGATTCCGGCGTAAACCGTCGAACGCCTGTAGTCGGCTTCGTCATTAAAGAAGCTTTCGCCTCCGACCAGCACGCTCCCGAACGTGAACTCCAGCCCCGTGCCGAAAAATCCTTCGTCATCAATGCCGCCATAAAGCGACAACCCCGGCCGCCACTTGAAGCGCGCGCTCAAGTGCCAGGTCGCTTCATCGAGACGTTGACTGCCGTGCAGCGTCACGTCCGCCCCCAGGGTCAGCGTCTCGCCGAACGGTCGCATCGCCGCTCCCAGCAGATACGCGATCGAACTCTCCCGACCGTCGAATTTCTGCTTGTTGAAATTGCGCGCCTGCAGCGACAGTGCGACCTGCCGGTTGGCGTGATAGAGCAGCGAAGCATTCCAGGCGTGCGCCCTGTTGATCGGCGCCCAATCGCTCTTGTAGTAAGTGTAACTCAATCCGCTGTAGAGATTCTCTACGACGCGGCTCGATACGGCGAAATCGTAGCGCGACACCTCGTCGGGCAGATCGAGTTTCAGCCTCTGATAACCAAAGCCAAATCCGTAACCCGCAACCAGTATGGCATTATCTCCATCAAAATCGTCCTCGCCGAAACCCCGATAGTAATTCAGCGCCAACGCCCGATTGATGTATAGCGCCGCCGGATTGAGAATCACCGATTCCACCCCCAGCGTCGCCGCTTGCGGCACGTCGGGAAGCGGTAGGCTCAGGGTCAGGGGCAGATTGGCAGCCTCGGCGCCGGCAGCAAGACTGAGCGCGAGGAGTACACAGAAAATTACGCGGATAAACAAGGTGGGCCTTTCCCGGTTGCGATAGCGGCAGGCTTACCGGTTGGAGAGTCGGTTTGAGTCCATTCCTTCCAAAGTTATCGTGCCAACTCCCGCCATGTCAATCTCGATTTTGTTCTGCCCCGATCCGACTTCGCCCTCGAGCACCGTCCGATTCACACGATTGACCCGGACCGGCAGGTCGCGCGTGTAGATTCGCCCGCCCTCTTCGGCGTGCAGGAACAGCCCCGCTGAGACCGTCGTCGGCAGCGTCATGTCGATCTTGCCGTTCTCGTTGCGCACAATCAGATCGCCGTTCAGCGACGCCAGGTCGAGCCGAATATTCGAATTATCGGTAGCCAGCGTCGAGCGCCCCGACTCCAGCCGGATGTTGGCCGCCTGGATCTGCGCGAATTCGGTGCGCGCATCAACCTCGCCCCGGATCGAATCCATCTCGATCCGGCCGTTTTCGTTGCGCAGCCGAATCGTTCCCAGTTGCGCGTCGATGTTGCGCAAAACAAGCGGCCGGTTGGTTGTCGTTACTTTCGTCGGCCCGGTGCAATCGACCACGGTCACGGCGCCGTTGTCGCAGGTCACGTTGACTTTGTTGGAGATCTCCCGCAGGCGAACATCGCCGAAATTGTTGCTGATATCGACAGTCGCAAACGGTCCGTCGATGTCGATGCCGAAGTTTGACGTCCGCGCGAAGATCTTCAGATTCGCTGCGGCCGGAGCCTCAATTTCGACCGTCACTCCCGCCGAGGAGTTCGAACCGCGCCACGGCGGCGACGAACGCGTCTCGGCCGATATCGCAAACTCATTCTCCAGGTCCTCGAACGCGATGTTCAGGTAGTCGGCAAACTGCTCCGCTTCCTCACGCGAATCCGCCTTGAATTGCTGCCGGATCACCACGCGCACATCACTGCGATTCGTCGCCTCCACTTTCAAGGAGCCGATCAAGTACGATGAGGCCGTGAACGACAGATTCTCCGTGCCGGCGACTCCGAAGGTCTTGACAATCGGGGCACTCTCGAACTTCTCGTTGCTGACTTGTGTCAGGCGTTGCGCTGCCAGAGGAATCGTAAGTCCGACCACCAGCACCGCCATTACCGATCCGATCACCGATTTTGTCATCGCTATTCGATACGAGTTCCTAACTGATTCCGTTTCAAACAGTTTTGAGCGCGGAGGCAAGTTGGCTCATGGCGATCGCTGCCGCCACCGCCGCATTCAGCGACTCGATCCGACTCGAAGTCCGAATCGCAAAAACTTTGTCACAAGCCTTTCGCAGTGAGTCGCTTAGCCCGGTCGCTTCCGAACCGATCGCCAGGCAGACCTTCCCGCTCGGCGCCAGATCTTCCAGCCTTGCTGGAGCATCAGCAGCCGCACCGTACAATGCTATACTATTGGACTTCAATTTGCCAAACAAAGTTTCCGGCGATATCCCGCGAATCGTCGGCTGCAAAAACACCGCACCGGCTGAGGCCCGCAGCACCTTTGGGCTGCAGACATCCGCCGACCCGGGCGACAACGCCACCAGATCGACATTAAACGCCGCCGCCGTTCGCAAGATTGTCCCCAAATTCCCCGGATCGGCAAGTCCGTCCAGGTAGAGTACGAACTTCGCCCGCGGCCAGAACGGCTCGCCCGCCGGCAGTGCCTCCCGATCCGCTACCGCCAGAATCCCCTGCGAGTGCTCTGTCTCGCTGAAGGTTGCAAAGCGCCGGGCCCCGCATTCGTAAACCATCGCTCCTGGATGTTCCGCCAGAAACTTCTTTCCCGCTGTCGTCAGAAGAGTCGGACAACAAATAACATAATCGGGCATGATCCCCGTCGCCAGCATCGTCGCCACTGCCCGGGTTCCCTCGATCAAAAGCTTCGAGCTCTTTTTGCGGGAATGCGGCGACAATAACGCCCGCACCTCCTTCTCACGCGCTGCCGTAAGTTCCAACACAACGGCATGATAGAACTCCGTCGCTGACAGGTCAAACGAAATGCGCTTGCTCTGACGATTCCGGTTCAATTACTTCCGTTGATGCGTCGTCTCGGGCTCTTCTTGATAATCGCTGTCTCATTGCTGGCGACCAACGCTCTCCTGGCGGGTAGTCTTCGCCTCCACCTAGATGATCTGACCCCCAAAGCGATCCGCCAGTCACTCAACCAAAACGTCCGTGGATTCCGCATCGGCGTTGCCCTCTCCGGCGGCGGAGCACGCGGCTTTGCCCATATCGGAGTGCTCAAGGCCCTCGAAGAAATGGGCATCGATGTCGATATTGTCGCCGGCACTTCCATGGGCGGCATTATCGGCGGTCTCTATGCGGCCGGCATGTCGCCGCAGGAAATCGAGCACGAGGCTCTCCAGATCGACTGGAGCAGCTTCTTCTCCGATCGACCACGCCGCACTTCGCTGCTCTTTACCCGCCGCGCCGAGACGGAGGGCGCCCTGCTCTCGATTCGCTTTGACCGCTGGAATCCGCAGATCCCGACTGCGCTTAGTACCGGCCAAAAACTTGTCAATGTCCTGAGCGACCTGACCCAGACCTCCGGCTATTTCTCCGGCGGCAATTTCGCCAACCTCGAACGCCGCCTCGCCATCGTCGCCGTCGACCTCGTCGCCGGCGAACGCATCGTCTTTACCGATGGCTCGCTCGTCGAGGCTCTCCGCGCCACCATGGGCGTCCCGCTCGCGTTCACTCCCCTCGAACGCGGCAACCAACTGCTGATGGACGGTGGTCTTCTCGAGCCGATCCCAACCGCGGCTGCCCGCCAAATCGGCGCCGATTTCGTCATCGCGGTCAACACGACCTCCGACTTGCTCCCCAAGGAGAAGATTCTTGATCCGGTCGACATCGCCAATCAAACCACGACCATCCTCTCCGCCGCCACCCGCGAACAACTGTTGGCGCAAGCGGACTTTGTCGTCGCGCCGGATTTGCATGACATCAGCGCTACCGACTTTCGCCACAGTTCTGAAGCGATCGCCCAGGGTTACGACGCTGCGCTGGCGGCCTGCGATTCGCTCACGCACAAACTCGCGCAACACGACAAGGGCTCGATCCCCGTCCGCATCGCGCGCGTGGAGGCGATTGACCGCGCTACCGGTGCACTCAACCCGGACATCTCCGGTCTCCTGGCTCGGCTCACTGACGCTCCTCTGACTGGCGGTGATATCGCCGAGGCGTTACACCAGTTGTTCAGGACCGGAGCTTTTGCCTCGCTCGACTGGCAAGTCACGGCCTCTCCCGACACCGTCTTGCGTGTCGAGTTCACTCGCTTTCCCGTTATCGCGCACGTCAACTTTGAAGGCAATCGCGTCTTTCCCGACTCGACATTGCGGCGCATCGGCAGACTTGACGATCGTAAGATCGAGACCTTGGCGCAGGTTACCGAACTCTACGGCCTCCTGTTCTCCCACTACCGCGCTGGCGGCTACGACCTGGCCCAGGTTAAGGGTGCCTGGCTCGATACCGCCCGTGCGGAACTGACCATTATTCTCGACGAAGGCCAGATCGTTGCACTTGCCGTCGAAGGCAACTCCGCCACGCGCTCCTGGGTCGCCGCCAGCTACTTCCCGCTTCAGATCGGCGATTTCTACAGCAAACCCAGGGCCCTCCGCGGCGTGCAGGAAATCTACAACTCCGGCCTCTACGACAACGTCAATCTCCGTCTGGAGGACCAATCGGGCGGCGTCAAAGTCACGATCATCGTCAAGGAGAACAAATTCACCTTCGCCCGCCTCGGCGCCCGCTACCACGAGGACTTCCACCCCGAGGCCTTTGTCAAGTTGGGTTATGCCAACCTTTTCGGCACCGGCCAGGAAATCACCGCTTACGCCCGCTTCTCGGAACGCCGCAAGCTGTATCAACTGCAATTGCGCGCCGATCGCATCTTTCGCACATTCCTCACCTATCGCATTCAAGGCTTCTACGCGAATAACAAAATCGGGCAGTTCATCGGTGATGATCGCATCTCCCACCGGACCGACAAACGTTGGGGGGCGCAGGTCGGCGTCGGCCAGCAGCTTCTGAAACTCGGATTAGTGGAGGCAATTGCCCGGTACGAGCAGATTCGCTTCACTAATCCCCCCGCTGGCCCGGTCTCGGAACGCCGCGTCGCCTCGCTGATTGCCAGCATCCACTACGACACCAAGGATCGTTTCACCTTCCCGACGCGCGGCCAGGCAGTCGAGGCCGCCGCCGAGATCGCCAGCGACGTCCTGGGCGCGGACGAGGTCTTCACCCGGCTCGAGGCAACTGCCGAAACCTTTCAACGCTTCGGCCGCAAACTCGTGCTCCATCCGCGCGTCGCCATCGGTCTCTCGCAGGATATCCTCCCGGTTTACGATCGCTTTTACCTCGGCGGCACCCGCACCTTCTACGGTTACGAGACCGACCAACTCGCCGGCGACAAGTACTTCCTTCACAATCTCGAACTCCGCCTCGGTCCGGTCTATAGCTTCTATCTCTCCGGCCGCTACGATGTGGGCGATGTCTTCTCCAGCCTGGAGAACGTGCGCTTCAACCAGTTGCGCCACGGCTTTGGCGCCACTCTTTCCCTAGACACCCCGGTCGGTCCGCTCTCCGTCTCTTATGGCGGTGCCGACGGGACCGACCCGAATCTCTATCTCAATCTCGGCTTTGACTTTTAGGCCGCTGCTGTTCACCGAAAACCCTTCGCGTCGTATCGACCGTAGCGCCCTGCCGGCGAAGAAAGTTCGTCGCTCAAGCGTTACCACTGTGATCTGCCAAAAACTCGTCAACGCGGAGTTATTTTTACGATTTTATGAATCTCCATTTCGCCCGTCAAATACGTATACAACACTTTCTGGGCAGGCACAAATGGCGGTTAGTAACAGTTATTTGGAGTATATCCTCGAACGGCTGGCGACCGTCGGCTCGGTGACGGCGCGCCGCATGTTCGGAGGCGTCGGCATCTACTCCGGCGCTACGTTCTTCGCGTTAATCGACGATGACACGTTGTTTTTCAAAGTCGACAATCGCAATCGACCGGAGTTTGAGGCCGAAGGAATGCTGCCGTTTCGTCCTTTCGGCGAGGATTCCTATGCCATGAAGTACTACTCCGTTCCCGAGCACGTGATCGAAGATGACCAACTGCTGCGCGACTGGACGGCCCGCGCGCTCGCGGCCGCGACCAAACGCAAAGCCGGAAAGAAAAAATAACCCGATCAGGAGAACGATCCGATGGTAACCCTTACCGATCGCCGCCAGATGATTGACCAAATCCGCCGCTTGCCGGCACAGGCCCATGCTGCCGTCAAAGGCCTCAATGACGACCAACTCAACACCGCCTATGGTGAAGGCAAGTGGACCGTCCGCCAGGTGATTCACCACCTCGCCGATTCCCACATGAATGCCTTTGTCCGCATGAAACTCATCATGACCGAGAATCACCCCACTTTGAAACCCTACAATCAGGACGACTGGGCGCGCACCCGCGAGGCCAACGCCTACCCGGTCGAATCCTCGCTCAATATCCTCTTCGGCCTGCACGAGCGCTGGGCTAATCTGCTCGAAACCGTGCCCGAAACCGGCTGGAGCCGGACGGCTTATCATCCTGAAAACGGTGAGGTATCTTTGCAGCGACTTCTGGAAATCTACGCCGCGCACGGCGAAAAGCACGTCAAGTCGATCACCGACTTGCGGCAACGAATGGGCTGGTAACGAACCGACATGGGCGGCGGAGCAAGTCCACCGCCCGCTCCCGTCCGCCGGAACGAAAGCGCGTTAGCTCTTTCGGTGGATTACAATCGCCGTGCCGCGCAGGGACATCTTTACCTCGTCGCCGACCATCTCGTTGCGCAATGTCCAGCTTTCACCGCGATAGACAGTCTTGTTTTTGAGGTTCCACTTCGCCCCTTCGATCGACAGCCGCACCTTGTTACTCAACGGAATCACCGAAAACTGTTCGCCCGACTTGCCCGCAAACTGAATCGTCCCCTCCGACCGGAGCCAGATTCGCTGTCGATGGTCGAGCAATTCGCCAGACGGCGGCGGCTTCAGTGAACTGCCGGCGCGCAGGATCAAGTCGAGCAAGAAGATATTCGCCAGCATTTGATCGGTCTCAAAGCTTGTGTCAATCGCGCCGTAAATCTCAATCTGACGGCAGTCGTGTTCCAGCGCATAGCGCACCGCTAACTCGCCGTCGGTCGCGTCCTTGTTGCGCGGATACTCCACCCGCTCGCAGTCGTCGAATTGCGCCAGCACCGCCGGATCAACCGAGTCGAAGTCCCCAAGAACCACCTGCGGCCGCAAATCCAGCTTGGCAAACAGCGCCAGCGCGCCGTCCACCGCAATTACGATCCGCTCCTCTTCCGCCCGGCTGACCGCCTGGCGGTAGAAATCCAGATGCTCGGTCGGGTACGCTCCGTTCAGGAAGATCGCCGCCGTCCTGTGCCCGCGTCGTTTCTTTCGTTTCTCCATTGCTGCCGTCACTTCATCCGATTATTTTTCGAGCACACAATCTATCGTGGAGACGTCCTCATGTACAGGAGTTTGATTCTCTCTCTTTTCTGGATCGCCACCCTTGCCGGCGTCGCCGCCGCGCAGGAGTGGCTCACCGACTACGAAAAGTCCGGTTACGTTGAAACCCCCCGCTATCAGCAGACCGTCGACTTCTGCCGGAAGCTGGATGACTACTCCCCGTATGCGCTCTTCACCGATTTCGGTACCTCGCCGCAGGGCCGCAAACTCCCGCTGCTGATCATTGACAAGGACCGTGAATTCGATCCCGCCGGCCCGCGGACTCAGGCCAAGGCAATCATCCTGATCCAGGGCGGTATCCACTCCGGTGAAATTGAAGGCAAAGATGCCGGCCTCACGTTGCTCCGCGATTTTCTGATCTATAACAAGTTCTCCGATGCCTACGACAGCGTCGTGATCCTCTTCATCCCGATCTTCTCCGTCGATGCCCACGAGCGGTTCGGTCCCTCCAACCGCATCAACCAGAACGGCCCGCGCGAAATGGGTTGGCGCACTACCGCCACCAATCTCAACCTCAACCGCGATTTCATGAAAGCTGATGCCCCCGAGATGCAGGCCTGGCTCGCCCTCTTCAACAAATGGCGCCCCGATTTCCTCACCGACATTCACACGACCGACGGCGCCGATTACCAGTACACTATCAGCTATGCGATCGAAACTCATCCCGGCGTTGCTCCGCCGCTTTCGCGCTGGATCGATAGACAATTCCTCCCGTTTATCAAGCAAAAGATGACCGAGTCGCAGTTTCCGCTGATCCCCTATGTCCAGCCGCTCCACGGTCACGACTACGCGCGCGGCATCGGCACCTACGCCTTCCCGCCGCGCTTTTCCAACGGCTACGGCGCTATCCAGAACCGCCCGTTCATGCTGATCGAAACTCACATGCTCAAACCGTATCGCGACCGCGTCCGCTCAACTTACGAGTTTCTGCGTCATCTGATCCGCTATTGCAGCGACAACGCCACCGCCCTCAAGCGCGCTGTCACCGAAAGCGATCGTCTATCCGCTGAAACGCTTGTCGGCAGCTATCTCCCGATCGACTTCAGGCGCACCAAGGACAGCACGATGATCGATTTCTTCGGCGTCGAATATCGCTACGAGGATTCCCCCATCTCCGGCAGCAAGAAAGTCGTCTGGGGGCAGCGGCGCCGGACCTACAAACTGCCATTGTTCGACCAACAGGCCACACGCGACTCGGTGCTGATTCCGTATGCCTACCTGATTCCACAAGAGTGGTCGGATGTTATCGCCCGCTTGCAATGGCACGGTATCGCCGTCAATCGCCTCCGCGAGGCAATCGAATTGCCGGTCGAACTCTACCGCCTGACCGATCGCAATTACGATTCTGTGTCCTTCGAAGGCCGCTTGCGCGTCGGCTGTCACACGCAGCTCTTCCGGCAGACTCAGACCTTCCCCGCCGGTACAGCGGTGGTGGTGATGAATCAGCGCACCAGTCGCGTCGCCGCGCACCTGTTGGAACCGAAAGCCCCCGATTCTTTCTTGAGCTGGGGATTCTTCAGCGCCGTATTTGAGCAGAAAGAATACGCCGAGGGCTACATTATCGAGCAGATCGCCCCGCAGATGTTGGAGGCCGATACGCTGCTTCGCCTCGAGTTTGAAACGCGGCTGGCCTCCGACTCTGCCTTCGCAGCCAGTCCTGAGCAGCGACTCGATTTCTTTTACCAACGTTCCCCTTACTGGGACGAGCGCCTGAACCTCTATCCGGTCGCGCGCCTGGTCGAGAAGCGTGCTCTGCCGCTGGAGTGACTCCAGCGCGTTTTCTCCCCCTCTCCCTGTTAGGGAGGCGGGTCGGGGGAGAGGGTGAATTTTCGTCCCGCCGTAACTCCGCCGCGCGGGGTGTGACCCGACGGTCAGCTCAACCACTCCAGAACCACCGACAACAAATAACCTCCGGGTCGGTTGACCCGGAGGCTATTGATGATTGCCCTAAGACGTCGGCTAAATCAGTTGTCCAACTCCGCCAGTCCGTTCTTGCTGACGGCCCCGGGCGGGTTGTCGTTCAAGTACTCGATCGAACGGTTTAGCATCGCTTCAAAGAACTTCGCGTTGTGCATGCCCCGCGAACGATCCTCTTTGTAGATTACCCAGTTGTATAGCGCGCCGGCAACGGCTACTGGAAGCGTGGCCGTTATTTGGGCGAAGTCTTCACGTAATGCACCCTGAGCCACCAAAAGGGTTCCCAGCGAGTCGTGCAGCAGGTCAAACTCGGTTTGAATGCCCTCGGTAATGCCATCGCCGTTAAGATCCCGCAATTCCCAGTCGTCGAAATCGGTAATGGCCGGCTGACCTTGCGGTTGTGGACCATACTCGTCAGCCTCGTTGTGACAGCCTTGAGTCGCGCAAGTTCCAACCAGAGTGTATTCAGTCCCGTCATGAGCCTCAAAGCGCATGTTGAAACTGTGCCCGCCGACATTGTAGCCGTCATGTTGCGAGGGATTGCCCATGTGGCAGCCGACACAAGCATCGCGAACAATACTTGCGTGCTCAGTGCTTGGATAGGCAGCGCCCCCAAAGGTGTACGCGTGAGTTCCTTGAACCATATCGCCTTGCGGCCCGTGGTGCGGGCCAAAACGATTATTGACACCCTTGGTCGGACCAGCGCCAAGGTCAGCCGTCATCGAAGTGCGGGTGTGGTGACACTGCACGCACAAATTCGCCTGGCCATGATCAAACACAACTCCGTTCTTCAACGTGTACGGCTCATCGATACGCAGCGTCAGATCGCCTCGTTCATGCGGAGCATGGCACGTGAAACAATGAATCGAACTCACGGTCGATTGGGCCAGCGAGTCTTCTTCACCAGTGCCGATCCAATCCAGGAAGCCCTGGTGGTTATGGCACTGCTGGCAATCGGAGCCGGGGCGATTGGTGTAGTCAATGCTCGTGCCCGAAGCATGCAGCGAATTTTCCCACTCGCCGCGCGCTTGCAGCAACGCGCCGTCAAAGCTGGTCTCGCCGTGGCAGGCAAAACAACCGTTCAGGCTCTGGTCGTTGCTGGCAATTTCGTTAACGATTTTGCGCTCGCATCCTGCGATCAACGCCATCGCCAGAACGAGGGCGACAATGATTAGTGCTTTCAGGATCCTCATACTAACCTCCTAAAAGGATAATCCTTTAATCAAACTAACTTCTACCACATTGCCGGTGTAGTAATCCTCGTACACCGACAGATCATCGAAATTGTAAGCATTATATTCGACTTCGCAGCGGTAGTCCTGATAGAACCGCAGCGCCGCCGCAATCCGAATATTGAAGTGCTCGACGTTGAGATCGCGCTTGCTCTTGTAATAGAGCGCGCCGAAGCTCACCGTCCCGCCCTTGTACTCCTGGCTGGTGATATCGCCGGAGACCAGATGATCCTGGAACTCGAAGTTCCGGGTCAGGTTTTCGTAGGTCCCCGCCGAGTGCACGTACGCCGCGTTCAGCGTGGCATACTCCGTCGCGGTAATCACCGCATCAACGGCATAGCGGTACATGTCGGCCTTGGTGCCGAGCTGGTCGTTCTTGCGAATCACGCTCGTCATCTTGTAGCCGAATGTGCCGATCTTCTCGGGACGATACTTCACCGAAAACGCGTGCCGGTTGCGTTCCTCGTCCCCCAGCAGCCGCACGCCGTCTTCCACTTCTTCCTTGCGATTACCAAACTGGTAACGGACTTCCACCTCCGGCACCGGCTTGCCCCAGCCGCTGAAGAACAGCGAATTGCCACGCACTTCGTCCTCGAAATCGTCGTTGACGTCGTACTGATATCCGACCGTCAGGCCGAACCGGCGCAGGTAGTCATACGAGGCATACCCCGCGTGCGTCATGTTGTCGGTCGCGACGAAATCGGAATCCGATGACGTGCGGTCGAGGATGCCGATATACTTCAGGCTGATATTCTGCGGCAGATTCAGCACGCCGCCGCCGTAGCCGCGGTTGTTGCTGATCGTGAAATCACTCTGGTCAAACTTCGTCTCGAAGTGCCGGAAGCCGCCGATCAACTTGAAGAAATCATACTTCGGGCAGGCAAGAATGCCGCTGAACCGGTATTCTGCCCGCTTCTGGTCGCGCTGAACATCGTTGTTGTCGGTGTACTGATCGCCGCGGTACTCACCCAGCACCATCGAACCCTTATAATTGAACTGCGCGCCGAAGTTGTAGTAGGTGCGCTTGTAGTCGACATTGACCTCGGTCGGATCCGGCTTCGGATTGAACAGGTCGGTCGTCGTGCCGGTTCGTTCCATCATCAAAAGTCCGCCGAATAGCGTCACATACTCCACCGGCGTCACGCGCAAGTTGGCATGTTCCTGATGCCGCCGCGTGAAGCTGGTACCGTTGAAATTGTAGATCCGCCGGAACTGATCATGACCCACCCGCAAATCGAACTGCCCCGGCTTGGCCAGCGACGCGCTCAGATTGCGATTGTTCATGATGATGTTCTTCAGATCCGCCCGCACCTGCATGCCATTGTCAAAGCGATAACGGAAGCCGTCGAGCGAAATCGTCGGACCTTCGTACAGATTGAATGTCGGATGGTGAACCGACTGGTTGCCCTCTTCATCCAGATAGACGTAGCCGACGCGCACCTCGCCGGAGCCGGTAGCCGCAACGGCCACTGCCGCCAGCATCAGGAGGGCGCCCAACAGAAACGATAACTTCAGTTTCATTCTCTCCCTCCTTAGTGCTTCAGGTTGTCGTGACAACCGGAGGCGTAGCAGTTGGCGTAAAGGGTGGTCGTCAGCATCGGGTCAAGAAACAGCTTGTTGTCGTTCGAACCGTGGAATTGCGTGTGGCAATTCACGCAGTCGATCTTGACCGCCATGCCGGAATGGGCAACGCGATGGCCGGGCGGCACACCGTGGCACTGAATGCAGACACCGTTGCCGGGCTGCAACAGGAGGCGCTCATTCGGCGAACCGTGCGGACTGTGGCACTCCACGCAGCCGCCGCCGTCGACCAGGTGGTTGTAGTTGACCGGATGCTCGTAGACGTGCGGCCCCGCCACATCCGAGTGGCAGTTCTGGCACGTCCAGTCGAACCCCTTGACCAACTGCATATCCTGGCGGCTATTCATCGGGTGGCAGTCGGCACACGCCACGCTGCCTTCGTGCAGCGGATGCGCCGAGCGCGCGCTGAACTGGGCGCCGACCGTTTGATGGCAGCCGAGACAGTAATTTTCGCTGTCATCCTTCACCAGCGCCGCATTCTCATTCCCGTGAATCGAATGGCAACTTGCACAATCCAGCCCGGCGCGGCCGTGCGGATCGGTCGTCACCATCAGAGCCTGATGCTCGTTCTGGTGGCACGAGGCGCAGGCATTCGCCTGCTCGGCAAACGGCAGCTTGCTTGGCACCACCGGCTTGTTGGCTTCCGGATCATCCAAGTGCGTCTCATAGCCGCCGTGACACCCGACACAGGAAACCGTGATGCCGCGAGCACCCGCTGCGGGAAGCGCGTGTCTTGATCCGAGAAGATTGTCCGCCATGTCCTGATGACACTCGAGGCAAGCCTCATTCGACGCACTCGTGGTTCCCTCCGCGGTCAGCGGAACGGTTGCCAGGAGCGCACCGAACAAGCCCAGCAGCGATATGACGATCAGGATGGGGGCGGGTTTCTTCAGTCTTCTATTCATATTAACCCCGTTGGTAAGTAAAAAAGTCCATTTTCATGAAACAGATTCGCGAACGTCCTGTATGTGAAATCTGTCACAAAGTTCTCTTGTTTATGATCTGCAATAAAGTCGGTGCGACGAGATCGTGTCAATAAAAAAGTATTATGAAATTGTCGGCTTTATCCATCTTGTTGTATTTTATCGTGAAAACTATCACAAACTTTAGAAATAAGACCTCAATAATTCGACATATTCATCGAGATTTCTGCTAATTCCGCTCGGAATTTACGATCGAATTAGTTGGAATTATTGGTTATTCCGCAAATGCCCCGCGCAATTGCCCCGCTTTGGTGCAAGTTCATCTCGTCACAAGCTACATATCGGGAGACTTAACTATATCGAGGTAATCTCGCCGACGTTGGCGTAAGTGTAGTTCGGACGATATGGATAACCGTCTATGTCGTCAGCAGTTGTAACACCCGACAACACCAATATCGTGTCCAGTCCCGACTGGATGCCGGCGATGATGTCGGTCTCCATATTATCTCCGATCATGATCGTCGTCTCCGAATGTGCTCCCAACTGGCGTAGCGCCGCACGCATCATGTATGGATTCGGCTTGCCGATGTAGAACGGTTTACGATGAGTTACCCTCTCAATCGGGGCAGCCAGAGCCCCGCAACTCGGGAAGCCGGAGGGTCCGGAAACGTCGGGATTAGTCGCAATAAACCGGGCACCATGACGTATTAGTCTGATCGCCTTCTCAATCATCTCAAAGTTGTAAGACCGGGTCTCTCCCAGAACGACGAAATCCGGATCCTGCTCCGTCATCTTGAATCCGTGTTCGTACAGGGCGTGCGTCAGCGCCCCTTCGCCGATCACAAAAACTTTGTCACCGGCACCCTGACTTTCCAGGAATGCCGCCGTCGCCATCGCCGATGTGTAAAAATGCTCTGCCGGAACATCTAATCCGGCCTTGCGAACCCGGTGACTCAAGTCGGACGGCGTCAAGGATGGGTAATTCGTAATGAAGAGAAACGGAATCTCCTGCTCAATCAGCGATTCGACGAATCCCTTGGCCCCTTCGATCAGGTTGTTATCCCAGATGATCACGCCGTCCATATCGCACAGGACGGCTCGATTCTTTTCGCACTTGATCATGACTCTCCCGTTTCCCTGTCCTACGTCAAAACACCCGGTATAATAGGGCCTTCGCAGCGACAGTCAACTATTAGATCGGCATCGGATTTATTAGCCTAAGTTACAGCGCGCGAAGTTCTTTGGTTAAGATCAACTACCTTTGCTCCGAAGCTACAAAAAGACGCCAAAAAGATTTTGCATTTAGCCAACTGCCGCGTCAAATTGGTGCGGTCACGACGGGCCGTACCGGTGTGGAGTTAACTCTTGGTCGTAAAGTCACTTAGAAACGTCCTCTTCCTCCTGATGCTGTCCGCGTTTGCGCCGACAGTCGTCGGGCAAGCGCTCTACCTGCGCCAGCCTGCGCCGTCGCCTGATGGCCGCTCTGTCTGCTTTGGGTTTCAAGGTGACCTGTGGATCGTCAGCTCGCAAGGCGGCCGCGCTGGACGCCTCACCGTTCACGTCGGCTATGACGGCCACCCCTCGTGGTCACCTGACGGCCGGTTCATCGCCTTCTCTTCCGACCGCAACGGCAACTTCGATGTCTTCGTCATTCCCGCTGCCGGCGGCCCCGAATTGCAGTTGACCTCTCATACTGCCGATGACATCGTCACCGGCTGGAGCAGCGATTCGCGGCGTGTGCTCTTTCACGGCAGCCGCGACTATGATTTTGACCAAGTCTGGGAGATTCCCGCCTCCGGCGGCCGCGAGAAGCCGCTGACTACGATCGAAGCGAGTTACGGACGCCGCAGCGACCACGATACCAAACTCCTCTTTACGCGCGGCTGGACTCCTTGGTGGCAGAAGGGCTATCGCGGCAGTGCCGGTTGCGACCTCTTCCTCAAGGACATGCAGTCGGGTTCCATCGAGCGGCTCACCAGCTTCAGCGGCAATGACCTCAACGGCTTCCTCGTTCCCTCCGGCGCCGAGTTGATTTACCTGTCCGATTCCACCGGCAACTACAATCTCTTCCGAAAGAATCTGGTCGGCGGCACTGTGGTGCAGTTGACCAATCATCGGCTCGATGTTTTTCAACCGTGTCTGTCCGCCGACGGCACGCTGATTGCCTATGAAATGGGCGGCGAGATCTATCTCTACGATCTGCGCACGAATCAAGGGCGCAAATTGCAGATCGACTTGCCTAGCACCGCAAAGATCAACGACGAGCTTCGCGCCGAGTTGGATTCCGGCATCACCGAGCTGGCCGTCGCCTCCGACGGCCGGCAATTGGCCGCTGCCATCGCCGGCGAGGTCTATTGCCTTGATCTCATGTCCGGCCAACAGCGACGTCTGACCAGGTCCGCCATCACCGAGCACGGCCTCGACTGGAGCGCGGATGCGGCCCAATTGGCGCTGATTACACGGGAGCAGGATGCAAGCATACTGACGATTATCAGCTCCAACGAGCCCGCCGAGCCGTATTTGGCGCTCGCCCACGACTTCCACGTCAAACAACTGCTCAAATCGGAACGCCTGCTGGCGCAACCGACGATTTCTCCCGATCAAACCCGCGTCGCTTTCGTGCGCGGTGGCACGCAGCTTGTCGTCGCCGACATTAAGAAACTGACCGAGCGCATTCTCGCCGACAAATCGCCGATCGGCGAATATGCCTGGTCACCCGACGGCCGCTATCTCATCTTCACGCAACTTAACGGCGACTGGCTCAACGAGCTTTTTATCGGCGACAGCGAGAGCGGCTCCGTCGAGCACGTCAGCCCGATGCCGGGACACTACTTCGCACCGCGCTTCTCCGCCGACGGCCGCCTGGTCTATTTCATTGCCGACGGCGATCTGCACTATGCCTATCTCGACCGCGCCCTGGCGGAACAGCCGTCGTATCGCCGTCGCGAACTCATCTTGAGCCAGCCCAGCCAAAACGGCCATGCGGCGCCGCTCAAAATCGACTTCGAAGGCATCACCCATCGGATCATTCGGGCGACGGTCTCCGCTGATATTCACGAAGTCTGGCTCGCGCCGGCCTCCGACTACTTCGTAATCCTCAGCCAGGATGGCGCGATCGATCTGCTCGGCATCGAGACGACGACGCCCCATCATTTGGCGACGTTGCCGCAGCGCGCCGAGATGCTACGCCTGGCCCCCAGCGTTCACCTTGCTTATGTCGTCGATCCAGCGGGCCGACTGGTCTCGGTCGATCTGGCCACCGGCGACCTCGAGTCGATCCCCTTTTCCGTCGAGCTGACCGCGCGCCGCTCCGAGCAACTGCGTCAGATGTTCGACGATTGTTGGCTGGTGGTGAAGGAGCGGTTTTACGATGCCGGCCTGCACAACGTGAATTGGAATACAGCACGCGAAGGTTTCGCCCCGCGATTGCCGCACCTCACCGAAATCCGCGATCTGCACGATCTGATCCGCGAGATGTTCGGTCAATTGAAATCCTCGCACCTCGATCTCTGGCTGCCGGAATCCGATCATGCCGAGACCGGCATGCTCGGCCTGCTTCCCGACTATCAGGACAATTCCGCCGGACTGATCGCGCTCGAAATCCCCGCCGACTCCCCCGCCGCAAGCACGCTCTCGCAGATTCGTCAATACGATAAGATCACCGCCGTCGAAAACCAGAAACTCGCCGGTGAATTCGATCCGTTCCGACCCTTCCTGGGGACGGTCGGCCGCGAAGTGCGCATCGACCTGATCAATCGCACCGGCATCACCCGCAGCGTCAACCTGGTGCCGCTGTCGGTGGAAGCGCATCGGCGGATCGTGGCGCGTTATCAGGGTGCGCTGGCTCGCGCAAACGTCGAAGGAGCTTCCAAGGGCCATATCGGCTATGTCCGCGTCGCGCAGATGACCGCGGCCGCCCTCGAGTTATTCCAGGAAGACCTTCGTCGCTATGCGGTCGGCAAGGAAGCCTTGATTGTCGACCTGCGCGGCAACAGCGGCGGCTCCGAGCACGACCGCTTCCTCCAGTTGCTCGCGCGCAAAAAGTACATCACCCACAAACCGCGCGTTGGCACGGCCGGTGAGGATGCTCCCCTTGCCATTGCCGGATCGGTAGTTCTGCTCGTCGACGAGCGCACCAGTTCCGACGCGGAGATTCTCGCCCAGGGATTCCGCGAACTGGGAGTCGGCGAGATCATCGGCGTCACCACCCACGGCGCCGTGATCGGCACGGAGAAGCAGCGCTTGCTCGACGGTTCAACCCTCAGCATCCCAACCGTCGGCTGGTTCACCTTGGCCGGACAAAATCTGGAGAATCACGGCGTCTCGCCCGATGTCGCTGTGCCGCTCGATCTCACTCGCGCTGACAGGGGTGAAGACAACCAACTCCAGCAAGCCATCGAACGCCTCTTACAGAAATTGCAGTAGGGCGCTTCTCCCTTTTGCGCATCCCCAAACCCCGCAGCATTGTTGGTGATTTGACCCCCTTGCCTCTCCCCGCTACGGTTGGTAGGTAATCCGGTAAATCTTCCCCCCGTAATCGTCCGACAGCAGCAGCGAGCCGTCCGGCATTTGCTCGAGGTCAACCGGCCGCCCCGTCGGTCCGTCCGCTTGCAGCCAACCTTCGGCGAACGCCTCGTAACTCACCGATTTGTCTCCTTGTAGGCGCACTAATGTCACCCGATAGCCGATCGGCTTGCTGCGATTCCATGAGCCGTGTTCGGCGATGAAGATCTGATTGCGATAGGCGGCCGGAAACATCGCGCCGGTATAAAAGCGCATCCCCAGTGCCGCGACGTGCGGTCCTAATTGTTGCGCTGGCGGCGTGTACATCAGGCAGTTTTTCCCCGCGCCCAGGTCGGGATCGATGATCGTACCGCCATGGCAGTACGGGAAACCAAAATGCATCCCCGCCTGCGGCGCACGATTCAACTCATCTGGTGGAATGTCGTCACCCAGCATATCACGGCCGTTGTCGGTAAACCACAACTCCTTGGTCGTCGGGTGCCAGTCGAAACCGACGGTGTTGCGTACGCCGCGCGCGAATACCTCCAGACCGGTGCCGTCGGGATTCATCCGCATAATCGTCGCGTAGCGCTGATCCTCCCGCTCGCAGACATTGCACGGTGCGCCCACCGGCACATACAGCTTCCCGTCCGGGCCAAAACGAATGAACTTCCAGCCATGCGCAGCGTCCGAAGGCAACGAGCCGTTGACAACCACCGGTTCCGGCGGGTCGGCCAGGTGCGCCTCGATATCATCGAACCGGATCACCCGGTTGACTTCCGCGACATACAAATTGCCGTCGCCCCAGGCGATCCCATTCGGCATGAACAAATCCTCGGCCAGCGTGTACACCTTGTCGGCCCGAAAATCACGATTGGTGTCGACCACCGCATATATCGCGCCGCGATCGCGGGTTGAGACAAACAGCGTTCCGGACGGCGACAGCGCCAATGAGCGCGCACCGGGCACGTTGTCGGCGAAAACACTGATGCGGAATCCGGGCGGCAGCTTGATTCCCGCTACCGTGCCGGGAGTGGACTGGGAGGATTGCGAGCACGCCAGAGCGGCCCAGGCCAAATTTGCGACGAGGACCAAGCCGACCGCACGAAAGCGAAACCGGCGAAAACTAATCATCATGAAAATGATACGCGTGGCGCGCCAACTCAGCGATGAATCAGCGCGAGTATTTCGTCGTGGACCAAGCCGTTGCTCGCGAGAATACCGTCCGTCGCGATGGTAATCGGCTTGCCGTCCAAGTCGGTGCAGCGTCCGCCGGCGGCTTCGATGATTGCCGCCAGCGCGCCAATATCCCAGATCTTGATCTGCGGCTGAATCACCGCCTCCAGCCGGCCGCTGGCGACAAGGTGAAACGGATAGCAGTCGCCGAAACCGCGTACCCGTTCGACGGCGTCAAACAGCGCAATCAGATTCTCGGGACGAATCGGCCCGCGCCGGCGGTTCAGTCCGGCAAACGAAACCGCCGATTCCGCCAGCCGATCGATCGCACTCACCCGCACCGGCGCACCGTTGAGATACGCTACCCCACCACCGCCGTACAACAGCTCGTTCATTGCCGGCATGTTCGAGACGCCGAGCACCAGGCGCGAATCCTGCATCAACGCAATCTGGGTGCCGAACAGCGGTATACCCCGGACGAAGTTGCGGGTACCGTCGATCGGGTCGATGATCCACACGTATCCGCCGTCGCCCCCGCCGGCACCGAACTCCTCGCCCAGAAAACCGTGATCCGGAAACCGGGCGGCGATCGCCGCTTTGACGATCAGTTCCGCTTCCCGGTCGGCGATCGTCACCGGGCTGTCGTCCGCCTTGCGCTCGACGGCCGCGCCGCTGCGGAAATGTTGCATGATTACCGGCGCCGCCGCGCCGGCCGCGGCCAGGGCGGTGTCCAGCAACCCGGTCAAATGCGGTGTGGTTGACATCGGCGGCATGATAGGTTATTCCTCGGTCGTGCACATAGCGGTTTTCACCGATCTTCAGATCGACGATCCCCTGATTCATTTTCTCTCCCCGTGTCGACAAAAACAACTTGACAAGGATTATCCATGATATTTACATCCGCCTACAATCACGCAAAAACACAACCCGGTCTCGGGTCCATTCGAACACCAAACGTCAAGGCGAGCGAAAGGTCGATGAGCCTATTGTCGTTTAGTCGCGTCCGCGGCCAACTGCATACGGTCGCGCCGATGAACGCATGGCACGGCGCATAAGGAGGTGGTGACGGCACGTAGGGGCGGCAGGCAGACATCTGGACATTCTCGGAACATTGATGACATTGTCTTTAATCGATGGCACGATTCTCACAGTGGAGGAGAGGAATCTCAATGAGGAAGTCATTCATTATCGCGCTCGGAATTCTTCTGGCGCTGACCGCTCTGGCGCTGGCAGACGTCAAAGTTGCCAACATTGTGCGGCCGGATGTTCCCGATTTCGTCGGCTACGTGCCGAATGAATTTGTCGTGCAATTTAAGGCCGACCTCGGCAAGATCACGCAGGCCCGGACTGCACTCGGGCTGGTGGCGATCGGCAACGCCGCGCTCGACGAGTTGGGTCGCAAATACGAAGTCGCCGAACTGCGCACGCAGTTCCCCGGCGCGCAACCCACCATGGTCAAAGGCCAGATACTCGACCTGTCCCGCTACTATGTCGTGAAATTCGAAAGCGGCCACGATCTGGAGCAGGTGATGGCCGAATACCGCGCCAATCCCGATGTCGAGTCGGTCGAGCCAATCGGCATTCACACGCTCTATGCCACCCCGAACGACGGCTTCTACGATCCGGAACAGTGGCATCTCAACCAAACCAGCGACAAGGACGTTGATGCCCCGGAAGCTTGGGACGTCGAGACCGGTAACCCATCGATCATTGTCGCGGTGATGGACTCGGGCGTGCGCTACTATCACAAGGATTTGGGCGGCTCGAATGCCTCCTCGACCAATCCGGGCGGCACCGACGGCAATATCTGGATCAATCTGGCCGAAAAGAACGGCACGGCCGGCGTCGATGATGACGGCAACGGCTACGTCGATGACTGGGTCGGCTATGACTTTGTCACCGGCTTGACCGGCTGCTGGAGCGGCGAGGACTGCTCCACCGCCGACAACGATCCGCGCGACTTCAACGGCCACGGTACCCATTGCGCCGGCAACGTCGGCGCGATCAATAACAACGGCTACGCCAGCTGCGCGGTCGCCGGCGGCTGGGGCAATGGCACCCTGCAGCCAACCGGAAACGGCGTCAAGGTTATGCCGCTGCGCATCGGCTGGTCCCAGTCGTATCTGGGACAGGAAGCCGGCTATGTCCGCATGGATTTTGCCGCCTCGGCGTTCTACTATGCCGCCAACAATGGCGCGAAGATCGCCTCTTGCTCGTGGGGCGCTTCGAACTCCGGCGGGATTGATGCTGCCATTACATATTTCTTGAATGCCGGGGGGATGATCTTCAAGGCCGCGGGCAACGCCAACAATCAGACCTCCGACTATATGACCGCCCGCACCGACATTATCGCAGTGGCGGCCACCGATCAGAATGACTGCCGCGCCAGTTTCTCCAGCTACGGCACCTGGGTCGAAATCTCGGCGCCGGGCGTGGCGATTCTCAGCTCCTATCACGATCATGCTGATGCAGCGAACGATTACGTTGCCACGATGGACGGCACTTCGATGGCCACGCCGATTGCTGCCAGCGTTGCAGCCTTGATCTGGTCGGCCAATCCGACCTGGACAGCGGTGCAAGTCCGTGACCGGCTGTATGCCACCGCTGACAACATTTACGGGCTCTCCTGCAACAGCTCCTATGTCGGCAAGCTCGGCGCCGGACGCGTCAACGCCTACAATGCTGTCTTCTCCGGCGGCTGCACGGCTCCGACCGCGCAGTTCTCGGGCACGCCGTTGTCCGGCTCCGCACCGCTCACCGTGACGTTCACGAATTCGTCCAGCGGCACTACGCCGTTGAGCTATTCCTGGGCCTTCGGTGACGGCGGCACCTCGACGGCCACCAGCCCGGTGTACACCTACAACACGCCGGGAACCTACACGGTGACCCTGACCGCGACCAACTCCTGCGGCAGCGACCAGGAAGTGAAGACCGGTTACGTTACGGTAACCGCGCCGCCGGCCTATACCGTCATTACCTTTGACAACTTTGAGACCGGCCTGGGCAGCTACACCGACGGCGGCTCCGATATGTCGCGCGCCCGCAGCACGACTTACTCGCATCAAGGCAGCTATTCGGCCGACATTCAGGACAACAGCGGCACCGCTTCGTCATTCTATCACACGCTCGGCTATAACGTCACCGCCTACAACACGCTGACGGTTACCTTCTGGTTCCGCGCCAATAGCATGGAATCGGGCGAAGATTTCTGGGTGCAGTATTACAACGGTACGACCTGGCAGACGGTGGCGACCTACGCCTCCGGTACCGGTTTCAGTAACGGCGTGTTCTATCAGAAAACCGTCACGATTCCGCGAACCAGCTACACCTTCCCGACCAATGCCAAGTTGCGGTTCATGTGTGACGCCTCCAATGATCAAGACGACGTCTACATTGATGAAGTCGAGTGGCGCGGATACGTCACCGCTCCGATCATCGTAAATGAGGACACCGAATGGATCGGCGACGGCGAGTTGGCACGCGAATCGGTACTACCCGAGAGCTTCGAACTGAGCCAGAACTATCCGAATCCGTTCAACCCGACCACGACGATTAAGTACTTCCTGCCGGAGGTTGCCAATGTCGAATTGGTGATCGTCAACGTCATGGGCCAGACAGTGCGGACTCTGGTCAACGCCATGCAGGCGCCCGGCGAACATTCCGTCGTGTGGGATGGTCGCGATCAGTCCGGCGTGGCAGTTGCCTCGGGCATCTATCTCTACAAGATGCGGGCCGGCGACTTCACCGAGACCCGCAAGATGGTCCTAATGAAGTAACTGCCTGACTCATTGCAGGCTGTCCGACGGGGTCGATGCCAATCGACCCCGTCTTGTTTGTGCGCACTAATCGCTGCCCGGGCGTGCTCGTGTACCTCTCAGCTTGATCCGATACTAAAATGTCAACATTGGCTTGCCAAGTTGCGGCCATCCGCTAAATTGTAGCAAACGATCGATATTGCGCTCAATTCAGCGCGCAGGAGTCAGCCATGGCGATCAGCACCTACGACGAATACCTCGCATCGCTCAAGCGGATGCGACCCAACATCTACAAATTCGATGAGTTGATTGAGGATGTCACCACCCATCCCGCGACCCGCCGCACCGTCGAAGGACATGGGCAAATCTACAAGCTCTCGGGCGATCCGGCCAATCACGACATCTTCCTCACGGCATCCCATCTGACCGGCGAACCGGTCTCGCGCTACCTGTCGCTGATTCAGTCCCCGGAAGACATGTGGGCCAACAGCCGGCTGAAACGGACGATGTTCCAGAAGACCGGCACCTGCACCGGCGGCCGCTGCGTCGGCTGGACGGCGATGAACGCGATGTACGCCGTCACCTACGACGTTGATCAGGCGCACGGGACCGACTACCACCGCCGTCTGAAGGAATGGCTCCTGGATGCGCAGAAGCGCGATATCACGATCTCCGGCGCCCTCACCGATCCCAAGGGCGACCGCGCCAAAGCGCCCTCCGAGCAGGATGACCCCGACATGTTCCTGCGCATCGTCGAGCGTCGTCCCGACGGCATCGTTGTACGCGGTGCCAAAGTCATGATCTGCGGTATCGCTGCCGCCAATGAGATCTTTGTGCTGCCCGGCTCCGGTTACAAAGAGGAAGACAAAGACTACGCCGTCTCCTTCGTGATCCCGCGCGACAATCCGAATCTCACCATCGTCGAGACGCGCCATCCCAGCGATGACCGCGAATATCAGGAAGGCTTCGACGCGCCGGTCGATGAAGGCGGTATCACGCAGGCGTACTTGTTTTTCGAAGACGTCTTCATTCCTAACGAGCGCGTGTTTATGGCGGGCGAGTGCAAATTCGCACAGAGCGCGGTGCTCAATTTCATCTGCAACTATCGCGCCGCGATCGGCGGCTGCGTCGCCGGTCAGGGCGATGTCAAGATCGGCGCGGCGTTGTTGACCGCGCGCGCCAACGGGCTCAATTCCAAGGTCTTCAAGGACAAAGTCATTCAGATGCAGATCAACAACGAGACCACTTTCGGCATGGGTATCGCCGCTGCGGCGATGGGCAAACGCCATCCCTCCGGCGCGTGGTTCTCGGACCAACTGCTGTCGAACGTCAACAAAGTCCTTGTGGCGACGCTCCCCTACGAGACCTCGCGCATTGCGCAGGATATCGCCGGCGGTTTTGCCGAGACCGGCTGCATTCCGTCGTACAAGGATTTCAAGTCGACGAAGTACGGCCACTTGATCGCCAAGTATATGCGCGCGCGCGCCTCGGCGGAGTCGCGGATGAAAGCCGCCCGGCTGGTCGAGTGGGCCACGATCGGCGCGGGCGTGCCGGGTTGCATGCACGGCGGCGGCTCGCCGGATGGCGCCAAACTGATGATCCG